>NZ_JABFDJ010000010.1 GCF_013403925.1 Winogradskyella wichelsiae
CCTTTCCTAATTGAATCATTACTGTTGTAGTAATCATATTAAGAACTAATTTTTGAGCCGTACCAGCTTTCATTCTTGAACTTCCTGTTAAGAATTCTGGGCCTACTATAACTTCGATAGGAAATTGAGCTGTTAAAGATAAAGGACTATTTTGGTTACATGTAATACAGCCTGTTATAATATTTTGTGCGTTACATCTTTCTAAAGCACTAATAACATAAGGGGTGGTTCCTGAAGCAGCAATACCGATAACAACATCTTTTTCTGAAATTTGATATGCTTCTAAATCTTTCCAACCTTGAGTGGTTGAATCTTCTGCATTTTCTACTGCTTTTCTTATGGCTTTGTCTCCACCTGCTATAATTCCTACAACTAAATCATGTGAAACTCCGAAAGTAGGAGGGCATTCTGAGGCATCTAAAATTCCTAAACGACCACTTGTACCAGCTCCCATATAGAAAAGACGACCTCCATCTTTTAATTTATTAACGATTTGAAAAATAAAAGCTTCTACTTGTGGTAATGCTTTTTCTACAGCTAATGGAACACTTTGGTCTTCTTTATTTATAGAATGTATAATCTCGTTAATAGACATATTTTCGAGATTAGTATAATTTGAGTCTTGCTCTGTTGTCTTTATAAAATTCATGCCTTAAAGGTAAGAAATAATTTTGGCGTATAGGCTGCATTAGTGGTAGTAACGGCATCCTTTTTACAAAATTCATGAAGTAATTAGTATTGCTATACAATCTATAAATAGGCGAACTATTTTTAATAGCGGCTAAGTAATTTGTAAAAAGATATAGTGGATAACGCGACCCACCCTAAGGTGGGGAATGCCCAAAAAAATAATTTATTCTACAGTATAAATAACTTCATCTACTTCTGATAATCTGAAATAACCATAAGGGTAATTATCAGGATTGGTTGTATTAACACAATTTCCGCGTACTGTTGCGGGCTGCGTTTGAAAAGGTCCTCCGCCAGAATCTCCTCCTTGTTGTAATAGAATGTACATAAAATTGTAAAATTGATTAGAGATGCCATAATTTCTTATGGTTACAATATCTCCGGATTCTAAATCTTCTTCTGTGTAAAAGCCGAAAATTTGATTACCATCTGTAAAAGTATCATCATTAACATTTAAGTCTGGAACGACTGGAATATCACTAATAAATTCGAATAAATAATAGTTGTCAATTTCAGCAGGATCGGTGTAATAAGCTTTGAGCTCTATATCGTCACCCGAAAATCCACCTTCATTATTTTGCTCTATATAATCTATAGGAACAACGGCTGTTAAGGTCTCGGTTGCGGTATAAGTTTCGCCTTCGTAATCTATGGTTAAGGTGTAAACTTCATCTATTGTTGGGATGAAAGTACTATTATTATAAATGCCTGTATTGTCTGTTTCTATAAAATTGAACGTGTTGCCAGAGGTATTTGAAACCTGTATGGTTGCACCGTTTGCAGGAGGAACTGTTTCGTCGAAAAAAGGTGCTGACAAAGTTAGCTTTATACTTTGTTCGTTACCTGTGGTGCCTTTAAAATAGTTGATAGATGCTTCTATAACCAATCTAGGTTCTGCAGTATTTAAATCGACGTCAATGACATCTTCGCAATTAGTAAAAAGGATTAAAATGAGACTTATATATAGTAATCTTTTCATGATTTAAAATTTGAAATTATAAGAAAATGATGGCACGACACCAAAAATAGATAAGCGTGTAGCTTCATTAGTGCCTGAGTTTCTGTTTTCGCTAAAGGAAATACTTGCGGCATTTTTTCTGTTATAGACGTTGTATAATCCGAATACCCATTCGCCTTTAAAGTTCTTTGTGCTTTCTGGATTTGGGTTGTAATTAACAGCTAAATCTAAACGGTGATAGGAGGTAAGCCTGCTAGAATTTCGGGCTTCGTAATTAGGAATGGTGATATTATTATATTGATATTGTCCGTTTGGATAGGTCGTTGGCTGACCTGTTTGAAAAACAAAGTTAGAACTGAAAGACCATTTTTTATTTAATTCGTAACTTCCTGTAATGGAAATATCGTGTGTTTTATCGTAAGGTGTGTTGTACCATTGTCCGTTGTTAATTCCAGTTTCAATGGCTGTTCTTCCAGGTGTTCTTTGTTCTGATTTTGATAATGTGTAAGCAACCCAGCCTGTAAACTTGCCTTCATTTTTTTTGAAAAGAACCTCTAAACCATAAGCGCGCCCTTCACCATTAAGAATCACTTGTTCTATAGCGTCGTTTGCAATTAAATCGGCACCATCAATATAATCAATACGATTTTTAATGGTTTTATAAAAACTTTCGACTTCTAAGGAATAAGCATTGTTATTGAATGTTCTAAAATACCCGATAGCAACCTGATCTAATAATTGAGGTTTGATGTATTTTCCACTTGGCGACCAAACATCTAAAGGTGTTGGTGAGCTTGTGTTAGACAGTAAATGCAAATATTGGCTCATACGATTATAACTTGCTTTTACAGAAGATTTATCATTTAATTGATAAGCAATTGCTAAACGAGGTTCGAGGTTTGCAAAAGATTCTATAACATCACTTTTACTAAAAGTTTCTGTGCCTATAGGATCGGCTTTTTCGTAGATGCCAAAAGTTTCATTAAATATTAATGGACTATAGTTTTCATATACATTTAATTCATCTTGCCCTAATCGGTGAAACATACTTAATCTGGCACCGTAACTAACCGATAATTTATCACTTATTTTATGTTCTGCATCTATGTAAATGGCATTTTCGAATGCATATTTATCAATAAGTTTATATGGGTTAATACCCGAATCGTCATTAATAGGTTGAATATCTCCTGGGTTAAATTTGTAATACATACTATTTAAACCATATTCTAGTTTAAAATCATTACTGATGTAATGTTTGAAGTCGTATTTAAGGTTGACGTTTTTTATACCTGAAACCCAGTCAAAGCCAACGAAATCTAATTTTAATCCGTAGTAATAGTCGGAATAAATAAGTGATAAATTTGAAAATATTTTGTCTGAATAAAGATGATTCCACCTAAAGTTAACTACAGAATTCCCGAATGTATTCTCGAAAGTGTCAGAAAACTTAAAAACATCACGTCCAAAATAACCGGAAAGATAAATGTTATTATTATCGTTTATGTTGTAACTTAATTTTGTGTTAATATCATAGAAATAAGCAATATTATCTAAGTCAAAAAGGGGTAGGAAAAGATGTGCATAACTGCTACGGCCACCTATTAAAAAGGAACCTTTGTCTTTTTTAATTGGACCTTCAGCTAATAGACGGCTAGATATAAGTCCAATTCCACCATTCATATGAAAAGACTTGCTATTCCCTTCTTTCTGATAGATATCTAAGACAGAAGATATACGGCCTCCGTATTTAGAAGGTATTCCGCCTTTATATAATTTAATATCTTTTATGGCATCAGGGTTAAAAACCGAAAAGAACCCAAAAAGGTGAGACGAATTAAAAATTGTAGCCTCATCTAAAAGAATAAGATTTTGATCAGCAGCACCACCTCTAACATTAAAGCCTGAAGAGCCTTCGCCAGCATTGGTAACACCAGGTAAGAGGGTGATAGATTTTATAACATCGACTTCTCCTAAAACAACAGGCATGTTCTTTATCGTTTTTATGGATAAAGAATTAACGCTCATTTGTGGTTTTTTAATGTTTAATCTTTCAATGTTATCAGTAATAACAACTTCATCTAAACTTTCAGTGTTTTCGTTAAGTTTATAGTTTTTTGTAAGATTACCATTAAGAATTAAGGTTTCAGAAATTGTTTTAAAGCCTAGGTAACTTATTTGTATGTTATGCGTACCAGCAGGTAAAGTAATAGAGTAAAAGCCATATTCGTTGGTAACAGTCCCTGTTTGTTGCTCGGAAATAATGACGTTAACACCAATAAGTGTTTCATTACTTTGGTTATCTGCTATTGTGCCGCTAAGCGTAAAATTTTCTTGAGCTTGAAGTAGAATAGGGCAGAGTAAAAAGAGATAAAGGATTCTTTTGAGAACTAATATCATAACTTATGAATGATCTAATTGATTGATGGGGTATTTTACGTTTGACGATTAGCGTAACTTTTTGTTACATAATATTAAAAATAAATAAAAAAAGCTTCCCGAAGGAAGCTTTTTAGTATAACAATAATATAATATTAGTTACGCGTTTATAATAGTATTAAAAGCTTTACTTGGACGCATAGCATTAGAAATCAAATCTTCATTTGGAAGATAATATCCTTCTATATCAACAGACTCACCTTGACAATCAATAAGTTCTTTAACAATCTCTTCTTCTTTAGAAGATAAAGCATTGAAGATACTTGTAAATTCAGCTTTTAAATCAGCATCTTTATCTTGGTTTGCTAAAGCTTCTGCCCAATAAAGTGATAAATAAAAGTGACTTCCTCTGTTGTCTAATTCATTCACTTTTCTTGAAGGTCCTTTTCTGTTTTCTAATAATTTATCAGAAGCATCATCTAAGGTTTTACCTAAAATACTTGCTTTATCATTAGAGTTTACTTGAGAAAAATGCTCTAAAGAAACAGCTAATGCTAAAAATTCACCTAAAGAATCCCAACGTAAATGATCTTCAGAAATGAATTGTTGAACATGCTTAGGTGCAGATCCACCAGCTCCTGTTTCAAATAATCCACCACCATTCATTAATGGCACAATAGATAGCATTTTTGCACTTGTACCAACTTCTAAAATTGGAAATAAATCTGTTAAGTAATCTCTAAGTACGTTTCCTGTTACAGAAATAGTATCTTTTCCTTCTTTAATTCTTTTTAAAGTAAAGTTTGTAGCATCAATTAAAGAAAGAATTCTAATATCTAAACCTTCAGTATCATGATCTTTAAGATATAAGTTTACTTTTTTGATTAATTCAGCATCATGTGCTCTTTTCTTATCTAACCAGAAAACAGCAGGTGTTTCTGAAGCTCTTGCTCTTGTAACGGCAAGTTTTACCCAGTCTTGGATTGGTGCATCTTTAGCTTGGCACATTCTCCAGATATCACCTTCTTCTACTTTATGAGTTAAAAGCACTTTACCATCTGCATCAATAACTTCTACTTTACCTTTAGAAGTAATCTCGAAAGTTTTATCGTGAGAACCATATTCTTCAGCTTTTTGAGCCATGAGTCCTACGTTTGGTACAGTTCCCATTGTTGTTGGGTCAAAAGCACCATTCTTTTTACAGAAATCTATAGTTGCGCTGTAAACACCAGCATAACTACTGTCTGGTATTACCGCTTTAGTATCTTGTTGTTTCCCTTCTGCATTCCACATTTGACCAGAAGTTCTAATCATTGCAGGCATTGAAGCATCAATAATAACATCACTAGGTACATGAAGATTTGTAATTCCTCTATCTGAATTTACCATAGCTAAATCAGCTCCGTGATTTAATGCAAAACGAATATCTTCTCTTATAATGTCTCTTTTAGCTTCTGGAAGTTCACTTAATTTTTCTAATAAGTTACCGAAACCATTATTAACATCAACACCAATTTTTTCAAAAGTTTTTCCATGTTTTTTAAACAAGTCATCAAAGAATACACGAACGGCATGACCAAAAATAATAGGATCTGACACCTTCATCATGGTTGCTTTCATGTGTAAAGAAAATAATACACTCTTATCTAAAGCATCTTCTACTTGTTCTTCTAAAAATTCAAGTAAAGCTTTTTTGCTCATTATCGTTGCATCGATAATTTCACCTTGTAATAAACCTAAATCACTCTTTAAGTTTGTCTTGTTTCCTTTAGCGTCTGTATGTACAATATTAACAGAAGTAGCATTATCTAAAGTTACAGATTTTTCATTATGAGCAAAATCTCCTTTAGACATCGTTGATACATGCGTCTTAGATGTTGAAGACCAAGCACCCATACTATGTGGGTTTTTCTTTGCGTAATTTTTAACGGCTTTTGGTGCACGTCTGTCAGAGTTACCTTCTCTAAGTACTGGGTTTACAGCACTTCCTTTTATTTTATTATAACGCGATTTAATTTCTTTTTCAGTATCATCTTTTGGTTCGTCTGGATAACTAGGGATTTTAAATCCTTTAGTCTGCAATTCTTCAATTGCCGCAATAAGTTGAGGAACTGATGCACTGATATTTGGTAATTTTATAATGTTTGCCTCTGGTTTTTTAGCTAATTCTCCTAGCTCAGCTAATGCATCTGTTACTTTTTGATCGTCTGTTAAAAAATCAGGAAAAGTAGCCAAGATTCTAGCTGCTAAGGATATATCTTTTGTTTCTATAACAATACCTGAAGACTTTGTAAATGCTTCCACAATCGGTAAAAATGAACGTGTTGCTAAAGCTGGTGCTTCATCCGTTTTTGTATAAACAATCTTTGCTGTTTTCGTCATAAGTCTTGATAATAAAATGAATAAAATTGTGCTCGAAATTGAGCTGAGCAAATATACGAAAACGTTTGATTTTTACACGTATAAGATTGTTAGTTAAGTGAGTTTAATTTTATGAAATTGATAAATAAACTCTTAAAATATTTAATTTAACCTTTTATCTTAATATTATAGCTGTATAATAACCCTGAAAGGTTTTCTTTAGAAAAAGTAGCTTGTTTTACTTGATTTGCGGCAGGATTAAGGGTGAAATTATAAGCTGTTGAGAAGTCTGCTTGTTCAATATTTGTACTTTCAAAAATAGACTGTTTAAGATCGCAATTGTTAAAAACCACTTGTTTTGCTTTGCACTCAGTAAAATCTACCTGATGCATTATACATGAATTGAATTTTGTATGATTAATTTTTAATTGGTAAAAGCTACTTAAATTTAATGTGCAATTAGTAAAATTGAAGGATAGCAGGAATGTGTTACAATTTTGAAATAGTACACCTAGAATTTTACAATCTTTAAATTGAGCGGCATTAAACGTCGTATGCATTACATTAGCATTGCTAAAATTACAGCCTATGAAGTAGCATTCTAAAAATATAACATTTGAAAGATCTGTACTTTCAAAATTACAATCTGTAAATGTACAGTCTGTATATTCTGCTTTTGCAAAGGGTAGGGTTGTATAGTCTCTGGTATTAAAATCTTGTTCGTATATAAGTGGTAAGTTCATTATGCAAGAATACAAAAGAAATAAATAAGTAATTAGTATGTATTAGGTTATTGATTTAAAAATAAAAAGCCATATCATTCAGAATAATCTGCAGTGATATGGCTTTCTTAGAAACAAAACTATCTTAATCTATTTAGAATTCACTAAATAAGTTCAATGACTAAAATCATTAACTTGTTTGATTACGTAGTCTCTGCTTCAAATTCGAAACATTTTATACCATTCAAAATGTATTGACTTGGTATGACTTTGTTTCTTAGGTTTATTTTTTGGTACTAAATTCTATGTTTTTCAAATTAATGAATTCAATAGAATGGAATATTACTCATTTTAATGAGCTTTTCTCTTTAATAAAGTGATCTATTAAAAGCACATTATTAAGTTTAGTGGTCTAGTACAAATTAGTTGTTTACACAAACTGTAATAAAACCTAAAAAAACAACCCTAATTCCTAAAGAACGAATCTTTAGTAACAATTTAATATTAATTTGAAATTCAATTCAATTCAAAACCAAGCAACGCTTGTTATTAATTGTTTAACTAATTTACGTAATTATTTGAGATTAACTATGTTTTTTAACATTTTAGATATCAACAGTTTATAAACTATACTTATTAACAAAAGTTAATAACCCAAAAAAGCCTTCTTTTCAGAAGGCTTTTTTATTGTAATATATAAGTTGGAATTATCTTCTAACCTCTTTGATTCTTGCTTTTTTACCAGTAAGACCTCTAAAGTAGAAAATTCTAGCTCTACGTACTTTACCACGTTTGTTAACTTCTACTTTTTGTAAAGCAGGTAAGTTAACTGGGAAGATACGCTCAACACCAATTGTTCCAGACATTTTACGGATTGTAAACGTTTCAGAAGATCCACTTCCTTTACGTTGTAATACAACACCTCTAAAAAACTGCGTACGAACTTTTTCACCTTCTCTAATTTCATAAAATACTGTGATAGTATCACCAGCACTGAATTCAGGAAAGTCTTTACGTGTTACAAATTCGTCTTGTACAAATTTTATTAAAGAACTCATTTTATTTTATTTATAATAGTTTGATTTAAAGCAACATTCGCGATTCTCGCCAGAGGTTGGTCCAAATTGGTTTGCAAAAGTAATGATATTTATAATATACACAATGCTTTAACGCATTATTTTTATAAGGGTCAGCTTATTCTAATTCTATGATTTCTTTTTTGAAAATTCTGTTATAGCAAGGATTGTTAATCCTATAGTAAATATTAAATAAGATAAACTCTGAACGATGTTAGAAACACCTTGTAACAGTAATAAAGTATCCATACTTCCTCTGCCTGCAAAAACGTTAAGAATAATATTTCCGATGTAAGTAATAAATACTAAAATAGTACCTATTAAAATGATCCATGTTGCTAGAGTCTTCTTCTTTATAAAAAGAATAATTGACGCCATTAATATAATAAGCGTTGAAAAAACACTAATAATAGAACCTATTGTAAAAAGCATTTCAGTAGAACTAAGCATTCTATATCAATTTAGTAATTAATCTTCTAAAAGATCTGGTCGTCTTTCTTGAGTTCTTTTATAAGCTTGTTCCTCTCGCCATTTTTCAATTTTAGGGAAGTTACCACTGAATAATACTTCAGGAACTTTCATTCCATCATACTCTCTAGGCTTTGTATAAATCGGTGGTGCTAATAAATTATCTTGAAATGAATCTGTTAAAGCAGACGTCTCATTCCCTAAAACACCAGGTATTAATCTAATTACTGCATCACATAAAACAGCAGCGCCTAATTCACCTCCAGATAGCACATAATCACCAATAGATATTTCTCGAGTTATAAACTTATCGCGCACGCGTTGGTCTACACCTTTGTAATGGCCACATAAAATAATAATGTTTTCTTTTAAAGACGTTTGATTGGCGATACTTTGGTTTAATTGCTCTCCATCTGGTGTCATATATATAAGCTCGTCGTAATGACGCTCTTTTTGTAGTTTTGAAATACACTTATCAATAGGTTCTATAGTCATTACCATACCTGCACCTCCACCAAATTGAGTGTCATCAACAGATTTATAGCCACCTGTTGCATAATCTCTTAAATTATGAAAGTGAACTTCCACTAAACCAGCTTCAATAGCACGTTTTAAGATTGAGGCTTCAAACGGACTTTTTAAAAGTTCTGGTAATACAGTAATAATATCTATACGCATGATTCATTTATATAAGATTGCGAAGATATAGAATTGGTACGATTTATATCTAAGTATTTTATAGAGATTATTTAAAGCGCCATTTATAGAAGTGTTGGTAAAAAATGAAAGGGAATTTTATTCTAGTTTAATTGTTTTACTAATTCTCAATCCAAAATTATTAACCCTCGTCCAATCTGTATATTCTATAGGCGTATTAGATGAAGTAGGACCATGAGTTAGTCTCATAATTAATTTAATCATTAATTTATCAATTATTGAATAAGATTTATAATCTAATTTACCTGCAAATACTTCTAAAATATCAGGTTTAAAGTTGCTATTTTTTAAAAATTTAATGAGATAAGGATTTGTGTTAGGTGCGTTTTTATCTTCATTTCTAGCCACAAGATTTACAGAGAAAAAAGCGGTTTGTATTTTATGAAATTTAGAAATATTTTTTTCTATAAACTTAGAAACTTTATGATGATGTTTTCCATAACGAATACTTGCTCCAATAATTAAAGTGTTAAAATCTAATAAATCATCATTGAAGGTATCGATAGAATATAAGTTTGTTTCAATTTTTTTATCTTCAAAAATCGTTTTTAATTTTTCGCAAATCTTTTTAGTTTGACCATCTACTGAAGAATAAATTATTCCAATTTTTTGTGCCATGATACTCATTTATTCAATAGATACTCAGTTTTTTTTGATATAAGGCAAGCAATATAATTTTAAAGAATACCTACAAATATTATAACGATTAAAAGTAATGATTTTTTGAATTGATAAAGCTTAAAAAACGAAGTATAATTAACTACAGAATTAATTTTTGGGCACAAAAAAATCCGCAATGCAATTGCGGATTTAAATGTAATATATCAATCTTGTTTAAGACTTATGCTTATTTAATTCATCTTGTAATTGACGTCTTACTTTTTGTTCTCTCTCTAAAGCATTACGTCTATGTTCTTCAAACTCAGTTTCTACTTCAGTAAGTTTAAATTTAGCTTCCCGCGTAGCAGAATTACTGCCTTTAAATTTATAAATAAAGAATAATAATAAAGCTAAAAGTCCACCAATAATAGCCCACATTAAAACTTTGTAACTCGCTTTGTCAGTTTGTATACCAAATAACGAAATATTATCTTTTTCATCGTTGGTAGCATTTAATGTAGATTCTGTATTAGATAAATTAGATTTTAGGCTTTCTATTTCACCAGCTTGCTTAGAAACAACGGCTTGCGTGTCTGTTAAATCCTTATGTACAGCTTTAAGAGAATCTAACGTATGTGCTTTTAACGTGTAAAGCCATGTTTTCTTCACAGTCTTATATTCTTGCCAACTGTTAGAGCGTCTTATTACAAATTCGAATTGATTATCTATAGTACCTTCATTTAGAGATAATTTCTCTTCTTGATCATCATCTGTTTGTGCAGATATTGATGGTGAATTAAGTGTAACTAGAAGAATAACAGTAAGTTTGGTTAAGAATTTCATCTTAGGTTTAATTTATGATTGTGTTAGTTTAAAAAGTATGCCAAGATAATAATTTTATGAAGACTTCATATAACAATTATCAAACAAATAGCCTTACATACTAGGTAAGGCTAATTATATACGATGCATAATTTAATTTAGATCTTAAATTTTTTAAATCGTTTATTTCAAAAAATGAAAGGACTTATTAAATTATTCTCAGATCTTAAAAAGGATCTAATAATAAGAGTAACGTCTAACCTTAGCAATATATTTTGCTAAACGAATAACTTGATGACTATAGCCATATTCGTTATCATACCATATATAGAGAATGGCATTTTTTCCGTCTTTTCTAACTATCGTTGCTTTGCTATCATATATAGAAGGTGCAGAGCAGCCTACAATATCGCTAGAAACTAATTCATCGCTCATTTCATATTTAATTTGCTCAACTAAATCACCTTCTAAAGCATATTTTTTCATTATTGTATTAATGCTTTCTACAGTTGTTTCATTTTCTAATTCTAAATTAAGAATAGCCAAAGACCCATTTGGCACGGGAACTCTAATAGCATTAGAGGTTAATTTTCCTTCTAAGGCAGGAAGCGCTTTGCTAACAGCTTTACCAGCTCCGGTTTCTGTTATTACCATATTTAATGCTGCAGCACGACCACGTCTGTATTTTTCGTGAAAATTATCTACTAGATTTTGATCGTTGGTATAAGCGTGAATGGTTTCTAAATGTCCAGTTTTAATACCGAAAGAGTCTTCCATAGCCTTTAAAACAGGGGTAATTGCATTTGTAGTACAAGAAGCTGCTGAGAAAATCTGAACCTTATCAGGATTGTGTTCTAAATGATTAATACCATGTACAATATTTGGAATTCCTTTTGCAGGAGCAGTGATTAATACTTTGTCTGCACCTTTAGATTTAAGGTGTCTGCTTAATGCTTCATGATCTCTAAATGCACCTGTATTATCAATAATTAAGGCATTATTAATTCCGTATGCTGTATAATCAATAGCTTCTGGCGCATTTGCAGAAATAATTTTTACAGTAGTTCCGTTTATAATTAAAGCTGAATTCTTTACATCAATATTTACAACTCCATGAAAATCACCGTGTACAGAGTCATTTCTTAATAAAGAAGCTCGTTTTTCTAAAACAGTCTCATTAACGGCCCCTCTGGTTACAATAGCTCTTAAGCGCAATTGGTTTCCTTTTCCGGTTCGTGTCATTAATTCTCTTGCAACCAAACGACCAATTCTACCAAACCCATAAAGAACAACATCTTTAGGTTTGATACCTTTATTGTCTTTTGCATCTTTTAGTTTAGAAGTTACAAAAGCTGTAGCATTACCGTATTTTTGATCTTCTAAATGATATTCATAAGTTAATTTACCGATATCTAATTTAGCAGGTGGTAAACTTAAGGCGCTAATAGCTTGTGCAATTTCAACAGAATCGAAAATGGAAATAGGTTTCTGAACAAATTTTCCTGCATACTCATGTAAGTTTAATATTTCGCTTACATTTCTGTCTATTAATTGATTTCTGAATAAGACCAGTTCAATTGATTTATCGTACCATAAATCGCTAACAATTTTAATAAATTCTACTGTTGCTCTGCGACGATCGGCTTGAAACGCTAATTCTTTCTCATAAGAGGCATTAAATCCCATGTTTTCTTGGTTTAAGTGATTTAGATTTTGCGCAAAAGTAACCTATTTCAAACGTTTTCGTAAATCCTTTTATGAAAAATAAAACCCTTTCAAAATTCAATATTTTGAAAGGGTTTTCAATGCTTAAATAATAATGATTTATCTGAAGTTATAAACTATTTTTTCTCCATTTTTATTAATCACTTCAATTTGAAGCGGCTCATTATAAAGACGCGTTTTTATGGCATTCTGAGCATCTTCAACAGTATATAATTTTTTACCATTTATTCGAGTAATTATACTACCTTCTTCAACACCACTCTTAAGCCAGTTAGATTTATAATTTGCATCTAATTCAGAAATTTTAACACCATATTCTGTATTATAACGCTTTAAATCTTTTTCCGAAGGGTTTTTAATTAAGCCAATAGTTGGCAAAGTATAGCTCGATGGTTTTAATAAAGTTACAGGCAGCATTTCTTCATTTCCATCTCTAAGTAAAGTTACATTCACCACGTCGTCAGGGCTTTTAGTTTTTAAATAACCGGTTAAGTCAGAGAATTTATGAATTTCTACTTTATCAATTCTTTTAATGATGTCGCCAGTTTTAATTCCTGCTTTATCTGCGCCGGTATCTTCTTGTACATCGCTAACATAAAAACCTTCGGTAATATCCGTTCCTAACTCTTTAGCCGCGGCACTATTTAAAGCACCACCAACCACTCCTAAAATACCATTTTGCACATTGCCATATTCCATAATATCATTCACAATCTTGCGTGCAATATTGCTAGGTACGGCAAAAGAATAACCAATATAAGATCCTGTTTGAGATGAAATGGCGGTGTTAATTCCTATTAAATCACCGTTTGTATTCACTAATGCTCCACCAGAATTCCCAGGATTAACTGCTGCATCAGTTTGAATAAAAGACTGCATATGCTGACCAGATAAATCTCTTGCTTTTGCACTTATAATACCTGCAGTTACAGTAGATGTTAAGTTAAAAGGATTTCCAACCGCTAATACCCATTCTCCAACCTTAGCATTATCAGAATCACCAAATGCCATAAATGGCAAATCGTCTTCAGTATCAATTTTTAATAAGGCAATGTCTGTTGCTTCATCAGATCCGATGACTTCAGCGATATAAGATTTATTGTTATTTAAGGTAATGCTAATTTCATTCGCATTTTTAATAACGTGATTATTTGTTACAATATAACCTGTAGGAGAAATAACAACTCCACTTCCTGTTCCTACTTGTGCACGTTGCGATTGTCTACCGTAAAACAAATCTTGCATGGTTGAAGACACAACAGATGTGTTTTTTACGTGAACAACAGCGTCTAAAGATTTTTCAGCAGCATCTACAAAATCAGGTGTAGAAACTTTATTTACATTAATAGAATTTGAATTATTTGTAGGCACAAATACGGGGTAATCAGATGATTGCTCAACGGCTAAAAGTTGCGCATCATTCTCTACAAAAAGTTTATAACCACCTAAAGTTAATAGACCACCTAATGCAGAAACAAACACCAATGTTATAATCTTCTTCATAATTTTTCAGATTTAAGTTTAACTATTTTAATTATTTATGTTCCTTAGAACGATTAAAATTAGAAATTTATTGATTTAGATTTTGATTTTAACGACTATTTAACGCCAAATTTAACGCCCTATTAACACCATATAATAAAGACTAATATGCTTATATTTGTGGCTTATTTTTTAAGTATGACATTTTATAAATATCAAGGAACAGGCAACGATTTTGTGATTGTAGATAACCGTCTGCAACTAATAGACAAAAAGGATACCAAGCGCATAGCAACCATTTGTGATAGACGTTTTGGTGTTGGTGCCGATGGTTTTATACTTCTAGAAAATGATGATAATGTGGACTTTAAAATGGTCTATTATAATGCAGATGGTAACGAAAGTAGTATGTGCGGCAATGGTGGACGCTGTATTGTGGCTTTTGCGAAATTTCTTGGTATCATTGAAAATGAAACGGAATTTATAGCCATCGACGGACTTCATAAAGCTAGAGTAGAAGATGATTGGGTACATCTTCAAATGCAAGGTGTTTCTACTATTGACTCTTACGATAATCATTTATTTTTAAATACAGGTTCCCCACATCACGTAGAAATTGTTTCAGATTTAAAAGCTTTTGAAGTAAAATCTAATGGTGCTAAAATTAGATATGGTAAACCATATAACGAAGCAGGAACTAATGTGAATTTTGTAACACAATTAGAGTCTGATTGTTTTGCTGTTAGAACATACGAGCGTGGGGTAGAAGATGAAACTTTATCTTGTGGTACAGGTGTTACAGCTGTAGCATTAGCGATGCATAAAAGTGGAAAAACAAAAGCAGACATTATAAAGTTAGAAACTGAAGGCGGTGAGCTAAAAGTAACTTTTAGTAGTAATGAAGATGGCTATAATAATATTTGGTTAGTTGGTCCTGCTCAACAAGTTTTTAAAGGTGAATTAGTATGGTAAGTCTCAAAGGAATTCATATTTATTTAAGAGCATTAGAACCCGAAGATCTCGATTTTGTATATGCTATTGAAAACAATACATTGCTTTGGTCGTTAAGTGATACACAAACACCGTATTCTAGATTTTTAATAAAGCAATATTTAGAAAATGCACAACAAGATATTTTTGAAGCCAAACAGCTTAGATTAGCAATTTGTGATTATAATAATCATACTATCGGGTTAATAGATGTGTTTGATTTTGATATAAAAAATAAACGGGCAGGTATCGGAATCTTGATTCAAGATAAAGAAAATAGAAATCAAGGTTATGGTAAAGAAGCTCTAAAAATATTAGTGGATTACTGTTTTCAAACTTTACATTTGCACCAGGTATATGCTAATATCTCAGAAAGCAATTTGGCAAGTTTAAAATTGTTTGAAGGTAACGGCTTTAACATTATAGGATTAAAAAAAGATTGGAGTTTCGATGGTGAAAATTATACCAACGAATATATTTTACAACAGATTAATAATTAACTATGTATATTAAAAAAATTCTGTGGGCAGTAGCTCTTATTGGTTTAGTGATTTGTGGCGGATTTGCTTATTATATTTATAATGCTATGTTTTCACCAAACACTAATTTTAATAATAACGAAGCATACATTTATGTGCCAACTAATGCGACTTACGCTGAAGTACGATCGCAATTAGAACCATTGTTAGACGATATTGATGCCTTTGATGCTTTAGCCAAACAAAAAAAATATGTAGAAAAAATAAAGTCTGGAAAATTCGCGATATCAAAAGGGATGAATAATAATGATATTATTAATACTATCAGAATTGGGAATGGATTAGAAGTAAATGTATCATTTAATAATCAGCATAATTTGGCAGATTTAGCAGGAAGAATTAGTGCACAAATTGAAGCAGATAGTTTGTCTTTATTAACCGCAATGACAGACGAAGCATTTTTAACTAAAAATGGTTTCAACAATGCTACAGTATTAGGTATGTATCTACCAAATAGCTACAAGTTTTATTGGAATGTATCTGCTGAAACGTTTAGAGATAGAATGTTAATAGAATACAAACGATTTTGGACAGAGGCAAGGAAAGCAAAAGCTAAAAAATTGAATTTAACACCAAATGAAGTGATTACTTTAGCTTCAATAGTTCATGAAGAGTCTAAGCAAGCCGATGAGCAACCTAGAGTTGCAGGTGTATATTTAAACAGACTTCGTATTGGTATGCCATTACAAGCAGATCCTACTTTAAAATTTGCAGCTTATCAATTACCACAATATCAAGATATTATTATTAGACGTGTTCTGAATATTCATAAAGATATTGACTCTCCTTATAACACCTATAGAAATTTAGGTTTACCTCCTGGACTTATAGCTATGCCAGATTTGTCTGCTATAAAAGCTGTTTTAAATCCGGAATCTCATAGTTACCTTTATTTTGCAGCAGATGCAAAACGTTTAGGATATCATAAGTTTGCAAAAACATTAGGACAACATAATAATAATGCAAGAGAATATCATAGGTATTTGTCTTCTCAAGGGATTAATAAATAAAGTGAATCGCTTTTTTGGCTGTACAGTACTTTTATTATTAATTAGTAATGCGCTTTATTCGCAATCAAAATTTAATCAGTTTTTAAAACCGAGTGACACCCTAAACACGTCGCGAAGAAATACAGTTCTTATTACAGAAACTGCACTAGCGACAACAACACTAATTAGTTTAAATCAATTATGGTACGCTGATTACCCACGGTCTAATTTTAAAACATTAGATGATAGCAAAGAGTGGTTACAGATGGATAAAATGGGGCATATGTTTTCATCTTATCAATTAGGTAGACTAGGAGCTAGCACTTTAAAATGGGCAGGAGTCAGTAAAAAATCTCAACTAATTTATGGCTCTACATTGGGGTTGGGTTTTCTTTCCGCTGTTGAAGTTATGGATGGTTTTTCTAAAGAATGGGGATTCTCTTGGTCAGACATGGCAGCCAATGCAGTAGGTACAAGTTTACATATTGGGCAAGAATTGCTTTGGGAAGAACAACGTTTTGTTTTAAAGTATTCATTCCATCGTACAAAATTTGCCAAACAGCGACCGAATAAATTGGGTAGTGGTATTACTGAAGAATTTCTTAAAGATTACAATGGGCAAACTTATTGGTTAAGTGCAAATATTAATTCATTCTTAAAAACAGAGACAATTCCTAATTGGTTAAACTTAGCTTTTGGTTATGGAGCCGATGGCATGTTAACAGGTGAAGCTTATGATCCTTTGTTCTTAAATCAGAATAGAAAACGGCAATATTACCTGAGTTTAGATATCGATTTAAGTCGAATTAAAACAAATTCTCACGTCCTAAAAACTTTATTTGATGTTTTCAATGTCATTAAGATCCCTTTTCCTACTATAGAAATGAATGACGATGGTCGAGTTAAGTGGCACTATATCTACTTTTAAGTTAAAATTTTAACACTTAAACGGTTGATTTTCAGTAATTGAAAAAATGTTGTATATTTGCACGCGAATTTTGCGAGACTGTTTTTTAAAACAATCTTGCTATAAAAATTTAGCTGTTATGAATAAAAATAACATTAAGAGTATAGTATTACCGTTTTCAATTTGTTTACTTATGGCTCTAGCCTTGTATCCAGATTCGGCACTTAATCCTGATACGTATTCAACAGAAGGATTAGATTTAGATTTTACTGTTTCTGAAGATTTAGCTGTAGCAACCAAAGAACACGCTGTAAAACCAAATGTATTTACTCCGTATTTAGGGAAATCATTTGAAGGCTTTAAAGAAGCTTTAGCGTTTAAAGAATCTAGAGGTGATTATTTTACAGTAAATACTTTAGGGTATTTGGGGAAATATCAATTTGGTGCAGAAACTTTAAAAGTGATTGGGATATACGATCCAAATCAATTTTTGTATAATCCCGAATTACAAGAAAAAGCATTTATAGCAAATGCAGAACGTAATAAATGGGTGCTTCGAAAAGATATTACAAGGTTTGAAGGTAAAAAAATAGGAGGTATTAAAGTTACTGAATCTGGTATTTTAGCAGCAGCACATTTAGCTGGTCCAGGAAGTGTAAAGAAATTTTTACGGAGTTATGGTGTTCAAAATTTTTCTGATGCTTACGGATCGTCTGTAAGATATTATATGAAAAAGTTTTCGGGTTATGATACTTCAATGATTACACCAGATAAAAAAGCAAGAGTTACCTTATAGTTTCTCTTTTATCTTATTAATGAAAAACGCTCTAATATTTTTAAAATATTAGAGCGTTTTTTTTAATCCTTCTGAATAATAAATATAGAGGGTCTCTTATGTAGATCTTCTTTATTATGTTTCCAATCTTTTATAGGTTTTGTCTTTATAAACTCGGTCGATAAAGTAATGTCACATGCTATGCATAGTCGTGTATTAGGATGAAGAACATTAATTAGGTCTTCTAACATTTTCATATTTCTATAAGGCGTCTCAATAAAAATTTGAGATTGGTTATGCTCAGAAGATATACGTTCTAATGTTTTTAATTTGGACTTACGTTCACTTTTATCGATGGGTAAGTAACCATTAAAAGTAAAGCTTTGTCCATTCATACCAGACCCCATTAAAGCTAATAGAATAGACGAAGGACCTACTAAAGGAACAACATTAATATCCATTTGATGTGCCAATCCAGCAATATCAGCTCCCGGATCTGCAATTGCGGGACAACCGGCTTCAGAGAGTAAACCTATAGAAATACCTTCTAAGGATGGGTTTAAAAATGTATTACGTTCTACCTCTGTAGTGTATTTATTTAAAACTTGAAGTTTTAACGCAGATTGTGATTTATTAGGTGATATGCGTTTAATAAATCGACGAGCCGTTTTTTCATTTTCAACAATGTAATAATCTAGCTCTTCAATAATTTTTTTGATTGATATTGGTAACACTTCAAGAGGTGGATTGTCACCTAATCTTGTTGGTATGAGGTATAATTTTCCTTTAGTACTGTTCATTTAATTGGGAAACTAGTTAAGATTAATAAGTGTTTAGGTTGTTGACTTATATAGAGATCATAGTATATTGCAATATTCAGTAATAAGCTATTACAATTATTAAATATGAAGCTCAATAAATTAATAAGAGACTAATTTACAAAAAAGATGGTTAATATATCTATTTGATTTGAGCGGCTAATATCTCACAAGTTTCGTTAATAAGATCAAAGACGTATTCAAAATCAATTAAATCTCCATAATACGGATCAGGCAAATTTTTATCTTCAATTGAAGAATTAGCATCAAGAAATAATTTCACTTTTTCAATATCAGCTGTATTTCTAGCTAAACTGATAATATCAGAATAATTAGATTGATCCATTGCATAGATATAATTAAAAGTATCAAAATCTGAAACTATAAATTTTCGTGCACTTTGACCACTAATATCTAAGCCGTTACTTTTAGCAACGGCTATAGAGCGTTTGTCTGGTAAATTACCAATATGATAAGCTGCAGTACCAGCTGAATCTACATAAAAATGATCTTTAGTAAGTTTAGATTCCATTATGCCATGAGCTAATGGTGAACGGCAAATGTTACCTAAGCACACCATTAAAATACGAGTCATAATTATAGTGCTAATTTTTTAGATAGGTCTTCAACGTATTTTCTAAATTGTTTATCTGTTGAAGATAAATTATCAACGGTCTTACAAGCATGCAATACAGTAGCATGATCACGTTGTCCAATTTGAGAACCAATACTAGCTAAAGACGCTTTAGTATATTTTTTTGCAAAAAACATAGCTAATTGACGTGCTTGAACAATATGACGTTTTCTTGTTTTAGATTGAAGTGTATTTACATCCATTTGAAAATAGTCAGAAACTACTTTCTGAATGTAATCTATAGAAACTTCACGTTTAGTGTTTTTAACAAATTTCTCTACAATATCTTTTGCTAAGCTTATTGTAATTTCTTTTTTGTTAAATGATGATTGTGCAATTAATGAAATAATAGCACCTTCTAGCTCTCTAACATTACTTTTAATATGCTTTGCAACATACTCAATAATATCGTCTGGCATTTCAACACCATCTCTGTAAAGCTTGTTCTTTAAGATAGAAACTCTCGTTTCAAAATCAGGAGTTTGTAATTCAGCAGAAAGTCCCCATTTAAAACGCGATAATAAACGTTGTTCAATGTCTTGCATATCAACAGGGGCTTTGTCACTCGTTAAGATAACTTGCTTTCCGTTTTGATGTAAGTGATTAAATATATGAAAGAACACATCTTGTGTACCTGTCTTACCAGATAAAAACTGAACATCATCTATTATAAGTACATCTATAATTTGATAGAAGTGAATAAAATCGTTTCTGTTATTTTTCTTTACAGAATCTATATATTGTTGAGTGAATTTTTCAGCGGAAATATATAAAACTGTTTTTTCAGGATATTTATCTTTAATATCCACACCAATAGCATGTGCTAGGTGCGTTTTTCCTAAACCGACTCCACCAAATATTAAAAGCGGATTAAAAGATGTACCTCCTGGTTTGTTAGCAACAGCAATACCTGCGTTTCTAGCCAATCTATTAGAGTCGCCTTCTAAGAAATTTTCAAAACTATAACTTGGGTTTAGTTGAGATTCAATCTTTACGTTTCTAATTCCAGGAATTATAAAAGGATTTTTAAGCTCTGGACTTTTATTGTTAAAAGGAACATCAACATCTTGAGATTTTAATGCAGATCTATTCGAACTTGGTATCTTTTCTGTAAAAGGTTGTTTGTTACCATAGGTATTCTCCATTCTAATAACATACACCAATTTAGCATCTTCACCTAATTCTTTGTTAAGTGATACTTTTAAGATTTTTACATAGTGCTCTTCTAACCACTCGTAAAAAAATTTACTAGGTACCTGAATACTTAATGCGTTACCTGAAAGTTTAACAGCATCTATAGGTTCAAACCAAGTTTTATAGGCTTGCGGTTGAATATTATCCTTTATAAAAGCGAGACAATTACTCCATACAGATTGCGCTGTGTTATCCATTCGTTAACTTAAGTTTTTATTGATAATTTAGATTAGTAAAAAAAAAGAGAAGTGAATTCTCTTGTAGTTTTTAACAGCACAAATATGTGAACAAAATTCTGAAAAAAAAAATCTAATTTCAATGATTCTTTAGAATTTTTTCCCCATGTTTAAAACAATTTAAAATTACGAAATTATTACTTAATATAAGATATATATATGAATTATAATGAAACTGAATTAAGAGTTCGCTATGGTGAAACTGATCAAATGGGCGTTGTTTACCATGCCAATTATGCAGCGTACTTCGAAGTAGGTAGAACCGAGTGGTTACGAGAGTTTGGACTGAGTTACAGCGGGATGGAGGCAGATGGTGTTATGTTACCTGTAATTTCGTTATCCATAAAATACAAAAATTCAGCACGTTATGATGATCTTCTTAAAGTGAAAACAATTCTAAAAAAAATGCCTACAGCCTCTATTGAGTTTGATTACGAATTAAGAAACGAATCTGATGTTTTATTAGCAACAGGAAATACGGTTTTAGCTTTTATTAACATGAAGAGTAACCGGCCTACGAGATGTCCAAAATATATTTTAGACCAACTACAAAATTACTCGTTATAATTCTTTGATGTCAACACCAAAAAATTGTGAAAAAAGATCGAATACTTTTGAACTGTGGTTTTTTCTGACAGATATTTCTAATAAGCAATCGAGTTCCAATTTTTGATTTGTGATTGCAACGTCATTTTCTTTCAAAATGCGCATCACCTTACTCATGTTTTTATATTCAAATTGAAGTTGGAATTCTTTGTTTATTGTTCGCTCTATAATTTTTGAAGCTACAAGCGCTAATTGTGCACCTGTTCTGTATGCGTTAATTAATCCGCCAACACCAAGTTTTACGCCGCCGTAATAACGAACGACTATGATTAAGATGTTAGTGACTTCAAAAGATTGAATTTGTCCATAAATAGGCATTCCTGCAGAGTTGTTAGGTTCTCCGTCATCATTGGCTCTATATTGTAGGGTTTCTGTTCCTATCTGATAGGCGTAACACCAATGTCTGGCAGCATAATGTTCTTTTTTTATGGCTTCTAAATGTTGTTTTATTTGCTCTTCATTAGTAACAGGAAAAGCAAAACCATAGAATTTACTGTTTTTGTCTTTAAATAGTTCGCCTTGAGTAGGCTTTGTAATTGTTTTATAAATATCGTCTTCCATTATGCTAAAGTGACTAATAAGATTGCAATTAAGGCTAAAATAATACCAATCCAATTTTTCTTAGAAATGTTTTCTTTAAAGAATATTAAACCGATTAATGTAGAGAGTGCTAAAATTGCAATATGATTTATTGTAAATAATGTAGAGCTTTCTGTGTTTTCAACACGTAAGGCCATTAGTAAAAAATGTATAGATCCATAATTAACGATACCTAAAGCGAAACCAAAAGGAATACATTTTAATTTAAAAACACTTTTGTTTTTTAAAGCTTTAAAAATTAAAAGCGATACACCAATTACAGCTGCCATTGCAAATATTGTTGCTGAGAATAAAGGAATATTATCATCTGGTGCAAAATAATTGATAGAAGTATCTATTGTACCAGAGCCTAAAAATAAAATGATAGGCAAGTAGATGGATTGTTTTAGGTTACCGTTTCCTTTTTGTTTTACAGAAGTGAGATATACGGCAATTAAAGCTAGTACAATTCCTGTGATTTTTTGAATACCTATACTTTCCTTAAAAACTAAAATACCAAATAGAATAGGGATAATGACACTCATTTTACTAGAAACGGAGGCTACTGAAAGGCCATTTTTCTGAGCCGTTAGTGCCATAACGTTAAATATCGCTATAAATAGAAATCCTAACATTATAGCGGCTACAAACCAATTAGATTGAACTATTTCGGTAGGGTTAATGTTGCCTTCGTATAAAAAGAATCCACAAAAGAAGGCAACAAAATAATTGATAACAATAACTTGTAAGGTGTCAATGTTAAATTTCTTCAATAGTTTAAATACCACAAAAATTGCAGTAGAAGATAAAATACTAATGAGTAAGTATATCAAAAAAGGTCTTTTTTAGTTTCAAAAAGTGTAATAATGTCTTCTTTCGTTTCGTCTATATTCCAAGTATGAAAACCCATGGTAGCAGCAGTATCTGTATTGTCTTTAGTGTCATCAATAAAAAGACATTCGTTAGCAATAAGATTATTTTCTTTTAACACAAATTCGAAAATATCAGTATTTGGTTTTCTAAAGTGAATTTCTTGCGATAAATAAAAGGCATCAAAGCAAGCTTTAAATTCTTCAAAGAATGGTGTTGTAGATTTTACAGCATCAATATGTAAATCATTGGTGTTGCTTAACAGTATGAGCTTGTATTTTTTTTGTTTTGCTATATTTTGAATGAATTCTAATCTAGACATTGGGAAATCTTTTAGGATAGAATTCCAAACGTCAATGAGTTGTTTTTCTTCTATGTTTGAAAATTTACTTTTATAAAAATCAACAAATTCTGAAGTCGAAATTTTTCCAACTTCATAAAGTTCATTGGTTGTGTTCATTTCTGCATCTAATGCTTCAATTTGAAATAAATCTAAAGCATTTTGCATAGCGCCTTGTTTATCTAAGTTGATAAATACATCGCCAAAATCGAAAATTAGTGTTTTAATTTTACTCATTTATTCTTGGTTGCATTTAGTAGAGTCTAAATGCTTTTTTTGTTATTATAATCTGTTAATTCTACTTGTATTTTTTAATGAACCTGCTAGGTTTTACTATCTAGGTTTGTAAATATTCAGCTTATCTTCTAAAATATCAGTTTCAGAAATTAATTGTCCTTTTAGTTTAGGTGCTTTTGTGCCTTCATTAAATTGAGAATGACCAACAAAAATTCGTGCTTCGTCCCAAAGCTCTTCATCAATAAAGGTTTGTAATGTTTTTGCGCCGCCTTCTATGATTATTGAATTAATTTTAAATTTATATAAAGTATCGCATATTTGTTTTGCGATTGAAGTTTTTAAATTCCAATTAATTTCTGCATAGGCAGCATTACGGCCTCTTTGTAAAGGAGGGGAAATAACCCAACCTTTTTGATTGTCATCAATTTTAGGAAATAAATCATTTACACCGTGAAAAATTATATTTTCGGCTTCATCATTAAAAACACTAGCGTCTGTATTCAATTTTAAATCTTTATCTAAAACCACTCTAATCGGATTTTTGCCTGTCCAATCTCTAACGGTTAAACTCGGATTATCTTCTAAAACCGTATTCGTTCCAACTAAAATGGCTTGTTCTTCGGCTCGCCATTTGTGCACAAGCTGACGCGAATAAGGATTAGTAATCCAAACAGGTTTTTGCTCGTCTCTAGTTTTTGGTGCAATAAAACCATCTTTGGTTTCCGCCCACTTTAATATAATATAAGGACGCTTTTTATTATGAAAAGTAAAAAAGCGTTTGTGATGTTCCTTGCATTCTGTTTCTAAAACGCCAACGGTAACATTACAACCCGATGCTTTTAATTTTGCAATTCCCTTTCCTGCAACTTCCGGATTATCATCGATACAGCCAATAACCACATTCGGAATTTTATGAGATACAATTAAATCACTGCAAGGAGGTGTTTTTCCAAAATGACTACAAGGTTCTAAAGTGACATAAATGGTGCTTTTTGCTAAAAGCGACTTGTCTTTTACGGCGTTAATTGCGTTAACTTCAGCGTGGTTTCCACCGTATTCACTGGTAAAACCTTCGCTAATTATAGTGTTATTATAAACAATGACAGCGCCAACCATTGGGTTGGGTCTTGTGCTTCCTAATCCGTTTTTTGCAATTTGTAAACAACGATTTATGTATGTTTCGTGAGTAGTCAATTTTAGAATTTTATTTTTACATCCTGGATTTCATCAACGGTATAGGTTGAAGAATATCCCATAATCTTATATTTTATAGCGCCTTTGTAATGTAATTTTAAACTTTGTGTTAGTAAACTACCTAAAAGACTTCCTAGATTTTTATCACTAGTAAGGCTTGCAGTTGCTACTTTAACCGTTAGCGGAATGGTGAAATTTTTCCTTCTAGGAACATCAAATTCATCCGAAATTACAGAAGCAAGCTCTAAGTCATTTAAATAAACTTTAAGGTCATCGGTTTTTAAAGTACCGCCAACATCATTTTTATTTAGAAATAATGCATCAGCTCTAATTGTAATGGTTTTAGAATTAGAATCTATAACTTCAATATTCTCTAACCTAACAAATTCGGGCTTTTTGGTAAAAGAGCAGTTAAATAGTAGTGTTAAAATTAAGGAAAACATTAAGAGTCTTTTCAACATAAAATTCTTTTTATATGTATCTTCATGCCGAAAATAATTCAGCCTTAAAAATCAAAATTTAGTGCGTAAAGATACTATTGTTATTCGAGAAATTGAAGCCAAGGATAATCCTAAGATTGCAAAAGCAGTTAGGAGTGTTTTAATAGAAATGGGTGTTCCTAAAGTGGGCACAGCTTATGAAGATTCAGCATTAGATTGTATGACAGAAACTTATGAGGCACCTAAGAAAGCTTATTTTGTAGTAGAAGATGAAGATAAAATTATTGGAGGCGCCGGAATTTCGCCTTTAGATAATTACGATGGTAATGTGTGCGAATTACAAAAAATGTATTTTATGCCAGAAGCTAGAGGAAAAGGTTTAGGAAGTGAAATGATGGCAAAATGTCTCAATTTCGCAAAGCAATCAGGTTTTGATCACTGTTATTTAGAAACGATGCCTTACATGGATGATGCTAGAAAACTTTATAAAAAAGCAGGTTTTAAATCTATTGAAAAACCAATGGGGAATACCGGACATTATTCATGCACCGTTTGGATGCTAAAAGATTTATAGTTGTGAGATTATTAGACCTTAAAAATAAATTTCATTTAGAATTAGATGCTATTTACGGAAAGAACGAAGTAGGAAGCTTTTTCTATTTGTGTACTGAACATTATTTAAATGTTCTTAGAATGCAATTGACTTTAGAACCTGAACTTAAGATTGAAAACTATAAAACAGAACTTTTTATTAATGCAATAACGCATTTAAAAGCCCAAAAACCGATTCAATATTTATTAGGAGAAACAGAGTTTTTTGGTTTGACTTTTAAAGTGAATAAAAATGTTCTTATTCCACGACCAGAAACCGAAGAATTAGTCGATTTAATTATAACATCTCACGCAAAGGAAAGTAAAACAGCTAAGCTTAAGATTTTAGATATCGGAACCGGTTCTGGTTGTATTGCAATTTCTTTGGCTAAAAATTTACCCAATGCTCAAGTTTATGCTTTAGATGTGAGTCCTGAGGCTTTAAAAATGGCAAAGCAAAATGCAGAACTCAATAAGGTAGATATCACTTTTATTGAAGCTAGTATTTTAGATTATAATGCTATATCTCAATTTGAAGGCGAATCTTATTTCGATGTTATTGTGTCTAATCCGCCTTATGTTAGAGAATTAGAAAAAGAAGAAATTTTACCTAACGTTTTAGAAAACGAACCTCATTTAGCTTTGTTTGTAGAAGACCATAATCCTTTGTTATTTTACAAAGCCATTACTAACTTCGCAATTCAAAAATTAAAACCAAAGGGTGTTCTTTATTTTGAAATTAATCAATATCTCGGAGAAGAGACGAAAGCTTTGTTAGAAGAAAAGCATTTTGAAGATGTAGCGTTATTGAAAGATTTAAATGGAAATGATAGAATGCTTAAAGGAAGAAAATTATAATATGAAAAGTATAGCCGTTTTTTGTGGAAGTAGTGAAGGTAACGATCCTGAAATCTTAAATGAAGCCTACCAATTAGGAGAAACTTTAGCGCATAAAAATATTACTTTAGTTTATGGTGCTGCTAAAATTGGCCTTATGGGAAAAGTAGCAGATGGCGTTTTAAAGCATAATGGAAATGTTATCGGAATTATTCCAAACTTCCTAAAAACAAAAGAAATTGTACATACAAAACTCTCTGAATTAATTGTTACGGATAATATGCACGACCGTAAAGTGATTATGTATGAAAAGAGTGAAGGTTTTATTATAATTCCTGGAGGTTTTGGAACCATGGAAGAGTTTTTTGAAATCACCACTTGGGGACAACTCGGGTTACACACCAAACCTATCGGTATTTTAAATACCAATGGTTATTACGACGCTTTAATTGAGCAAAGTAAAATGATGGTAAAGCGTGGTTTCTTATCTCAAGAAAATTTAGAAGCCGTTGTTGTAGATAGCACTATTGAAGGTTTATTAGAAAAAATGAATAATTACAAACCATTGCCAGCACCAAAATGGTTAAATAAGGAAGGGCTTTAAATTCTGGCGTAAGCAGAAATTAACCTTTTTAATATTAATAGCACACATCCCTAAAGAATGAATACACAAGAGAAAATAAATACACTTCGCGAAGAATTACGTCAGCATAACTATAATTATTACATTTTAGATGATGCAACGATCAGTGATTACGATTTTGATATTAAATTAAAAGAACTTCAGGCTTTAGAAGAAGCGCATCCAGAGTTTTTTGATGCTAATTCACCAAGTCAACGTGTAGGTGGTTCTGTGACCAAGAATTTTAAAACAACGGTTCACGATTCTAGAATGTATTCTTTAGATAATTCATATTCTAAAGAAGATTTATTAGACTGGGAAGCCCGCGTTAAAAAAATGGTTGATGGTGATGTTGGTTATACTTGTGAATTAAAATACGATGGAGCTTCCATAAGTTTAACTTATGAAAACGGAAAATTATTGAGAGCGGTAACACGTGGTGATGGTGTGCAAGGCGATGAAGTTACAGCGAACATTAAAACGATAAATACGGTGCCTTTGCAATTAAAAGGCGAATTTCCGGAGCGTTTTGATATTAGAGGTGAAATTGTTTTACCTATTGAAGGCTTCTTAAAAATGAATGAAGAACGTGTTGAAAATGAAGAAGAACCTTATAAGAATCCTAGAAATACAGCTTCAGGAAGTTTAAAACTACAAGATAGTGCAGAAGTTGCTAAACGCCCTTTAGAATGTTTATTATACAGTATTATTGGTAATAACCTGAATTTAGAATCGCAATTTGATGGCTTAGAAAAGGCGAGATCTTGGGGATTTAAAGTGCCACAAGAAGCTAAATTAGTACATTCAATAGATGAAGTTTTAGAATACATTAATTATTGGGACGAGCATCGATTCAATTTACCATTTGAGATTGATGGCGTTGTGGTAAAAGTGAATAATTTGCACCAACAAGATGAATTAGGTTTTACCTCTAAAGCGCCACGTTGGGCTATGGCTTATAAGTTTAAAGCCGAACAAGTTTCTACCTTATTAAATGAGATTACTTACCAAGTGGGGCGTACAGGAGCAATTACACCTGTGGCAAATTTAGAACCTGTGCAATTGGCAGGTACTATTGTAAAACGAGCTTCGCTTCATAATGCAGACCAAATAGAGAAATTAGATATAAGGATAGGAGATACTGTATTTGTAGAAAAAGGAGGTGAAATTATTCCAAAAATTATTGCGGTAGATTTAACGCAGCGTCCAGAAAACTCTTTGCCTACAGAATACATTAAGCATTGCCCTGAATGTGATACTGAACTCGTAAGATTAGCAGGAGAAGCAAAACATTATTGTCCTAATTATAATGGCTGTCCAACTCAAGTTGCAGGAAGAATTCAGCATTATATCTCTAGAAAAGCGATGGATATTGATGGGTTAGGAGGTGAGACTGTTACTTTATTAGGTAAAGAAGGTCTTATAAATAACTATTCTGATTTATACGAGTTAACGGTAGAGAAAGTGATTCCATTAGAGCGTATGGCACAGAAAAGTGCCATTAATTTAATAAACGGTATTGAGGCTTCGAAGCAAATTCCGTTTGAGCGTGTGCTTTTTGCTTTAGGGATTCGTTATGTAGGAGAAACAGTGGCTAAAAAACTAGCTAAGCATTATAAGTCTATTGATGCTCTAATGTTTGCTTCTATATTAGATTTAGTGACAGTAGATGAAATAGGAGAACGTATTGCGCAAAGTGTTGTTGCGTTTTTTAGTTCAGAAGAAAACAAACAGATTATTGAACGATTAAGAAGTTTTGGTGTGCAATTAGAAATATCAGCAGATAAATTAGCCAACCAAACAGAAAAACTAAAAGGACAAACATTTGTAGTATCAGGAGTATTTGAAACAATTTCTAGAAATGAGCTTAAAAAGCTAATAGAAGATAATGGAGGCAAAGTGTCTTCGTCTATTTCATCTAAAACAAGCTTTTTAATTGCAGGAGATAAAATGGGACCGAGTAAACGTACAAAAGCAGAAAGTTTAAATATTACTATTGTAACTGAGGACGAGTTTTTGAATAGTCTGAAGTAAATTCTTACAATAAATTATTAGTTTATTCGTTAAGATGTATTTTTATATCGCTAAGATGTTTTTTTTATTATATTTGCTTCATTAATAAGGGATTAATTAATGTTAGTGAAAAAAATTTTAAAGGTAATGCTATTGCTATTAGCGTTGTTCTTTATTTTATTTCAAACTTTATCTTTTGAAATAGAAGGGGCTCTGTTGGGGGCAATATTATTAGTATTGCTTACATTTTTGTATGTTGGCTGGACAGAGCACGTGTCTAAGTTGTTTTTGTTATTTCTAGTTTTCTTCACAATAGGGCAAGTAGTTAGTGTCGTTTCTTGGTATATCCCAGAAGTTGGACTCGATAAAGTTGATGGTGTTTATTTTGGTATAAATGTTCTTTATATAATCGCTTATCTGTTTCTTATTATAAAAATAATAAGTAACATGAATTTAAGAAAGGTTTTTAGTAAGCTAACTTTTCCAATAATAATATTAGTTATATTAGATATTTTTTGTGTAACATTAATATCTAATACGACTGAATATGTATTTAATGTTTATGAATATACACTAGAGTTTACATATAATGGAATCGTGATGGCTTTATTATCTTTTGCTTTAATCAATTATATGTATCGCAATACCAGCAAGTCAATGCTCTTTTTGATTGGCTCTATTTTTATAGTGTTTTCTGAAATTATACAATTAGTTTATTACTACATTTTAAAAGATGAAAACTTAGGATTTGTATACTCCTTGTTTTTTGTTGTTGCTTTTATATTTTTCTATATTCAATCTCAACACAAACTAAGCGATCCTTTAGATGAATATACTGATAATGCTTTTAAGCGTATAGATTCTTAGTTTTGTGTATTAAATAGAGTTGCGATTATACTATTATAGAAGCTCCGTCCGCTGATACTTTTTTACCCGGTTCAAAATAAAAATCTACTTTACCTAGGTATAATCCAAAGCAACCAACCTGATTAACAAGGACATTTTTTCCAATACTATTTGTTTCTATTGTAGGTTTAGGTAAAAAAGTATGTGTGTGTCCACCTATAATAAGATCAATGTCTTTTGTGGCTCTTGCTAATGTAATATCACTAACTTTATCTGAGTTGTTTTTGTATTCATAACCTAAGTGAGATAAGCAGATCACTAAATCACAAGACTCTTCTTCTTTTAAAACACGAGACATATCTTGTGCTTTTCCAATAGGGTCGTGGTAAACAGTTTCTTTATACATGTCTTTTCCTACCAATCCTTCTAGCTTAATTCCTAAGCCAAAGATCCCTATTTTAATACCATCTTTAATGATAATTTTATAAGGTTTAACATGTGTATCCATTACAGTGTTCGAAAAATCATAATTTGCAGATACAAATTCGAAATCAGCATGAGGAATTTGAGCATATAAACCATCTATACCATTATCAAAATCATGATTTCCAATTGTGGCAACGTCATATTTCAACATGCTCATTAATTTAAATTCTAATTCGCCACCATAATAATTAAAATAAGGTGTTCCTTGAAAAATATCACCAGCATCTAATAAAAGCGTATTGGGGTTTTCTTTTCTTATGGATTCAACTAAAGTAGCACGTCTTGCTACACCTCCTTTATTTGCATTTCTTCCATCTTCTGGCCCAAAAGGGTCAATATGGCTATGCACATCATTAGTATGTAGAATGGTAATTTTCTTAGTTTTAGAAGGACTAAAAGATTGTAAGCTTAGACCTCCAACACTTGCTAAAACTGTTGCAGCACTTGATTTTTGTATAAAATCTCTTCTTTTCATAATTTAATCTTCTAATTTTATAAAACGTTCATCTTTTTTAGGATTTATGGTGTCTCTTTTTTTAAAATTATCTATAAGAATATTCCTTATTTTATAATCCAAGACATACAATCCTTCATTTGGTTGAAAGAACGTCATTCCATCACCACCATCATACAAATAGTCGTTAGTTGCAACATAATAGGTTTTATCAACATCTATAGGTTCTCCATTAATTGTTGCAGAACTAATTGCTGAATCTTTATCTAAAATTAATTGTACTTGATGAGATAAAGGATGGGCACGTTTTGCTTTAGAAAGATACTCCATCATTAAATTAACCTGTGTACCTTTTAGTGTCGCTACAACAATAGAGTTTTCAAACGGCATAACTTGAAACGCTGTTCTCGTAGTAATGTTTCCTTTCGAAATTATAGAGCGAATACCACCATGGTTAAGCAATACAAAATCAATATTTTTTTGAGTTCGTTTATTAAAAATACTATTACCTTCACTATATACAGCATCAGCCATTAAATTACCTATAGCTGTATTTAATTGTCCATCAGATTTCGAATAAGTTTCTGGCGCATAAGATATAATACTGTCCATATCTTTATTGAGATGCAACCTGTAAGGTTTTATAAAGTCATCAATAGCCTGATTGGTTTCTAGAGAATCATTAATAACGATTCGTTTCCCCTCAATTTTAGAGATTTCAGATGATGCACAAGAAAAAATGAGCAACAATAAACAGAGTTTTAAAATATGTTTAATAGTCATTGAATAACTTATAAAAGTTTATAATAAAATTATGAGTGCTTTTATTAAATTTGCACAAAGGCTAAAGGTAAATGATTTTAAAAGCATTTAAAGAAAAATCTAATCGAAAATATGTTAACAATTTATTGGCTACGCGTCAATCTAATGTTAATGATGATAAAATTAAAACTGTAGCCGTACTACTAAATACAAGTGAATTTCATGAATTTGAGGTTTTTAGAGTTTATTTTAAGGAACTAGGATTAACCTCGCCAAAGCATGAAATTGCAGCTTTTACTTTAGACGATAAATTAGAACATAACAAATGGAACACACATTTTAGCCCCAAAGATTTTGGATGGAAGGGATCTATTAAAAGTGTGGAATTAAAGGATTTTATTAATGAACCCTTTGATTTGTTAATTTGCTTTTTTAAAAATCCTGTCTTACAGCTCAATGTAGTAACAGCGGCATCGAAAGCAAATTTTAAAGTAGGAATATCTCGAGAAGATGAACGTTTATACGATTTAATAATAGACGTTGACTTAAAGGATATTAATATTTTTAAGCAAGAATTAAAAAAGTACTTAAATATTTTAAATAAATTATAATGACCAAATTTATAGGAACAGGTGTAGCACTAATTACACCTTTTAATGCAGATTTAAGCATAGATTTTGATGCATTAGAGCGTCTATTAGAGTATAATATTGCCAATGGAACAGATTACTTTGTAATAAGTGGTACAACAGGCGAAAGTGTGACAGTAACTCCTGACGAGAAGAAAGAGCTAATAACTTTTATTTCTAAAATAAATAACGGAAGATTGCCTCTAGTTTTAGGTATAGGGGGAAATAACACATTAAGTGTAATAGAAGAAATTAAAGCCACAGATTTTACAGTAATAGATGGAATCTTGTCTGTTACACCTTATTATAGCAAACCAACGCAAGAAGGAATTTACCAGCATTTTAAAGCCATTTCAGAAGTATCACCTAAGCCTATTATTTTATATAACGTTCCGGGTAGAACAGCTTCAAATATGTCTCCAGAAACAACTCTAAGATTAGCAAAAGACTTTGAGAATATTGTAGCAGTAAAAGAAGCGGGTAATAACGTGCATCAATATTTAGAATTATTAAGATCTAAGCCTAAAGATTTTTTAATCTTATCTGGTGATGATGATTTAGCCTTGGGTGTAGCGCTCGCTGGTGGATCTGGTGTCATTTCAGTAATAGGGCAAGCTCTGCCTAAAGAGTTTTCTGAAATGATTAGATTAGGTATTGCACGAAAAGCTAAAGAGGCTTATGATATTCATTTTAAGCTAATGCCAATAACAGCTCTTATTTTTTCTGAAAATAATCCAGCAGGAATTAAAGGAGTCTTAAGTGCGTTAAAAATATCGAAGCCAAATGTGCGTTTACCACTTGTTGAAGCAACTGATACACTAAAATTAAATATAGAATCAGCACTAAAAACTCTAGGAAAAAGTTAAACTTTATATAAATTGATTTTAAGCCTATTTGCAAAACTTACTTTAGCGAATAATAATTTTTTTTTAAATCCGTTAATAATGTTTACTTTTGCACACTGTTTAATATTTATGAAAAGAGGAATTTACATATTATTAGTTAGCATTTTATTTATTTCTTGTAGTGATTTTCAGAAAACATTGAAATCTGAAGATACAGCTGCAAAATTTGAAATGGCTAATGAGCTATACGATGCTGGAAAGTGGAATAAATCTTACAAACTGTTAGATCAAATTCTTCAACAATATAGAGGAAAACCACAAGCTGAAAAATTGACATTTATGCATGCTATGTGCTCTTATCAGTTAAAGGACTATTACATTGCTAGTTTTCATTTTGATAAGTTTACAGATATATATCCTCAGAGTGAAAAAGAAGGGCAAGCCGCTTTTTTAGCAGCTAAAGGCTATTATTTTAACTCCCCAGTTTATTCAAAAGATCAGAAAGAAACTATTGAAGCTATAGAAAAGTTACAATTGTTTGTCAATGGACATCCAAATTCTGAATATCTTAGTGAGGCTAACGAATTAGTTAAAGAATTAGATTTTAAGCTAGAGAAAAAAGCATTTGAAATAGGAAAACAGTATAACAAAATAGGTGGTTACACAGGAGATTATAATGCTTCAATTAAATCATTTAATAATTTTTTACTAGAATTTCCTGGTGCTTCATTAAGTAGCGAGGCTTACTATTATAGATTTGATTCTGCATACAATTTAGCTGTTTTAAGCGTTGACTATTTGAAAGAACAACGTCTTAAAGACGCTATGGGATATTATAATTCCTTAAAGAAAACGTTTCCTAATTCAGAACATATGGAAGCAGCTTCTTTAATGAATGAAGAGTTACAACAACAATTAAATACGTTTACTACTAAAAGTTAGACATTATAAATGATGGATTTAAAAAAGACCGATGCACCAGTAAGTACAATTACTTACGACAGAAACGAAATTGATGCTCCAACAGATAACATCTATGAAGCTATTTCTGTAATTGCTAGACGTGCAGAACAGATTAATACAGACATTAGACGTGAGTTAATTGACAAACTTGAAGAGTTTGCTACTTATAATGATAGTCTTGAAGAAATTTTTGAAAACAAAGAACAAATTGAAGTTTCTAAGTTTTACGAAAAATTACCAAAACCACACGCATTAGCGGTTAAAGAGTGGCTTGATAATAAAATTTATCATAGAAATACTGAGGATCCTCAGCCATAAAATACCAACCTTAGATGTCTATTCTAAAGGACAAGAATATTTTATTAGGCATTACCGCCGGTATTGCCGCATATAAATCTGCTAACTTAGTCAGATTATTCATTAAAGCGGGCGCTAACGTTAAAGTCGTTATGACGCCTGCTTCTAAAGAATTCGTAACTCCACTTACCCTTTCTACATTATCTAAAAATCCAGTATATTCTACTTTTGTAGGAGAATCTGATGAAGAAAAAGATAATGAGGTTTGGAACAATCACGTAGATCTAGGTCTTTGGGCCGATATTTTTATTATAGCACCAGCTACAGCTAACACTATGGCTAAAATGGCAAATGGTGTTTGCGATAATATACTTTTAGCAACTTACCTTTCTGCTAAATGCCCCGTTTATTTTGCTCCAGCAATGGATTTAGACATGTATAAACATGAATCTACCAAAAAGTCATTCGAAAAATTAAGCTCTTACGGAAATAAAATGATTCCTGCAGGCACGGGCGAATTAGCGAGTGGTTTAGTAGGTGAAGGGCGTATGGCAGAGCCAGAAGCTATTTTTAGTTTTATTGAAAAAGATATTTTAGATCAATTACCATTAAGAGGGAAACGCATTTTAATCACAGCAGGACCAACTTATGAGGCTATTGACCCCGTTAGATTTATTGGTAATCACTCTAGTGGTAAAATGGGTTTTGAAATTGCTAGAGCAGCAGCAAATTTAGGAGCAGAAGTTATTTTAGTTTCAGGACCAACTCACGAAACTATATTAAGTAATTTCGTTTCTGTACAAAATGTTATAAGTGCAGACGATATGTATAAAGAAGTACATAAACATTTTAATACTTCAGATATTGCTATTCTATCTGCTGCAGTTGCAGATTATAGGCCTAAGAATGTTGCCAATCAGAAAATAAAAAAGAAGGATCCAACGTTTACTATTGAGTTAGAAAAAACGAAGGATATTTTAAAGTCTCTTGGTGAGATTAAGGAAGACCAATTTTTAGTCGGTTTTGCACTTGAGACCAATAATGAATTAGAACACGCTAAAGGAAAATTGAAATCTAAAAATTTAGATCTCATTGTTCTTAACTCTTTACAAGATAAAGGTGCTGGTTTTGGAGTATCAACAAATAAAGTTACATTTATAACTTCAGCTAACGTTGTTATTGAAAATGAATTAAAATCAAAAACAGATGTTGCTAAAGATTTAATGGACCTTATATTAAAACAAACACATGCGTAACCTCTATTTTTTAGTAGCTTTTTTATTTACTGCTGTAATATCTGCTCAAGAACTTAATTGTACAGTAAGTGTTATAGCACAACAAACAGGTAATGAGAATAACGTAATCTATAAGACATTAGGAACTCAGCTAACTGAATTTGTGAATAATACAAAGTGGACAAAAAAATCATTTGGTCAGCAAGAACGTATTAATTGTAGTATGGTAATTAACGTTACCGAACAAAATAATAATTTATTTTCAGCGACGCTTCAGGTATCTTCTTCTAGACCTGTTTTTAACTCTAGTTATAGTACACCTGTATATAATTATAATGACAAAAGTTTTAATTTTGAATATGTAGCATTTCAAAATTTAGTTTATAATGAGAGTCAATTCGAATCTAATTTAATATCTGCATTGTCATTTCATGTGTACATGATTTTAGGTATGGATGGTGATACTTTTGAACTTAACGGAGGAGATGAATACTTTAGTCAGGCACAAACAATAGCAAATTATTCTCAACAACTAACAGGACAAGGATGGAAATTAGAAGACGGTTTACAATCTAAATTTTCGTTAATTACAAATCTAATGTCTCCAACTTATAAAGCAATCCGATCTACAATGTATAAATATCATATAGAAGGGTTAGACCTTATGAGTGAGGATCCAAAGGATAGTAAAATGCAAATTATTACTGCATTAAATGATTTGCAAAAAACGCACAATGTAAGACCAAACTCTTATTTAATGCGCGTGTTTTTTGATGCAAAGGCAGATGAAATTACAGATATATTATCTGGTGGGCCAAGCGTTAATGTCAGAGATGCTATAGATCTATTAGGTAAAGTAGCACCAATGCATTCTCAGAAATGGAGAAATATTAAATACTAATTTATAATCTTTCTCGAATTCAGCTATCTTTTCTTGAAATCCCGAAGGCAAAAAAAGTTTTATCTAACGTATTAAAACTTTCAAAATTTAAAGTTTTTTTTCATTTTACTAACTCGTAAAATCTTAATTTTACACTAATAAAATTATATAAGATTGCTGACATCTCTTTACATAAAAAACTACGCGCTCATAGATGAGTTAAATGTTTCATTTAATAACGGTTTAACCATTATTACAGGAGAAACAGGTGCGGGTAAGTCTATTCTATTAGGTGGTTTATCTTTAGTTTTAGGCAAACGAGCAGATTTAAGTCAGGTTAAAGATGCCAATGAAAAATGTATTATAGAAGCTGTATTTAATATAGCTAATTACGATTTAAGTTTACTGTTTAAATCTCTAGATTTAGATTATGATGTACAAACTATAATTAGAAGAGAAATTTTACCATCAGGAAAATCCAGGGCGTTTATCAACGACAGTCCTGTAACTCTAGAAACTCTAGGTGTTTTGAGTACCAATCTTATAGATATTCATTCGCAACACCAAACCCAGCAGTTAACTCAAGACGATTATCAATTTAAGGTCATTGATGCTTTAGCAGCAAATAAATTAAATTTAGAAGAATTTTTAAAGCAATTAAGAATTTATAAAAAGTTAGAAAAGTCTTTAGAAGAATTAAAGTTATCTAAAGCAGAATTAATAAAAGAATACGATTATAATCTCTTTCTATCTAAAGAATTAAATGAAGTTAATTTAGAGAAAATTAATCTTGAAGATTTAGAAGCTCAATACGAAGAATTAAATAACGTAGAGATAATTGGAGAGAAATTAACAAGCGTAAAATCAATTTTAAGTACTGAAGATTTAGGAATTACAGACCAACTTAATTCTGTAAAACAAGAATTGTCTAAAATTGCAACTTTTGGTATTTCTTACGAAAATTTAAAAGAACGTATAGCCAGTGTCAGTATTGAATTAGATGATGTCTTATTAGAAATAGACAATCTAGAAGACAAATTATCTTCAGACCCACAAGAGTTAGAGCGTATCAATAGTAAGCTTCAAATTATAAATAATTTATTTCAAAAACATTCTGTTTTAGAGATTAACGAATTAATTGAAATTCGTAACGATTTACAATTAAAGATTAATAATACAGAAAGTTTAGATCAATCAATTAAAGAGAAGGAGCAAGAAATTTTAAAAGCAAATGAGAAATTAGATCAATTAGCTTTAAAAATTCATAAGAATAGAAAAAAAATAATCCCTGTGTTTGTTTCTAAATTAGAAGCTATTCTTACAGAGTTAGGTATGCCAAACGCAAAGTTTAAAGTAGAGTTAAAACCACTAAACCATTTTGTTAAAAATGGAAAAGATAATTTACAATTTCTGTTTATGGCAAATAAAGGTTCTACGTTTAATGAACTTAAAAAATCAGCATCAGGAGGTGAGTTATCTCGTATTATGTTAGCTATTAAATCTATTTTAGCAGAATATATTCAACTACCATCGATAATGTTTGACGAAATTGATACCGGAGTTTCTGGTGAAATATCTAATAAGATGGGAGACATTATGAAACAAATGAGTGGAACAATGCAAGTCTTTGCAATTACACATTTACCACAAATTGCGGCAAAAGGGAGTTCGCACTTTAAAGTTTATAAAATGGATATTGAAGACATTACACATACCAATCTTAAAAAACTAAATGAAGAAGAAAGAGTCGTAGAGATTGCTCAAATGTTAGGAGGATTGTCTATTACAGATTCTGCCATGGCACATGCAAAACAATTATTAAATTGATTGCTGTAATTAAAACGATTAATTATAGTTTGAAAAACGGATTATAATTGCATTTTAATTATAAACATTATCTTTGAAAATTATTCAACACAACAACTTATACTCAATTAAAAAACAACTTAACTAAAAGAAGATGTCATATAATTTACTAAAAGGAAAAAGAGGTATCATATTCGGAGCATTAGATGAAAATTCTATCGCTTGGAAAACAGCAGAACGTGTGCACGAAGAAGGTGGAACGTTTGTATTAACAAATGCACCAGTAGCAATGCGTATGGGGCAAATTAATGAGCTGGCTGAAAAAACAGGATCTCAAGTCATTCCTGCAGATGCAACTTCTGAAGAAGATCTTAAAAACTTAGTAGAGCAATCTATGGAAATCTTAGGAGGTAAAATTGATTTTGTCTTACATTCTATAGGTATGTCTATCAATGTAAGAAAAGGTAAACACTACACTGATCAAAACTATGCATGGACGCAAAAGGGAACAGATGTTTCTGCAATGTCTTTCCATAAAGTAATGCAAACGCTTTATAAAGCAGATGCTATGAACGAGTGGGGGAGTATAGTCGCTTTAACCTATATGGCTGCTCAACGTGTTTTTCCAGATTATAATGATATGGCAGATAACAAAGCATTTTTGGAAAGTGTAGCGCGTAGTTTTGGTTATTTCTTCGGAAAAGATAAAAAAGTACGTGTTAATACTATTTCTCAATCACCAACACCAACAACAGCCGGGAGTGGTGTTAAAGGGTTTGATGGTTTTATTTCTTATGCAGATAAAATGTCGCCGTTAGGAAATGCTACAGCAATGGACTGTGCTAATTATACGATAACATTATTTAGCGATTTAACAAAACGTGTAACACTGCAAAACCTTTATAATGATGGAGGTTTTAGTAATATGGGAGTAAGCGATGCTGTTATGGAAGCCTTTGTAGATAAGCAATAAATAAATCAATTTTTTAAGATAAGCCTTTACATTAATTTAATGTAAAGGCTTTTTTTGTGGGTATAATTTAATTTTAGTAGCATATTATATGAATCGAAAGTAAACTCAAGGTTAAAAACCGCTATTTGTCGTTAATATGTGTGCTTAGTCGATTGCTTGATAGGATTTAATAATATTATAAAGTTTTAACATATTTTTAGAGAATAACTAACTTAAAATATGATTTTATGAAAAAAATTACTTTATTATTTTTATTTGTTTTTGGGCTTTTGTCATTCGGTTATGCTCAAGTTTCACAAAATTTTGCAGCTGATGGAGCTGACTCTGATCCAACGGTATTAACTATTGAAAGCACTGATATTACTGTGAACGGTAGTGATCCAATCACAGCAATTTCATTAGGTGATTTTACATCGCATTACAATGGATCAGGCGGATCTACTGAGTATTGTGGAGTTTGGTATGATTTTGATCTAGCAGTTGTTGGTGGTATTTCGGATGGAACGAGTATTTCTGCAGGATGTGACGTTGATTTTAATGGGATGGATGTTACTGGGTTTACCACGATTACTATTACCTCGAATAATATTGATAACTTTCCAGACATTGTGTATTTCGATATTGATTTAGACGTTACTTTTACTGTTTCTAGCGCACCAGCATGTGATGCCGTTTTAACAGAAACTGTAAATACTGGAGTAAGTGGTAATATTTCATGGTCTGAAGCGACTGGGCAAGTAGATAATTACGATGTAACAGTAGGTACTGCTTCTGGTTTATCAGATGTTTATTTTGAAACTTTAGGAAATGTTTTAACAACAGAAATTGGAGCTTTATTAAATGGTACTACTTATTATGTGACTATTACACCATCTAATTTTATAGGTGCACCGACAGATTGCGCAGAGCAATCTTTTACTACTGTCACATTACCTGACAATGATAATTGTGCAAATGCAATTGCTTTAACACCAGGAGGAGTTTTTGCTGACAACCCTGTTGATGGAACTGTTGCAGGAGCAACGGCTGATGCGGAAGCTGCTTCTTGTGGTTCTGATGGTTCAGGTGTTTGGTATTCAGTAATTGTTCCGGCATCAGGTGATATTACTTTTGAAGTTGGTCCTGATTCAGATACTGGTACAACTACATTTGATTCTGTTATTGAAGCATTCACAGGTACATGTGGTGCGTTAACGTCTATTGATTGTGATGATGACGGTGCAGCAACAGCAAGTTTTTCAGAACTGAGTTTAACCGGTTTAGTAGCTGGAGAGATCGTTTACTTTAGAGTTTGGGAATATGGAGGTGATGAAGTAGAAGCTTTTTCAGTTTCAGCATTCAATGCTACTTTAAGCGTTGGAGATTTTGAAAACGAGGCAGCATTTACATATTACCCTAACCCAGTTAAAAATACATTAACGTTAAATGCTAAAAATACAATAGAGCAGGTAGCAATGTATAACATGTTAGGTCAAGAAGTATTAAGGGCTAATCCTAATACTTTAAACAGTAATTTAGATATGTCTACTTTACAAACAGGTACTTATTTTGTTAAAGTAACAATAGGTAATGTTACAGAAACGATAAGAGTGATGAAGCAGTAATTTGTTTAAAACACTTTATTAATAATATTAAAGCCGCTGTATAGCGGCTTTTTTATGCTTAAATTCTAAGAGATTTATTTTGAATAAAATTAAATTGAAATGTCTGTATTTAAAGCAAAGTATGCATTACTTTTTGTGATTGGTTTATTTACCTTTGTAGTCTATGGAGCGCATGAATTTTTCATTTATTATCCCGGTTTATAATAGACCTAACGAAATTAAAGAGCTTTTAGATAGTTTTTTAAAATTAGAAACGGAAGATGATTATGAAATTGTAATTATTGAAGACGGTTCTACAGAATCTTCAGAAGGGGTTGTTAAAAGTTTCAAAAATGAATTAAATATTTCTTATTATTTTAAGTCAAATTCTGGCCCAGGAGATTCTAGAAATTATGGTATGAAAAAGGCAAAAGGGAACTATTTTATTATCTTAGATTCTGATGTGTTGTTGCCTTCTAATTATTTAATTGAAGTAAAAACCTTTTTAGATAATTCTTACTATGATTGTTTTGGAGGACCAGATGCTGCACACCCTTCGTTTTCTAACCTTCAGAAAGCCATTAATTTTTCGATGACATCTTTTATAACCACAGGTGGTATAAGAGGAGGAAAACAAAAAATTGAAGATTTTCAACCAAGAAGTTTTAATATGGGGTTATCTAAAAAAGCATTTTTAGCTTCAGGTGGATTCGGTAAAATTCACCCAGGTGAAGATCCTGATTTATCTTTGCGTTTACATCAATTAAACTTTAAAACCACATTGATAGAAAATGCATTTGTTTATCATAAAAGACGTATATCTTGGTCTAAATTTTATAAACAAGTAAATAAATTTGGTATGGTTAGACCTATACTTAATCAATGGCATCCAAGTTCTAAAAGTATTGTTTACTGGTTTCCTACAATATTTAGCCTTGGTTTTATAATTGCTACAATCTTAGCATTGTTTCAACTTAATTTACCATTATATTTATATGGATTTTATTCTGTAGTTGCATTTATATTGGCCCTAATTTCAAATAGAAGTTTTAGTGTGGCAATACAGTCTTTATTAGCAATAGGCATTCAATTTTTTGGTTATGGTTTTGGGTTTTTAAAATCTACTTTTTATATATTGATTTTAAAAAGAGATCCTAAAAAATCATTTCCTCAATTATTTTTTTTAAATTAAAAATGAGTTCTAAAAAGAAAACGACCATACTCGATTATATAAAAAAGAAAAGCTTTCAAAGGTTTAGTCTCTTTTTTATAGTTGCTTTTGTCTTTTTAATTTTTTCAAAATTATCTAACGATTACAAGCAAACTATCAAGTTAAATGTAAGGTTTAGTGATCTAGATGATGAAATTTTAATTAAAAAAGATACAACAAATTATATTCAAGCTTACGTCGAAACTAAAGGGTTTTCATTAATGCCTTTTATGTTCGATAATTCTGTAGAGTTAACAATTAATGCAAGAACCGATGTAACACAAACATCAAAATATTTTATTTTTGATGTTTTTAAGCACAAATATCTTATAGAGCGTCAATTAGGTAATTCATTTGACGTCATTTCATTAATACCAGATACACTCTTAATTCCATACGCCAAAAGAGCTTCTAAAATAGTGCCTATTAAGTTTCAAAACGATATTAATTATTCAGTAGGATATGATTTAAAAGGCAAGTTTATCTTAGCTACAGATAGTGTAAAAGTTGTTGGTTCTCAGATAGAAGTGAGTGAAATAAACGCAATTGTAACAGAAAAATTAGTTTTAAAAGATGTCAAAACTAATATTGAGAATACTGTAGTTTTAGATATTTCTAATTTTAAGGATGTAGAAGTATTTCCAAAATCAGTTGATGTTACAGGGCGTGTGGCTCGCTTTACAGAAGGTGTGATTGAAGTGCCAATAACGGTAGTAAATCAACCAAATAATGTTAGTATAAATTACTTTCCTAAAACTGTAACATTATCTTATTATGTAGATTTAGATCAGTATAACACCATTAAGACTTCAGATTTTAAAGTAGAATGTGATTATTCTGAAATTGAAGACCATCAAACATTCTTAATACCCAAAGTGGTTAAATCTTCAGAATTTGTTAAGCATGTTAAGATTAAGCAAAAGCAAATAGATTTTATAGAATTATAATATGGTGGTAGGATTAACAGGTGGTATCGGTAGTGGTAAAACGACTATTTTAAAATATTTTCAATCATTAGGTGTTCCTGTTTATATCGCTGATGATGAAGCTAAGGCTTTAATGAATCGTTCTAAGGTTATTAGACGTCAACTTATAGCGTTGTTCGGTACGGAAGCTTATAAAGATGATATATTAAACAGAGCTTTTTTATCTTCTAAAATATTTAATGAGAAACGTTTACTCTCTAAAATGAATGCCATTGTACACCCTAAAGTAGCATCACATTTTAAGGCGTGGCTTAAAAATCAGGACTCAATTTATGTCATAAAGGAGGCTGCTATTATATTTGAAAATAATCATCAAGATCAATACGATTTTATAATAACAGTTATTGCTGATGAGACTCTTAGAATAGAGCGTGTAATGCAGCGTGATGGATCTTCAAAAGAAAAGGTTAAAACAATTATAAATAATCAGTGGTCTGATGACGATAAGATAAAAGCATCAGATTTTATAATTATTAATAATAACTTAGAAGAAGCTAAAAAACAAGCCCTTAAAATTCATAATTCTTTACTGAAAAAGTTAAATCCCTAATTAAAGGTTTTCATTTGTTAACATTAGGTTAAACCTAATTTACTCTAAATGTTAAAATGTTAAATTTGAGAAATGAACAAAAAACTATTCGTGATATTGATAATTTTAATGAGTTTATCTCTCATAGGAATTATTTTTGTGCAAGCATTTTTTATAAACAATAGTTTAGAGAATGAAGATAAAAACTTCACGTTTAGTGTAAAACGATCGTTGAGCTTAGTTTCTCAGGCTATTGAGGATTATGAATATCGCGATTTTTTTATGAAAATTCAACCTTATTTAAGTCAGGATAATAAGGCTGATTCATCTATTATAAAACAGTTATTTATAGCTACGGAAGATGATGTTAATGATAAAACTATTATTCACAGAAATACGGTTTTAGAAGAACGTTTTAGAGTCCCTTCATTGTTCTTTGAAATTGATGCAGATAGTTTTAATATTAGTAAATTATCTAGTGAGCGTGTTACTGAAATTTATAATAACACAACCATTGATGGTAATAGAATAATAGATCCAGAAACAAAAATAAGAGAGTATTCTTCTTTAAGTGCTTTAGATAAGCAGTTTTATGAAGATAGTTTTGAAACCTTATTAAAAGATAAGCCTGTTTATAAACGTATTACAGCACAGCAAGTAGAAACTTTTTTAAGAAGAGAATTTAGAGATGAAGGCATTGATCTTGATTTTGAATTTGCGATTTACGATGATGATTTAGCGACCAAAGTAAAATCTGATAATTTCGAATTAATGGAAGGAAACACTTACGGAGTTTTAGTGTTTTTAGATAGTAACAACGATAGTAGTTATAAACTTTATGTAGATTTTACAGGACAACGAGAGTATTTATTATCCTCTATATTATGGCTAATTGTACTTTCTATTGTGTTTACTGGTATTATAATATTGGCATATTCTAGTGCTATTTATCAATTGATAAGACAACGTCAAATTTCGCAGATTAAGACAGATTTTATTAATAATATGACGCATGAGTTTAAAACGCCGATTGCGACAATTAATTTAGCTTTAGATTCCATTAAAAACCCAAAAATTATAGGCGACCAAGAAAAGGTTTTACGTTATCTTGGAATGATAAAAGAAGAGAATAAACGGATGCATGCTCAAGTAGAGAATGTATTACGTATTTCAAAGTTAGACAAAAATGAACTTAATATAAGTAAGGAACGAATAGACTTACACGACTTAGTTGAAGATGCTATTACCCACGTAGAGTTAATTGTAGAAGATAGACAAGGTTATGTTAAAAGTCATTTAAATGCAGATCATGCATCAATTTTAGCAAATGATACACACTTTACGAATGTGGTCGTCAATGTATTAGATAATGCTATAAAATATTCTGATGATCCACCTAAGATAGATGTTTACACTGAAAATGTAGGAAATAATGTTATTTTAAAAGTAGTTGATCAAGGAAATGGAATGTCTAAAGCTGTTGCTAAACGTGTATTTGAAAAGTTTTATAGAGAACACACTGGAAATGTACATAATGTTAAAGGGCATGGCTTAGGTTTAGCTTATGTAAAGAAAATAATAGAGGACCATCAAGGTCATATATCAGTAGAAAGTGAAAAAGGAAAAGGCAGTACTTTTGTTATAAAGATGCCGTTAATATCATAAAAAATGAATTATGGAAGAGCAAAATAAAAAGATTCTTTTGGTAGAAGACGATCCAAATTTTGGAACTGTTTTAAAAGATTATTTAATGATGAACGATTACGACGTTGTCCATGCCAAAAATGGAATGGAAGGCTTTGAAAAGTTCAAAAAAGATGATTATGATCTTTGTATTCTAGATGTAATGATGCCTTATAAAGATGGGTTTACATTAGCTAAAGAAATTAGAGAGAAAAACGAAGATGTGCCAATTATTTTCTTAACGGCAAAAGCCATGAAAGAAGATGTTCTTAAAGGTTATAAAGTAGGTGCAGATGATTATCTGAATAAGCCTTTTGATAGTGAAGTTTTATTGATGAAAATTAAAGCTATTATGCAACGTAAAGCTAAAGATACGGTTGCAGATAGTAAACAATTTGAATTTAAAATTGGTCGGTTCGATTTAAATTCTAAATTACGTTTCCTTAAATTAGATGGTGAAGAGCCTTCTAAATTATCACCAAAAGAAAACGAATTGTTACGCTTATTAGCTTTGCATGAAAATGATTTAATGCCGAGAGAATTAGCATTAACAAAAATTTGGAGAGATGATAACTACTTTACATCTCGTAGTATGGATGTTTATATCGCTAAATTGCGTAAATACTTAAAACCAGATCCAAATGTTGAAATTTTAAACATTCACGGAGAAGGGTTTAGGTTAGTAATAAATAATAAGTAAGTTAAAACTTTACCTATATAAATTAAAATCCAGCTCATTGAGCTGGATTTTTTTTATATCTGTTGATCAATATATGCTATAATAGTAGATAAATCAGTTTCATAATCAAACCACTTTAGAGATTCATCTTTTCTAAACCATGTAAGTTGTCTTTTAGCAAAACGTCTAGTATTCTTTTTTATTTCTGAAATAGCAAAATCTAAAGTTATGTGGCCTTCTAAATATTGAAATAACTCTTTATAACCTACAGTATTTAAAGCATTAAGATCTTTAAACGGCAAAAGACGTTTAGCTTCGTCCAATAGACCATTTGCGACCATTATATCCACACGCTGATTAATTCTATCGTAAATAATAGATCGTTCAGCATTTAAACCAATTGCTATTGTTTTAAAATCACGATGCTTTTCTGGTCTGGTTAAAAATGAAGAATACGTCTTATCTGTGCCAATGCAAATTTCTAAAGCTCTAATAACACGTTTAGGATTATCAATAGCTATAGTATTATAAGTTTCTACATCCAATAATTCTAATTGTTGTTGTAAGGAATGCAAACCCTCTGTTTCAAATCTGTTATTAAGTTCTGTTCTAATATTTGGGTCTACTTCGGGGAAATAATCTAATCCATTAGTAACAGCTTTTACATACAATCCAGAACCTCCAACCATAACAGTAAAAGTATGATCTTTATGCAACTCTTTTATTTTAGAAATAGCTTCACGTTCAAAATCTCCAACGGTAAATGTATCTTTAATTGACTTATTTTGAATAAAATGATGCTTTGCTTCACTTAATTCTTTAGTTGAAGGCACGGCAGTCCCGATAGTCATTTCTTTATAAAATTGACGTGAATCTGCTGAAATTATTTCTGCATTATAATGTTGAGCAAGCTTAATACTTAATGCTGTTTTACCGATTGCCGTAGGACCGACAATAGCAATCGTAAAGTTTGAAGGTGTTTTAACCATATTTAAATTTGCAATTTAAGGGTGGAGTTGATTTCCACAATTATAACAAAAATCAGCGTTGTCTCTGTGATTAGAAACATGACAATTTGAACAATGTTGCGAATTTAAATGTACAATAAGATCCTTTGTAGGTGCTTTTTGTTGTTGATTGTTATTAGCTATTAAAGCTTCATTTTCTTCATCAGATTTTTTACCAGCTCTTACATACTCAGCAGATACAATTCCTGTAGGTACAGCAATAATACCGTATCCTAATATCATTATAAAAGAAGTAATTAGTTGACCTAGTGCTGTTTGTGGGGCTATGTCTCCAAAGCCAACGGTAGTTAATGTAACAATACACCAATAAACACTCTTAGGAATATTATCAAAACCATTAGCTTCTCCTTCAACTAAATACATGATAGTTCCGAAAATAACAGATGTAATCACTACAGCAAACAAGAAAACTAAAATTTTTACACGGCTAGCGACTAAAGATGCTCTTAAGTGGTTTGAAGCCCCAAGATAACGGGCTAATTTTAAAATTCTAAAAACTCTAAGCAATCGTAGTGCTCTTAATGTAACCAATGCTTGAGAACCTACAAAAGCAAAGGATAAATACATTGGTATTGTAGACAGTAAATCTATAATCCCAAAGAAACTGGTAACATATTTTAATGGTTTTTTGACTGAAATAATTCTTAAAATATATTCTATTGAAAATAAAATTGTAACGACCCATTCTCCTATATATAAAAGGTCATGATATTCGCGATCAATACTTACAATACTTTCAAGCATCACTAAAACGATACTAAAAATAATGAATACTAAAAGTAAGATATCAAAAAGTTTTCCGGAAGGAGTATCTGCTTCGTAGATTACCTCGTGAATTTTATTTTTCCAGTTATTATTTTTCTGAGATTCCATAGATGTTAAAATACAATAACTAAAATTATTTATTTAGTTCAACAATTTTTAGTCTTTTATTACGGCGCATATAACTTTGAATAATATGTTGTGTATCTCTATTGTTTTCCATAGGAGTTATAATCGATGCTAAAATGGCTCTATTATTAATTTGATGATTCAAATCAAAGAATCCCATGCCTTTAAAAATTCCATTTTCAATTAAAAAAACAATTTTTTCTTCAATAGTTCGTCCTTTATCAATAATAAGCATATCCTTGTTTTGATAACTGTATTTATCTATTAATTCATGTACACGTTGATTATAGACATCAGCAGGTTCTTCATTAACACAAGCACCTTTACATTCTTTTACATCATATTTAAAACAGCTTGTTTTTGTCGCATACAAATCTGTTAATTTCTGGCATAAGTTATAAGTATCAGCGGCTTTAAACATAAAACTTTTAGCACTACCTCTTGTACTAAAAGTTGTAATAGGTGTTTCTTCCCTGTTAGATTTATCGATATGTAGATTTATATAGCCATTTTTATCAACGAATTGATATAAGGCGTGTGTAAAAATTGTTCTACGTAAAGCTCTATTAAAAATAGGCTTATTAGCTTTAATTTCTGCGCTTTCTTTTAAAAGGGCAGCTAACTCACTACCTGTTTTTTCATAAGTAACTGTATGTACAAACTTTTGAATTTTTTTAGATTTTGAATTTGTACCCGTAAAATGTTGAATAATTCGCTTTCTAATATTGTTACTTTTTCCAATATAAATAATCTCACTATCTGCATTGTAGATGTAATATACACCAGTATCCGCAGGTAATTTATCAATGATATCTTTTAAATTGGGGGCTATTTTAGATTTCTGTTCAACTTTAATAGCATCCTTGACAATAACTTTGTCTAAATCTTTATTAAGTAACATTTTAAATAACTTTACAGTCGCCATAGCATCACCGTTTGCTCGGTGTCTGTCACTAATCGGTATGCCTAAAGAACGTGTTAATTTGCCTAAACTGTACGAAGGCATATCAGGAATTAACTGCTGAGAAAGCTCTACAGTACAAAGCGTTTTGCGCTTAAAAGGAAATCCTAAGCGTTTAAATTCAGTCTTTAAAATTCTATAATCAAAAGAAGAATTATGAGCTACAATAATACAATCTTCAGTAATTTCAACAATGCGTTTAGCGATCTCATAAAATTTTGGAGCATTTTTAAGCATTTTCGAATTTATGCCTGTTAAATTAACTACAAAAGGTTGAATGTCGCGCTCTGGATTAACTAAAGAGATGAATTGATCCGTAACCTGGTGACCGTCATATTGGTAAATTGCAATTTCTGTAATTCCCTCTTCATTAAACTTTCCGCCTGTGGTTTCTATGTCTACTATTGCGTAAATAACGTTGTATTATTAATTGAGTTAATTATTATAATTTCGAGTTCCAAAGATACTACTTCCAACACGAACCATAGTACTACCATTTTTAATGGCTAACTGATAATCTCCGCTCATTCCCATACTTATTGTTTTAAGATCGGGATGGGAAGCTCTAAGTTCTGTAAATGTGTTTTTTAAAAATTGAAACTCTTTTTCAACCTGCTTAAGATCATCTGTAAATGTAGCCATTCCCATGAGACCAACAATGTGAATATTCTTTAAATTTAAAAATTCTTCAGATTGTAGCAGGGTAGAAGCATCACTTGCAGACATTCCAAATTTACTATCCTCTTCAGCAATTTTAATTTGAAATAAACAGTTTATAGTTCTGTCGTATTTTTCGGCTTGTTTATTAATTTCATTGAGTAGCTTAAAACTATCTACGCCATGAATTAAATCTACAAATTCAGCCATGTATTTTACCTTATTTCGCTGTACATGACCAATCATATGCCACTCTATATCTTTTGGCATTTCTTCATGTTTCTCAGCCATTTCTTGGATTTTATTTTCTCCAAAAATACGCTGTCCTGCATTATAAGCTTCCATTAAGTCACTTACAGGTTTTGTTTTAGAAACGGCCACTAAAGTAACGTGTTCTGGTAAGGTAGATTTTATATGATTTAAGTTGTCTATTATACTCATTTCAATAATTTATTATTAAACTGTTTAATATTCATAGATTGTTATTCCACTTCGCAATTTTGGTAAAATATAGGTGCTTTTAGGTGGCATAGTTAAACCTTCGTCTGCTATTTGCTTCATTTGGTTTACATTTGAAGGACACATCCCAAAACCAACTTTAAATTCACCACTATCTACACTACTTTTAATGGTGATCATTTCGTGTTGGCCATTAACGTACGAAATTCTATTATCGTTACGTAAATCTTCAATACCTAAAATAGGCTGAAGAATGGTTTTAAATAATATTTGAGCATCTAATTCATCTAAAGCGGTATGAAACTGATAAGCTGATTTTCTTAAAAATAAAGAATAAAACTCACCGTCTAAATACATACTAAATTGATGTGCATCTTTTGGGTGATATGGAATATTGCCTCTGTTTTCAATACGAAATGTTTCATCTAGCTGAATTAAAAAAGCTTCTTTGGTTAAGCCGTTCAAGTCTTTAATTAATCGATTAAATTCTTGGATAACCAATTCAGATTCCGGAATTAAATACGACATAAAGAAGTTGTAAGATTCACTACCATTATGATTGGGATTCTTTGCCTTTTCATCTTTATATAATAGGTAAGACGATGCAGATCTATGATGACCATCGGCGATATAAATGGTTTTCATTTTATTGAATTCCTCTTCAATAATAGCAATAGTATTTTCATTATCTACTTTCCATAAATAATGAGTATCTCTGTAGGTCATTGTAAATTCAAACTCCGCATAACCCTTTTGTGTTTCCTTTATAATTTCAGAAATAACAGCATTATCAGGGTAGGTAAGCAAAACAGGTTCTGCATTAAACCCAACAGTTTGGATATAAGTTTTAAAAGTTTCTTCGCGTTTAGCGATCGTATCTTCATGTTTTTTTATGACATCATTTTCGTAATCCTCAGCACTTGTCGCTGCAATGATTCCGTTAAACTCATGGCCATGTCTGTTAACTATTTTATAAATATAAAATGAAGGCTTTTCATCTTGAATAAAAATTCCATCTTCCTTAAATTCAGAATAGCGATTCTTCACTAAACGATAACGCTCTTTCCCTGTAACTTCCTGGTCGTATTTATAACCAGGATTTACAATATGGAGAAAACTAAAAGGGTTATACGCCATCCTCGTTTTTCGTTCGTTTAAGGTATAACTCTGATAAGGGCGTGCGGCAACAAGGCCAACAATAGCTCTTGTTGGTTTTACAGCTTTAAATGGAATTATTTTTGCCATTTTTTATTTAGAAAACTGTTTAGAAACCACTTCAGCTTTTCTGCTTTCAGCATAATCATAAAAACCTTCACCAGATTTCACACCTAGTTTTCCGGCCATAACCATATTAACTAATAAAGGACATGGTGCATATTTAGGGTTTTTAAAACCATCGTACATCACATTTAAAATAGACAAACAAACATCTAAACCAATAAAATCTGCAAGTTGCAAAGGTCCCATTGGGTGTGCCATTCCTAATTTCATAACCGTGTCAATTTCTTCAACACCAGCAACACCATTGTAAAGTGTTTCAATAGATTCATTAATCATTGGCATTAAAATACGATTGGCAACAAAACCAGGGTAATCGTTAACTTCGGTTGGTACTTTACCTAGAGTTTTAGATAACTCCATAATCGTTGTTGTAACGGCATCGCTTGTACTGTAGCCTCTAATGATTTCTACTAACTTCATAATTGGCACAGGATTCATAAAATGCATTCCAATAACTTTTTCTGGTCTAGAAGTGACTGCTCCAATTTGTGTAATAGAGATTGAAGAGGTATTAGTAGCTAAAATGGTATCACCGCCACAGATATCATCGAGTTGTTTAAATATTTTTAGTTTTAAATCTAAATTTTCTGTTGCGGCTTCAACAACTAAATCAGCATTTTTAACACCTTCTTCAGTACTTGTAAATGTTGAAATATTTCCTAAAGTTTCAGTCTTTTCAGCTTCACTTATTTTTTCTTTAGCAACCATACGATCCAAATTGCGGGCAATGGTATCCATACCTCGTTTTAATGAAGCATCGCTAATATCAATAAGGTTAACTTTAAATCCAGATTGTGCAAATGTATGAGCAATTCCATTACCCATAGTTCCTGCACCTATTACAGCTATATTTTTCATAAATAAAAAAGCCCAAATTAGCCTTCCTAGAGTGAAGGAATTCTTACATGGGCAAAATAAGAATTTCGTTAATGCTCAATTTATATAAAGATGAGCGCTTATTTAGTTGAAATTATGTTTGAAACGAGATTCGCTTTTAAATTTAAAAATGAATCTCGTTTGGTATAGATTAGTTGAATTAAAACTGATTAATAATCATGTTTGCAACACGTAAAGCTTCAGTACCATCGTGAAGTGTAACAATAGGTTTTGTGTTATTATTAATGGCATCAGCAAACGTTTCTAACTCGTCTAAAATAGCGTTGTTGTTTGCTATATCTGGATTGTCAAAATAGATTTGCTTCTTAATACCTTCAGCATTTTGAAGAATCATATCGAAATCACCAGGATTATCTGGTGCATCTTTCATTTTTACAACCTCGCATTTCTTTTCTAAAAAGTCTACAGAGATGTAAGCATCTTTTTGAAAGAAACGCGTTTTACGCATGTTTTTTAATGAAATTCTGCTTGCTGTTAAATTTGCAACACATCCATTTTTAAACTCAATACGTGCATTAGCAATATCTGGCGTTTCACTTACCACAGAAACTCCACTTGCAGAAATATGTTTAACCGTAGATTGTACCACGCTAAGTATAATATCTATATCATGAATCATTAAATCTAAAACAACTGGGACATCAGTACCTCGAGGATTAAATTCGGCAAGTCTATGGCATTCAATAAACATCGGGTTTTTAATCTGATCTTTTACACCCGTAAAAGCCGGATTAAAACGCTCTACATGTCCTACTTGTCCTTTAACGCCATGTTCTGCAACTAAGGCTCTAAGGGTTTCAGCTTCTTCAACTGTATTTGTAATCGGTTTTTCTATAAATATATGTTTGCCTTGTTTAATGGCTTGTTTTGCACAATCGTAATGAGATAGAGTAGGAGTTACAATATCTACAACATCAACAGCATTTATTAAGTTGTCAATAGAATCGAAATATTTGTAACCAAATTCCTCAGCCACACGTTTTGCATTTTCAGCATCTGCGTCGTAAAAACCAACAAGATCATATTTGTTAGATTGGTTGAGCAATCTCAAATGAATTTTACCAAGGTGACCAGCACCAAGAACACCAGCTTTGAGCATATTTTCTGTTTTTAACAAAAATAGGCGTTTTCGCTCAGAAATTGAAATAAGAAAATATAAATTCCTGTGAAATTGATAATCATCAATAGGAGAGCATCTGCCTAAGTTGTTATACCTAATATTGATAGGAATTATGAAGCAATTTTAGGAGTTTAGTTTTTGTAATTTGAACTTTTAGAGGTTGTATTTTGCCTTTCTTTACTTTATTTTAGCGGAAACTAAACTACGCTTTGAAAGATACATTTAAGCATCAGGGTATGCGCCAACAACTTGTTGAAACTCTCATCAATAAAGACATTAAAGATAAAAACGTTTTAAAAGCCATTGGTAAAATTCCGAGACATTTGTTTATGGACTCTGGGTTTATAGACCATGCATATCAAGATAAGGCGTTTCCTATTGCAGCAGATCAAACTATTTCTCAACCTTATACTGTAGCATTTCAATCTGAATTATTAAAAATAACACCAGAAGATAAAGTTTTAGAAATAGGAACAGGTAGCGGTTATCAAACTGCTGTACTTTTAGAACTTGGAGCTAAAGTTTATAGTATAGAACGCCAAAAAGAGCTTTACAAAAAAACGTCTACATTTCTACCTAAAATTGGTTATAGAGCTAAGCAACTTATATTTGGTGATGGTTATAAAGGTTTACCAGAAGAAGCACCGTTTCAAAGTATTATTGTTACAGCAGGTGCGCCATATGTACCTAATCCATTATTAAGTCAACTAGCAATTGGTGGACGCTTAGTTATTCCTGTTGGTGATAAAGTACAAGTCATGACTTTATTTATTAGAAAAGGGCCTAAAGAATTTGAAAAGCACGAATTTGGTGATTTTAGATTTGTACCTATGCTAGAAGACAAAAATTAAGAGATAGAGACTAAATTTATTTTTATATTAAACTCCTAAAAATGTAATTCATAATTACAATTTTAGGAGTTTTTTTTTGCTAGTTTTTGGTTATTTGATGCTCCCAACTTACACCACTAATATCAGTCATTTTTAAGGTGTATTGACCGCTTGGTAAATTCTGAATTTCAGGATCATTAAAATTCATCTTGGCTTTTGCTCCTAAAGGAACAATTAAACTATGTTTTCCAGGTTTAATTTTCGCAATGTAATAATTAGCAATGTTCTGTTTTGGTAAGGTTGCTAATTTATTTTGAGTATAGTTTAAAATAATTTTGCCGTTTGAATCTTTAAGTTCTACACCAATAATCCATGCGCCATAAACATCTACACCTTCAACTCTAAATACATCAAATGATAGCGTATTATTGTCTATTTTTCCTTCAGTAATTTCAAGTTTAGGTTTTACAGATTTATTATGTAAAGTTCCCCAAAGACCACCATGAAATACTTGATTGGTATACAGCGTTAATCCTAATATGAAAAACGAACCAGTAATAACAACTTTTGAAAAAATACGATCTCTAATAGGCAGTAATCCTGAACCAAGCCAAGCAAATATTTTCTTTTTAGTGATAGGTACATTTTTAGTCATTAAATAATTATCTAATGAAAATCGTCCACTTCCTGTTAAAAATAAGACAAATCCTGTGGCAATACCAAGCACTCCAATTTGCCATTCATCTAAACAAGTCGTACCAATCCATCCCGAACCAAGAAGAATGCCCATTGCCAATCCAAAGACGCCAATACTCATTAATCTTGTAAATAATCCGAAAATAATAAAGAGCCCAACAATACCTTCAATAATAGTAAAAGCAACCATATTGTACCAAAGGATATCAGGATTTTCAACTAAATATAAAATAATTGGTTTTATGCCTAAGGCATTTGGAAGAAAGTGATTAAATTTTTCACCAATATAGCCGGCAGTTTCTGGGTCTAGTTTATCAGCTAAAATGGTACGTCTAAAGAATGCTGAAAAGTATGTCCAACCGACAACCATACGAAGTGCAAGGGCAAGAAAGCCCGAATCGTTTTTAATATGTAAATTCATTATGTATATCTATAAAAAAGTAATTAATAATTTTCTACTAGCAGAAATGGCTAGATTTAAGTCTGAAAGAAAATTAATTATAGATATGCTTTGTTATTTTGATAGAGAATGTAGTAAGGTGCTAAAGGCGGAATTTCGCCTCTTGCATTATAAGATTGTAATACTGGCTTTTGTGAAACTGCAATTGTAGAAGTATTAAAAATTGTTATTTTTGATAATACAGCCTGAGAAACCTGAAGATTATTATAAGATTTTGAAATAATTGCTTCTGCATCTACAGAAACATCACAAACTCTATTTTTTAAAGATGAAAGACTTTTATTGGAAACTTCTGTTGTGGGGAATTCAAAAATATCTTGAAATGAATTTCTAACCTTGCAAGGTGAAAACACCAATAAAACAACTAACCCTATAACAGATAGGGCAGAGGTTATTTGTTTTATGTGGTAAGTTATTTTCACTAGATAAATATGAAATTTAGTTATTTAAAAATTAAAAAAATGATAATCTTATTTTTCAGGTAAATAAGCTTCAGGAATAGGATTTGTCTTTGATTCTTGTTTCCAAAGTAGATTAACAATCCACCAACGTTTACCATCATTAAACAACTGAATACTGTTAATTCCTCTTAAAAGAGATTTCTTGTCTTTTTTTGTTGTAAAACCTTCATAAGTGCTAAGAACATGAGTAATATTTCCGAAAGTTTGAGTTTCTCTTTTCAGCTCTAGTTCATAAAAACCATTTTCAACAATCCATCTTCCTGAAGATTCAATGTACTCTTCCGAAGACATATATTTTAAAGTGGTTTCTTTTTTTTCATTTTTTCCAGTAACAATAAGTTTGGCATCTTTTTTAAATAAATACTTAAATAAATCCCAATTGCGTTCTTTTCCCTTGTCTCCTGAAATTACAGAATATAAAGTAGCAATGGTACTATCAATTGTTGCTACTTTTTGCGAGTAGTCTACTTCTTGAGCATTTAATCCTATTGAAAAAAGGAATAAAATAAATAATGTTTTTTTCATGTTATAAAATTAAAAGAATTTTAAACCAAATACAACGGCATCGCTTTGAAATCCGTTTTGATAAGAACGAAGATAATCAACTCTTAAGAATTTCCATTTGCCCCAACCAATATTATCTAAACCAATAGAATATTCTTGATAAGGTTTAAAATCTGGTTTTGCCAAAACGTGAGCACCTAGAACTAAATTAAAATTCAACTTGTTAAGTAATGGTAATTTGCCAAGTAAAAAGCCATTAAAATCATGTTCTATATGTCCTTCAAAATAAGTGTCGTTTGTACTTGCAGAATAATAATCTAAATTATTAAAAACATTGGTGTAGTTACCTTCTGTACTAACATGAGTAAGGTTACCGTTAAAGTGCTGATAATCCATAAATGCAATATTTTCCGCATTATAAAATGTTCCTCCTTTTAAATTATAAACCAAACGGCCTTTGTCTTTTATATTGAAAGATTGCGTAACACTAGCTTTGATTTGACCAAAATTATAATCGTTATTGGTAGCACCAAAACCTGTTTCGTAGCCTAAATAGAGCGTTGGGTAATCATCATTACTTACGTTATATTTTGCATCAGGATAACTTAAATACTCTTGTCCAAAATTAATGCGGGCATCAATATTTGCTTTAATAATATTATGGGTTTGAAATGGTGCAATACCGAAAGCAGTTTCATTTAGTGGGTTATTACTTGTGTAAGCATCATTTTCTTCATTAAAAAAGGTTTGATCTGTAGTGTTAAAGAGTGCTTTTCGTCTTTCGTAGCTCATACCGGCATACAATCTAAATCCATTAAAAAGCTCTTCAGAATAATTAAGTGCAACAAAACTTTTATCGTATAATTTTATGTAATTGTCCTCAAAAAATAACGTGCTAACTGAGTTAATGATCGGTTTAATTGGTTTAAAAGGGCTAAATTGTTCTGCCGAAATACCACCAGATAGCATTAAAAATGAATTGCTAATACTATTAAATTTATAGGTCAATGAACCTTGTGCACGTATGCGATCTTCGGAAAATCCATATTGAATGTCTCCATTAACTCTAAAATAACGATTATAATCATCGTAATTTTTTGAATAGAATACATTGGCATTTACGGTATAACCTTGAACCGTATTAAATTGAACAGCACTAAGAATAGGGATGTTGAATCCTAGACGATAATCTTTATGAGAATTTTGATAAGTGTAACCGAATACGTTTCCTATTTTAAATTTATTTCTTACTGCATCTATAGAATCTAAGTATGGTTTAGACTCACGCAAAGTCTGTATACTGTCTTTTTTTATATAATCTGTACGTTCTTCAGAAGTAAGAGGAACAGGTCTTATAGCATTCCAAAATAAAGAATCTTTTTTATTGGCTTCTTTTTCATAAGAAACGATTTCTCTGGTAAAATCTTTTCTGGTAAGTCCTGCGTTAAATTCATAATTACTATAAACAGCAGTAAAGCGGCCTTCTCCTTCAATACCAAAAAGGGCATACTTAAGATCCATACTTTGTGATATTACAGCCCAAATATCATTAGTTTCAGAATAAGAAAAACTCTGCTGTAAAGAAATAATATCTACCATTGGGATTTTAGCTTGAGGGCCTGATATGTCTAACTCAACAGCATAAATATCCCACTGATCTTCTATAATATAAATAAAACCAGAAAAAACAGGATCGTTTTTACGTTTTGGAATCACTTTTATTTTATTAATAAGATTTCCTCTGTCGTCATAAAACATACCTTCAAGCTTATATTTATAATAACCAAACGCGTTATTTGCAATAGGTGAAATAATTTCATTACCCAAACTAATTGTGTTTTTGTAGAAATTATAATCAACATCTAAAGCGCTATTAAAACTAAAACCATTGCTATCTCCACTAACTTTTGAAGCCGTAATTTTTTCTTTTAATTTATCAGGATTCAAAAACTGAATTTTAGAGATTGTTTCTGATAAATAAATAATCCCACTACGCGTAGAATCTAATGCACCACCTAAATCACCAACGTCTTGCCCCATTATTTTTTCGGGTGCATCAACAATTTTAAGCAATCCTCTTGAGTAGAAATCAGCTCTAAACGATTCTATTTTTGCCAAATTAGCTTCTCTATTTGCAATAGCTTGACGCATAATGTCGTTTGCAGGATCGTTTTCAGAATCAACAACAACTTCATTTAACGAAACAGATTCTTCAACTAAAGACATATCTAATTGATAAGGGAACTTGGTAATGTTTACTTCCTGTTTTACCGTTTTATAACCTAAATAGCTAAAAACAATGGTGTATGCTTTTGGTGTCGAAATATTTAACTCATAATAACCATCGTCATTACTTGTAGTGCCTTTATAGGTGTTTTCAATTAAAATATTTACAAACGGAAGTGGCTCATTGTTTTGATCTGTAATATTTCCTTTTATTTGAGCGGAAACAAGTGTGGTAAAAACAAGAAAAAGAATACTTAGTAGTTGTTTTTGCATAGTGTTGTGTTGATTGATGAATTTGATAGAGACGTTAAGGCACGAATCATTTTGATGAGAGCATCAAAAGTTATGCCTTAAAAATATCTAATTTAAACTAATCCTTAATATTATAAATAAGGACGTTATAAATATAGACGAAAGTTTAAAGCAAATGGTTGCCTGAGTTAAATAAAACTTAGGTTAATATAAAATTGTAGGAGAATTGTAAATTCTTAGAAATTTTTCTTAATGCGGTCTAAATCTCTTTTGTTATCACGATCTTTAATCGTTTCGCGTTTATCGTAGAGTTTCTTACCTTTTCCTAGTGCAATAACGAGTTTAGCTAAACCTCTATCGTTAATAAATAAACGCATTGGTACAATAGCGTTTCCTTTAATATTAACTTCTTTTTCGAGCTTTTTTAATTCTTTTTTATTCAATAATAATTTACGCTCAGCTTTTGCTTTATGATTGTAATAACTACCAAATTTGTACTCTTCAACCGTCATATTAATAACAAAGAGTTCACCTCGCTCATTAAACTCGCAAAAACCTTCAGCAATGGAAGCCTGACCAGATCTAATAGATTTGATCTCTGTGCCAGAGAGTACAATACCTGCTGTGTATTTGTCCAAAATTTCATATTGAAACTTGGCTTTTCTATTGAGTATGTTAATGTTTTTTTGCATGGAGGACAAAGATAAGAAAGTATGATTAAATTTTGAAGCTAGAAGTAAACAAAAGTTTAAGACACAATTTTTCTTTGATAATCACAAATTAGAGCGCTTTAAGTCGATTTTGTGATATTTCTGTAATCTAATCTTTAGTTTTGCGACATTACTATTCATAAAAAGAATATTTAAGATGAAGAATTACCTTTTACTTATCAGTTTTGTAACCATTTTTGCTTGTAATAATGAAAATTCAAAAACAGAAAACACTGAAGTTATTGAAACAACTAAAAAGACCTTAACGGCTAACGATATCGTTGATGAATCTATTGCTGTTTCTGGTGGTGAGCGTTTTACAAGTTCTAGTCTTAAGTTTGAATTTAGAGATGTTTATTACCAAGCATTGCGTAAAAATCACGAATACCTGCTTGTTAGGTTAACAGTAAAAAAGAACGATTCTATATTCGATATGTTGAGTAATGTGGGGTATGAGCGTTATAATAACTCAGAATTTGTACAGCTTGAAGACTCTATAGCACAAACATATGAAGCTTCAGTTAATTCTGTACATTATTTTTCCGTCTTACCTTATGGTTTAAATGATAAAGCTGTAAATAAATCTTTATTAGGAAGCGAAAAAATTAAGGATAAGGATTATTATAAAATAAAAGTAACCTTTGATCAAGACGGTGGAGGAGAAGATTTTGATGATCTATATATATACTGGATAAATAAAGAAACATTTAAGCTAGAGTATTTAGCGTATTCTTACGCTGAAGAAAAGGGTATAGGAATGCGTTTTAGAGAAGCTTACAATGAACGTTACCGTGGTGGATTAAGGTTTGTAGATTACAATAATTTTAAACCTAAAGATTCCGAATCTATTGCATTAGAAAATTTGGGCAAAGCTTTTGAAGCCGATAACCTAGAATTACTTTCTAAAATTGAACTTAAAAATGTAAAAGTAGAATTAGTTAACAATTGATACTTTAGATCTTTTGGTCTCTTTTGTTAATGTAACTAGGTATAAGTTCGCATTATTATCGTCAGCAATGTCATCATATTTTTCTTCACCTAATAATTCATTTACAAACTTAGGCGTTGTATTGCTATGACCAACAATAAGAACTGTTTTACCTTTTGTTTTTTCTATAAATGTTTCAATATTTAAATCAGATGGATCATAAATTTGAAGTTCTATATTATTAGATTCTGCAGTTGGCATTACAGTCTGTTTGGTTCTATTATAATCTGTAGAATAGACAGCATCAAAACCAATACCTTTAAAATGCTTGGCCCAATTATCAGCACGTTTTAAACCTTCACTTGTTAAATAAGGATTTCTAACGGTGCTGTCTGAACGGTCTTTCTCAGCATGTCTAATTAAGTAGTATGTAGATATTTCATCGCTTTGTTTTTCTTTGCATGCTGTAAATATGAATAAAGAGAAAAAGGCAATTAGAATGAGATGTTTCATGTTGAAATTTTAAGTGATGTGTATTAAGCTAATTCTAAAGCGACTTCAATCATGCCTTTAAAAGTGGTTTCTCGCTCTTTACTTGTAGTCGTTTCGTTTGAAACTAAAGAATCAGAAATCGTTAATATTGCTAATGCATTTACTTTATGTTTAGCAGCAACAGTATATAAACCTGCAGCTTCCATCTCTACACACAACACACCAAATTTAGACCATTTTTTAAAGGATTCTTTATCGTCTTCGTAAAATTCATCTGATGATAAAACATTACCAGCTTTAATAGATATGTTTTTAGCTTTAGCAGCGTCAATTGCTTTCATAAATAAACCAAAATCAGCAGTAGGAGCGTAGCCTGCACCGCCAAAACGTAATTCATTTATACCAGAAGTAGAAGAGGCAGACATTGCTAAAACAACATCTCTAATTTTTATATCTTTTTGATAAGAACCAGCACTACCAACTCTAATAAGGTTTTTTACACCATATTCTGTAATAAGTTCGTTGGCATAAATAGATATGCTAGGTACTCCCATACCAGTTCCCATTGTAGAAATACGTTTTCCTTTATAGGTCCCTGTGTAACCATACATGCCTCTAATTTCATTGAAGCAAACTGGGTTTTCAAAAAAAGTTTCAGCAATCCATTTAGCTCTTAAAGGATCTCCTGGTAATAAAATTGTTTCTGCGATATCGCCTTTTTTGGCTCCTATGTGTACACTCATGCAACAAAGTTAAGCAAAGTGTCTTAATTTAAGATGCTGCCTTTGCTGTAATCTCATTCATCATTGCAACACCTGCAGAAGTACCAATTCTATCAACTCCAATATCAATATATTTTTGCGCTGTAGCTGCATCTCTAATTCCGCCAGAAGCCTTAATTTTAAGCTGATCTCTTACGGTTTTACGCATAATTTTAACAGCTGTTAAAGTAGCTCCGCTTTTAGAGAAACCAGTTGAGGTCTTTATAAAATCTGCTTTTGCATCTATACAGATCTCACAAGCTTTTACGATTTCATTTTTAGAGAGTTCACTAATTTCAAAAATTACTTTCAGAGTTGTAATTCCAATAGCTCTTTTTACTTTACTTATATCCTTAAGTACAGCTAGATGATTCTTACTCTTAAGTCGCCCGATATTTAATACCATATCGATTTCTGTAGCACCTTGATCTATAGCGTGTTTGGCTTCAAATATTTTTGCTTCTGTAGACATTGCTCCGAGTGGAAAACCAATAACAGAACAGATTTTTACATCAGATTTACCCAAAGCTTGTTTAGCAAGTAAAACATTACTGCTGTTTACACATACAGAATAAAAATTGTATTTTAAAGCTTCATCACAAAGTTGTAAAATTTCTGCTTCAGTAGCAGAGGCACTTAATAAAGTGTGGTCTATGTATCTATTTAAATTCATTGATCAAATAAGTAGGGTTATTATATAAATTTTTTAATGCAATTTTATCTACAGGTAGATGGGGAATTGCAAAATAGTTATAAAACGTTTGAGGGGTTTGGGTTAAATAGCTCGACAAAGTTAAATGTTTTACCGATAAAAAGCGTATTTTTTTTAGTTTTTAACATCAATTTATTCAGTAAAGTTGTTAATAAAAATATAACCTGTTTATTTTAAGTAGAATAAATTGCTGTTTTCTTAAGAAATATTTCTTAATACAATAATATTAGAAATGTTATTTTTATTACCGATAATAATGATTTACCTTACTAAGTATTTCACGTTTATTTGAGTAACGTTTTAAAATTGAATTAAGTATTTATCATAGTCGAAATTTCAATATGCACTTTTTGATATATAATTTATCTAAAACAAATCAATGTTAACATCTGTTTATTTCAGCTTGCTTAATTAAAAATATATCATCTGACCAGATCATAGCTTCATCAATTGTATTAAAAATCTTATAAGCTTTATTAAAAAAATGTTTTTCTTTAGTATTCTTGTTTATAATTTTGTCGGTAGTAACAACAGCAAAAGCGATAAGGTTATTTATTCCTTTAATTTCAGTATAATCTGAGGGATTTATTAAGTCCGAAAAAACTCTATTTGTGATATAAACAAACGGTTTATTGTAATAATACTTATGAATTATATATTGCATTAAATCGTTAAAATAAGGTTCTACATGGACACCTTCTTTAATTTGGTCGATAATATAATTATCAAATAAAAAAATCTCTGAAATGTCTAAATTATAATATCTAACTTCTTTCATAACTCATTGTTTTTGAAACGTTTAATTTAGTAAAAATAATTAATAAAAAAAGCAATAGATTCAAATATTTTTGAATCTATTGCTTTTAACTATCATATAACCTTAGTTTATTAGATCTCTTCAGCAACTAAATTACCTTGATTTCTAAAGACTAATTGGCCATCAAATGCATCTAGTAATATAATACTGTCAGTGGTGACTTTACCTGATAATATTTCTTTACTCAACTCATTTAAAACGTCTTTTTGTATCACGCGTTTTACAGGTCTTGCTCCATATTCTGGGTTATAACCTTTATCGGCTAAATAACTTACAGCTTCTGGTGTTGCATCAAACGTAATACCTTGTTTAGCGATCATTTTAGTGATCCCTTTTAATTGTAGACCTACAATGTTTATAATATTATCTTTAGACAAAGGAGTAAACATTATAGTGTCATCTATACGATTTAAAAACTCTGGTCTTACGGTTTGTTTTAACAAGGCTAAAACGTCCACTTTGGCAGCTTCAATGGCTGAAGGAATATCTTTAGTCGCTTCAAAACGCTCTTGTATAATCTGACTTCCCATGTTTGAAGTCATAATAATTATAGTGTTTTTAAAATCCGCTACACGACCTTTATTGTCTGTTAAACGTCCTTCATCTAATACTTGTAATAGGATATTAAATGTATCTGGATGTGCTTTTTCAATTTCATCTAACAATACTACGGAGTAAGGTTTTCTACGCACGGCTTCTGTTAGTTGTCCACCTTCGTCATAACCAACGTATCCCGGAGGCGCTCCTACCAATCTACTTACGGCATGTCGTTCTTGATATTCGCTCATATCAATACGCGTCATAGCATTTTCGTCATTAAATAGATATTCTGCCAAAGCTTTAGCTAACTCTGTTTTACCAACACCTGTGGTTCCTAAAAACAAGAAGGTTCCTACGGGTTTATTTGGGTTTTGAAGTCCTGCTCTAGAACGACGTACAGCATCACTAACAGCTTCAATAGCTTCTTCTTGTCCTACTACACGTTTGTGCAATTCATCTTCTAATTTTAGTAATTTTTCACGATCACTTTGAAGCATTTTTGTTACTGGTATTCCGGTCCATTTAGCAATGACATCAGCAATATCTTCATAAGTCACTTCTTCTTTAATTAATGAAGTACCTTGTTGTGCGTCTAATTCTTTTTGGAATTTTTCCAATTGCTCAGTGGCATCTTTTATTTTTCCATAGCGTATTTCTGCAACTTTCCCATAATCTCCATCACGTTCTGCGCGTTCTGCTTCTGCTTTAAAGTTTTCAATTTCTTGCTTTGTATTCTGAACGTTTTCTACAACTTCTTTCTCGGATTTCCATTTTGCACTAAGTTCATTACGTTCTTCTTTAAGATTTGCTAAATCAGCTTTTAAACTTTTTAATTTAGTTTCATCTTTTTCACGTTTAATAGCTTCGTGTTCAATTTCTAACTGCATTATTTTACGATCTAAAACATCTAACTCTTCGGGTTTAGAATTAATTTCCATTCGTAATTTAGCAGCAGCTTCATCCATTAAATCAATAGCTTTATCCGGAAGAAAACGATTGGTAATGTAACGTTCCGATAATTCTACAGCTCCTATAATAGCTTCATCTTTGATTCTAACTTTATGGTGTGCTTCGTACTTTTCTTTAATTCCTCTAAGAATAGAGATTGCACTTTCTGTATCAGGCTCGTTAACAATTACTTTCTGAAAACGTCGCTCTAAAGCTTTGTCTTGCTCAAAATATTTTTGATATTCATCTAAAGTGGTTGCTCCAATGGCTCTTAATTCACCACGCGCTAAAGCGGGTTTTAATATGTTTGCTGCATCCATAGCTCCTTGGCCACCACCAGCACCAACAAGTGTATGAATCTCATCGATAAACAATACAATGTCTCCATTACTTTCTGTAACTTCTTTGATTACAGATTTTAATCGTTCTTCAAATTCACCTTTGTATTTAGCACCAGCAATTAACGATCCCATATCTAAGGCAAAAATTTGTTTGTCTTTTAGATTTTCAGGAATATCACCATCTATAATTCTATGTGCTAAACCTTCTGCAATTGCTGTTTTACCTGTTCCTGGTTCTCCAACTAAAATCGGATTGTTTTTTGTTCTACGCGATAAAATTTGAAGGATTCTTCTAATTTCTTCATCACGACCAATAACCGGATCTAATTTGCCATCTCTAGCTAACTGGTTTAAGTTTTTTGCATACTTATTTAAAGAGTTATAAGTTTCTTCTTGACTTTGAGAAGTCACTCTATCTCCTTTTCTTAATTCGTCAATAGAAGCTTGCAAGCCTTTTTCAGTTACACCTTGATCTTTTAATATTTGAGCAATTTTACTTTTAGATTTAAAAATAGCTAATATTAAATGTTCAATAGATACAAAGTCATCATTCATCTTTTTAGCGATAACAGATGCTTCGTTTAAAGTTTTACTTGCTTCACGAGAAAGCATAATATCTCCGCCTGAAACTTTAGGAAAACTTTCGAGTTCTTTGTCCAATACTTGTTCTAGCATGGATACATTAACATTCAACTTTTTTAAGAGGAATGGTAATACGTTTTCATCAACATTAAAAAGCGCTTTAAAAATATGCTCGTTTTCTATTTGCTGATGACCAAAACCTTGAGCTAGCTGCTGCGCTTGCTGTATGGCTTCTTGCGATTTAATAGTGTAATTATTAAAATTCATCTTTTATTGTTTTATATGTTAGCCTAAACATGTTTTAAGTACATAGGCAAACATTGTTTTATAGTTATGTTTGGTTATCTTTAGACAAATATCTTACCAATACGTATTTGTAAGAAATAAGAGACAAAATGTCTGTTTTTAATGTTTTTAAAATGACTTTTTGACACTGTAAGATTAATACTTTATTCCGACCTATGTAATGATGTAGATCAGTTTAGAGGATAAATAAAGATAAATTATGTTTAAGAAATTATTCGGTTCATCAGAACCAAAAGAAGAAAAAATATTGCCTTGGCAAGCATTAACAGATAGTTCTCAGTTAGAAACAATTGTAGAAAAGTCTAAAACTAAAACTCAAGTTGTTTTTAAGCATTCTACGCGTTGTGGTATTAGTAGTATGGTGATGAAGCAATTTGTCTCTGCTTACGATTTAGATTTAAATGTTGATTTGTATTATTTAGATTTATTGAGTTATCGCAGTGTTTCTGATGAGGTTGGTTATAAATTTCAGGTCATGCATCAGTCTCCTCAACTTTTAGTAATAAAAAATGGGATTGTAGTAACACACGCGTCTCATGGAGCTATAAATGATGTCGATTTAGGGAGTTATGCTTAATTATATTAAGCAAAAAATAAAACCCTCAAGAATAATTTATTCTTGAGGGTTTTGTGTTTTACTGAGAAGATCTTTTTTACTCAAATAGAGTAGGACCCAATTATAGATTTTAATTTCAGCTTTAAATCTTCTCCTGTATCATAAACCATATCTTCATCAGAAGGAAATGGCACCTGTCTTTGATTTAAAATAGTTCTATCATCTGCATTTAATGCGCGTCTATCACCTTGGTATCTTCCAAAGACATTTTCAAATACAAATCCGCTATCGATAGAGAATGTATCAATAATTTTATTTTGCTTTAAATCGGTGTAAACGACATCAGCTAATACTTGAGTAGATTTTGTTTGTAACACTTCTGTAAAGCGTGCTTTTATATTTATAATTTTATCAATTTTAATATCATTTCCCAGACTGTCTTTTTTTACATTTCCCGAACGATCTAATTGGTATTCCCAACCATCAACAATTTCTCTTTGTCTTAATATTTGTCGCTCACTTATACGTTCTGGTGAAACATTGATTTGCTTTAACTGTAACTGCATACCATAATCGTAATCTAGATTTTTATTTAATGAAGCATGATAAGTGGTCCAAAATTGATCTAAACCATAAGTGTTAAAATCTAATAATTCAGCTTCTAAGCGCTGTGGAATTATTTGCTGTGTTTGGTTCTGAATAGAAACATAAATAAAGTCCATTCCTTTTTGATGTGCTTCTGTCATTAAGCTACGGTTCTCTTCAAAATTTGGGTTTATAGTTTCTATGTAGCTAAAAATCTTATGTGCTTCTCTAGCGTTATATTTGTCATTAGAATCTAAAAGAGCTATACCTTGATCTATTAAATAATCTGAAGTTTTATAACGATATTCAACAAGTAATGAGCTATAGTCATTAAACTTAAAATCTATTGTTTTACCATCAATTTGTAAGGGCATGACCCGCTTTATAGCGGTTTGCCTTGCTTCTAAATCTACATAAGTATTATAAATGGTTTTATATTGCTCAGGATTACCATCTCTTTTAAGAGACTTTATGGCACGTAGATCTTCATCTAAGACCTTATAATAAGCCTCTTCAAGTAAGGCAATGTATTCTTGCTTTCTCTTTTTATCCTTGTTGTTTTCTAATTTTTCGAGTGCATCATTTATAGCTGCGTCATAATTACCAGTGCTAATAGCACTTTGAATTTGTTTTTTTGCACTACAAGATCCGAGTGCTAAAAAAAGTACTGATAAGAGTAAAAATTGTTTCATAATCTCGAGTTTTAAAAGGTTGCTATTTTAGCAAATCCAATTATAATGCCAAAGTAAATAAAATATATGAGTTCGATTGATTTTGAATGACGAAGAAATTATATTAAAAGGTATTCAATACAAACAGACGATTACCGGACATTATATTTTCGTTTCTTTGCAAGTCAATAAAAGTAAGATATGTTTAAAACGGAAAATAGATATTTTCATCCATTAGAACTAAGTGATTCGGTTAAGCTACCAGAACAGTTTACGTTTCCGTTTTTATATGTACCACATTCAATTTGTATTGCTGCTGCAAATGAAGTTAAAGCTTATTTAAATACTCAAAAAGATTTTGAACATAACTTTGGTTTAGATACCACAAAAAAGGGTTTAGAAATAGGTAAAATGTTTGGTGTTATGATTGTTGAAAGCGTTGAAGGACAAATTGGTTACATCGCTTCTTTTTCAGGTAAATTAGCTGAAAGCAATCATTTAAAAGGATTTGTACCGCCAATATTTGATACTTTAAATCAACAGGGGTTTTATAAGGAAGGTGAAGCTTATTTGAATAAATTGACAACTGAAATTGAAATATTAGAAGAAAATCCAAAATTAGAGCTAACCAAATTAAAGCTAGAACATAAGAAGCTTGGTAATGGTCAGAAACTTGAAGATTTTAAGAAGAATGCTAAAGTTGAAAAAAAGCAAAGACAACAAAAAAGGGCAGAGGCAGAACAGCAATTAACGGATGCTGAAAAACTTTTGTTTTTTGAAGACTTAAAACAACAAAGTATACAAAGTAATATTGATCTTAAATATTTAAAGTTGAAATGTCAAGCTGAGCTAGAATTGGCAGAACGTAAATTATCTAAATTAGTAGAACCGATTGAAACTTTAAAGTTAGAGCGTAAAACTTTATCAGCAAAACTGCAAAAACAAATTCATGAGCAGTATCAATTCTTGAATGCAAATAATGAGACTAGAGATTTAATTTCAATTTTTAATAGTACAGATTTAGGACATCCTCCAGTTGCAGCAGGAGAATGTGCAGCACCAAAATTATTTCAATTTGCATTTCAAAATAATTTAAAACCATTAGCAATGGCCGAATTTTGGTGGGGAACTTCTCCAAACATGGAAGTGCGTCGTCATGAGCAGTTTTATCCATCTTGCCGCAGTAGGTGCGAACCTATTTTGGGGCATATGATGCAAGGTTTAGATGTTGAGCCTAATCCTATTGAAACGGCAGGTGTATTTAATGGTGAATTAGAAATCATTTACGAAGATGATTTTCTACTCGTTCTTAATAAACCACATGAGTTTTTGTCCGTGCCAGGAAAAACAATAATAGATTCTGTTTTAACACGAATGAAAACATATTTACCAAATGCCACAGGACCTTTATTATTACATCGTTTAGATATGTCAACATCAGGGTTATTATTAGTCGCTAAAAATGAAAGGACACATAAAAATCTTCAAAAGCAATTTATAAACCGCACCATTAAAAAACGATATGTTGCTTTATTAGATGGTGTTATTGAATCTAAAACAGGTATTATTGATTTGCCCCTTAGAGTAGATTTAAATAACCGACCAAGACAATTAGTTTGCTACGAACATGGTAAAAAAGCAATGACTAAATATGAAGTTATAGAGGTTAAAAACAATAAAACGAGAATCCATTTTTACCCCATATCAGGTAGAACTCATCAACTCCGTGTACACGCAGCACATTATAAAGGCTTAAATACACCAATTATTGGTGATGATTTATATGGAATGCCTTCAGGTAGATTACATCTTCATGCAGAAACCTTAAGCTTTGAGCATCCGATAAAGAAGGCGTGGGTAAGTTTTAATTGTAAAGCGCCTTTTTAGTTTTTTGTTTTAAGGACCAAAGTTTCTTAGTTGCATAGCAAGAAACCAAATAATAGTCATAACTAAGTATTCAAAATCTAATTTTATAAAAAATCTCTCTGTGTATCTCCGTGCCAACTCTAATAAACTCCGTGAAATAATTTAGAGTCAAAGTTGAGTAGCTTAATTTAAAATTAAAGAAAAAAAAGACTAAAGTAATTAAACTTCAGTCTTCTTTATATATTTAAAATTTAAAGCTTAGCGCTTTAAGCTTTGTATTATTTCTTTTTCTTCGGATTAAAAATTGGTAACAACTGTGTTTTTACCATTCCAAAACCAATACGAGTACCATCATTTTCGCAATGACCTCTCATAATTACAGTATCGTAATCATTTATAAATTTACGCTCCGTACCATCTTTCATTGTAACAGGTTTAGTTCCTTTCCAGCTGATTTCTAACATAGATCCGTAAGAATCTGGTGTTGGTCCAGAAATTGTACCACTTCCCATCATATCTCCAGAATTAATTGGGCAACCATTAATAGTGTGATGTGCTAATTGCTGAGCCATATTCCAGTACATATGTTTAAAATTAGAGTTACTTACAACAGTTTCTTTAGCACCTTTTGGCTGAATAGCAACTTCTAAATTAATATCAAAACTCTTTTTTCCTTTTGTTCTTAAGTAATCTAAAGGTTTAGGATCTTGCTTTGGGCTTTCAGTTCTAAAAGGCTCTAAAGCATCTAATGTAACAATCCATGGTGACATTGAAGACGCAAAACTTTTTCCTAAAAAGGGTCCTAATGGTACATATTCCCATTTCTGAATATCTCTAGCAGACCAGTCATTAAATAAAACTAATCCAAAGATATATTCTTCTGTTTCTTCAATAGGAATCGGTTCTCCTAAATCATTAGCATCAGTAGTAATAAAAGCCATTTCTAATTCAAAATCGACTAGTTTTGAAGGTCCAAAAACAGGTTTATCAGCTCCTTCTGGTAAAGTTTGACCTTGAGGTCTATTTATAGGAATTCCTGAAGGAATAATAGAAGAACTACGACCATGATAACCAACAGGCATATGAACCCAGTTTGGCATCAATGCATTTTCAGGATCTCTAAACATAGTACCAACGTTGGTAGCATGCTCTTTACTAGCGTAAAAATCTGTATAATCACCAACTTGTATTGGTAATTGCATTTCTATTTCATCTAAACGAAACAAAATAGTTTCTTTCTGTGGAATATTATTTTTTAGGGTATCATTTTCAGCATCAAAAATCTCAGCGATTCTATTTCTAACCAATCTCCATGTTTTTCTACCATCAGCTATAAAATCATTAAGCGTATCTTGAAGAAAAATATCATCAGTTAATGGTATGCCTTCAAAATAACCTAATTGGTGTAAAGCACCTAGATCTATGGCAGTATCACCAATTCTTGTTCCTATAGTAATAATGTCATCTCTTGTTAAGAAGACACCAAAAGGAATGTTCTGAATTGGGAAATCTGAGTCTTTACCGACATGTAGCCATGAGGTACGATCTGGATTGTTAGCGGATAACGGCATATATTATTGTTGATTAATTGTTCATTAAATTCATTCAAACCTACATAATTTTTGATATTTAAACTAATGTATTTACTATTTTTGTATTGATTTAACAAACACTTTATTTATGCAACGCGACGAACAAATATTTGAACTCATTCAAGCTGAAAAGGAACGCCAAATCGATGGTATAGAATTAATAGCTTCAGAGAATTTTGTTAGCAACCAAGTTATGGAAGCTGCAGGATCTGTATTAACTAATAAATATGCTGAGGGGTATCCTGGCAAACGCTATTATGGTGGTTGTGAGGTTGTTGATGAGGTAGAGAATATTGCTATTGAACGTGCTAAAACTTTATTTGGTGCAGCTTATGCCAACGTACAACCACACTCTGGTAGTCAGGCAAACACAGCAGTATATCATGCTTGTTTAAAACCTGGAGATACAATTTTAGGTTTCGATTTGTCGCATGGTGGCCATTTAACTCATGGTTCTTCAGTAAACTTTTCAGGTAAATTATACCGTCCAACATTTTATGGTGTAAAGAAAGATACAGGGTATATCGATTACGATATGTTAGCTGATCAAGCTAAAAAAGAAAAGCCTAAACTAATTATAGCTGGTGCTTCTGCTTACTCTCGAGATATTGATTTTGCAAAATTTAGAGAAGTTGCAGATAGTGTAGGTGCTGTTTTATTAGCAGATATTTCACATCCAGCAGGATTAATTGCTAAAGGAATTTTAAATGATCCAATGCCTCATTGTCATGTTGTAACCACAACAACACACAAAACTTTACGTGGACCAAGAGGTGGAATGATTATGATGGGGGAAAATATCGATAACCCTTTCGGAATTACTTTAAAGAATGGTAACCTTCGTAAAATGTCTGGTTTATTAGATTCTGGTGTTTTTCCAGGAAATCAAGGTGGACCATTAGAACATATTATAGCCGCTAAAGCTATTGCTTTTGGTGAAGCGCTAACAGATGACTTTATGCATTATATGTTACAGGTTAAACATAATGCAAATGCAATGGCTAAAGCTTTTGTAGCTAAAGATTATAACTTAATTTCTGGTGGTACGGATAACCATATGATGTTAATTGATCTTAGAAACAAAAACATTACTGGTAAAGATGCAGAGAATGCTTTAGTAAAAGCAGATATTACTGTAAACAAAAATATGGTGCCTTTTGATACAGAATCTCCTTTTGTAACATCTGGAATTAGAATAGGAACTGCAGCAGTTACAACTAGAGGATTAAAAGAAAGTGATATGCCTTACGTTGTGGATTTAATTGATGAGGTTCTTGCTAATCATGATAATGATGCTGTTTTAGAAGCTATTTCTAAGAAAGTAAACGAGTTAATGAGCGGACGTGAATTATTTAATGCTTAAATTAAAAGAAGTATTGCTCATGAGCTTTTCTGCGCATGAGTATAATTAATAGAATTAGAAAAAGCCTTTCAATTTATTTTGAAAGGCTTTTTTTTATTAATCAATCATGTAAAGATTATTTTATTAATCTTCAAAAGTAGCATTATTATAAGCACCTGCATCAATAGAACTAGATCTAAGATTTCCCAGAATATCATTAGGCACAGAAAACTCAGAACTACCAATGCCTATAGCTTCTGAATCTGAACCAATTCGCATCATATTTTCAAGAGAATCTTCAAAATCTGGATCTTCATTAAAAGTATTACCGACATAAAATGTGGTATCTTCAAAATTATAATTTCCACTACCTTCAAGATTGTTATTATCAAACCTTAGTAAAGAGTTAGAGAATTTAAAATTAAACACGTCTCCTTCATTTTCTAATAAAAATTCAGGATTATCATTGCCATAAATAATACAGTTATTAAAGTTCGCCTCCGTTAAATCATTAACGAAAACAGTATTATTTTCATCTACAATATAATCGTTTAAGAGTAGGGCAGGGTATTCTCTAAAACTGCTATTCCAGTAATTTGCTATTGTACAATGTGTAAAATTGTATTTTCCGCCATAGGTACCTGCAAAAGAAGACTGACCAGAATTATTTATAATAAGATTTTCAGCCTTAATAGATGTTGCTCTACCTAAAATACCAAAACTACTGGTGTTGTAAATCTGAGAGTTTGTGATCGTTAACTTATTATTTATTGCATTTGGATCGCCTTCAGATAAAATACCAACGGTAGCATTTTTTATAGTCGCATAATTAATTGTATTATTTACACTACCGTTATATAGCCAAATAGTTCCCCATTGTCCAGGAATATCTTCGTATAAAGGTTCTAAACGGTCACCTTCTAAAATGACTTCGTTTTCTAGTGTTTCTTGATTAGTACTTAGTGAACCATTAATATTTAGTGTTGCGTTATCTGTAACTATGATACCCGAATTAGCATGAAAATGAACTCGTGTACCAGGTTCCATCGTTAAGGTTTTGCCTGTGCCAACACCTGCATAACCATAAATAACATAAGGTTTTTCGTTTGTGAAAGTTAATTCATCATCAGTAAGAAAACGACCTTGAGTATCCGTGTTATCTATAACTCCGTCGCCATCGACATCAAAACTTAGAGTTTCTACTATTCCTGTTACATCATTTTTGCTTGGGTAAATAAATACAGCATCTTTTACCAATGTAACCACATCAATATTTTGTTGGTTGCTCCCAGAATCGAATAAAATTCTGTCTGTGTATAAAAATTGATTTTCTAAACTGCCAAGTGTTGAAATGTTAATAGTAGTTTCAATAAAAATAAACAAACTGTCGTGGGCTAATAATTCTACATCTTCGAAGAATTTACCTTCTTGTGCGTCTGCTAATCCAGTCTGACCGTCCACATTCATTCTGTAATTTGAATTTAATCCATTTTCAAATTGAATGGTAGGAATTACGATATCTTCATCACTACGATTATATACTTTTAAATTATAAGTGCTAGAACCTATTGTTGAAAATACGGTATCTAAATAAATGGTGTCTTTTGCAAATTCTAATTGTCCTTGGTTTGGAGAAAATTCAAAATCGTTTCTGCAAGAACTCCAAAATAATAAGATTCCGAAACAAAGTAAAAATGATAGCAATCGCTTCATAAGTGATAAATATAATTAAGGCTTAAAAATATAACTTTTGAAGTTAGGTTTTAGTATAGATGCATATTAATTACATAATAGAAGTCATTTCTAATAAAGTATGCAAGGATTTTTAAAGGTGAGATATTGCATTGGTAGAGAATGATAAAAACTACTCTTTTTTTTCGGTTTCCTCTCCATATTCTTCTAATAAGATTAAGAATAATTGGCTACTTACTACTAGTTCTTCTAATAATTGCATTTTATTTTCTTCTTTTAGTAATTCAGAACTAAGATATTTTGATTCACAGAAATCGTAAAAAAGATACTGTTTGTCTTCTGGGATTTTTAAATTTTCTGTTATCAATTGTTTATTGAAAAAATCACTTTTTTCGAATAAAGAATCCATTTGAGTATAAGTGATAGGCTCGTAAGTTGTTGGTCTGTATTTATCCTTTGTAAGTAGGTCAACGACAGTACCGATGAGAGAAACGAAATCTACACCATTGGTTGCGCCAGCAGGTTTGTATAAATGAGGATTGTTTTTTATATCTTCTTGTATAATATTTTGAAGTTCTATATTATAAGTCTCTTCGACAAATACAGGCTGCACGGGTTCTGCTTTTACTTCAACTTCATCAAGCTCTGTTAGTATTTCTTTAAGTTCAAATACGGCCATACTTCCAAAATGAGAAGCTTTTAGTATCACTGTCTTTTTATGGTAGAATAAGGATTCGAAAGTAATACTATCATTTACTTTTGCTTCAATATTAAAATCGCCTTCTTCATTAGTTATAGTAACTCTATTTTGAGTTTTATTAAAGACCTTTATGTTTTTTATGACACTTTTGGTGTCGTAGACTTTTCCGTTTAAAGTTTGGGAAAAGTGTATAAATGGGATAAATAAGAAAAGGATAGAAGCAGTAATTTTACGCATAGTCGAGGATGATTGATGCGTTAAAGAAAAGGCATTAATATTTAAGTTTTCAGGGTATTAAATAAACTTTAACCTAAATAAATGTTAATTAAACAATTCAGCTATTTCAGGAATTATACGTGTTGGTCGTAATGTGTTGTTGTCAATTAAGCACCACTTTGCTTTCGATTTTACAATCAATTTTTTAGTTGTTTCATTTACAATTTCTACATGTCTAGTCGTTGAAACTCCTTCTACCAATGGTACATAAGTTTTTAGGAGTAATTTATCTCCTAATAAGGCTTGGTTTTTATACTCTATAAAATGATTAACAAGAAACCATGAGTATTTTTCCGTAATATTTTTTGTTGCATAAGCGGACCAATGATCTTTAGCGATATCTTGTACCCACTGTACATAACGTACGTTATTAACATGGTTTAGGTCATCGATGTCGTCTTCAGAAACGGTAATAGTTTTTTGAAATACGTGCACAATTATTGTTTCTTTATTTTAACTTCAAAAACCTTATCCCAGTTTTTCCCTGTTACAAAAATGGTTTTACGTTCTGGGTGATAAGCAATACCGTTTAATACATCTAATTCTGGGTGTTGTGTAACTAGTTTTCTTAGAGGTTTAAAATCAATAACTCCTTCAACACCTCCCGTTTTTGGGTTTATAATTAAAACACCATTTTTTTGGTAAATATTAGCGAAAATTTTGCCATCAATCCATTCCATTTCATTTAAATTAGGAATTTTCCCTTTTTCAGTATATACTTCAATATGGCCTTTTTCGCTTAAGTTTTCTGGATTTAAAAGATAGATTTTTTCAGTACCATCTGATTTATAAAGTGTTTCTCCATCATTACAAATTCCCCAGCCTTCTTTACTTGTTCCGTAATTAAAAGTGCTTAATTTTTCAAAAGTATTTACATCATAAACAAACCCTCTTTTAGCTTGCCATGTTAATTGATAGATTTTATCATTTAAAATGGTTAAACCTTCTCCAAAATATTGATCTTCTAAATCTAAGTTTTTTAATACCTCTCCTGTTTCAAAATTTACTTTTCTAAGTTTAGATTCTGTTTTTTGACCTGTACTTTCATATAATTCACCATTATAAAATTCTAAACCTTGCGTATAAGATGTAATATCGTGAGGGTAGGTGTTAACGACCTCATATTTATAATAGGAAGGAATGACGTTATTAAAAATCTGGACACTTTTAGTAAGGGTCTCTATTTTATCTCCTAAAGTTACTTTGGCTGTAATTTCTTTTTGACCTAACGTAATGTTAGTTAAAATACTGTTCTTATCAATAGACTTGCCATTTAATTCATAGCTTACCTTAGTGATCTCTTGTTTTTGAGGATCATTGATGGAAAGATTCAATGTATCTCCTAACATTAAAGATTTGGCATCTATATTTATAGATAAACTCGATTTTTTAGAGCCATTTGTATCACCACAGTTTGTTAGTAGGATACTTAAAGGTATAAGAATGAAATATTTATAGATATGCATCATGGTTGATAGAATTTGTAGCAAGTTATTAAATTAAATTCAGTTTAAAATCATTACTAAAATCAATTTTTAAAACTAAAATTTCGATTTCAAAAAAAAATAATAAAGCTAGAAGAGCAGTCTTTGTGCAATTTAGTTTAATATTTTTCAGGTTTGAAAGTAAATATGTATTGCAACTTTCTATACTGTAGTGATTTAGATTTAAGATGGATTTTGTTCTATATTTTTTGATGTTTTATTTGGCTGATAGTGTAAAAAGATTGTACCTTTGCGGCTGGCAAGTCCTACACAACCAGCTCCTGTTGAATCCTCCAGGGCGGGAACGCAGCAAAGGTAAATGGTCGTAGCGGTGTGATGTAGGTAGCTTGCCTTTTTTTGTACCCTAAACTCAAATCTTGAAAGCCTCGGCGAATCGAGATTTTTTCAGTTTATAGATGTTCTAACTAAGGTTTAGGTTTTACCGAATGTTCTACTAATTTCAGAAGTTGTATTTTCGAAATTATAATTTATAAAATAGTATGTCTAAAGTTGTATTAATAACAGGCGGTTCTTCTGGAATCGGAAAATCTGTTGGCGAATTTCTTCAAACAAAAGGGTTTAAAGTTTACGGTACAAGTAGAAACCCTAATAATTATCCAAATAGCAAATTTCCTATTGTAGCTTTAGATGTTGCTAAACTCGACACTATTTCTGCTTGTGTTGCTGAAGTTTTAAAGGTCGAGTCTAAAATAGATGTACTCATAAATAATGCGGGTGCAGGAATTACAGGACCAATTGAAGAGATCCCAGATGAAGAGATTAAGCGTAATTTTGAAACCAATCTTTTTGGACCGATTAATGTTACAAAGGCAGTTTTACCAACGATGAGAAAGCAAAATTCGGGTCTTATTATCAATGTAACTTCGATTGCTGGTTACATGGGGTTACCTTATCGAGGTATTTATAGTGCTAGTAAAGGCGCTTTAGAGTTAATTACCGAAGCTTTTAGAATGGAATTGAAAGCCTTTAATATAAACATGTCTAATGTTGCGCCTGGTGATTTTGCAACTAATATTGCTGCGGGGCGTTATCATGCGCCTGCTTTAGATGATTCTCCTTATAAGGAGACTTACGGAAAAACATTAAGCCTTATGGATGAACACGTAGATAGTGGTGGTGACCCTAAGGAAATGGCGGAAGCTATTTATAAAATTATTGAAGCTAAAAACCCTAAGATACATTATAAGGTGGGAGCTTTTCTTCAAAAATTCTCTATTATTTTAAAACGAGTTCTTCCAGATTCGGTCTACGAGAAGATGTTAATGAATCATTATAAATTATAATTTACACATTGTATTGATCGGGTTAAAGTTGTAAATTTACCACAACTAAAACACAACAACTTAAAATAAGTTTTATGAAATTTTTTATTGATACTGCAAACTTAGAGCAGATTAAAGATGCTCAAGATATGGGTATTTTAGATGGAGTTACTACAAACCCATCATTAATGGCTAAAGAAGGCATTACAGGGACAGACAATATAATGAAACATTATGTTGAAATCTGTAATATTGTCGAAGGTGATGTGTCTGCAGAAGTTATAGCTACAGATTTTGAAGGTATGGTAAGAGAAGGTGAAGCCTTAGCAGAATTGCATGATCAGATTGTCGTTAAATTACCAATGATTAAAGACGGTATTAAAGCTTGTAAGTATTTTTCTGATAGAGGAATTAGAACTAATTTAACTTTAGTATTTTCAGCAGGTCAAGCATTATTAGCAGCAAAAGCTGGGGCAACTTATGTTTCACCTTTTATTGGGCGTTTAGACGATATTTCTACAGATGGTTTAAATCTTATCGCAGAGATTCGACATATTTATGACAACTACGCCTTTGAAACTCAAATATTAGCAGCATCTGTACGTCATACAATGCATGTTATTGACTGTGCGAAATTAGGAGCTGATGTAATGACAGGACCTTTAAGCTCAATTACAGGATTGCTTAGACATCCATTAACAGATAGTGGTTTAGAAAAATTCTTGGCAGATTATAAAAAAGGAAATTAATTAAATTTCTAAAATATTATTAAAGAGCATCTTGTTTTACAATAAGATGCTTTTTTTGTAATAATTCTTCAAACGTTTGGTCGAATTCTGAATTAAAGATGTTAGCATTAGAATGTAATATTATGCCGTTTTGATCTACAATAATACACTTGTTTAAGTAATTTACAGCAAGTGTCTTACGTGCTATTTTTGAGTTCTTAAACTTAAATTCGTTAATTGTAGGGAACTTGTAATTATCGATAATATTCTTCCAAAACCGATCATTATTGTCATTTACATTGATAGATATAAAATCTGTTTGTGGAAATTTAGATTTCAATTTATCTACCATATAATGGCTATTTCTATATTGAGACTTAGAATTAGAGGACCAAAAATAAATGATGGTTGGCTTAGTAATTATAGAATTTATAAAATGTTCGGTATCATTGTAATTAACAATTGAGATATTGGGTAGCGGATTACCTTGACGTAATAATTTTAATGAAGACACTAAGTCATTCATATATAATTTGTCTTCTTCGTTAGTGCTTTTTGCTAAATAATAGTCAAGCAACTCATTAGCCTCCTCTTCAGTGTGATTATAACTAATATATTCACGGGCTTTATATTTAAGTAAATTATTTTTTATTATTGGGTCTGTTATAATACTATCTATTAAATCTAACTTAGATTTATTATAACCTAGAGCATGTCTATTAAATTTGCTGTGATAAGCGTGATTCTCATAATAACTATCAATAGCTAAATTATCTATGTGAGAAAATAAAAACCTATTGTAAGCAAAAAAACGACTTAAATGACTCGCATTATAATCAATGTTTTTTCGATGTGAAAAGAAGTCATTAGGAAGATCTTTAATGTGAATTAGTTTATTATTTCCGAAATAGGCAAAAGGATAAATCTCTTTATCAGCATACGTATTGTAATTAATATTAGCTTCTATAATCGATTTAAAAAACTCAGATTCGTCATTATTATTTAAGAATTTTTGAAAATCTGATAATTGCTTCAGTCTTCGCTTTTCTACAAATATATTAAAAGCCTCAGGTTCCATTTTAGCATACCTTACTAATTGTTTGGCTTCTTTTTCGTTAGAAATATAAGTTTTTAAAAGATAATTATTTTTTTTTGCACCATTGCCCGTAAAAACTAAAGACTCATCGAAGTCGTAAGTATTTAAGCGCATCATAATACTATCATTTGGCTCTAATAACAGCATTTGGTATTCTCCGCCATGTGTAATAGAGTGTAATCCAGGGTGAAGGTTGTCTATTTTAAATATAAACCGGTTATTTTTATCTAATGTAAGCGAATCTATAATTTGTCCCTTAGTATTATAAAGTATAACATCGTTATTTTTAGGGTTTATAATTTCGCCACCAATGTATGCATAGTCACTGGTATTAGCTCCTTTAAATTGGCAACCAAATAGAGTAGACATAAGGACTATAGTAAAAACTATACGTAGATTTAGCATGAACATTTAATAATAGTTAGGCTAACAAAAATAGAAGAAGCTTTGCGCAACAGCTGTTAATACCTCGTTAAATATTAATATAATCATCAATAATTTAAACATTTAAAGTTTTTTTAAGATTCCTAATTACCTAAATGAATAGATTGTGCGTTTAATTTTCTACTTTTGCATTCTCAAAAATTCACCTTTAGTATATAAGGGTTAACAGATTAAAATATTAAGACATGTTATCAGTTTCTAATCTTTCGGTTCAATTCGGAAAACGCATACTTTTTGATGAAGTAAGCACCACCTTTAATAATGGTAATTGCTACGGAATTATTGGTGCCAATGGTGCCGGTAAATCAACATTTTTAAAGATTATAGCAGGGAAAATGGACCCAACAGCGGGTAGCGTTCATTTAGAGCCAGGTAAACGTATGTCTGTTTTAGAGCAGAATCACAACTTACATGATGAAGATACAGTTCTTGAAACAATTTTAAAGGGAAATAAACCTCTATATAAATTGAAGTCTCAAATTGATGCGCTTTACGCCGATTATACCGATGCAAATGCAGAGAAAATAGGAGAACTTCAAGTACAGTTTGAAGAAATGAACGGTTGGAATGCAGATAGTGATGCTGCTGCCATGTTATCTAACTTAGGAATTAAGGAAGATTACCATTATACTTTAATGAAAGATTTAGATGGTAAGCAAAAAGTACGTGTATTATTAGCACAAGCTTTATTTGGAAATCCTGATTTATTAATCATGGATGAGCCTACCAATGACTTGGATTACGAAACAATTTCTTGGTTAGAGAATTTCTTAGCAAATTATGAAAATTGTGTTATTGTGGTTTCTCACGATAGACACTTTTTAGATTCAGTTTGTACACATATTTCTGATATTGACTTCGGAAAAATCAATCATTTCTCTGGTAACTATACATTCTGGTACGAGTCTTCTCAGTTAGCAGCAAGACAACATGCACAACAGAATAAAAAAGCTGAAGAAAAGAAGAAAGAATTAGAAGACTTTATTCGTCGTTTCTCTGCTAACGTTGCAAAATCTAAGCAGGCAACGAGTAGAAAGAAAATGATAGAAAAGTTGAATATTTCTGATATTAAACGCTCTAGTCGTCGTTATCCAGCTATTATTTTTGAACGCGATCGTGAAGCAGGAGATCAGATTTTAAATGTGCAAGGTTTAGCTGCAAGTTTAGAAAACGATGTACTTTTTAAAGACATCGATATCAACTTAAATAAAGGAGATAAAGTCGTTGTGTATTCTAAGGATTCTAGGGCAACAACAGCTTTCTATCAGATATTAAATGGAAAAGAACAAGCTGATGCAGGTCAATTTGATTGGGGAGTTACTACAACACAATCGTATTTACCATTAGATAACAGTGAGTTTTTTAATAATAAATTATCGTTGGTCGATTGGTTGCGTCAATGGGCACAAACAGAAGAGGAACGCGAAGAAGTAAATATTAGAGGCTTCCTTGGAAAGATGATTTTTAGTGGTGAAGAAGCGTTGAAAACATCTGATGTGTTATCTGGAGGTGAAAAAGTACGTTGTATGTTAAGCCGAATGATGATGACAAGAGCTAACGTTTTACAATTAGACGAACCAACAAACCACTTGGATTTAGAAAGTATTACAGCGTTTAATAATTCACTTACAAACTTTAAGGGAACTATTATGTTAACAACGCATGATCATGAGTTTGCACAAACTGTTGGTAACCGAATTATAGAGCTAACACCTAATGGAGTTATTGATCGTTACATGACGTTTGATGAATATATGGGCGATAAGAAGATAAAAGAACAACGTGAAAAGATGTATGGAGTCGCTTTATAAGCACCCTACTTTATAATATAAAAAAATGCTGGTATTTTAAAATACCAGCATTTTTTGTTTAATAATGATTAACTCGTGAAAAAGTATAAATCAACATTGTAATACATTAAAGTTTTAGTCTTGTCTTAGCTCTAATTTAAGACGCTTCCATTTCTGCTTTAACTCGGTTTACAATGGTCATCGCTTTGTCTAACTCATCGTTATGAACAAAGACTTCTTGAAAACCTTGATTCATTGATGCGTAACCAGCTAAACGTTGTGATTCGCTTTCGTCCTTAATAATAGGAACAATACCTTCATGTTCCAATTCGTCTTTAACGCGTGTAACTAAAATAAAATTTCCGTAATAGACTTTAATATATTCTGTAGTGCTCATAGGTATAGATATTAGTTGATAATTAAAAGGTACGAAATTTTTTGAATATATTTTCAAACAATTTCTGTATTGATTCGTATTAGCTATCGATTTTTTATAAGCAATAGTTTTTAGTTATGGTAATATTAAATAATAAAATAAAATAAAATAAAATTTAGTGCTAATATTTTATATTTTTATAAAAAATTAAAATAAAAATTAAGAAATATGGAAAACTCAACTACTAATTCTGCTGAATCAATACATGCGGAAAATCAAGAATTAAATCCACATGGTGGATCGGGATCAGGTAAATGTCCTTTTATGCAAGGTGCAATTACAACTACAGAAACATCGGTAACCGATTGGTGGCCAAACACCTTAAATTTAGATATTTTACACCAACAGGATTCTAAAACAAATCCGTTAGGTGCTGATTTCGATTATCAAGAAGAATTAAAAAAATTAGATGTTGAGGCTCTTAAAAAAGATGTACATGAATTTATGACCGATTCTCAAGATTGGTGGCCTGCAGATTGGGGACACTATGGAGGATTAATGATTAGAATGGCATGGCATTCTGCAGGTTCTTATAGATTAGCAGATGGCCGTGGAGGCGGTGGAACAGGAAACCAGCGTTTTGCTCCGTTAAATTCTTGGCCAGATAATGTTAGTTTGGATAAGGCGAGACGTTTATTGTGGCCTATTAAGAAAAAATATGGTAATAAGGTAAGTTGGGCAGATTTAATAATCCTTGCCGGAACCATTGCTTATGAAAATATGGGTCTAAAATCTTATGGTTTTGCATTTGGACGTACAGATATTTGGCACCCAGAAAAGGATGTGTATTGGGGAGCAGAAAAAGAATGGTTAGCACCAAGTGATGAGCGTTATGATAATGTTGATAAACCAGATACTATGGAAAATCCATTAGCATCTGTACAAATGGGGTTAATTTATGTGAACCCAGAAGGTGTAAATGGCAAATCAGATCCATTAAAAACGGCATTACAAATTAGAGAAACATTCAAGCGTATGGCTATGAATGATGAGGAAACTGTTGCTTTAACAGCTGGTGGTCATACGGTTGGTAAAACACACGGAAATGGAGATGCAAGTATTTTAGGAGCAGATCCAGAAAGTGCAGATGTTGATGAGCAAGGTTTAGGTTGGTCTAACCCAACAAAATCTGGTAAAGGTAGATATACTGTTACTAGTGGTTTAGAAGGAGCATGGACAACACATCCAACAAAATGGGATAATGGTTTTTTCGAAATGTTATATAACCATGAGTGGGAATTACGTAAAAGTCCTGCAGGAGCTACACAGTGGGAACCTGTAAGTATAAAAGAAGAAGATAAACCTGTAGATGTTGAGGATTTAACAACACGATTGAATCCAATGATGACCGATGCAGATATGGCCATGAGAATGGATCCGATTTATAACGAGATTTCATTAAAATTTAAAGACGATTTTGATGCGTTTTCAGATGCTTTCGCACGTGCTTGGTTTAAATTGACACACCGTGATTTAGGGCCAAAAGACCGTTGGTTTGGACCAGATGTACCGCAAGAAGATTTAATTTGGCAAGATCCAATTCCAAAGGGAAATAACGACTATAATGTAGATGCTGTTAAAGCTAAAATTGCAAGTACAGATTTAAGTATTTCAGAATTAGTTTCTACTGCTTGGGATAGTGCAAGAACATATAGAGGATCGGATTTTAGAGGCGGAACAAATGGAGCACGTATTCGTTTAGCCCCTCAAAATGCTTGGGAAGCTAACGAGCCTACACAATTACAAAAAGTACTAGAGGTTTTAGAACCTATTGCTGCTGAATTCAATATTAGTGTAGCAGATACGATTGTATTAGCTGGTAATGTTGGAGTAGAAAAAGCTATTAAAAATTCAGGTATGAATATTAGTGTACCTTATACTTCAGGTAGAGGAGATGCTACACAAGAAATGACCGACGTAGAATCTTTTGAATCTTTAGAGCCACTTGCTGATGGTTACAGAAACTATCAGAAAAAAGAATATGTGGTAAGTCCAGAAGAAATGCTACTAGATAAAACACAATTACTAGGTCTAACAGCTGCAGAAATGACGGTTTTAGTTGGAGGAATGCGTGTTATAGGAACCAACTTTGGAGGAACAAAACATGGTGTATTTACAGAAAATGAAGGTGCATTAACGAATGATTTCTTTGTAAATCTTACAGACATGGTTTACGAATGGAAATCTCAAAAAGACGGAACTTACCAAATTAAAAACCGTCATACAGGTGAAGTGAAGTATACAGCAACCCGTATCGATTTAGTATTTGGTTCTAATTCTATTTTACGTGCTTATTCAGAACTATATGCACAAGACGATAGTAAAGAGCGATTTGTAACAGATTTCGTTGCCGCTTGGACTAAAGTTATGAATGCTAATCGTTTTGATATTTAATATATATTAAACATTGATATAAAAAGGAATGGACTTGATGTGCATTCCTTTTTATTTTAAAAATTTTAAAATTTCTAAAAATGAAAAAAGATACCGATGTTTTTTTTGAAGCCATAAAAGTTGGGGATAAAGACAGATTAAAAGCTTTAATGTGTATTAACCCACAATTAGTAAACAGTCAAGATACTCGTGGATTTACACCTCTTATTTTAGCAACTTATTTTGATAATGAAGAAGCGACACAAGTTCTTATTGAAAATAATGCAGATATTAATGCAAAAGATGCCTCAGGAAATACGGCCTTAATTGGTGTGAGTTTTAAAGGGAATACATCTTTAGCAACAACGCTATTGGCCAATGGAGCAGATGTAAATGCTGTTAATAACCAGGGAACTACAGCATTAATTTTTGCAACGCAATACAATAAAATTGATATTGTAAAATTATTATTGGAACATAAAGCAGATGCTACCATTAATGATACTGATGGTAAAACGGCTCTAGATTATGCGGAAGAAAAAGACTTTACAGAGATTACTGCGATTTTGGGATAGTAAATATACCATTGGCTGGCGCAGAGGTATACCGCTAAGTGAAATTAGTGTGGAGTTTAGTTAATAAGATTGAGTGAGTACTTAATTATATTGGCTGCTGAGCATCGTTCTTTAGCACGAACTTTAGTTTGTAATCCAAATTTTCTTTCGTAATACCTATCTTATTTAAATTTACCCAAAGGTCTTCGTCACTGTCAAATAATTCAAAAAGTTTTTCTTTTCCGTAGTCTTTTAAGATGAGTTCACAAAGAAGGGCACCAACCATATAAGGCATTGAAGTTTCTTCATAAATATACAGTCTCTCATAAGGCTCTGTGTAATTACTAAAATTTACATCAGAGCTTTCTTCAAGATATTTAATTACATTTTCTCTATGAAATTTATAATCAAAAACTCCACTTCCTCCTACAAGCATTGCAAATCCTTCATCGAGTAATCTGGGAATTGTCGGAAAACGTTTTTGAGCGTATATGTGAGTCAATTCGTGAGCATAAAACTCTAAATTATTGGCAGAAAAAATAATATTTGATTCTGCAAAACCACCTGTTTCACTGACATACCTCATTGGGGTAACACATTGGCGCCCCAAAACCGCGCTATAGGTTATTTCTGAATACCTACAGACCCTTGTGGAGAAGGGTGAAGCTCATAGATAAAATCAGGGTTAATGTTAGCCTCATCACGATGGGCAACAAACAAAATACTGGTCTCACTTTCGTTGGCGATTTTGTTTATTAAAGCCGAAATAAGTGCTCTACCGTCATCATCAACATTAATTAAGGGTTCATCTAAAATCAATAAAGGTGGATGCTTAATCATTGCTCTTGCTATTAATATTAAGCGTTGAACAGCAGGTGATACCTTAAGGAAAGAGGTGTTCTTTTCTTTACTTAAATTTAAGACGTCTATCCATTGAGCTGCCGTATGTATTTGTGCGGTAGATGGTGTTTGGTATAAACCAATGCTATCAAAAAAGCCAGACAGAATCATATGCTCTATGGTATAGCTTCGTTTAAATAACTCTAACATCGCAGGACTAATATAGCCGATTTTCTGTTTGATATCCCAAACACTTTCCCCACTGCCTTTTTTCTTGCCAAAGAGATATAGGTCTTGACCATAAGCTTTGGAATTATTCCCATAAATCATAGAGAGTAAGGTTGTTTTACCAGATCCATTTGGGCCAATTAAATGCCAAAATTCCTTTTTTTTAATGGTCCAGTTGATATCTTTTAGAATGGAACGATCTTCATAAGTCACATTTACATTCTTGAGTTCTACGAGCACTTCTGGAATATTGGTGTACGTTGTTATCGCCGAAGGGATGTCTTTATCAAAAACAAACGCACTTTTTTGAAAAGTATAGTCTTCAATGGGCACCACCGCTCTAAGTTCCGCTTTTTCAAAAGTAATAATATGGGTAATTACAGGTAATACATCATCCTGTCTGTTAAAAATTAAGACGATAGGCATGTCTTTAGACAAGGCTATTAATTGCTGTTTTAATTCAGACACAGAGGCTTTGTCTAAGGTTTCATAAGGATTATTTAAGACGATGAAATCTGGGTTTTGCTGTAATAGATAAGATAGCAATGCTTTTTTTTGTTCACCAGAAGATAACGTTCTAAGACTTCTGTTTGATCCAGATGTTAATTCAAAATTATCGTATTTTTCTTCCTCTTCAATATATTTTTCTAACACGGCATTTGCAAATAAAGCCCCTCGTTTGCCTTCTAATCCGGGTAGTTTATAGTTGCCACTTAATAAGTGCGCTAACCAATGCGCTTGTGGTGAACGCGTGGTATCTTTAATGGCGTAATGCTGATGATGTGATGGTTTCATGTAGCTTAGAGTTAGGGGAGTGTACTCACCGTTTTTTATTAATTGAAATGTTGTACGGTGTACTTAGTTTTCTCCAATGACATTTCCTTTTTATTGTCAGATTTTAGACTTGATTCTACTTAATGTTTCATGTGATATATTGATATAAGACGCTACAATTTTGTTTGGTAAACGTTTCACAATGTTTGGGTTTATCTTGAATAATTGCTTGTATCTTTCTGCTGCATCTAGTGTTGTAAAAGAGATTAATCTCTTCGCATTATTGACATAAGCTTTTTCTAAATAGATGTTATAAAAATCTTTCCATTTAGGAACAATGGTCATAAGATGTCTAAAATCATCGTGTGTGATGTAAAGAAGTTCACTGTTTTCAATAACTTGAATTGTTTCTTGTGCAGGTTCATTGGTGATGAAACTTACTAGTTCTGTCGCAAATTGATTTTCAAAGGCGATGTAACGTGTGACGTCTTTTCCTTCTTCATTGATGTAAAAAAGCCTTAAACAGCCTTTGTTTACGAAATAACTCACCTGACTATTTTTCCCATGGGACAGCAAAATGTCGTTTTTCTTTTTTTTAATTGTTTTAAAATAAGACAACACGATTGTTAAATCTTCATCATCAATATTTATATTCTTTTTTATGAAATTAGTGAGTTCTATAGTGTCTGTCATCTATTTGTAGTCTCTTACAAATTTACGATAATGAATAATATCTTGAATAGATAGTACCATTAAATTATGTTCATCTGCAAAGTCTAAAATGGTGTCCATTTTTGCCATGGTTCCATCATCGTTCATTAATTCGCACAGGACAGCTTCTGGTTGTAAGCCTGCTAATTTCATTAAATCTACGCTGCCTTCCGTATGACCTTGTCTTTCAAAAACACCATTGTTTTTCGCTCTTAAAGGAAAGATATGACCTGGTTTTGCTAAGTCGTTGCTTGTCGCATTTTCTTTACAAGCCGCTTTTATGGTTGTTAGCCTATCTTTAGCAGAAACCCCTGTAGTAACGCCTTCCTTTGCTTCAATTGAAATGGTAAAAGGGGTTTGGTAACTGCTGGTGTTTTCTTTGACCATATACGGTAATTCTAACGCATCTGCTTTTTTATTCGGTAAGCAAAGACAGACAATGCCACTGCATTTTCTAATCATGAGTGCCATTTGCTTATTCGTCATGTGATGCGCAGAGAATATTAAATCTCCTTCATTTTCTCTGTCTTCATCATCCATAAGGATTATTCCATTTCCGTTTTGTAGGTGTATTAGGGCTTTTTCTAAGCGTTGTTGACTGTCTTTATTAAATGTTGTTAACGTCTCTATTTCTGTAAGTACCATTTTTGTTTTTATTATTGATATGCAAAACTAATACTGTCTAAAGTCAGATTATTTGACTTAAGTCAATAAATCGATTTTTTATTACTATAAGTTGTATGCTTAGGTCTCATTTGACAACTAAGATGCTATAAGCTTGTTTTAAGCATTTTATAAGCATGCTATAACCACGCTATAACCTGTATTATAATTTTTTGTATATTGCTGTATTGTAGGTGTTTAACTTAAAATGTGATGCTATGGCACAACAGACCGGAATTATCCCTTTAGTAGGGACGTTAAATGGTATTAATTTTTATTATTTGAATGGTAAACCGATTGCACGAAAAGCGGGTGGTGGGTTTACTAGAAAAGCGATAAAAACGAAGGCTAGTATGGAACGCGTTCGCGAAAATGCCAATGAGTTTGGGCATTGTTCTGCGGTGAATAAAGCGTTTAGATTTGCTTTGAATCCGTTTTATAAGGGACATAAGTTTACGCATTTTCATAGTCGTTTGATGGGCTTGTTTACGCGTATAAAGGCTTTGGATACGACACATAAGCGTGGGGAACGCTGTGTTGCTGAAGGGATAGGGCAGGCGCATGGGCTTCAGTTATTACAACAGTTTAACTATACACCAGGGTGCGTTGTACGGCAGGTGTTGCCCTTTACGTTAGATGTTTCTAGTAGTGATTTTGCATTGACACTTACTGATTTTGATATTGCGCAGGTAGGCTTTGCGGATGGTGCTACTCATATAGCACTGACTTATGGTGTTTTGGATTTTGATTTTAACCATTTGAATTATGCCTTGCATTTGGCTCCTCCTTTGGTTTTAGATCGTTCTTATGCTGATTCTACTTTGACTTTAGAACCTGCTACTGTGCCTAGTGGGATTGGTACTGCGCTATGTGTGCTTGGTGTGCGGTTTTACCAAGAGGTGGCTGGTGCTTTATATGTCTTAAATGCTAAAGATAGTGTGGGTATTGCGGTTTTGAAATGTTTGTAGGGTTTAAGCGATTGTGACTTTGTTTTACTTTATTTTGAGCCACATTACTTTGTAGGCATTTTGTTGTTTTTACTATTCGTTATTTTTATTTTCTTCTGTTTGTTTTTTAATGTTGTTTATATTCATTATTGCCATAAATGTTCCAAATATTATTGCATTTAATATAAATCTCCAAATTCTAAAATCTAGTCCGTCGGAATAATCAAATCCAGCCATAATACTAGCATAAGCTATTCCTCCAATTAAGCCTCCAATTATTATTGTTTTAGTTTTTTTGTTCATTTTGCTATTAAATTTGGTTGATGATTTATTCCGCAAACTTTAATAATTCTGATTGAGCGAATAATTCTGCAACTGGCTAAATTCCGCAATCCATTTGGGTTTTGCTATTCAGTTCAGTTTCCGATTCCGCAAACGAGCTAAAAGTCAAACGTTTTGTTTTAAATCCTTCTTTTTTATATTTCTTATGTTCAATATTTTTCTTTTCCATAATTCCATAAAATTTTCGTGGTGAGATTTTTAGGTCTTTTGTTATTTTACCCACTTTTCTCTTTATACCACTTTAAATTTTCATCTACTTTTTTGTTAAAGTAGTATTTTTCGAGTTTCGCAACAATTTGTAATTCAGTCAGATTTGAGTCATTCACATATTATTCAATTTTTGATTTAATGTCTTTTAAATTACTCATAAATTTTATTTTCAACGGTTCTGCTCAATGAATGCCAACGGTCTAGTATAAGAATAGTAGCGTATTTTCACTCACTAACTTTTCGGTTAAACATAGACCTTTTTTGTATTTACTGTATGTCGTTTTAGCGATTAAACCGCTATTATTTTTATACATTGTTGGCAACTGCCTTTTCTTTTTTAAAACTATGTAACAACATTCCAATAATTACCAAAACAATTCCTATAATTGAGTAAATATCTGGTAAATGAATTTTTAATATAATGATTTCTCCAACAAGAGCGAATAGAACTTCAGCCGATTGCGTCGCTTCTACAGAAGCCAAGGCTTTCTCATCTTTTTGAACTTTATCTGTTGCCATAAAAAACAATACAGTAGCAATAACGCCTGAACATATAGCTACTATCAATGTTTGATAAACTTGTTGTTCATTAGGTATTTCATTTATAGTAATTCCATAAATCGATAATAATATCCAAAAAGGTAAACTTCCTAACGTCATTCCTAATGTTCTTTGAATTGCGTTTAGTTTTCCGTTAGTAACCTGCATCATTTTTCGATTACCTAAAGGATAGGCAAAAGCTGCGATTAAAACAGGGATTGTTCCAAGTAAGAGTTCATTTGTAGAAATAGATTTAGCTTGACTTATTTGCATAATTAATATTCCTAACAATATTATTAATGAAAAAAGAAGTGCTTGCAGTGATATGGTTTTCTTGAAGCTCGTTTTATTAATAATTGGCGATATTAACATTCCCGCTACAATTGTAATTTGCCAAGTACTTGCTACGAGCCAAGAAGGTCCATAAGCAGCTGCAAAAGTCAAAGGTGCATAAAAGACTCCAAAACCTATTGTACTCCAAAGCATCCATTGCCAAGGGTTCTTTTTCATTTCGAGTAGTAACGGTTTTAGGTTTTTTTTTAAAAGCACTAAAACCAAAAGGAAAGGAATCATCCAAAAGAAACGAAGCGAAGAACTCCAAATCCAATGTCCACCCTCAACTGACATTAATCTATTTAATACAAAAGTTACTGCAAAAAATAAAGCGGATAACAGGCCTAACAAAATTGCTGTTGATTTATTTGATTTCATTTAAGATTATCTTCGTTTTTTAGGTTGTTGCTAACTCGTTATAAAACAGATTTTATAGCCCATATCTCGCAAATTAAACAGGATATAAGCTGAACTATGTCTAATGTATGTTTGCGTTAATTAATTCTATTTGAAATTTAGTAGCCTCAAAAGCCATTTGTATGCCTTTGAGATTTACATGTGCTTTATTTAATGTCTCATGTGCAGTATAATCTAAGGCTGCTTTCGTTTCAAGTTTTCTTGACACCGCCATTAGTTGAGATGGAGTAAATTTCATATTTAGAATGCCTTTTTTCATATGTATGCTAACGTTGTTATGTATGTTTAGCTACGAGATTTAAGGAACTAAGTTAGCAAATAAATCACAGATAGACCCGAGCGCAGCGAACTGGCGAAGCAATATTCCAAAGGAATGTGCGTAAGTAGGCTTAAAACAAGCCATAAATTATACACATTATTGTGCAGCTTATTATTTTTGCGAAATCTATAAAATCTATCTTGACTTCTATTATCGTTTGTTCTATTGTTTCCCTCTAATCGTTACGTTACTTTTCCCATTTAGATTAAAGGTGCTGTTCAACTTTAACAAGATACTCTATTGGATTCACCAAAGCGCCAAATTGATTAAAAATAGCAACATCGGCAGCATCGCGACCAAAACCAAGAATAACATAACCTCCTGGAGAGCCTACTTGAGTGGCATCAAACGTATACCACCGGTTACCAATATATGCCTCAAACCAAGCGTGCATATCCATTGGTTCCAAGTTGTGTAAATAACCAACAACAATACGCGCTGGGATGCTTAAACTACGGCAAAGTGCAATACCTAAGTGGGCCAAATCTCTACATACACCAAACTGTCTATCATTAACTTGAATGGCTGATAAGGGTTGATTATTACTGCCAGGCAGATACTCAATGTTTCGGCGTAACCAATTTGTAATTGCAGACACTTGGTTGTAGCCCATTAATTGGCCTTCGGTAATTGTTGCACTCATTTCATTAAAACGATCTGACTCACAGTACCTGCTTGGTAATAGATAACTTAGCACGGAGTCTGGTAAATTCTGGATTTCAATAAATGGAGCACCAAAGCCTTGATCTATAAAATTAGAGGTTATAACCTCTGAAGACGTAGAAATTGAGAATATTCCAGGTTGGGCAATTAAGCGTTGACACAGATTGCCATAATTGTCCGTGAATTCAAAGACCGGTGTACTTGGCGTTATTTTATATTCCTCTCTTTCTACCCATTGTTGGCTACCACTGCGTGGCCTTAACATGAGAATAAATGGGGTAGGCTCAAAAATCTCAAACTTTAGGTGGCAGCTTGTATGTAAACGCATATTTCAATTTTTTAAGACTCTAATTATATCCTAACGACTAGCTTAATTATAAATAAGTTAGCTCGCTATCTACTCACACAAATTTCGGTTATTTTATATTACTAATACCTATAAATTGAAACTCTTAGTCATTATTTTTCAATTGATTAGGTGTCGTTTTTCGCTGTCTCGTCATTTTTAAATTTGCTAACAAGACAAACGCTTAACTATTGTTGTTTGTTAGATGCTATTTTATTACGTTTTTGTGTAGTGGGTTTACTTCGTTTGTTGGCTGGGCTAGGGGGGGTGTTAGGGCAACTCATTTAGTAAAGAAAAACAATCACTAAAAAAATCGAAGGTATTTTCCAAGTAAGTAACGACCAAAGCCATTAATTCTACACGGATTTAGCAAACGTGTTTTATTGATACTTATTCATTAATCCAAAATCGAAAGGTGTCCATAAACAAGACTTTAATCCACTTTCCTTAAATCCGATATTTACCCAACTGTTACAAGTCTTAAAGCAAGAATAACTTCCTTTTGATTTATAAAAATCATCTGTTGAAGTATAACCTTTATTCTCAAGACTGATTTTCATTCCGTTTTCGTTTGTCTCAAATGTATTTAACAGATAAAAATTCAATTTTTGTAATTCAGATTCTGTCACTTTTATTTCAATCCAATCTGTACGTTTATTTTGATATCGTGTTACGTGCATTAATGTAGAACTTTTCAAAAACATAGCTGTAATGGCGTTTTTAAACGTTAAATCTCCCCAAGTTGGCGTATTTATATAGAAGTTTTCATCACCCCAACCAAAAGACAAATATTGTTCATTTTCGTTTTGATGTATTCCATTCAATAATAGAGTGTCCATATTTTTTTTTGGAATTACAATATCTAAATGAACTCCGTTTGTTGTCAAGTAAACCACTTTATTAAGTTTTTCATCACTTACTTTTCGGTCAACTGTTATTGCAGTTAGAATTAAAGCGACCATACTATAAGCGGTAGGAATGATTAAGAAATATATAAACCATTTCAATGCTTTTTTAAATATTCTCATAACGTTTGGCTCATGTGTTTACTAACTTATTTGTGTATGGTTTACTGGGGCTGTTCACTGCGCTTGGATGTTACGTGGTTGTGCCGTTAATTTAGTAAATAATTACAAACTAGAATATTCCGCGAAGATTTTTTGAAGTTGGTAAGAATAGTGCTAAATTAGATACCATAGCGCGTTTATTTCATTTTTGAGGTAAATATATTTTTAATTGTATCTAATTCCTTTTTGTATTTTAAATCTGATCTTGATGCAAAATATAAGGTATTTTCCGTTTTTACTTTTCCTTCCCAAACTACATTTATTTCGTTTCTTAAAACTTCTTCTCGACATAAAAAATCTGGAACTAATGCTAATCCGTTACCATTGTTTAAACATCTGATAATAGATGTAAGATTTGGTAAAATATAGTTGGGCTTGAAAGCGGGTTTCTTCTTAAAATTATCAAACCAAAAACGCCTAAAATGTTCCATTTCGTTTGAGGAACTATACCAAATGTTTTGAAGCAGTTCATTCTCTAATTTAATGAGATCTTTTGCTTTAATATGTTTTTGTATTGTTGTTGTATCTGTTTTAGTTCCTGCTATTAAAACGATTCTTTCTTTTGAAAATGGCACATATGCTACTAATGACTTTTTTTCATTCTGTTTTTCAGGGGTTATCACTAAATCTAAAATACCATTGTTGAGGTCTTTTATTAAATCTGTATGTGCCCCAAATCGGGCTACTAAATCAAAGTCTAATTTTGGAATTTCGGGTTCAATAATCAATTGAAACATTTCAGAGCACATGCCAATATTTAAGGATGGATTCTTTTCTTGAGTTGTTTTTTTAAAATGCTGTTCGGCAATCTCAAGTTTTTTTAATGATTCAATAATGTATTCATATAAAAATTTACCGTCTTCCGTTGGAATCATTTTTCTCGACGTACGTTCAAATAGTTTTTTACCAACATAGGCTTCTAAAGCATTTAAATGAACACTTACACCTGGTTGTGAGGCATACAGTGCTATGGACGCTTTTGTTAGAGTTCCGTTTTCATATATTTCTTTAAACGTTCTATACCATTCTAAATTCACCATAACTATTAATAAATTTATACAAAGGTATGATTTGTATTATTTTTACAATAGGTTTAATCGTTTTAATTTTGTCCAAAATAAAATAATAGACTTATGAAACATATATTTATAATTAATGGAAGTCATCCATTTGCACATTCAGGAGGACGGTTTAACGAAACACTTTTTAGTTCGACTATTTCATATTTTGATTCGTTTGAAGCGTTTGAGGTTAAACATACTCAAGTAGGTGATAATTATAACACTAAGGACGAAGTTGAAAAATTTAAATGGGCTGATATTGTGATTTATCATACACCAATTTGGTGGTTTCAAATACCTTTTGGGTTTAAAAAATATATAGATGATGTTTTTACGGAAGGTCATCAAAACGGTATTTATGCCAGTGATGGTAGAAGTAGAAAGAATCCAGACATTAATTATGGTACTGGTGGTTTAATGCACGGCAAGAAATATATATTGACTACAAGTTGGAATGCTCCTAAAACGGCTTTTACTTTAGACAATGAATTTTTTGATCAAAGAAGTGTAGATGAGGGAGTGATGTTTGGATTTCATAAGATGAATGCTTTTACAGGAATGGAATTATTAGCCACACATCATTTTCATGATATGGAAAAAAATGCCGATGTTCCTTATGAGTTACATAATTACAGTACATTTTTAAATGAAATCAAGCTTAAATTGTAGAATTTTGTTCATTTATTACAAGACACCAAAAACATTAAAACTAATATTCCAAAAAAGGATAATTTCAAATTTACATTCTTTAATTTCATTCAGTTTTCAATGTTTTTGGGTATTAAAATGTGTTTGTAAATGGTTTACTTCGTCTGTTCGCTGTGCTCGAGTGTTGCGTGATTAAGTAACTAATTTAGTAAACATTTACGAACCCGTGAAGATTCTGCAGGAATATTCGTAAGTAGGGAAGAACCAGCCATTAATTGTACACGGTGTTGTACGTAGTTTTTTATTTTAAAGATTCAATTATATGTTCGACATCAATTTGATTAAGTTCAAACCACTCTCCACGCACTCTTTTTTCAACATATGTTTCGTGCAATGACTTTTCAAAACTTTCTGCTATTTTTCTAATAGGAAACTTTTTTGCAATTATCATTTCGATTGTGGGTTTCTCACTTTGTAATGTTCTCTCTCTATATTTTGGTTGGTTTGAAATCCCAATTTTATAATAACTATTAGTACTATCTTTCATTAGGTAAACGAAACAATATTTATTTTTTGCCTCATTAATAATTGATGTTTGTCTAATTTTTAAAGGTTGATGTTCAGGAATTGTTCTTTGAACTACATCTATATAATCATTGGCATATTTCTTTATAGCAATAGTTAGATTACTTCTAGATTCATAACTTTTATATCCTCCAATTTCACCTCCTAATATTTCTCTTTCTCCACTTGATAGAGTTAATTTCCATTTTCTAAAGTCCGTATTTGAAAATAGATGTAATTCACTTTCTGTTATTATGGTTTTATAAACTAAAATTTTATTATTTAATTCATTTTTAGAAAAAATCGGTTTATTTTTTAACACTAATTCAATAATTTCTCCATTTTCGAAAAGTAAACTTATTTTGTCATTTTGCTTTGGTTTGATTTGTTTGGGATCGAAATAAAAAACTAAATAATCATTATTTTGTTCATAATTGAAACAGAAAACTAATTCAGTTTTAAAGTCATCGGATTTAGATTTTATTCCTTGACTAATTAGAAAATCAGAACTAACTCGTTCCCAAATAATTTTTTTAGAGTTGTTAAATTCATCAATAATAATGGTTGGTTTATTAATGAATTTTCTATCTATTCTTTCTTTGTCTTTTTCCCTAATTACATACATTAATTGATTTTTTGGAATATGTAAAGGTTTATTTGTAAAGTATAAATCTATATAACCACTTTTTTCCGCTTTATGCCTTGTTAAAGTGTAATTAGGTTTAGCTCCTAATAATGCTAATTGTGAATTCACGATTATAGAATTTGAATATTCATAAATATATTCTCCTTCTTTTACAAAACAGCCATCTTGAACTAGCCAATTTTTGAATGAAAATTCCAACTGATAATTTGGAAAATATGATTTAAACTCAAATTCTGAATTATTGTTCATTGTTTTCTTATAGTTATATTTTTAAATTACGTACAACGTTTGGTATATGAAAAGTAGCAGATAAAAATGCTACTTCTTTTCAGATTATTAACAAAGATAGCAGATAAGAACTGAATTTAGGGTTTAGCTCTTAACTGCTATTTTTTATATACATCTTAAGTTAGCATTTTAATAAAAACACTAAATTTAAGCTATATAATTAGAAAGAACAAAAGAGAGGAATAAGGTTAA
>NZ_JABFDJ010000011.1 GCF_013403925.1 Winogradskyella wichelsiae
AGTGCAGAAGGTTTATTAGCAGTAGGAGAAACGGCAACATATACAGCAACTTATGTTATAGAACAAGCTGCAATAGACGCAGGAGGTTTTAGCAACAGTGTTTTAGCTGAAGGCGATAGTCCAGCAGGAACAACAGTTGATGATACCAGTGATGATGACGATGACGCTGATGGCAATACAGAAGATGATGCCACAGTAACAACAATAGTAGCATTACCAAGTCTAGAAGCTGTTAAGACGGTGGCAATCACAACAGATGTATTACCAACAGGCTTAAGTTTAGGAGATACAATGACTTATACGATAACTGTAGAAAACACAGGAAACGTAAGCTTAGATAATGTAGCTATCACGGATACCTTTGTAGATGCTAACGGTAATACTTTAACTTTATTAACAGGTCCAACATTTAATAGTGCAGATGCAGGAAGTGCAGAAGGTTTATTAACAGTAGGAGAAACGGCAACATATACAGCAACTTATGTTATAGAACAAGCTGCAATAGACGCAGGAGGTTTTAGCAACAGTGTTTTAGCTGAAGGCGATAGTCCAGCAGGAACAACAGTTGATGATACCAGTGATGATGACGATGACGCTGATGGCAATACAGAAGATGATGCCACAGTAACAACAATAGTAGCATTACCAAGTCTAGAAGCTGTTAAGACGGTGGCAATCACAACAGATGTATTACCAACAGGCTTAAGTTTAGGAGATACAATGACTTATACGATAACTGTAGAAAACACAGGAAACGTAAGTTTAGATAATGTAGCTATCGCAGATACCTTTGTAGATGCTAACGGTAACACCTTAACTTTATTAACAGGTCCAACATTTAATAGTGCAGATGCAGGAAGTGCAGAAGGTTTATTAGCAGTAGGAGAAACGGCAACATATACAGCAACTTATGTTATAGAACAAGCTGCAATAGACGCAGGAGGTTTTAGCAACAGTGTTTTAGCTGAAGGCGATAGTCCAGCAGGAACAACAGTTGATGATACCAGTGATGATGACGATGACGCTGATGGCAATACAGAAGATGATGCCACAGTAACAACAATTACAGCATCAGCAAGTATTGAAGCTGTTAAGACGGTAGCACTTACAACAGATGTATTACCAACGGGCTTAAGTTTAGGAGATACAATGACTTATACGATAACTGTAGAAAACACAGGAAACGTAAGTTTAGATAATGTAGCTATCGCAGATACCTTTGTAGATGCTAACGGTAACACCTTAACTTTATTAACAGGTCCAACATTTAATAGTTCAGATGCAGGAAGTGCAGAAGGTTTATTAGCAGTAGGAGAAACGGCAACATATACAGCAACATATGTTATAGAACAAGATGCAATAGACGCAGGAGGTTTTAGCAACAGTGTTTTAGCCGAAGGCGATAGTCCAGCAGGAACAACAGTTGATGATACCAGTGATGATAATGATGATACAGATGGCAATACAGAAGATGATGCCACAGTAACAACAATTACAGCATCAGCAAGTATTGAAGCTGTTAAGACGGTAGCACTTACAACAGATGTATTACCAACGGGCTTAAGTTTAGGAGATACAATGACTTATACGATAACTGTAGAAAACACAGGAAACGTAAGTTTAGATAATGTAGTTATCACAGATACTTTTGAAGATGCTAACGGTAACACGTTAACGTTATTATCAGGACCAACCTTTGATAGTGCTGACGCCGGAAGTTCAGAAGGTTCATTATTAGTAGGAGAGACTGCAACTTATACTGCAACTTATGTTATAGAGCAAGATGCAATAGATGCAGGAGGTTTTAGCAATAGTGTATTAGCAGAAGGAGATAGCCCAACAGATACAACAGTTGATGATACCAGTGATGATGGAGATGATACAGATGGCAATACAGAAGATGATGCCACAGTATCACCAATCACTGCATCACCAAGTCTAGAAGCTGTTAAAACCGTAATGATCAGTAATGATGTATTACCAACAGGCTCAAGTTTAGGAGATACCATGACTTATACGATAACTGTAGAAAACACAGGAAACGTAAGTTTAGATAATGTAGCTATCACAGATACTTTTGAAGATGCTAACGGTAACACGTTAACCTTATTAACAGGTCCAACATTTGATAGTGCTGATGCAGGAAGTGCAGAAGGTTCATTATTAGTAGGAGAAACAGCAACTTACACAGCAACTTATATTATAGAGCAAGGTGCAGTAGATGCAGGAGGTTTTAGCAACAGTGTTTTAGCCGAAGGCGATAGTCCAACAGGAACAACAGTTGATGATACCAGTGATGATAATGATGATACAGATGGTAATACAGAAGATGATGCCACAGTAACAACAATAACAGCATCACCAAGTCTAGAAGCTGTTAAAACAGTAGCAATCAGTAATGATGTATTACCAAGCGGCTTAAGTTTAGGAGATACAATGACTTATACGATAACTGTAGAAAACACAGGAAACGTAAGCTTAGATAATGTAGCTATCACGGATACCTTTGTAGATGCTAATGGTAATACTTTAACTTTATTAACAGGCCCAACATTTAATAGTTCAGATGCAGGAAGTGTAGAAGGTTTATTAGTAGTAGGGGAAACGGCAACATATACAGCAACTTATGTTATAGAACAAGATGCAATAGATGCAGGAGGTTTTAGTAACAGTGTTTTAGCCGAAGGCGATAGTCCAGCAGGAACAACAGTTGATGATACCAGTGATGATGACGATGATACAGATGGCAATACAGAAGATGATGCCACAATAACAACGATAGTATCAAATCCAAGTATTGGCTTAATAAAAACCACTTTAGAGTTAGAAGATACTAATGGAGATGGTATCGCAGGAAGCTTAGGAGACTTAATTTCATATGTTTTTACTGTAGAGAATACAGGAAATGTTACACTAACAGATATTGTAGTTCTAGATAATCTACCTGGTTTAAATTTAGCAGGTGGACCAATTGGTCAATTACTACCTGGTGAAATTGATAGCACGACATTTACAGCAACGTACGAGATTACACAGGCTGATTTAGATGAAGGCAATGTTACCAATTCAGCAACAGTAAGTAGTGAAGGTCCTAGAGGTGATTTAGGAAATCCTTCAGATGATATTGTTGACACTAGTGATGACCCAAATGACATTAATGATAATGATGTAAATGGCGATGGGGATCCAGATGATCCAACAGTAACCACTGTTAATTCATTCTATGATTTAGAAGTTACTAAGATTGTAGATGTATTAGAGCCTGTGATCGGTTCACAAGTGATATTTACAATAGAAGTTGCTAATATTGGTAATGTCACTGCTACAGATGTTATTATCAGTGAGCAAATACCAAGTGGTTATGATTATGTGTCGCATATCTCTACAGCAGGAAACATTAGTTATTCAGATATTACAGGTGAATGGATATTATTACAACTAGATCCAGATCAAGTTGAAATTTTAGAGATTACAGTTGAAGTATTAGGATTTGGTGATTATCTAAATATAGCATATATAGATAGTTCAGTAGGCGGTATCGATGTTAATGAAGATAATGATGAAAGTAGTGCCGAAGTAGACCCAATATGTTTAACAATCTACAATGAATTTTCTCCAAATGGGGATAATGTTAATGAAACATTTGTAATAGATTGTTTAGAAAGATATACTGATAACAAACTAGAAATTTATAACCGTTGGGGTAATTTAGTTTACAGTAAGAGAGGTTATTTAAATGATTGGGATGGACGTTCTAACGGTCGTTCTGTAATTAATCAATCAGACGAGTTACCAGTAGGGACTTACTATTATGTACTTGATTTAGGTGACGGTTCGGATCCAAGAGTAGGATGGGTATACCTTAATAGATAAACTAATTAACACGGAATTATAAAATATATTAGAATGATACATAAATCATCAATAATAAAAAGATTAATAGTTTTAGTATTTGTACTTGTTAGTGCTCATAGTATGGCTCAACAAGATCCACAATACACACACTATATGTTTAATACCTTAAGTGTTAATCCAGCCTATGCAGGTCAAAGGGAAACGCTGAGTGTTGTAGGTATACATAGAAGTCAATGGGTTGGTATAGACGGAGCTCCACAAACGCAATCATTAGGTATTCACTCACCTTTACGTAATGAGCGTATTGGTTTAGGTTTAAATATTGTAAGTGATGCATTAGGACCAGCAAAAGAAACTTTTGTAGATGCTAATTTTTCTTATACCATTCCTCTAAATGCAAATGATTTAAAGTTATCGTTTGGAGTAAAAGGCGGGCTACATATTTTAGAAACAGACTGGAGTAAAGGACGTTTTCAAAATCCTGACGTTGTATTTAGTGATAACATAAATAGAACGTCGCCAATGGTAGGTGCAGGTTTGTATTTACACACCAGAAAATGGTATTTTGGTGCTGCTGTTCCTAATTTCTTGCAAACGGATCATTATGATGACTATATAGAATCTGTAGCAACAGAGCGCATGAATTTTTATCTTATTGGTGGTTATGTGTTTAACCTTAGTGAGACAACAGAATTTAAACCTGCCTTTTTAGTAAAAGGGGTTTCTGGTGCACCTATTATAGCAGATGTTTCTGCTAACTTTTGGTTTCAAAAAAAGTTAACAGCAGGCTTGGCTTGGAGATGGGATGATTCCGTTAGTGCGCTAGCAGGTTTTCAAGTAACACCAGGAATGTTTGTTGGTTATAGTTATGATATGACAACAACAGGATTAAATAATTACAATAGCGGAACGCATGAAATTACCCTAAGATTTGAAGTAAAAAGATTAGGTAGAATATTATCCCCACGTTTCTTTTAAAAATATGAAAATGAAAAACAAATCTGCATACACACTATTAATTGTAGCACTTTTATTCTCAACCTTGACATTTGCTCAAAATGGAAAAATTCAAAGTGTTAAAGATGATTATGAAGATTTTGCTTACGTAAAAACAAGCGAAGTTTTATTAGAAGTAGCAAATAAAGGCTATAAATCTGTAGACTTATTTCAGAAATTAGGTAACTCTTTTTATTTCAGAAATGAAATGAAAGATGCCGCAAAATGGTACGGGGAATTAATAGCGCTTGAAGAAGTTATTGAGCCAGAGTATTATTTTAGATACGCATTAGCTCTTAAAAGTATTGGGGACTATGAAGACTCTGATAAATGGATGCAAAAATTCAACCAATTAAAACCAGAGGATTTAAGAGGAAGAGCATTTGTATCAAAAGTAGATTACAAAACGGTTATCGAAGATGTAAGTAGAGACGATATAGAGGTTAAAAATTTAGAGATCAATACAGAGCTCTCAGATTTTGGAACTACAGAATATGAAAACACAATTGTTTTTGCCTCAGCAAGAGGTGGTGGTCGTAAATACAGATGGAATGAGCAACCTTATTTAGATCTGTATTCAGTAGAATATAAAGACGATGGTACTTTTGGAGAAGTAAAAGAACTAGAAGGCGAAGTTAATACTAAGTTTCACGAATCAAGTGCAGTATTTTCTCCGAATGGAAAATATGTTTTCTTTACAAGAAATAATTATTTCAATTCAAGATATAAAGAAGACAATTCTGGAATTAATAGATTACAGTTATACAGAGCAGTATTAAATGAAGATGGTGAATGGGTAAATATTCATAAGATACATTTTAATAGTGAAGATTATAGTGTGGCACACCCAACATTAAATGTTACAGGCTCTAAGCTATACTTTGTCTCTGATATGCCAGGTACTTTTGGTCAGTCAGATATATTTGTTGTAGATGTAAATGACGATGGAACTTTAGGAGAACCTTCAAATTTGGGACCTACAATTAATACCGAAGGAAAAGAGTCATTCCCTTTTATGAATACTAATGGTGATTTATACTTTTCATCAAATGGTTATCCTGGTTTAGGTGGCTTTGATGTGTTTAAATCAGAAGATTTAGATAATCAACTTAAATTAAGTTCAAAAAGAAGTTTCAAAATAGAAAACGTAGGAAAACCAGTTAATAGTGAGGCTGATGATTTTGGGTATTATGAAAACTTAGTGACTAAACGTGTTTATTTTAGTTCTAATAGAGAAGGTGGAAAAGGAAGTGATGATATTTATACGTTCAATATTACAGAATGTAAGCAATTAGTTACAGGTATAGTTCAAGATAAAAACACAAACGCTTTAATACCAAATGCAACAGTGGTTTTATATGACGGAGAAGGAAATGAAATAGAACGAAAAACAGTAAGTGATGATGCTATATTTGAATTTGATTTAGCGTGTAGAACCGAATACTTAGTTAGAGGAGAAAAAGAGAAATATGCTTCAGATGAAAAACGTTTTACAACTCCATCTAAACAACAAGAATTACAAATACAGTTATTATTAGAGATAGATGAGCAACAAATAGAACCATGTGATGATTTAGCTAAAGTGTTAGATATTCCAATTATCTATTTTGATTTTGATAAATCTAATATTAGATATGATGCAGAGATCGAGCTACAGAAAGTATTAGCGGTATTAAATAAATATCCTACAATGCATATTGATATTCGTTCTCATACCGATTGTAGAGGAACAGCTTCTTATAATGAAAAATTATCTGAGCGACGTGCTAAATCAACACGTCAATATTTAGTAGATAAAGGCATTTCAATAGACCGCTTAACTGCTAAAGGTTATGGCGAATCTCGATTAGTAAATGATTGTGGTTGCGAACCGACTAGTGAATCTTCTTGTTCAGAAGAGGAGCACCAATTAAACAGACGTAGTGAATTTATTATAACAAGCATTGATGGAAAAACATGCGATGATTAATAACAATCATAATTAATAATTACAAGAGCCGCTTATTTATAAGCGGCTTTTTTGTGCTCAATTTTCAGTGATCACATCGAACAATAGTATATATAGCTTGATGGCTTTCTCTTCATTTTTTTGTTGGTTGATTGTCTAGGAGTTAGGACAATAGTCCAGCTGTTTTTTTTGTATAATTAATTATTATAGATAATAATATGATATAAATCATGTTAAATGTTAAAAAAATAAGTATTTCAACGAAAAAATAAGTACTTGAGTGTGGTATTTGGTAATTATGTTAATTTTATGGTAAATAAGCATTTTAAAGTTGTTGATATGTTAGTTCTTGTAATTCATTATGTTAAGTGCTAATATATTTTCTGCCTGCCATTTTTACCATTTCCTCCCTAAGAAATAGTTTATGTAAAAACACAATTAAAATTTAATGATCTAATAAGATTATTTTAAATATAAAAGTTGTGTTTTTATTAATTGAGTTATTCAATCTATGTGTTGATTACTTGATGTCTAATAATTAGAAACTACTAATTTTATATAACTATTATCTATGAACACACCTACTAATTTACGCTTCATTTTTAGAAAAATTTTCACCCAAACAAAGTCATTATTATTTTTATTACTCTTAGCATTAGTGCTTTTTTCATTTACGGATTTAAAAAATGTTACCGTAGTCCATGAAATAAGTAATGATTTTGTTCCTGTACCTATTCCTTGTAATACAGATCTACCTGTACCTATCACATCTTTAAATTATACAGATCTAGAAGTGGTTAAAAGTACATCTGGTTTATGCCTTTTAGGTTGTAATGTTTACAATGAGGGAAATTTAACTGATGCAAGTGAAACCAATTATGCGACGTTAAATACGGCGATAGGAGTTGGCGTAACACATACTTTGACGGTTAAAGATAATACTGCAGATGAATTTTATGATGGTGGTAGTTTTGCTGGGTTTTTAATAGAAAACTCTTCATTGGTTCAAGTCGATTTACTTAACAGTATTGTTGTTACAACTTATTTAGATGGTCAAGAGCAAGAAGATTCGGAATCAAGTGGTAATTTACTAGCTATAAATAGCGATTTGTTATCAAGTAATCAATTTTATGTTGGATTTGATACCGCGCTAGATTATGATGCTATTAAAATTTCTATATCAAGTGTGGTTGGTGTTTCTTCCTCAACAAAAGTGTATTATGCTGTAACTAATAGTTATTGCGCAGGTCCTGCCTTAGTTTGTAATACGCCAACAATGTTAACAAAACCAAGTTTTCCTGCTAAAATAGTAGACGAGCACACTGGTTTTGAAGGTGTGTTGAGTGTTGGTACTATTCAAAATGCAGATGCTGCTGTTGATTCTAATACAAATTCTTATGCAAGTATCGATTTTACTGTAGGTCTTTTAGCTACAGGAAGTTTAGCGATAAAGGATGAGTTTACAGATTATCCAGCGATGACTTATGCTGGTTTTGATATTGAAAACACATCAGTATTAAATTTAAGTTTATTAGATGGTATTACAATTTCAACCTATTTAAATGGAGCATTTCAGGAGAGTAAAACAGGGAGTTCAGAACTTTTATCAGTTGATAGTGCTTTATTGCTAACAGGCTCTGAACGCTCTCAGTTTGGGTTTGTGTCAAGTTTACCTTTTGACGAAGTACAATTAACAATTAATCAAACGCTTACCGTAGATTTAGGAAGCACTAAGATATATGGATTAGTTTTAGAGTCATTTTGCGAAGGCTCATTAGAGTGTAGTAGTTCTACGGTATTAAGTAATCCATTACAGCCAGTTATTATCAATAATACAAATACAGGAGTAGAAGGTGTGGCTTGTGTAGGTTGTGAAGTAGATAATGCAACGAATGTTATAAGTCAAAGTACTTCAGATTTTGCAGTAATTAATGTTATTGCTGGTGTGGCTAATACAGCTTCTATAGCTGTGCTCAATGTAATAGATACTTATCCTTCTGGAACTAAAGCCGGTTTTGTAATTAGAGATACTAATGATTTACTTCAACTAGATTTACTAAACTCAATAACACTAACAACATATTTAGACGGTGTTGTTCAAGAGTCACAAACATCGAGTAATTTATTAGCATTAGAGGCTTTAGGGATAATAAATATTACACCTTCAAGTGCAGATGGATTTTACTTAATAGGTTTTGAAACAAGTCTAGAATATGATGAAATACAATTAACCGTAGGAGCAATAGCTTCCGTAATTAATAGTATAGAGGTTTACGGAAGTTATGTAGATACAACCATTCAGATCGAAGGAACCGTTACTAACGAAACTACTTTGGGGCTTTCGGATGGAGCGCTTTCTGTATCTGTGTCTGGTGGAACACCTCCATATTCTTATTTGTGGAGTCCAAACGGGGAAACTTCAGATTCTATTAATGGTTTAGTACCAGGGACTTATTCTGTAACTGTTACAGATGCACTCAATTGTGAAGCTACAGCCGAATTTATAGTTTATACAGACGGGGTTCAGTATCCAGTACCTTGTAATACAGAAAATCCTGTAGCAATTACGGCTAATAGTTTTACTGATTTAACAGTCTCAGAAACGACAACAGGGGTGTGTCTTTTAGGATGTGGTATAGAGAATGAAGAAAATATTACAGATGCAGACAGTAGTAATTATGCCACTGTATCTACTTTAGTAGGTTTGGGTGTTACGCATACATTGAGAGCAACAGACGCAACTGTTGGAGAATTTTTTGAAGGTGGTGGTTATGCTGGATATTTAATCGAAAATAGTTCTATTCTGCAAGCAGATTTATTAGATGTTATTGAAATTAAAACATATTTAGATGGTGTTCAGCAAGAGTCAGATGCAAGTGCATCTTTAGCGGTGATTAATAGTACAATATTAGGCTCTGATCAATATTATGTAGGGTTTTATACAAGTATGGATTATGATGCTGTTGAAATTTCTATTTCAAGTTTATTAGATGTGCTTTCTGTAACAAAGGTTTATCATGCTGTAACTAATAGCTTTTGTGAAGGGCCAGAATTAGTATGTAATACACCAACGGCATTAACAAAACCAGAATTTCCTGTAAGGATTGTAGATGAGCATACTGGAACAGGTGGTTTATTAGGAATTGGTAGTGTTAATAATACAAGTAATCTTTTTGATACAAATGCAGGTAATTACGCAACAATAGATTTGTTAGTTGGTGTTGCAGCTACTGCTTCATTAGCGGTTAAAGATGAATTAGCAGATTACCCAGCGATGACTTATGCTGGTTTTGATATCGAAAATGCAAACTTACTAAATACTCAATTATTTGATGCTGTAACAATTACTACATATTTAGATGGGGTACTGGTAGAGTCTAAAACAGGAACAACAGAATTATTACCTGTAAATTCAGGATTATTATTAACAGGAAATGAATCTGTAAGAGTAGGGTTTGTTTCTACTTCACCTTTTGATGAAGTACAAATTACCTTATCGCAATTAGTATCTTTAAGTTTAGGAAGCACAAGGATATATAATACGGTACTAGAAACATTTTGTTCAGGAACCATTGATTGTGATGCGCCCTATGTTTTATCTAATCCAAATGATTCTGTAATTATTAGTAATGATAAAACAGGGACAGATGGTGTGGCATGTATAGCTTGTGAGGTAGATAATTCACAAAACGTATTGACTGAAGATGGCAGTGATTTTGCTTTAATTAACGTCGTGGCAGGTGTTGCTGCAACAGCGTCAATTTCGGTACAAGATGTGTTGTTAGATTATCCAATAGGTACAAGAGCTGGTTTTGTAATTCGTGATACTAACGATCTATTGGAAGTTGATTTGTTAAATTCTATAACTTTAACAACATACCTTGATGGTGTTCTACAGGAACAAAAAACGGCAAGTAATTTATTAGCTTTAGAAGCATTAGGTTTAGTTACTATTACGCCTTTAACCACGGACGGACTATATGTCGTGGCTTTCAACACGACTTTGAGTTTTGATGAAATTCAAATTACAGTAGCATCACTTGTTGGTGTCATTAATTCTATTGAAGTTTATGGTAGTTATATTGATGCTGTAAATTCAAATTTATGTGATCCTGCAAATATAGCAGTGATAAAAACAGTGGTTTTTAATGATGAAAATGCAAATGGATTTGGAGATGCAGGTGAAACATTGACTTATAATTTTACAGTTACAAATGAAGGCAGTGTAGATTTATCTTCAGTAGTGTTGACTGATGCTATGCTAGGTGGTGAACTTAATTTAGTATCTGGCGATACTGATGGAGATACTGAATTAGATGTTAATGAAACCTGGTTGTATACTGCAAATTACACATTGACACAATCGGATGTAGATACAGGATTTGTAAGTAATCAAGCAAATATCACATCTGTAAACGTAGATGATGGAACGGAAGAAGGTGATCTTTCTGATGATGATTCTGTTTTTGAAGATGATGTTACAATAATAAATTTACCTCAAACTGCAGAAATAGCAGTGATAAAAACATCAGTATTAAATGATGAAAATAATGATGGCTTCGCAGACTCAGGAGAAACAATCACTTATAATTTTACAGTAACTAATGAAGGAAGTACATCTGTTACTAATGTCGTCTTAACCGACGCTATGTTAGGTGGGATAATTACCTTATCATCAGGAGATTTAAATAGTGATAATATATTAGATGTTGATGAGACTTGGTTATACACAGGAAATTATACGATACTGCAATCAGATATTGATGCAGGTATTGTAAGTAATCAAGCCACAGTAACTGGAACAAGTTCGGATGGATCTACATTAACAGATCTTTCAGATGATGATTCAGTTTTAGAAGATGACATTACAGAAACGGTATTACCTCAAGAAAGCGGAATCGCAGTTATCAAAACATCAATATTTAATGATGAAAATACTGATGGCTACGCAGACTTAGGCGAAACAATTACGTATAATTTTACAGTAACTAATGAAGGCGAATTAGCAATCACGAGTGTGGTATTGACTGATGTAATGTTAGGTGGAGTAATCACGTTATCGTCAGGAGATTTAAATGGAGATAACATTTTAGATATCGATGAGACTTGGTTATACACAGCAAATTATACGATACTTCAATCAGATATTGATGCAGGTATTGTAAGTAATCAAGCCACAGTAACTGGAACAAGTTCGGATGGATCTACATTAACAGATCTTTCAGATGATGATTCAGTTTTAGAAGATGACATTACAGAAACAGTAATGCCTCAAGAAAGTGGAATTGCAGTGATTAAAACATCAATATTTAATGACGAAAATAATGATGGCTACGCAGACTTAGGCGAAACAATTACGTATAATTTTACAGTAACTAATGAAGGCGAATTAGCAATCACAAGTGTGGTATTGACTGATGTAATGTTAGGTGGAGTAATCACGTTATCGTCAGGAGATTTAAATGGAGATAACATTTTAGATATCGATGAGACTTGGTTATACACAGCAAATTATACGATACTTCAATCAGATATTGATGCAGGTATTGTAAGTAATCAAGCCACAGT
>NZ_JABFDJ010000012.1 GCF_013403925.1 Winogradskyella wichelsiae
AATGATTTATTCTCTTGTTTTAAATCAACCGTTTCCAGTTGATTCTTACGCTGTCAATTCAATATGTTAATGAACTTGTTTCTTTACTTTCTCTTAACGTTGTTTTGTTAAGCGGGTGCAAATATAAAACCCTTTTTTCATTCCCACAACTTTAATTTGAAAAAGATTTTAATCTCTTTTCTAAACCAAAACTGTCTGACAATGAACGTTCCGAAACACAACTAACTGTTTTTGTTTCGGGGTGCAAATATAGAACCCTTTTTAAAACTGACAAGCCTTTTTTAGGCTTTATTTTTGAGAATGTTTTAATTGGCTTGCTTTCTGTGTTTTAAGCTGTGAATATTTATTGATTTTGTAGTTGATATCTGCTATATCCCCTACTCTGGCTTGATTTTAAAATGTACTTGTCTTATTATTTTATATGATATGTACGCATTAGCGGTAGTAGCGGCATCCTTTTTTTATTCTATAAATCATTAAATGGTATACATACCATATATAAGTAAGGCATTATTCTATTATAAATGCACCTTCTAAAAAAAGATATAGCGGATGACGCGACGGTTTTGCTCCTTAAAAGCAAAAACGGAATGCCCAAAAATAACTTGAGAGCTATTTTATTTTATATGGTAGACTGTAATTATATATTAAGAAGAACCTTTGTCTACATCACTAAACGAATTTTTACTAGTCTAAATTGAATCGTCTATTATAAGTAGTAAACATATTATGCAAATTTAATAGTATAATGCAGAGAAAGGGTTTTTATTTATTTTGTTAGAGAGCTTGCTGAAACAGATTTATAGAAAAAACTTATGAAGTAGCAAGATTTATAGGCAATAAAAAAGCTCTAACTACTTTGAAATAGTTAGAGCTTTAAAGAAGAGCCGATGGAGGGACTCGAACCCACGACCTGCTGATTACAAATCAGCTGCTCTAGCCAGCTGAGCTACATCGGCAAAAAAAGCTTACCATATATTTCGGTAAGCGAGCGCAAATTTAAAATAGATTTTTAAATATGCAAATAAATTTATTTTAATTTATTTATTTTTTCAATAAGACCTCTTCCTTTAGTCTCTAAATCAGCACTTATCGCTTTAAAATGAGATTTCTTATTTTCTACACTTCTGTCATTAACACGAGTAATTAACTCATCGAAGGTTCCGATTGCTTCATCGATCACTGCTTCACTCTCTTTTGTAGGCTTTTCTGCATTTGCTAATTCCCAAACGTAAACTGCTTCAATAATATCTCCTAATACGTAATTGATATCTTTTTTTAATTCTCTTTTATTTGCCATAATAATTTTAATTTATAATAACCGCAAAAATACTAAATCCTTTTAGTTTAATGATTCTCTTGTTCACTTTTTATCGGAAGTTTTAAATATATACTTCTAATAGTTTTGCATAATTAGATTTTAGTTTAAAATTTTCTACTTCTGCAGGAATTAATATTGTTTCTCCTTTTGAGATATGATCGACTGAATCTTTAGTAGAAATTTCAACTTCTCCATCTACACACATATAAATCATAAATGAATCGTTAGAATTCTTTATGTCTAAATTTGAATTTACTTCTATAAAATTGGTCGTAAAAAAAGGACACTCAACCATTTTATTAGATGTGTTTTTCTCTATTTTATAATCTATTCTAAAATCATCTTCCATTTCAAAATTAAAAGCGTCAATGGCAATATCATTGTGCAATTCTCTTTCATTACCGTCATCATCAACACGGTCCCAATCATAAACACGATACGTTACATCACTAGTTTGTTGGATTTCTGCTAACAACACACCTGCGCCTATAGCATGTATTCTTCCTGCCTCAATAAAATAAGTATCTCCTTCTTTTACTTTATCGAAGTTTAAAATTTTTGTTAAAGATTTTTCGTTTAGATGCTTTAAATAAATCTCTTTATTTACTTTTTGATTAAATCCTACAATAAGATTAGCATCAACATCGGCTTGCATTACATACCACATTTCTGTTTTACCAAATGAATTATGTCTTTTTCTTGCTAACTCATCGTTTGGATGTAATTGAATACTTAAATCTCGTTTGGCATCAATAAATTTGATTAATAGAGGGAATTTATTTCCAAAATGCTTCCAATTTTTACTCCCTAAAAGTCTCGATTTGTAGTTATCGACTAACTCTTGCAGAGATTCTCCTTTTAATTCACCATTAGAAACAACAGATATGTCATTTTTAACTATACTTATTTCCCAACTTTCTCCTAAGTTTTTGGATTTAGAATTTTTATTAAAATATTTATTTAATTTTTGCCCTCCCCATATTTTATCTTTTAATATAGGTTGAAATTTTATAGGGTACAATCTGTTTTTCATACAACTACTTACCTGAATAGGTTACAAAATTTCTAGGTGTTTCGTACAGGGTGATCTCGAGATGAAATTTAGAATCTAGTTTTGATTTTAGTTTATTATAAATAACAACAACAATGTTCTCTGCTGTAGGATTTAAATCTTTAAATTCTGGAACTTCAATGTTTAAATTCTTATGATCGAAAGCGTCTTCCACCTCTAATTTTATTAAATCTTTTAAAGTTTTAATATCTATAACATAACCCGTTTCTGGATCTATTTCTCCTGTAACGCTTGCAATTAACTCGTAATTATGACCATGAAAGTTAGGGTTATTACACAACCCAAAGACTTCTTGATTCTTCTCAAAACTCCATTCCTTTCGATAAAGTCTATGTGCAGCATTAAAATGTGCTTTTCTATGAACGGTGACTTGCATTATTTAGTAACGTTTATAAATTTGTAAAACTTTTCAAAAATAATTTTGAACCAAGCTGTATACCGTTCAGGATTTTCTGAGATATCTTTTTTTACAGCATCTAAGCTCATCCATTTCCAACTTGCAACTTCTTCTGGATTAATTATAGGCTCAGCATTGAAATGCCCTACCATAATATGATCATACTCGTGCTCAGTTAATCCGTTTTCAAAAGGTGCTTTATAAATAAAAGCTGTTTTTTCTTCTAATTCGGTTACAAAACCCATTTCTTCCTGTAAACGTCGCTTACCTGCATCTAAGTTACTTTCACCATCACGTTGATGACTACAACATGTATTTGTCCACAACCCAGGAGTATGATATTTATGTAAAGCACGTTGCTGAAGCATTAGTTCTTTCTTCTCATTAAATACAAACACAGAAAATGCACGATGCAAAAGTGCTTTCTCGTGCGCTTCCATCTTTGCCATTAATCCTATTTGCTTATCGTTTTCATCTACTAAGATGACTTGTTCTTCTGTCATGCCGTAAAAATACCAAGTAAAAGTTTAAAATGCATCAATCTTTTCATAAAAGGTATTCTATAAAACCAAAAAACCTTGTCTGCATGGCACAAACAAGGTATAAACTATAGAAACTATATTTATTAGTTATTCTCTAATTATAAATATTGACCTACGATTTAATTGGTGTTCTTCTTCACTACACTCTGCATTATTAACACAGTTGTTAATTAACTGAGACTCCCCATAGCCTGTGGCAGACAACCTGTTTCTTGCAATTCCATTATCATAAAACCAATGTAATGTAGATTTTGCTCTACGTTTAGATAGTCTTAAATTATGCGCGTCCCTACCTCTAGAATCTGTATGAGATTCTATATCTATTTTTAATTGCGGATATTCTTTTAAAGCAGCTACAATTTTAGCTAATTCTATTTCTGCATCTATACGAATATCAGACTGATCATAATCGAAATAAATGGGTTGTAAAGTTAGTTTACAACCTAAATCATTAGGCAGACAAGGATCTGATAATTTAAGTGTTAAAGGCATGTTTAAAACAATTGGCATCTCTATTGTTTTTGGATTTTTAGGTGTTTCAAAAATTTCTTCTTTAGGATTATACCCTTCTTTATGGGCTCTAATAATATATCGTTCATTACAATCTAAGGTTAATGTAAAAAGTGCATCATCTCCAGTGATTAACGATAGAATTTCATTATTGTTACTATCTAATAACGTTACCTCTGCATTAGGGATTAATGCACCTGTATCCTCATCTGTTACCGGACCTTGAATTTTGATTTCGCAACGCTCCCACATTTGATAGATATCATCACCTCTACTGCCTTCTTCTCCATCTCTATTTGATGTAAAATAACCTATTCTTCCTTCTTTAATTACAAATCCAAAATCGTCCTTTGTACTATTAATTGGCTCTCCTAAAGTTGCAATTTCACCATGACTATCTTTATTTAATTTAGTTAAAAAGATATCTAAACCACCTAAACCTTCGTGACCAGTACTAGAGAAATACAAATTATTTTCTGTACTTATAGACGGAAATGTTTCTCTCGCAACCGTATTAATTTTTGCACCCATATTTACAGGTTCACTATAAGTACCTCCTTCTAAAATATCAACATACCATAAGTCCGACATTCCATAAGTCCCAGGCATATCTGAAGCAAAATAAAGTCTATCTTCTTTTGGATTTAATGCAGGGTGACCAATAGAATAACTGTCACCGTTAAAAGGAAGTTCTATTACATTTCCCCAGGTATTTTCAGTTTTTGTAGCTTTATACATCTTAAGTCTTATCACAAAATCTTTATCTCTTTTTTTCTTACCGTTCAAGAAATTATTTCTGGTGAAGTACATTGTATTTCCATCTTTAGAAAATACTGCTGTACATTCATGATACTTTGTATTTACATCTCCTTTTAAAAGTTCGGCTTTTTTTAAATTCATGTTTTCATCTACAACCACCTCATATAAATCTAAAAACGGTTGATTATCCCATCCTGCCAAGTCCACTGATTTTCCTTTAAAATCGTTAACTGATTTACCACTTGAAGCAAAAACAATTTTATTTCCATAAAACGCTGTACCAAAATCTGAATACTCTGTATTAACCGATATTTTATTTAGTTCAAATAATTTATTATTAACTCCCTTTTCAAATAACGTATCTGCTACATTTTTATATGAATTTATGGTTAAAGGTTTTCCTCCCATAGTTTCATAAAGTTTCATTAATCTTTCTGCTTCTTTTAGATCACCTGCACTTTTAAAACATTGTGATGCTCTAAAGTAATCCGTGACCAATAAATCATTTGGAAATTCATTGATCAATTTGTAGTACCATTTTGAAGCTCCAGAATACTCACTATTAAAATAGTAAGTTTCACTCAATTTCCTATAAATTTCAGCTGACCGATAGCCATTTGCAACAACTTTTAAATAAATCTCTCGAGCATCTATAAATTGGTATTTATCATATTTGGCATTCGCTGTTTCTAGCTTTCCTATTTGAGCAAAAGAGCTCGCAAAGAAAAGACATGATAAAAAGCATAGTATTATTTTATATATGTATGTATTCATGATCGTTTGGTTTAGAAAAATCTAGGCGTTAGTATGCGTTCAACATTTTTAAAAACATCAAATTTTAAGAAAATTTCATACGATCCGTCACTATAAGTTTCGATATTTGTTGTTTGGTAATCATACCCTAAGCCTATAAATAGCTTATTGGTAATTTGAAATCCTGCCATAGCTGTAATAGCTGCATCAAATCGATATGCTGCTCCCAACGTAAGCTTATCATTTATTAGAAAATTTGCAGAAACATCAGCTTGAAGAGGTGAGCCATCTACATACTTTACCATTGTTGCGGGTTTAAACTTTAAATTTTCATTAATATCAAATACATATCCAGCTATTAAGAAATAGTGCAAGCGCTCTACAGCAAAATCTTCTTCGCTTATATTATCTATACTATTAGAATTATAATGCTTAGATTTTAAAAGATTAGGTACTGACAACCCTGCATAAAACTTGTTAGTGTTATAATAAATTCCTGCGCCAATTTGAGGGTGAAGTTTATTATCAATATTCTCTGAAAATTGCGCATCATTACCATCAAAAATATTTAACTCTGTATAATCTACATTCAGAAAATTAACACCTCCCTTTAAACCAAAGGATAATCTCGACTCTTCTGAAAAAAGCAAAGAATATGAATAATCTACTACAATATTGGTCTCTACAGATGGACCTATTCTATCATTTACAATAGACAGACCTAAACCCATTTTTTTATCTTCACCAATAGGAGAACTAACATTAAATGTTCCTGTTTTTGGTGCGCCTTCAAACCCCACCCATTGAGACCTATAGAGTAGCCCAAAATTTAATACCTCTTTGGATCCTATATAGCCTGGATTAATAACCTGTGTATTATACATATATTGTGTATACTGTGAATCTTGTTGAGAAAAACTCAAACTAAAACTCATAAAAACTAGCAGTAATAAAAAATAATATTTCATAAGATTTTTGGGGTTTAGTTATTTTTTATATATAAATATCCTTTATCTGTTAAAGTTTCTCTTTCAATAAACCTTTGCAGTATATAGAAATAGGTTCCTGTAGGTAATTCCTTATTTCTATTTATAGTACTACGACCATCGGATATTCCTTTAAAGACTTTTCCATTAATACCGTAGCCATCCATTTCATAAATTAAAATTCCCCATCGATTAAATATTTTAAGATTATTATCTGGATAGTTTTCTATTCCAACGATTTTAAAGAAATCATTATCACCATCTTCATCTGGTGTAATTCCATTAAATATTTCAAAATCAGGGTCAACTAATCCAGGTAAGATCGTTACAGTAGGATCATCTGGTTCATCATCATTGTTAGCATCTATATCATCAAAATTATTTGGATCATCAGAAGTATCAGTATAAATATTCCCATCAGCCCCAGTGCTTGTTACAACAGCTTGATTTGTAATTGAACCATTTACTATATCTTCTTCAGTAAGTATGTATGTTGCTGTAAAAGTTGAATTATCTATTTCTCCTGAATCTAAATACACAATTGGACCACCATCTACTACAATACCAGGAAGTGGATCTTCTATATTAATGTCATATAATGTGATCATTCCGGTGTTATAAACTGTGAATGTATATTCTATTGTTTCTCCAATATCTGCAAAACCATTTCCGTTTGCATCATTAAATTCACCTACTTTTTCAAGAGATATAGATCCTGATTGACATATTAGAGTAACTGTGATATCATTTTCCATTTCACTGTCATCATCTGACAGATCCATGATCATAGAACCATCCATCATATTCATTCCTGTTAGAGTCGCCTGATTAGTAACCACACCTGCATCAATATCTAATTGCGTTAAAGTATAATCTCCAAAATAAAACCAAGTTTCGTCAACATCTAATATGTTATCACCATCATCATCACCAGATACCATAGTCATTACTCCACCTAACATGTTATCGGTTAACTCTATTAAAGGCACACTTAAATTACCTTCATTAGTGACAGCAAACGTATAAGCGATAGTCTCACCTACATTACCACATCCATCTCCATTATCATCATTCATCACACCTATTTTAACAACTGCAATTGCTGCTCTTTGGCATAAAAGCATCTCTGTGATCTCATTTTCCAGAGTACTATTATCATCTGATAAATCTGTTAAAACAGAACCATCGGTACTGATCCCTGATACTGTAGCCTGATTATTGACTATACCTGTATCAATATCTAATTGTGTTATAGTGTAATCTGAAGTATAAAACCAAACTTCATCGATATCTAACTCATTGTCAGAATCATCGTCACCAGAAGCTAAGTTCATTATTCCCCCTAACATCGTATCATTTAATTCTACAGAAGTTATACTTGAATTACCCAAGTTAGTTACTGTAAAATTATAGGTTATAGTTTCACCAACATTAGCACAACCATCTCCATCAAGATCATTGTAAATACCTGTTTTAATAACTGCAATTCCACTTTCTTGAGGTAATACTGTTTCTGTAATGTCATCTTCTAAAACTGAATCATCATCTGAAAGATCTGTTAATGTAGACCCATCCGAACTTGTTCCGGTTACTGTGGCTTGATTACTTACAATACCTGCATCAATATCTGATTGAAGTATCGTATAATTTGCTGTGTATAACCAAATTCCATCAACAGCTAATATATTATCATTATTTAAATCTCCTGATGCTAAGGTAATTACACCACCTAACATAGCGTCAGTTAAGATAACATTTGTAATTGCTAATTCGCCTTCATTGGTTACTGTGAAGTTATACGTGATGGTTTCCCCTAAGTCTGCGAAGCCATCATTATTTTCATCATTAAATATTGAACTTTTAATCACTGCGATTCCACTTTCTTGAGGCATTACTGTTTCTGTAATGTCATCTTCTAAAACTGAATCATCATCTGAAAGATCTGTTAATGTAGATCCATCCGAACTTGTTCC
>NZ_JABFDJ010000013.1 GCF_013403925.1 Winogradskyella wichelsiae
AAAAGAGAGTACTCCAATAATTATTTTCATAAATATTTTATTTCGTTTTGGGTGCGTCGCGCAATGAATGGCAACGTTGTTGTGTATGGTTAGTTGCGTGGTTAAGCAACTAATTTAGTAAACTTTTACGAACCCGTGAAAATTCCGCAGGAATTTTCGCAAGTAGAGACTAATACAGCAATTAATTATACACGGTGTTGTGCGTTCGTTTTTTATTTCATTGTTATTAATAAAACGTTTCCATCAGAACTTGTATTGTTCATTCTATCCATTATTAATACTGATATAGATTTTATTCCTTTCAAATCAATTTTGGTATTTTTTTTTGAACTGTCAGTTAATGGAATTCCATCAATTACTATTAATTCAATATTATTCATAGTCCAGCCTCTCTGACCAACACCTAAGCTATCTAAGTTCAGGTTATTTATTTCGAATAATTTAGTTGTTTTGAATTGAGTGATTTTTAATTCTCGTGTGTGCTTGTTAATTCTGATGTTTTCAATATTGTCTTTGTTAAGAAAGACGGTTTCCAAATCCATTTTTTCGTTATCAATAAACATTTTATAATCAGCAGAGTATTTTTTTAAAATCTTATTTCGGTCGTATTTTATATTACGAGTTGCGCAACCTAAAGTAATAGACAGTATAAATAGAAATAGAAATATTCTCATTTTTCTTGCTTTTATTTTCAAAAATATTTCAATTTCATTTTTCATGAAAACTCAAATGAGTGAATGATGTTTTTCGATTAGTTAACGTGCGCTTAAATGACGCACAACGGTTTTGTGTATGATTAGTGGCGTGTTTAAGCATCTAATTTAGCAAATAAAAACCGAATAGAAAATCCGCGAGGATTTTCGTAAGTAGGCGAGAACCAGCCATTAATTATACACGGTGTTGTAAGTAGTTTTTATTCTTTCTTTAATAAAATCCATTTTTCTCCACTTTCGTTTTTATATGAGACAAGTCCATAAATTTTATCCCATTGAAATTCAATTATACCAAATTTTCCGTTCAGATTTGTATATGGACAATTTCCTTTGTCGAAAGTATAAACATTTTTCCAATCAACATTCAATTCAGAAGTTTTTGGTGTTGGTAATTTGTCTCGAGAATTACTATATTCCATATTCAGTAAACGAATAACAGGACTTGCGTCTTTCAGATTTTCATTCGCTCCGATTTGGACAAAGTAATCTTTTACTAATTTGAATGTATCTTTTTTAATTTCGTAATCTATTCTAACAAAATCTTTGTCGAATTCAGACACAAATGGATTGCATTCACCTTTTGGTTCTTTAATAACTTTATTTGTGATAAAAATTGTATCATAATCATTTAGTTGAGATTTGAATATTATTTTATCTCCAACATTATAATTAGTAAACCAAGTTTTGTCATTTTCCGTAAAATATACATTTGTACAATCAGAACACGATTGTATAAATAGACAGACTAAAATTAAAATCAGATACTTCATTTTCGGTTTTGGTAAATTACTTACAACGTGTTTGTGTATGGTTAGTTGCGTGGTTTAGCAACTAAGTTAGTAAACTTTAACGAACCCGTGAAAATTCCGCAGGAATTTTCGCAAGTAGGGAAGAAACTAGCAATTAATTATACACGGTGTTGTGCGTTCGTTTTTTTTATTCGGTTGATAATTTCAATTCCTAAATAGTCTTTTAATTTCGGGAATTTATATCTGTAATATTCATTCCAATAACTTGCTATTCGACTTTCGGTTTGTTGCCAATATATTGGGTTCTCATTTTTAAATTCTTTATAAAATTCCAATGTGTCGTTATTCACTTTCTCGTCAATAATCGGAAACAATTCATAAATATATTCTCCTAATAATTGAACAAGGAATGGTGTTTTCCATTTTTCTAATTTTTCAGATATTTTATTTAACCTTTTCTCTCTTATAAATCCATTATGATGTCTGGTAAAAAAGCAATTTAAAATATCTTTCTGTATTTCCGTCAGTTGATTTTCGTTTTGCGGTTTTGGTTGGTCAAAATAAATTCTTGTTGGGATTTTTAATAATTCTCCACTAACTTTTACGTCATAGGAATCAGAACTTATTAAATCAAATTTATATTTACTTTCCAACGGAATAATATTGAAAACCATTATAACATCCGATTTTAGATTTTCAGGGAAAGAATCTATAATTATTTTCAGATAATCAGGTTTCATTTTCTTTATTAATTCTTGTTTCCGTTCTGCTCTTAAATGACGCACAACGTTGATGTATAAGAATAGTGCGGTTTTGTGTGCGAGGATTTTCCGCAGGAAAATCAGACGTAACAAAAGTGCACTGACTCTTGATTAAGCACTAAACTAAGCATTATTTTTATACTGTGTTAGCAGCTGTTTTTTATTTTCGGTTCATAATTATTCGGAACAAAAACATTGTTTTCAGATTTCTCTATTAGAATTTCTAGTAACTTTTGGATATCGTCAGCGTTATATTCCGTTGTTTTTATCGAAATTTCAGATTTTGATTTAAAATCAAGTTTTAAATTTTTACCAAATCGGTCAAATCGGATTTGAGTAAGTTCAGTCAGGTTTCTTTTTTGAGTCCAACGTTTGACTAAAATCAGTTGATTTTCTTTAATGAATAATGTAAGAGTTTTCTTCTTTTTGTAAATAAACCACAAAACTAATTCAGCCAATGGAAAAGTCCAAAATATTAAAATCAGGAATATTACGTCATTATAATTGTCATTGCTAAAAGACAATAATAATGTCCAAGCTATTGCATAAATCAATTCATATATTCCAAGTACTTTACGCTGACTTTGCATTTTGAAGTCAGATTCGTAGTTTTTATTAAGAACGGAATATTCCCAAAAAACTGGTGTTAATAAAATTAATAATATCAGTACAATATTCACAACAAGAGGAAATTCAGGTTCCATTATTTGACCATAACTCAAAGCTGTAAGTAGTAGTATTAATGTTATAAAGTACTTCATTTCGTCGATATGGTTCAAATTGCTGCTAACGTTGTTGTGTATGATTAGTTGCGTGTTTTAAGCAACTAATTTACTAAATTAAGCACGAACGGCGAAATTCCGAAGGAATTTCCCAAGTGAGCCAAAACTAGCAATTAATTATACACGTTGTTACCCAACGTTTTTTTATTCATTATCTATTTTTCTGTAAATATCATTTATTGATTCATTGTGTGATTCTTTCAGATATTTATAGACTAATTTATTATAACATTCAAATTCTGATTGAATCATACAACCCATTCCGAACATTTCAATGTCATATTTTTTTTCCAATATTTTTTCCAATTCAACATCATAACCAATTCCGAATTGAAAGTATTTTATTTCTCCATTTTGTAAATCTGTTGCAAATCTTTCTTCCATTTTTTCGCAAGTTTTCAATTCATAATATTCATCATATCGTTTTTGAATTTGTACACTTTTATAAGTTTGGATATAGAGAAACAAATTCAGAGCTAAACATATTCCAAATGCTCCAAACATAATTTTTGTGATTATATTTCTCAAATTTTTATTAAAAAAATAAATCCCAACACATAAAATTCCAATTGCAAAAAACCATTTCGAGTATTTTAATTCTATTGGGTCAAAACTTGTTTCAGTTAATACATATTTGTCATTGTAATAAATCAATATTATGCTTAAGATTCCTAAAGTCAGAAGTATGTATTTTGTTCTATTTCTCAATTTTTGCCTAATGTTGGGTAACGTTGATGTGTATGGTTAGTTGCGTGGTTAAGCAACTAAATTAGCAAATAAATCACATATAGAATATTCCGCAGGAATGTTCGTAAGTCGGCAGTGACCAAGCAATTAATTATACACGGTGTTACCCAACGTTTTTATTTCGGTTATATATTTCAGTTTCTTTTCGTTCAAATGCTGGAACTGTAATGTCAATTTCCCAACTTTTATTAATTTCAGGAAACTGTTCTTTTATTTTTTCGTTAAATTGAAACCAACCTTCTGTACTTTCCGATATCTCAAACTGTTTTCCATTTTCCGCTTTTAAAAATAATCGTATTTCATCGGTTGCGAAAAGGTCAACTTTATAAGCAGTCAGTTTTTCAATTTCATTCCATTCAATTTGGGTTAGTTTTTGCTCAATTTGCAATTCAAATCCGTTTTTATCGTAAGTGAAAATTCCGTTTGAGTCATACAGTTCTATAAATTCTTCGTCGCTCAACTTTTTATAATACTCTTTTTGTTTTGGTAGAAATCTACTATTCGGATTAAAGTATCTAAATAATAACAGTATCGCTCCAATTCCAAAAAATCCAATTGTAACCCAAGTTATTAATTCCGATTTATCCATAATTGTAATTCCAACTATTGAAAATCCAGAACATAAAATTCCAGCAATTAAATCACTTGTTTTTCTATTCAATTCGATGTTTTTATCGGTTTTACTCAAATGTTGGGTAACGTGTTTGTGTATGGTTAGTTGCGTGGTTTAGCGACTAAGTTAGCAAACATTTACGAACCCGTGAATATTCCGCAGGAATATTCGCAAGTAGGCAAGAACAAAGCAATTAATTATACACGGTGTTGGCAACAGTTATTTAATTCTTTTACTAAATAGTTTGTCGATTATATTATATTTAGGTTTGAAGCCCATTAAATTAATTAAATGTTGAGTTTTAGGTTCAAAAGTTTTGTAATTCCGCTTAATTTTAGTCTTAATTATGCTTTCACGTTCCGCGCTTTTTTTCGAAGCCATTAGTGTTAATTTTAAAGCGAAAATTTGATTTTCATTTTTGGATAGGCCTAAATTTGAAATATATCTGAATGCCTCGTCATTAGCACCATATAAAAGAAATTCAATAACTGTTTTTTTTCCAGAAACATATACATCTTGAGACAATTTACATTGATTGAAATATATATCGACTAAATCTTTATATATTCTATTTTTTATGTCAAATTTTTTATCAAATGCAATAGTCTCTTGCATTCCCTTTGCATCGAGATGAATTAAAGATTGATTTAATTCCAATTTTCTCCGTGCGACAACATCATTTACAATTTGCTCAATTTGTTCATTTATAATAGAAGTTTCATCATTTTGCTTTTCATCTGTCATAATACTCTAAATGTTTTTCTCGTACAGCTATTGTATTATACTGATATAGGTTGACTCTTTTTGGTTAATATTTAGACGTTCAAAAGATTTTTTTTTCAGCGGTTTAGAAGGCAAAAAATAGTTTGAACTAGGTCAGTTCTTAAATCGTAAGTTCAGGTAAATTTACATTATTTTTTCG
>NZ_JABFDJ010000014.1:0-2500 GCF_013403925.1 Winogradskyella wichelsiae
TAAAAAAGGATATAAAAGCAAAAAACCCTTACTAGTTATCTAGTAAGGGTTCTTAAAAAGGCGGCGACCTACTCTTCCACAGTAAAGTAGTACCATCGGCGCAAACGGGCTTAACTTCTCTGTTCGGAATGGTAAGAGGTGAGCCCCGTCGCTATAACCACCTTAAATTGTTATTCTGATCAAATCAGAACTTGGGTTGTTATAAATAATCAACACTAATATTGTTGACATATTGAAAAAATTACATGATATCAGTTAGTAACGTATACTTTTATAAAAAAACGCTGTACAATAAGCCTATGGGTTATTAGTACTACTTGGCTATGACATTACTGCCTTTACACCTATAGCCTATCAACGTGGTCATCTTCCACGACCCTTAAAAGAAATCTCATCTTGTGGTGGGTTTCGCGCTTATATGCTTTCAGCGCTTATCCCTTCCGAACGTAGCTACCCTGCAATGCTCCTGGCGGAACAACAGGTACACCAGAGGTTCGTCCAACTCGGTCCTCTCGTACTAGAGTCAGATCCACTCAAATTTCTAACGCCCACAGTAGATAGAGACCGAACTGTCTCACGACGTTCTGAACCCAGCTCGCGTGCCACTTTAATGGGCGAACAGCCCAACCCTTGGGACCTTCTCCAGCCCCAGGATGTGACGAGCCGACATCGAGGTGCCAAACCCCCCCGTCGATATGAGCTCTTGGGGGAGATCAGCCTGTTATCCCCGGAGTACCTTTTATCCTTTGAGCGATGGCCCTTCCATACGGAACCACCGGATCACTATGCTCTACTTTCGTACCTGATCGACCTGTATGTCTCTCAGTCAAGCTCCCTTATGCCATTGCACTCTACGCACGATTACCAACCGTGCTGAGGGAACCTTTAGAAGCCTCCGTTACTCTTTTGGAGGCGACCACCCCAGTCAAACTACCCACCAAGCACTGTCCCTGGTTAGAGGTTAGACTCTAGATAAGCAAAGGGTGGTATTTCAACAATGACTCACACACGCCTAGCGACGCATGATCGAAGTCTCCCACCTATCCTACACATTACTTATCCAAAGCCAATACTAAGCTATAGTAAAGGTTCACGGGGTCTTTTCGTCCCACTGCGGGTAATCGGCATCTTCACCGATACTACAATTTCACCGAGCTCATGGCTGAGACAGTGTCCAGATCGTTACACCATTCGTGCAGGTCGGAACTTACCCGACAAGGAATTTCGCTACCTTAGGACCGTTATAGTTACGGCCGCCGTTTACTGGGGCTTCATTTGAGATCTTCGAAGTAAACTTCTAAACCCTCCACTTAACCTTCCAGCACCGGGCAGGTGTCAGGCCCTATACATCATCTTTCGATTTAGCAGAGCCCTGTGTTTTTGATAAACAGTCGCCTGGACTTTTTCACTGCGGCCCCCCAGAAGGGGGCGACGCTTCTCCCGAAGTTACGCGTCCATTTTGCCTAGTTCCTTAGCCATGAATCTCTCGAGCACCTTAGAATTCTCATCCCAACTACCTGTGTCGGTTTAGGGTACGGGCTGCTTCACTCGCTTTTCTTGGAAGTCGATTTGCTAGATTATCACCTTGACCGAAGTCTCAGTGTACTATCGCGGTGTTACCACTCGCTTCAACGTACTATTCCGTCAGTACGCACTAACTTTTCGCCTCCGTCACTTTTAGTGTGAGCAGGTACAGGAATATTAACCTGTTGGCCATCCACTACCCCTTTCGGGTTCGCGTTAGGTCCCGACTAACCCTCAGCTGATTAGCATAGCTGAGGAAACCTTAGTCTTTCGGTGTGCGGGTTTCTCGCCCGCATTATCGTTACTTATGCCTACATTTTCTTTTGTAGCTTCTCCAGCAAGCCTCACGACTCACCTTCGACGACACTACAATGCTCCCCTACCACTTATTAATAAGTCCATAGCTTCGGTAATATGTTTATGCCCGATTATTATCCATGCCGAACCGCTCGACTAGTGAGCTGTTACGCACTCTTTAAATGAATGGCTGCTTCCAAGCCAACATCCTAGCTGTCTAAGCAGTTCAACCTCGTTTATTCAACTTAACATATATTTGGGGACCTTAGCTGATGGTCTGGGTTCTTTCCCTCTCGGACATGGACCTTAGCACCCATGCCCTCACTGCTGATTAACATTTTATAGCATTCGGAGTTTGTCAGGAATTGGTAGGCGGTGAAGCCCCCGCATCCAATCAGTAGCTCTACCTCTATAAAACTATAAATCAACGCTGCACCTAAATGCATTTCGGGGAGTACGAGCTATTTCCGAGTTTGATTGGCCTTTCACCCCTACCCACAGGTCATCCGAAGACTTTTCAACGTCAACCGGTTCGGGCCTCCACTGTATGTTACTACAGCTTCACCCTGCCCATGGGTAGATCACACGGTTTCGCGTCTACCACTACTAACTAAAGCGCCCTATTCAGACTCGCTTTCGCTACGGATCCGGACCTGAAGTCCTTAACCTTGCTAGCAAC
>NZ_JABFDJ010000015.1 GCF_013403925.1 Winogradskyella wichelsiae
CAGTGTTCATTTTGTGTTTTCATAAGTGACTGTAATTAATTGCTTAATTTTTAGTCAACCTATTTCAGGAAAATTCATATGTCTAATTGTTGCCAACGTATATGTGTAAGAATAGTTGCAGTGGTAAGCACCTAAAATACTAAACATTGACCGAGCCTGTGGAAATTCCTGCGGAATTTCCAAGTAGGCGAGAACCAAGCAATTATTTTTACACGGTGTTGTGCGTTCGGCTTTTATACTTCATAAACTAAATTAATTATTGAATTGGTATAATTTCACTTTTTTCAGATTTTCTATCCCAACTAACTTGCCAAATTTTTCCATTGATGTTGTCAAGAAGTAAGAAATTCCAGGTATTTTCAGTTGAATAAAGAGTGAATCTATTATCCATTTCCTTTTGTCCTTCAATAAGTGATGAGTTGTTTAATGGTGTAATTTTTGATTTATTTGGCTTTATATCCCATTGCGTTTGCCAAATTTTTCCACTTATTTGGTCAAGAAGTAAAAAAGTATAAGGGTTTTCAGTCTGATAAAGATTAAATCTATTATCAACTTCTTTCTGTTTTTCAATCAACGGCAAACTATTCAATGGAACTTCTAATTGCTTCGTTTGTTTTACATCAAATTCAATCTGCCACATTTGTCCATTTTGTGTGTTTAATTTTATGAAATACCACTTATTTATCGTTGGATAAAGTCTATATGTTCTTATTGGGTTTTCATTTAGTTGATTTAGAGTGCTTTGATGTTTTTCTGTTTGAATTTGAGCAAACGAACTTATTGTTATTAGTAGGGTAATTAATAGAATCACTTCTTTTTTCATATTCGCAAATTTATATTTTCAATTTTTTTATTTAGGCTTTCGGATTTTTTTAGCTGACGCACAACGAGTTTGTGTATGGTTAGTGGCGTGGTTAAGCAACTAAGTTAGCAAATAAATCCTGAGTAGAAAATCCGAAAGGATTTTCGTAAGTAGGCGAGTACTAGCCATTAATTATACACGGTGTTGTGCTTAGTTTTTTCTTTCATCCGTTTCAAGTATAGAATACTCATAATTATCAGACCAACCATTTTTTAAAGGTAATAATTGTCTTCCACGACCTTCTCTTATCATTCCAACTTTTTCTAGAACTTTTAAAGAACCGATATTATCTACAGCACATCCTGCTTGAATTCTATGTAATTTGAGAGTTTTAAATCCATAATCTAGTATCAAATTTACAGATTCAGTTGCGTATCCGTTTCTCCAATAGTCAGAATGGATTTTATACCATATTTCTCCTCTTCTATGTTTTTTGCTCCAAAGTTTTAAACCAAGAATTCCGATAAATTCTTTACTCTCGTTGTTTTCGATTGCAAATGTGAAATTTTTTATTAAAGGCAATTGATTTTCCGCAATCCAAGGCTCAATAATGGATTTGGTTTCTCCAATGTTTTTCGGAATTCCCAGCGCATTATATTCATCCGTTTCTGGTAAGGAATGTAAATTATGGATTGAGTCTAAATCTGATAATTCAATCAATCTTAATTTTATTCTATCAGTTAATATTTTAGTCTCGGTCATTTTTTTAATTAAGCACAACGTTGTTGTGTATGGTTAGTTGCGTGGTTAAGCAACTAAGTTAGTAAACATTTACGAACCCGTGAAAATTCCGCAGGAATTTTCGCAAGTAGGCTATAACCAAGCAATTAATTATACACGGTGTTACCTGCTGGCTTTTATTTTTTCAAATTCGTTTTTCAATTCTACTTTATATTTTTCAACTTCTTTTGTCGAATATCCGCAACAAAGTCCGTCTTGTATTTTCCAAGTTCTGAATTTATAATTTTGACCATTAGATTCAAATTCAGATTCCGCCATTCGAGTAAATCCTTTTTCGGTTTCGTCAGAGTTTAAATATATTCCTGAACCCATTTTCATATCAGTTTCACGTAGATTTTCATTAAAGTCAGAAGACGTTAATAAAATTCCGCTTATTGGTATTTCTATACTTTTGTTCCAAGTCAAAGTTGATATTGACAAATCTTTTGAGTTTTCAACTCCATAAATTATTGTCACATAACTTTTGTCAAATTCGGTTGGTATGATGAGTGTTTTTGTCCGATTGAACTTATAGCCGTAAAGCGCAATTACGAATAGCACTAAAGCTAATTCAGTTAGAAATATCTTTTTGTAATTCTTAAGCCATTTTTTTAATCCAAAGTCAATTCCAAAAAGTAAAATTCCAATTACAATTAGAGCAATAACAGCAAAAAATCCCCAACCTAAATTTCTTTCCTTAATTACAATGAATATCACATAAATTATAGACGATAATGCTAAAATCAGAAATGGCGTTATTTTTTTCAGCGTGTTGTTCATTCAGCTTGCAGGTAACGTGTTTGTGTATGGTTAGTTGCGTGGTTAAGCAACTAAGTTAGCAAACATTTACGAACCCGTGAATATTCCGCAGGAATATTCGCAAGTAGAGAAGAATACAGCAATTAATTATACACGGTGTTGTAAGCTGTTTTTATTCGTTTTTATTGTCTAAATCTCGATAATTTTTATAATTACTTTCCACTACTTCATAGTCAGTATATCTAAAGACTCTTGATTCTTCTGGTTCTTGGTAGGAATGATAGTCTTTTGGAAATCCCTTTTCATTATAAAACTGTCCAGTGAATTTAATTAAATCGTTACTGTAACCAAGAGTATCAGGTAATTCCAGTTTTCTAGTAGCAGGCTCAATAAAAATACTTTGTTTCGCTAAAGTGTCGTCAATATTTTCTGAGTATTTTTCTAAATCTTCATTTGTAGCCCAATTTGCACAGTCGCACGCCCAAGCTATATAATTCAATTCCAGAGTTTGAGTTTTGTCTTCAAGTCCGCCTTTGTTGTCAGAGCAACTTATGATTAAAAATCCAAGAATAATTAATGTCAAAACTCTATTCATATAGTTTCTCAAATGGCTTACAACGTGATTGTGTATGGTTAGTTGCGTGGTTAAGCAACTAAGTTAGCAAACATTTACGAACCCGTGAATATTCCGCAGGAATATTCGCAAGTAGGCAGAAATAAAGCAATTAATTATACACGGTGTTAGCATTAGTTATTTTTTTATCATCGTTTTTAAAAATTCTAATTCTTTTCCGTTTGGTAAATGAAGTATTGTCATTTCTCCATTTTCTTTTATCATAGTTCGAGTTATATATTTTGGTAGATGATGGTCAGTGGAATTTACAAAAAATATAAATTGAATACTATCAATTAGAAATATATAGCCGTTAAGTCCATTTTTGTATTTAATTCTTTTAGGTTCTCCAATTAAATTTTTGAAGCTATTTTTTGTTCTCATAAAAGATGTCATCATTATAGGATATTCTGATTCTTTCGGTGTAATGTTTTCGTAAATTAATTTTCTTATCTTTTCTTCGTGTTTATCTCCTAATTGAACATTTCTAAATTGTTTTCTATCAGTAATTGAAGCTCTCCACAAAATGGAAAGTAAAAAAAGTTTCATTTTACCATAATTAATATTTTTACAAATTGTGTATTCTAAATCATCATTAACGGTTTTGTAGTTTTTGCAAATTGGCGCAATTTTTGGGTCAATATTTTTTCCATACATTGATTGCTTAGCATACTTTTCATAATTGGCACCAAGAATTTTATTATCACAATCTTCACAAAGTATATTTTTATCAAAATCTCCGGTTTGAATTTTTTTTGATTTACTTTCATTATTTACAAAATCATAAGTGACCTCATAAAAAATGTTTTTATCATCTTCAGATTTCATTCCAGCATATAAGAAATCAGGAATGATATGTGCTTTAATTAATTTTCTTTCTTTTAAGCAAAGACGACATTTTTTCATAATTAATGCTAACGTGTTTGTGTATGGTTAGTTGCGTGGTTTAGCAACTAAATTAGTAAACTTTTACGAACCTGTGAATATTCCGCAGGAATATTCGCAAGTAGAGAATAAAACAGCAATTAATTATACACGGTGTTAGGCATTGGCTTTTTATTTACTTCTCCCATATTTTCCGAACTAACTTTATCAGCGGTAATTTTGTCGTTCCTTTTTTAGTATTCTCTATTTTTTTAATTTCAGAGTTGGTTTTTGTTTCTTGCTCTTTTATTAATCTAGCTCTTGTAATTGACCAATCTTCAGTTTTTGGTTGTTCCAAATTAGCACCTCCTTTATGTGCTTGAGGAAAATAGTTATCAGGTGGATGCGGTAAATTTTCTTCGCATTCTGTTGAACATAAGTTTGCAAGTAATGGAATAGTATCTGTTCCAACGTGAAGAGTAATCCAAACTTGATTCGTTTCGTTTTGTTCCATTTCCTTTTCGCAAACACTACAATTAATTTTGTTTCCAAAGTATTTAACAGGGTTGTGGTCAAGAAGTGGAAATAGTTTTCGGTTTTTAAAGTTACCAAAAAGAGCTCTCGTGCTAATTCTACTATCTTTTAGTTTTTTACATTTAGTAATCTCATAAGGAAACCACTTTAAATCGTAAGAAGTATAAGGGTCAAAATATTCAAGAGATTCCATTTTTCCGATTTCAGGTGGAATTCTTTTTAAATTGCTACCATAAAGTCCAATTTTCTTTACTTTTTTGAGTTTAGCAATAGATTCTGGAAGAGTGTATATTTGAGAAAACAATTCTTCACCTAGCGCTTCTCTCGGCACAAATTCATCAGTTCCATTTTTAGCAACTGCATCTATATATTCACATAATTTTTTCCAAGCAACAGAATTTCTGTCTTGAAAGTCATTCTTTATTTTTGAAATATTATTATTCATATGAGTGAATTCAGCTTGTGCCTAACGGTTTTGTATATGGAAAGTTGCGGGTTTGCGTGCGAGGAATTTCCGAAGGAAATTCAGACGTAGCAAACGTGCAACGACCTTTTGATTTAGGACAAAATAGCAATTTTTTATATACGTCTTAAGTTAGCATTTTAATAAAAACACTAAATTTAAGCTATATAATTAGAAAGAACAAAAGAGAGGAATAAGGTTAA
>NZ_JABFDJ010000016.1 GCF_013403925.1 Winogradskyella wichelsiae
CCTCGCACACAAACTACGCACTATTCTTATACGTAAACGTTAGCGCACATAGCTCACTCAGCTCAAAAAAATTAAAAACTACGTAAAAGTGGTTTAAAAACAATTCTTTAAAATCTTACTCAACTGACTTTTGACAAAGAATACGCAAAATTTACGCGCGGTTGACTTTACTCTTGCGTTTTAAAAATCTGACTTTTGCCAAGCAATACGCAACGGTTGCTTTGGACTTTTCTCTGTTTCTCTAAAAATTTTGAGTTTAGAAATAAACTTATGAGTAAAACATAAAACTACGTGCGCTAACATTGTATAAAAATAATGCGTAATTTAGTACCAAATCAAGAGTAAATGTGTGTTTGCATGCATCTGATTTTCCTTCGGAAAATCCTCGCACACAAACTACGCACTATTCTTATACGTAACCGTTGTAGTACATTTGAGAATGAAGAACACCTTAACAATTTTTCTGCTTTCGATTTTAGCATTCAGTTGCTCAAAAAATGATTTTGAAAATACCAATCTGTACTTGGAATTTGACAAAGAAACGTATCAGCCGAATGACAACTTTGAATTGACTATTCGAATTGTGCCAATCGAAGCGGAAAAGACTATTAGAATTTATAAAGACCTGAATAACATTGAGATTTCATTTTTGTCAAAAGCTGAACAAAATGGATTTCATCAGGAACTAAAAAAGCGTTTCATCGAAGGACCTAGTTTAACTGGAGACGATAGTGAATATATCGATGAATTTACTATCTCAAAGGAAAAGCCATTTGAAAAAAAACTTTTGGGAACCATTTCTGAATCGGAAAACCAAATAATCTTTGAAATATCTGATTTGAAAATAAAGGATAAAATAGACAAAACCTATTTGCTAGATAATCCGAGCATTTTGATTAAAGGAAACTGTAGAACAGTTTATGGAATTGAAGGCGAACCCTTTGAACCAATAGAAATAAAAGTAGTAGTGGAATAAAAAACGTACTACAACACCGTGTATAATTAATTGCTTTTTACGTGCTTACTTGCAAAAATTCCTGCGGAATTTTCACGGGTTCGTAAAAGTTTGCTAACTTAGTCGCTAAACCACGCAACTAACCATACACAAGACCGTTAGCATTCATGTCTCACTCAGCTCTGGAAAAATAAAAATCACTCAAAAATAGTTTAAAATAGATTCCTTAAAATCTCACTCAACCGACTTCTGACAATTCAAAACGCAACTGTTGCGTACGACTGACTTTACTCTTGCGCAAAACATCTGACTTTTAACAAACATTACGCAAAGTTAACGAGCAACTGACTTTACTCATGCTCAAAAAATTCGAGGTTCTAAAAAATTAAACGCAACTATTTCGTAAAATAAGTCCGACAAAAATAAACACGCATGCTAACATTGTATAAAAATAATGCTTAGTTTAGTGCCTAATCAAGAGTAAATGCGTTGTTTGGTTGCTTATGATTTTCCTTCGGAAAATCCTCGCACTCAAACTACGCACTATTCTTATACGTAACCGTTAGCATACATTTACCACAAAACTCAAATTAAACAATGAAAAAAAGAATTCTACTAATTTTTATGGTTAGTTTTTTAACCAAAATTTATTCGCAAGACAAAAAAATTGAATTTCAATTATCTCTCGGACCAACATTATCAGTGCCAAAAACCAGTGAGCTAACAGATACAAATGTTGATGGAAGTCCTGAAATTAAATCCTCGATTAATATTGGAGCATTTGTCTTACCAAGTTGGAACTATTCTTTTAATGAAAAATCATCAATTGATTTTGGTATTGGATTTTATTTAGATAGGTTTTCTATCGAAGATAAAATAGGTGCAGTTACAAATAAAGGAAATCGAAATATTAGTCAAATTCAAATACCAATAAACTATAATTTTCATTTCAGTCAAGATAAATCTTATCAATTTGGAATTGGAGGATTTACAAGTTTTTTAGTATCTGCAAAAGAAAAAGGAGATACCATAACAGACGTATCTCAAATTGATATAATTGACCCAAATGACCCAACTTTCAGTAATGCAACTATCAGTTACGAAAATGATATTAAGGATAATTATAATTCAGTAAGTTTTGGCGCCTACATTCAGTTAAAGAAAAGTTTTTCCTTTTCATCAAAAAAGAAAGGATTCATTCTTTTGAGAATTAATCAATATTTCAATTCGATAAAGAACAATGACTTTGATTCTGATTTGAGCCAATATATTGACTTTAAGAATGAAAAAGAACCGACAACTTTGAATTTAGGAATTGGAATAATTATATAAAAACGTATGCTAACACCGTGTATAATTAATTGCTTGGTTGTTGCCTGCTTGCGAAAATTCCTGCGGAATTTTCACGGGTTCGTAAAAGTTTGCTAAATTAGTTGCTGAACCACGCAACTAATCATACACAAACACGTTACCTGTAATTTACCCAAACCAATGAACAGAATTTTAATATCAATATTTTTCTTCCTTTTTTTAAGTTTTGGATTTGCTCAAAACGGAAAATTACTCTCGAAAAGATTAGTTGATATTTCAAAAACGCCAATTTGGGAAAGAATTTCTCAAGACAATGAATTACACACGGATTTTGAGCATTTAAAGAAATTGGATTTCTATTTTATTACTTATCAAAGTGACAGTTTAAAAGTTGAAGGAATAATTGTTGAGCCAAAAGCAAGTGGAAAATATCCAGTCGTAATTTTCAATCGTGGTGGAAATAGAGATTTTGCAGAATTAACCATTGGAACTTTAATAATGTATACATCCAAATTAGCTGAACAAGGTTATGTAATAATTGGAAGTAACTATCGTGAAAAAGACGAATTTGGAGGTGCGGAAATTAATGATGTTTTGAATTTGACAGAAACTGTAAAAGAAATTGAAAAAGCAGACTCGAATTGTATTGGAATGTTTGGTTGGTCAAGAGGTGGAATGATGACATATTTAGCTCTTCAGAAATCTGAAAAAATAAAAACTGCTATTGTTGGAAATGGAGCTTCTGATTTATTTGACACAGCCAAGTTTAGACCAAAAATGGAAACGAAAGTGTTTGCTGAATGTATTCCTGATTATTGGAATAACCGAGAGCCTGAATTAAAGAAACGTTCTGTAATTTATTGGGCAGACGAATTAGACAAAAATAGCAGTCTTTTAATTTTATGCGGAACAAACGATAAAAGAGTAAACCCAGAACAAGCGGACAAAATAGCTGGTAAGTTAAAAGAAATTAATTACGACTTTGAATTAAGGAAATTTGAGACAGACCATTACTTTTCTGAATATAAAACGGAATTGAACGAATTGGTAATAGAATGGTTTGACAAACGATTAAAAAAATAAAAAACTACAGGTAACACCGTGTATAATTAATTGCTTGGTTCTAGCCTACTTGCGAATATTCCTGCGGAATATTCACGGGTTCGTAAAAGTTTGCTAACTTAGTTGCTAAACCACGCAACTAACCATACACAAAACCGTTGTAATGCATTTGCGGATAATCGAGAATCGCAATGAAATTAACTGATGACAAAGAATATTTTGAAATTTAAAAAGATAATTAGAATTGGAATTTAATACTAAAAAAACAATCTGAATGAAACACATAATTACGATTTCAATTATGATTCTGACTTCTGGTGTTGGTTTGAAAAACGTTTCTAACGAATTGGTCGGAAAATGGGAATGCTATCATAAAGAACTGGAAGACGGAACTACAAAAAGGACGGATTTGTTCAGCGGAGAAGAATTTGAATACTCTTGTGACGGACTAATAATCGAACTGAAATCTGACTTTACTGGTTCGGAATCAATTGGAGGAATAAGTTTTGAATACAAAAAAACTGACTCAATCCTGAATTTAGGAAATCGGAATTATTTAATCGAGAAATTGACAAAAACTGAACTTGTAATTAGAGATTATGATTCTGACGGAACTAATCTTTCGAATTTTAGACAGAAATTTAAGAAAATAGAATAAACGAAAATAAAAACACGTTACAACTCTGAAATAAAGCAAACGGAATTCAATCATCATAATGAACAATATTATGGAAACGAATAAAATATGAAACCACCTATTTTAGAAAATAACAAACATTCAGTTGTTGCAGTTGAATTTAATACTGGAATTGTATTGAAAACTGACTTTGAAAGACATATTGGACAAGGAGAGGCTTTTCACATTTTTGAAAATTTAGAATTAGCAATAAAGTTCGTTGACAAAAAAATATTGGAAGATTCAGATTTACAATTGAGTATTTATAATAATAAAGGAGAATACCTATTTACAAAAGACAAAAACGGAAAAACATAAAAAACGCATTACAACAAAGTACTGTGGTAAAAAACAAGTAAAAACTTATTAATTTATTGCTAAAGTACTTCTGTAATTATTATCATAG
>NZ_JABFDJ010000017.1 GCF_013403925.1 Winogradskyella wichelsiae
TAATTGCTTTGTTTCTGCTTATCTGGAATATTCCTTCGGAATATTCTCAGGTTCGTAAAAGTTTACTAAATTAGTTGTCTAACCACGCAACTAAGCATACACAAACACGTTGTGCAACATATGAAAAAACTCATCCTAACAATATTATTCTTGAATTCAATAATCGGATTTTCACAAAATGAAAAATCGAATGAAATTGTAATTAAGGGAATTGTATTGTCTGAAGTAAATGGAAAACCACTCGAAAATGTTTATGTGAGTTATAAATCGAGATATCGATATTCAGCCACAGATGAAAATGGAAAATTTGAATATAAATACAGTATTCGAGAAAAAGATAGTTTAGAAACTATAGAATTGACTGCTTTGGGTTATGAAAATATTGATACAATAATTCGAGTTGATAAACCAAAAGAATATGTGTTTGAATTTGTAATGAAACCAAGATTCGGACTTGACCGAGAAAAAGCACTTGAAGACATAAAAAGCGGAAAAGTAAACATATTGGAATCAAGTGGAATCGCGCCTGTTTTCTATAAATCGGATACAAAATTTGCGAAAAAATATAACGTGAATTTTGTCGAGTATGGTTGTGAAGCAATTGCAGAGGAAAGTCTTTATGAATACAATAGAACAGTCTTCGAGTATTTAGACAAAAAATACGGAAAGAATTGGAGAAAAAAGATTCGAAAAGACATTGTCGGACTTGAAGAAGAAAATGAATAAAATACGTTGCACAACACCGTGTATAATTAATTGCTAGGTTCTTCCCTACTTGCGAATATTCCTGCGGAATATTCACGGGTTCGTAAATGTTTACTAACTTAGTTGCTTAACCACGCAACTAACCATACAGAATCACGTTAGGCAACATAAAGAGAAACGACATTGACAGATAGAAAAACCAACTTCAAAACCATTTGGCAAAGAGCTAAAATACGACCAATACTACTGCTTTTTGCATTTCAAGGGATTGCATTTGCACTATTATTGTTTCTTCCAATGGGAATTATGATGAATTCAATGGGAAATAGTTTCCCTTTTGTTGAAAACGTGGAAAAAATCCAATCTGATGGAGAAAAAGAAAATGCTGTCCTGACAAACATCAAAGGAATTAATAACATTACGATTAACGGAAATAATCCTCAAATCTTGACCTATGAATATGACTTTAATGGACAAAAAACGGAGTCAAAGTTTAGTGTATTTGAACCTGACAAAACTGATATTTTAAAAACTGGCGATATTATTCCAATTAAACATTTGAACGGAGTATCAACACCAACGGAATTTGAGCAGTATTCGTTTAGTATGGGTTTTATGTATTACATAGCTGGTGTTGTTCTTTTAATTGGACTAATCCTTTGCTATCTTCTATATTCAAGAATAAATAAAGAACTCTCATTATATAAAACAGGCAGAATTGTGGAGGGAAAAATAATTTCAATAAGCCATAATAAAGGGTTCACATTTTCGAAATTTGGTTCATCAATGGATGTGCATTATGAATATGGAAATAACGTTGCGAAATCAAGGACTAATAATTTTGCTTTGACAAATAACAAATCAATTGGAGATTCAATTAAGATTTTGGTTTCACAAGACGGAAATTCATCTTGTCTATATCCAGAATTGATTGCTAAAACTAATGGTTGGAAAGAAAATTACGTTGCCTAACACCGTATATAATTTATTGCTAGTTCTAGCCTACTTACGAAAATCCTCGCGGATTTTCTATTCGGTTTTTATTTGCTAAATTACGTACTTAACCACGCAACAAACCATATACATAAACGTTGGCAACAAGCTAAAAAAAACCGTGACTAAAAACAAAAAGTGAAGTTTTTAAAGAAAAATAGAACAAAAAATTGGACGATTAAGTTCTTTAAAATGACTGACCGAAATTCGGCAGAAAAGTATGAAATGGAATCTAAAATTTTATTCTGCATTGAACGAATTGAACAGTTAACGGAACTTAAAGCAAAAACTTTTGACATTAATTATCAATCAATCTATAAAACCAAAAGCGGATTTGAAAAAGCACTAAAATCTAACAAAAAATTGGTTTATTGCTTTGTCGATTTCGATTCTGAAAAAACCGAGACATATTTTTCAATCAGCAATCAAATGTTGAATTTAAATGAAAAACCTGAAAAAGAAACAATTGACTTTTGTCTTCAAATAAGCACAAAATATTGCGATAAAGATTCTATTTTAGAATTTAATAGAGTTTTAATAAACGAATTAGATTTCGATTATGGATATACAACTCAATTAAATTCAAATTATGACTCTGGAACTGAAAGAAAAATAAAAAAAGGATTATTTTCAACTTCAGTAAATATTATAGAAAAAGACCATATTTGGACTTCAAATAAAATCAATATTTTAAACGGAGCATTAAAGAATTTATATCCAATAAACTATTTGAACAAATCACATTTATCGAATTCAGAACAAAAGAAAATTATATCCGAATTTGGAAATTTAAGTGAAGTCAATAATAGGATTTACAAATGGAATTTAACGGATTTAGAGATAGAGAAACTAAAAAAAACAAAACGAATTGAATTAAAATTAGTTGAATAAAAATAAAAGCCAGTTGCCAACACCGTGTATAATTAATTGCTTTGTAAGTGCTTATCTGGAATATTCCTTCGGAATATTCTCAGGTTCGTAAAACTTTGCTAAATTAGTTGCTAAACCACGCAACTAACCATACACAAACACGTTGGCAACAAGCTAAAAAACAGAACTACGATGGAACAATTTTTTATAGATTTCGATTGGAATTCATTTTGGATGAATTTCATTGTTAGTTCTATTTTCTTGATGATAAGTATTTTCATATCAATAAAACTTATCCCTCATTTTACTGTAAAATTATTACAGAAGAAAAGGAAAAAATACATTGTCTCAAAAATCTCATATATTATTCAGGAATTCTGTGAATTTATTGAAAAATCGCCATTTAAAAATAAAGATATTACTTCTGAACAATTATCTATTTTTACAAATAAGAAAGATTTAAAAAATCATAGATTTATTGGTTTAATTGATTTGAATGTTTTAAAAAAAATAACACATTTAAAAGTAAGAAAACTAATTCTAGAAAGTTTCACCAAAATGAATCCAGAAGACGGACTTGAATTAGTAAAAAAAGAAAAAATAAATCTAGAAAATTTTCGGACAAAACTCGAATCAATTATAAATTACCATTCTATGGATATTGATGAGGAGATAATTTCAGATGTAAGTCAACTATGCCTAGAAATTAGAACGTTTGAAATAAAGTATAGATACAATCACTCTATAGATGATTTAATAGAAAAAGGACTAACTAAACGAAAAGGTGTTTTTGGAATTAATGAAATTTCCGATATTTATCATTTAACACTAAATTTATTCAAAAAACTTTTAGAGTTAAACTTAATCGAAGTTGAAATTAAGAAAAAAGAATAATAGCCAGTTGCCAACACCGTGTATAATTAATTGCTGTATTCTTCTCTACTTGCGAATATTCCTGCGGAATATTCACGGGTTCGTAAAAGTTTGCTAACTTAGTTGCTGAACCACGCAACTAACCATACACAAACACGTTGGCAAACATTTAACGCAACCATATAACAAATTTAGCATCTATTAAATAAAGTTTATGAGAATACTATTTTTA
>NZ_JABFDJ010000018.1 GCF_013403925.1 Winogradskyella wichelsiae
TAATTGCTTTGTTTCTGCTTATCTGGAATATTCCTTCGGAATATTCTCAGGTTCGTAAAAGTTTACTAAATTAGTTGCCTAACCACGCAACTAAGCATACACAAACACGTTGGCTGTAATTTAAAAGTCCGTTAACTAAACGAAAAATAGTGTTTACTCATTAAGACTTTTCTATAAAGACAAACTGCATTAAATTGGAATTGAATTTTAAACACTAGAAACTTGAAAAAAGCATTACTTCTGATTTTCTTACTCAATTGCGGAATTGGAATTTCGCAAACTGAATTTCCATTTTATGAACAAATCGCATTTGACTTTTATCAATCAAAACTTATTGATTCCTTTCCAACTAAAAAGAAAGTAAAAGTCTATCCATACGTTATGGACTTTCATCCATCGAGAGGTAATTTTTACCGACCGAATTGTCTCGGAATTGATTGGAAAAAAAGTAATCCTTTTAAAGAAATCAAAGAGTATGTGGAATCTCAGCTGAATATTGACTCGGACAGATTTGAACTGGACTTTTCTAATGTGGATAAAAAGAAATTTAAAGTCAAGAAAAGAGGAAAAGGCACTTATCCAAGAATGCATATTACTGCACCACATAAAGAAATAGACGGAAATGGACGAATTTTTGTGAATATTCACGAAACTCACGAATATTTATATGTCACCTATCATCTTGAATTTAACGATAAAGGAGAAATAATAGATTGGTGTAGAACTTATGATGAAGTTATACGAACATATTAAAAAACTACAGCCAACACCGTGTATAATTAATTGCTTTGGTCGTTGCCTATTTGGAAAATTCCTTCGGAATTTTCTCGCGTTCGTTTTTGTTTACTAAATTAGTTGCTTAAACACGCAACTAACCATACACAAAACCGTTGGCAGCAATGCGTGTGCGGCAAAATCCAACTCTAAATTGGAACTTATACAACTCTGAATTTTAAGAATAAAAATAAAATTGGATTTCCGAACGTTAGAATGAAAATCACAACGCAGGAATTACAAGCAGAACGAAAAATTACGGTTAGAAAATAACTTCATCGTAATAAAAAAGCCTAGTTTCTTTTTCGCGATTTTTTTTTTTGACTTTTAAGTAAGTAAAATCAGAAAAAATGGAGTCGAAAATTTTAATTTCTTGCGGAACTAAACTAGAATAATCATATAATTAATTTAACATAAGAACTGGAATTTGACAAGTTTCCTCGATATTAAAAATATAACGCAGGATTTCCAAGCTGAACGTAAAATGCGTGTCTGATTAGCAACAACGCAGGACTAAAAACAGATTATCTATCGATTTATTTAATGTTTAAGTTAATTAGAGAACTAATTGAAGTATATTAAATTATCGTTTATTTAAAAAACATAGCGGATAAAAAAATAAGCACGGCTGCCAACACCGTGTATATTTAATTGCTTTGTTTCTGCTTATCTGGAATATTCCTTCGGAATATTCACGGGTTCGTAAAAGTTTGCTAACTTAGTTGCTAAACCACGCAACTAACCATACACAAAACCGTTGGCAGTAATTTAACGCAACCATTATGGTAATTTCACATCTAAAAGATAAAAGTACCTATGAAATTTAGAATATTAAGTTTAAAAATATTATCCGCAATACTTCTTTTTACAAGTTGCTCAAAAGAGGAAGATGACGTTATAAGTCAAAATTGCGAAACTGATTGCACAGAGATTATAGGAAAAATAATGACTGATAACGGAACAGTACCTATTCCCGATGTAGAACTTACAGTAAAATGGGATAATATACCTTATTTAGGTTCTGGCACGATAAGAAATAAAGCCACAACCCGAACTGACTCTGAAGGAAATTTCAACTTAAAATTTTTTATTCGAGACGATGAAATCGACAGTGGTGGTTTCCGTATAGAATATGAACTTAACGAAAATGAATACTTATCTTCACATTTAAATAGAATTACAATATTTCAAATAGCCAGAGACACTACAATAAACATTAATTATAATATTCCAAAAAAGGCTTATCTAAATTTATCATTATTAAATTTAGATAATGTTCAATCACCAGATTGGTTTGCTACTGGTTTTGGTTACGAAGCACCAGAAGGTTTTACGCAATCTGTAAATGGACAACATATAGGTTGGAATAATCAATCTAATCAAAATAATTTAATTGAGATTCCGGGAAATCAGAATATTAGAATAGAAGTGTTTCGTAGAGTGAACAATATTACAACAACTGAAATTGACAATATCTTGATAGAAGCAGGAACTACTTTTGATTATAATATTGATTTTAATAATTAAAAAACTACTGCCAACAATGTGTATAATTCATTGCTAGTTATAGCCTATTTACGAAAATTCCGCTGGAATTTTCTATCTGTGATTTGTTTGCTAACTTTAATGCTTAAACACGCAACGAAATCATACACGAGACCGTTGGCAACCATTAGATGAAACATTACGCAGGAAAAACATTAGACTACTTTTGGGTTGAATTTAGTTCAACAGAATTTGATTTAATTTCATTGGTTGAGCAAATACCAAATTTATTAATTGGAAAATATCTTGCAATAATATGCTTTGATGGCGGAATTTTCGTTCCGACAGAGGAAGAAAGATTAAGAGGTTGGAATAAAATAAAACAAGTTAGTTTTTCACCTGTTTTGACTAAAGCAGAACTAAAAGGTCCAATATTTGAAAATCACGACCAATGGTGTTTATTTGAAAACAAATCTGAAATTGAATCTATGACAGACTTTGTGAATTACGGAATGTTCACTTTAAAGAATAGAGATTTTGAACTCGATAATATTGACCCAACTTGGGATAAAGTAGCTCTTAAAAACGATTTGAATCAAACTGAAAAGCTTCAAAGAAAGTTTTGGCTGGAAATGAAAGAACTTAATCCTGACAATTTTATTCTGAATGGAGATAATTTTATTTATTGTTCTAAAAACGAAAAAGAAATTGAACGAATAATAACGGTTGCCAACACCGTGTATAATTAATTGCTTTGTTCTTCTCTACTTGCGAATATTCCTGCGGAATATTCACGGGTTCGTAAAAGTTTGCTAAATTAGTTGCTGAACCACGCAACTAACCATACACAACAACGTTAGCTTTAATGCTGGAGCAAGTTTTCGGAATTGAAAAAAGGCTAGTTTATTTTTCGATTTTTTTTTGAGTTTTAAGAATAAAAAAACGAAAAACTCTGTTGCGGAATTTTGAAATTTACGCCGAATTCTCACTCAAACTCTGAATTGAATTGCGTCTGAATTTTTAGTTCGTTTGCGGAATCGAAACCTGAATTAAAAACTCGGAATCTCACTCAATCGGAATTTAGCAAGTTGTGGAATTGTTTACTCGAATTCTGAATTCAAAATATTGAGAAATTTGAGCAAGTTTGCGGAATTAAAAACTGACCGAAAAAAGAAAATCGGAACGAAATATTAAGCGGACAAAAAAGCACTAAAAGCTAACAAAGTACTGTGGTAAAAAACAAGTAAAAACTTATTAATTTATTGCTAAAGTACTTCTGTAATTATTATCATAGG
>NZ_JABFDJ010000019.1 GCF_013403925.1 Winogradskyella wichelsiae
AGAAACCAAGAAAAATAGTAATAAAATCAGATTAAAAATGTTTTTCACAAATGTTCTTTTTAATTGCTCACAACGGTCTTGTGTATGGTTAGTTGCGTGGTTAAGCAACTAAATTAGTAAACTTTTACGAACCCGTGAATATTCCGCAGGAATATTCGCAAGTAGAGAAGAACAAAGCAATTAATTATACACGGTGTTGTACACAGTTATTTTTTTAATATTTTTTCAAATTCGGTTGAGTCTACTTTCTTTAAATCCAATTCAAGAATTCCATTTGTGTTTTCATCAATGAGTACTCTTTTGACATAAAATTCTTTTTTTGCTTTACCAAGCACTATTAATGAGGTTTGATTTTTTATAGGAATATTTGCAAAAATTAAATCATTTGGTTTTCTGTAATCCGATATGAACGAATTCAAATCTTTGTAAATAAGGAAGGTCGAAACAAATTCTAAATTGTCTTTATTTAAAACAAGCTCGTAAGAAACATTACCATCAGGCATTAAAATCTTATCAACGTTTATCCAGCCAAATTCGTCAATTAGTACGTCAGGATATTTCCACCAGTTATCAACTGCTAATTCATCATTAATTTCCGAAATATCATTTTCTATTTGTAATTCTAAATTTTCATTAGTTGTTGAATAGTAGTCCAAGGAATCAACAGGTATTATTTTATCTCTATAAGTTAAAACTCCACCATAGCGTCTTGATAAAATAGTGTCTATTATAGGGAAAGTTATGTATGTGTCTTTATCTTCAATCCATTCAATTTGATTAATAGAATCAAAAACGCCATTAAAAATTCGGTCTCCTTTTCTAAACTCTTTCTTGAATTTAATTTTCAGTTTTTTTTGGTCTTTGAGCTTTAATTCTTTATCTCCTGATTTAAATTTTAAGAATATTACACCATTAGATTCCAGAAGCTCATTTTTATCAGTAATTGTATTTAAGTTATCAGAAATTAATTCTAATCTATTGTAATATTCTTTGAGCTCTAAACTTATTTTATCATTTTCGCCAATATCAAAATCTTCTCGATTGAAGTAGATTTTAGTACCTTTTTCTCCAATAATTTCTTTGACGCTTATGGTGTCTAAATCAAACACTTGATTTTCGACAAGGACAATATTTTGAAAGGGATTCGTAGGTTCAAATTCGGCTATATCTTTTTTACAACTAAATACAGAAATTGAAACTAAAAAGTATATTAGGATTTGTTTTTTCATAATTGTGTACAACGTTGATGTGTATGGTTAGTTGCGTGGTTAAGCAACTAAGTTAGCAAACAAATCACAGATAGAAAATTCCAGCGGAATTTTCGTAAGTCGGCAGTGACCTAGCAATTAATTATACACGGTGTTAGCCACTGATTATTTTTCGTTAAATTTTTTCGTTTTCGGGTTGTAAGTAAATAAAGTTTTTAGTTTTTGTGATTCACCGTTTTCATTTGTTGCGAACAACGTTATTTCTTCATTTTTGTCTATTATAATATCGCTTTTTAAGTTTCCTCCAACATCTACCGTTATTGATTTAGTAATGTCGTTCTCCTTTGAACCTTTGACAATTCTCCCACTTAAAATTGTAGCATCTCTTTTAACGAATTTCACATATACACTTGATTCCAATCCAAAAAGTTTGATTTTTTCTTTCTCTGTTGGTTTTATATAAAAGTCATTAAAGTCGAGTTTGAATTGTATAGGGAAAGATTCGTCTTTTTTTGTTTCTTCCAATTTTATCCATTCAATAATGGCAAGATTCATAATAACACTTTTATTGTTATCAATTGCTTCTATTAAAAGTGATTCTATTTTAATAGGTTCATTTATCTTTTCTCTATAAACTACTCCATTAAAATCTTTTGAAATTATATCTAATATTTCCTGTGTAGTATCCAAATATAATTTTGGTGCAGTAAATTTTGATTCAATTTTAAGACCCATTTGCTTTATTGGGAACCAACTTTTAACATCTTCTTGTTTGAGTTTATTTGCAGTATGTAATTCAATTCCGTAATATTTTGCAGTATTTATTGCGTCTGCTTGATATCCATTTGTACTAACAAAAACTTTCTTATTAATTTCTTTGATTCTATCGCATTTGGATTGGAAAGCTTCAATTTCTTTAACAGGAACTTTTTTATTATAATCTTTGCACTCAATAGCTATTTTGATTTCAAAGTCATTGATTGAAGAAACAATTAGAATATCAATTTCTCGTTTCTGTCCACTTTCATTTTCGATTTTATAGTTGTTGAAAATCTTTGTGTTTTCAGAATCTTTTAAAGTCTCTTGGATAAGTCGGATCGTTTTTTCTAACGATTTTCCATTGTTCTTCATAGTTTCTGGTAATTTGTGGCTAACGGTTGTGTGTATGATTAGTTGCGTGGTTAATCAATTAAATTAGTAAACAAATACGAACCAGAGAAAATTCCGAAGGAATTTTCCAAATAGGCACTTGCCAAAGCAATTAATTATACACGGTGTTAGCCACAGTTTTTATTTAACTAATATCTTATTTCAACTCCACTCTTTCTGAAAACATCTAATAATTTTTCATTTTCTTTTGATTTGTCAAACTTTAAACAAATATCTTTTACTTTTGGTAAATTATTTGGTGTTATGGTTGTTAAATCATTAATATATAACGAAGGTATATTTAGACCAAGTCTTAAACTCTCTAATTCATTGTTAAATTTAGATACTTCTTTAAGGCTTTTGAAATTCATAACACTAAAGCCTTTCAAATTTTTATTGTTTTCTAAATTTGGAATTTTTTCAACTTTACTTAATCCATCAAGAGTAATACTTTCAATTTTTGTTAAGCCTTGTAAGAAGTCCAAATTTAATATTGTATGAGAACGATGAATAGAAAGTGTTTTTAAATTAGGTAATTTCTTATCCATATCATCTGTGTTTTTCAATCCTAAAACATATAAACTCTCTAAACTTGGGATTTTCTTTATTTGTGAAATATCCAATCCTTTTATATTCAATTCCTTTAAATTGGTTAATTTATTTATGGCTTGATGGTGTTTTTTTGTAATGCTATTTTCTAAATTTAAATATTCAAGTTTAGGACAAGCAGTTAATTTTCCTAAATCAATTTTATTAGAATAACAATATGAAAAACCAACCCCTTTAAGATTTTTAAAATGTTCAATTCCGTCAAGGTTTTCAAAAAGAGAATTTGCTTTGAATGTATGAAATTCAATCTTTGAAATACTTTTACTAATACATTCAAATTCGTTTAAATCAATCCAGTTTTCATCTCTTATCTCCAATACCAGAGTAGTATCATTTTTTATTTTAAGAACTAAATCATTTAATAAATTTAATTGTTCTGTATTTGGTTTTTCATCAAAAAACAAACGTAAAGGATTTTCAGATTTTTGTAGATCTTGAATTTCTTTTATTGTAAGAGTATTTATTTTTTCTACAAACATAATCTTCCGTTGTATTCGTTTTTGTATTATACTGATATAGGTTGACTCTTTTTGGTTAATATTTAGACGTTCAAAAGATTTTTTTTTCAGCGGTTTAG
>NZ_JABFDJ010000001.1 GCF_013403925.1 Winogradskyella wichelsiae
TTAACCTTATTCCTCTCTTTTGTTCTTTCTAATTATATAGCTTAAATTTAGTGTTTTTATTAAAATGCTAACTTAAGCCGTGTATAATTAATTGCTTTGTTCTTACCTACTTGCGAATATTCCTGCGGAATATTCACGGGTTCGTAAAAGTTTGCTAAATTAGTTGCTGAACCACGCAACTAACCATACACAAGACCGTTGTATGCAATAATGACCCGTCCTGAATAAAGGCTACATAATTTTAAACATTATGTACAAAAATAACAAAGTAATTAGACGGTATTCAGAACAGATTTCCGTATTTAACAACAGCGAATTAAAACTAATTGAAAAGTATCAGAGAAGAGCAATCTAATGAAAAAAAGACAGTCAGAAATAATAAAGGAAATAGCACAAGAATTGGATTGCGGATTTGACTGTTATTACAATTCTAAAACTTACGAAATTGTTGCAATTCCGAATTTTTCACAATTTTCGGACGAGGATGAATTTAAAGAGGCTTTTAGTGACAGTTTAGAAAAAGTGGAAAAACATAAAACGGATTTTATAAAATTTGAGACATTAGAAACCTTTGAGTCGTTTAAAATTATGGAACTTTTTGTTGAGCAGTTATCTGACCAAAATCTAAAATCACAATTGGAAAATATTTTAGAAAATAAAAAGCCATTTCAGAATTTTAAGCATAAAATTGACCATTCTGAATATAGACAAAGGTGGTTTGAATTTAAGAAAAGTGAGTTGGAAAAAATAGTAGAAAATCAATTAGAGAGCGGAAAAGCCTGCGCACAGCAAAGTGCTCAGCCAAAAAACAAATAAAACCTATTAATTTTCACTAGCGTACTTCTGCTGCATCAAATATTAATTCTGATTTTGCGATAGTAAAAGCCTGTTTTCAGTAATTTATTACACATTGCAATTAATGTTGATTTTTATTCTTTCCTTTGGCTTCGATTAGCTCATAAAGATGTCTCCAAGCTTTATTGAATTTTCAAGCATCAAAACAGCACTTAAATAATATATTTCTCAACTTAATTTAATTTTAATCTGTAGTCATATTTCAAGACAAGAAAGTTGTTACTAAACTTACCTGTGGTCGTTATAATGAGGTCTTATATGGAATATTCTTTTTAAATTTTATCAGACTAAAGAGGACTACTGCCAACATTTGTTTTATTGACTAAAGTAAGTTTAATAAAATATTACTCTCGTTTTTAACTTAGGTGTAAATATTACTCTCATTATGTTATGAACGAGTGAATAGAAGTAATTTGAGAAACTTATTAATCAAACTAGAAAAAAATAAAGTGCTTCACTTATATCATTAGCCAACCATATAATGAACATAGCAAATAGATTTAGCTCACAATGATCTTTTGATCAACATTCTTTAGGAAGTTTAAGGTCTTTATAAACCTCCTTCAATAATTCACCAGGATCCACATCAATAGCTAAAGCAATTAAATAAAGTTCTTCAGCTCGCAACTTAGTTGATTTATTAGAACTCAGTTGGGAAAGCCTAGCCTGACTTATACGAGTACGCCTTGAAACCAAGGCTCTATTAACTGATTTTTTTGTAAGATACAAACCTAAGGATGTCATAAATAATTTCGAATTTATATATATAAATATACTTTGAATATAGAAAAAGATAGAATTACTAAAGTTTAATTTTGAATTTAAATAGTTTTTATATGGATTTGTTTAGATATTCTAAAGATTAATTAATAAAGTTACTATTCAAAAGAAATAAGGTATGAATAATGAAATACATATTAAACACATCATAGACAAACTAAAATCTCTTTTAGAAATTAAGTATGTATACAAATCAAAAGACGAAGGAGGAAAATATCTCAAACATTTATTAATCATAATACTGCAAGGAAATTGTTCTTCCTTAACCAAAGAATTATCAGCGATGGTTGCTAAAATATTTCAAGAGGAAACAGAATTCTTATACCGAATATTTTCTTTTGAATATGCCCATCACCAGTTAAAAGAAGAAAACTTATTTTTTGTTCATGGCTCCTCATGGGAAAAACAAATCTTCTATAATCTAAATTCAGAATTAGATAGTTTTCATGAGTATTATGCAACAGGAAAAACGTTAGATCAGATACAATCGATTTACGAAAAAGAACGTTGTAAAATAGCTGCGTTTATGGATGGTGTTAAGTTTTTTGTCGAAAAAAGTAATCTTCCTCAAGCGGCTTTTATGCTCCACCAATATATAGAATTGTGGTTTCGCTATGCTGCCCTTATTTTAATGGGTAAAGAACGAAAAAGTCATAGTATCAAAGAGCTTCAAACATATCTAAAAATATTTTCAGCTGAACTTGGTAATCTTTTCAATACGGAAATAGAAGAAGAGAAACACCTTTTAAAATTATTGGATGATGCCTATATCACTACACGTTATGAAAACAATTACCATATTAACAATGAACAATGAACAAATTCATAGAATAATAGAGAAAGCTACTAAAATTGAATTAATAGCCACGTTGTTATTTAAAAATAAGTTGGACGATTGTGTAAAGCACGAATTAAATCCAAACGATGTTAGTATTCCGAAAAAAGAATCTTCTCAGCCAAATGATACAGAATTGTCTAAGTTTATTAATTCACTTTCTATAAATGACTTTTCAACCCTAAAACCCTACCCTCATAAAAAAGGGCTATATACTATCGATGTACTAACTGAAGGTTATTTGGACACATCCTTCATGATTTCAAATCTACTAAAGGTATGTATCACAGCTATGGATACAGACCACTGCTCTACACGATCCATTCCCAATCCAGAGCATAATATCAAAGAAGTTTTAGGATATATATTAGACATGATACCCCATAATGAAATGGAAGTTTTGGATGGCATTAAGGATATAGTTTTAAACCCGAAAAGGAACAGCTTATGAAAGAAAAAAAGAAATTAAAGGCAATAAAGAAGCACATTAAAAATTTCCCTGGAGTAAGTTTAGATCCACATGGCAATAGAACAAGAAAGACCATAAGTTTTGAGGTCTCTGACCATGAGGACATAACCAGCAGTATTTCTGCACTTTTAGAATTGTGCTATTATGCACTAGATGGCAATGGGGTTTTCGTATCTCCTAAACATAGCAATAAGACGCCAACAAATAGCGTAACCAAGGTACTAGAGATGGTTATTGATCTCTTGCCTCACGACCAAATGTTCTGTTTGGATAAGATCACTGAAATCCTTTCCGCACAGGAACTCAAAAAACCGAAACCTTAAATACGACGATATGAAACAAAAAAGAAAAGACCTTGAAAAGCTGATAAGATCAGCTAAATATAAATTAATAACATTAGAACCTTCTAATGTACAAACGGGTAAGTTTAAAGTCTCTCTTTTTACAGTTCGACGGCTATCTCGATTTATTTATTACCATTGAATCGTTAATTAATGTCTGTATAATGGCCAGTCATGTCAATAACTCTAATGGAACTGAAGATGATGGATTGGATATTCGTAAGACCTTATAATTAGCCAATAAATTACTCCCTTTTGATGAAGGTGAGTTTTTAGATAATGTGAATGTTTTGTTGAAAGATAACAGATCAAATGACTAATATATTTTCAAAGAATACTAAATATCAATTCATTGAACAACCTTCAATACATTATAATAAACATATTTTAAGTTTTCTAAATTATTACCTTTTAATGGCTTTAACATTACCAAACTTGATTAGGTTCCTATCGTTCAATTTTATTTATTTAATTCATTAAACTGTAAGGATATGTACATCGATATTCAAAAATCTTCGAGTATCTCTTCTACCCGTAATTATACTTTTTAATAATTATTTAAAGTATCTTATAATGCACGCTTTTATTTGATGTCATAGAAAATAATTATGTGGCTCTTATACCAAATAATAAAATTAGCTCCGAATTATTATAATTTATAATGCAGACATAAACTTAAGTGTTAAATTTTGTTAAATCGAGACCAATTCGGTGACCAATAAAATCAGATCCTTTTGAAAGCATTATAAACACTGAAAAGTACAATTTATGGTCGTTGTCTCCGACTCCACCATTAAAACCCTTTATATCTGAAAAGACATAAGGGGTTTATTTTTTTAGGTTAAAACCTGATTCTTCCACATCTACTTCTTTAGTTTCCTCCATATTATTTGCATTTCAAATTACAGTAAAATCATTTATATTTTTTTAAGTTTAAACTATGATTAGCTAACATTGTATCTGCTCTAAACGTTTAATAATTACTACTCCATTGAATAACAACACAAAGCGTTTCATTTATTTTTCTACTGACATATATCATAAATTAAAATAAATTTATTTTGTAAATTTAAATTCACAAATAAAAGCTAAGATCATGTTATCTATCCTTTTACCAACAGACTTCTCCAAAAACTCTATTAATGCTATTAAATATGCTTTAGAATTTTTTAAGTATCAAAAAGTAGAATTCTTTTTGATGCATGCTTATGGCAATGAGTTTTATGATCATGATGAGTTAGTATCTCGAGAGGTTTTTGAAGCTGTATTAAAAAAGGTAAACACAAAATCTCAAAATAATTTAGACAAGCTTTTAAATGAATTAAAGGTAATTGCACCAAACCCTAGATATATTTTCCAAACTATTTCTGCTAATAATACACTTGTTGAAGAAGCTAACACCATAGCTGATGATAAGAATATAGATCTGATTGTCATGGGTACGCAAGGAAAATCTAATACACGTAATATTATATTTGGAAGTCAGACTTTTCAGGTTTTAAAATATGTACAATGTCCGGTTTTAGCCATTCCTGCAAATTACACAAATACGCAACCTGAAAAAGTAATGTTTCCTACAAATTATCTTATTCCTTATAAACGACGTGAATTAAAATTGTTGTCTATTTTAGCGAAATCCTATAGAAGTAAAATAGATGTTGTTTATATTACAACGAGTTCTAAATTATCTATAAGACAAGAAGATAATAAAGCGTTTATAAAAGACACATTATCACCCAATAAAATAAACTTTAAAATTGAAAACAGCAATAAAATTGCAGATACTATTTCTGGCTATATTAAAGAAAATGAAATAGATATGATAACCATGATAAATACACAACATTCTTTTTTAGAAGATCTGTTATTTCCTTCTACAATAGATAAAGTAAGTCTTGGATTAGACATTCCACTTTTAGCGTTTCAAAATACAGCTAGAAAGTAATCAAACAATCATTCAACTTAATACATACACCTTCCTCTAAACACCTAATCATGCCAAAGAATATACTTTTACCAACCGATTTTTCAGATAATGCTTGGAGTGCTGCTTTATACGCCATAAAATTATATGCTAATGAACAATGTACTTTTCACTTTTTGCATTCTACAAAAATGAAAGCCTCTTCAATGTCTAATATTTCTAATAAACTGATAAGTGTATTGGTAGAAAACGCAGAAAAGGATTTAGGGCAATTGAAAGCAAAAGTAGAAAAAGAATATGCTAATGAAAATCATACATTTAAAGTCTTTTTAAGCACAAACCTTTTACACAATTCAATTGAAGTTCTTGTAGAGAAAGAAGCGATTGATATTATTGTTATTGGTACAAAAGGAGCAACTTTAGCAAAAGAAATTATGTTTGGTAGTAATACTGTAAACGTTATTAAACAGATAAAAAAATGTCCCGTTTTAGTAATTCCAAATGAGTACAAGTATATACAACCTGAAGAAATCGCTTTCCCCACCGATTATAATCGCCCTTATGGAGAAGAATTATCTGCATTAAAGGATTTAGCTGATCTTTATAACTCTAAAATTAGAATTGTACATATTAATACTGAAGAAGCTATTTCTAAAACTCAAAAACAAAATTTAGCATTGTTAAAAATAGGTTTAGACCATAATGACAGTATTTTTCATTGGATGCCAAACTGTGACAAAAAAGAAAAAGCTATCAATGATTTTATTAAGGAACTAAAAATAAATATACTAGTAATGATAAATTACAAGCATAGTTTTTTAGAAAATTTAGTAAAGGAGCCCGTCATAAAAAATATAGGATTTCACCCTACAATACCATTTTTGGTGATACCTCGCTAAACTGATAAAAATCATTTTAGATGTAAAAGCCATAAACTATTTTTGTAATAGAGGATAAAAAAAACATCATGAGACACCAAATATTATTACCAACAGATTTTTCAGATAATTCTTGGAGCGCTATACTTTACGCTTTAAAATTATATGCTAATGAACCTTGTACTTTTTACTTTTTGCATTCATGGTCATTTACAAACAAAACATCTAGAACTTATATTACATCAAGTTTTATAGAATTACAAAAGAAAGAAGCAAAGGCTCAATTGTTAGAATTAACAAATAAGGCAAAAGCAGAAAGTACTAATTCTGATCATAAATTTGAAACTATTCATAGCGTTGAACCTTTATTTAGTACTATTGAAAGTGCAATTCAAGATTTTAAAATAAGCTTAGTAATTATGGGGACTAAAGGTGCTACTGGAGCTAAAGAATTTTTCTTTGGGAGTAACACCGTAAATATTATTAATAAAATAAGATTGTGTCCTGTCTTGGTTATTCCTGATGGATATAACTTTATTAAACCAGAACAAGTTGCTTTCCCTACGGATTATAATAGATTTTATGGAGACGAATTACAACCTTTATTAGAACTCTCAAAATTGTATGATTCTAAAATAAGAATTGCTCACATCAATGTCTCTGATAATTTAAGTGATAAGCAAAGTTATAACCTATCGATGTTAAAGGCTTATATTGAAGATTGTCCAAGCTGTATAGATTGGATGCCTAATTTTGGTACTAAAGAACAATCTATTATTGATTTCATTAAAGATTATGACATCAATATTCTTGTAATGATTAATTATAAACATAGTTTTATTGAAAATGTAATGAATGAACCTGTAATTCAAAAAATTGGTTTTCATCCTATTATACCTTTTCTTGTCATACCAGAAATGAATTAAAAATCGATAAAAAAATAAAAAAAGACCTGTAAAAGTTAATTTACAGGTCTTTTTTTATTTAAAATAGTAGATGCTTATTTGATCTCAACCAATTCTAATTCAAAGACTAATTCTTGCCCTGCTAAAGGATGATTTCCATCAACAATTACGTGATCTTCATTTACCTCAGCAATTCTAAATTGGTGCTCATTACCTTGCTCATCTCTAGAAGCTAAACCTAAACCAACTTCTGGCTTAATTTCTTCTGGTAATTGTGCTTTTTCAACTTTATGAAATAATTCTTTCTTGACATCGCCATAAGCTTCATTTACAGGAATGTCAACAGTTTTCTTATCATTCACTTTCATGTCGATAACTGCATTTTCAAAACCAGGAATCAACATCCCTTGTCCTAATGTAAATTCTAAAGGCTCACGCTCTAAAGAACTATCAAAGACTTGTCCTGTTTTTAATTTCCCTGTATAATGTACTTTAACAGTATCGTTTTCTTTTACTTGACTCATAAATTTCTTGTTTTCATTATAATGAGCCGCAAAATTATTGTTTATAACAGAGAAAAAAGAATGATAAGCAGATTTTCTCTAGAATTAAGAAAAACTTAACGTCAATATGTCATTTAGGTTTGTATTTTACTTCTATAAATTAAACTAATCACCACGCACACAAAAATGGTAAGAAATTAATAAACATTTCGACTATCTTTATCTTCAATAATTTAAAAGAAAGAACTATTACTTATGTTAACTTGGAAAGACATCATTAACTTTTCTGTAAAAGGAAATCCAAATCCAGACAGGCGCGTTGAAAAAACAGAAGCTGAATGGGAGGCACAATTAACAGAAGAGCAATACAGAATTACCAGACAAAAAGGAACAGAGCGCGCACATAGTGGTGATCTTTGTACAGCTTATGACGAAGGAAAATATAACTGCATTTGTTGCAACACACCTTTATTCGATTCGACTATTAAATTTAGCTCAGGCACAGGTTGGCCAAGTTTTACACAACCTATAAAAGAAAATGCTATTAAGTACGAAAAAGATACTGCCTTCGGAATGGTGCGCGTAGAAGTTATGTGTAATACTTGCGACTCGCATTTAGGACATGTATTTCCAGATGGCCCAGAACCAAGTGGATTACGCTATTGCGTAAATTCAGAATCTATGATTTTAGATACGGAGACTGCCTAATGAGTACAAAAAAATTACAAATAGCTACTGTTGGTGGTGGCTGCTTTTGGTGTACAGAAGCCGTATTCGAAGAAGTAAAAGGTGTAGAGCAAGTACTTTCTGGTTATTCAGGCGGAACCGTTCCAGGACGACCTACGTATAGAGAAATTTGCTCTGGTTTAACTGGGCATGCAGAAGTTATACAGATTACATTTGATGCGAATATCATTAGCTATGAAGATATCCTAGTTGTTTTTATGACCACTCATGATCCAACAACACTTAATAGACAAGGTGCTGACCGAGGAACACAATACCGTTCTGTAATTTATTACCATGATGAAGCGCAACAGAAAATTGCAAAAATTGTAATAAAAGAGCTTGCGCAATACTACCAAGATCCAATTGTTACTGAATTATCAGCAGCTCCAACATTTTATGAAGCAGAACAAGAGCATCAAGATTTTTATAAAAATAATCCCGAATATGGTTATTGTGGTTTTGTTATTGATCCTAAATTGGCAAAACTTAGAAAATTACATTCCGATAAATTGAAATAAAGCAAATATTGAAAAGGAACTTTCTACTGAGAGTTTCTTTTCAATATTATCTAAGAAAGAAAGTTAGCTGTAAATGTCATCTCTTTTAAACATCAAATTTTAGGGCTCTGATCAATGTCTAAAACGCAACATTAGGTAATATACGAAACCCGTCGGATACTGAATTAATTAAATGGATAGGAAAACTAAAATAGCATTTGGAGGTGGATGTCACTGGTGCACTGAAGCTGTATTTCAATCTTTGAAAGGTGTGTCTAATGTTGAACAGGGTTTTATAGCATCTCATGATGAAAACAGCTCCTTTTCTGAAGCGGTTATCCTATATTATGACGCTGATATTATCTCCCTTCAAGTTTTAATTGAAATTCATTTACGCACACACAAAAGTACATCAACGCATTCTATGCGAGAAAAATACCGCTCTGCTATCTATTCATTTTCTGGAACTCAAAAAATTGAATCGGAAACTATACTGAAGAAATTTCAACCAATATTTAAAAATAAATTAATCACTAAAGTTTATCCTTTTTCAGCATTTAAAGCTTCTCGTAAAGCGATTCAGAATTACTATCAAAAAAATCCTAAAAAACCTTTTTGTGAACGCTTTATAAATCCTAAATTGAAATTATTATTAAATGATTTTTCAAATCATGTAAACACAGACTTTATTCCCAAAACTTTAAAAATCACATAAAAGCATTAACAGATGAGCAACACAAAAATAGGATTAGGTTTAGCGGCTTTAGGAAGACCAGATTATCTAAATATTAGACTAAATCCTAATATTGATAAATCTGTTAAAACTTTTAAAAACACTGCTTTTAAGGTTTTAGATGAAGCTTACCAACTTGGTATTAGAGATTTTGATGTTGCTCCTTCTTATGGTTTAGGTGAAGAATTTTTACAGAATTGGAATGACTCTCGAGGTTATAATGACGTCCGTTTATCCACAAAATTTGGCTATACGTATGTGGCTAACTGGGAAATTGGATTTTCGGGAAAGCATGAAATTAAAGAACATTCTATTGAAAAATTGAATGAGCAATGGGAAGTATCTAAAGCCCTACTACCTAACTTAAAGATCTATCAAATACATTCTGCAACACTAGATAGTGGTGTTTTAACAAATGTGACTGTACTGTCTAGATTAAATGAATTAAAGAAAAAGCATCAGCTTGAAATCGGGATTTCCTCAAGTGGAACGGAACAAGTAAAAATTATAGAAGAGGCTAGAAAAATTAAATTTAACGGTGAAGCCTTATTCGACAGCTATCAAGTAACTTTCAATATTTTTGAACAATCTACTTTTCAGATTTTAAAAGAATTAATTAATGAAGGTAAAACAGTAATCATTAAAGAAGGGCTAGCCAACGGTCGCATCTTTAAGAATGATAAATTTAAAATATATGATAAAGCTTATAATTATTTAGAAACAATTTCTAATAAATATAACGTCGGATATGATGCTATTGCTATTCGATTTATCATGGATTATTTAGAACCTAAAGTGGTATTAAGTGGTGCTTCAAATTCACTTCAATTAGAACAAAACTTAAAAGTTTCAAATTTGGTTCTAACTAAAGAGGAAATTACAACATTAAAGTCATTAGTAATATCTAAAGATCATTATTGGAATGAACGCAGTGACTTAGAATGGAATTAATTGACAATAAACACGCAATACTTTAAGTTATTTTCTTTCTCAACATACATAAAACCCCTATTTCCTCTCGTGATAAAGTTTCATTCACTTTCAAAAGTCGTATAATTTCCTTTTGAAAATAATTAATGGTTTTCCCATCAATATATTCATCAATAACACGTGGATCAATGTAAGAACTGCGTGCAACCGACGGCGTATTCCCTAACCTTTCGCTTACCCTAATAACTGCTTCACGAATATTACTATCAAGTGCTTTTTGGTCTTGTTCTTTAGAATAACCAATCTCATCTAAAGCCATAGCAGCAATTACAGTACCGGCCCAAGTTCTAAAATCCTTAGCCGAAAATTCCTCTCCCATAACCTCTCTGATATACTCATTGAGATGGTCGCTCTTCACGTCTTGTTTTACACCATCTTCATCAATGAATTTGAATATTTCATAACCAGGTAACTCATCGATTTCTTTTACTATTTTTGCCAATTTTGCATCAATAATATGTCGTTCTTGCTCTTTCCCAGATTTGCCTATATATTGAAATATGAGTTCATCATTTTCAATTTGCAAATGTTTACTTCTTATGGTAGTTAATCCATAACTGTGATTTTCCCTAGAATAACGGTCACTACCAGGACGAAAATAAGCCGCTTCCAAAAGTCGAACCATACAGGCAAGCACTTTTTCTTTGACTAATTTACGCTTGCGTAGATGCTGACCTGTAACGCGTCGCATACGTTCTAACTTCCCCGCAAACTTCAGGATACGGTTAAACTTTTCTTGATCTTGTTTTTCTCTATATATAGGGTTGTAGATGTATTGCTTTCTATTTTTATCGTCTCTACCAGTCACTAAAATCTTAGCTGACTTTTTAGGATTAATTTCCACCTCTGTCCAAGCCGGTGGAATAACCAATGATTTAAACCATTCTTTTAGATCTTTATCTTTAATCGTTTTATCAGCGCTATCGACATATCGAAAGCCTCTGCCATGCTTTTTTCTTTGGTACATGATGTCATTATTGTTAATGAACTATAAAGTAAATTCTTTAACGCCAAATGCATTAGCTCAAAAACCATGAAATGTATCTGCTTTACTCTGAAGATAAAAAGTTGAACGAATTCAACTAATCATAATAGATTAGTTCCTCTATAATAATCTAAAACTTTTACACGTAGTAAGTAATCGTATTTGGCATTGGAGAGATTCACTTTGGCGTTGTCCAGATTGTTTTTACTTGTAATATAATTTAAGAAATTAGAAACACCGTTTTTAAATCTAATATCATTAATGCGATACGACTCTTCGTAGGCTTCCACCTGTTTCTCTAAACTTTCATTACGCTTATAAGCCGCTTCCATATCAAAATATACCTGAGCAATCGCATTCTTAATGTCAACATGTGTACGTTCTAATTCAATGATAGATTCTTCAACTTTAATTTTTTCTAAAGCCACATTATTTTTAGCTCTAAAACCATTAAATAATGGAACAAAAACTTGAACACCAACAACCGTATTTAAATTATTATCTAATTGGTCTTTGTAATCAATACCGTTTGAATCAAAATTGGTCTGCTCTGTCATAATTAGTAAATCTTGACCATCGACCGTTACAAAATCTCCTGTTTGAACAATGCTTGTTCCTGTTGAAGAAAATAACTCAGCTGCGCTAGAGTAATTGGTATTGATACCTCCGAAAAGCGATATTTCTGGTGTGAATTGAGATTTTGCAACACTCACTCCTTTTTTAGCTGCTTCTATACGCAATTCCTTAGCTTTAAATGTGGCCAAATTTTGAATAGCTTCTTTAAAAACAGCATTGGCAGAAACTTCATATTTATTAAAATCGAGAAGTAAGCCATCGGTAACTAAATTGATATTCTCTTTTAAATTCATCAATTGCATTAGGCTTAATTTTGCATTATTTAAGCTGCTTTCAGATACCAAAACACTTGTTTCATCACTCGCCACTTGTCCCAAAATATCTGCATAATCAGCTGGATTACCTGATTCATTATCGTAAAAACCTTGTTGAATTTTAAGTTGTTGTTTAGTCGTTTCTAATCGTGCTTTTGTTAATTCTAAAACATCTCTAGCATTTAAAACTTGAAGATAGGCTAAGGTTACATTTAAAATTAAATCTTGTTGTGCTGCTTCAATTTCTAATTCTGAAGCTTTTTTATTCAATCGATTTTGTTTGGCAGAATTTAATAACCGAAAGCCATTAAAGATGGTCATATCTAAACTCAATCCTAAGTTAGAAAAGGTCAATTCCTGATTGATATAAGCGTTGGTAAATGGATCGATACTTCTACCATCATTAACCCCTAAATTAAAACTACCATTAAGACTTGGTAATACATCTGCTTTGGATTGTTGGTAATTTACTTTTGCTGAATTGGCTAGTAAATTGGTAGATTTTAAATCGAGATTATGCTCTAAAGCGATAGCAATACAGTCGTCTAAAGTATAACTTTTCTCAGTGTCATTTTGAGCAACACCAGTCCGGTTCATCATAAAAATGATGATTAGTATTATCAGTTTATGTATCATGATTTGTTACTTTTTTTTTGTTTAGTCAGCACTATTATTCCTTTAGAATCATTAATACTAACATTCGATTTTGAAGGATATGTATTGAGAAACGTATATCTATTAATGACTTCTCGATACAAAATTTTCTAAAATGCGAAAATTTCACTCGAAGTGACGGCATGTTATTGACATGTTATTTTTATTAGTGGTGATTAAACTATTTTTCCATCAAGCAGATTAATAATTCTTGATCCATAAGCGGCATTACTTTCGGAATGTGTGGCTTGAATTATGGTCACTCCTTCTTTATTTAATTGCGCAAAGAGCTCCATAATTTCTTCACTCTGCTTCGAGTTTAGATTCCCTGTTGGCTCGTCTGCTAAAATCAGCTTTGGTTGTCCTATTAAAGCTCTAGCAATACCAACTAATTGTTGCTGCCCTCCACTTAATTGAATAGGAAATAAATCTTTCTTTCCAACGATATTAAAACGGTCTAACATATCTGCCACCATAGCTTTGCGCTCAGAAGATTTTACATTTTTATAGAGCAACGGGGTTTCAATATTTTCATAAACGGTGAGTTCATCAATAAGATGATATGCCTGAAACACAAAACCAATATATTCTTTGTAGAGTTTAGAACGATTTTTTTCTTTCATTCTATGCACTGGTTGCCCAAGAAATGTATAACCTCCATCTGTAAAATTATCTAACATACCAATACAATTCAACAAAGTAGATTTCCCAGAACCAGAAGGTCCCATAAGTGAAATGAATTCACCTTCTTCAACATTTAAATTGATATTATCTAGTAATGTAATTTTATGGCGACCTGAATTGACTGTTCTTGTGGCTTCGTTTAAGCTAACTAATATAGTTTTCATTTTGATTGCTGATTTTATTTATTCTGTTTTTAAACTATCCACAGGATTTGCAATTGCCGCTCTAATCGCCTGAAAACTTACCGTCACCATCGCAATTATAATAGCTACAACTCCCGCAATTACAAAAATCCATCCATTGATTTCTATACGATAGGCATAATTTTGAAGCCAATTTTCCATAGCATACCAAGCCATAGGAATAGCGATTACAATTGAAATCCCAACGAGTTTTAAAAAGTCTTTAGATAATAATTTTACAATACCAGAAACACTTGCCCCTAACACTTTACGTACTCCAATTTCTTTACTACGCTGTTCTGCGGTGTATGCGGCTAATCCAAAAAGTCCCAAACATGAAATAAGAATGGCGAGCAATGCAAAAAGTTGAGATAATTTTTCGACAAGTTGTTCACTTTTAAATTTGGCATTAAAAGTTTCATCTAAAAAGCTATATTCAAATGGAAATGCCGGATTGTGTGTCTTCATAACCGCTTCAACCTTAGCCAACATGTCATTTGTAGGAATTTCAGAATTTGTTTTTAAATACATAAAACTGGCTTCATCATGATAGTTCAAAAACAATACAGGATCACTAGCACCATACATGTCACCATATAAAAAATCTTTTACAACGCCCACAACCGTATAAGTATCATCTAAGGTGACCTTTTTACCAATGGCACTGCCTTTCCCCATTAATTTTGCAAACGATTCTGTTATTAAAACACTAGCACTATCTTTGGCTCTGTTCTCACTAAAACCGTGGCCTTCTTTAAGCTCCATTCCTGTGGTTTCAAAAAATTCTGCATTAACAAGTCGGAAGGAAATAAGAATATCTTCCGTATCCACTCCTCCTGTCCATGTTAAATTAGAACCATTATTTCCACCATTTAAAATATTGGAATTGCTTAAACCAACATTAGAAATCGCTCCTGTGTTTTTCAAATCTTGTTTGATGACTGAAAACTTTTCAATCATAGCCCCAGTCACTTTCATTGAAATCAACTGGTCTTTACTATATCCTAAATCTCTATTTTTTACATGCTGAATTTGCTGATAGACCAAAATGGTACTGACAATAAAAACAATAGAAATCGTAAACTGACCAACAACTAATCCTTTTCTAATAAATGTTGCAGATCCTTGAGTGACTTTCAAGCCTTTTAAAACTTCTACAGGCTTAAATGACGATAAATAAAAGGCAGGATAAAGTCCGGCGAAAACTCCACAAATAATTGCTATTCCTAGTAAAAAGAGGATATGTGAAGGTTTTGAAAGCCCTAAAACTAAATCTTTCTCTATCAATAAATTGAATTGTGGCAATAGAACTAACAATAATATAACACTTACCAATGTAGCTATAAAAGCGAGAATCAAAGCTTCTGAAATAAATTGAATCATTAAACGTGCACGGCCAGAACCCATTGCTTTTCTTACACCAACTTCGTTAGCACGTTTTTCGCTTCGTGCTGTCGATAGATTCATAAAATTGATGCAAGCAATCAGCAAGATAATTAAAGCAATAACTGTAAATAACTTAACTGAATCTATACGACCACCAACTTGTTCTCCATTTTCAAAATCAGCTCTTAAATGCCAATCTTTAATACTATGTAAAAAGGCTTTCGAATCGGCATCTCCTGTTTGCTCTTGCAGTAAGTTTCGGACTTGCGCATCTACAGCTTCAAAATCAGCATCTGGTGATAACTCTGCAAAGGTATCCGCAAAAAAGCTGCCGTATTCTCTTGTAAATTCTTTATCACGACCATAACGTTCAAATGGTGCCAACCATGCAAACGGATAACTTACATTGTTAGGTAAATTCTCAATGACTCCAGAAATTAAATAATTATCTGTACTATTTACTTTAAGTATTTTTCCGACAACCTTTTCATGTTCTCCATATAACTGCTCTGCGGTAGCCTGAGTAATAACAATGGACTCAGGGTTTTTAAACGCTTCAGCACTATTTCCTTCAATAAAAGTCAGACTGAATATGTCTAAAAAATCGTTATCAACATAACGTCCAAATCTATTGACTACGTTATCACCAACTGAAAACAAAAGATCTAGCCCTCTTGTTTTAGATGCTCTAACCACTCCAGGAATTTCCGCTTTCATAGCTTCTGCTAAAGGTCCTGGTGTAGAACCAAAAGTACGCCATTCACCTTCATATTCTTGATGTGTCGATACAAAGTAAACCTGATCTTGCTTCGGAAAATTTGAATCGAAACTCAACTCATCCTCAACCCATAGAAAGATTAAACTGGCACAGGTAATTCCGATGGCTAATCCGAAAATATTCAGAAAGCTATACCCTTTATTTTTACGTAAAGTCCGGAAGGCTATTTTTATATAATTTAAAATCATATTCTTTTTTTGACTGAATTAATTATTACTACTTATTATATAGTAAAGATGATGCCAAAACTACAAAACATTAAAAACCAATTAATTACTTTTTATTTTAAAGTCCATAGTGTTCGTTTTTGATACACATCTTGTTCGTAAATGAACAGTTTAAATAGGAATTCATAATACCCTCAAAGAAATAATCTTATGCAAATTTTATTCCGTTCGTAATGCATCTACAGGATTAGAGGTTGCGGCTTTTATTGTTTTTACGGCTATGGTAAGCATGGCTATTACTACTGCAATTCCGCCTGCCAATAGAAACATCCAAATATTAAGATCTATATGATACGCATAATTCTGTAACCAATTATGCATTGCCCACCATGCTATTGGCGACGCGATTAAAAAAGCGATGACTACTAATTTTAAAAAGTCTTTAGTCAGTAATATTGTAATGGCCGAGACACTCGCACCAACAATTTTACGTACTCCTATTTCTTTTTTACGTTGTGCAACAATTAGTAATGACATTGCAAATAAACCAATACAACTTAACACAATAGCAAGTATAGAGCCACTACCTATCATTGTAATCATAGTACGTTCACTGCGTAATGTTCTTTCAATATTTTCATTTAAGAATGACCCTTGAAATTCGGCATTAGGCTCAATAGTATGCCAAGCTGCTTTTACATCGGTGTAAGCTTGTTCTAAATTTTGTGATGACACCTTAACGTATACGTTGCGTAAATTCCAGTTAGGAAGCGCAAATAAAGTCATTGGTGCAATATTCTGGTCAAGTTCTTGAAAATTGAAATCTTTAATAACTCCTACAACAGAATATACTGCATCATCTAAATCTATCTGTGAGGCTAAAATATCATCTTCATTAAGTTGCTTCGCCATGGCTTCATTGATAATAACCGAAAGACTATCACTCGCTAAGTTTTTTCGAAATGAACGACCTTCAATAATATTCAAATCTAAAGTTTCAACGTAATCGGCATCTACAACCACCATGTGTGTATCCACGCCTCTACCTTTGTGTTCAAAACCTAAAATACTAGTCGATCGCGAGCCATCTTTTCCTAAACCTAAAATATTATTAGATGCTGTAACACTTTCAATATTAGGTTTATCTTGAAGCGTATTTCGAAGTAATTCTATTGCTTGTTGATCGTTAAGTTCGCCATTCAGTGGAAAAGCAATCACCTGATCTTTGTTGAAACCTAAGTCTTTAGCCCTCATAAATCCCACCTGATCCCAAAGGACAAGCGTACCACTAATCAGTAAAATAGCAATACCGAATTGTAAGACCATTAAACTATTTCGCAAATGGTTTTTACCATTGACATCGAGCTTCCCTTTTAAACTTTGTAAGGTCCCAAGACGACTCATTAATAACGCTGGATAACCTCCTGCAATTAATGTAATCAGCAAAACACTTAAAATAAGCACCAATAACAATGTTGGGTTTAGTAAGGTTGCCAATGACGCTTGGGTTTTAAATAAGGTTTGAAAGTATGGTAGTAAAAACACGGCTAATAAAATTCCTAGCCCTATGGAAATCAAAAACACTAAAATGCTTTCACCCCAAAACTGAAAGAAGAGCTGTTTTTTATTGGCTCCAAGCGTTTTTCGCATGCCGATTTCACGTAAACGTTGTGAACTTTTAGCAATACTCATATTTATAAAATTCACACAAGCGATAAACAGAATTAAAAAAGAAATTCCCAAAACTAAATAAGGCATGGTACGATTGACACTAACGACTCCTTGATTAAAATTAGCAAAACGAACATCTGCCAACGGCAATACTTTTATTTGTCTGTAAAGGCCATCTGCATTAGGTTGAAGGCCATCTCGCTTGGCATTATCAATCTCATTTTTATAATGTAATTGGGTAAAATCTGCTGTGCTTTTCTCAAATTGCTCAGGTTTTAAACCTTCAGAAAGTTGCATATACACCTCATGATTCTCCATGTCCCAACGTCCTACAGTTCTGGCATAAGCATGCTCATTTTGACTTTTAAAATTGAGTACGATATCAAAACCTATAGAACTTGTATTGGGAAAATCTTCAATAATCGCGGTGACATTAAAAGGCACTTCTACTTCATCTCTTAAAATCGTAACGGTTTGCCCTATAGGATTCTCATCACCAAATATGCGTTTTGCAGCCTGCTCTGTCATTGCAACTGAAGACTCTGACGTTATTGGATTTGTCTTATCACCCTTTATAATTGAAAAGCTAAACATGTCGAAAAAATCGGGATCTACATAAGCAGTCCCCATACCAAGCTGCTTGTCTTGATACGTTAATAAGACTCCAGAACCATTATAACGTGTAATTTTCTCTACTCCTGTAACCTCATCTTTCAAAGCGGCAGCAAAAGGTTCGGATTTTGAGATGTTAGCTTCAATGCCATTTAACCCACTATCTTCTGTATACACTTGATAGATTTCATCTCCATGCTCATGAAAGCGATCAAAAGACAATTGAAAAACGGCATACATGCCTAATAATAGTGCTACTCCGAATGCCACTGTAAGACCTACGACATTGAGTGCCGTGAATGTTCTGTTTTTCCAGAGGTTTCTGATTGCTATTTTGATATAATTTTTAAACATGATGTATTAGAATTACTGTTCGTTTTTTGATTGATTTGGCTTTGGCACTTCAGTAGTATGTGATGAATTGTTTTATGATTTACTAAAGTGCTTTCCGCCTGATTGATTGATTGATTGATTGATTGATTGATTGATTGATTGATTGATTGATGAAAGTCGATTTATGCCAAGATATTCTCAGTTACTTTTTGTCCGTCTAACATTCTTATAATTCTGTGACTGTATTTTGCATCGTGTTCACTGTGTGTTACCATAATAATGGTTGTTCCTGCTTCATTAAGATCTATTAATAAATCCATTACCTCATTTCCATTAGTACTGTCCAAATTTCCTGTTGGCTCATCGGCAAGAATTAGTTTAGGTTTGTTTACAACCGCTCTTGCCACAGCTACACGTTGTTGCTGTCCACCAGAAAGTTGTTGTGGAAAGTGATTTCTTCGGTGCATAATTTGCATTTTCTCTAAAACTGCTTCCACTTGCTTTTTACGTTCTGCCGGTTTAACACCTGTGTAGATTAATGGTAATTCTACATTTTCAAAAACGGTAAGCTCATCGATTAAGTTAAAGCTCTGGAATACAAAACCGATATTGTGTTTACGCAATTCCGAACGCTTGCGTTCATTATAACCAGCGACTTCTGTGCCGTTAAACATAAAACTCCCACCATCCGGATCGTCTAGTAATCCCAAAATATTTAATAGTGTTGATTTCCCACATCCCGAAGGTCCCATGATCGCCACAAACTCACCTTCTTTAACATTAAATGATAATTTGTTTAAGGCTATGGTTTGTACTTCTTCGGTTTTATAGAATTTTTCTAAGTCTTTTATTTGTATCATCGTATAAGTTTTTATCTTGTAGCTTTGGCTATTAGCCCTTAGTTATTGGTTGTTAATTTTAGTCTTTTTTTCTATTCTTTATTATCTTGGTTCTATTTCAAAATCAACTCTTCCGTATCTCCAAAAGCATCATAACTCGAGGTGACCACTTTATCTCCAGGATTTAAACCATCAAGCACCTCATAATATTCTGTATTCTGGCTTCCTAATCTTATGTTGACTTTGTACGCAGTGTTTCCATCTTCACTGACTTTAAACATCCAGTTCCCCCCTGTTTTTTGAAAGAATCCACCTTTCGCAACTAACAACGCTTCTTTTTCTGCACTTAAAGCCACTCTAATTTGAAGATTTTGACCTCTTCTAATACCTTCAGGCACATCACCCTGAAATTTCATATCCACTTGAAAACGACCATTGGTAACTTGTGTAAATACCTTTTTAATTTCTAAAGTATAGGTTTTATTATTCAGCACGAAGGTTCCAGTTTGACCATTATAGATTCTCGAAATATAATGTTCATCAATATCCACTCTTACTTTATAACCAGTAATCACATCAACCTGACCTAATCGTGTACCTTTATTAATGGACTGACCAATTTCAGCATCTAGCGACGTTAACTGCCCATCGATTGGTGCTCTCACCACTAAATCGCCTACTTTTTTTCGCATAAGCTCTAATGCACTTTGCGTTCTGGCATATGAGTTTTTTGCTTGACTCACTTCTAATTTTGAAGAAATGGTATCTTCAGATAGTACTTGCTTAGATAGTTTCATACGTTCTTTCTGATAGTTGTAATTATTCTGAGACGATTCGTAATCCATTCTTCCTATCGCACCTTTTTCATATAACCGTTTGTTTAAATTATAAACACGTTCGGCTTCAATAAGATTATTTTCAACATCAGTAAATTGATTTTGTCTGTTGATAGTATTTTGGCGCGCTGCATTTTGGGAAATTTGCATCTGTGTTAATAAATTATACACCGACGTTTCCTGATTAATGAGACTCAATTCCAAATCGGTATTTGATAATCTTAAAATTGGCTCTCCTTTTTTCAACATAGCACCATCTTCAACAAACTTCTCTTCTACACGTCCACCTTCCAAAGCATCTAAATAAATTGTAGTGATTGGAAGCACAATACCGTTAACCGGAATGTTTTCTTGAAATACATTTTCACTTACTGTACTAATTGAAATTCGCTCTCTATCCACATTCAATTTAGAACCACCTGAGGTTTGAAAAATAACATATATGATTAAAGCTAATATTGCTATAATCCCTATAGCTAATCCTATTTTTTGAGTTGAAAATTTCTTCTTTTGAATTGGAACGTCCATTATATATCTATTATTTATACTTTTTATATAGTGAAGATGATGCCAAAAACACAAAATATTGACTTTCAACTAATTATTGTTTTTGTCAAAACTAAAAGTGTCCGATTTTGATACACGTTATGTTCGAAAATGCACACTTTTAAACACTACTGAAATTTTATTTTTTGAATTTTTATAAGCTGAATTTAATATCGTAATATTGTATGGATGGTATTAAAAAACGCTACAATATTAGTTATAGACGATGATGTTGATGTATTAACAGCATTACGCTTGCTTTTAAAACCACTGGTTAAAGAGGTGGTCACTGAAAAGAATCCGAGTAATATTCTATCTCAAATTGAGAAGACTGCTTACGACATAATTGTTCTAGACATGAATTTTAATGGTTTAGTGAATACTGGTAATGAAGGTATTTTTTGGCTAAATAAAATTCGACAACAAAAACCTGAAACCTCTGTTATTTTGATGACCGCTTATGCCGATATTGATTTAGCGATACGCGGATTAAAAGAAGGCGCTTCCGACTTTTTAATGAAACCTTGGAAGAATGAAAAAATCGTAGAAACCATGACTACGATACTAAGTCAGAAGACCTCTCAAAACACTAGAAAGAAGCAAATTAACACAAATTCTGTTGACATTATTGGTGATAGCGATGTTATGACGGATGTCTTTACCAAACTCAAAAAAGTAGCACCAACAGATGCTAATGTTTTAATCCTTGGTGAAAATGGTACGGGAAAAGATTTAATTGCTCGTGCGCTTCATGATAACTCTAATAGAAAACACCAACCGTTTGTAAAAGTAGATGTTGGTGCTTTAACAGAATCGCTATTTGAAAGTGAATTGTTCGGTTATAAAAAAGGGGCTTTCACCGATGCTAGAGAAGATCGAAAAGGCCGATTTGAAGCCGCCCATGCTGGCACACTTTTTTTAGATGAAATAGGAAATATCAGTTTGAGTCAGCAAGTCCGATTACTCACCGTCTTACAAAACAGACAAGTGACTCCGTTGGGCTCAAATGAACCTATTTCTATAGATATTCGGTTGATTTGCGCTACTAATATCAATCCTCAAATTTTAGCGGACGAAAAGAAATTTAGAAAAGATTTAATTTACAGAATAAATACCGTTGATATTATTGCTCCACCTCTTAGAGATCGTGGTACAGATATTACAGCATTAGCACATCATTTTATAGCTTTATATGCTGAAAAATATAATAAAAACCCCTTTTCTTTTGATTCCGGATTCATTTCAAAATTAAAAAATCACGACTTCCCAGGTAATGTAAGAGAACTTCAATATGTATTAGAACGAGCTGTGATTATGACAGATGGCTCGGTTTTAAAACCAGAAGATTTAGTATTTTCTTCTATAGAGCGTTCATCGACCTCTACAAATATGAAAACTCAGAGTTTAAACTTAGACGATTTAGAAAAGAACGCCATTTTAAATGTCCTTGAAAAGAATAAAGGTAATGTTTCAAAATCAGCTAAAGATCTAGGGATTACAAGAGCTGCTTTATACAGAAGACTAGAAAAGTATGAACTATAAAAGTTACATATTTTGGCTCTTTTTTAGAGTGCTTCTTTTAGTAGGTGCTATACTCGCATTAGTCTATTTCATTTACAACGATCAATCCACTTATATTGTTATTATTAGCATCGCGCTACTCTATTTACTCATAAACACCTATACCTTTGTAAAACGTCGTTTTGTTGCTATAGATGATTTTTTTGAAGCCGTTAAATATCGTGATTTCTCACGTTGGTTTCCAGAAGACAGAGGTCCAAAAGATATTCGGTTTTTATACACCGGTTTTAATGAGATTAATAGAACCATTAAAGACATCAATTCGCAAAACGAAGCACAATATGTGTATCTACAGAAGATTTTAGAAATGGTAGACATCGGAATTATTGCGTATAATCTCGAAACGGGAGACGTCCTTTGGAGTAACGAGCCTTTTGGCGACATTCTAGATGTCCCATCTTTTAAAAATATCCGCTTTGTTGAAAACAGAAAACCAGAATTGTATAATACCGTTTTTGAAACCTATCATCGCGAACCTGATTCCATTTCCATTGCACTTCAAAATGAAACCATAAAAATTTTAATTTCCGATACGGTATTTCAAGTAAAGGATGATGCATTTAAGTTGATTGTCATTCAAGACATTGATAATACGTTAAATAAAAATGAATCAGAATCTTGGAAGAAGCTTTTAAGCGTGATGACACACGAAATTATGAATTCTATAGCTCCAATTTCGTCCTTGGCAGATACACTTCAACAAAACTTGCAATTAGCTATAGAACATCCTGAAGAAACTCGCCTTGAATTAGAGGATTTAAATGCTGGTGTAAAAACTATTAAAAACCGCAGTGAAGGCCTTTTAAAATTTGCAAAAACCTATAGAAGTTTAAGTAAAGTGACACACCTCAACTTACAACGTGTTAAAATTGAAGACTTATTTAGTAACATTCAGCTTTTAATGGAACCATCCATAAAAGCCAAAGCTATTAACATTACATTCGAGGTTACCTCACCAAAATTAGAATTAGATATTGATGCACATCTTATAGAACAAGTACTTATCAATCTTATTTTAAATGCTGTTGACGCCTGTAAAAGTACAGACCATTCACAAATTAAAGTATTAGCATCTCAGAACCCTAATAGAGATATTGTTATAAAAGTCATTGATAATGGTTCTGGTATCCCAAAAGCTATTTTAGAGAACATATTTGTGCCTTTCTTTACCAGTAAAACTACAGGAAGTGGCATAGGATTAAGTCTTTGTAAGCAAATTATGTTGCTTCATAAAGGTAGAATCATTGTTAAAAGTGTGGAAGGCGAAGGGTCTGTTTTTAGTCTGGTGTTTTAATTCTTAAAATTCCCTATACCTTCTTTTAACCAAGCATCATATTCTTCAATGTCTGGTGTATAAGCAACAGGCTCAATAAGATTTTCTTCATTATGATCCATTAACACATAATAAGGCTGTGTATTCGTTTTGTATTTAACGGTTTGAAATTCGCTCCACATCTGACCTTTGTTTCTTAGTTTTTTTCCTGGTCTTAATTTTGAATCTGGCGCTTCACCTTCAGGAAAATCAATTTGCTCATCAACATATAAAGAAATAAGGACGATATCATTTTTAAGTTTAGATAATACTTGTGGATCAACCCAAACATTTTGTTCCATCTTACGGCAATTCACACAAGCCCAACCCGTAAAATCGAGCATCACAGGTTTCCCTACTTTTTTAGCATAGGCCAAACCGGTTTCATAATCGTTGAATGCCAAAATATCGTGTGGTGCTAATAAATGTGCTCCTTCAGGAATATCTGTTATACTTGCACCACCACCTTTAGAATTTCCAACTCCATAAGGAGATTCTGAATAGTCTAACGGTGGCGGAAAGGCACTAATAATTTTTAATGGTGCTCCCCAAAGTCCAGGAATCATATAAATTGTAAATGTTAAGGTCAGTAAACCAAATAATAAGCGTCCTACTGAAATATGCTTTAGTGGAGAATCGTGTGGTAATTGTATTTTTCCAAAAAGATATAAAGACAATGTTCCGAAAATAGCAATCCAAATGGCAATAAATACTTCGCGTTCTAAGAAGTGTAATTGTAATACTAAATCGGCTTGCGATAAGAATTTGAAAGCTAAAGCTAATTCTAAAAATCCTAAAACAACTTTTACCGTATTTAACCAACCTCCTGATTTTGGTAACGAATTTAACCAACCAGGAAACGCTGCAAATAAAGCGAATGGTAAGGCGATTGCAGATGAAAAACCTAACATACCTATTACAGGAGCGATACCACCTTTAGAAGCCGCTTCTACCAAAATAGTACCTACAATTGGTCCTGTACAAGAAAACGATACAATAGCTAAAGCTAAAGCCATAAAAAAGATACCAACTAGTCCGCCTCTATCGGCTTGTTTGTCTGCTTTATTTGCCCAAGAGTTCGGCAATACGATTTCAAAAGCTCCTAAAAATGAAATGGCAAAAACGACTAAGAGTATAAAGAATATTAAATTAAACCAAACATTGGTCGCTAATGCATTTAAAGCATCTGCTCCAAAAATGGCCGTAATTATAGTACCTAATAAAACATAAATCACGATTATTGATAAACCATAAACTATAGCATTTCGGATGCCTTTCGCTTTAGATTGACTTTGTTTAATAAAGAAACTTACCGTCATTGGTATCATAGGAAACACGCATGGTGTTAATAAGGCGACAAAACCTGAAAAGAAAGCAATAATAAAGATAGACCACAAACCTTCGTTTGATCCATCTTCTTCTGAATCTGATTTAAATTTGATATCTGAAGTTGCTGCAACAGTTTTAGTTAAATCATATTCTAAATCAACATACGTTGGTGCTGTACACTGTGTATCATCACAAGACATAAAGCCAACTTCTGATTCTATTGTAGTAATTGTAGTATCTGAAACTTTAATTTTTTGTCTAAACTCTGTTTTATTTTTAAAGTACTTAATCTTCATATCGAAGACCTTATCCATACTTTCTTCTCCTTTTTCTTCATTAGTAGAACCAACCAGAGCAACACCTTCTTTTAATTTATAATCAAAACTTGTTGGGATTGGTCCACCGTCTTCAATATTTTGAGCATACAATTTCCAACCCTTATCTATGGTTGCAGTAGAAACCAAAATCAATTCGGTACCATTTACTTCTTCAACAGCAGTACTCCATTTTACAGGTTCTAGAATTTTATTTTGTTCTTTTCCTCCAAAATTTAATGACATTGGTTTAGCCGCTGTCTTAATCCTTTTAGCTTCTTTCAAATTGAATTTAAGATCAGCATAAGTTGGTGGTAAACACTTTTCGTCGTCACAGACCATAAATTCAACCTCACCTTCAACTATAGATAATTCTTTATTTAAAACTTTAATACGTTGTGTAAATTCTGCTTTATCACCAAAGAATTTAATTCTCATTTGAAAAATAGAATCGTCAACTGTTTCTCCTTCTCCCTCTAAAGTATTTTTAACTAATTCAAAATTTTCATTGTCTGTATACGAAAAACTCGTAGGAATAGGTCCGCCTTCCGGTACATTCTGCGAGTATAAGTGCCAACCAGAATCAATTGTAGCTATAGAAATAAGATTGTATTCAGTCTCTGAAATCTTTTCAACTTTTGTTTCCCATTTTACAGGATCGAAAACTTGTGAAAATAAATTGAATGAAAATAAGAATGCCACTAGGCAAGGAAGAAGTACTTTTTTGATATTCATAAATGACAAGTTAATTTGCAAATGTAACAGTTGTGCTTCTGTTATCATTTAACTGCCGTCTAATTTATAAAAATCTTAAGAATTTGAGAAGAGAATTGGAAGTATAAAAAAACCGAACGCTAAGTTCGGTTTAATTGTGTTTATATTTTTATTGGATTAGTGTCTCTTCAGCAAATTTCCATTGAGAAATTCCACCTTTAAGATCGTATATTTTTTTAAATCCTGCGTCTTTCATCTTTTTAGCACATTTAGAACTTCTGCCTCCAGATTTACAATAAAGAATCACCGGTTTATCTTTATCTAATCTTGTTATGTCTTCATCAAAAGTAGGTGACATAAAATCAATATTTTGAGCATTAGAAATGTAACCGCCTTCGTATTCTTTAGGTGTTCTAACATCTATTAACTGAACATCTTCTAATTCGAGAATCGATTTCATTTCTTCAGCTGTTATCAGCTTTATCTCTTGATTATCTAAAGTACTATCCAAACAACTTGTGCTAATCCCAAGAGTTAGCAAAAAACAACATATTACAAATATTCTATTCATGTGTATTAATGTAAAATTATTGGTTGTGAGTAACCTCACCATCCCATTCAAGAAATCCTCCTGTAAGATTGTATGCGTTTTCAATATTTAATTGATTCATAATATTACAAGCTTGTCCGCTTCTATTACCTGATCTACAATATACATAATAGTTTTTTGTCTTATCTAACTGTTCTATTTCATCCACAAAGCCTTGACCTTTATAAATATCGATGTGTATTGCATTAGGAATCATTCCTTCATCAACTTCAGCTTGGGTTCTTACATCCAAAACAACTGCATTTTTGTCTGCTTCAAGTTGTTTTGTCCATTCTTCTTGTGATAAATTAGCCATATTTTAAATCTAAATTTTTAACGAAATTAACATTTCATTATGATATAGACGTAAAAATATTCAAAGTGTTACATTTCAAAATCATATTTTAACATATTTAACGATAAACGTAGGAATATTCTACAAATGAAACCCAATTTCACTTCCTACTTATTATTTACGATTACAATTTAATATAAATCCAAGAAAGATTGATAGCACTACTCTATTTTGTTTTTCCTAATAAAAACTCATTCAATCTAAACGCTTAGAGTTTTAACAAAAAATTAATTTTTAGTTTCAATTAAAGTAATACATTTGTATATACAATTATTGTACATGAAAGAGTTAAATGAAATTTTAAAAATAAAATCAAAAATACCTTTGTCTCAAGCGACTGTTATAAATATTTTTCAGACAACTTCTTGGATGAAAGATGATTTATTATTACAGCTTAAGCTTTACGATTTATCTATAGAACAATTTAATGTTCTTAGAATATTAAGAGGTCAAAATGGAAATGCTATAAACTTACAAGACATACAAGAACGCATGGTAAGCAAAATGAGCAATACCACAAGGTTAGTTGACAAATTGATAAAGAAAAACTTTGTAAAACGCACCATTTGCAAAGCGAATAGAAGAAAAGTAGAGATAATGATTACAGATTTAGGTCTAGATACTTTAATAACCATTGACCCAATTATTGACAAAACTGAAAAAAAAATCACAAATAACTTAACTCAAGATGAGTTAACAGAATTGAATACCCTTTTAATAAAATTAAAAAATAAATAATTATGAAAAACAGAAACTCAAAAATTGCTATGCTATTAATTTTAGCATTATCATTTATGTCTTACACAACATTAAAAGACAAAACCGTAAAAGTTAAAGAAAGTTCAGTCGTTTGGAAAGGCTACAAAGTAGGTGGAGAACATACTGGAACTATAGATTTAAAAAGTGGCTCTCTAACATTTAATGAAAAAACCTTAACAGGTGGTAACTTCACAATAGATATGACATCATTAGGAAGCACAGACCTAGAAGGTGAATATAAAGGAAAATTAGATGGTCATTTAAAATCTGATGATTTCTTTGGTGTAGAAGAATTTCCAACAGCATCTCTTGAAATCACTTCTGTATCTGGGAAAGATGGAAATTATAATGTTAAGGCTAACATTACAATTAAAGGAGAAACTGAAGCTATTTCTTTCCCTATGATCGTTAAAGGAGACACAGCTACTGCAAATTTAAAAATTGATAGAACAAAGCATAATATTACTTATAAGTCACCTTCAATTTTTGAATCATTAAAAGATAAAGCTATCTATGACGAATTTGACTTAAATGTTACTCTAAAATTTTAATAACTCTTATTTAAGTAAAACTTAAATTTTGGTTCCTGTTTTGGTAAAATTTACTAAAACAGGAATCTTTTTTTCTTAAAGTGTTTGAAATCTGAAAATTGATTTCTATCTTTGATGTTCAGATGAAAATAAATACAAATCATACTTGGTGGTGGAATTTCTCAAACTTACGTTCGTGAAATAATCCTTGTTATGTAAAAATTATATAAAAAAAAGGCTTGTCATTCACGACAAGCCTTTTTTATTTTAAACAAATACTGAAAATAAATTCAGCAAAAATGAAAACATTTAGTCTACACACCCATTATAAAAAAATCTTAGCAGATACCATTACACCTGTTAGCATCTATCTTAAAATTAGAGATAAATTCCCCAACAGCATTCTTTTAGAAAGTAGTGATTATCACGCCAGTGACAACAATTTCTCTTACATATGTTGTAATCCTATTGCATCTATAAAAGTTGAAGGTGATATTATTTCTCAAACCTATCCGGACGGAAGTACTAAAAGTAATCTCGTAGAAACCGTTGGTGTGGTTGAAGAAATTCACAAGTTTACACAACGTTTTAAGGTTGACTGTAAAGAAGAATTTAAGTTTATAAATAATGGAATCTTTGGTTACACCTCTTATGATGCTGTAAAGTATTTTGAAGATATAACAATTTCTAAGAAAGATAATTCTGTTTCTATTCCTGAAATATACTATGCTGTTTATCAAAACATCATTGCTATAGATCACAAAAAAAATGAGGCTTATATTTTTGCTAATTGTTTTCATAACGAAAATAATATTGACGATATTCTACAGCTAATTCAAACCAGACAATATGCTTCTTACAATTTTAAACCTAAAGGAGGTATTCAATCAAATTTAACTGATGAAGAATATAAAAAGAATGTAGAGCTTGCAAAAAAACACTGTGGCAGAGGTGATGTTTTTCAATTGGTACTCTCTAAACGATTTTCTCAAGAATTTATTGGAGATGAGTTCAATGTTTACAGAGCATTACGAAGTATTAACCCATCCCCTTATCTATTTTATTTCGATTACGGAAATTTCAAAATATTTGGAAGTTCACCAGAAGCACAACTAGTTGTCAGCAAAGGAAAAGCAGAGATTCACCCCATTGCAGGAACTTTTAAACGAAGTGGAAATGATCTTAAAGATGCGCAACTTGCTGAAGAGTTAATAAAAGACGATAAAGAAAACAGTGAACACGTTATGTTGGTTGACTTAGCCAGAAATGACCTAAGTAGAAACGGTAGCAATGTAACTGTAGAAAACTATAGAGAAGTACAATTTTTCTCGCATGTTATACACTTAGTAAGTAAAGTTACAGGAACAATTCATAAAAACACAGATACCATGCAAGTGGTTGCAGACACGTTTCCTGCAGGAACTTTAAGTGGAGCACCAAAGCACAAAGCCATGCAACTGATAGAAAAATATGAAAAAACCAGTAGAGGTTATTACGGCGGTGCCATAGGTTTTATGGATTTTAACGGCAATTTTAATCACGCCATTATGATTAGAACATTTTTAAGTCAAGACCATAAATTATTTTGGCAAGCAGGAGCAGGAATAGTTGCCAAATCTGAAGCCGAAAGTGAATTGCAAGAAGTATATAATAAGCTTGGTGCTTTAACAAAAGCGATAGAACAGGCAGAAGAAATTTAAGATGAAAAAAATATTAGTCATAGACAATTACGACAGTTTTACTTATAATCTCGTTCATTATTTAGAAGATTTAGACTGTGAAGTCACCGTTAAACGAAACGATAAATTAACCATCGAAGAAGTCGATGCTTTTGATAAAATTGTATTATCACCAGGACCAGGTATCCCAGATGAAGCAGGCTTATTAAAGCAAATTATAGAAACGTATGCACCTACTAAAAGTATTTTAGGTGTGTGCTTAGGACAACAAGCCATAGCTGAAGTTTTTGGAGGTTCATTAGAAAACTTAGAAAATGTTTATCATGGTGTCGCTACCAACATTACACTTTCTGTTGATGATGAAACTCTATTTAATGACTTAAACAAAACCTTCGAAGTTGGCAGATATCACTCATGGGTTGTTAATAGTAATTTACCTGACGTTTTAGAAGCGACTTCTTTTGACGAAAACGGACAAATAATGTCGCTAAGACATAAAGTTTATGATGTAAAAGGCGTACAATATCATCCTGAATCAGTATTAACACCAGACGGAAAAAAGATTCTTGAGAATTGGGTGAACCAATAAACTTGAAGTAAAAATAATAAAGGAATAAGACAATATAAACAGATAACAGTTTAATTAAAGAACATCTGTTTTAGCAGGAATTAGAATGAAACAAATATTAAATAGACTCATCAACCAAGAAAACATCTCTAGTAAAGAAGCAAAAAACGTCTTGGTTAACATATCAGAAGGAAAATATAACCAAAGTCAAATTGCATCGTTCTTAACCGTTTATATGATGCGAAGTATTACCACCGATGAACTTCGTGGTTTTAGAGACGCTCTTCTAGAATTATGTATTCCTGTAAATTTAGATAATTACGAAACTATTGATTTATGTGGAACTGGAGGTGATGGAAAAGACACTTTTAATATTTCAACCTTATCTTCTTTTGTAACTGCAGGAGCAGGAGTCCACGTTTCAAAACATGGAAATTACGGCGTATCATCAGCATGTGGTTCTTCAAATGTTATGGAATATTTAGGGATTAAATTCAGCAGTGATTCCGACTTTCTAAAACGAAGTATTGATGAAGCAGGAATCTGTGTTTTACACGCCCCATTATTTCACCCTGCCATGAAAAATGTAGCACCAATTAGAAAAGAATTAGGTGTAAAAACATTTTTTAATATGTTAGGTCCAATGGTCAATCCTGCTTTTCCAAAAAATCAAATGGTTGGCGTTTTTAATCTCGAATTATTAAGATTATACAGTTATTTATATCAAGAAACAGATAAAAACTATGCTATTGTCCATGCTTTAGATGGCTATGATGAAATTTCATTAACAGGAAAAACAAAAGTGATTTCTAATACATCTGAAGTTTTATTTGAACCTTCTTATCTAGGCCTTTCACAAATTCAACAATCGGAAATATTTGGAGGAAATAGCGTAAAAATGGCTGCTGAGATTTTTAAAAGCGTCATCAATAACGAAGGAACAGAAGCACAACACAAAGTCGTTTGTGCTAACGCAGGTTTAGCCATTGCAACAGCAAAACAAATTTCTCATAAAGAAGGTTTTGAACTTGCAAAAGAATCTCTTGCTAGTGGAAAAGCAAAACAGAGTTTAGATAAATTAATTGAATTGAGTAAGCAGTAAGCAGTAAGCAGTAAGCAGTAAGCAGTAAGCAGTAAGCAGTAAGCAGTAAGCAGTAAGCAGTAAGCAAAATTTAAAATATAACTTGGGAAGAAAACAAAATTAAGTTAAAATTAATGTCCCAAATTTCGACGCAGTCGGAAAACATCAAAATTCAGAAATAATGAACGAAAGAACGTAGATGCGAGGCGAAGCCTCAAGCACGAAGTTCTGAAAGTGAGTGATGCTTTAGCTATTTCCTAATTTTGATTGTGATTTTTTGGTTCGTTTTGTATCAAGACAAAATGAACAGAATAAAAAATAAAAAGTTAACCTCATAGAGGAAAAGAACATGAACATTCTAGATAAAATTGTATTCGACAAACGTAAAGAAGTTAATTTACGTAAATCATTGATTCCTATTAAACAATTAGAACAGTCTATATTGTTTTCACGAGCAACGTTTTCTTTAGCTGCTAATTTAAGAAACAGCACATCAGGAATTATAGCAGAACATAAAAGGCGTTCACCTTCAAAATCTGTTATTAATCAAAACTTAAATGTACAAGATGTAGCATCTGGTTATGAAAATGCTGGTGTTTGTGGAATGTCTGTTTTAACAGATGCAAAATATTTTGGCGGCTCTTTAGACGATTTATTATTAGCAAGAGCAAGTTCTAATTTACCGCTTTTAAGAAAAGAATTTATTATTGATGAATACCAAATTCTTGAAGCTAAAGCTTACGGTGCCGATGTCATTTTGCTAATTGCAGCAATCTTAACAAGAGCTGAAATTAAACAGTTTTCAGAATTTGCAAAACACTTAAACCTTGATGTTTTATTAGAAGTTCATAACGAAGAAGAATTACACAAGTCTGTAATGCCATCGTTAGATATGCTTGGCGTAAACAATAGAAACCTTAAAACTTTTGAAGTTAGTTTAGACACTTCAAAACAATTAAGTCAATTAATCCCTAATGATTTTGTAAAGGTTTCTGAATCTGGAATTAGCACTATAGAAGCCATTGAAGAATTACAACCTTTTGGTTATAAAGGGTTTTTAATAGGAGAGAATTTTATGAAAACAGATAACCCAGGAAAAAGTGCTACAACATTTATTGAAACATTAAATAAGTAATAATCGTCACTTCGAGTGATTTTAGAAGTACGAAAAAATGATATCAAGAAGAAATAAATAGATTACTGCTTGGGCAAGAACAACAAAAATATAAGGTGTGGTAAAATTCCCGCTTTTGCTAGAATATATGAAACTAAAAATTTGCGGAATGAAATATAAAGACAACCTAGAAGCTGTTGCTAATTTGCAACCCGATTATCTAGGCTTTATATTTTACGAAAAATCAGAACGTAACTTTAATAGTATTATCCCAAAATTATCAAAATCTATAAAAAAGACTGGTGTTTTTGTCAATGAATCATTAGATATTGTTATTAAAAAAATAAAAGAATTCGATTTACAAGCCGTACAATTACATGGTGAAGAATCCCCTGAATATTGTTCTAAATTGAAAGAAAACTGTCAGACTGAACATGGTCTAAGTGACATTGAAATCATCAAAGTTTTCAGTATTAAAGACGAATTCAACTTTAAAGATTTAGCACCTTATGAAACAGTCTGTGATTATTTTCTGTTTGACACTAAAGGAAAATTACCAGGCGGAAATGGTTACACCTTTAACTGGGATGTGCTTAAAAACTATCCTTCAACCAAACCTTATTTTTTAAGCGGTGGTATTGGATTAAATGAAGTTGAAAACGTTTTGTCATTCCTACAAAGCCAGGAATCTAAGCTTTGTTATGCCATCGATGTTAACAGTAAATTTGAACTAGAACCAGGATTGAAGAATATTGAAGGTTTGAAATTATTTAAAGAGAAGTTAGAAGTTAGAAGTTAGAAGTTAGAAGTTAGAAGTTAGAAGTTAGAAGTTAGAAGTTAGAAGTTAGAAGTTAGAAAAATATAAATTGGGAAGAAAACAAAATTTAGTAAAAAGTAATGTCCCAAATTCCGACAGTGTCGGAAACATCAAAATTCAGAAATAATGAGCGAAAGAATGCAGGTGCGAGGCACAGCCTCAAGCACGAAGTTCTGAAAGCGAATGATGCTTTAGCAAATGCTTTGCATTCACGAATTCCTTATTGAAACAATATAAATCAATGAGTAATTCCTAATTTTGATTGTGATTTTTGGTTCGTTTGCATCAAGGCAAATGAACAAGAAAAAAAAAGAAACAGATTGCCACATCACGTAAAAAACGTGATTCGCAATGACGATAATAAAACAATCATGAGTTACAAAATCAACGAAAAAGGATACTACGGAGAATTCGGTGGCGCATACATCCCTGAAATGCTTTATCCGAACGTAGAAGAATTACGTCAGAATTATTTAAAAATCATGGCTGAACCTTCTTTCAAAGAAGAGTTTAATCAACTTTTAAAAGATTATGTGGGGCGTCCTTCCCCCCTCTATTTTGCAAAACGACTTTCCGAAAAATATAATACAAAAGTCTATTTAAAACGAGAAGACCTCAACCATACTGGAGCGCACAAAATCAATAATACTATTGGGCAAATCCTTATGGCAAAACGTCTGGGTAAAAACAGAATTATTGCCGAAACCGGCGCTGGTCAACATGGTGTTGCAACAGCAACCGTTTGTGCTTTAACAGGTATTGAGTGTGTAGTTTATATGGGAGAAATCGACATTGCACGCCAAGCACCAAATGTTGCGAGAATGAAAATGTTAGGCGCTAAAGTGGTACCTGCTTTATCAGGAAGTCGAACTTTAAAAGATGCCACCAATGAAGCTATTAGAGATTGGATTAATAATCCGATAGACACACATTATATTATTGGTTCAGCTATTGGCCCGCACCCTTACCCGGATATGGTAACGCAATTTCAGTCTATAATTTCCGAAGAAATAAAGTGGCAATTAAAAGAAAAAGAAGGTAAAGAAAACCCTGATTACGTTGTGGCATGTATCGGTGGCGGAAGTAATGCTGCAGGAACGTATCATCACTTTTTAGATAATGAAGATGTCGGTATCATTGCTGTAGAAGCTGCAGGAAAAGGAATTCATTCTGGTGAAAGCGCTGCAACTTCTGTATTAGGAAAAGAAGGGATTATTCACGGTTGTAAAACGTTATTAATGCAAACCAATGACGGACAAATTACTGAGCCCTACTCTATTTCCGCAGGATTAGATTACCCAGGTGTTGGTCCTTTACATTCGCATTTATATAAAACAGGTCGTGGTGAATTTTATTCAGCAACAGATGATGAAGCCATGAATTCTGGCTTAGAATTAACCCAATTGGAAGGTATTATTCCGGCTATTGAAAGCTCTCATGCCCTAGCGATTTTTAAACATAAAACTTTTAAACCTAACGATGTTGTAGTAATTAGCTTGTCTGGTCGTGGTGATAAAGATTTACAGAATTATATTGATTATTTTAAGCTTTAAAATATTTTGGGCGTTCCATTTTACCATCTTACAAGCTAAAACTTGAAGAATGGTAAAATGTCAGGCTTTCCACTATATCTTTTTCTTTTTTTTCATTTCTATTGCATTAAATAAAAAACAAAAAGGATGCCGCTTCAATCCTTAACGCAAATTAAGGAATTAAGAATTTAAGTTTTGCATTTGAAATTTTAAGCAATACATTTACAGTGACCAATTTATTTATATCTATAATATGTCCGAAACGGTTTTAGAACTTAAAGATGCTACTATTTATCAAGGTGACAGTATGGTACTGTCTAAGGTAAACTTTGAAATGAAAAAAGGAGATTTCGTGTACCTTATTGGTAAAACAGGAAGCGGAAAAAGTAGTTTTATGAAAACACTTTATGGTGATTTAGAATTAACAGAAGGCGAAGGTTCTATTGTTGATTTTGACTTAAGAACCATGAAAGAGAAAGACATTCCGTTTTTAAGAAGACGATTAGGTGTTGTTTTTCAAGATTTTAAATTATTACCAGACCGTACGATTAACGGAAATTTAGAATTTGTTTTAAAAGCAACAGGTTGGAAAGAAAAAGATAAAATTAAAGACCGTGTAGCAACCGTATTAGACAAGGTTGCTATGAAAACAAAAGGCTTTAAATACCCACATGAGCTTTCTGGTGGAGAACAGCAGCGTATTGCTATTGCTCGTGCTTTATTAAATGATCCTGAGCTAATTTTAGCTGATGAGCCTACCGGAAACTTAGATCCGCAAACCAGCATTGAGGTAATGGAGGTGCTACAAGAAATTAATAAAAATGGAAACACTATCTTAATGGCAACCCACGATTATGCTTTGCTTTTAAAATACCCAAGTAAAACCTTAAAATGTGATGAAAACAAGGTTTTTGAAGTAGTGCAACGTAAAAATTAAGTACAACTATATCAAGGCTTAAAAGTCTAAACTGTTATTGTTGCAATAAAGAGAGGCTGACATGTTATCTATACTTATACCCGTTTACAATTACGATGTACAACCATTGGTTGAAGAAATTCATCAACAGGCAACATCTTGTAAAATTGTATTTGAAATTATAATTATAGATGACTTTTCTACTCAAATGTTATTTGGTGCTAATCAAATTAAGCAGTTATCAAATATTAAATTAATCTTTAATAAGCAAAATATAGGACGAAGTGCTATTCGTAATTTATTAGCAACAGAAGCAACCTACGAAAACTTATTGTTTATTGACGCGGGTACTTTTCCTAAGTCAGAAAAATTCATTTCAAACTATTTAAATACCTTAGAACACAACATAACTGTTGGAGGTATGACTCAAGAAGCATCAGCACCAAAGAAGCCTTATAAATTAAGGTGGCTCTATACCAAAAAGAGAGAAGCTTGTTCTTTTGATGATGAAAATCACAATCCAACATTTACTTCAGCTAACTTTTTAATTAAGAAACCTATTCTTCAATCTCATCCTTTTGATGAAAGTATAAAAAGATATGGGTTTGAAGATTTTATATTTTTCAATAATTTGAAAATTAATGGATATCATCTAAACTTTATCAATAATCCAGTAATCCATGATGCTAAAGAAGATGCTGATACGTATCTATTAAAAACCGAATATGGTCTTAAAAATTTAGTATTACTATCAAATAAAAACAAAGATTTAGTTAGTGAAATAAAAATAGTAGATGCACATACTAAAATAAAGACACTCGGTTTAATTCCTTTAGTTATCCTCATTTATAATATAATTAACCCCATATTGATAAAGAATTTTAACTCATCACATCCTTCGCTATTATTATTCGATTTTTATAAATTGGGCTATTATTGCACATTAATCTCTCATAAAAAATGACACCATTTTTTTCTGTTATAATCCCTTTATATAATAAGGCTAAATTTATAGAAGAAACACTTCAAAGTGTCATTAACCAAGACTTCTTAGATTTTGAAATTATTATTGTTGATGATGGTTCTACAGATCAAAGTATTGAAATCGTCAAACAATTTAAGGATGAAAGAATTGTTTTAATTCAACAAGAAAACAAAGGCGTTTCTGAAGCTAGAAATAATGGAATATCTATTGCTAAAGGACAATTTATCGCTTTAATAGACGCAGATGATTATTGGTATAAGAATCATCTTAATGTATTAAAACAGCAAATAACTCAATTTCCAAATGCGGGATTGTATTGTAATAATTACGAAATTTATCTCGATAAAAACACCAAACGAGATGCTAATTTCAACTTTAATTATGGTACGGACAGCCTAATTGCTAAAGACTTTTTTAGAGGAAATATTATTAACTCAATTGCATGGACATCAGCTGTAGCATTTTCTAAAGATAAATTTGATGCAGTTGGAGGATTCAATATTAATTTAGATACTTCTGAAGATTTAGATTTATGGATAAAGTTTGCTTTAAAATATGAAGTGGCTTTTAATCCGACTATAACAATGGCTTATAAATATTATATCCCTGATAGTTTAACAAAGAAAGAAACCAATTTAATCCGTCTAAATTTCATTAATAGTTATAGCAAAGAAGAAGCGAATAACGCTGCATTAAAGCACTATCTAGATATTAACAGGTATGCCTTAGCAATTAGATGTAAAGTCTTAAAAGAATTTAGTATTTATAAAACTGCGAAGCGCCAGATTTTACTTTCAAACTTAAATTTTAAACAAAAGCTACTTCTCTATTCACCGAGAATTATGCTTGTAGTCCTCAAAAAAATTCAAACGGTATTAATCAAAAACAACATTTACATTTCAGCTTTTAAATAACTTAAAATCGTTGTAATCTCTAATATAATCTTGCTCTTCAAATTCTGTAGAAGCAATTACAAAGCAAACTGAACCTGAAGAAAAATTTTCAATTTCACGCCATATTCCTGTTGGTATATACAATGCTTGGTTTGGTTTATTTAAAGTAATGCGTTTTCTATTTTTACCATCATCAAAAACAACTTCAAAACTACCGCTAAGCGCTATTATTACAGATTCTTGTTTTTTATGTGCGTGTCCTCCTCTATAACTATCGCTAGGTACATCGTATAAATAATAAATACGCTTCATAGAAAATGGAATTATAGTTTTCTCTATAACACCAAGACTTCCACGTTCATCATGAACCTTGGGAATCTTTAATAATTGACAATCTTCTACAGTTTTTCTACTCATTTTCTAATAATTTCAGCCATCCTTTAGCAATGACACTAACGTCTAAATGCTTAACACTAGAGATTGTGTTTTCTTTACACTTATTATATAAATCTTCATCACTCAAAAAAGAATTAAAAGCTTTAGATACGGCTTCTGGTGTATTATTCTCTATTAAAACCCCGTTTATATTATTCTGAATAACCTCACTTGGACCAGAGGGACAATTTACAGAAACAACAGGTGTACCACAAGCCATAGACTCTATAATACTCATAGGAAAACCTTCATAATTACTCGTTAAAACAGTAAATAAAGCATCTTTCACAAAAGGAAAAGGCTCGGGTTGGTAATCCATAAAAATCACATCATCCTCTAAAGAATATTGAGAAACTAAATGTTGAATAATAGCTTTATCATCACCTTTCCCCATTAAAACAAGCTTAATATCCTGAGCTCTTAAACTTGATAACTTATAACTTTCTATCAATAAAGTTAGATTTTTGGCAACTTCTTCAAATCGACCAAAATAAAGAATATACTTATAATCTAATGTTTTTATATTGCTATTAGATTTGGCTGTAATCTCATTTATACTAATCGGATTATGCATGTAATCAACATTTTTAAACCCGTACGTTTCCTTTACGTTCTCCTTTATTTTTTTACTAACACCAATAAATGTGGTGGTCTCTGGATATATGATTTTTGATATATATTTATTTACAGGAAAATAATTTTCTACTTTATAGTTATGCACCATTCCTATAATTTTAGAGTCTTTATAAAATGACCTGTATATAATTAACTCTTTGAGAAATTGTGTTCTCAATCTGTTATCTATAATTATATCAAAATTTTGTTGTTTGAAGTAACGAGATAAGGCCGCTAATTTACTTATTGAACTATGACTTTTTTTAGCTTCTTTTTCTAAATTAAAAAGAGTTCCTGAAAAATCATATTCTACAGCATCATGTGTAATAACAATATGAATATCATAACCTAAACTTGTAAGAATATTAGAAAGAGATGCACCAAAACGCTCTGTACCACCATTACTTAACGAAGATAAAACAATACAAATTTTTAAAGTGTTGAGATTAGCCATTAATTAATACCTTTGAAACAAATGTAATTATTAATAATGAAAATCTTACTCATTGGGGAGTATAATAGAGCCCACAGAAACATTAAAAAAGGTTTAGAATCTTTGGGGCACGAGGCTATTGTAATAAGTACTACTGATGGTTTTAAAAAAGTAGATGTTGATATAGAAATTAAAGAATATTTTAATTCTCCAATACTCAATAAGGTTCGTATTTTAATTTTTAAACTCACAAAAATCAATCTCTTATCCGAATTAATATTACAGCAAATAAAATCGAGAAAAAAGGAACTTTCGGGCTACGACATCATTCAATTAATAAATGAATCTCCCTTTAATATTGAGGCAAAGAGTCATATAAAAATTTTAAATTGGCTGCAACCACGAAACAATGCTAAGTTCTTTTTATTATCATGCGGGTTAGATTACCCTAGTGTATCTTATGCTCACGACAAACGTTTTAGATATTCTATTTTAACTCCTTATTTTGAAGGCAAAGTCCCTAAAAAAGATCACTCTTTAGGCCTAAGGTATATGAGTCCGAGCTTCAAAATGCTAAATCGTTATATCTATCAAAAAATTGAAGGTGTAATCTCTAACGATATGGATTATTACATTCCTTTAGAAAATCATCCAAAACATTTAGGAATGATTCCTCATGCCATTGACTTAAGTGAGTTAACTTACAAAACACCTATTATTGAAGATAAAATAATTATTTTTCATGGTATTAACAGCGCTAATTATTACAAAAAAGGAAATGATCTCTTTGAAGCCGCTTTAGCTATTATAGCGCATAAATATGAAGATAAAGTAGAAATTATCATTGCACAAGACCTACCGTACAAAGACTACATTATAAGTTTTGATAAAGCACATATTTTATTAGATCAAGTTTATGCCTACGACCAAGGTTATAATGCTTTAGAAGCTATGGCTAAAGGAAAAGTGGTCCTTACTGGTGCAGAACAAGAATGGTTAGACTATTTTAATATAAAAGAAGATACTGTGGCTATAAATGCTTTACCTTATGCTAAAAAAATAGCACAAAAGCTAGAATGGCTAATCTTGAATCCTGAAAAAATAATTGAAATATCAGCACAAGGACGAAAATTTGTAGAAGAACATCACGATCATATATCTTGCGCCAAACAATATTTGAAAATATGGAACTTTAACTCTTAAATATTATTCACTTTTATTAGAACTATAATAACCTCTAATAACAAAAGCGACCATTATAAAGTAAATGATGTAACGTACAAAATGTGCAATTACAACCCCTTCTGTTCCATAATATTGAATAAATATTTTTGATAGCACAAAGAACAGCCCTAAAGAAACTATTTCTGTTATTACGAAACTCTTAACCAAACGCTTAGCCAAGAATTGATGAGATAAAACTAACGCTCCCAATCTAATAAAATCTCCTAATAATTGCCATTTAAATAAAGGCTCCATTCCTGAAAAATCAGGATATATAATTTGAATTATAAAGTTTCTTAGGAAATAAACAAGAATCATTCCTAATCCAAAAATGGGTAAAATGGTCTTATAAATATTAAACACTTCAATTTTAAAATCATGCTTATTGTGAATACTAGCAAACTTAGGTAGCACGTATAAAGTAAATAAACCTGTTGCAAATACCATATAATTTTTAGAAATAAAAGTAACAGCTGTCCAATAGCCCGCTTCATTGATATTAATTTCCTCGGATACTAATGTTCTAATATTAAGCTCGATATAATTCAACAAAAAGGTTGATATAAAAGACATTAATGTGAATGCCAACAATTTATTTTTATAAATTAAATCGAGTTTTAACGACTTGAATTTAACATACGTATTTAAGGTTTTTCCAAATACAAAAACCAAAACTATCAATTGAATAACAGGTGCTACAATTATAGCTATTAGTACGCCATTTAATTCTGAAGTATAAACACCAATAACAAGAGCAATAGTTGCTAAGATGTAACTAATTAATTCAACTTTAGCATAACGTTTATAATCAGATAGTCCACTAATTACAGCATTTACAATACGACCAATAGCTACAAAAGGAATAATTACAGCCAAAAGTTGAAAAACAAAAATGTAATCTTGGGAATCGTATAAGTAATCAGATAAAAATGATGCTCCAAAAAATAATACCGCTGAAGAAATTAAAGAACCTATAATTCCAAAAACAGTAACGGTAGAAAATAGTTTTGAAAGCTCTGACTGATCATTTTTAAATTCAGCGATATATTTTACAAGTCCATTAAACGTTCCAAGTGTAGAAGTACTCGTTATCATCGCAATTACATTACGCAACTGACCTATACTTGCAATACCGACTTCACCAACAGTAACTGCAAGTAAACGTTGTATGAAAGCGGATACAATTAATCGAATGGTTATGACTACAGCGTTTAATGATGTAATCTTAAGAACGGTATTAGAACTAATAAATTTTGGTAGTTTCACTTATCTATTTTTAATAACCATCTATTTCCTCTTCTGGAATTACACCAAACAAAGAACTACTAAAGAGTAATACTATTATTCCGAAGTACATAAAATAACTTAAACAATGTCCCATTACAGCACCTTTGAGTCCAAATTCATCGATAAGATAAATGCTAGAAAAATACATAATTACAAATAGAAAAACTTCTAAAATTAAAAAATGAGTAAACATCTTTTTAGCTAAAAACTGATAAGCTATCACCATAGAAAGTACGCGTGCAATATCTCCTAATATTTGATACCCAAATAAATCTTCAACGGGTCTAAAATCTTCTGTAAACAATATATTTATGAGTAAAGACCTACTGAAATAAATAATAAGGACTAGAACTAAAAATGCTGGCATCATCGTTTTATAAAAACTAAAGACTTCTTTTCTAAATTCTAATCTTGAATTAATTTCTGAGAATCTTGGCAAAATATAAAGTGCCATCATCGAATTAAAAAACATTAAATAATAATCTGAAATACGTGTCATAGCAGTCCAATAACCTGCAGACTTCAGACCTATTTCTTCTATCAGATAATTTCTAATTATAATCGTTACTATTGGCAGAGCAATTGCACCGACCAAAGCCATTATCATATAAGGACTTAGTTTGTTTAAAACTGATAGACTAATTTTTGTGATTTTAACAGATGCCATTAAATTTCTTCTAAAGGCAATACCAACAAGAGTAATTGATAAATTAAGAGCTGGTGTAATCACCATGGCCAATAATGCACCATTAATATTTTCTTGATGTATTAAAAGTAATGTGACCAAAAGCCCCATTATTTGACCTAAAATATTAATTAATAATAAATATTTATGCTTAGAAAAACCATTCATGATGGAAAATGTAAACATATTTAAAGCATAAAAAGGCAACACTATAGCTAACGTTTCAATAATATATACATAGTTGTAATTTTCAGTGAAAATTATATCATTGATTAATTCTGCATTATAATAGCATAAAAAGGCCAAAAGCATTGATGAGAAAAAACCTAAGTAAAATACCGTTGATAAGGTTTTGGATAACTCAACACTATCATCCTTAACTTGACTTACAAATTTAACTACCCCCTTGTAAAGTCCGGATATGGATAAAGATTGCAGCGCCCTTAAAAAATTACGTAAATTTCCTAATAGCGCCATTCCTTGTGGACCTATATAAACAGCTATGAATTTAGAAATTAAAATTCCAGCTATAATTTTAATACTAATATTAGCCATATTTAAATTGGCTGCTTTTACTAAAACTTCACTGTTTATATAATTAAAAAACTTTTTCAATTAGTAGTTATTTATAACGTCTATAACTGTCTGAACCTCTTTATCATTCAACACAGGACTTATAGGCAAACTTAAAATTCTTTTATGAATCTTTTCCGTTAATCTAAGATTAAAATGAGAGAAAGACCTTAGCGCCTCTTGTTTATGAGGTGGTATAGGATAGTGAATTAACCACTCTATTTTATGCTGTGTAAGGTAGTTTGAAAAATCTGTTCTATTCTCTACTTCAATAACAAAAGCATAAAATATATGATTTTCGGAACCATCATAAAAGGGTAATTTTATTTTTGAATTTTTAATACCTTCTAAATAACTCTTTGCAATTATTCTGCGACGTTGATTATCTTTATCTAAAGTCTTTAGCTTAATACTTAGAAAAGCCGCTTGTATATCATCTAAACGACTATTGTAACCTATAATTTTGTTAGTGTATTTTTTTTCACTTCCGTAGTTACGCAATAATTTAATGATCGCTACTAATTCAGAATCATTAGTGGTTACAGCTCCTCCATCACCAAGTGCACCTAGATTTTTACTGGGATAAAAGCTAAATGCTGCTGCGTCTGAAAGATTTCCGGCTTTACAAGCATTAAAACTAGAAATAGCTCCATGTGCTTGGGCTGCATCTTCTATTAAAAGTAAATTAAAATCTTTTGCTACCTGTTGTAAGCCTTCTACATCTGCTAATTGTCCATAAAGATGCACCATAATAATCGCTTTAGCATCTATATATATAGATTTGTCTTCAGCTATAGATATATTATAAGTATTTGTATTAGGTTCTACTAAAACAGGAACTAGCTCTGCATGTAGAACGGACAAAATAGTCGCTATAAATGTATTTGCAGGCACAATTACTTTATCTCCTTTCTTTAATTTACCAAGCTCTATATAGCCTTTTAATATTAAAGTTAATGCATCTAAGCCGTTAGCAGTACCAATACAAAACTTAGTGCCACAATACGCACTAAATTCATTTTCAAAGTTAGTTACGTTTTTACCCAGAACAAAATAGGCATCATCTAGAGATTTAGAAAATGAAGTATGAAATTCATCTCGAAAACGATTGTTGATTTTATGTATATCTAAAAACTTAATCATACCAATATATCCTCTAATAATTTAAAGTTTTCAGTTGCTACGTTATAAAACCCTTGCGAAATAGAGCGCGCACCAAAACCTTCTTTCCAAAATAATAAGCCTTGGTTTATTTGCTGTCCTTGATTAATGTTAGACGTTCCAAAATCATAATATAACTTATCCTTAAATACATTTTCTATAAGATGATGATGTAAAAAATCTAAACTCCCTAACTCATTTTTATCTGCATTGCCCGAAATATATTGGCAATGTGCTACATTTTTGGTTTCAAAAATAGTAGTTCCTGCAACTATTTTATCATTAAGGTATACGTTAAACTGTCTAATATTATTTGGAAATCGCGATTTTAAAAGTGTTATTTCTTCTAAATTGTGAACGGGCTTTACTCCGTGTTTATGCTCTAAATTTGGAATTAGAATCTCATTCCAAAACAAATCACATGTTAGAGACTCTTCAACTTTTAATTCAAACTTATTCGCTCTTTTAACGCCTTCTTTCCTACTATTAGAATACTTTTTATATTTTAAATCTACAACCGAATGTAAATCTGTTCTAATCAATTCAGCCTTAGTTTTAAATAACACATACGCTATAGGATGATTAGTTATGTTGTGTAAATATATAACAGGAAGCTCCTTAAAAGTGATATTAGTAATTTCATTTTGATGTAAAAACTCTAAGGCAACCCTAAATAACTCTATATATTCTGTGGTTTTAATTGTGTTTAGACATATAAAGCCACCATAACTCAACCCTTGATGAGAATATAAAGAATGCTCCACTCTATTTGCTGGTAATAAAGCAACGAGCTTATTTTTTTTATAAATTATTAGAGAAAAATCTTGAAACCGATCACTATGGTAATCCATAAAATCTCTTTGAAACAAAAAGGTATCTTGGTTACTTTTTAGCGAAAAATTATTCCAGATTTCTTTATCTGAAGAGTTATATATTTTGACTTTATAATCTGACATCAATCAAAAATAATTCTAATTTTGAATTAAGCGATCAATGAGTGAAGAAAATTTCTTAGATCCTTTTTTATTGAGGTGATCTGCATCGTAAAAATCCTCTGCGGTAAACGCTTCATCATCCATAAAATTATAATAAGTACAGTTTTTATACTTATTATTCATTTTTTTACCTGTGTTAATAATCGTTTCTAATTGAGAATCATTTAAATTATCCCTATAACTTTTATACGCAGGTAAGGTAACGAGAACGACTTTGACACCTTTATCGTCACATAATTGAACTAGCTTATCTAAAAAAAGTATATTCTCATTGACTAAAGCATCAGATGCTATTGTATGTTTTTTTGCCGCATATAATCCTAAATCATCTATTGTTCCGTTTGCATGTTCATTTTCAAAAAAGGCCCAACCCGACTTTTTTACGGTTATCATTTTCTCATCATTTAAATAATATGCTTTAAGTTGAGATAAGTTATTTTTAAGCTTTACACTTAAAACTTCACTTTTATATTTTAATTTATTAGAGACATTTAAATCATAATACAGATTGTAGTCTTTTAATCGCCATGCTTCTGCTCCCACACCTAATTGTTCGTATAAAGTCGTATATGATAATCTTAGCACTACAGTTTCTAACTCTGGTAATATTTTAATATACTTTTTAAGCATTAGATAATCGAGATCTATGGTTTCTGAAACATGACCCAAATTATAAGCGCTTTGCGTGAAATATTCAGGATTCATACCATACATACTGTGTGAACTTCCTAAGATTAAGGTTTTAACATCATCCTTTTGCAATTCTATTTCAGAATTTTTAAAGCTATAATCATTGGGAATATGTCTTAAAGTTATTTCTAATATTACAATAAGAATTAAAATAGGAATTAAGAACGCTAAAAACTGTTTTATAAATTTTTTCATACCTAGAATTGAAAGTAGATAAACTGTTGTTCTTCTCCATTAAAGTAAAATATTAAAAATACAATTGTATAATAAAACATTACTCTATAAGATCGTTTCGATTTATTAAATATGTTTTCAAGCGCATGCTCTTTATCTCTCCCAAACCATTCTACAACAAATGACAACAGGATTAGCATAAACAATACTAAAGCTTGACTATTGCTTGAAAACTGAGGCAATTGAAACAAGGTTACAGAAAATAAATTCTTCAAATAATCTACCGCAATAGTTAACGAGTCTGCTCTAAAAAATATACGAGCAAAAATTAAAAACAAAAAGGTATGAAACATCCCAAAAAGTTCTTTCTTATTAGGAAACAAACGATTCTCTGCAACAATTGAAGTGTATTTTGTGTTCTTTCCTCTAATAATATAGGGTACAAAATGTAAGGCATTTATTAATCCGTAAACAACAAATTTCCAATGTGCGCCATGCCATAAACCAATAACCATAAAAATGGCAAAGGTATTTCTTAATTGCATCCATTTACTTCCTCTACTTCCTCCTATCGGAATGTAAAAATAATCTTTAAACCAAGTGGTTAACGATATATGCCAATGCCTCCAAAATTCGGCTATGTTTCTTGCAAAATAAGGATATGCAAAATTCTTCTTCAAATTAAAACCAAACAATCTTGAGACACCAATTGCAATATCTGAATATCCTGAAAAATCACAATAGATCTGAATAGAAAAGAGAAAAGCAGCAAAAAACAATGTACTTCCCGAGTAATCGCCATAATTCTCAAAAACATCATTTACAAAAAATGCACAATTATCTGCAATAACCATTTTCTTAAAAAGTCCCCAAAGAATCTGTTTTAGTCCATCGGTTGCCTTTTCATAATTAAAAATTCTTCGTTTCTGTATTTGAGGTAAAAAGTTTGATGCTCTCTCAATAGGACCAGCCACTAATTGTGGAAAGAAGCAGATAAAAGAGGCAAATGCAATAATATCTTTAGTTGGCTTTATTTTATCTCGATAAATATCTATAGAATAGCTCATGGTCTGAAACGTATAGAAACTAATCCCAATGGGTAAAATAATATTAAGGTAATTAAGATCTATATCTCTTCCAAAAAGCATAAATGCTTCATTAAAATTTTCAATAAAAAAATTATAATATTTAAAGAAGCCAAGGATCCCTAAATTGAGTAAAACACTCAACGTAACCAGGTATTTTTTATGACGCTTTATTAAAGTTTTCTCTATTGCTAAACCAAAACAAAAATCAATACATGTACTTAGAATTATTAAGCCTAAAAAGCGCCAATCCCACCATGCGTAGAACACATAACTAGCAACTAATAATAATACATTCTGACTTTTTAAAGCTTTAAAAACAAACCAATAGAGTACAAATACAATAGGAAGGAAAATTGCAAAATCTATGGAATTGAATAGCATTAATTTGTTTTAATAGAAATAAATCGGTGTAAGATAAAATAGATTGCGTTATAATACTAATAAATAAAAAAAGAGAGATACTTTACAGCATCTCTCTTTTCAATAATATTTATAAAAAACGTTGATCTAAAACTTGTTACGCTTACGATCTGCTTCTTTTAAGTAAATTTTACGTAATCTTAAGTGATTAGGTGTAACTTCTACATACTCATCTTTCTGAATATATTCTAAAGCTTCTTCTAAAGAGAATTTAATAGCTGGTACAATCTTAGCTTTATCATCTGCTCCAGAACTACGTACATTACTCTGCTTTTTAGCTTTTGTAATGTTTACAGACATATCATCTTGACGAGAGTTCTCTCCAATTACTTGACCTTCATAGATGTTTTCACCTGGCTCAACAAAGAACTTACCTCTATCTTGTAATTTATCAATTGAATAAGGAATCGCTGTTCCGTTCTCCATAGAGATTAATGATCCAGAAATACGTCCAGGAATATCACCTTTATAAGGTTGGTATTCTTTAAAACGGTGTGCCATAATTGCTTCTCCTGCAGTAGCTGTTAATAATTGGTTACGTAAACCAATAATACCACGAGAAGGAATCATAAACTCACAAATCATACGCTCTCCTTTAGTAACCATACTTAATAACTCACCTTTACGCTTTGTTACAAATTCTACAGCTTTACCAGAAACCGTTTCAGGAAGATCAATTGTTAATTCTTCAATTGGTTCACATTTAACACCATCAATTTCTTTAAGGATTACTTGTGGTTGTCCAATTTGTAATTCATATCCTTCACGACGCATCGTTTCGATTAATACCGATAAGTGTAATACACCACGACCAAAAACCATAAACTTATCTGCCGTTTCAGTTTCACCTAAACGTAGCGCTAAGTTTTTCTCTAATTCTCTTTCTAAACGATCCTTAATATGACGAGATGTTACAAACTTACCGTCTTTACCAAAGAAAGGTGAATCGTTAATTGTAAATAACATACTCATTGTAGGCTCATCTATAGCAATAGATTTTAAACCTTCAGGATTATCTATATCTGAAATTGTATCTCCAATCTCAAAACCTTCAATACCTACAAGTGCACAGATATCTCCAGTCTCAACGCTTTGAACTCTCTTACGGCCTAATCCTTCAAAAATAAAGACTTCTTTAACTCTACTTTTTGTAACAGTACCATCTCTTTTTACAAGGGCTATTTGTTGTCCTTCTACAAGGGTTCCTCTTTGTAATCTACCAATCGCAATACGACCTGTAAAAGAAGAGAAATCTAAAGATGTAATTAACATTTGAGTTGTTCCTTCATCAAAAACAGGTGTTGGAACATGCTCAATAACCATATCTAATAATGGTTCAACATTTGTAGTTTCGTTTCTCCAATCATCACTCATCCAGTTGTTCTTTGCAGAACCATAAACTGTTGGAAAATCTAACTGCCACTCTTCAGCACCAAGTTCAAACATTAGATCGAAAACTTTTTCATGTACTTCATCAGGAGTACAGTTTTCTTTATCCACTTTATTAACAACTACACAAGGCTTTAAACCTAAGTCAATTGCCTTTTGCAATACAAAACGTGTTTGTGGCATAGGACCTTCAAAAGCATCTACTAACAACACAACACCATCTGCCATATTTAAAACACGCTCTACTTCACCACCGAAATCGGCGTGACCAGGTGTATCAATAATATTAATCTTAGTGTCTTTATAAATAACAGAAACGTTCTTAGAAGTAATAGTAATTCCTCTTTCACGTTCTAAATCATTATTATCAAGGATTAAATCTCCTGTGTTTTCGTTATCACGAAATAATTGACAATGGTACATGATCTTATCAACCAAAGTCGTTTTTCCGTGGTCAACGTGTGCAATAATTGCGATATTTTTAATCTTAGTCATAACTAGTGCTGATTTTAAGCGTGCAAATGTACATCATAATTTACTTTTTCCATTAATAATGTGTTATAATTTTGCTTATACAGCGACTAAGGCCATATATTAAGGTAATTAATTGATTTTCAAATTCAATTATAAACCTATAAATGCCCTGATTTTTTAAAAAAAATACTTTTATTAGAATACATTATTAATGTAAAAACGTCAATTTTCACCTTTAAAAACAAAACAGATGACATCTTTAAATAAATACATTAAACTTATTCCATATCTCTATTTTTTATCACTGATATTTTATTGGTTCATTGATTTTAATAAAAGTAATAATCTAACAGCTTATCCAATCTTATTATTTGGTATTCCATTTGTGTGGCAGCTTATTAGACCTAGTAGAAAGTTAAATTTTTCATTAGGTATTATTTTTGTATGTCTTTCATCTTATTTAATACTGGCTTATTTTTTCAATTTACTTAATATTATCGATTGGACAGAGTCTTCGCAAAAACTATTATTATATGGTGGTTTTTTTGTTTTAAGCAACTTTATTATGTCACTTTGGATAATTCGAAACAGTATGAGAAAGACATTTTAAACAATTACAAAAATCTAAAAACTAAATTATAGGATTCACAATTAAATTCAACAATCATAATTGTATCTTTGCAGCCTAATAATTTTTAAGTCTATAGCTTTGATCACAATTCCAAAATTAAAACATACCGATTCTAATAATTTTTTTCTACTATGTGGACCTTGTGCCATAGAAGGTGAAGACATGGCTTTACGCATCGCTGAAAAAGTCATAAAAATTACTGATAAACTTGAAATTCCTTACATATTTAAAGGGAGCTTTAAAAAAGCAAATAGAAGTAGAATTGATAGTTTTACAGGTATTGGTGATGAAAAAGCTTTAAAAATTCTTAGAAAAGTTTCTGAAACATTTGGTGTTCCTACTGTTACAGATATTCATGAAGTTTCTGATGCTGCTATGGCTGCTGAATATGTAGATGTATTACAAATTCCTGCTTTCTTAGTAAGGCAAACTGACTTAGTCGTTGCTGCTGCAAAAACAGGAAAAGTGGTCAACTTGAAAAAAGGACAATTTATGAGTCCTGAAGCCATGAAGCATGCGGTACAAAAAGTGAAAGATGCAGGTAATGAACAAGCTTGGATTACAGATCGCGGAACGATGTTTGGCTACCAAGATATGATCGTAGACTTTAGAGGCATCCCAACGATGCGCGCATTTGCACCAACAGTTTTAGACGTTACCCACTCATTACAACAACCTAATCAAAGTATTGGTGTTACAGGCGGCAGACCAGATATGATTGAAACTATTGCTAGAGCTGGAATTGTAAATAATGTAGATGGTTTATTTATCGAAACACATTTTGATCCTGCAAATGCAAAAAGTGATGGTGCCAACATGTTACATCTAGATAATTTAGAAGGGCTTCTAACTAATCTTGTAGCGATTAGAAAAACCATTAATTCATTATAAATTTATAAATTATTGTAAGTACGCCGGAAGACTGACGTCTACTAGTTCCTTTACGGATATTTCTTATGAACTACTTTAACAGAATCCTAAGTATCGGATTCACGCTTTTTTGCACCATTGTATATAGCCAGACAGAACAAACACTGAAATACACAACATCAAATAAAGGTAAATTCTTTGTGAGTTGGGGAGGAAATAGAGGTGCATATTCTAAATCAGATATTCGTTTTAAGGGTGATAATTATGATTTCACTATAAGCGAAGCTACGGCCAAAGACAAACCAAAAGGTTGGCATATCGATTACGTTAATCCTACGAGGATGACAATTCCTCAAACCAATGCTAAATTGGGTTATTTTATTTCTGATCATTACACCGTTTCTTTGGGATTAGACCACATGAAATATGTAATGAATAGAAACAGAGACAGAACTGTAAATGGTTATATTGACTTGCCTGACAGCGAACTTGGAAGTATCTATAATGGTGATTTTAATAATGAAAGCGTATTTATTTCGGAAGATTTCTTAAAATTCGAACATACGGATGGTCTAAACTACATCTATACCGAAATTGCGAGATACGATGATATTTCGTCTCTATTTGGTATAAATAACACGGATATATTTCAAGTTAATTTAACTGAAGGTATTGGTGGTGGTGTCTTATTTCCTAAAACAAATGCCACATTATTACAAAAAGATAGATATGACGAGTTTCATCTTGCAGGTTATGGTTTATCTGCAAACCTTGGAGTGAACCTAACCTTCCTCAAATACTTTTTTGTGCAATTAAATGCCAAAGGAGGTTATATAAATATGAATGATATTAGAACTACAGGTGACACAGCTGACCATGCAGAACAAAGTTTTTACTTTTTTCAGCGCGTAGTTTCTTTTGGTAGCATCTTTAGATTATAAAATATGATACAAATAAGACCTGCAGTAGTAGAAGATATTCCTGAAATCACTTCTATTTTTAGAAATACAATTACTCACATTAATTCTAAACATTATTCTGAGAAACAAATTACAGTTTGGGCGTCTGGAGCAGATAACGTTGACGAATGGGAAAAACGAATAAATAAATTCTATTTTATAATTGCAGAAATTGACAATAATATTGTTGGCTTTGCCTATTTAAAAAATGGAAACTATATAGAGGGCTTATTTGTTCATAAAGATTTTCAGCGTCAAGGAATTGGTTCTAAATTACTACGAATAATAGAATCTCAAGTTATGATGAATGATTTTGAAATTATAAAATCAGACGTAAGCAAAACAGCATTGCCTTTTTTTGACAACAAATATTTTAACGTTATCAAAAAACTAAAGAAAAACTTAAAAGGCGTTATGTTAGAAAATTACCTTGTAGAAAAACAAATGTAATTCTATTCTTCTTTTACAAATACCTTTACACCTGCTTTAATTTCTAAATCAATATAATTGGCACTTGGTACAATTGGACAGGAAAACTTATCATCGTAAGCACAATACGGATTGTAAGCAGAGTTAAAATCTATTTCAATTATATTCTCTTTTGGTATATCTAAATCAATATAACGTCCACCTCCATAGCTTAAAAAACCATTAGTATTATCCATAAATGGCAAAAACAAATAGTTTTCAAAACCTTCTGTTTGCATTAATTCTTCACCTTGATAAAGGTTTAACTGAAACGATTTCCCTTTTATTTCAAAAGTTACAATACCAAAAACACGCTCTTTAGATAAGCGATCTGTAGTTGTTTTCATTTGAAACCATTCTGTATTTGGCGTTCGCTTTAATTCTGCTTGCACTAAAAACGTAGAATCGTAAGGAAAGAAATCTAGACCTTCAAACGTTTTAATATCTTTCTTTTTTAAAGGTGATTTTGAAGCGTCTTTAAAATCTTCATTCATCTTTTTTTGAAATGGAGTTAGATCTGTTGCAACCCTTTTTTTATTTTGAACACAGCTTGCAAGTAAGATAATTGTCAATAAAACGACTAAAATTCGCATAAGGCTTATTTTTAAAATTCAAAAATACGACATATAAAATGTCCTTAATATTTTAAGAGATATTTAATAGCATACATTTTATAAACTTATGCAATAATTGTAATTTTAAGCACCATGAAAAAACCTGACTTAGACGTATTAATTATTGGTGCTGGACCCATAGGGATTGCTTGTGCACTGGAATGTAAAAAACGAAATCTGAATTATTTAGTGTTAGAAAAAGGAGCATTAACCAATTCTCTTTTTAACTACCCATTGAACATGACCTTCTTTTCAACTTCTGATAAATTAGAAATTGATGATATTCCTTTTATAAGCAACAACCCTAAGCCAACAAGAAACGAAGCTTTAGAATACTATAGACGTGTCACGACTTCAAAAGCTTTGAATATTAATCTGTATGAAAAGGTAGAAGCCTTAAAAAAAACAGAGCATGGTTTTAATATCCAATCTAACAAAGATAATTATAAGGTACGAAAGGTAATTATTGCAACAGGTTTTTATGACATTCCTAATCTATTAAATATTCCTGGAGAAGATTTACCTAAGGTATTTCATTATTATAAAGAAGCACATCCTTTTACATTACAGAATGTGGTTGTCGTTGGTGCAAGTAACTCCTCTGTAGATGCTGCATTAGAAATCTATAGAAAAGGCGGAAATGTCACCATGGTCATTAGAGGTGAATCCATTGGAGAACGAGTAAAATATTGGGTAAAACCAGATATTTTAAATCGAATTAAAGAAGGGAGTATTAAAGCTTATTTTAACTCTAAAATTAAAGAAATTACACCTACAGAGGTTATAATAAATACACCTAATAGTAAACAAACTTTAGATAACGATTATGTTATTGCCTTAACAGGTTATCATCCTAATTTTGAATTATTAGATACTGCCGGAATTGAGTTTTCTAAAGACGGAAAACGCATTCCGAGTTATAATTCTGAAACCATGGAAACAAATGTAAAAGGGCTTTATTTAGCTGGTGTGATTTGTGGTGGTATGGAAACCCATAAATGGTTTATAGAAAATTCTAGAATACATGCCAAAATGATTGTTGATGATATTGAAACCAAACCTTTATAGATTTATTTTGTCGGTGGTTTTACTTCACTATATTTTACAACATGAGATAGAATAATCTGAGTTTTAGTTTCTCCATAACTTATTAATTGATCGATAAAGATTTCTAAGTGTTTCTGATTTTTTAAAACGACCTCCATTACAATATTTTCATTTCCTGTAATTCGGTAACAATTAACAACCTCATCGTAAGTTTTTACCTTTTCTAAAAAAGGTTTAAGCATCCCCATAAATGCTCTTAACGTAATTAGGGCCTTAAGCTGATAGCCAACCTCTAATGGAGATATAAAGGTGGTGTAACCTTGAATAACTTCAGCATCTTCTAATTTTTTTATACGCTCTGAAACAGCTGGAGATGTCATACCAACTCTTCTGCCTATTTCGGCATTAGACATACGTGCGTTTTGTTGAAGACACTTTAAAATTTTCCAATTAAAATCATCTATAGTCATCTAAAGTAAATATTAAGAAATAACACCATTTCTAAAGTAAATATACAACTTAGCTTTAAAAGCTAAAGTTAAATTTAGATTATAGTCCTTAAATTCGTAACAATTGCTACACAAATCATGAGCTACAATTTACCATCTCATTTATTTCATTTGCCTATTTACCAAAAGGCCATGGATATTATTGTGCTTTCGCGAAGTATCTCTACCTATCTTAATCAAGATTTAGCATATCTAAATGCAGATGGTACTGAGGATAATGACATCTATTTCTCAGGAGATATCGTTCAACAATCCACAAGTCTTGCACCTGAAATCATTAATGCGGAACTTGAAAAATGTTCCCATAAAAAGAATAGGCATCTAGAAAGTCTAGATCGTTTAACCACGCGATTATATACCAATTGTAGACGATTAGAAAAATCAAATAGTAATGGTAAAGATTACTTACCTATTCTACGTGGTGAATTAAGAAAATTTAGAAAACTACAACGTCACTGGATGATGACGTTATAAATTATAACTACTATTTTAAAAGATGCGCATTACTCATAAATGCATTCTGGTAATTTTTAATTCTAGAATTCATTTCGTCAGCCATAATTATAAACTGACATTTATTAAGACTTTCAGATAAACGTAAAATATGATTATAACCATTATGCCTGCCTAAATAGTCAGCATCTTCAATAGCCAATAACTGTACTTCACCTAAATGAATTCCATTTAAAAAATAAAGTTTACTTAATCTAGCAGGAGTTGCAATTACAATATCTTGTCCGTAATATACCTCTGTTTTTTGCTTTTCAATATCGTATTCATCATACAAAGCATACACTCTTAAATCTGTTGTATTAGTAAATCTTTCAAACTCTTCTTTTAAACGTAAAGCTTCCTTCTTATTTTCAACAACAATAATAGCTCTTGGCGAATCTTCAAAAGCTTCTGCCTTTAGTTTATGAATCGTTGCTATAATAAGCGCTGTAGTTTTACCACTTCCTTTTGGCGCAATAATATAAGCATCCGCACCACCTTTTAAAGTTGGTAATACTTTTTTCTGAAATGGATTTGAAGTTTCAAATCCTTCATTTTCCAAGGATTCTTTTAATAAAGGGTGTAGTTTTTTGAAAGACATCTGAGTAAGTAATAAAAATAGCTTGATTAGTTATTTTGCTATTAATCTTCAAAGGTACGATTATTGACAAACTTTACAGTCTGCTTTGTCTTGTATTTCTCCAACCAAATGACCATCTTCATTCATCTTAAAACCACAACAGTCCATAAAACCTTGTGCAATCTGCTTTCTTGCACGTTGAATTTGCGATTTCACTGTTGGTAAAGATAAATTTAATTGGTTAGCAACCTCTTGTTGCTTAAGACCTTTAATATCTGATAGAAACAAAGGATCTCTATATTTTTTTGGTAAATTCACTAAAATTCCCCTTAAGCAATCTTGTTCTGTATGTCCTTTTGGTAGAGGCTCTGATTCAATTTCTAAATCTTCAACAGTAATAGCTAGCTTGTTAGTTCTAAAATAATCTAGAATCGTATATCTAGCAATTGAAAACAACCAAGGTTTTAGCTTTGTTTCATCCTTAAGAGTATGTAGTTTAGTATGAACTTTAATAAATGTCTCTTGCAAAATATCATCAGTAACCACAACGTCTTTTACTTTACTTAAAATAAAACGTCGAATATCACCAGAATAACTTTCCCAAACACTTTTTGTAGTCATACTTTAAATTTAACTAAAATCAGTTCGGGTACAAAATTTAGAACCCGAACTGATTATAATTTAACAATTGCAATTTGTACATGTACAGTTTTCACAAGTACAATTTTGACACCCTCCTTTTGCGCAACCTTCACAGTTGCAAGTACATTCTTTATCTTTCATAATATTATGTTTTAATGTTCACTTAATAGACGAAGAACTTTTAAAAAAGATGCAAAAAGATGTGATTATTTTTTCAAATTAAATTACTTCACCAATATTATTGCCTCATGAGAGATTGGAAAATTACACGAGTTAGCGATAAAACAAAGTTCATTTGCTTTTTTATGTAATTGTAACGCTAATTCTTTTTGGTTTGCATTGTTGATAGTAACAACAGGTTTTAGCCTTACAACTTTAAAACTTCCGCTTCCCGAAGATTCTACTTCTAAATCTCCTTCAGACCTATCTAAATAACTTAATACTTCAATTTGATGCTGTGCACAGGCATACAAATAAGACATCATGTGGCAAGATGTTAATGCAGACAATAATAAATCTTCAGGATTATATAATGAATCATCACCTCTAAATATTTTTGCAGCAGAGACTTGTAATGGTGAAACTTTATTTACAATTGAAACATCATGATTCCTGCTAAATGTTCTCGGACTCATTGTGCTTTCTCCATCACTAAGTGACCAATTTACTGAAGCTTTAAAAGTATGTTTCATAACTATTTTTAATTTTGAATGTAAAAAAAAGCGTTTCATAAAGAAACGCTTTTTAGTTTACACAAAAAAATGATTTATTTCTCTGCTTACATATTACGACGATACTGACCACCAACTTCAAATAACGACGACGTGATTTGACCTAAGGAACATACTTTACAAACCTCCATTAAAGCTTCAAAAATATTTTCATTATTTATGGCTTTTCGTTGCAACTCACTTAATAATTCTTCTGTATTATGTGCCTCATGCAAACTCTCTAAAGTTTTAATCTGAAATTGTTTTTCTTCTTCTGTTGCTCTAATCACTTCCGCAGGAACAACCGTTGGTGATCCTTTAGAACTTAAAAAGGTGTTTACACCTATAATTGGAAACTTTCCGTTATGCTTTAATGTTTCGTAATACAAGCTTTCTTCTTGAATTTTACTTCGTTGGTACATCGTTTCCATAGCGCCTAGCACTCCTCCACGTTCCGTAATACGATCAAATTCTAATAAAACAGCTTCTTCAACTAAGTCCGTTAATTCTTCAATTATAAATGATCCTTGAATTGGATTTTCATTCTTAGCTAAACCTAATTCTTTATTAATAATCAACTGAATAGCCATGGCTCTACGAACCGATTCTTCTGTTGGTGTTGTAATTGCCTCATCATACGCATTGGTATGAAGCGAATTACAGTTATCATAAATTGCATACAATGCCTGAAGTGACGTACGAATATCATTAAAATCAATTTCTTGGGCATGTAAACTACGTCCCGAAGTTTGAATATGATATTTTAACATCTGCGCTCTTGGGTTAGCACCATATTTATGCTTCATCGCTTTGGCCCAAATTTTACGTGCCACACGACCAATAACAGCATATTCTGGATCAATTCCGTTTGAAAAGAAAAACGATAAGTTTGGCCCAAATTTATTGATATCCATTCCTCTACTCAAATAGTATTCTACATAAGTAAACCCGTTAGATAACGTCAATGCTAATTGCGTAATAGGATTGGCTCCTGCTTCTGCAATATGATACCCAGAAATAGATACAGAATAGAAGTTTCTAACATTATTCTCAATAAAATATTCTTGAACATCTCCCATTAAACGCAAAGCAAATTCCGTAGAAAATATACAAGTATTTTGTGCCTGATCTTCTTTTAAAATATCTGCTTGAACGGTTCCTCGTACTTGAGCAATGGTATTCTTTTTTATTTCTGCATAAACATCAGATGGTAAAACTTGGTCTCCGGTAACTCCTAAAAGCATTAAACCTAATCCGTTGTTTCCCTCTGGTAAATCACCATTATATGATGGACGTATTTTTCCTTTATAGATTTTTGCGATTTTAGCTTCAACTTCTTTTTCTAACCCATTCTCTTTGATATAAAATTCACATTGTTGATCAATAGCTGCATTCATAAAGAAACCTAACAACATTGGCGCAGGACCATTAATAGTCATACTCACAGAAGTCATAACGTTTGCTAAATCGAAACCAGAATATAATTTTTTGGCATCATCTAAACAACAGATAGAAACACCTGCATTACCAATTTTACCGTAAATATCTGGACGCAAATCGGGATCATTACCATAAAGTGTAACACTATCGAAAGCTGTAGATAATCGTTTAGCGGGCAAACCCATACTTACGTAATGAAAACGCTTATTAGTTCGCTCTGGCCCACCTTCACCGGCAAACATTCTTGCAGGATCTTCACCTGTTCTTTTAAAAGGATATAAACCTGAAGTGTACGGAAATTCTCCTGGTACGTTTTCTTGCAAACACCATCTTAAAACATCCCCCCAAGCTTGATACTTTGGTAAGGCTACTTTTGGAATTTGAGAGTGTGATAAAGATTCTGTGTGCGTTTCAATTTTTATTTCTTTGTCTCTTACCTTAAAGCTATAAATTGGATCTTTATATTTATTTACTTTTTCATCCCAACCTGTAATCACTTCCCAATTGTAAGGATCTAGGTTTAGTTTTACACGATCAAATTCAGCAAATAATAATTTTAATAATTGAATTTGAGATTCTTCTTCAGTCGTGCCTCCTTCTGTTGAAATAGCAACCCCTTTATCATTTTGAGCTTGTTGAAGAATTTCTTCATAATCTAAACCTAATTTACCAATGAAAGACCTTTCAACTGCGCTCAAGGTGACATTAGCTACGGAACATATTGCTTTATAAATTCCGTAAAGTTTCTGAGCAACTTCAACCTGAACATTTGCTGTTTTATCATACGCACGATTGCTCTCTGCGATTTCAGATAAATAACGTGTTCTTGATGGTGGAATTACAAAAATCTTCTCACTCATTTCCTGAGAAATCTCGAATGTAGAATTTAAGTCCGAATTTGCTTTTTCAACCAATTTATCCATTATCGCTTTGTAAAGCGTATTCATTCCTGGATCATTAAATTGAGACGCAATGGTTCCGTAAACCGGTAAATCGTCTTGGTGCACATCCCAAAGATGATTATTACGCATGTATTGTTTTTTTACATCACGTAACGCATCTAAAGAACCTCGTTTATCAAATTTATTGATGGCTACTAAATCAGCAAAATCTAGCATATCAATTTTTTCAAGCTGAGTCGCTGCACCAAATTCTGGTGTCATTACGTAAAGTGCCACATCAGAATGTTCCATAATTTCTGTGTCCGATTGTCCGATACCAGAAGTTTCAAGAATAATTAAATCGTATTCAGCAGCTTTTAAAACCTCTATAGCCTCATTTACATATTTAGATAATGCTAAGTTAGATTGACGTGTTGCCAAACTACGCATGTAAACTCTAGGCGAATTAATGGCATTCATACGAATACGATCTCCTAAAAGTGCACCTCCTGTTTTTCGTTTTGAAGGATCTACAGAAACTAAACCAATTGTTTTCTCAGGGAAATCGATTAGAAAACGACGAACAAGCTCATCAACTAATGATGATTTACCAGCACCACCTGTTCCTGTAATTCCAAGAACTGGTGTTTTTGAATTCTTATTTTTTTCATGAATAGCATCTAATGCATCCTTTGCAACTTCAGGAAAGTTTTCAGCTGAAGAAATTAATCTTGCAATGGACTTCGGATTTTTTTCATGCAACGTTTTAACCTCATCATTAAGCTGATCACCAATGGCATAATCCGATATTTGAACCAAATCGTTAATCATACCTTGCAAACCAAGACTTCTACCATCATCAGGAGAATAGACTCTGGTAATTCCATAATCCATTAATTCCTTAATTTCTTCAGGAAGAATAACACCACCTCCACCTCCGAAAATTTTAATATGACCTGCTCCTTTTTCTTTAAGCAAATCGTACATGTATTTAAAATATTCGTTATGCCCTCCTTGATAAGATGTCAATGCAATTGCGTTAGCATCTTCTTGTATGGCAGTATTGACAACTTCTTCTACACTTCGATCGTGTCCTAAATGAATCACTTCTACTCCAGTAGATTGAATGATACGGCGCATAATATTAATTGAAGCATCATGCCCATCAAAAAGCGATGCTGCAGTTACTATACGTACTTTATATTTTGGCTTATAAGGTGTTATTTGTTCCATTCGTAAAAATATAGCTTATTTAATCAGCAAATCTAAGAAATATCCAAAAAAGTCAAGCAACAATTAAAAAATATCTAAAACTTATAGATTTTTATTAAAGCATACAATTTTAATTACTTTTAACAATTCATTCAATATTCATTTTATGCAGAAAATAACATTACTTATAAACTGTAAAGACCAGCCTAATATTATTGCGTCTGTAACTAATTTTATGGCTACAAACGATGGCAACATTGTTTATATAGATCAGTATGTTGATAGAGAACAGCATATCTTTTTTATGCGTTTGGAATGTGAATTTATTTCAAATTCGTTTTCAGTTGAAGCATTTAAAGAACTTTTCAAAAATTCTTTAGTTGAAAAGTTCAAACTTAAATGGCGCATGTACGCTGCTGAGAAAAAACCTAAAATGGCATTGTTTGTTTCTAAATATGATCATTGTTTATACGATATTTTAGGACGTTATAATTCTGGTGAGCTATTCTTAGAAATCCCTTTTATATTAAGTAATCACTTAGATTTAAAACCTATTGCAGACAGCTTTAATATTCCTTTTTATCATGTTCCTGTTACAAAAGCAACAAAACATGAAGCAGAACAAAAGCAATTAGAACTTTTAGCAAAACATAATATTGATTTTATTGTTTTAGCCCGATATATGCAAATTGTATCTCAAACTTTAATAGACAAGTATCCTAATAAAATTATTAATATTCATCATTCTTTTTTACCTGCTTTTGTCGGTGCTAAACCTTATCATTCCGCATATAAGCGAGGTGTTAAAATTATAGGATCTACAAGTCATTATATAACAGAAGAACTTGATGCCGGACCAATTATTGAACAAAACGTAGCCCAAATTTCGCACAATAACTCCATAAAAGACTTAATTGCGAAGGGTAGAGATCTCGAAAAAATTGTTTTATCTAACGCCATTAAACTGCATACCATGAGAAAAGTTATGGTTTATAATAATAAAACTATAATTTTCTCGTAAAAGTGACCAAACTGAATAACTGGTGTCTATTAAATAGTGTTAAACTCGTATTAAGGTTTTTTTTTCTATATGTATGTTAAAACCTTATAAATTATATTTGACCACTAACAAAAACTAAAAATTATGATAAAAAGAATTTTAGCCTTAATTGTTGTTTGCAATTTAATGGCCTGTGCAGAATTACAACAAGTTGTAGATTCATTGCCTCAAGGAACAACTGATGTTTTAGGAAATGCTGATATCGCTGCAGGATTGAGAGAAGCCTTAGACTTAGGCATTGAAAAACAAGTTGCCAAACTAACCACAGAAGATGGCTTCTATAAAAATGAATTGGTGAAAATTGTATTACCAGAAGAATTACAAAAAGTAGATAGCGCTTTGCGTAAAATAGGATTAAGTAGTTTAGCTGATGAAGGTTTAAAGGTACTTAACAGAGCTGCAGAAGATGCTGTATCTGAAGCAACACCAATATTTGTGAATGCTGTTAAAGACATTACGTTTGATGATGCTAAAACTATTCTTTTAGGAGAAGATAATGCAGCGACATCTTATTTGACGACAAAAACTCAAACAGAGCTTTACGACAAGTTTAAGCCCGTTATTAATAATTCTTTTAGTAAAGTTGGCGCGGATAAAATTTGGGCTAATTTAATTACAAAATATAACAACATTCCTTTAACTAGTAATGTTAATCCTGATTTAACTGATTACGTTACAACAGAAGCATTAGATGGTGTTTACACTATGATTGCTGTAGAGGAATTAGAAATTAGAAATTCAGTAGCATCTCGTAGTACAGATTTATTGAAAAAAGTCTTTGCCCTACAAGACTAAAAACATATTTACTTAAATAATACATAAATATTTAAGCTAAAATCATTTGTTCTAGCTAAATTTTAGTAATTTAATAAAATAATTATTAAAATTTAGCAGTGAACAATTCAGACCAACTTCTAAAAAAGAGAATCAAGCTTAAACAAAAGTATAATCAACTCATTGAGGATGCTTATAATTTAAGACAAAGCGACCACGCTTTAAGTGACTTTTCAGAATATAAAGCTACAAAAATTCTCTACAAAATAAATAAGTTAGAATTTTTAGTGAGAAATTCTAATAGGCAACAACAATAGCTCCTAGTATTTAATTTCTCATTTAATAAAACTTACTTAATTATAACCTAACATTATCGTAACCTTGATAACAATTAAAGTTACGATCTTTGTTATGCAAAAGATTGAGATTAGTTAAGTCTTAATAAAGTTAGTTTAGAGTAAAGTCGATATTTAGTTAGGTATCGACTTTTTTGTATTTAATTCTGAAGTGTTTTAAAATACGGATAAGATTTTAGTAAACGACTACCATACCAAGAAAACAGCTCACCATCAACAATCTTTATTTTCTTTTCAGGAAACTGAGACTGCAACTCTAATACATCTGCTTCTTTAAACGGAAAAGGTTCTGTGGATAGAAAAATAAGATCAGCCTCTTTTAATTTTGAATTATTAAAATCAATTTCTGGATAACGCTTTTCTGACTCAAAAACATTTATAAATCCAGCTTCATTAAGCATGACATTTATAAAATTATCCGAAGCTGCAACCATCCAAGGTTTTTTCCAAATAAAATAAGCAACTTTTAATTTCGCGTTACCTTGATTTTGAAGTTGAAAGGCTTCACGTTCTAATTGAATATTTGATACTAAAGTTGAAGTTGTTCTTTCAATTTCAAAGATATCCCCATACATATTTATAAGTTCAAAACTATCTTCAAGATTATAAACATCACTAATATGAATTGGTGCAATACCTGTTAAATCTTCGATCATTTCCTTAGTATTTTCCTCTTTATTACAAAGAATAATATCGGGACGAAGTGCTTTTATTTTTTCAATATTAATTTCTTTCGTTCCACCAACAACCACCTTAGACATTCTAAGATGATTTGGATGTACACAAAACTTAGTAACGCCTACAATAAATGCTTCTAGACCTAAATCTACTAAAAGCTCTGTTTGTGAAGGTACTAATGAAACAATACGTTTTGGTTTACGACCAAATAGAAGTTTACGGTTTAATTGGTCTTTACACGTTTTCATTAAAGAAATTTAAATTTTTAAGTTGTAATTATTTAGAGAAATTTAGGCTTTCAATTCTATTGCCATTTGTAACTGAAGTTCTTCAGCTTTTTGTGCAGCTGCTTCAGCAAAATTGTCTTCTTGTGAAGCATAAATAATTCCTCTTGATGAGTTTATTAATAAACCTACAGAATCATTCATTCCGTATTTACAAACATCTTGAAGATTTCCACCTTGAGCACCTACACCTGGTACTAATAAAAAGCTATCTGGAATTATTTTTCTGATATCACCTAAATATTCTGCCTTTGTAGCTCCAACCACATACATTAGATTTTCTGAGTTCTGCCAAGATTTAGAAGTCTCTAACACTTGCTTATACAACTCTACACCATCTATTTCTTTAGTTTGAAAATCGAATGCGCCTTGGTTAGACGTTAAGGCTAAAAGAATGGTATGCTTATCTTTAAATGCTAAAAAAGGCTCTACAGAATCCTTGCCCATATAAGGAGCAACTGTAACACTATCGAACCCTAAATCTTCAAAAAAAGCTTTAGCATACATTGTACTTGTATTACCTATATCTCCTCGTTTTGCGTCTGCAATAGTGTAAATTTCAGGATGATTTTCGTTAAGGTAATTAATTGTTTTCTCTAAAGCTTGCCATCCCTTAATTCCATAAGCTTCATAAAAAGCCGTATTTGGCTTATAAGCAACACACAAATGATGTGTTGCATCTATAATTGCTTTATTAAAAGCAAAGATCGGGTCTTCTTCTTTCAATAAATGCTTTGGAATTTTATTTAAATCGACATCTAATCCGATACAAAGAAAAGATTGTTTTTTTTTAATTTGGGTAATAAGTTGTTGTGTTGTCATAGTATAAAAAAAAGCCTCTAAAAAGAGGCTTACATTTAAATTACATCATTGTTAGCCTTTAACAACTCTGTGTTTTCAGCTAGCATTAATTCATCTATAATTTTTTGGATATCACCATTAATGATATTTGATAAATCGTACAGTGTTAAACCTGGCACTCTATGGTCAGTAACACGTCCTTGCGGATAATTGTAGGTTCTAATCTTAGCAGATCTATCACCAGAACTTACCATACTTTTACGTTTTTCTGAATCGGCAGCTTGTTGCTTCGCTAATTCTAAATCGTATAAACGTGAACGTAAAACCTTTAAGGCCTTTTCTAAGTTTTTATGTGATGATTTTTGATCCTGACAACTTACAATCATTCCTGTAGGTTCGTGATGTAATTTAATTGCAGAATATGTTGTATTCACCGATTGCCCTCCAGGACCTGTTGATGTAGTACGCTCTATACGAACTTCAGTCATGTCTAATTGATAATCAAACTCTTCAGCCTCTGGTAAAACCATAACTGTTGCAGCACTTGTATGTACGCGTCCTTGAGTTTCTGTTTGTGGCACACGTTGTACACGGTGTACACCTGCTTCAAACTTTAAAGTTCCGTAAACATCTTCACCTGAAACTTCAAAAATGACTTCTTTAAAACCACCTGATGTTCCATCACTCTGACTCACAACATCGACTTTCCAACCTTTATCGCTACAGTATTTAGAATACATTCTGTATAAATCACCTGCAAAAATACTTGCTTCATCACCACCTGTACCTGCTCTAACTTCAACGACAACATTTTTAGCATCGTCTGGATCTTTAGGTATAAGCATAAATCGAATCTCTTCTTCAAGTTTTTCTATAGTTTCCTTAGCTTCTTCAAGTTGCATTTTTGCCATGTCTACCATTTCGGCATCAGAACCATCTGCAATAATTTCTTCAGCTTCAGATACATTCTCTAATGCTTCACTATAAATTTCACCTTTATCTACAATCAGTTTAAGATCCTTGTATTCTTTCATCAGCTTGGTGTAACGTTGCTGATCTGATATAATATCTGGCTGAATGATAAGGTCGTTCACCTCATCGAACCGTTGTTTTATAATCTGTATTTTCTCTAACATCTCTCTTCAAAAATTATCGTTCAAAAATACGATAAATAATGGATTTTGAAACGTTGCATTTCATGACATTTTAACTTTCAAAAAATAAACTACCTAAATTAAGCGTTACATAACTAATATGTACAAATTTATAGCTATACTAACCTTTTACAAACAGTTTGTTGTTTGGTCATTTATTGTAAATGTCATCATTGCACTTTACACGCCTTATGCAATACCTGCACTATGTATTAAATTATTCCTTGTCATATTTTCTTGGTATTATTTTAATGAAACTACTAATAAACGAAAATTAACTATTTATAAAAATTTGGGTATTTCTTCGTTCAAACTTTTTTCTATTATATTTATAGTAGATTCCATTATAACTCTTTTACTTCTAAAATTATATACCGAATTTTTATAAACAGCAACTAAAATTGATATTTGAAATAGATAATGTAGAACTTCACTTTAAAACCAAACGCATTTTAAATGGCATTTATTTAAAAGGAGAAACAGGAAAAGTTACAGCTATTTTAGGTAGTAATGGTTGCGGAAAAAGCAGCTTACTTAATATTGCCTTTGGCAACCTGAAGCCGAAGTACATGCTTATTCGGTTGAATAATACACCACTTCTAAAACCATTATTCTCTACAGGAATTGTTAAATATTTACCTCAATATAATTTTATTCCTGATGACATGAAATTGTCTTTTGTTTTTAAATTATATAAATTAAACTGGAAAAATTTTATTGAATTGTATGAAGCATTTTCAATATATGAAAAAGCTAAATTTAATGTATTATCTGGAGGCGAAAGGCGACTTATTGAAACTTATGTGACTTTAAAAACAAAAAGCAAAATAATACTTTTAGATGAACCTTTTTCTCACATTTCTCCATTACATATTGAAACTGTAAAAAAGTTAATAGCAGAGGAAAAGAAACATAAAATAATTATAATATCTGATCATATGTACCAACATATAATTGAAGCTTCAGATACTGTTTATTTACTGAAAAACGGCTCAACTAAAAAGATTGAGAAACTTACAGAACTTGAAGATTACAACTACTTAAATGAAGGGACTTTGCAAAATAATTAAGACGAAGAGTTACTTTTCATAATCTTATCTAAATCTACTACGACACCAACACCTAAGATTTGCTTCCATTGTAATTTAGGACCAACAATAACATTTTCTTCATTTGTTATTTCATTGGTTTCAACTTCAACTTTAATATCATCATCGTATCTTAAATGAGATCCTAAAGTGGCTTTTACAAACTTATTAACTTTCATATCTAAGTTAATTTCCCACTCCAAATCAATGTTACCAAAACTATTAATATAATCCGTATACAACTCTAGGAGACTTGTGATTTTAATGTTTTCAAAAATCTCTTGTTCATACTGATTGGTTAAAAGTATACCTAACTCTTGCCTTACTTTTTTTCCATCTCTCAAAAGATTACCTTCTAAATCATAAATCGCTGGATCGACACCAAAAGATCCTTTATTTGCTAAATCATCATCTAAAACAATGGTCGTTTTTAAGGTAAATGGTGAAACATAAAAAGACATTCGCTCAATAAACCTACCATACTCCATACCTACACCAAAAAACACATAACCTGGCGCCAAGAATTTCGAAATCTCTACATCTCTATCTGGGTAAACATATCCATTAGCAAACTGTGTATTAAAACTAAATTTTGAGGAGTAAAACCAATTACTTTTAGGGTCTTTCTCTAATCCAATATTAGAAACCACCTCGATAACATCTTCTGTTTTTCTAATATTTAATTCCTCCTGTTTGTTTAAACCATATCTAACATTAAAATTAGAGTTCCAGTACCATTTTTCTTGTTTATATTTTGCTTCTGCTTTACCTGTTACAATTCCTGAAATTGAGTTGGCACCACCAGCATTCCAGTTTGTAAATGACACTTGATTAAGCGTTAGACCAATTTCCTTTTTAGTCCGCCAGCCCAATTGAATTGTTTCATTCTTCTTCTTTTGAAAATATAAAGAATCTGGCTGTGCAAAAAGCACACCAGAACCTAAAACAAATACACTAAAAATAAACCACGAGTAGTTTTTCATGCTAAAAAATTAATAAGAAAATGTACCGTATTCGCTTTCTATGGTTAACTTCTTTTTATCTGAAGCTTCTACTCTACCTATAATTTTTGCATCAACATTAAAAGATTTTGAAATCTCTATAATAGCTTCTGCAACTTCAGGTTTTACATACAGTTCCATGCGGTGTCCACAGTTAAAAACTTGATACATTTCTTTCCAATCGGTTTTTGATTGTTCTTGAATTAGTTTAAATAACGGAGGAACGCTAAACATATTATCTTTTATAATATGAAATTGATCTACAAAATGAAGAATTTTTGTTTGCGCACCACCACTACAATGCACCATTCCATGAACAGATTCACTATCGTAAGTATTAAGAATAGCTTTTATAATTGGAGCATAAGTTCGGGTTGGAGACAATACTAATTTACCAGCATTGATTGGAGATTCCTCTACAGCATCTGTTAGTTTTGTTTGTCCTGAATAAACTAAATCTTCGGGTACAGCAGCATCAAAACTTTCTGGATATTTCTCGGCTAAGTATTTAGAAAAAACATCGTGTCTCGCAGATGTTAATCCATTACTCCCCATACCACCATTATATTCGGTTTCGTAAGATGCTTGCCCAAACGACTCTAAACCAACAATAACGTCACCTGAAGTAATATTAGCATTATCTATAACCTTAGATCTTTTAATACGTGCAGTTACAGTAGAATCTACAATGATAGTCCTAACCAAATCGCCAACATCTGCAGTTTCTCCTCCGGTAGAATGAATTGTTACACCAAATGATTTTAAATCTTCAATTAACTCTTCTGTTCCATTAATTATTGCTGAAATAACTTCGCCTGGAATTAAATTTTTATTTCTTCCTATTGTAGAAGAGAGCATAATGTTATCTGTTGCACCGACACAAAGCAGGTCGTCAATATTCATAATTAACGCATCTTGAGCAATACCTTTCCAAACAGAAATATCACCAGTTTCTTTCCAATACATATAAGCTAATGAAGACTTTGTGCCAGCTCCATCTGCATGCATTATTAAACAGTAATCGTCATCATTGGTTAAATAATCTGGCACTATTTTACAAAATGCTTTGGGAAACAAGCCTTTGTCAATATTCTTTATAGCGTTGTGAACATCTTCTTTTGAAGCTGAAACTCCTCTTTGTGCATATCTTTTACTTACCGAATTACTCATTGTACAGTTTGTTTATGTTGGTTTTGCAAAAGTAAGGATTGCGTTTAATTATATGGAATGATTAGACTGGAATTAATAACAGTATTTAATTTTTTACGAATTATTTCTTTTTCTTTCTCGCCTCCAAAGTAAATATTAAGTCCTAAGCCGACTCTAATAAAGGTATCATCAGACTCCCCAGCAACTCTTCCATCAAGTTCATCTGAAAACATATAATTGTATTCTCCAAAAAGTTTTACACCAACACCTTCTACAAGAAGATATTCAAGTCCTACTCCTCCTTGCACTTTGAATTCTGTATGTTCAAAATAATTAGAAGCATTATAACCACCTCCTAAATACAAAAACGGTGTTATTTTTTTTAAGGGCATTAGTAGATATTCCGCATTAAGATCAAACGACATAAAACCTTCGTTATAAACATCTTTCACTGATAAATTATATTTATTATACGTAAAATTAACGTTTAGATGATTAGTTAAATGATATTTATAACCTGCTCTAAAATAGATTTCAAAATCGGGATTAGGATAATCTCCATTTATAATTACAGATCCCATGGCAACATCAATAACATGAATACCTCTATTTTCTAAAAAAGTAAATCTTTCTCTATTAATTTTTTCTTTAGCATTATCAATTACCTGAGAATATGTGGTATTAAAACTGATTAAAGCAATAATCACAATTAATAGCGTACTGTTGCGTTTAGGGATAAAAATCATATACTAATAAACTATAATGGTTTGAAATAAATTTATAAAAAAAGAGATAATATTCATTAATGAATTTTATCTCTTTTCCTAAAGTCAATTATAAACCTATAATTTTAAATATTTACGGGTAAATTTAATTGAACGCTAACAACCTCATCCGTACTTGTATTCTTTAAGTCGTCTGTATTGTCTTGAGTAAGAATAAGTGTTGCTCCTGCAAGAATAGCTAGACTAAGTAACAGCTTTTTCATTTCTTTAATTTATTGATTAATAACGCAACAAATATACAAAACAAACACATCGACAAAGCGACTAACACCAATAAACAAGCACTACACAATCTTTTTTTCGACAACTAGTTTAAAGCTATCGACGAACTGCACGATTAAGCAAAAACCGAATACATACTGTACGTATAAATACGTATTTCGTCGATTAGAATATATATTAAATAAACTATACCTAACTGAAATATGGTTACTTAGTAAACAAAAGTTCTCTATATTTAGTTAGTGGCCATAATTCATCATCAACCATAAGTTCTAGTTTATCGCAATGATATCTTATTTCATCAAAAAACGGTCTTACTTTATTACAGTACCCATCAGCTTTCTTTTCTAAATCAGACTCATTATTAATTAACTTTCTTGTTTCCGTCATCTCTGTCACAGCAGAATTAATAGCTTCAATATGTTCAGATATTTTTTCTATAAGCCCTAATTGCGCTTTACCCAATGTTTTAAACTGAGCCCCGTATATATCTTTAAGACCTTTCACATTCTTTATCAGTGTATTTTGATATTTTATAGCTGTTGGAACAATGTGGTTTCTTGCCATATCACCAACAATTCTACTCTCTATTTGAATGTGATGAATGTAATCCTCCATTTCTATTTCATAACGCGCCATAGACTCAACACTATTCATAACTCCTAACTCATCAAAAAGATCTATCGTAGATTTTGCTTTTTTAATTTTAAGTGCTTCTGGTGTTGTTTTATTATTACTTAAGCCACGTTTTTCAGCTTCTTTTTCCCAATCGTCACTATAACCATTCCCTTCAAAGCGTATGTCTTTAGATGTTTTTATATATTCTCGTAATACATTAAATATAGCGTCATCTTTTTTCATCCCTTTATCATCAATAAGCTTATCAACTTCCACCTTAAAATCCATTAATTGCTTAGCTACAATAGTATTTAAAACTGTCATTGGCTTCGCACAATTTGCTGTAGAACCAACTGCTCTAAATTCAAACTTATTCCCTGTAAAAGCAAAAGAAGATGTTCTGTTTCTGTCTGTATTATCTAATAAAATTTCAGGTATTTTACCAACAACATTAAGCTTTAAATCTGTTTTTTCTTTTGGCGATAATTTACCTTTAGTCACTGTCTCTAACTCATTTAACACTTTAGTTAATTGATCACCAATAAAAACAGAAATTATAGCCGGTGGTGCTTCATTAGCCCCTAAGCGATGATCATTACTTGCAGATGCAATTGCTGCTCTTATTAACTCTTCATGAGTTTGAACTGCCCTAATAGTATTTACAAAGAAGGTTAAAAATTGTAAATTACTCATTGGCGTCTTTCCTGGAGACAATAAATTAACACCTGTATTTGTGCTTAAACTCCAGTTATTATGTTTCCCTGAGCCATTTACACCTGCAAATGGCTTCTCATGCATAAGCACTGTAAAATTATGCCGTTTAGCAATTTTCTGCATCACATCCATTAATAACGAATTGTGATCTACAGCTAAATTAGCCTCCTCAAAAATAGGAGCTAATTCAAATTGGTTTGGAGCCACTTCATTATGCCTTGTTTTAACAGGAATACCTAACAGCATGCAATTATGTTCTAGATCTCTCATATAAGCCATTGCTCTAGCTGGTATGGTTCCAAAGTAGTGATCATCTAGCTGTTGTCCCTTTGCCGGAGAATGCCCAAAAACAGTTCTACCTGTCAGTAAAATATCTGGTCTAGAGATGGCTAAAGCAGAATCGATTAAAAAATATTCTTGCTCCCAACCTAAAGAAGCATTTACTTTTTTTACATTCTTATCAAAATACTTACAGACTGCTACCGAGGCATTATCTACAGCCTGTAAAGCGCGTAACAATGGTGTTTTAAAATCTAAAGCTTCACCTGTATAGGATACAAAAACTGTTGGTATACATAGCGTTTTATCATAAATAAAAGCAGGTGATGTAGGGTCCCAAGCGGTATAACCTCTAGCTTCAAAAGTATTTCTAATTCCTCCATTAGGAAAACTAGAAGCATCTGGTTCTTGTTGCACTAATTGATCTCCACCAAACTTCTCAATTGCAAGCCCATCTCCTATTGTTTCAAAAAAAGCATCATGTTTCTCTGCTGTTGCCCCCGTTAAAGGCTGAAACCAATGTGTATAATGGGTTGCTCCTTTAGAGATAGCCCATTCTTTCATTCCTGTGGAAATATGATCTGCTACGATTCTATCGATCTTAGTTCCTTTTTCTATTGCTTCTAATACGCTATTCAGTGCTGTTTTAGTTAAATACTGACGCATAGACGTCTCATTAAAAACATTTTCTCCAAAAATTTCAGAGCGACGTTTTTTTTCTTTTATCTTTAAAGGTTTTCTTCTCAATGCTGCTTTTACAGCATGAAATCTTAATGTTGACATATTATTATTATTTAGATATAAAAATACAAAATATTTAAAAATACCCAATCAAAAATAGGGTCATTGATATTAATTAATACTATTGAATCTAAACTGCCCTATTTTTTTTGATGGTAAGAAAAAAAAAGCCATATTTGTGATAGTACATAAACAATAACACAACACAAATTATGAGTAAATCTAAATTAGAGTATATATGGCTTGATGGGTATAAGCCTACTCAAAACATGAGAAGCAAAACTAAAGTTGAAGAAGATTTTAGCGGAAAATTAGAAGATTGTCCGATTTGGTCTTTTGACGGATCATCTACAAGACAAGCCTCAGGTGGTGCTTCAGACTGTTTATTAAAACCTGTTGCTATTTACCCAGATCCTGCTCGTCAGAATGGCTACTTAGTAATGACTGAAGTTTTAAACGCTGATGGAACTCCTCACGTTTCTAACGGAAGAGCTACTATTGAAGATGAAGATAATGACTTCTGGTTTGGTTTTGAGCAAGAATACTTTATTATGGATACACAAACGCAATTACCTCTAGGTTTCCCTATTGGTGGTTATCCAGCACCTCAAGGAATGTATTACTGTTCTGTTGGTGGCAAACACACACATGGTAGAGATTTAGTTGAAGAACATGCTGATCTTTGTATTGCTGCTGGTTTAAACTTTGAAGGGATTAACCAAGAGGTTGCTTCAGGTCAATGGGAATATCAATTATTTGCTAAAGGCGCAAAGAAAGCTGGAGATGAAATTTGGGTTTCTCGTTATTTATTAGATCGTTTAACTGAGCAGTACGGATACTATATTGAATACCATCCTAAACCATTAGGTAAAGATATGGATTGGAATGGATCTGGTATGCACGCCAACTTCTCTAACTCTGTTTTAAGAACTTGTGGTTCTCAAGAAACTTACGAAAAAATATGTGAAGCATTTAGACCCGTTGTAAAAGAGCACATCGCTGTTTATGGTGAGTTTAATGACCAACGTTTAACAGGTGAACATGAAACAGCTTCTATTCACGATTTTAGCTATGGTATTTCAGATAGAGGAGCTTCTATTCGTATTCCAATTATCACAGTCGAAAAAGGCTGGAAAGGTTGGTTAGAAGATAGAAGACCAGCTTCTAATGGTGATCCATACAAAATTGCAGGTCGTATTATCAAAACTGTTAAAAGTGCTAATATTTCATAATTAAGCATTTTAAAATATTTTAAAAGTCGTTTAGAAAATGTTTCTAAACGACTTTTTTTCTCCTTATATATTAACAATATCTCTAATTAATAATATTAAACCTTATTATTGATATTATTAATTACTTCACTCTTATTTATTAACACCTACAGATTACTTATTACTTTCTAAAAGTTATAAATACGTCACCTCTTCACGAGTGTTTTATTATAAAAACAATTAAACTTTAGAACTCGCAATTAAAATTGAAGCTACATCCAATATTACTGTTACCTATAGCAGCTCTTAAATCTACAAAAAGTTATCACCAAAAACGAACGACAAATACACTACAACGGATAAATACGCTATTAAAAGGACCTTTTGTCCTTTTATCGAATTTTCGAGACAGTCTTCGCTTTTTTTAGACCGTAGGTAAATACCTTCATAATATTGTATTGTTATTAATCAAATTTAAGACTTATGAAAAACTTTACTAAGCATTTGCTTCCTGTTTTATGCGGAGCAGCTACTTTTATCTCAATTAACTTAAACGCCTTTCAAGGTAATACACAAGACACCTGTAATGCTGTTGAAGTGGTTACAGCTACACAAGGTATGAAATCAGATGGAACTCCGGTAAGTGCTGATCGTTCTGATCTATCTGCAGCTTTAAACACACCAGACAAATCTAACGCTGCTGGTGGATTTTACTCTTTAGGAATAAACGGAAGCATCACTCTTGCACTTGGAGGCGCTGTTTACAATGAAGCTGGAAATGACATTATGATTTATGAAACTTCATTTTCTGGCGATGCCTGTGGCAAAACTGACGATGAAAATGCTTTAGTTGAATTATCTCAAGACGGAACAACATGGATTGAATACGGTACTATTTGCCGTGATGGATCTATAGACATCGCAAACACAGGTTTAGATTACGTTACTCAAATTAGAATTACAGACACAACAAGCACTTCTTCTGACGGTTATGACCTTGATGGTATTGAAGCTGTTAACGGATGTGAAGACGTACCAAGTAATGTATGCTACGGTTCTGCAGCAATTAACTATATACCAGGTGCAGATAGCGAAGGAAATCCTTTTAAAACTTTAGAACGCATGGATACAGATAAAGCTTTAGGAGAACCTGAAATGGACGATACATTGAACTTTTTATCTTTAGGATATGGAGGAGAAGTTACAATTACTTTTAATGGTGTCGTTTATAATAACGAAGGCCCAGATATTGAAGTTGTAGAAACAACATTTGGTAATTTTTCTTTTTCTAACTACCCAGAATCTGCAGATGTATATGTTTCTCAGAATGGTATAGATTTCTATTTAATAGGAAGCGTACTTACTGATAATGCAGGAGATTTAGACATAAGCAATGCACCTATTGCACTTGCATATATTACAGAAGTAAAAATTGTAGATACCACACCTAATGGCTCTATTTCTAATGATGGTTTTGATTTAGACGGTGTCATTGCACTAACAGGATGTAATGAACCAATCGATCCTATGCCAGCTGATTGTTATGCTGTTGATTATTTTAACTATATTGAAGGAACTAAAAGTAATGGTAGCGTAATTGATGCTGTTAGAACTGAAACTCCAGAAAATGTTTTAGGTGAACCTGAAGGAACTGATGAGTATATATTTACAACGCTTGGTTACGGAGGAGAAATCACTTTAACTTTTGGTGGCGCAGTGTACAACCAAGCTGGTCCTGATTTAGTTGTTGTAGAAACTACATTCCAAAACACTTGGGGCTGTGAAACTTACGGTGAATATGCCGACGTTTATGTTTCTGCAGACGATATTAACTATCATTTTGCAGGTACTGTTTGCAAATCAGATAACGCTATTGACATTTCTGACGCTGGTGATTTTGACTTTATTTATTATGTAAAAATCGTAAACAATAACGACCTATCTTCAACTGAAGATGCTTTTGATCTTGATGGTGTTATTGCTATTGCAACGTGCGAAGCGTTTGATTACGATGCATATGCAAAAGAACAATATCGTTTATTAAGTGTAAATACTGTAAATGCAAATGAATTAGGTATTAAAACTTACCCTAACCCTGCAAATGGCATTTCATATATTGAATTCACACCAAAAGTAACAGGTAATATCCTTGTTGAAGTATTTGATGTAAATGGTCGTAATGTTGGCCAAGTTTTCAATCAAGAAACTTTTTCTGGTCAAACATACAAAGCTGAATTTAACGCTAATAATTTAGTCTCAGGTTTATATATCTATAAGATCACAACAGGAAGCACAAGCATAACTGAAAAGTTTATTGTTTCTAAATAAAACTAAATAATTAGTAAATTGTTTTACGACATAGAAAGCCTCCTGAAACTAGTTTCAAGAGGCCTTCTTTCTCCTATTATCTTTTACTTTCAATTTTATTATTTGAAAACACCTAAATGAATCGATAACAACTGCAAAAGGGCTAACTTCTCAATACATTCGATTTATTTAGATTGTTCAGGTTAATAATTAGAACTTTTTAACTCTACAACTAAAAAAGGAAACAAGACATTACTCATCGTTTCATGACTTCAGAATTATTCGATTAATTCACTTATAATTCATCTTTTATATGACAAAACCTGTTAGAATTATATTTCTAACAGGTTTTGTTTTTTTAAACTAATAACAAGCAATATCTTAAAGCTTATTCAATAAACAATTAATTAAGGCCATTGATTACCTTAAAGCTATAAATATAAACACCAAGTAAGAACCGAACAATAGCATTCCTTTTACTCTTCCTATTTCCAAACGTTTTGGTATAATTATAAATGGTATTAAAATAGCAGCAAAACCAATCATCCAGAAAATGTTAGTAGATAATATTTCAGGTGTATTAGGATTAACTACAATAGGTTTAATCATCGCTGTAAGACCTAAAACAGAAGCAATATTAAAGATATTAGAACCGATAAGGTTTCCTAAAGAAATTGCCTTTTCCTTCTTTAATGCTGAAATCACTGAAGCTGCCAACTCAGGTACACTTGTACCGATAGCGATTACAGTTACAGAAATGGCATAGTCACTAATCCCTATTGATAATGCTAACTCTTCTGCTCCATCAACCAGCCAAAGTGAGCCAAAATACAAACCTGCAGCACCTATTAACAACCAAAGGGCTATTTTAAAATTAGAGACAACAGCTAAATTATCATCTACCTCTTCTAAGTTTGCTTTTGTTGATTTTCTAGAACTTCTAATTAGTACAACTAAAAAGACAACCAGAGCTATCATCATTATTAGACCTTCAATCCATGTTAAAACACCATCATTCTTTAAAAAATAATAAAGCACAAATGACAATAACATCATCATTGGCCAATTCAGTTTATAAAATTCTTTATCTACAGCTAACGGAGAAATCATAGCTGTAATTCCTAAAACCAAACCGATATTAGCTATATTAGACCCAATAACGTTTCCTAAAGCAATATCAGAAACCCCTTCTAAAGCAGCCTGCAAACTTACTAATAATTCTGGTGCAGATGTCGCAAAAGATACAACCGTCATACCAATAACCAACTTAGATATCTTAAGTTTAAAAGACAAACCAACGGACGCTCTAACCAAAAAATCTCCTCCAACTACTAACAACGCTAATCCTGCAATAACCATTAACACACTCATCCTCTATCGATATTTTTAATTACTTGTTTCCTTTAAAGCGCAAAGATAATATTTCATTTTTACACCTACTAAAACTATATTTTACGTTATATAACTATTTTTACAGTTGTATAACTATGGAAATAGTTGTACTTTTGAATTCAAGATTAATATTAGATTTTATTCCTATGCAAAAGCTAACAAATAAAGAAGAGGAGATAATGCACATACTATGGAAGTTAGAAAAAGCTTTTGTAAAGGATGTGTTAGCTGAGATATCAGTAGAGAAACCACATTATAATACGCTTTCTACCATTATACGACATTTAGAAGAAAAAGGCTATGTTAGTTATAATGCGTACGGAAAAACGCATCAGTACTATCCTATTGTAACTAAAGAAGACTACAAAACTAAGTTTATGAATACTGCTATTGAAAATTACTTCAATAATTCTTATAAAAACGTGGTTTCATTTTTTGCTAAGGAAGAGAAAATTAGTATCGATGAGTTAAAAGAGATTATTGCCTTAATAGAAAACAAAAAATAATTATGGAATATCTATTAAAAGCATCCGCCGTAATTGCCATAATGTATGTATGTTTTTACTTTTTTTTGAGAAAAGAAACTTTTTTTGAGCACAACCGATGGTTTCTTTTATCAGGCTTACTTTTGGCCTTGGTTTTTCCGTTAATTATAATTCCTGTTTATATTCCTATAGAACCTATAGCAATTCAAGAAACAGCATTTATTCAAACATTACCTTCAACTTTTGTGACTCAAACACAACCTGAAGTTGCATTTGATTGGTTTAAACTTATACCTATATTATATGGCATTGGATTATCTGTATTTTTAATTCAATTTGTCCTTCAGTTTGGATCCTTAGTTTTACTTCTTCTAAAAAACCCAAAACATAAAGAACGACATTTTACTTATGTGATTGTAAACACTAAAATTTCACCGTTTTCATTTTTTAAATGGATTATATATAATCCTAATTCTTATAAAGAGGAAGAACTTCAACTTATTCTAGCCCATGAGAAAGTTCATGTTAACCAATTACATTCCATAGATACCCTACTCACACAATTAGCCTGCGTTGTCTTTTGGTTCAACCCTTTAATTTGGTTATACAGAAAAGAAGTACGACAAAACTTAGAATATATAGCTGATTTTAAAAGTCAAAATAATTCTAACGCTAAAAAGGATTATCAGCATTTATTATTAAAAACTAGTGTCGCTAATCACGACACCATATTATCTAACAACTTTTATAATTCATCAATCAAAAAACGAATCCTTATGTTAAACAAATCGAGATCACACAAAAGCAATCAATTCAAGTATCTATTAATTCTACCCCTTTTAGCCGGTTTATTAATGAGCATGAATACCGAAACTATTTATGTTGAAACCGCTCCAGTAACTAGTAAAACTTCCGCTAATCAAGAGAAAATAATTACAATAATTACAAAAAACTCAAAAGATTCAGAATTAGAAAAGATTAAAACAGCTTTTAAACGTAAAGAAATTGATTTTCAGATTCATAATCTCAAACGAAATAGCCATGATGAAATTACTTCCATCACGGTAAAATTACCAGGCTCTACTTTTGAATCAATTAATGACAAGGCCATAGAAGCCTTTTTGATTTACAAAGAGTTATTCGAAGAAAACGCAAGTTTTATCGGCAGATATGGTAATGGCGTATTTAACATGGATAGTCTTTTAAAAGCACAAAAAAGCAATGAAATTTCGGGTTCTTTCTCTACTCGAGTTAACAACCTATTATCACAACATAGTTTGTTATCTCGGCCTACAACCACCAAGTTATCCAAAATTATACAAGTACACTTTACTAAAGACATAACTACAGATGGCATAAACGCGATTAAAAAAAGATTACAATCTAAAAATGTGACTATGTTAATCAAACAATTAGAGCGCAATAGTAACGATGAAATTTCAGAAATTAGCATAGATTTTGTCACCAAAAATGGTCCAATTAACTATAGTTCTAAGGATAAAAATGGAATTACACCTTTTTATTTTAAGATGGAAAAGGATGGAAGCGCTAAGGTTGGTGCATTGACAAAAGAAGAGCATGTTGAAGAAACTATAATGGTATATAATTCAGAAAAATCAACTTCTGATGACCACTCAAATGATACGTTATATTTTAAAATAGCAAACCAAAAGACACATACAAACGATTCTATTTACTTTTCAATCGATTCAACCGTAGTCGAAAATTTGTCTAAAGTAAAGTCCGATCATTATTATGAAGGAGGTAAAACTTTAAAGATTAATAATATTAGCGAAGAGATTATTATACATCAACCCCAAAAAGCGTATAAAAATATTACATATCAATCTAATAAAAACCCAAAGCCCTTAGTTATTGTTAATGGTAAAGAAGTTTCGTCGGACTATTTAAAATCCATGTCGGCTGAAATCATTGAAAGTATGACTGTTTTAAAAGATGAAAAAGCCATAAACAAATATGGTGAAAAAGGTAAAAATGGAGTCATTGAATTAATAACAAAAGAAAGTATAAACCACTTCAAATTACGAGATCAGAATTAACAAATATTACTTTTATAGATGACGAAGATTCTTCAAAAAATGCCTCTATCGCTTATATTTCAAAATATACAACAGATGACGTCTTAGGCAGCCATAAAGCAAATCTTGAGAAAATTGGAATTAGCGTTAATTATTCAAAATTAAAACGCAACAAGTCAGGTGATATTACAAGTATAAAAATTAGCCTCGAAGATGGAAAAGGTTTTAAAAGTAGTGCGACATGGAAAGTCACTGATGGTATTCCAAATATAGAATTTGGAAAATCAGAAGGCACTTTAATTGCAAGAACTAAAGGGTAAAATTTAAATCATCTCAAATACTAAAAAAGCCAAACTATTTAAATTCAGTTTGGCTTTTTTATTGAAGTAATATTACACGTTAATCAACAATAATTTTTTTAATCACAGAACGATTCTCGCTTGTCAACTTTAAAAGATACAAGCCAGAAGCCACACCTAAATCTATATACTCCTCAACAGATTGCGATTGCTTTAAAAGTTTTCCTTCAATAGAATAAACTTCAATATCTATTGCAGACGTTAAACCAGAAAGATAAACACGTCCTGATGTAGGATTAGGAAAAATAGCTACTTTAAGTTCTGTATTATCAGTAACATTTAATACCTGATCCCAGTCTTCACCAATTCTATTTCCCCAAATATATTCTATCATATCTGGCTGATCTATAAATGGGTTTCTGTTAAACTGCCAGTTATAAATTACGTTATTTCTATTCATTTCAAAATCATCTGGAGGATCATTTCTATGCCAATCTAATAAGGTTGCTAAATCTCCAAACTCACCAACATTGCCTTCAGGAAAACCATTTACGATTTCTAAACCATTGTAACGCACAGCCATATAAAATACGCTTCTTGCTACATCTCCCTTAAATTTACCTGCCGTATCAGCTGGTCCGTTATATTCGCCATAAAATCGATTATTACGACTACTATTCTCAGGTCCATCTGCAGCTCTTAATGCATGCACATCAGAATTCCCGTGACGCAAGGAATCTGCTTTGGTTGTCCAATATACATCTATACCATCTGCAATTTCATCTGCCTCTATACTATCAAATCCTCCTCTAGATCTAGGAAATGTATGTTCTCTATTCCACTTCCCTGTACTTAATGAATTAGTTTGAATATCTAACTTAGCACGTCCTTCTTCTAGATACACCAACCAAATCTCATTGCTATTTTCCGGGTTTTCATCTGCTTCATTTAAAATATCAATAACATCAGCATACGTTTGCGCTCTAACAATACTTGGGTCTGCAATAATATCTTGTAAGGCTTGTCGCAGTTCTACATCGGCTAAACCATCTAAATTATTATAATAACCATTTGGTTGTGTACTTTCCACAATGCCGTATGTTGGATCTAAAGGTGTTCCCCATGCTGCAACTGTAAAATCATTATCTACAACTCGTATTTCAATATCACCATTATTAGCTATAGCAGGCTCTACCAAATCTAAAAACCGTATTTTTAAAACCTCATCCCCTTCATCATCTGCGTCATCAAGAATATTAATTGTTGTACTCGCTGTATTTTCACCAGACAAAATTGTAATATTTGTATTGCCTGTATAATCAGACGTATCGAATCCATAATTATCTAAACTAATATTGAAGTTTAAATCTGAAGTGACCTGTGTGTCTGATGTAAACAAAATATCAAAAGCCTCACCTTCACCAATTTGTGTTTCTGTTACTGAAATTGCTATTGCAGTAATAGCAATACCAGAACCATCATTTTCTCTTCTTGGAGTTGGCGTCTCTGCTGAAAAAATTACATTACCCTCAGCATCTACAAATCGTTGAATGGATTTAGGGTTTGCATTAGTACCACTATCATTATGCTGAAGTGTTTGCCCTAACTTCTCTAATAAACCAGTAGCATCAGAATCATTAGTTCCATAAACCATAGCATCAATTAAATTAACTTGATCTGCTACTGTTTCATCTGGAAAGTCTGATATAGAAGCTTGATAAATACCAACAGCATCTGCTCCATTCTGAATGACACTTTCAAACATTAATGATTGAGGAAAAGGCGTTACATTAGAACTACCAATCACTAACAATCCATTAATATCCGTTGTTAACCCATTTAAGTCATAAGTATAATAACTACTATCTCCTCCACTACTCGATCCATTAAAAAACACTAATATATAACCATCAGTTGAAAAATTTGGAGTTTCAGATTTTAACTCAATAAACTCATGAGTATCTATACTGGGTGTATCAGCATCTAATTCGTTAATTAGAAGTACTTGCGACCAACCAAATCCAGAAATTAATAGCAATACTAAAATTGTAATTTTTTTCATTCTTTTTTTTTACAAATATAACTTTATTATCACGCCTTAAGTTAACCACAAATTAAATACAGAACACAAGCATTCTAAATAGAAACTAACTTTATAGTGTATCATAAAAAAGATGAAAACATAAAATATAGCAGTTTTAGCCATTAAATGTCCCTACAATTACAAAAATAACTTCTAAAACCCCCTTGAATTATTACATATCGAAACCATATATTCCTATTTTAGTTACATTAAAAAACATAAAACAAGGCAAGTCACAAAATATTTAAATACTTTTTACTATTTAACCCACAAATCAGAATTCAAATTCATCGATTTCATTAAAAACGCTTGGAACATAACCAATTGAATATATATATTGAAATCACAATCAAACAAATACTGAATATTAACCTCTAAAATCCAAAACTATGATTACATTAATTACTCTTATAATTGAAACAATTATTACGACTATTTAAATCTAAAAAAATTTCATTCATTAATCAATTAATCAACTAAAAACGTAAAGCTTAGTTCTAGAATAAGTTTTACTATTTTTGCCAAAGATTACCATTCTATATTTATGAAAATTAAAATCTTTAAGATTTTGGCTAAACTTAATAAAGCCATACTTCCATCTTACACTAAACAACAATTAGACCTTAGCAAAGCCACTAAAATGCAACTTGCCATAATAGGTTGGCGCGTGTATGTTACGAAAAATGCTATTGAGTAGTTTTTGTAATCATACTTTATTCTTCAACTTGCTTCATATTGGCCTGAGCATTTCCACTTTTTCGTTGTTTTATTTTATGTAAAAAAAATCCATTTCACGTTGGATAGATTCCTTCTTCTTTTTAAAAGTAACAACTTCTTTCTACAAGAAAATCAATTATTTATATGATAACCTAATTTTTAGTTTAAGATTTGACTTGTTTTATTAAAATTTATTTGAGAAAATAAAAATATTGTCATTTTTATAATTGAAATTCAGCCCATAGCGGATAATGATCTGAAATTAACCATGACAAACTGTTATTGGTAAGTTTACGATTCTCTAAAGCTATGTTAACAAAATTATAATGGCCACCGCTTATAAATTTCATTGATAATTTTGGTGCACCATCCTCGTTATTAAACCAAGCTATTTGATCGTAATACTTTGTTTTATTAAAAATAGATCTAGTCACTTTATCATCTTGCAATTCTGGTGGCACATATAAACCTTCAGATAAAAATGTTTGATCTAACAAATCTCCACGTTCATTAATATTGAAATCTCCTAATGCTATAAAATCTTGATGGTACGCATTGACACTACTAGCCCAATCTTTAAGCCATTTTGCAATACCTTTTAATTCAGGGATTCTGCTGTCTTTATTATTGCCATACAAAATATGAAGTGTCACTAAAATAAACGTTTTAGTGCCTGATTTAAAACTCACTGCATAAGGTGATCTAACAAATTGATTAGCCAAAGCATTATCTTTAATTTCATCTCCCCATTCTTCAGGTACGACAAGTTCGCCTGCTAATCCTGAAAGTTGCACACGACGCGTATCAAATAAATATGCCATACGCTCCCCATTTCCTACTCTACCTTTATTGACATCCGTTAAGATTAATGACCAATTAAAACCAAGTACTTTTAAGGTATCTCTTAAAGCTCTTATATTATCCTTGACTTCTTGTACAGCAATAATGTCAAAACGCTTGATAATTTCTGCGATACATAGAATGGAATGCAAATCTCTTTTTGGTGAATCCTCATCATCGGAATCCCATTTACGTGTTAAGTTTCCAAAGGCTCTTATGTTCCATGTAGCAATTAGAAGGTTTCTATCTAACTTTTTAGATGGTATTTTAAGATTTAAGTCGGCTTTAAGAAGGTTTAGATTTTCTATTACTTCTTGAGGTGGTTGCTCTCCTATTGTATTCATCCTTTAAAGATACAACTATCTGATAATCTATACAATAGACTAATAATTAAGTCGTAAAATGCCTAAGATATGAATAGGTGCAGCAGCGTAATTTAATTTTTAGTTAATTAGCTCTTTTTGTGTACCTAACCGAAAACAACGTTCCTCTCCAAGATAAAGCGGATTGCCATGTTTCTCTGACCAAAAGCCATCTAAAACATCCTTACTGAAGCATTTATAGACTACAACACCTTTATAAATAAGTTTATCATCTCCTTTATAATTAAAGTTAATGACTAAGATATTATCTTTAAAAAAGCCAGTCCCCAACTGCTCTTGGTTTTTGTTTATAACCCATTTGGCATTTATTCGGTTGTGCTCATCTAAGACTAATTCTAATGTCCCTTTGTAAGCTATCCCATTTTCATCTTGATTACTTCCTATAATATTATAAATCCCTGGTAGTTCTTTTATAGTCATATGGTTTTTAATCTATACTCCTTTGTAAGTTAGTTCTTTTATAACACTGACCAAAAGTAATTAATCTATAAAGTTCTACCAACCCCAAAACCTCAACAATCCTAAAAACAAATCGCTTCATATCACTTATATGAAGTCATATGAAGCGATACCGCAATCCAATTCAAGCTTAGTAATTACAATTTATTTTTCTATAAAATCAGCATCAGTCAAGGTTTTCATAAATGCAACTATGCTTTCTTGCTCAGCTATGGTTAGGTTTAATTCATCAAAAGGTAAGGTTTGAAATTCTTCATGAATCCCAATACCTTTTCCACCACCACGATTATAGAAATCAACCACGTCTTCCAAAGTTTTATAAACCCCATTATGCATATAAGGGCCGGTTACATTTATATTCCTTACCGTAGGTGTTTTAAAAAAGTGTTTCCTCTGATCGGTACCAAACACGTTATAACGTCCTAAATCACCACTAATAACAGCATTAATAGTATCATTTGTTCCTGGCACTCCAAGTAATTCTACCTCGGTATCATTATAATGAGGTGGAACCGTACCATTAAATAATGGTGGGAAATGACAAGTGGCACAAGCAGCCTTCCCCATAAATAGATTAAACCCTTGCTTTTCTTCTGTTGTTAAAGAGGACTCGGTGCCTTCTATATTCTTATCAAATTTAGAATCAAAACCATTTAAACTACGCACATAACTCGCAATAGCATGTCTGATATTAAAATCTATACGTTTGCTACCATACAAACTATCTATAGCCGCTTTGTATGTTATATTTTGTAAGACACGATTAACGATAGAATCCATTGGCAAATTAAATTCATCGTGATTTTCAGCAACACCTACAACTTGTCCTTCTAAACTCCCTGCACGTCCATCCATAAAAAAAGATTGTTGATAAGCACTGTAGGTAAGTGTTGGTGAGTTTCGTACTTGTCGGGCATCAAAAGTCTTTCTACCATCGGTAAAAGCCTTTTCTTTAATATGGCAACTTGCACAAGCCATATCGTTACTTCTTGATAGTACTTGGTCATTAAAAAGGGCCTTTCCAAAGATCTCCTTCTGCTTTAAGTGAAGCGTATCGCTCTTATAATCTGAAAAATATAGAACATTCACCGTATTGGCGCCAAAGAAAGATGAAGTATTATTAGAAATGGCCATTTCAAATGGAAACTTAACTTTCCAATCCTCCTGAGTTTTTACTAATAATTTTAATTGAGGATCGGTATAATTTTTTATAAAACCAAAACGATCAAAAGTATCAAAATCTGAATCCAGAGCTACAATTCCTTCTTCAAAAGACGCTCTCAAGTCGTCATAAATTTCTATAGAACTAAACTTATTTTTACAAATATCTATCAACGCTATTAGCGTTTGGGTTGTATATTGACTTTCAGTTAATGCTTGTCCTAAAACAGGGGAATCAAAGCCTGTGATACCTGTAGCTGCGGTTCTCATAATTTGATCTCTAAGTAACCAAATAAGATGATAATCTTTTAATTTGATATGTGTATTGCGCTGTAACAACTTCAAACGATCAGACGTAATCGTTATCGCATTATGTAATAAAGCCTCATCCCCTTCTTCTTCGTGCAACAACTCTTCAATCACCTGAAAACCAAATGGGTTTCTAATTTTAACATCTGTTAAATCCTCTTCCTGAACCTGTAAAATATTTGGAGCATTTAAAGATTTAAAATTATTTTTATCTATAGCAGCCAATACTGGCTCCATTGCTTTAAAATGTCTACGAGCATTTTTATAATAAGCAATACGTTCTTCTGCTTTTTTAGACACAGAAATGGAATCTAAAAAAGTAATACAACGCTCTAATTCTGAATTATAAAACGAAGCTATGCTCTGATTTGTAGCGTCAACGTTTACCGTTTCTGTCTGCTTTTTACACGACACTGTAATTAAAAGCAAAAGACATATACAAAATGTATATGTCTTAGCTTTCATAAATATATTATTATTCATGCTGTTATTTTATTATCTATCTAAACCTTTAATAACGAAAAGCATTGAACCTTCTTTAGCGTTAGATAAGTTAGGATTTGCTAATGGATCTGTAAAAGAGGTGCCATCTGCAGGATTCCAACCATGATTTTGTGTCATCACTAAAAACGTATTTTCGCCATTATTAACAACATCAGTAACATCAATCATACCTGTAATTTCCCAAGTACTAGAAGTTGAACCATACCCTAAACTTTCAGCTCTGGCTTGGTCTGCTTCTAAAACGGTTTTCACCTCACCTGTATTAAGGTTATACTGGTACAGCTTAGCATATCCATTGATTGACGTATCTAAATAGCCGTTAGGATCTTCTTGAATGTAAGCATAGTTTTCAGTTACTAAAATATTATCTGGTGAATGGAATCCATCTGCAGCACCACCTGCAATATCACCATCTAAAACACATGTAATTGTTGCAGGACCTGTTGGATCTGTTTCATTTAATGTCACTTTATACACACGACCTAAAGCAGATCCTTTACCTGTTAAACTCGCAGAGATACGCCCTGTAACACAAAAATATATTTCTCTCTGGTTCGCTGCAGAACCTCTTCTCCAGTCAATATCTTCTAATCTAGAGAATCCCATAACACCTTTGTCTTTAGCTTCTGCATCTAAAGCGTTAATTTCTGTCTCATCTAATTGCACAAATTCAGCACTGTATGATGTACCTTCTTCCATATCCATTTCAAAATCAACACCAGCAGCTGTCACTTTTAATCCGTATAATTGACCACCATATAAGTCGCCACGGTTACCAACATACATTCCTAATTGACCAGAAGGTACTGAGTTATCTGCATGATCATCTCCAATAAACACCACCGTTTTATCTGGGTAAGCATCTTTTCCGATAGGCACTGCATTCTCTGTAGACCACTGTCCTAAAGCAGCTAAAGTTTCCCCTACACTAGCATCCTCAGCACTTTTAGTAGGATCTACTGCAAAGACTCCTTTTGAAGCTCCACCCCATTCACCTCCAGAAAGGTATAATGGCCCAAACCCATGCTCCTCTGGCGTCACTAAAGTCCCTGAGCACATTGCTGTTTCTGCCGTTGCTGTAGCATTTAATATATACTCCCCATTATATGGTCTTAAGTTTTCGTTTAACAAAATTCTAGCGATAGAATAATCAGCTTCAATATTATTAATTAAAGTAAAGGTATTATCACCATTATTAATTAATCCGGCACCATCTGCCATAGACCCATAAATAAAGTTAGGAGTATTTGGAATGATATCTTCTGAAGTTAAAAGCGTAGAAATTCTTAGGTTGATAAACTGGTCCGTAACCTTTAATAAAGTAGGAGTCTTAGAGGCTGTTAAATATACAGATGCATCGCTACCATCTTCTCCATCTATACCGTCAGAACCATCAGTTCCGTCAATACCATCAATGCCATCTTTTCCGTCTTCAACTTCACAACTTACAACAAGTGCACCTGATGCTGTGATGACAAATGCTAATAAAAAAAGTTTAATAATTTTGTTCATAATTTAAGGTTTTTTAGTGGTTATTATGCGTCCACAAATCTACCTTCAGACTCCTAAAAACCTGTTAATTAATAAAAACCGTTTTATTAAATTACCGCTAACTTACCGTTAACTGTATTACTTTATCTTTACTAACATCTAGAATTTTAAACCCTAATGTTATCTTAAAATTAAGGGAGCTTTATATACATTATGTTTTTTTGTATATCTTAAAAACTCTTATCTATTCTTTTAAATTTTTTGTACTATCGGGTTATTCTCTACTTGTTCTAGTTTTCTGCCTCGAAATTAAAACCAATAAGGATTCGTTATGATAATAATTATTCAGTTACGAAAAGAAGGATTTATAAAAGCTATTTCATGACCTTCGACATCTCACAACAAAAAAAAGAAGCATTCTTTACAGAATACTTCTTTTAAGCTAAATCAATCCCTACTTGATTTAATCCCCCTTACAATTCCCCCAAAACGTAAGAACAATTCAAATTTAAAGATTAAAGAAATGGATGCGTTACTGTTTCCCGTAAATGCTTTTATTTTTCTAAATAAGTCCCAAATCTTTTACAATTGCTACTAAATGTATGGCATTATTTGCTTTAAATTGAATACGAAGTTTATTCAACCTTTTCTCTATAGTACTTAAGCTATTAGGACTAATATCGTTGGTTTTAAAATTATGACTAATTTCTTCTTGAGATAAACCGTTAGATAATAATTTTAATAACTGAATATCATAATCATAGATTTCTAAATCGTTCTTTGGACTTATTGCACGCTCTACTTGGGGTGATAAATAGCGTTTATTTTGAGCAACTGCTTTAATAGCTTCTTCCAACTGAATAGACCCTTTTCTGTCTTTGCAGACATAACCATTAACGGCATATTGATTAACCAACACTCTAACTTTTTGTAATTGATCTTTCATAGAGTATACTATGATTGGTAACTTAGGAAAATCTTTACGTAATGCAGCTATTAAATCTTCACCAGATTCGAAACTTGCATTCCGATGATCTTTTTTGAAAGACAAGTCTGTAATCACTAAATCATAATCTTCATGATCCAACGCTGCTCGTTTTACTTTTAAAAATGCATCATCACAGTACTGAGCAACAGCTATGGTTTTAACCTTATAAGTTACTAAAACCTGTTGAACACTTCTACTGATAGCATCATGATCATCAATAATTAAAACCTTATTAAACATTCTATATCACAATTTTTGTTTTAAACCCTTTGTTTGGTTCTGTTTCAAAAGTAATTGTTCCATTGATAGATACAATACGGTTTTCCACATTTTGTAACCCTGTATTTTTTTTAAATTCCCCACCAACCCCATTATCAGAATATGCTATTATGGTTTTCTTTCCTTCGTTCTTAAAAATTAAAACAGCCACAGATGCTTGGCTATGTTTTTTCATATTAATTAATAACTCTTGTAAAACCTTATAAATAGTTGTTCTTCTTATTTTAGAGAAAGATTCCCAATCTATATCAATACTGCCTTTATCTAAAACACTTGTAGAAGCATCACTATAACTCAATACTAGGTCTTTTATAGAGTCTAAAAACAGACCTTCATTTTCCGTGTAATTATGTGCCTTAGAGATATCTCTAGTTTTGTCGTAAATACCTTGCAAATCATCTAAAAGTAATTCGTTCTTAATGTTTTCACTTTCTAATTTTGTCATAAACTGAAATACATCATTAGCTACCTCATCATGGATTTGTTTAGACATTCTAGATTCGGCATCATAAACCTGTTGTAATTTTTCTTTTCGATGCCTGGATTTTAAAATAAAATAAATTGACACCGATAATAACATAATAAAAGCTGCTACAATAATTGCAATTATGGTTCTGGTTTTGTGTCGCTCTTCCTTTAATTGACTTTCTAAAGCTTTCCTTTTATATTCGGAATAATCATATTTTAATAGTGCAAATTTGCTAGCAAGCTCTTTCTCTGCATTGTAAATACTATCATTCAATATTTTATATGCTGTAACGTATTTATCTTCACTCAATTTAGTTAACATCCTCAAAGCATTATGTTGGTATATTGGTGAGTTAATATGATCTGCTAGTTCTTGTGCTTTTAAAGCATTTTTTAACGATTTATCTAAACTATCTACATCAAAATAGTACTCTGCTAAATGAGCATAACTAGTATAGAGTGACGTTGTATCTTTTAATTTCTCACGGATTTTCAATGCTTTATTCATTAAAATAAAACCTTCGGAAGTATTATTAAGTTTTGAATACGTAAATCCTAAATTATCTGTAATAAGTGCTATGGATAGCGTATCTTTTATTCTAGATTGCATTTCATAAGCCTTTAATAGCACTTCTTGTACTTTTTCTGTCTCATTGTCTATTTTATAGATATTAGAAATATTATTATAAACTATAGCACTATCTTTTGAAGAGTTAGAAATTGCCAATACTTTACTGTAAAGTTCTAGTGCTTTTTCTTTATTTCTTTGTTCATAATAAAGCATCCCCAAAAGATTATAAAAACTTCTCTTTAATTCTAAATGATTAATAATATCACTATGCTTATCTAAAAGACTTAATGCTTTTACAGCTTCTTTTTCGCTAGCATTATAGTCGCCTTTTTTATGATTTATACTAGATATATAATATAAGTAATTTAAATTATTAGGAATACTTTTAGATTTTTTTAATTCTCTCTGAAAAAAGATATGAGCTATATTTAAATCTACAGGTCCCTGAGGCTTAAGTGCTAATTTTGAATAATACTGGACACTATCTATTGCCTCTTGTGCATTTAATTTGTGGTTATTAACGCAAAAGAATAACACAAGTAATTGAACAAAAAAGAAGAATGAAGTATTGATTGATTTCATTCGTCTAAAGTAATAACTAATTTTATATTATTTACTTCTTACTATTCAATTGAACTTAGTCTTAATAGTATTAAAAAAACAAAAAGTGCATGAAGTAACAATTACTTCACACACTTTTTTACTATTCAATTTAAAATAGTCTAATTTAATATCCCGGATTTTGATCACCACTACTCATAGAATCATTATAGTCGATTTCAGAATTTGGAATTGGCCACAAATAATGTCTTTCAGCAATTGTAATCCCTTTAACATTCAAAATGGTTTCAGCAGCTTTATTGGTTCGTTTTAAATCATACCAACGTTTCCCCTCAAAAATAAACTCATAAGCACGCTCGTCTAAGACTAAATCGACAAAAGAATTCAAATCATAATCTGCCGCAATAAAATCTATCGCATTAGACGAATAAATATCTTGTCCAAAAGCTCTTCGATGTACAAAATTTAATGCTTCCATACCTTCTGTTGTAGGCGCTCCTGCGTCTCTAGCAGATGCTTCTGCATATATTAAAAGTACTTCTGCAAATCGGTAAACCGGAAGGTCATTTCCTGCTCCACTATTGTTTACAGCAAACTGGTCTACATATTTTTTAGATACCAATGTATTAGGTCCTAAACCAAAATCTATTTGATCCCATAACGCTTTTCGTAAATCATTATCATCCCAATTTATATAAAAAGGATTTGTGGACTCACTATAATGTGCATAGGCGCCACCAAAGTTAAATAAGTTGGTACTTGGATGATTTAAAATAAATAACAGAAAATTACCTTGATTCAATTCTCTAGTGTACTTAAGAGAGAAAATTTCTTCTGTAGAACTCACTATTTCTGGTCCAAACAAATCATATTGCAAGTCTTCAATTGAAGTAGCAGGAACTAAAGAAAACTGATTTGAATCAATAACTTCTTTGGCTTTTGCAGCCGCCTCAGGGTACATTCCCAATGTTAAGAACACATCTGCCATTAAACTTTTTACCGCATATGTTGATGGTCGACCTGCGTTTCTTGCTATCTCAGGTAGCATTTCTTCAGCCTCTTGCAAATCCTGAAGGATAAAGTCGTACACGTCCTCCGTAGTACTTTTAACTAAATCAGGTTGTTCATAATTTACATCTGTTCTTATTGGTACACCTCCCCAATTTCTAACTAGGATAAAATAATTTAAGGCTCTTAAAAATTTAGCTTCACTGACGATTAGATCAATTTCCTCTTGAGTGACATCGGACCCTAAAGGAGCATTTCTAATCACTAAATTGGCATTTCTAATACTTTGATAAAATGCATTCCAGCGTAAACCAGCCACATTGATATTTGCTGAATTAAATCCCTGAAAATCATTATAATCTGCTCTACTTCCGCGTCCATAACCCCAATCTGTATGTGCATCTAAAACAGCTATTTGTTCCGCATATGAACCTCTAAGTGGTGAATAAGAAGCATTCATGGCAATTTCTAACTCTTCCGCAGTATTGTAAAAATTCTCTTCTACAACCGTTTGTGGATTCTCATCTAAACTGCAGCTACTAAATACAATTAGAGTTACCAATATGCCGATGAAATGAGTATTAATTTTTAAGTTTTTTATGAAATTATATATAGTGATTTCTAAATTTTTCATGTTAATTATATAAATTTTAATAATAAAAAAATTGCTATTTATTAATGTTTTTTTTTTAGAAAACCATTCTTAAGCCTAAAGTAAACCCTTTAGCTACAGGGTATGACAAATAATCAATTCCCGGACTACCTGCTCCTTGAGAGTTCACTTCAGGATCTAACCAAGAATAATTTGTTATAGTAACAAGGTTTTGACCACTAATATAGACTTGTGCTTTTTCCATAAAATCATAATCAAGTGGAATAGAATAAGCTAACTCAATGTTTTTAAGACGTATATATGATCCATCTTCTATCCATCGGTCTGAAACATATGCAGAGGTACTTCTGCTTACTAGAGGATATTTAGCATCTGTATTTGTAGGGCTCCAATTATCTTGATAGACTTCGCGCAATGTGTTTAACCCCTGTCCGTAATCCATGGTTACAGGAATAGCACTTACATTAAAAATATCGTTTCCTTCCGATCCTTGAATAAAAAATGATAAATTGAAATTCTTATAACTCATTTCTGAATTGATACCGTAGATAAAATCAGCATTAGGATCCCCAATATATGTTTTATCTTCTGCTGAAATTACCCCATCCTCATTTAAATCTACAATATTAATCTGACCTTCATCGGTATAACCATCTTCTAAATACCCCCAAAACTGTCCTATGGGTCTTCCCTCTCTCAGTATGGAAACATTATCTTGAACAGCCAATAATGAAATATTTGAAGTTAAAATATCCTCACCTCCGTTAAGTTTAATAACCTTATTTCGGTTTGCTGAAATATTTGCAGCAAGGTTCCATTTAAAATCACCTCTAAATATATCTCCACTTATACCTAATTCGATCCCCTTATTCTCAACCTCGCCTATATTTCTTATTGATGAAAGATACCCTGTAGAACTTGGTAGTCTAACTGTGTTTAAAAGGTCTTCAGTATTTTTTACGTAATAATCTAAGGTTAAAGACAATCTGTTATTAAAGAACCCAGCATCCACTCCCACATTCAATTGCTCTGTCGTTTCCCATTTTAAATCATTAGGCAGTCTAGAACCTGGCGCCAATGTATTGTATAATTCGTCATCAAAAACTGTATATCCTGAAGACAATATGTTTAACGTTGTATACGGACTTATGGCTTGGCTACCTACTAAGCCCCAACTGCCACGAAATTTTAGTTCTGAAAAAATATTTAAATTATCTATAAAGCTTTCTTCGCTTGCTTTCCAAGCTAATGCTGCTGAAGGAAAATTACCCCATTTTTCACCTTCACTATATCTTGAAGATCCATCACTTCTCATACTTAAGGTTAACAAATAGCGATCATTAAAACTATAGTTTATGCGACCGAGATAGGACATTAATGAAGAATCTGAATATCCTGTTGATGGAATACCAGGATTTTCGGCACTTTGTAATTGATTAGACTCAAAAACATCACTTATAAAACCTAAACCACTTCCTGCTAAATTAGTGTTTTTGAAATTTTGATAGGTGATACCTGCTAGAGCAGTGAAGGCATGTTTATCATTAAATGTTTTTTGATACGTTATTGTATTCTCACTTAATAAACTTCGTTGTTGATTTGTTGAAACACTTGCAGATCCATCAGAATTAAAAAAATTACGCGTAGTATACCCATCTGCTCTATCATCTCTATTTTCTATACCCCCTGAAATTTTAAGTGTTAATTCGGGTGTCGGATTATAAACAAAAGCCAAGTTACTCAATACAACATTGGCTTGTATCCTATAACTATTCTCGTTAATAAAGTTAATTGGATTAACAATATCCGGAGCTATGAAAGGATATTGAGTAGATAACACGCGGTAAGTTCCATCATCGTTATATGGCGTTGATATAGGCGCTGCAGAAATAGAGGCACCAATAAGTGAACCGCCTCGACTGCCACCACTGCTATCTTTTCTTCTGGTGTCTAAATACGATAGTGAGTTAGACCAATCTATCTTTACTTTATCATTTAGTCTATGTGTTAAATTGAGGCGTACAGAATATCTTTTATAATCACTTCCTTTTATAATACCTTCATTATTAAAAATACTACCTCCCATAGAGAACTGGGTTCTTTCATCACCACCACTTAGATTAACTGAATTTGTTTGAATATTACCTTCCCGATAAACAAAATCTTGCCAATCAAATCCCTCTCCAAATCCAGCAACTTCTTGTGACGTAAAGTAAGGATCTAAACCATCATTTTGTGCTTGTAAATTCATAAAATCCGCATATTCGGTACCATTAAGCAAATCTAATTTTGACGATCGCTGCTGTATAGAATAACTACTTTCTATTTCTACTTTAGTTGCACCATCTCTTCCCTTTTTAGTAGTAATTAGTACAACTCCATTCGCACCTCGCGAACCATAAATGGCGGTTGCTGAAGCATCTTTAAGAACCTCAATACTTTCTATGTCTGAATTATTTAAGTTTGTAGGACTTCCAGAAAAAGGAAAACCATCTATAACATATAAAGGGTCATTATTTCCTTGAATTGAATTAGATCCCCTAATCCTTACACTGAATCCAGCACCTGGGGCTCCTGTGTTTTGTGACACCTGAACACCTGCTGCTCTACCTTGCAATGATTGCATAACAGATCCTGAAGGAAAGGCATTGACTTCTTTAGAACTAACCTGCGATACAGCACCGGTTAAATCACTTTTCTTTACGCTTCCATAACCGACGATTAAAACATCCTCAAGCGCTGTATCTGCATTCTCTAATGTTATATCTAAGGTTTCTTGTCCGTTAACAGGAATTTCTTGTGTTGTAAAACCAATAAATGATATTACAATTGTGGCGTTACGATCTATTAAATCGATTGTGAATTGTCCATCAATATCTGTCTGAACACCATTTTTGGTACCTTTTTCTATAATATTTGCTCCAGGCAGCGGCATACCATCAGCTCCCTTAATAATTCCAGTAACATTTAATTCTTGGCCAAACACAGTAGATATGCCTCCAAAAAGAAATGAATTCACTATAATAAATGATAATATAAATTTATTCATAAAAAAAGATTAAATTATTATAAGTTAGTATTTCACTACATACGTGACAAGTACTTAAAAAAGATCTTTATAAATATGTTAAAAATTTAAATGGCGCGAAGCTGTGGAAGTTTTATCTAAATGACTATTTGTTTGTCTAGCAGTTGTATTTGTTCCGTTAGCACGGTTTTTGGATACGTTCAAGTAATCAACGTTCACCTGCACTCAAGACTTATGTTGATGCGCTTGCGGTTAACATTTACTCTTGCATAAATTTGTGCTTCATTATTTTCTGCACGTTTAACTTTTATCCAGAATAGGATTGAAAATATGTCTGAAAATTTTGTAACGATATGCCTTTAAAATTTAGGACAAAAGCCAAACAAACTATGTTTCAGCGTTTTAAAGGCAATCGGTCAACATGTTGACCACGGCTATTTTTTGTTGACCGCGAAGTCGTCAACAGATATGAAATGATATCAAATACTATTACCCCTAAAAACGACAAAAGCTTGCAAAATCATAGATTTTACAAGCTTTTGATAAGGAATGTGATTCCTTTTAGTGACCTCGACTGGATTCAAACCCAGTCCGTAATTCTTTAGTACTAGTGACTTTCTAAGCTTTTAAATATAGATACTAACCGAATTGCTACCATTTACATTAAATGCCTCTATAGTCATTTAGCTTGTCTAAGACATTATAAATTTACAAAAATCAAAGATTCAAACCTATATAAATCGTATCAAATACTATGAAATATAATACCGTTTTATACCCGTTAGGGTATGATACCATTGTGTTTTTATTTAATTATACCTGTAAGGGTATAATTAAATAGTCTCTAGGTATTGATTTACTATTTCTTCTTTAATACCGCTGTATTCTGCGAATTCTTCTGCCGTGATAAATTGATATGACTTTTTACCAAAGTGGGTTTTAATTTCATTTAAGAGCTTACGACCGTAGCGTTCACTTCTTCCCGTGATACGCTGAATGTCTTTTGGATATATGCAAGCTCTTACTATTCTCATTTTATACTCTACCTATACTTTGTCTATACCTCATCACGGGATCGTCTATGTGTATTGTAATGGCATAAAACGAATCCATCGGAATGGATGTCCATGTGTTTTTGATTTCTTTTATAAATCTACAGTCTTTTGCTTCATAATCAAAATTTTAGAGCATTATGGCTAGACAAACAGGTATTATCAAATTAAAAGGAACTATCGGTGATATTTCCTTCTACAAAAGCGCAGATGGGCACCTTGCGCGCTATAAAGGTGGTGTCGATAAGAATCGTATTGCAAATGATCCAGCGTTTCAGAGAACTCGTGAGAATGGTTCTGAATTTGGACGTGCAGGCAAAGGTGGCAAAGTTATCAGAAATGCTATTCGGGTGCTTTTGCAGAATGCGAAAGACAGCAGAGTTGTGAGTCGTTTGACAAAAAGCTTAGTTGCCATCACTAAAACGGATGCAGTTAACGAACGTGGACTAAGAACCATTGAAGATGGTGATATGAACACTTTGCTAGGCTTTGAGTTTAATGTTAATGGAAAATTAGGTGCGACGCTTTTCGCTCCCTATGTCACCACCTATGATCGTGCCACTGGTGAGGTGAATGTAGACCTTGTTGCATTTGCACCAACGGTGCGAATTACTGCCCCAAGTGGTACTACACATTACAAGTTAGTTATGGGTGCAGCAGAACTTGATTTTGCTAATGAAGCTTCTGTATTTGAAAGTTCAGAAACAGCTATTCTTCCCTATGATGGTGTAGATACGGCTGCTATGAACCTTACTGTGACTTTGACCGCAGCATCCGTACTTCCTGTGATTCAGGTTGTGGGTATTGCGTTTTACCAAGAGGTGAACGGACAAATGTATCCGTTAAAAAACGGTGCTTATAACGCCTTATCTGTGGCACAAATTGACACTTTGTAATGACTGTGTTGCTCCAGAGAACCTATTATGAAGCGGGTACGCCAAGTGCCCTCTTCTGTAATGGTCAATTTTTAGGCTTTGCTATTGAATTGCCTTGGAAGGCTAATCAACGACATATCTCGTGTATTCCTGAAGGTGTATATCCACTAAAAGCGCGGTATTCCGAAAAATTTGGGCCTCATTTACAAGTGCTTGATGTACCAGATCGTAGCTTGATATTACTACATCCTGCAAATGATGCGCAGCGTGAGCTTCGTGGTTGTATTGCTCCTGTTACGCAGTTAACAGGTCTTGGAAAAGGGATTCATTCAAAAGCATGCCTTCAAAAATTAGTATCACTATGCTATCAAGCCTTCGACAGAAACGAAAATGTATTATTAACTATTAAATCTTAAACCATGACTATTTTAGATCGTTATAAAACAACAACGCCAAAGTTCTTCAGAACTTTAAGAAATATCGGTATCGCCTTAGCCACTGCTGGCGGTGCTATTATTGCAGCACCAATTTCATTACCGGCATTAGTGGTGACGGTAGCCACTTATATGACTGTAGCTGGGACTGTTGCTACCGCAGTGAGTCAGGCTGTGATTATGGATGATGATGATGATGCTACTGATGCTGCGACTGAACCTCCGAAGTCTCCGACAACAAAAAAACCTAACACGGATCCAAAAGATTCTACATCAAGTTCCGGATAAAATGACCCAAAATGTGACCCCTATTCGTTTTTCAATTCTTGGTGGCACGGTTTCCTCTGTGTGGTTTCAAATCACATCTGAAGACCTCCTCAAAACTGCTGTTATGGCTGCTTTTGGTGCTATCGTCAGTTATTTCGTTTCACTACTGATTAAACGCATACATCACTTTTTTCTGAAACGAAAGAATAATAAAAAAGAGCTTCACTAGAGGCTCTTTTTGGTTAACGCAATCATTCAACTATCCTACAAAACCCTTCCCTATTATTTTTAACGAAAAACAAAAAAAGATAACTATCTCATTGGTGGTGTGGGGATGCTGTCAAGCTTTTTGGACCAAATAATACGCCTAGTTTTAGGTTTAAAAAAATGATCTGCTTTTTTCGGCGGATTATTTTTTTCAAAACCTTTGGCTTGAGCTTTATAGCATTTTAGTGGTGGCCGATGGGAACCAACTATATTTGTGTTCTTTTTTTTAAACCAATAACTGAACACAACCAACAAACAAACCAACGACATGATTCATCCAAATATTTTCTAATTGTGCGCCAAGTTATTTGGCTATTCAATCTTTAAAAAAATATTGAGATATTGTGCTTCTATCTCTGCAACTTCTTCTTTTTTTAATTCTGTAAATTCTTTTTCCAAAGCTCTTTTTGATAAAGTACCATTATTCTGTTCTAAAAACCGAACCATTAATGCTACTAATTTGTCTGGCATTTCAAAATGATTATCTAAATACCTTTTAAATTCATCATATTTTTGCAAATAACTTACTTCTTCTGGAATCACCCTTTTTAAAGTATCCGCTACGCAATCATATAAAAACTCAGCTTGTTTGGTTGCATCAAAATAACGATAAAAATCAATAGTATTATTTGTTACTTCTATATTATTAGTTTCTGTTCGACTCCATGTTATATAATCTAATAACGGGTGGGAATAAGATTCTAAAACAGCTTTATAATCCTCTATATGATCTAAAATTGAGGAAGAAACAGGAAAAATAACCCCTTGTTGTGTTAATTTCTTTTTTGCCAAAATATGGTGTATAATATAACGATGTAAACGCCCATTACCATCTACAAAAGGATGTATAAATACAAAACCAAATGCTATGGTTGCAGCCGCTAAAACAGCATCGTAACTTTTATCCTGCACTACTACATTTGTTGCCATTAAACCCTTTAGTAATTGTTCTATGTCATTTTGTTTTGCAGAAATATGATCTGGTATTGGTTCTCCTGTACTTCTATCATGCTGCCCTACAAAACCCCCTTCGTTACGTAAACCCATGGTTAAAAATCTAGTATTTTCAATAACTATTTGCTGTAAACGTTCTAACTCTTCAATACTTAAAGGTTTATCTCCAGCTTGCCCAATTGCTTTCCCCCAGCGCATAGCCCTGTTATTTCCAGGGTTTTCACCTTCAATAGTAAAAGACGCTTTAGAATCTTTTAATAGTAAAAACGAAGATGCACGTTGTAATACATCTTTATGAATACCCTGCAAGAACCTATTTTTTTGATCGGATAAATTGGCATTGATATATTTTTCTAATTTTTCAGTTTTAAAAATTAACGGACAAAAATCTACGGTACCTGGAAGATTATTAATTATTTTTTGTCTTACAGCTTCTTGTCCTTTTATTACATATTGCATTTTAGCGTCTAACAACGGAATATATTTACGTTTTTTTAAATCGACATCTACATGAATCTGTTCTTGCTGAAGCCACTCATACAAAAACCAAATTTTACGACTATATTGACCACTAGGCTCTATATGTAATATATCTTGTACTTTATCTTTAGTTATTGCATTAAATAATGATTTAAAGACTAATAAATTTATGCCTTCATATTTAATAGCAAACACCAACTGTTTGTATAATGTTTCTTCTGGTTGGTAGGACGCAGGAAACACTTTCCATTTGCCGTTACTATATTTTTTGCTTTTGTCAGCTATTAATGCTAATGTGTTTGGAAATGGTATTGGTAACCTTAAACCTTCTATGATAGCACCGTACCCCACTATTTTCCCTTTTTCAGGTATGGTTTTTCCTTGAAATATAGATGTTACTACTAATGATGTTACTATTTCCATGTTTTAATTTCTTTGAATACTACTCAAAGATAACCAAAAACACGCGCGCTATTCATAAAAAATGAGCGCAAAATTGAAATCGAAAATAAAAACGAGCGCAAATTAAAATTTAAAAACGAGCGCAATTACAAAAAAATAAGCGCAAAACTCATTTAACAGAAAAAATAAGCGCAAAAAAATACGCTTTTTACGGCGTATTATTTTTTTCAAAACCTTTGGCTTGCGCTTTATAGCATTTTAGTGATGGTCGATGGAAGCCCACTCTATTTGTGGTATTTTTTCATTATATTTAGATATTAACAATAACAACATTTATTATGGCAAAGTTTGAAGTGTATCAAGATTCTAAGAAGCACTATAGGTTTCGTTTGAAAGCCGGCAATGGACAAATCATACTCGCAAGTGAAGGTTATACCGCTAAATCTGGGTGTCTAAATGGTATTGCATCTGTTAAGACTAACTCACAAGATGATGGTCAATTTGATAGAAAAACATCAAGCAACGGGAAGCCTTATTTTAATTTAAAAGCATCAAACGGTCAAATTATTGGAACTAGTGAAATGTATGAAAGCCTATCAGGAATGGAAAATGGTATTCAATCCGTTAAAACTAATGCTCCTAAAGCACCGATTGAGGACGTTTAACGTTTATTAAAATCTATTAAAGTCATTTTTTAGCAGGTAATCTAAAAGGCGCGAGCCGACTGCGAGATGAGCAAGGGTGGTGTGGTGAATAGCCCGTTGCATTTTTCTGCAAAAGGGCGCAGCACAGCAACGGTTTACCGCAAGGGTGGCGCAGTTTTTTGATTTGTTGTATGGTGACTTACTGTTTATTCGCTTCGGTAAGTGTAGTGCCAATTTGAAGTTTTTGACGGTAGGAAAAAGCGAGGGTTGGTACTACTCTTACTTGCCAGGACAGCAGCTGTACCATTTTTTCTATGGTTCTGCTGCCGTCCGTTATTGAGATCCTTTAGGTTTATTGTTTCGGTTTCAAAAAATGTGACACCCGTAGACCCACAGCTTTAACTCTTTTAAATCTTAACGTTTTATGGCCCTTTAATTATCCGTAAAAAGCTACTATTGAGCACCTCTTTACTGTGGGTTTTGCCCGCAGCGACCCGCAGGCTCGCGAAATATTAAATAGCGGTTGTACCTTAATTTTTAGAACTTGCGCTTTGCGCAAAACCGCTTTGGATTTTAAGGTACAAGAGTAGCTATGGTTGAGGAATAGTGTAGTGTGTGGCATAGTACAAATACATAGTGCTGCGAGGACGTGTCGCCGCAGTAGTGCTATTTATGGTTTGGGCAAGGGGTTGGTTTGAGCGGTTACTTATGTGGTTTGCGAATTATGAATAAGATACCCACTTTCGTGGGTACTGTGCCTTGCCCAGATGTACTATATAACAAAATGAAACGCCTGACGAACACCTTATTACCTGCCTACCTTGATTTTGATGTTAGTGGTTGTGTTTCATAGGACCGCGTACTTCTATGAGTCCTACTTATGTTTTATTTCCTTTAATTTGTCCCCAGATTGTCTTTAATCAAAGATCAACGTCTCTACTTCATTTAACCTTTTAAGTGGCTTCAACCTATTAATTCTAATAATCTTATAATTTTTGCCCCCATCCTTTTATCTAAGTCTCCATTATCATTAAGAACAGAAACGAATCCCATCTTACATTGGTGCTCCATTTCTTTAGGCCCCTCCTTTATATGGCTTGAATAATCATCCGTTAAATAGGATTTAAACTTATTCTCTGCATCATCTCCAGGATATAAAAGCATTGCTTTTTCGGCATCCCAAAAACGACAATAGGTGTACATTTGTCGTAAATCACTTACCGAAGCAGATTTTTTCTGTGGTCGTTTCCATTTGGTGTCAATGATCAATGTCTTTGTTCCTTGACGTAATACAATATCTGGCTTAAGGCTATTACTCCCCCAAAATGATTTTGATTCTTGCCCTGAAACTTCGATACCTGTTCCTTCACAAGCTTTTACAATCTGCTTTAAAACATAAGTCTCCCAAAGGTCATTCATATTAAATAAAAGTGACACCATCTTTTCTTTACCACTTGAAATGTCTGGGGAATAGTTTAAAATAATCAATCGTGCTAATTCTAAAGCGTCCTTATAGCTATTGGACTTCCTATCTAATTTGATGTTTTTAATTTGCTGTGCGGTGATTGTTTTCTTATCTACTGTTGGAAAATTTAATAAGATCCTACTGCTTAAATTACTGAGTCGTGTTCCCTTTGTAAATTGTTCTACAATTGTTAAAGCTTTGAATAAAACCTGATGTAATACATGATTGGTATCATAAACTTGATGCGTGGTATAGAAACGTTCTTTATGTACTGCATTTTTACGGACATGTCCTGCAAATTCTAATTTCCCCTTTAAGGCTTTTGTATTATGGGTTTGCTTTCTGTAGTTTTTAATGACTCCTTTTCTCACTAAGCCTTCTACCTCCAGTAAAAATAATTCGAAATAGACCTCTAATAAATTAAGATGTTGTCTTTTAACGTTTGCTGCGCCAGATGATTCTGCTTTCAATTTTCCACAAGCCGTTAGCATATTTAACAACACGCCTTGCCACTTACTATCTGCATCATCTTTATCTGCTTTTGGATGAATTTCAATAGTTAAACCATCCACTTGAATTACACCGACATATTGATTAAACTTAATGCCTTTGGCTATGGGTTCAAAATAATTACCATCGTGATATTCGTTAAGTTTGAGCAACGCCTCTAAATGTGTTTGCTTAAAATTATGTTGCCCAACATAAAGTCTTTGGTGCTCAAAAACAGAAATTGATTTATGTATTTTCAAGACTTAACTTTCTTTATTTTCGAATAATTGATTCATCGCCTCAATAACATTAGTCGCTTTTATTGGTTTTAATATAAACGTAGGGGTTATAAATTCGTCTTTGCCTTCATATTTAAAACTAGAAAACTTTAAGTCTTTATTCGTTTTTCGTTCTACAAACCCATTACCCAATACTAGACCTATTTTACCATAATCGCCATAAAAATACTCTTGTAGTAAGGGTATTATTTTATTTGTAAATGCCTTGGCTAGTTGCTTTGCTGTTTCTACTCCAACAAAATAAGAATGTCCAATTGCATGCTCTCTATCAATCAATAATTCTATACGTTCATTAATGGTTTTTAAAACGTTTGAAAGCCTTATGCCCTCTACCTCCGCATTTGCTATAACAGTATAATCTGGCATCATTTCTTTAAACTCAAAACGACGACGTAAGGCGGTATCTAAAGCCTCTACGGAACGGTCTGCGGTGTTCATGGTGCCATAAATATCTAGATTAGAAGGCACACTGAATTCCTTTTTAGAGTACGGCAGTTTAATACGCAATTCATTTTTAGCCCCTGTTCGTTTATCGACTTCAATAAGCGTGATGAGTTCTCCAAAGATGGCGGACACATTACCACGATTAATTTCATCAATGAAAATAGCGTACCTGTTATTAGGATCGCCAGAAGCCTCTTTACAAATCTCTTTAAATACACCATCTTCAATTTTATAACCTAAATCTTCCGCCACTGCTTCATTTTCTGGCATTATAGGTTTTATACCCTCTATAAAATCCTCATAACTAAATGATTGATGAAAGGTCACAAATGTAAAACGTTCAATAACCTTATTAGCATCTGGCACAAAATCCTCTACCTTTTTAACAAGATCGTATAATTCAGGTATCTGGTTTTCAACCTCTTCCTCAATGATTTCCCATGTCGAATTTTTAGTTTTATTAAAAATCAAAGGCTGTTGTTTCGATTTCACCCTTACATTATCACACGATTCTACAGTATGACTTTGTAATTGCCCCCAAAGTGTTGGCTTAATAGTCTTTGAATTAGACAACTCGGCTTTTTTCTTAACCCATTTATGATTAAAAATATCATTGACTTTAGATTCACCAAGTTGTAATAATGCTACCGCTATAACTTCCCACCATGAACATTCTTTTACCACTGATTCAAAATGTTTTTCGGACGTAATAGAAGTTTCTTTTGTTGTATATAATGGAAAGTAATCTTGTTTTAACGCATAGGTTTTACCTGTACCTGGTGGGCCGTATAAGATTTGATTGATAGCAACACTATTATTAACATCTAAGATATCTATATCTCCTTTCATAATACCCATTAGATTTTCATAATAAAACGCGTACTCTGAACTTTTAGATTTATACTGTGTAAAATCTGTAAGTGTCTTTAAAACTAAACTAAAATGTGTTTGCCAATTCCCTTTTAGTTTCCAATCTATTGTTCTACAATGTTTATAGTCTTCTCGTTTCTCATCAAAATAATAATCGGACGTCACCTCTCCATAACCCAATAGCTCAGCACTTCCTCTTTTTACGATAACAACATCTCCAATCTGAATTTCATTACAGAACTCATCATTAGCTGTTACATCATTCCTTTTGTCTCCTTCTCCTCCATAATTTTCCTTTAAGGCATCAAACACATCATCCTTGCTCTCGTATTGTAACAAATCTCCTAATTTATCCCAACCAATAGCCATGATCCCTTCCTCGTAAAACGCATCCCAATGCTCTGCATTTCTGCCTGGTGTGTAAAGCCAATACTTCGGACTTTCCTTAGTACTACCCAAGACCTGGTCTTTATATTTCACAAAACGTTTGTTCAACTTATCCTGCATTGCATTGAATTCTCCTAACTCAATTGAATGTGCCGTTAGCTCTGAGTTATTCTTTTTTTCTTCTTCTATAGCTTTATTCACAATTGGAATTATGAGTTCCAAATCCTTTTCAATATCCAAAAGCATCGTCGGTAAATCTGTATAACTTTCAGAGTGCTGTTTAGTAATATAAGAAAACATTTTTTTCTTATTAGCCCCCTCCTTTTTTAATCCAAGATTATTTTTAATTAACTTTTCAGAATTTCGGACAATATTTAAAACAGATTGGTTTTGATTATCTTGAGGGGTATTAGTCTGAGTAAATTCAAATCTATAAGTAAATAAATCCCCATTAGTACCAAATCTTAAATTGATAGAATCAGTTGACGAGCCAGGGTAAGACACAGGCAATGTCCAAAATGTCGTGGCAAAATAATTTGATTTCTCTGTGCCTATAAAGTAATCAAGCTCTGTGCCTTTAGACGCATTTTGTCTTACCGAAAATGTAAAATCCTTAGTAGCGTCATGCTTTTGCATCAACCAATTATATACTTGTTTTTCGTAGTCTCTATAATTAATCATTTTATTTTTTAGTTTAATTAGTCACAAACATTGAGGTAATCTTTTTCTATTTTAAGCTTGTAATATAGGTTGAGCCATACACGTTTTACCATGAGAAGGCGCACCTGTTTTGTGACAATAATTCTCTGGATAGTCATAGTTTTTATAATACGCCCAAGATCTAAATGCATTATATGAATAAGGGCGTTCTGGATCAAAAGGAATTTCTTCACCTGTTCTCATACTATAAGGTCATGTAGATGGCTCTTTTCGTATTTCTAATAATGTTATCAATAGCGTTGTTAATCTCATCTCCTGTTAAAAAGGTACTCATAATAGATTAATACTTTAATTTGGTTTTTAATTTATATTATAATAATTATCCTTAAAAAATTGTGTTTTAAAGGTTGTAAATCATTATTCATTAGAAAGGGCTGACTGTACCGATGATAACTCTCTACAAAAGCTTGTGTTTGTTTAGCAACAGTTTCTACCATAGCTTCAAAATAAGCCGCATTAGTACTTAATTTTTCTAAAGTATTGGTGCTAGATAAACTTAAGGGCTTATTTTCTACTGTCATTTATACCTCCCAGGATACTAGACAATAAAACTTGTATATCTTCAATGGACTTGTTCATTGATTGGGCTAATATTACTTCTGGGTTTTCTGCCTTATCTTTTTTAGCAATACCTTTATTAAGTATTTCTAAAATACTGTTTTTTAATGTGTCATTTTGGTTTATAATTTGTTTCATTTTTCTACCAATAATTCTAGCAGCTACAATTTGTGTATCAAAATTATCATCGTCAAATAAATCTAAATGATTTTCGTATGCCTCATCTTCATACAAAGTCCAAGCGTGGTGTAATAAAAACGAAATATCTTCAAGATCTTTTACTCTTAAATCTGGTTTATCTGTCCAAGACATTAACTTCAATATTATAATACCTTCTATTGGTGATACTGGTAAAGTGTAGTTTCCTTCCTTAATTGTTACCGATTCTATATGTTCACCAACCTCTGAAAAACCCAATACCGATAATGTGATATCTCTATCTATAAAATTTACGGTAAACTCTTGCTCTATTTCTCCATAAGGCATTAAATCTAAAACTGTATTAGTTTCGTTATAAACTAATCTGTAACCTTCTTTTGTGGTTTTAAAACCGTTATCACATAATTCTGTAAAAATAGATTGATACATATCTATATCTGGAACCATGATAGCAAAATCAATATCTGCTGTACCTCGACTTGGTTTTATACCTTGCTTATATAATTGTACGTCTCTTGCATTAGCACCTATTAAATAATAATTAATACCGTATTTAGCAAAAACGGCTTCTAATATTGCATACACTTTTGCATGATGTGCAAATGAGTATTGCTTATAAGTTTGGTTGGATGTGCTCATTGTAAAGTATTTGGGCTGTTTCTAAATTTCTACTGTTTCCGCTGTAAATTAATTGTGCATATATAATTAATGGATTTACAGTATAGTTACTAGATAAGACACGTTCTATTGGATTACTTTCTAGCCAAAAAGGTCTATATATACTTATTTCACCATGGGGATCTGGTAATAGTTTTAAGTCTTTAATAATGTTTTGTTTTGACAACGGTGTAAACATTGAAAACTTTTCTGGATTCAAATACTCTGTAAGCAATGCTGCAGCTGGTTCACCACTCCACAGTACATTGGGAATCATCAGTTGATTTTTCCAATTATCCCTATTCGTTTTAGAAAATGTAAAAGTGCCTATTTTATGTGCTGGTAATATTTTTTCGTTAAGAATTACAATCCATTTTTCTAATAAAGCTTCTTTATTTACCAACTGGTATTTTTGTTGGTTATTCCATTTTACACTGTATCCTGCATCAAACAATCCTTTTAAAAACTTACTAACGCTACCTAAAGACACATCGCTTATGTGCGCTAAATGGCGTTGCGTTTCATTAATTAACTCTGGGTTTTTAAGTAAGTTAAACAGTATTTGTCCTCCAGATTGCGTAAATATATTAGAGTATTCGCTGTTATATGGTTTTGCGTTGCCTTGTTCTACATAGATTTTTAGATGTTTTAAATCTATGTAAGCGTTTCCAAAACTGTCTATGTAATTGATGCCTTTTTCTTTTAGAAGTTGTTTTGCTTTAGGCGTAATATATTTTGAAGCTATTAGTAAAGGTAAAGCTTGTCTCCTGTGTTTTTCAAAATTTGAAATATTTTGAGGACGAACTTCGTTTTTGGTTTCTACAAACACGGCTTCATTGTTTAGTGAGTAAATACGGTCTCCTGTTTCTTCTTCATTTTTTTGCCATAGAACTTCCACCTCAAAATTTAAGGTTTCAAAAAACTCTTGTATAAATAAAAAATCTAACATATTGTTCAAGTTTTAATAATGTTCATGTAACATGAACAAGTAAATATAATGAACAAATACTAATTACCAAATATTTAACTTATAAATGTTCATCTTACATGAACTAACATAAACACTAAAAATCGTATATTATATACTGAACTATAGCGGTACTTTGTTTCAAAATAAACTATCGTTCTTCGGTACATCTCGTTTTGCATCTTCTACCATGTACGTGGCATTACAATTAGGGCAAGACAAATAATACTCATAATAAAACGCTTTGTTTGGTTTTATCTTGCGTTTTTTAGGTGTTTTTTTCACTGTAGGTGTGTTACACTTGCGGCATAAATCACCTTCTTTCTCTATTTTTTTCTCTTGGTAATCGTCAATATGTTCTAGGTGATCCATATACCCTTCATCCTTAATTTTATCCTCTGAGTTTATACCTAAATTTGCCAAATAATCACAACGTTCATTTTCTATATGACCCGCATGTCCTTTTACCCAATAAAATGTAACCTCATGTATTTTTATCACAGCCAATAATCGGCTCCATAAATCCTTATTAAGGACTAGATTACCTTTCTTTTTAATCCAATTATTTTGTTCCCAATTTACTACCCAGCCTTTTTCAATACCATCAACCACATACTTAGAATCTGAATAAACAGTTACCTTAGCCTTAGTCTTTATTTTTTCTAAACCAAAGATCACCGCCATTAACTCCATGCGGTTATTAGTAGTAAGCTCGTAACCTCCAAAAAATTCCTTTTGCCTACCTTTATATTTTAGTATGGTGCCAAAACCTCCTTTGCCAGGATTGGGTTCAGCGCCACCATCCGTAAACAAGTCTATGTCTGGTATCGCTTTAGTTTCCATTAGTATTTATTTAATTCAAATTCGACATCTGTATTTAATGGTTTTATTATTTACATTAATCTTGATTAACTAATACCATTATATAATTACAACTCCCCCTTAAAAGCCTGACCTAACAATCTGCTTTTTAAAGCTTCTAAATTCTAATTCTTCATAGCACTCAAAAAATTGATTAGCATTTGCTACAAAATTTTTTAGTTCTTTTATTTTATATAGTGGTTTGTCTATCTCTCCACTGCGATAAGCTAGATCCTTACTATGTGCTACCCAATTTCTAACCTGCTTAACAGCTTCTATATTTTCCTTAAATTTATCTGACACTAACTTTTTTGAAGCAGCAAAAAGCAGTAAGTCATTTAAATAAAAGCTTTGAAATTCAACTAAATCTTTTCGTTTTTTAATGAGTTGCTCTCGCTTCTCATTATTACTTGGCATACATTGGTTATATCTGTTTTCCCAAAATTTGTTGGTGCTTGCTTTTTCTTGCATCCAATTCAATAATGAATTATTAGTTTCTCCTACATCAATCAAATACTCTCTTAACATGCGTTCAATATTGTAACTAGCTTTGTAAAACTCTATGTTTAGAAAATCATTGTTATAATCTACAATGTGTACAGCACCTTTAATAACATCATCCTCGATCACAAACATGACTTCATCATGATCACCATTTTCAAATTTACTTATGGTATTTTCATCAAATAGTCTGTCAAAAGGATGACATATAAGGTCATCTGTTAATGGCACCTTTGTAAATTTATCTTGATTTAGTTTATAAATGGTTTTTCTATCTGCATCTGGCAAATGAGATATTCCATTCTTTTCACAAAACTCAATTAACCTTTGCTCTTTTCCCTTATCATAAAAGATAAGATCTTTAACATATATGTTTGAAATCGTTGCGTATTTCACAGATTCTATCATAAATAATACTTTTTACAACTCCCCCTTAAAAGCTTGATCTAACAAACTACTCTTTAAAGCTTTTAAATGATTTAGTTTTTGGGTTTGGGTTTTGATTAAGTTTTCAAAATGATCAAATAATTTATCGAATTTTAAAATCATTTTATTTTGATGTTCTAAACTCACTTTTGGTACTAATGTATAAAAGTCAAACTAAGGGGTAGTCCATAAGGGAACACTAAAAATAAGAAAAGCTTCCATTTTTCAAAGTGAAACATCACATCCTTTTTGATAGGAAATTTAGAGTCACTACAAGCACACTACTTCATACCTCTATAGGTATTACTCCTTTTTGGTTTTTAGTTTGTAACTTCTTTCAGTATTTCTTAAACCTTCCTCTTCTTTACATAACATCAATATTTTAAAGACTTAGTTTTCCTTTTTGAATAAGGTCCACATGAGACCTAACGCCACAATGACATCTACCCCATTCCATAGTTCTCTTCCTAAGGCTATTTTGAAAAAGGGTTGAAAAAGCAAGGCTAGTGCTCCGTAAATTATCATTTCGGTTTTGTTATCTTTTTCATTAGCATTATAAGCCAAAAAACCAAACCCTATTAATGCCGCAAACCGCACTAATTGATAGAAGCTATAGGGCATATCTAGCAAGCATAACCCTAACAGGATTACCAATGTTATTTTTATAAGGACTTCTTTATGCATTGTTTTGTTTAAAGCTGTAACCGTATTAACTTTTGTGTTTACATTACTTTGGCTGCTAAGTATTTTTGCACCTCGTACACATCGATACTTTTATTGAATTTTTTGCTTACGGATGGTAAGTTTTCACTTGATATCCAGATTTTAAGCTCGGCATCTAAGTCGAACGTCCCAGAGGTTTCTAAAGAGAATCTTGAAATACTTTTATAAGGCATAGACTTGTATTCTACTTTACTGCCGGTAATGCCTTGTACGTCTATAAGAATTAAGCGTTTGTTGGTGAACATGAACACGTCTCTAAAGAGTTTAAAACCGAGTTCTATTTGCTCATTATCGGTTAATAAGCGTCCGTATTTTTCGTTAAGTTGCTCTGTTGATGCTTGGCTTGCGTTGCCTAATATTTTGTTGAATAATCCCATAGTCTGTTTTGTTTATTTAATATGCTCTAAATTTAAAAATCCTTATCCTTTTTTATCCTTATCCATTATTTTTTTTTGCAGGTATGAATACAATCTATAAGATCACTTAATGTTGGTAGCACCTGCCACTGCTATTTTTGGTTTTTCGTTTGCAACGGTTACCGGCTTTTGTTTTCCCTGTACATTGGGTTGCTGTGGTATTTTTAGAAGCCGTATTTGTTGGTGTTGTGTTATTCGATTTGAGAGTTGATGGCTTTGTATTACTGGCTGTTGGCTTACATACTTTACAAGCTGCATAACCTAAAGCGATTGCTTTTTTTAAATCGATCTCTTTTTTAGAATACTTAAGATATCGGCAATTCGTTTTATGATACTTCTCGCCTGTTTGCGTTGTGTATACCGATTGAGCTACTGCAATAGAACTAAAAGTAAAAGTTAAAAAAAATAATAAAAGCCTTACTTGTTTCATTATTTAACCTTCTTTTTTTTATTACTTCTCCAAAGCCATGGTGCTATAGGTTTAGGATCATTCCAAAGGCCTGTTTTGTCTTTACGCGCTGTATCTTCTATATCTTGTAATGTAGCATCGTTAGAATACTTTACATAGTGCCAGGCATACCCTGCTTTTAATAACTCTTTACTTAGATTTTTATCTTTATCATAAATGACATTGGCTATATACCTGCCATAACGATCTTTACTTAACACTACAATCTCTATATTTTTGCCAAAAATAGCATCTGAAGCAAATTGTTTTGCACGGTTAGAGAACGGTTGTTTTCGTTCTGGGCAATCTATATTTGCTAAACGGACTCTGATTAAAGTAGAATCTTTTTGTAAAAGTTTAAACGTATCACCGTCTGTGATTGCGGTTACTTTTCCTGAAATTATTGTTTCTTTTACAGTATTAAAACTACTGGATGTTAATAGCAATATTATAAATGTGACTAAAGCCAACCAAGTCTTTTGCATTGTGTTGATTATAAGGTTAAATATATTACAATTGTAATGCTTATTTTTTTAAAATAAAGTTTTTAATAAGATTATCCAGGTTAGATGGTAATTCAGCTGTTTTAATAGCATAATGCTTTACTTTCATTTTATCAAACCAATCTGACCAGTATTTTTTCACAACATATTCTCCGAATAAATTATTTTTATCTGGATTAATGCCTAAAACTAATAGCTAAAACAATCTCTCCCTTCTTCCTAAAAGCTCTCTTTAAAAGGGTGAAAAAAGTGTTTATTTCCAAAACCTAAATTGGTCGATAACTTCATTAACAGAACTTAACCATTTGCTAATAGCTAATGCTATTTCTGAATCCATTGATCTACCTAAAATATAAATCGTAAACAGTAAATAAATCGTTAACAACAAAATAGCACTTGTAACCCCCATTTTTCTGTTCGTTATATAAATAACAAAAGCGACAAGGGTTAAAATGAATAATAAAATTCTTAATTCTGAAATATTTACTACTGTTTCGGGACTCATTTGAATTGGTCCATAAATTAAAGTAAACAAGAATAATGGAAAACCAAGCGCAAAACACACATCAAAAATATTACTTCCTAATGCATTAGATACAGCATCATCGTAATTCCCTTTTTTAGCATCCTTCATGGATAAAATAGTATCAGGAACACTTGTTGCTGCGCTCGCTAAAATAACTGCAATGAAATAAATAGGAATATCTAATTCATCTCCTAACCATTCACAAGACTTCACTAATAATAAACATGCGGCTCCAATTATAAACATCGCAAAGATCAGAAGACTCCAGCCATTTTTAGTATTAATAGCCCCTCTTACAAATACAGGTTCCAAGTCTAAAGTTATTAAACTTACAAACACGCTTTTATCATTACCGTTTAATTCTTCACTTTCATCTTCTAGTTCTTCAATATTATTACTGTCCTCTGATGATTTCATCGTAGTAAGCATGTAAACAGCATAAATAGCATAAAGTGTCATTAAAATCAATCCATGAAACCAATTTAAGGTATCGCCTCCTAAAAGGAAAATTAAAATAAACTCACAAATTAATAATGAAATACCATCTCTATACAACACTTTTTTAGAAACCTCAACACTAGAGGTTACACGTTTCAAAACCACCACCAAGATAACCACAGCCGGGATAATCATACCATTAAAAATAGCACTCCCCGCAGTAGTGCCAATACCACCAGCGAAACCATCTTTATCTTTTAAAATAAACAAGAAAAAGAGTGTTGTAAATAATTCAGGCATTGACGACCCAATTGCATTAATTGTAGCTCCTCTAACACCATCGCTTAGGTTTCTTCCTAAATACTCTGAAGCAGCTTCAAAACCGTCACTTGCCCTCCAAATAATTATACAGCATAAAATTATAAGTAATATTGAAAATAATATCATAATGAAAAAATGTTAGTTGTTATTGGTTATTGGTTATAGTTACGGTTGCTATTTTGCCACCTTTTTTAGTTGTAAATAATATTTTTTTACCCTCTGTTAAAACAATACTTCCGCCAATAGGTATTTTCTTATCGTCAGTAATATCTTTTAAACTATCTAAGTGTTCATTGACAAAGAGCCATTGACTATTATGAAATGTAAAATATCCTTGTCTTTTTTTATCAGCATCAGAAAGTCTTTCATTACGTATTAAATCCTTATTTGCATGCCATTTATGAAATGTTGTATTATTATAAACTACAAGTCTTTGGTTTTCTGGTTTCCAAACCCCTTCTTTGAATTGGTAGAAAAAATCTAAAACAGGAATACTATTACTATATTTTGTTTTACAAAAAGGACACTTTGTTACTTTAGAATTATCAAAAATGAACCATTCTTGTTCGCAATTAGAATTACTGCACTTTAGCTTTAAGTCATCCGTTTTTATCAAAGCTTGCTCCCACATTTCTGCAGGAGGACGTTCTCTAGGATTATGAAGTCCTTTTATAAACGCCAAATCAAAAAGTTCTTTAAGGTATGGTCCTGCTATTGTATAAGGTATTGCGTTTAAATCCGTCCACGGATGAAATTTTTTAATGTTATCGCCATATTCCCTTTTAAAATTCCGATTACTATTATCTGTTGGATGCTCAATGAATAAAGATTTGGACCCCATAAGTAAATCCTCTTCTTGATCTGATTCCATATTACCAAAAAAATTCCCACCTCTTAACGGGTGTCTATAAAACAAATACATATAAATCAATACCGCTAATGCGTGCAAGTCGGTTAATCTACTTGGAAGTTTTCTATTAGGGTCGGAAACGCTTAAGTGCTTTGTCTCAATAACCTCAGGAGCAATAAAGTCTGCAGTACCTATTACGTCAGGCGGAAACAACCCAGGCACCACTAATCCATCAATATCTATAATGGCTGCAGATTTAGAAACGGGGTCAATTAACACATTATTATAAGACAAATCTGAATGTGCTAATCCTGCTGAATGTAATCTTTTAACACCCCTTGCAATGTTTACATTCACTTGAAAATATCCTAGCCAATTACCTAATTCCTTTCTATCTAAATTTAATTTTGATGCTTTGGTTCTAAATTTTGCACTTGCAAACCATTTCCCATTCTTCTCTTTACCTTTTAATATGGGAAAGCTCTCATAACCTTTTGCAAAAAAAAAGTTTTTATTATAAGTAGGAACAATAACACCAACTTTACCATTTTGCTCAATAACATCTGTTGGCCATGCATAAATATTTTTATAATAATCTCCTCCTTCTCTATTAAAAAAACTATCATAGTAAACCGTCACTATTTTTTTTAGCCTTTCTACAGAATTAAAGTCTTGTTTATCTCTAAAAATAGCAACAACATAAGTCTTATCAGGACTAAAATAAACATCCTTCATCCCCCCCCTCATGGGTTCTCCGTTATTAACAAATTGGTATGATTTAGATTTATTTATAATAGAATATACAGTTTCTGTACTCATAATTATGTTTAATAAATAATTGATAAAGTTCTGTCATCATGGTTACCTTTACTCCAAAAGTCCATCCAATTACTCAAGCTCTTCAAGCTTTCTTCTGCATTTTCTTCAAAATCAATCTTAACACCAGTTTCATTTGCTCCTTCTAAGTCTGAAATAAACTCGAGCCACTTATCGGTTTTTTCTAGATTAGCTTCTACTTCGAATTTAGCGTCGTAAATACCATCCGTCATAAGAAATAAGAATGAAAAATCTGATTCAATTTGGATAGAGAATCTACTCCCCATTCTATCAGAATGAAATATTTCCGGCTGAGTAACAAAGCGAGTACCACCACCAAATTCCCCAACATCTAACCAATTAAGCAATTTTGCTTTAGATCTATCTTGATTAACAATGCCTATAGGGCAATCACCAACACTAAATGTGAGAATGACATAACCTATTTTAAACTTTTTGAAAATGCTAACTATGAGGGTTGAATGAAAATATTCTGCTGGATATTTATATTTTTTTTGCTCAAAAACTAAAGGTGTTTCTTTTAATATTTCTTCTGCTTTTGCGTGTATTCTGTTATGCGTAAAAGTAATAGACTTGTATATCGATTTGACAGCTTTAGTTTTAGCTAAATTCCACCTCTCTTCATCTTTTGTTTCTGAAAAATTTTCTATCTCATCCTCAAAACCAATTAAATCCCTAAAAGACAAATGATTATCAAAATATTCAATAACAGAATTACATGCCATTTTAGATCCTTCTCTAGACAAAGGTGCACTACCCGCTCCGTCTGAAACTGAAACAATAGACCAACCTGTTTTTTTATAGTACTTATAGGCTTCATGATCATCTCTAAAACTACCTACATTTTGATGTGATCTTCCTCTTTTAGAACAAGTAATTATCGATTTCTCTCCCAATTTATCAAAAGAAGAATAATCATCCTCTTTCCAAAAAACAGCTTCTCTATCGCTCGGTAAGTTTTTCCAAAGCGACTTTGGATCTGGATTAACGACAAAATTCATTATTCTTATATTATCCTTTATGGAGTCATTTTGCCCAATCACCTTGAATAAAATATCAAACTCAAAATCCCCGCTATCTATCGGTATACCTTTGATAGTCATAGTCGTCTGATTAAATTTCAAACCTACTTTTTCTAATCCTAGGATATTAAAACTCTCTAAATTATTAATCTCCAAAAAGTTATCATCAAAAGAATAATTATATTCAACTCCATAATTACCATTAGGCATTTGGATCCCTAAATTATTAAAATGTATTATTCTACTATTTATTTGCCATTTTTCCATAATATTTTGCTGAGTTTTAAAGATTGAATCAAATTCTACAGCTATATTATGTTCAGATATAAAACTTTGTATTGAATCTTTTGACACCTTACTTGTATTGATTCCTTTTTTTGAAAGTAAAACAATTAAATTCTCTATAGTTTTTTCTTCCATCTAACCTAATGTTCTATTAACATCAAAATCTCCAGAACCAGATGTATAATGCCCTTTATTACCACATGAAGGACATGTAGAAACTTCCTCATTGCCAATACAATGAATTTGACCACATTGGCATACTGCAAAAGCTGTTTGATTACCACAACTTGGACAAGTTGGCACACCAACTAACTCTTCTGTATTTACTGTTAAATTCAATTTTTTTCCATCTGATAACTCTGTATAAGTTTCATCAACAAGAAATGCTCCTTTTAATTTATAAATCTTTGTTGCTAACTCAATACCCGCAAAATTGGAAGGTTTTATTTTCCTCTCATATTTCATTAAGTACTTTTTAGTTGTGTTTTGACATAAACCTGAGAGCACCACAAAATTATCATCAATACTTACTGAGTTATCTTTCTTAGTAATATCAATTGCAGAAAGGTTTTCAGTATCTGTTTTTGTTAATTCAAACGAAGACTTAGATTCTATATTCTCACTATTCGTTTTAATTGAAGCAGTAACCCATGCAATAAATTCCTTAAAACTATTCGCATCTGTTTTTTCTAGCTTAAGGACATTTTCTGATAGTTTACTTAGAAGACTAATATCGGCTCCATTACCAACTGAAATTGAAACTAGGTTTGAAGATTTTCTCCATTTATTATTCCATTCCTGAATAACTTTAGTCGTATTATCTGTTGGTACACCATCTGTTAATAAGAAAATTATGGGTTTCCAATCTCCTTTTGTTTCAGCTGTAGTCTTAACAATATTTTGTCTTAACTCATACATTAAATGACCTAACCCTTTACTTAAAGACGTGCCACTTCCGATCGGAAACTTTGGTGGATAAAAACTAATAACATCCTGTAATGGCACTAATGTTTTTGCTTCACCAGCAAAAACAATTATAGAAATCCAAACAGTTTCTAATGCTACAGGATCTGTCTTAAGCTCCTTAATTATAGTTGCAATTCCATCTTGAACCTGTTGAATAGGGTCTCCAACCATAGACTCTGAAACATCAATTAAAAAATAAATAGGTAATCTTCTCATTATTAGGAATTTAAAATAATAATTAGTAATAGTATTAATAAAACAATTTGAGAGGTATCAATAAAAAGATTCACACCTATTTTGTAAGGCTTAAATAATGTTTTTAGAAAATTTAAGACAGGCTTAAAAATTGATTTTATTATGGTAAAAATTTTTAAATATTTTTCTGAAATTTGATTTTCAAAAGAACCTACCTTACTATAAATAAATAGAGATACTATAAGCACAGCTAGTAAAAATTTAAATATGATCATCAAACAACAATTATATCTTCTGAAGGCGGAGGAGGCAATGTAATTTGATCTTTTGTCCCCATGCTTTTATTGCCTTGCTCAATAGTATCTGAAACCCAAAGAAAAAACTGTTTTAAAGTATTGCTATCTGCAGTTTGTAAGTGTACGACTGTATCTGTTAATTCTTTTAATCTTTCATCATCTGCTTTGTGTCCAGCTGCGCAACCAACTAAAGCCCCCCAGTTAATCCCTTTCACCATTGGAATAACCCTATTATACGCCTGTACATCAGAAGGTTTTCCATCGGTAAAAAGAAAAAGAAGAGGCTTCCAATCTCCTTTTTGCTCTGAGTCTCCTTTTTTCACGTCCCTTTTTACTTTTTGAAGTAAAAATTCTAACGCTTTACCCGTAAAAGTTGGACCGCTTTCTGGACAAATTATTTCAGGTAATTGAAAAGATTGCAAATCAGTTAATGGTACTAATTCTTTTATTACCGCATCAAAAGTTATGATACTTAACCAAAGTGTTTCTGAAGCTTGTGGATCTGACCTTAATGTATTCACCATTCCACTTAAAGCATTATTTAAAGCTACAATAGGTTCGCCTTTCATTGAACCTGATGTATCCAATAAAAAATATACTGGAAGTCTCCTCATAATGTTAGTTCAATAATTTTTGTAAAGATTCAGGTAAAACACCTAAAGTCTTTTTTAAACTTTCTAATAAAGCTTTTTCGGTATCATCTAGTTTTCCATCTCCCTGTATTTGCTCAAGTAAATAAGAAGCCTCGTCTGCATCTATTTCTCCATTTGAATCATCATCATCTAAAACAAAACTACTTATTGCTTTAATAAACAAATCTTTCCAGCTACTATGATTGGCTTTCTCTGATACCGCATCATTAAGATCAAATAAAAAATCAGCTTCTTCTTTATCTATTTTTCCGTCTGCATATATAATAGATTCTATTTCTTTAACCTCTGCTGCATCAATAATACCGTCTTCTAATATTTCTTCTTTTAAAATTTTTAATGATTTCATATTCTTATATTTTTATATTACAATGTTTAACTCTGATGGTGGTGGTGGTAGTTCATTCATTCCAGAACTCTCAGATCCTGATTCTTCAACTTTAGAAGAAGAAACTCCGATTGAAGCTGTTACCCAAGCAAAAAACTTTGATATACTTGGACCATCAGCAATATCAAGACTAACCACATTTTCTGTTATTCTTTTTAAAGTGGAAGTATCAGCTCCATTACCTGCTGCACATGCTACAATAAAGGCTGTTTTACGTTTTTTAATTTCATCTAAACCTCTTTGTATGTCATCTGTTGGTATCCCATCTGTCATTATAAAGACTAAAGGCTTCCAGTCTCCTTTGCTTTCTGCTGTAGTTGTAGCAACTTCTTTGTCAATACAAGTACTAACAAGCTCTAACGCACTCCCTAATGAAGTAGTTCCTGAAGCATTTAAATCTGGACTTTGAAATGTAGATAAATCTGTTAACGGTACCACCTGTTGTGCTGTAGAATTAAAAGTGATGATACTTAAATATGCTGTTTCAATTGCTTGAGGATTTTGACGTAAGGAACTGATCATTATCTGGACTCCGTTTCTTACTGCCTCAATTGGTTCTCCCATCATTGAGCCAGAAGTGTCTATTAATAGGTATACAGGTAGCCTTCTCATTATATATACTTATTAATAATTGTTGCTAATGTTCCTTTTAACTCTCTATCAGCTGTTGGCTCTCCAATGGCACTAAATTTCCATTCATTATTTCTTTTGTAAAGCTTGCCCATTACCATTGAAACGTACCCTCTAAAACTTGAGTCTGTAGCAATATCGTATGTAGCTACAATATTATTAACCCTAGTTGGTGTCCCTTCATAAAGCCTAATTGCCGCAAAAGGCACAGTCTCAAAATCCTGCCCCTTAAAACTATTTAAGAAGAACACTACTTGATCTACATTTTGTGGTATCCTAGATAAGTTAACACTAATTATTTCATTATCTAATCCATCATCTCCATCTGTATCACCTACTAAATCATCACCACTATGATTTATTGATCCATCTTTAGATTTTAATTGCCCAAAATAAACCACATCCAAAAGATTGTTGTTTTCATCAAAGAGTGCACAGCTTGCATCTAAATCAACAGCAACTTTTTTAGTACCGAAGAACCCTTTTTTTTGAATCATCCCCCAATTAACACCGACACAGAAATTGGTTAAAGCATCACCTGATTTTTTTCTTAAATCAATTTTTTGACCTTTCGCTAAGTTTATACTCATTTTTTTTACTTTTTAATAATTTGAATATTAATTATATTTATTTAAAAACTCTTCAAGGCCACCTTTAACACCTGTACCGATAGCTTCAAACTTCCATTCGCCATTTCTTTTATAAATTCTACCAAATTCAACGGCTGTTTCTACTGAAAAATCTTCATCCAATTCAAATTTCATTAATTCTGTATTTGATAGGTCGTCCACAATTCTAACAAAAGCATTTCTTACCTGTCCAAAATTTTGTTTTCTAGCTTCATAATCATCTATAGTAACCACAATACAAATCTCTGTAGCACCTGAATCTATTTTGGATAAATCAATTATTACAGATTCATCATCCCCATCGCCTTCACCTGTTCTGTTATCTCCTGTGTGTTCTACCGCACCATTTGGTGATATTAGGTTGTTATAAAAAATAAAATGTTTGTCTGATAATATTTTCTTATTTTCTCCTAAAATGAAAATAGACGCATCTAAATCAAAATCCACACCTGTAGCTGTTTCATTTGTGTCCCAACCTAGGCCTACCGTGAACTTGCCACTCGATAAAGTTTCTCTTTGCCCTTTTTTTAAATTAATTGCCATATATTATTTATTTATTATTTAATCACCTCTCCACTGTAATGCTTTCCGACGAAATATGATAAATCTTCTTTGTAGCCTATACCCGAAGCTTCAAACTTCCATTTATCATTTCTTTTGTATAATCTCCCAAATTCAACAGCTGTTTCTACTGAAAAATCTTCATCAAGCTCGTACATAGCAACCACTTCGCCTGTTATATCATTAACAATACGCACATATGAATTTCTTACCTGACCAAAATTTTGTTTTCTGGCCTCATAATCTTCAATAGTCACTACAATTAATATTTCATTCGTGTTTTTTGGTAATTTTGATAAATCTACAATCACTGCCTCGTCATCATCTCCTTCGCTTGAAGAGCCGTCAGGATCATCACCTGTATGTCTAATTCCATATTCTCCACTAGTGCATCCATGTTTATTACAAGGATCGCTTTCGTTGTGGCCTAACCCACATAAATTATTGTAAAAAATAAAATGATTTTCTTTTTCTAATTTCCTGTCTTTATTTAATAAGAATGCAGAGGCGTCCAAATCAAAATCATGACCAGTACCTTCATTTGGATCCCATCCTAAACCAATTGTTAGCTTTGAAAGACCTAAATCAATTTTTTGTCCTTTTTGTAAGTTAATTGCCATTGTTATTTGCTTTTCTAAAAAAATTAAATTAGTAAGAGGTTCAAACTTATAACCAAAAAAAAAGAGAACCTTACGGTTTCCCGTAAGCCCTCTTTTTTATTAAAAATAATTATTGTTATCACTATTTTTTTTTTCGTAATGGCCTAATTAAGAGGTATGACATTTATTTGAACACGTTTTGCACCCCTTGCTTCTGCTATAATATTTCTTTGCTTCCACAACTGCCGAATAATAGGCTAAGTATGTTCCTAAATATTTCTTTCTTGAAATTTTACTCAACCAATAACACCCTTCTTTATGAACCTCATGATCACCATTGTTTTGAGCTGTTTCATTTACATTATACTTTGACATCGTTTATAAGTTTAAATCAACAACTAAAACAAACCTAAAACTATTAAAAATCAAACCCTTACAGAAACCCTCAATTGAATAAAAATAAAAAAAGAGGAATGAAATATGACTTGATTTCATTCCTCTAAAGTGTTCACTGATATTATTAGCCACCAACTATTATTTCGTCTGACGGAGGTGTTGTTGGGGGTGTTGTTGGCGGCGGTGGCGGTGGTATTTCTCCATTTTCACCACAACAAGCTTGCGGGGCTGCTTCATCTATCATATTTTCTGGATTACATGATAAAAAAACTGAATTAAGGAAAACCGTAAGTATTATAACATATATTTTTTTCATTTTGCTTTGTGTTAAAATTGAACAATAGTGTGGCTGTCCGAGAAATTCTCAGATAGATTGTTGGACTGCTACACAGACTATTTTTGAGGTAGAAACCTCTATTAAGGGAAGTATGAAATTGAGACGTAAAAAGCGCATTACCTTCCCAAAATATTGCGGCTAATTACATTACGATTTCATTATAGAATTGCTATTCGTAAGTCTCATTACGAGTGAGACGGTTATCAATTCTGAAGCAAATGAATGGGTTTTATTTAGGAAACTATGGAAATCCTTTGGAAAGGATATGGAAAAGAAATTCCACATTATTTCCATTATGAATTAGTAACTTTAAATCCTTTTAAATCAATAAAATGCATAAAAAATTACTTATAAAAGCTTTTAAAAAGGCAGGAGAAGACATTAAAACAGAAAGCGTATCACCAAGGGCACAATTACTCTCTGATTTTATTTTAGAAGATAGTAAAGCTCCGTATGGTGAGCGTATACTACGTGATAATTACAATAAACTAACTCATGATTCGGAAGCAGAGATTCGCTTAAAAAAACATGCAGAAACTGCACTGAGTCATTATTTAGGTTATACTGATTATCTTGATTTTGTAGACAAGCATAAGCCGCCAATACGACCAACCCCTTTACACCAGGAGTCAGCACCTCTTAAGGCCAAGCGAACTTATGGTCCTAAGCTGCTTGTCCTATTTCTATTATTATTAGTTATTGGAACCCTTGCCTATCGTTATACGACCAGACAACGCTGGATGATTTGGGAAGAAGATCATTATGTAGAAGTGAACTTTGATGTTGAGAAGCACTCCCTTAATCAATTGAAAATTTATAAAGAAGAACGCATTAAGCTGTTTAAGAAAGTGACGCCTGCTTGTGACTATTTATTTTTTGATAAACTTGGTAACGTTAGATTATGGTATGGGAAGAATAAAGAAAAAGATTTGGATTATTTTACCAGCTTAGGTTTACACCCTGAAACGGGAAAAACACTGAAACCCATAACATCCTACATGATTCAGAAATATATATGTCCCCATTGATTCAATTTAACCGAAAAACTATTGTACGCTATACCTGTTGCTATTTACTTTTAGTGCTGGTGTTGCTTACGATAGAGACCTAAAAAAACATCTCATTTTCGACATCTTTAACTACATCCGTTTATCTGAGCTCCCGGCAGGAAAGGTCAATAAATTAAACATGGCTCGCATTCTGGATCTGACGCGCTCTCCGTATTTATCCTCTATTTCTTCAGCGTTGAGGTTTGTTGTTAAATGTGTTTTAATCCCTTTTTCTTTGAATAGATCGTAACGTGATAATAGAATTTCGCCCATAACATTACAGTCTTTTCCGTAATGCCTTCCGATATGCTCTACCCCCAAATCATCAAAACAGTATACTTTGTTGTCGCTGTAATCTTCAATCATTTTAAAGCCTAAGCTGTTAAAACCAAAGACGATATTTCGCGCTGGTATGACGTTATAACTTTTTCTGTGGGGTACTAGATATTGCAATAATTTTAGTAAAGTTGTTTTACCACAGCCTACTGGACCCGATAGTAGAATTCCTTTTGCGGTATCGATATTTAATTTTTGACAGTAGTCGTGATCTTGGATAAAATAGCTCGCTAATTTTAGTAAGAGCCGATGGTCGTCTTCGTAGATTTTGAAATTTTCACCAAAGCATATTTTCCCTTTTGCATCTAGGTAAGTGCGTATTTTAGGAAAATCGTAAACAATGGATTTACCATCAAAACTGCCTAACTGAAATTGTGTAGCACCTTCGTAAATGATACTCGGATTCTTTACATTATATGTGCTAGCTATTTTTGTCATTTTGGAATTCATTTAATAGATTCCCGCCTTCGCGGGAACTAAAGTGGTTGGTTATAATTTTTATTTCTGATTGTATGTAGGTTGTCTTTGATTTGGGACTGTCGTTTATCATTTGTTCTCGTATCTCGACTGCGCTCGATATGACCTGCTCGAACTGACAACTCCTCTGCTTTTAGCATCCAATTTTTAGCAGAAGCGTGCCAATCTTCCATTTTAATCTTCCCGCCAATTTTCCAGCCTATAGCGCAATAATGATTATAGAATTTTTGAGCTTCTATTTCTGGCCATTTTTCTTTTTTAAAAAATTCTAAAACTTCATTTTCATTTTTAGGCTGCGGTAGTTTATAACTGTTTTCTATTGTTTGTATATGTTTATTAGAAGGTACCAGTGCTTGTCCTTGATTTGGGACACCTAAGTCTAGTGCTTGTCCAGAGGTTGTCTCGAATTTGAGCATCTTAATAATTGATCCTTTGAATGGGTTATGTGATGGTTCATAAACAAGGTATTTATAATGGTGCAACTCTTTGGTGCAGCGATGGTATGTCGATTTTGAACCTATTTTAGATAGCTTCATTATATCGTCTCGGTTAACGTGAAAGCTGTTTCTAAACCGATTGTAGTTCCACACCTGAAAAAAGGCTAGATATAAACTAATATGCGTGGGATTAAGTCTACTGTCTTTTGAGAACAGACTAAATACTGCGTTGAGGTGCTTGATGTAATTAACTTCTGCCACAACATCTCTTATGAAGCGACACGATTATCTTTGAGTACTTTTAAAATTTCGTCATACTCGTAGAGTATAATGCCTCCAATTTTTGTGTAGGGCAGCGTCCCATTGATTCTTAAATTTTGTAATGTTCCTGGACTCACTTGAAGCATTTCCATCACCTCTGCAGATTTCAGGTATTTCTTTGGTGTTGCTGCAGGGTTTTCAGTAAGTAGCTTTTTTAACTCTCCGAATAATTGCATTTTGAAGTCGTAAAGGTCCTCTGTAGTTAAGATTGTTGTTGCCATTGTAGAATTTGTTTTAATGGTTATTAAAATGGTTAAAGATCCCCCTTTGGGAGGTTCCGCATTAAGTGCGAGATAACTTAAAGTACTACCATATTGAGTTTTTACTCTCTATGATAGCACTTAGGTTAATTTAGTTCACGAACTTTTCTATTTTAATAAACAGATGTTCATGAATCTATCGATTTGACTTTCGTTCTACAAAGCTGCTATTATTTGCGTGGTTTTCTTCGGTATGCGTTCGGTAGTACCGAAGTAATTTAACAGTTAAGACTTGTGATTTTATGCCCCTATATATTGCCTTTATTTAGCATTGTCAAGGTCTATGCGTTTTTCAAGACTCATTTTTAATTGATCTAAAAATTTAGTGGTGTCCTTCTCTCTATTCTTGATTTCAGCATAGGTTTTATAGACGTTATTTAGGTTGAGATCGAATAACTCAGCACATACTTCTACCATTTTACTAATTTCCACTTGTCCGTTTCTGATGGATCCGGCACTATGTAATGCGTACATTAATTCTACTAAATCTGTTTTTGAAGCCGTCCATGAAAGATCGCAAGACATCAATGGATTGTGCTCTTCTCTTTTCATATTTATGTTTTGATTTGTTAGCGCATGAAGTTCTTTTTGATAATACACGGATAATAAATCATAACAAACAACTTGGGCCGCCAGATTATCGTGACTGGTTGAGAATTCTGGATCCGAAAAATAATGCGATGTATCTACAGGGAAATTTAATTTACAATCGCCTCGAACGAAATAAATATGATCTAGAGACGAGCTATTATGTTTGATATAATGAAAAAATTCGAGGTTTCGGATCTTCTGTTTCTCTAATTCGTCTATTAATAAACACACATATTTTGCTTGTTTTTTGATGCCCGCATTAGGCCTCTCAAAAATAAACTGTCTTATTTTTGAGAAGTATTTAATACGACCATTGACAAATGGTTTTATAACTTTAAAGAAGTAAATTTCTGCTTCTTGATTAAATAGACATTCTTTTGTTCTTAATAGTACCCTTAATTGATTTAACGTATTTATTGAAAGTTCTAATTCTTGCGTTAAAACATTGATGTCTTGTAGGTTTTGATTTTTGTTTTGCTCGAGCTGGTTTTTATACTGCTCAACGATTGGGGTGATGTGTAGCATAGATAGGGTTTTAAATAAACCCCATAAATTATGCAAGATTTTATGAAACTCAAAACAAAAACCAAATTAAACGTCTAAATGACAGAAATTTAGCTACTTCATTCAATCTGATTTTTTCATTTTTGTTTCTTTATTTTTAAGATCTAAGATGTCTTTTAAGGCCTTCATATCACCACTCACTTTATGTTCTAAAACACGTGCGTAAATTTGAGTGCTTGAAATCTTAGTATGGCCTAATAACTTAGAAACGGTTTCTATAGGGACTCCGTTTGACAGGGTTATTGTTGTTGCAAACGTATGCCGCGCCATATGAAACGTGAGATTCTTTTCGATGCCTACGAAGTTGGCCACCTCTTTTAAGTAAACATTTAGTTTCTCGTTTGTCATTATAGGAAGAAGTGATTCTGTTACTTTTGTTACCGGATGGTCTTTGTATTTGGTTATGATTTCTAATGCTTTCCCTAACAATGGTACTTTTACTATTGTATTGGTTTTTTGTCTTTTGGTCATGATCCAGTTTCCCCCATCCATACCTAATACTAAATGACTCGATGTGAGATTCATTAGGTCTACATAACTGATCCCTGTATAACAGCTAAAAACGAATAAGTCGCGCACGCGATCTAAACGTTTTGAAATAAAAACCTTGTCTTCAAGGTTTTTTAATTCGACTTCAGACAGAAACTCTCTGTTTGTTTTGTCATAAGTCATTTTCCATCTTACAAAAGGGTCTCGGTCCATCCATTCTAAGTGATAGGCTAACGTTACAACTTTTCGTAAGCGTTGTATGTGTTTCATTCTGGTATTATTACTTAGTGCTTTGGGATGACCTACTGGCCATATATCACAAAGGAATAGTTCGAAATGACTTAAGAATTCAAAATTGAGTTGGCTGAGGTGGATGTCAGTGGTGCTTTTTTTCTTCTCCAGGAACTTAAACACGTAATTTTCCGTAATGCCGAAGTTCCTAATGGAACCAGATGCAAGTGTATTTGCTATTTTCTGACTGTGATAACTAAAAATATTTTTCAAGGATTTACTTTCTTGATTATCTCCTGTGTAAAGTGATTTAATCAGTTTTGCTGTAATAAGTTCGTCTTTAAATTTTAAGTCTTGATAGATTTGGAAGAGTTTTGTGCTAACTTCCTCAATGTAAAAGTTAATTTGCTTTGATTGTGCAGAGGTGCCTTTTGCTTTTTTCTTTTTAGCATCCCATAAAGAAACTGGAACTCTTTTTTTTAAACTAAGGTTTACTCTTTTTCCATCTACAGTAATTCTAATGTAGAGTGATGCTTCATTGTTGATTGCTCTTGTGGTTTGTAACCAGAAGAATGTTGAAAATGTGTGTTTTGTACGCATAGTTGTCGTCTTTAGATATTAAACATCGTTAGGACGAAAGTCAAATCAACTGTACTCTTTCAAAACTGTTATTTTTTCAAAGTGTCTGCTAAGCAGACACTTTGAAGTCTGCTATCCGAATAGCAAACCATTTAAGTTGAAATAGAATCAAATTAAATGATTGGCTAAAAACCAGAAAACCACTCAAATCATAGTGATTGAGTGGTTTTAGTAAGAATTTATATTCTTTAAAGTGACCTCGACTGGATTCAAACCAGTAACCTCTTGAGCCGTAATCAAGTGCGCTATTCAGTTGCGCCACGAGGCCTTTTTTTGTGGGTGCAAATATAACACTTTTATTTAAATACAACCAAATTTTTATTCTTATTTTTGAAATATGATTTCTAAAGAATTACTTGAACCTTTTAACTACCTATTCGATTCCGAAATAATCGACAATATTGCTAATGTTGCCTTACTCAAAAGTTTCCGAAAATCGGATATTATTATAGATATTGGTCAAGAATTAAACTTCATCCCGTTACTTATAAAAGGAAACATAAAAGTTTTAAGAGAAGACCCTAATGGTGACGAGCTCTTATTATATGTTTTAGAGTCTGGAGATACTTGTGCTATGTCTTTAACGTGCTGCATGGTAAAATCTGTAAGCAAAATTCGTGCAATTGCAGATGAGGATGTCACTGTTATAATGATACCTATCGCAAATATGAAACTTTGGTTTAACTCTAATGAAAGCTGGAGGAGTTTTATATTACAAAGTTATCAAGTCCGTTTTGACGAAATGTTAGAAACCATAGATACACTTGCGTTTATGAAAATGGACCAACGCCTATTTAAATACCTCACAGATCAAGTAAAATTAACAGCCTCGACAAGCTTAGAAGTCACGCATCAAGAAATAGCAGAAGACCTAAACACCTCTAGAGTAGTCGTTTCTCGCTTATTAAAACAATTAGAAAGAGAAAATAAAATTGAGCTTGGCCGAAACAAAATTCTTGTATTAGATTTTTAGTAACATTTATCACACAGTCTAAATTACAGAACTCTATTTTTGCATCAAATTAAATTTATGGAATATATTTCACAACCTTGGCCATGGTATGTCTCTGGTCCATGTATTGCAATTATCATGTTTTTACTTCTTTATTTTGGAAGAACTTTCGGAATGTCGTCTAATCTTAGAACGATGTGTGCTATTGGTGGTGCAGGAAAACGTATTGATTTTTTCAAATTCGATTGGAAAAGTCAACGTTGGAATTTAGTCGTGGTACTGGGAGCTATTGTTGGTGGCTTTATTGCACAATATGTCTTATCTAATCCCAATCCCATAGATTTAAGTCAAAATACAATTACGGATTTAAAAGCTCTTGGTTTTGAAAATGCAGGAGAAAATCTTTTACCACCAGAATTATTTAGCTGGGATGCTGTTTTATCTATCAAAGGTCTATCTCTTCTTCTTATTGGAGGAATTCTTGTTGGTTTTGGTACGAGATACGCTGGCGGTTGCACATCTGGACATGCAATAACAGGCTTAAGCAGCTTACAACTACCTTCACTTATAGCTGTTATTGGCTTCTTTTTAGGAGGTTTAATTATGATTCATCTTATTTTTCCAATACTATTTTAATTATGAGTAAGTATATAAAGTTCTTTTTAGTCGGTATCTTTTTCGGAATTGTTTTAGTGAAATCTGAAGCCGTTTCATGGTATCGAATTTATGAAATGTTTAAATTTCAATCCTTTCACATGTTTGGTATTATTGGTACTGCTGTTGCAACAGGTGTTATTATACTTTTAATTTCGAAAGCTCGCAAGGTGAAAAATACAGAAGGAACAGATTTAAAAGTTCCATTAAAAGCTCGTGGATTCACACGCTATATTTTAGGAGGAACAATCTTTGGTTTAGGTTGGGCCCTAAGTGGAGCATGCCCTGGACCAATGTATATTTTAATTGGTACTGGTGCATTTTCAATCTTAGTTGTAATTATAGGCGCTTTAATAGGAACCTATTTTTACGGATTAATCATGAAAAAATTACCACACTAAATGGAACTTGTTGAAATATTAGGATACATAGGTGCTCTTATGGTAGGACTCGTTTTAGGCTTAATTGGCGGAGGTGGCTCTATTTTAACGGTTCCTATTTTGGTTTATTTTTTAGGATTTAGTCCTATTGTTGCTACAGGCTACTCTCTTTTTGTTGTAGGAAGCACTTCATTGATAGGTACTTTACGAAACTTTAAAAAAAATAATATCGATTTTAAAACCGCTCTTGTCTTTGCTATACCATCGATAATAACCGTATTTATGGTAAGAAGCTTAGTCATACCTAACTTACCCGAAGTGTTATTTTCAATTGGAAGTTTCCAACTCACCAATTCGCTTTTTATAATGTTATTATTTGCTTTAATTATGCTTTTAGCAGGTTGGTCTATGATAAAATCTAAGGATATAAATACCGAAAGCGTCGTAAAGCAATTTGATAACACACATTATTTTGCTATAGGAACACAAGCTATCGGAATCGGAACTTTAGTTGGCTTAGTTGGTGCTGGCGGAGGTTTCCTAATTGTACCCGCTTTAGTTTTACTCGTAAAATTGCCTATAAAAAAAGCAATTAGTACTTCGTTATTTATTATTTCTATACAATCCCTAATTGGTTTTTTAGGTGATTTAAACACTTTAATTATCGATTGGAAGTTTCTGCTTACATTTACTTTTATTTCTATTCTTGGAATTTTTATCGGCTTAACGCTTTCAAAAAAACTAAGCCCAAAAGGCTTAAAAAGAGGCTTTGGATATTTTACTATTTTTATGGCGACCTATATCGTTTACAAGGAACTCTTTTAGTACACTGTAACAATTATCACAGTGTAAAAATTGAAGTTTATTAATTTTACAAAACATAATACAATTTATAAATGAAAATTGAACAATTATATACAGGCTGTTTAGCACAAGGTGCTTATTATATTGAATCTGAAGGTGAAGTTGCTATAATTGATCCACTAAGAGAAACACAGCAATATATTGATAAAGCAAACTCTAATAATGCCAAAATTAAATATATTTTAGAAACTCATTTTCATGCTGATTTCGTTTCTGGTCACGTAGATTTAGCACAACAAACAGGAGCTACTATTGTTTTTGGACCTGGAGCTACAACTGAATATGATATTCTTTCAGCTAAAGATGGGGAAGAATTAAAACTAGGAAATATTACGATAAAGGTTTTACATACTCCTGGTCACACTTTAGAATCTGCTACCTATTTATTAATTGACGAAAACGAAAAAAATCATGCGATATTTTCTGGTGACACACTATTTTTAGGCGATGTTGGTCGTCCAGATTTAGCAATCAAATCTGACTTAACAAAAGAAGATTTAGCCGAAATGCTTTTCGATTCTTTAAGAACAAAAATTATGCCTTTAGCTGACGATGTTATTGTATATCCTGCTCATGGCGCTGGTTCTGCTTGTGGAAAAAATTTAAGCAAAGAAACTATTGGCGTTTTAGGTGAACAGAAAAAAACAAATTATGCTCTACGCGCCGATATGACCAAAGCTGAATTTGTTAAGGAAGTTCTTGACGGTATTGCTCCACCACCACAATATTTCGCAAAAAATGCCATGATGAATAAAATGGGGTACGATGCTTTTGAAACTGTTTTAAAAACTGGTGATGTCGCTCTTAACCCTGATCAATTTGAAGCTGTTGCAAATCAAGAATCAGCTTTAGTTTTAGATGTAAGGTCTCAAGCAGATTTTATAGTTGGTCATATCCCTAATTCAATTTTTATTGGACTTAACGGACAATTTGCTCCGTGGGTTGGTGCTTTAATTAAGGACCTAAAACAACCGATTGTTTTAGTTGTTCCTCAAGGAAAATCTACAGAAGCTGTTACTAGATTGTCTCGCGTGGGTTATGATAATACTTTAGGCTATCTTGAAGGTGGATTAGAAGCTTGGAAAAAAGCAGGTAAAGATATTTCTATTCTAGATTCCATATCTGCTGAAGAATTTGCAAAAAGAGCAAAAGCAAATAAGCTTCATATTTTAGATGTTCGTAAAGATGGTGAATATCAATCTACACATTTAGAAGAAGCGACACATTTTTCATTAGACGTAATTAATGAAAACATGGATAAAATTAATAAGGATGACACCTATTATGTGCATTGTGCAGGTGGCTATCGTTCTGTAATTGCAGAATCGATACTAAAAGCGAGAGGTTTCAATAACCTAATTGATATTGCTGGCGGATTTGGAGCTATTAAAAATACGGATTTAAAGACAACTGATTTTGTTTGTCCTTCTACCTTATAAGAGGTTATTTTTTTAGACAGAACCTCAATTATATGTTTAATTATAATAAAAAAATCCCACTCAAGGTGGGATTTTTTTATTAAACTATTTCTGCACTAAGTCCTGCTTGTAGAAGCTTAGAACATCGTGGTTCTAAATCTTCATAAGAGCCTGTCTTAACAGTACATTTTCCTTTGTAATGCACCAATAAAGCACATTGCTCTGCTTGTTCTGGCACATGATCGCAAGCGTAGATTAATGTATCAATAACATGATCGAACGTGTTAACCTCATCATTAAATAATACAATCTCGTTTTGTTTTAACTCTACTTCTTCTAAAAGTAGATCTTCTGCATATTTTTCTTTTGTCATTACGTTAACGGATTTACGACTCTATTACAATAACAATCAAACTGTCAATGTAATAGACTCAATAATTAACTTTATACTAATTTATAAATTTTAACGAAACCCATTGTCCTTTTTGTATAGTTTCGTTCAATTTTAACATGTGTTTATTACATTCTTCCTCAATCATAGGAATATCCTCGTTGTAAAAACCACTTAAAAACAAGGTTCCGTTTTGATTTAAACATTTAGCATATTCAGATATATCTCCTAACAATATGTTTCTATTAATATTAGCAATTATACTGTCGTATTTTTTCTCTTTTAATAACATTACATCACCTTCATAAACTGAAATATTGTTACATTTATTGCGCTCCACATTTTCTAAACTATTCAGGTAACACCAATTATCAATATCAATAGCATCGAGTTTACTTGCTCCAACTTTTTCAGCTAATATAGCTAAAACACCTGTTCCGCAACCCATATCTAAAACCGTTTTACCCTTAAAATCGTTTTTTAGAATATGCTGAATCATCATATGTGTTGTTTCATGATGCCCTGTACCAAAACTCATTTTGGGTTCAATGATCAAATCGAATTTGATATCTGGTTTATCATGAAATGGTGCACGCACAGAAACCAAATCATCTACGATAATAGGGTTAAAATTCTTTTCCCATTCTTCGTTCCAATTGGTTTGCTCAATTTCTTCGAATTCATAAGTGATCTCAAATTCATCTGAAGTTAAAATGTAAACATCATCTAAAATATTTTCATTCCACTCTTCTTTCTGAATGTAAGCTATGACCCCTTCTTCATTCTCTACAAAACTTTCAAATCCTGCATACCCCAACTCAGCGATTAAAATTTCAACTGCTGGTTGTAAAGGACTTACTTTAAATGTGTAACCTATATATATTTCAGACATTAATCTTTTTTTTTGCAAATTTACTAATCATTAATTTAGTTACTAGTATTTTTGCTTCAAATTAAAATAATATGAATAAATATATTGTTGCCTTTCTATTTCTGATCTTATCACAAATAACTATTGCACAAGACAATAATGATATCAAACTATCAGCTTTACCCTACTACAGTTATGGTAAAGGTTTAGGAATTACATCACCAGATAGTATTTTTAAATTAAACATTCGTTTTAGAATGCAAAACCGATTTACTTCTTTATATAATGAAGATGCAGAAGATGGATACGAGGCTATGATTAGACGTTTGCGTTTGCGTTTTGATGGTTATGTTGGTGATCCAAGTATTATTTATGTTATTCAATTATCATTCTCTCCAAACGATGTTGGTGCCATTGAAGACGGTGACAATCTAAATATTATTAGAGATGCAATTGTGTTTTATAGACCCGATGAGCATTGGAATATCGGTTTTGGACAAACCAAACTTCCAGGAAACAGGCAACGTATAAACTCTTCGGGAGCCTTACAACTTACAGATCGTTCTATTAATAACGCTAGCTTTAATATTGACAGAGATTTTGGTTTACAAGTCTATTACCTAAATGAGTTGCAAGACAAATTTTCCTATAATGTAAAAACAGCGATTAGTACTGGTGAAGGTCGAAACTGGACTAAGGAACCAGATAATGGCTTAGCATATACAGGACGCTTAGAACTCTTCCCTTTTGGAGCTTTTAAAAGTAATGGAATGTTATTTGAAGGTGATATAAAGCGTGAAGAAAGTCCTAAATTAATGCTTTCGGGTGTTTACCATTATAATAACAATGCTCGAAGAACTCGCGGTACTATTGGCGATGATTTATTTGAAGCAAGAGATATACAATCATTATTTTTCGATGCTATAGTAAAATATAATGGCTGGGCGTTTCAAACGGCTTATATGCAAAGAACGGCTGACAATCCTGTAACGTTTAACCCAGATGACGTTTTAGATTCCGAATACGTTTTTACAGGAAGCGGTTTCGACACCCAATTGAGTTATATTTTTAAAAGTAATTATGAAGTTATCGGACGTTTTTCTCACCAAGAGCCACACAAAGATATTGAAGCACTAACACCACAAACCAATCAATACAGCCTTGGTGTTACTAAATATATTTGGGAACACGCTTTAAAACTACAAGCTGAAGTTACCAACACTGAATTAAACTATTTAGATTCTAGCACTACTAATAATTGGTATTTAAGATTTCAGGTTGAAATAGGTATCTAATTCATTATAGAACTCATATTCTTTAGAACAAAATCTCAATTTTAAACAAAGAAAAAAGCCTTAAATATATTGGTTATCACCAAATAATTAAGGCCTTTTTTATTTACTCTAAGCTTATCGATTAAGCTTTTTAGAATGCATTTACAATTGCAAAGAAATCTTCTGCATTAAGCGCTGCACCACCAATTAATCCACCGTCAACATCTGGTTTTCCAAATATCTCTTTTGCATTTGCTGGTTTTACACTTCCTCCGTATAAAATAGAAACAGAATCAGCAACATCGTTTCCATATTTGTCAGCTAACGTTTTTCTTATAAAAGCATGCATATCTTGTGCTTGTTCTGGACTTGCAGTTTCACCTGTTCCGATGGCCCAAACTGGTTCGTAAGCTAAAACTATACTTTTAAAAGCATCAGCTTCTAAATGAAATAATGCATTTTTAATCTGACCTTCTACAACAGCTTCATGATTTTCAGATTTTCGATCTTGTAATTCTTCACCAAAACAGAAAATTGAACGCATACCATTAGCTAAAGCTGCATCTACTTTTTTAGCTAAAGATTCATCTGTTTCATTAAAATAGGCACGACGCTCGCTATGTCCTAAAATAACCGTTTTAATACCAATACTTTTTAGCATACTTGCACTAATTTCGCCTGTATAAGCTCCATTTTCTGCAAAATGCATGTTTTGAGCAACAACTTCAATTGAATCTTCATTTAAAGTATCAAAGGCTTGCTTTAAATTTGTAAAAGTTGGAGCAATCATAACTTCAGCATCTGACGTTTTAGTTTGCTTTAATAAATCCGTTATTAAAAGTTCCGACTGTGGTAAATCGTTATTCATTTTCCAGTTTCCGGCTACGATATGCTTTCTCATAATATATGTATATTGATTTTATAAAATTCTTTCACAAAAATAACAATTTAAAGACGATAATAAATTGACATTTGTCAGTTATCCTCAAGATAATTTAACTCTAGGGTCTAACCATCCGTATATCATATCTACAAAAATATTGATTGTGATAAATATGATGGCAATAACCAAGACGGCACCCATTATAACTGGTAAATCTAAGGTATTAAGTGCATTTACAATTTCTTTTCCTAGCCCATTCCACCCAAAAATATATTCTACAAAAACAGCTCCAGCTAGCATAGAGGCAAACCAACCCGATATTGCTGTAACTACAGGGTTTAAAGCATTCTTTACGGCATGATTTTTAATGACCTGAAATTCACTCAAGCCTTTTGCTCTCGCTGTTCTTATATAATCTTGATTTAAAACTTCTAATAATGAATTACGCATTAACTGAATAACAACTGCTAAAGGTCTTATACCTAAAACGATGGCTGGTAGTATTAAATTTTTCCATTTAATGGTCATTTGTTCGCCAAAATCATCAAGCTCATATAAACTACCTGTCATTTCTAAATGGGTGTATTTATGTAATACAAAACCAAATAACCAAGCAAATAAAATAGCACTAAAAAAGGACGGCACACTCATACCAAAAGTACTAAGGACCTGTATGGTTTTATCGATCCAAGTATCTTTATATAATGCAGAAATAATGCCGAATATAACACCTAAAGAAATTGCTAAGACGATAGCTGATGTTGCTAAAACAAACGTATTAGGAATTGTTTCGCCTATAATCTGAGTGACTTTTTTTCCTTGTTTTGTAAAGGATTCTCGCAAGTAAGGCGCTTTTAAAACGGTTGTGATACTCCCTATTTGAAACAGCTTTGCTGCCGTATATTTATTTGGTGATAAATAGGTATAATCTTTTGGTGTATTAGAATGAAATGAGATTGGAGATAAGTCATTGAGGTAATACAAAAACTGCGTACTAATGGGTTTATCAAATCCGTATTTTTGTTTTACAGCTTCTACTTGGGCTTCCGTTTGATTCTGCCCCAACATCATTTTAGCAGGATCGCCTGGAAGAATGTTGAACAAAAAGAAAATAACAGTAATAACCCCCACTAAAGTGATGAATGCATAACCGATTTTATGAATTAAATATTTTATCAAAAAAAGATTTTATTTTAAAATAGAATTATTAAAAGAATAGACTAAGCTTCACGTTGATCTGCAACAACTAAAAATCCAGTTTAAAATAAACATGGTTATAACAGTAAACCCAGTACTATATAATATTGCACCTTGCCAATATGATAATCTTGCTGGCCAATGCTTCCACATTTTTGCACCATATTCTTTCTTAGCATAACCACTCGTCAACATCCAAAAAAGAAAAATGAATACTACAAAAATCAGTATTGTTATTAATAATATCCATTTATTTTCCATTTGTCTAATTTTTAGATTTTCACTTTATTATTATTAAAGCTTTCTCTTAAATATACTAAAAATTTAGTTTTATAATTCAACATCATCAAAATCATTCCAATGTGCTTTATTTGTAACGGTTCCTTTATTTAGCATAATGATGCCTGGATTTGCACGTACTATCGTTTTAGCAACTTTCTCGTCACATAGATAAATTTCAAAATTCAATCCATAGTCTAATTTTACTTGTGCCTTATCGGTAGCACCAGAAGAAGACAAACCAATAACTGTATATCCTTTTGTGATGGCTTTATCTGTAAACGATTTCAACTTCGTCATTCCTTCAGCTTCACTCTTGTTAACATTATACATGGTAACCATAATTAGCTTTTCCTTTTCTAAGAAATAATCTGTTAAATTTTCATCTTCAGATTCTATAGAAAAATCTTGAATTGCAGGAACATAACCTTCATCTATCGTTTCAGTTTCTACACCAACATATTCTCCATCTACCGTTGGGTAACTTCCATTGGTTACAAATTCTTGCTCCTCCCCATTCACATTAAATACCCATGTATATTCTAAAATAGGTTTTTGTGCTCCTTCTGGAGTTGCCATTTCATCGGGTAAGTTTTTACCAATAGCGTAAGCTCTAAAGTCTATAGATGGTAAATGCATTAATACATGGTAACCAAACCAAAGCGAAACAATAAAACTTAAGAATGCAATTATAGTTGTAGGTAAATTTCCGAAAATAGGTTTAATGTATTTTACACCTACAAACAAAATTAAAATAAGTACTAATAAAACTAGATCTTTAGAGAAGCTTTCCCATGGTGTTAATTTTAAAGCATCACCAAAACAACCACAATCTTTTACTTTATCGAAATAAGCCGAATAAAACGTTAAGAATGTAAAAAAGACAATCATTAATAACAAGCTCCAAACCGTAAATTTAGGTTTATAACCAATTAATAAAAATACGCCTAAAACAACTTCAAATACAACTACGATAACAGATATACCAAGAGCGTAAGGAATTAAAAACTCAATATTTAATACATCCGATCCAAAATACTCTTGCAACTTATAAGAAAACCCAAGCGGATCATTAAGCTTTATAAATCCTGATATGATAAATAATATTCCCGTAAATATTCGGCTAAGGTGTACTAAGTATTTCATATTCTTATTGAATTATTTTTTTTATGGATTCTTATTTCCGCTAGAATGATAAATTAATTGGCTTCATTTAAATGTATCAAAGCAAAAACCGAATAGTTAATCATGTCTTGATAATTAGCATCGATACCTTCGCTAACAATTGTTTTACCTGCATTGTCTTCAATTTGCTTAACGCGTAATAATTTCTGTAAAATTAAATCGGTCAACGAACTCACACGCATATCTCTCCAAGCCTCACCATAATCGTGATTCTTATCTAACATTAATTGCTTCGTAATTGCAATCTTTTCATCGTAAAGTTCTGTAGCTTCTTCAGTATTTAAATCGGGCTGTTCTACAACACCTTTTTCTAGCTGAATTAAAGCCATTAAACAATAATTTATAATACCAATAAACTCACTAACCTCACCTTCATCTACTTTTCTAACCTCATTTTGTTGTAAGCCTCTAATACGTTGTGCTTTTATAAAAATCTGATCGGTTAAAGATGGTAATCTTAAAATACGCCACGCACTTCCATAATCACTCATTTTATTTACAAAAAGCGCTCTACACTTAGCGATAACAGCATCGTATTGTTTTGAAGTATCTTGCATTTATTATATTATAATTTCCGTAAATTTCGGACAAATAAATTAGAAGTTCAAAGTTTGAGGTTTAAAGTTTTCTTAACACTTTTTTTAGATAAAACATGAATATAAACTGTAAAGGAAAATTAATCGATTTAGCCACACCAAAAGTAATGGGAATACTTAATGTTACTCCTGATTCTTTTTTTGATGGTGGCAAATATAAAGATGAATCTAAAATATTAATTCAAGTTGAAACCATGCTAAAAGCTGGTGCTACTTTTATAGATCTTGGTGGTTACAGTTCTAGACCAAATGCTGAAGATGTTACTAAAACTGAAGAATTGAAACGCGTGATACCTGTAATTCAGTTAATCTTAAAGCATTTCCCAGAAACATTAATGTCTATTGATACCTTTAGAAGTGGTGTTGCTCAACAAAGTATTGAAGCTGGCGCCGCACTTGTTAACGATATTTCTGCAGGACAACTTGATAAAAACATGTTGTCTACAGTAGGGAAACTTGGTGTTCCTTATATTATGATGCACATGAAAGGAAACCCAAAAACCATGCAAGAGCACACCAATTATAACGATTTGGTAAAAGAAGTTATTTCTTATTTTGCCGAACGTATTTCTGCTGCGCACCATGAAAAAATAAAAGATATTATTATAGATCCTGGTTTCGGGTTTGCAAAAACTATTGAGCAAAATTTTGAATTACTTAACCAATTAGAATTACTTCAACTAACCGATCAACCCATTTTAGCAGGTATTTCTAGAAAATCAATGATTTACAAAACATTAAACTCTACTTCTCAGAATGCCTTAAATGGCACTACCGCATTACATATGGTGGCTTTACAAAAAGGCTCTAAAATTTTAAGAGTCCATGATGTAAAGGAAGCTATGGAATGTGTTATGCTTTACAAACAATTGAAATCTAATTAACCTATGCGCTATATTTATTTACTTATTGTTTTATGTTGTTTTAGCTGTAACAATGAACGTACTTTATTTCTTCCTGAAATTAAAAACACAGAAATTACTGAAGTTTTAGATGTTTCACCAGCCTATCTTTTTTATGACGAAACTCAACCCGACTCAATACTCCTAAATCGTAAAAATCTAATTAGCACTACAAATTGGTTGGTAAACGTAGACAAACGACTAACTTTAGAACAAGCGATTCCGAAAATCATATTGATGCAAAATAAAAAGCGAAATGCTAAAATGCACAAGAATGAAGCGGCTAAAAATTATTTTACTTGCAACGCTACTAGCATTAATACTTTAGGATTTATTGAGTTTACTAATGTTTATTTTATAAGTGAATCCTCAGAAAGATTAGACTCAGAAAAACAAACTAATGAAATCATTTTAGACATCAAGAGTCTAAATGATATTTCTCTTTTTAATAGTAAGTCTAAAAGCTCAACAATTAAAAAATCAAACTTAGATCAATTAGTAAATGTCATTCACCTTTTAGCTGAATCTGAAGGTTTTACTTCTGCAACTTTACGTCTTAATCTAAAAAAGAGTTTAACTTTTCAGGAGTATATTTCGGTAAAATCAAAACTATTGGAGCTTTCTTCTAAAAATATTACGGTTAACAAAAATGAGTTTATATACTGAAAATCAAAACTTTGCCTATTAAATAAGCTAAATATTTTAATTATTGACAAGCATTATCGGCTTCCACTAAACATAAATTGTTAAATTAGCAAAAAGACTAAACTTTTGGAAAACTTACAACTTTGGGATTTTAGATTTATTGACTTTGTAGATGTCTTCCTTGTTGCCATACTGCTTTATTACATCTATAAACTAGTAAAAGGAACTGTTGCCATCAACATTTTTATTGGTATTCTAATTATTTATTTTGCTTGGCGCTTAACAGATTACCTCAACATGCATATGCTTTACAGCATATTTGATGGTTTTATGAAGGTAGGAATTATTGCTTTGATTGTAGTCTTTCAGCCTGAAATTAGAAAATTTCTATTAATGGTAGGGTCTACGAATTTAGGTGGAAAGCGAAATTTATTTAAAAACTTTAAATTCCTTAAAAACGACGATCAAACAACTACAGATATCGATTCAATTATTAATGCTTGTACAAAAATGGGCTCTTCAAACACAGGTGCATTAATTGTATTAGAGCGTAATAATAATTTAGATTTTCTAACCACAACAGGTGACGAAATGAACATATTAGTATCGCAACCTATCATAGAAAGTATTTTTTTTAAAAATAGTCCGCTGCACGATGGTGCAATTGTTATTGATAAAAATGTAGTAAAAGCAACACGCGTCATACTTCCTGTAAATAACGAGAAAAAAATTCCTGAGCGTTTTGGATTAAGACATAGAGCTGCTATAGGAATTACAGAAAAAACAGATGCCGTTGCTCTTTGTGTCAGTGAAGAAACCGGACAAATTTCTTATATAAAAAATGGTGGTTTTGAAATGTTTAAAAACACAGATGAGCTTAGAGAAAAAATAAAACACGATTTAGGTTAATGAATTGTAAAAATTGTAGTAATAATCTCAGAGCTAAACAAAAATTCTGTGATGAATGCGGGGCTAAAATCATTCAAAATCGACTAAAGCCAAAAGTATTGGCTCAACAAGTCAATGAACATTACTTTTCGATTGATAATAAATTATTACTTACCTTTTTAGATCTTTTTAGAAAACCAGAGGTCGTTATAGTAGGTTATATTAATGGTACACGAAAAAAATATATAGATGTACTCCAGTATTTTGCCTTATCATTAACTTTAACAGGAATTCAGGTCTTTTTAATGAGTACATTTTTTAAAGAATCTACTGATATAAGCTCACAATTTATAAACGGCTTTAATGATGCATCAACTACAACAGATAATCCATTTAAAGATTTTGATGTTAATGCTCTAAATAATTACCAGGGGCTAATTTACATTTTAACGGTACCTTTTTCTGCAGTTGGAAGTTGGCTTGCATATTATATTATCGGAGAGAGAACATACAATTTCACGGAACATTTAGTAATTAATCTATACTACTCTGCTCAAATCATAATTATTACAGCATTACTAACCATACTATTTTTAGTCTTTGGGTTAGATTACTTGATTATATCCTCAATTGTATACATACTTACATTTGTATATTTATTTTATATTCTAAAACGTATTTTTAAAACAAATTTCTGGAATACATTAGGACGTTTTTCATTAGTTATGGCTATATATATTGGATCGTTTTTAATTATTGGATTAATAACTATGCTAATAGTTGTAATAATAGCCGTAGCATTACATAAATGAATTGTAAAAATTGCCATACAGAATTACAAGAACAAGACGATTATTGCAAAAGTTGTGGTGGTAAAGTGATTAGAAATCGGTTGACTTTCAAAAATCTTTTTGAGCACATTAGTGAAACATTCTTCAATTATGACAACAAGTTATTACAAACTTTTATTCAACTTTTTAAACAACCTGAAGATGTCATAGATGGTTATATAACTGGCACACGAAAAAAATACGCCAACGTTATAAGTTATTTTGCACTAGCAATAACTATTTCTGGATTCTACCTTATAATAGTTAATAAATATTTTCCTAAAACCTTCGATTTTTCTCAAATGACCATTTCTGGTCAAGAAGATTTTCAAAAGAAAAACTCAACATTTGTTCAAGAATATCAATCGATACTTATGATGCTTTATGTGCCTTTATATGCTTTTATGGCTCGTATAACATTTTTTAATATTAAAAAATACAATTACACAGAGTTACTTGTCATTTTTATGTATATACAGGCACAAATATCAATTGCGAGTGCTATAGTGGTCATTACTTTAGGTGTATTGGGCATAAGCTCAAGTATTGTAGGAATACTGATGATCCCTTTAATGATCATCTATACGACATACGTTCTTAAACGATTACTAAAACTTAGTGCTTCTGATATTGTTGTAAGAACATTGTTGTTTTCTGTTGTACTAGGTGTAACTTTGATAATTATTACAATACTGTGTTTAGTTATAATGTACCTAACAGGTGATTTGCAAGAAACGTTTGGACCAGCTTTTGAAGCCGGTAAAAAAATAGGAGAAGAAGCAGCAAAAGCAAAATCGGCAAACTAAGCTATCTCAGCTTTTAAAAACTGAACTTCATACAGGTTTTTGTAATAACCTTTTTCTTTTGCAAGAAGTGATTGGTGTGTTCCAATTTCTACAATTTCACCAGCATCCATAACAATAATTTTATCTGCTTGCTGTATTGTTGCCAATCTATGCGCAATAACAATAGAGGTTCTACCTTTAGTTATTTTATTGGTAGCATCTTGTATTAACTGTTCTGAGTAAGAATCTACAGAAGACGTTGCTTCATCTAAAATTAAAATACTTGGATTGGTAACATAAGCTCTTAAAAACGAAATTAATTGCCGTTGTCCTGAAGATAACATCACACCTCTTTCTTTTACGTTATAATGGTAACCTCCAGGAAGACTTGAAATAAAATCATGAATACCAATTGCCTTTGCTGCATTTACCACATCTTCTTCAGAGATGTTTTCATTATTTAAAGTGATATTATTCAGAATAGTATCTGCGAACAAGAATACATCTTGTAGTACAACAGCAATCTGACTTCTAAGCGAAGCTAAAGTCATATCTTTAATATCAGTCTCATCAACTTTTATAATCCCTGAATTGATATCATAAAAACGATTCAATAAATTAATAATTGTAGACTTCCCTGCGCCTGTTGCTCCAACAATAGCGACCGTTTCACCAGCATTCACATTAAATGTTATTCCTTTTAAAACCTCTTCTTCTTTAACATAAGAAAATCTGACATCTTGAAATGAAATATGTCCTTTAAATTGTTTTGCTTCAATGGTACCAGAATCGTCAATATTAGAGGTCGTATCTAAGACTTTAAATACACGGTCTGCAGCAACCATACCCATTTGAAGGGTATTAAATTTATTTGCAATTTGATTTAGAGGTCTAAATAACATAGGAATAAACATGGTAAACGAAATTAAGTGCCCCAAAGTCGTCTCCGGATTATCAGAAATAGTATCAAAACCCCCAACTAATATCACCATAGCCATAGTTAAAGAGGCTAAAAATTCTGCAATAGGAAAGAAAATAGAATTATACCAAACCGTTTTTAACCATCCATTTTTATGACGATTATTTATAGCTTTAAATCTTTTATACTCGGTATCTTCACGTGTGAATAACTGTAATATTTTCATACCAGTTACACGTTCTTGTACAAATGAATTTAAATTAGAAACTTCGGTTCGTACATCTTCAAAAGCAATTTTCATATACTTCTGAAAAATCTTAGTAGCAAAAAGCACAATAGGCATTGTAATAAAAACAATTAAACTCAATTTTAAGTTTATAAATGCCATAAAACCAGCAACTACAATCATTTTTAAGATATCACTAAAAATCATAAAAAGACCTTCACCAAAGATATCAGCAATACGCTCCATATCTGTTACTGCTCTTGTAATTAAAACACCGACAGAAGATTTATCGAAATAGGTCATTTTAAATTTAAGCATATGCTTAAATAATTTTACACGGATATCTTTAACAACAGATTGCCCTAACCAACTTGCATAATAGATAAAAAGTAATTGAGATAAAACTTCTAAAATCAGTAAAACAAGCATAATTACCATGTAGAAAACAAATCCGTCGTATTCTTTATTGGCAATTTTTACGTCAATAGCTTCTTTTAAAACATAAGGTCTAAAAGCCCCAAATAAAGCTAAACCAACAACACAAAACAAGGATATAACAAAGACTGTACGATAGGGTTTTATGTACTTTAATAATCTTGTAAATAATGATATATCAAATATTTTTTTTCCTTTTTCTGCCATTTTATGCTGAACTAATTCTAGTACTTATTTTTCGATAAAAAATTAATTATCAATTCTTATTGTTTCTGGGTAAACTATTTTAACTAAATACAAACCATGTGCAGGAACTGAAAACCCAGCTTCACTCCTGTTTTTAGATTTTATGATTGTATGTAAATCGTCTAATTTTAATTTTCCTAAACCGATATTAACCATTGTACCAACAATAGCTCTAACCATATTTCGTAAAAAACGATCGGCTGTTATTGTAAAAACTAATTGGTCGTTATTTTTAGTCCAGAAAGCTTCTTTTATATCACAATTATACGTTTTTACATCTGTTTTATTCTTAGAAAAACATTGAAAATCTTTATACTCAAATAAGATTTTACAAGCTTCATTCATCGCATCTAAATCTAAAGGCAAATGAACTTGGTAGCTAAAATCGTAATTGAATACATTTTTTGATGTCGAAATTTTATAATGATACGTTCTGCTCGTCGCATAAAACCTAGCATGCATCTCTGGCTTTACTTCAAAAATAGTACTGACTGCTATATCTTTAGACAAAAAAGAATTTAGTTTATAAACTAAATCTTTAGGTTCAAAACCTCCATCAAAATCAAAATGAGCAAACATTTGCGACGCGTGTACACCAGCATCAGTTCTACCCGCTCCCATTATTGCTATTTTGGTTTTCAAAATTGTAGATAATGCTTTTTCTAATACTTCTTGTACAGAAATTGCGTTCGGTTGATTTTGCCAACCATGGTAATCACTACCATTATATGAAAGTTCAATGAAAAATCGCAATAGAAATCTTACTTTTGTTGAAGTACAAAGTTACTGTTTTAGTTGCTAAAGAAAACCTAAAATATAAAGTTATCCTTTTTCTGATTTGTTATAAAAAGATACTGAATTAATTAAACTAGATTTTCACATTTTCCGAAAATAAACATGAAAAAAATACTCCTTTTATCTGACACACACAGCTATATAGACGATGCTATTCTAAAGCATGTAAAACAAGCAGATGAAGTGTGGCACGCTGGTGATATTGGTGACTTAGAGGTTACGGATCAAATTAAAGCGCTGAAACCATTGAAAGCCGTTTACGGAAATATTGATGACGCAAAAGCTAGAACTGAATTTCCATTACATAATCGCTTTATGTGCGAGGACATGGACATTTGGATTACGCATATTGGAGGTTATCCACCTAAATATAATTTAACGGTTAGAGAAGAACTAACTAAAAATCCACCTGATATTTTTATTGTAGGTCATTCTCACATTTTAAAAGTGATGCCTGATAAAAAATTAGATTTACTACATATGAATCCTGGTGCCGCAGGTAAACATGGTTTTCACAAAGTAAGAACAATGCTGAGATTTAAAATTGATGGTAAAACAATTAAAGATTTAGAAGTTATTGAATTTGAATCTTAACTTTACACTAAAATATTAAAGCTGTTAGCTTTTATGAAATTTAAACTTTATCTAAAACTCTAGTTTGAAAAAGAATTTATAATTTTAAAAAAAAACCCAAACGGCAGCGTTTGGGTTTTTCACACTAATACTACTAAGATTTTAGGTTCATCGTAATCTATCTACAGATTTCACGAGGTCTTCATCCTTTTTAATAGCCTTGTTAGCCAAGACTAAACACACAATAGAAAAAATAGGAAGAAGAACCCCAATACCTTTCTCAGAAACGTTAATTTCTCCAGATAAGCTTAGAGATTGATATACAAAGACTCCTAGTAAAATAAAGTTTAATATTATATTAAGTCGTCCCAAAACAAATTGAGATTTCCTGTCTTTAAATCTAAAAATCGAAATCAAAGATAATAAAGCTGATCCCAAAAACAAACCTAGACACCAATAATTATCTAAAGCGTAAACTTTAGCTCCTTCGTTGTTTGTCCACAGGTGAAACACAAATATTAAGCCTGATGAAATGACAGCTGCTAAAAATAAATATAAGGTTTGAATGCGTTGAATCATGTCTTTAACTATAAATCGAATACAAAACTAGGAGTTTATTTTTTAAAAAGATAGAAATTATTTTAAAATAAAATTGTATTATTGCAGTAGAAAGAAGTAACACACTGAATTGCATCCTTCTAATCTTCCAAATTAATCTCACTTTTTTTCTTTTTATTTCATTTAGAAAATATTGAATTAATAATATCAAAATTATAATACATTATACAACATACGAATGTTTGAAATTTCACAGTTAAAAGCTAAGAAACTTCCTGAATTACAGGAGATAGCGAAAAAACTAAATGTACCAAAATACCGTACACAAAAAAAATTAGACTTGGTTTATCAAATTCTAGATTACCAAGCTACCAACCCTGACGCTGTAAAAGCTAAGGTGGCTGCTGAAGCTCCTGTAAAACAAGAAGAGCCACAAAGTAAACCACCCCAAAAACGTGCTAGGGTTACACAAAAACCAAAAATGGCACCAGAGACTAAAGACGATAAAGATCAAAAATCTTTAGATTTAGAGGAAAAAACGGAAGAGGTAAAACCAACACCTCAAGTACGTAAGCCAAGAGCTCGCAAGCCACAAGAGCGCAAACCTCAAGAAAACAGCGCTCAAGAGGATAAGTCTACTACAGACAATTCTACAAAAAACAAACCTACACCAAGACCACAAGAACAAAAGAAACCTAATCCGCGTAAAGACGATAAAAGACGTCCACAAAGCAACGATAACAGGCAACCACGTGCTAAAGATGGTAACACTCATGGTAATAACTCAAAAAACAATGGTAACAAGGATAGCAGAAATCGCTACCGTGAGCCAGATTTTGAATTTGATGCTATTATTGAAAGTGAAGGTGTTTTAGACATCATGCAAGATGGATATGGTTTTTTAAGGTCTTCAGATTATAATTACTTGTCTTCTCCAGATGATATTTATGTATCACAATCTCAAATTAGATTATTTGGATTAAAAACAGGTGATACAGTCCTTGGACATGTAAGACCACCAAAGGAAGGTGAAAAATATTTCCCTTTAATTAAAGTGAGCAAAATTAATGGCCAAAACCCAAATGTTGTAAGAGACAGAGTTGCTTTTGAGCATTTAACACCATTATTCCCAGAAGAGAAATTTAACCTTGCGGATAAGCAAGCAACGATCTCTACTCGTATTATGGACTTGTTTTCTCCTATTGGAAAAGGGCAACGTGGTATGATTGTATCACAACCAAAAACAGGAAAAACAATGCTTCTTAAGGATGTTGCTAATGCTATTGCAGCTAATCATCCTGAAGTTTATCAAATGATTTTATTAATTGATGAACGTCCTGAAGAAGTTACAGATATGCAACGTAATGTACGTGGAGAAGTGATTGCTTCTACTTTTGATAAAGAAGCTCACGAACACGTAAAAATCGCAAATATTGTATTAGAAAAAGCAAAGCGTTTAGTAGAATGTGGCCATGATGTGGTTATTCTTTTAGATTCTATTACGCGTTTGGCAAGAGCATATAATACTGTTCAACCAGCATCTGGAAAGATTCTTTCTGGTGGTGTTGATGCTAATGCTTTACACAAACCAAAACGTTTCTTTGGTGCTGCTCGTAATATTGAAAATGGTGGTTCTTTAACCATTATTGCTACGGCATTAACAGAAACAGGTTCTAAAATGGATGAAGTTATCTTTGAAGAATTTAAAGGAACCGGTAACATGGAACTTCAATTAGATCGTAAGATTTCTAACCGTCGTATTTTCCCTGCTATTGATTTAACGTCATCAAGCACAAGACGTGATGATATTTTATTAGATGATCTTACAATTCAAAGAATGTGGGTGATGCGTAAGTATCTAGCTGATATGAATCCGGTGGAAGCTATGGAATTCATCAATGAGCGTTTCAAAAGAACTAAAAATAATGAAGAGTTTTTAATTTCTATGAATGGCTAAAGTTCGTAACACAAAGTATGTATAATGTAAAAAGCCTTGAATTTATAAATTCAAGGCTTTTTTTTATGTTTTTTTATCTCTTAAATTAATAATAAATTTAAACTCTTGGTTTATTTACTCCCCTATCATACATAACAATACTACCTGCCACAGATACGTTAAGGCTTAATTGAGATTTAAATTTTATTAGAAAATGACTTTTTTCAATGGCTTGGTTAGATAAGCCGTGATCTTCTGCGCCGAGCAAATAAACACATCTACGTGGATGATGAAAAGTTTCTAAAGCGACGGCATTATCAGTTAATTCTACACCAACAAGTCTAGCTCCTTTGGGTAGATTATTAAAGAATTCGTCAAAATTATCATAATGAAAATAAGGCATCGATTTTACTGCATTATGTGTATCGCTAGATTGTTTTGCATAACGGTTCCCGATAGTAAATATAAAACTCGCACCAAGGTTTTGAGCAGATCTCCAGAGTACCCCTAGGTTTTTTGGTGTTTTTCCATTCTGAATCCCTATTCCGAAAAATTCATTTGTAAAATTATCATTCATTAATCAAAAATATAAATTTCATTTTATCTTTCATAAATAATAATAAAAGAGGTTGTATAAATACGACCTAAGTAATAATTTACACAACCTCCTGATTTTAATAAATGGTATATTATGCTGTTGCAGCTAACTTAATGTTTTGTTTGTATTCTATTGGTGAGCAATTATACTGAGCTTTAAAAATTTTAGAAAAATAACTTCTACTTGAAAACCCAAGTGAATAAACAATTTCAGAAATATTTAAATCCGTATTCTTAATTAACTCTTCTGATTTTTTAACTCTTACATAACGAATGTAATTATTAAGCGTTTTATCATGCATTAATTTAAATCCTTCTTGAACTTTTGCTGGACTAATAGAAATTTTTGCTGCAAGTTCTGTTACGCTTAAATTAGTTTCAGGAAAATTATTAATATAATCTGACAACTCTTTTATTTGTTTCAATTCAAAACCCGTAAGTGATCCTGTTGGATTTTGGGCGCTTTTTACATCTATTGAATGTTGCTCAATTTCCATTGCTAAAATTACATTTACCAATCCTTGGATTAATAACGTCCTAACCACACCACTTTGCTTTATAGCTTTTAGTTGATTAATACTATCTGCTATTTTTAAGTTATAAGACCCTATATAACTGTAATCTTCGGTACTGTTTTTTATAAAAATCTCTGATACCATTTTATTAATAGGGTGTTCTCTACTACTTGTTTTAGAAGTATTCACAGAAATTATTGTTGAGTTTACATAGATATCTTTGTAAAAACTTATATGATTTTCGTTTGTTGTTATGTTAGCTGAAATCCCTGTTTGAAATGTTTCAACTGTTTTACTTTGATTTGAATTTAAAAACGAATGTGATAACTTACCTTCCTTACAATAAAGAAAATTAGCTACTGCACGTTGTGGACTTTTAATAACAAATTTTACGTCTTCTTTAAATTTTATATCAAATTCTACAAAGATCGTGTCTCTTTCTAATTCTATACCTCTAATAAAACCTTTACCCACCCCATTATCAACGTATAGTTCTCCTTCATTAAGCTGTGTAGTAAATGTTCCTCCAATAGTACTTTTTAAAGTTTGAAACATCGATTGTAAATTAGTTGCTTTTATATCTATAGTTTTCATGAGTATTGTGTTTTGGTTAGACTGATTGTTGTTTTAGTTTGTAAAAAAGAAAAAGGGAATAGAATTTGGTGAAATTCTAAGCAAGTTGACTTTTTCTCTCTCTCTCTACATTATGGAGACTAGCATTTATTTGAGAAGTAGCCTTAAATGTAGGTTTTGGGAATATTCTTCCGACTTTAGCAAATTGCTTTTGTAGTTGTGATTGGAATTTCATGCTTGTAAGTTTTTAAGTTCGATTTTGTTTATACAAAGTAACGAATCTTAACCTCTTAGCTTGTTATACAATTCTCCAGTTTTGTTATATCATTCCTATTTATTGTTAAACAAAACTTAATAAAAGTATTAAAGAATACGCTTAGAGACATTACATACCTATCTCAAAGCATTAGTAAACTGACAAATGAGTATCAGGAAATAGAATTTGATAAATTGAAAAAATATGAAGTTTTAAAAATTCTGAATCTTTTTAGCTATTACAATTAGAATAATAACTGCAAAAACTAACAGCAAGTGAATTTTAGAATTAAGTGAAAATACAAAATAACCAAATGCCCATAATATAACGAGAAGTACCAGGAATATGTAAAGAAGGGTTTTCATAAATGAAAAAACTATTTAATTAAAGATCTAGCTCTAATAAAACATATTAAATTACTATGGGAAGACTGGTAATATATTATGAGTGCTAAATAACATTAACAAATGTCATTAATACGAATCGACCACTGTTATATAATTTTCGAAATTTGTTATATAATTTAAACACGCGTTTAATATTTCTATTTTAAGAATGGTAAATAGATTGTGAAACTTGCTCCTATTCCTGGTTCACCTTTAGCGATAATCACCCCGTGATGATTATCTACAATTTTTTTACAAATCGCTAGACCAATACCTGTACCCGAATATTCAGATTTACCATGTAGCCTATTAAATAGGTCGAAGATTTTTTTAGAATAAGTTTGCTCGAAGCCTATACCATTATCTTTAAAGATGATTTTATGATGATATTTAAATAACGATTTCTGTAAGCATTCTACATCATTAGATAACACCTCTTGATGTTTAATTTCTATTACAAGAGGAACACCTTCTCTAGAATATTTTAAAGAGTTACTTATTAAATTGATAAATAACTGCTCTATTTGAAAAGAAACCACTTCCATGGTTGGCAAAATACTACTGATAATTTCTGCATTCTTATCTTCAATACTATCTGAAAGCTCCTGTTTAGCTTGCTCTAACAATTGGTTTATGTCAACATTTTTGAAATCGTTCTTAGATTTATTGGTACGAGAGTACTGTAATAGGTCTTCTATTAACATTCGCATTCTAGATGAAGAAGACTTTATTTTATCGATATAAAATTGCCCTTTTTCTGAAAGATTATTGAGCTCTTTAGCTTCTATACGCGATATGAATGTTTGAATCTTTCTAAGTGGCTCTTGTAAGTCATGACTGGCAACATAATTAAAAGCAGACAACTCTTTATTATTACGTTCTAGTTCTAGATTACGTTCTTCTATAAGCTTAAAATTATCAAACTCATCCGTAACATCTAACGTAACACCTAATAGCTGTTTATCTTCAAAACCATTATCAATAAGCTGCGCATGCGCCTTAAAATGTTTAATAGTGCCGTTAGGTTGTACAATTCTATAATTTACAAACGGCAGCTCTTCATTTTTAATCATACTATTCACTTCCTGACCTAAACCCTCACGGTCTTCCTCATGAATAAATTCAAATAAATTCTCTAAACTGGGCTCAAAACTATTAGGTTCTACTCCTAAAAGCTTGTATAAATTATCTGAGAAATGATACGTGTTTTCATCAACATACCAAATCCATGTACCACTTTTACTTACGACTTCTGCTTGCTCTGTTAATTTTTTAAAGATTTCTAGATCTTCATTTGTTTCACTCAAAACTGTTAAATCTCTATTGATTTTAGCATAAGCTACGAGTAAAAGTACTAACGTTAATACCAGGATACCATATAAGAACAACGGTGTTAACCCTAAAGCTTGTTCACTCTTTTTTTGATTTTCTAATAGAAGTTTGTTCTCATAGACCAACATTACAGATATATCATTTCTAATACGATCCATTTTAATCTTGCCTTCGTGCAATAACAATAATAACTCTTGACTAAGTATTATTTTATCTTCAGCAATATTTAGAGACTTATTAAAAATAGCAAAACGACTAGCAACATCGACCTCTAATTGATTCAAGTTTTCCCGCTGTACTTTATTTTTAATTATTAAAGTATCTAACCTTAAAAGGTTATTGTTTACTTTTTCTGCACTTTCTTCATAAGGTTCTAAAAAGATAGAATCGTGAGTAAGCAAATAACCTCTATGACCTAATTCTGCATCTTTAAGATTAGAAATAATATATTCTAACTCACTTCTTAAATTGTAGGTATCCTTAACGACTTCGGTCGATTCTGAGAGCGAATTAATATGCTTGTAGGTAAAACCACCGATACATAAGATCACAAATAGACCTAAGCCAAATACAATTTTTAAGAGGTTACTGGGAGTTAAAAACATAGATTATAGTCGTAATAGAAAATTTTCTTTATTTAAACCACTTGTCTCGTACTGCCAATTTGTGGTAACTACTTCTGAAAGTACTTTCTTTAATTTTTCGAAATCATTAGGCTTTTTAATATAAATATTAGCACCTAAAACAAACGTGTTTTCTACATCTTCTTCAGAAGAGGAGGTAGAATAAATGGCTATGATCATCTCTTTAAATTTTGAGCTTGCCTTAATTTCCTTTAGACATTCAATTCCAGATTTCTTTGGCATGTTTAAATCTAAAAATAATAAATCAGGCAGTAAACTGGCTTTTTCTAAAAACTCCATTAATTCAATCCCATCTTTAAAAGTAGATACCCTATTTTTAATTTTTAGATCCTCGAAGGCTTCGGTAAAAAAAAACCTATCATCTTCGTCATCGTCAGCCAAAGCTATATTGATGTATTCTTTATTCATATTTTAACACGCGCTAATATTAGTCTATCCTACTCTCTTTTCTCTTTATTATAATACGTTGAAAAGCAGAAGGTGTTATCCCTGTTGTATTTTTAAACTGTTTACTTAAATGTGCCACACTAGAGTAATTCAATTTATATGCTATTTCCGTTAATGAGAGCTCTTCATTTGTCAGTAAAATTTTAGTATACTCTATTTTCTGTAAAATAATATAATTCTCAATAGATGTAAACGTAACTTCTGAAAATAAATTGGACAGATAGCTATAATTTTGATTCAGTTTTTCTGCTAAAAACACAGATGTTTTTACACCTATATCATTCTCATCATTGAACACCATATCTATGATAGCATCTTTAATTTTCTGAACCATTATATTTTTAGCATCTTCAATAACATAGATACCATAATCCTTAATGCTATTATTAAATGCTTCTAACTGTTGCCTAGACACTTGCTCTAAAAGTTCTATTTCGCCAAAAGCGGTTTGTTGGTATTTAAAATTACAAGCATTTAATTTCTCCTCTAAAAGCACATTGCAAATTTTCGTGAAATCGAATTTTAAAAATAATTTCATTTTAAAGTCTGTGTAACTGGGTTAATATGACATCAGTTATAATTAATCAAATTTAATATTAAAAATTACATAAATCATCATCTAATTTTTAAGATTTTAAAGGTAAATATTAGTAGAAAACAAAAATTAACTAACGTCTTCTTTACAATTACATGGCGTACACCATCAATATACATGATCATAGTGTATTTGCTAAGCAATGTTGCAATAAATTATTTCAAATTTTAGCATAAAAAAAAGCCGATTATAATAATCGGCTTTAAATTTATAATTATCGTGATCTTGGTTTAAAACTCAGAATAATTAAATTTCTGACCACCAATTGAAGCATCTGCCATTGCACCCGCTTTAGATTTAGCAAAAATCACAACGCCATCATTATAGTTTGCATTTTTACTAGCTCCTTTATCAACGATTACAGCTTTTGCTTCAGCAGAAAACTCAAAGTTTTCAGCTTTAAACTCATTTAAAGCATCTTCTGTTTCAAAGAAAATAACCTGAGTATAGGCCTCTCCACCTGCTTGCATCCCTACATCTATTTTTTTCAAAGAAGCCATCCCTGTTGCGACTCCGTTTTCATATAGAACACCGTTTCCTGAAGCCGCACCAACAATTAGCGCTCCTTCACCTACGTTTGGGAAAATTACATAGCCTGAAGCGCTACTAAAAAACTTTTCTAATCCTTTATCTGAATTTTTTAAAGTTGTCATTGCCTTTTCCGCATCTTTCATAACTCGCATATCATCTTTATTTTGACTGAATGCAAATACTGTTACAAACATCAATGCCATTGTTACTATTGAATTTCTAATTTTCATAATTCTAGTTTTATTGATTAAACATTTAATTAATGAAAGCTATAATAGATTTAATAATAAAATCCTTCGCTCTCATATTGTAAAATTACAAGTACTTTGAGTGGCTGATTAATGCAATTAAATGAATTCTTAATGTTATTAATTATTGTGTGTACTATTAGTGAAGAGATAAGGTATAAAGAAGATTTATTTTAAGAATGACAAAGAAATACTCCTAATTCGTCTCTTTTAAGTCTTATAATTTAGATTTTCTTTAGGGAGCAAAAAAAAAGAGTAACCATCTCTGATTACTCTTACTTAGTAGCGGGAACTGGACTCGAACCAGTGACCTTCGGGTTATGAGCCCGACGAGCTACCTACTGCTCTATCCTCATAAATATCAACACTTTAATACTCTATATTTATCATGGACCTTCATAAATATTAATATCCATTTATAAAGTGATGCCGAAAAGTGTGCCTTATTTACTCTGCAATACTACTTGGCAATGGTATTTATCTTTGATTAGAACTTCAATAGCTACTTCTTTAAATGTACACTGATTAACTTTAGATTTTAGATAACTGTAATGAGATAGCTCAAATTCGCAAATTACACTATAGAGTATATCTCCATTATATTGCAAAATTGGATTACTACAAAAAGCAATTCCAAATAGAGTTTTAAAATCTCCTTTTATATACTCGTAATTTTCATACTCTAATCCATTATTAAAAGTTGATTCTAAAATCTTAAGATTAAACTCATTTAACTCATACTGTTCTCCAATCTTAAATGGTAGTTCTTTTAATAAGGAATTACACATATATTAATTAAAATGAATGTGTTTGCTCTTCAATACTAAAAGTATCATTATCTACATTGTATGTAAAAGTAACTTCATACCTTGAATCTGTACAGTAATACAACTCACCTAAAGATTCATTTAAAACAATCTCTCCTTCTTCATTTTCTATACTAACACTTATATCATAAATGTGTATATCCTTATCGAGAACATTAGCATTAAAATCTTCTAAAGTTAATTTAGCTGATAAAATGTTACCAATGACAGCTTCCTCCTTATCTACCTGATAACCTGGAAGCATTGAATAGTCATAAGAATTGATTTCTTCTCCATCTGAAAGAAAGACTAATTTAGTATTGATATTTTCTGTCTCTGATGATAAGCCATAACAAGAAGAACCCCATGCTGAGTTTAACACATTACCAGTATCAAAAATAATTTTCATCATACCATTATTACTATTATAATTTGTTGCTCCTTCTCTAAAATAGTCTCCATCATAAGCATTTTCTCCTGTCACTCCTGTTTCTTGAAACTCTACCACATTTTCATTTATAAATATTACTTTTTGAACAAAAGTTAAACTCACATCTTCTGGAAATGTCATAGTCATAATATCTCCACTAAAACTAAAAACACCTGTTTCACTATCATAATTATTTCCTTGACCACCATCCCAGTAAGAATATGTTACATTACCACTAGAGCTAAATGTAAACGAGTTATTAATTGTTGGGTTATTATTAGGATTTTCAAATAGCCATTTCCCTAGTAATTGTGTTTCTAGTTCACTTGAATTGCTACTACTATCATCATCACTTGAACAAGCAACTAATGACAAAATCGCTATTAATGTTAAAAAGATATTCTTCATAATTTATTATTTATTGGTTAATTGATTTTTTGTTAAAATGGCAAGTCATTATCTGCTTCATCTAAAAAGCTAACAGGTTCTTGCTGTGTTTGTATTTGAGGTGTAGGTTGTTCACTATTTACAAGCTCTATTCTCCAACCTTGAATAGCATTAAAGTATTTAGCTACTCCCTCAGGGTTAATCCACTCTCTACCTCTTAAATTAAGAGCTATTTTCACTTCTTGACCTACATCAAAACTATCTAGCAAATCACATTTATCTTGAATGAATTTTACTAAAACATGTTGTGGGTATTGTTCTTCTGTAGTGATAACTACTTCTCTTTTTCTAAAGCCATTGCTCCCTATATTTTGAACATCATTTAAGACCTTTATTTTCCCTGTTAATTCCATAGTTTTTTATTTAAAAAGGTAATGGTAAAATGTATTTATAATACAAATCCATTTCCTTTGTGTTTTTCTTTACTTTTGGTTTAGCATCTAATATCTCTACACTCCAACCATATAAATGATGTTTATACTCTTTAGTGCCTTCAGAATTTTGCAGCTCTCCACCTGTGAGTCTTGCAAATACTTTTACAAACTGACCTACACTTAAATTATCTAAGTGTTTTACCCTTCCATCTGTAAAAACCACTTGAAGTTCACTACAGCAGAAATCATCAATTGACAGTACTATTTTACGTCTTGTGTATGCTCTTGTATTTTCAGTTTTTTTATAAACTTCTAAATCATCTATTGATTTGATTTTTCCTTCAAAGTGGATAGCTTTAGCTTCCTCTATAATACTCATGTATTTAAGTGTGTACTTAAAATCTTCAGGGTTTAATGTTAGTTCATCTAATTCTAAACGATAATGAGTAAGCTCTCTACTATCATAAAATACAGAAGAAAATAATTGATATTCATTTTTGTTTTCTGCTTGATAAGAAAACCAATTTTCAAGTTTCAATACACTGTCTTTAACTCCGTTATAGTTATCTAGTTGTTGCCTAAAGTAAGCTTCCTTCTTATACAGCCTTGATAAAATATCTAACTTACCATATAAGACCTCAAAATCCTTTTTCACTAATACCTCTATCGAATTCAGTTTAGAAGCATATCTCTTATCTTCTAGTATTGTAACCACATCATCATAGAAACCTCTGTACATTTCTAACCATAACACTATAGTCTTCATTTTACAAACACTTTTAGTGCTGAATGTATTGTATTCACAAATCGGATTGGAATCATTTAGATGTTTCCTATATTCTGAAATGCTTTCTTTGTTTTCATCTTTACTAATTTCATCCATTCTCTTCTATACTTTTATTTATAAGTGACTTTCAAAACGAAATTTTTTGAGATAGTTTTTTAGGAATTCAACAACTTCAAACTGTTCATTCTCCATTATAAATAATGATTGTTCTTCTGATGAAATAACAACGAAGTCTATTTCATTAACATTTGTAGTTAGTATTCTTTTGGGAAACAAAACATCTACCTTTCTAGTAAAAAGGTTCTGTTCTGAAATGGTTAAATGGTCAATAACTATCCTACACGGAACTTTGAGCCCTTTAAATGTACCGAAAAGGAATGCTAAACTGATTAATATGTATATAAAATTACTTGTTAGATTACCATCACTATCTATACCCTTGGAACTCTCATGTAAAACTACTAAAACTGGAAATGCAATCAAGGCGACATAAAAATAACTAGATATAAGATATTTGTGCAACATCTTTAAGTGATTTACATTTCTAAATACTAGCTTATCTTTAGAACTCTTACCTCTATCTAGTTCATAGGAACAAAAACTATCTGACTCTAAATTTATCTGCTCTTTAATACTACTCAATTTATGTTCTAAACTGAAATGAAAATCAGCTTCTGTTATTCCTGTATTTTGAAATTTTGAAATTTTTACTTTCATAATATTTTATTTATAAACTTTGAAATTGCCATAAACACTTATAGATAATAGATTTAACAAACATACTTTTTTTATCATTTATGATAACCATAACAGCTTACTTAATTATCATTTTTGACAACTAGATAATGTATGTTTTAAAATGGACGATAAAGACCAACTTCAAATAGCAATTGGAAAGCGAGTTAAAATGTTAAGAGAAGAGCAAGGTATTGCTCAACAAGACCTTGCTGCCAAATGTAATATTGAAAAATCTAACTTTAGTCGTTTAGAAGCTGGTGGAACCAACCCTACTTTATACACCTTAAAAAGGATTGCTGATAATTTAGGTATCACTTTATGTGATATTGTAAACCTTGAAGATAAAAAGTAAGATTTAGCTATTAATATTAATCTATAGGGCTTACAAACAGTAATTTTTTACTTAAAAAGCCTACTCACACACTCTTTCATACATAAACAAAAGACAAAAAGTCCCACTTTTTCCAATTCACTATATATAGAAATGGAAAAAAGAGGACTATTTTATCAATCCATTATCACTAAAACTATAAAAATCATCTTTAGTTACTATTAAGTGGTCTAACAGCACTATATCTAGATACTGCCCTGCTTGTTTTAGCTTTTGTGTTAAATTCTTATCTGCTTCACTTGGCTGAAGGTTTCCTGAAGGATGATTATGTGCTATTATAATGTTTGAAGCATTACACTTAAGAGCAACGCTAAACACTAATTTTGCATCTACCACAGTAGCAGAAACACCTCCTTTAGAAAGCGGATAAACACCTAATATCTGATTACTCCTATTCATCATCAATATCTTAAACTCCTCTTGTAATTCTATAGTAGAATCACTCCAACAAGCTCTTATAATATCATAAGACTGCTTACTATTACTTATTTTTAGCCTATCACTCCTGTTATTTGAGTATGAGACACTTATTTCTGAAATTTTCATGATAATTATTTTTTTTATATACAAGCTTCTTTCTCAAATACTTCTTAGAAAGTCTTCTACAAAGTCTCATAATATGATTTACCCTCTGTGTCAAACAATAGTATAGTACTTTGACACAAGTGGTATTTTTTATTTTTAACTCTATTATTCTTAAAGAAATTTACACTTGAACTTTAACATTTCAATCAATTAGGCGTATTTCAACTGACCTTCAATATTAATAATACATCCTTATAGTAATAAAGTAAACTCGCTACAGTTAGACTATCTTTTATTTATGAAGGTATGAGCAATCAAGTACAATATTGTAGCGTATTTTATAACTCAAAAAACAAAGCCCAATCTATTTACATAGACTAGGCTTATATTTTTACTCTGCATGCTCAAGAATACCATTCTTTGAAAACACATCAGAATTAGCTATAATATTATGTTTAGGCACAAAAGTTTCTTGCTTTGGCTTTACAGCATCTTCTGTAACATAAACCCATCTGTGGGATAATGTAATTTCCTCTCCCGTTTCCTTTACAACATATTCAAAAGGCTCACAGTCCTCTTTAATGATGCTCCCTGGCATTTCTGTACCAATAAGCCCAGTACACACCTGCTCATCAAATGTTGAAGGTATATAAGCTTTCTTAGCAGTAGCATAAAAGTTTCCTGTAACTTTGCTTAATACCATTTCAATTCCTCCTTGTAGTTCCAGAACGAAGAATGAAGTACCATCCTCTTTCTGTCTCTCTTTGTAATTTACGATTCTAACCATTTTTCTAAAAGTTTTTGAGTTGTAGTATACCACACACAGAAAATCAATTACCAACAGCATATAAATCTCAACTATCACCTTGAATTTATTAACTCTGCCAGAAAATCTTCTTTACTATATAAAGTGGTAGGGGCATCTTTATCCCCAGAACTTAGTGGGGGTTTTGCACAAGGTATCTGGCACTCTCACAAAGCATTCAAAAAATATATTTTTTAAAAATTTTTTATAACAAAATTTCTAATTAGATTTAGACAATATTTGACAAGAACTAATTTGACTACCAAATGATACTCTCAGAATTACTAAAATCTAAAAGGGAAACTAAAAACCTATTACTGCGTGAAGTAGCCTCTATGATAGATGCAGATACTGCTTTGATAAGCAAAATTGAAAAAGGAGATAGAAAACCTACTAGAGAGCAAATAGATAAATTAGCAATTGCTTTAGATATTGAGCATAGTAAACTTTTAAAGCTATGGCTTAGTGAGAAAGTATATGAAGATGTAAAAGGAGAAGATTTAGCTATTGAAGCTGTTAAACTGACTTTAAAAAGATTGAAAACGGAGAAATAAATGATTACAGATTACCAAGCTAAATATTTTGCTCACGAATTAACTAGAAGACTCCCTGCTAATGATATAGGTAAGTTTACAGCATCCTTACAAGATGCCCAAGTAGACATGAACCCTCATCAAGTAGAAGCTGCTTTGTTTGCTTTTCAATCACCATTATCAAAAGGAGCTCTTTTAGCTGATGAAGTTGGTTTAGGAAAAACTATTGAAGCTGGTATTATAATATCTCAAAAGTGGGCAGAAAGAAAAAGAAAATTACTTATTATTTGTCCTGCTAACCTAAGAAAACAATGGAATCAAGAATTATCTGATAAGTTTTTCATTCCTTCAACTATACTAGAATCACAGTCTTTTAATAAATTAAAAAAGCAAGGCAAAAGAAACCCTTTTGACCAAGAACAAATAATTTTATCATCATTCCAATTCATAAGGTCTAAAGAAGAGCTTGTTAGAATGATAGATTGGGACTTAGTCATTATTGATGAAGCCCATAGATTAAGAAATGTATACAAGCCTAAAAACAAAATAGCTAATGCTATAAAATCTGCTATACAACATGCTCCTAAAATACTACTTACCGCTACTCCATTACAAAACTCTATTTTAGAATTATATGGACTAGTAAGTTTCATAGACGAGTATGCTTTTGGGGACTTAAAAAGCTTTAAAACTCAGTTTGGAAAAATAACTACCGAGGATGCTTTTTTAGACTTAAAAGAACGTTTAAAACCAGTTTGTAAAAGAACTCTAAGAAGGCAAGTTTTAGAGTATATTAATTACACCAACAGAATTGCTATTGTAGAAGAGTTCTATCCATTTAAGGATGAAGAAACTTTGTATGACCTTGTTTCTGAATACCTTCAAACTCCAAGACTATATGCCTTACCTAATAGTCAAAGACAGTTAATGACTTTAATTTTAAGAAAGTTATTAGCCTCTTCCACTTATGCTATTTCAGGTACTTTAGAAGCTTTAGAAAACAAGTTAAAAGCTATTTTAGCAGACCAAAAGTTTTTAAATGAAAAGGTTGAATTAGGAACTGAATTTGAAACTATCAATGAACTTGAAGATGAATGGGGAGATGAAGAGTTAAATTCTTTTGAATTACTAACTGATGAAGAGTTAGATGAAGTACAAGCTGAACTAGACAATGTTTCTACATTTAGAGAACTGGCTATTTCAATTGAAAAAAATGCTAAAGGAGAAAAGCTGCTCACTGCATTAACTAAAGGTTTTGAAAAGCTAGAAGAACTTGGAGCTAACCAAAAAGCTATCATATTTACAGAATCTAGAAGAACACAACAATATTTATTAGACCATTTATCTAGTAATGGTTACAAAGATAAAATAGCACTGTTTAATGGTACAAATACAGATGCTAAATCTAAACAGGTATACAAAGATTGGATAGAAGAACATAAAGGTACAGATAGAGTTAGTGGTGCAAGAGCTGCTGATATGCGACAAGCTATTGTAGATTATTTTAAAAATACAGCAACCATTTTAATTGCTACTGAAGCTGCTGCTGAAGGTATCAACCTGCAATTCTGTTCCTTGTTGGTAAACTATGACATGCCTTGGAATCCACAAAGGATTGAACAGCGTATTGGTAGGGTACATAGATATGGACAAAAACATGATGTCGTAGTTATCAACTTCTTAAACCAATCTAATGAAGCAGACCAAAGAGTTTATGAGTTGTTAGACCAAAAGTTCCAACTCTTTAATGGTGTATTTGGTGTTTCTGATGAAGTTTTAGGGAGTATCAGCTCTGGTGTAGATTTTGAAAAAAGGATTGCTCAAATTTATCAAGAATGTAGACAACCTTCAGAAATAAAAAATGCTTTTGATGCACTTCAACAAGAAATGGATGAAAGTATTAACACTAGAATTGATGAAACTAGAGAGCAACTACTAGAGCATTTTGATGATGAAGTACACAAGAAACTAAAGGTAAACCTAGAGAAAGGTAAAAGCTACTTAAATCAATACGAAAACTGGTTATGGGCTGTTACTAAACATTACTTAAATGGTTGTGCCGAGTTTGATTTTAAAAGAGATGTATTTAGGTTAAAAAAGAATCCATTTCCTCAATTTAAAATTAATGAAGGTCCTTATCAATTGTTGAAAAGTGGAGATGTTATTAAAAAATCGCAACAAGAACTAGATACTAATGCCAATTTATATAGGATTGGACACCCTCTAGCAAAACAAATAGTAGAAGCTTGTAAAACAAAACAACTAGAAGTACAAAAAGTAATTTTTGACTACTCTAACCATCCTAAAAACATGGCTATTTTAGAAGATTATGTAGGTTGCAAAGGCACAGTAAGGGTTATCCAATTAAGTATTCTGTCTTTTGAAGAAGAAGACTATTTATTAATACAGGTTTTAGATGAACAAGAAAACAAGATAGATAGTGAAATAGCTCAAAAAATGTTTAGCTTACCTGCTAAAACAAGTAATGAAGTTTCTATTTCTAATGAAACAGACCAACTACTTAAAGAGGTGTTTAAAGCACAGAAACAAGAGGTGCTAGAAGATAACTTAAAGCGTAATGCAGAGTTTTTTGACCAAGAATATGATAAGCTAGATAAGTGGGCAGATGATATGAAGATTAGCCTTGAAAGGGAAATACAAGATATTGATGCAGAAATTAAACTCCGTAAAGCAGAAGCTAGAAAAAAGTTAGATTTACAAACTAAAGTAAAGGAACAACGCGCTATTAAAGAATTAGAAAAAAAGCGTAATGAAAAAAGAAAACATCTCTTTGAAGCTCAAGACCAAATAGATGATAAAAAAGATGATGTTTTAAGTAACATAGAAGAGCGTTTATCGCAACGTATAGTAGAACAAGAATTATTTACCATTGAGTGGGAATTGATATAAAATTATGGCAAGCAAAAAACAACAAAAATTAGAATTAACTTGGATAGGCAAAGGAGAAGAACGAACTCTAGAGCCTAGAATATTAATAGAGAATCCTGAATATAGTTATGGAGACCCTAATACAGAAAACCTACTGATTTGTGGAGATAACCTTTTAGCTTTAAAAGCTTTAGAACAAGACTATGCAGGAAAGATAAAGTGTATATATATAGACCCACCTTATAATACAGGTAAAGCTTTTGAATACTATGATGACAATTTAGAACATTCTTTATGGCTTAGTCTTATGAAACCTAGGATTGAAATTTTAAGAAACCTACTGACAGAGGATGGAAGTTTATTTATAAATATCGATGAAATAGAACATGCTTATTTAAAAGTACTTTGTGATGAAGTATTTGGTCGAAGAAACTATTTAGGCGACTTAATTTGGAAGAAAAGAAAAGGTGGGGGAAATGATTCAAGATATTTTGCTATTGACCATGATTACATTTTAGTTTACGCAAAAAACAATGATAAAAAAATCCATCATGAAAAATGGAGAATTCCATATGAAGGAGACTATTTAAAAAGATACAAAGAAACTGATGAAAATGGAGACAAATATTATTGGGATACTTTAGCTCGTGATGGATTGCAAAACCCAATACCGGTAGAAATTAATTGTCCAGATGGAGAAATATTGAGTATAAATTCTCAAAAATCTCAAGAGTCAGTTCTTGAAGGTTTAAAAACAGATCATATAAGATTAATAAAGAACAAAAAAAACAATTGGACTTTACACCATAGGGTTTATGTTCCACAAGCAGGAAAAGCGTTAAGAACTATATTAGATGATTCAGGAACAAATAAAACTGCTGGGGATGAAATAAAAGCTTTATTTGGAACTACTAAATCATTTGATTATCCAAAACCTGAATCCTTAATTAAAAGAATTATTGATTTAACAACTAAAAAAGGAGATATAGTATTAGATTCATTTCTAGGTTCAGGAACAACAAGTGCTGTAGCTCAAAAAATGGGTAGAAAATATATAGGCATAGAAATGGGAGACCATGCCTACACACATTGTTATCCAAGGCAAAAAATGGTTACAGATGGAGAAGATGAAGGTGGTATTACAAAAGCAGTAAATTGGCAAGGAGGTGGTGGTTTCAAATTTTATGAATTAGCCCCAAGTCTATTAAATAAAGATAAATATGATAACTGGGTAATCAGTAAAGAGTACAGCCCAGATATGTTAGCTGCTGCAATGGCTAAACAAGAAGGCTTTACTTATGCTCCAGATAAAGACAACTACTGGAAACAAGGCTATAGTGCAGAGCAAGACTTTATTTTTACTACTACACAATTTGTAACTGTAGAGCTGTTAGACCAGCTACAAGACCAATTACAACATGGAGAAAGTTTACTTATTTGTGCTAAGAAGTTTCAACCAGAATGTCATAATAAGTTCAAGAATATTGTACTTAAAAAGATACCAAAAATGTTACTAGGTAAATGTGAGTTTGGTAAAAATGATTATAGCTTAAACATCATCAATCCACCAGTATTAACCGAAGAAGAATTAGGAGATGAATAATAGTACTAGAGATTATATTATAGAACAAGCTAACCCTAGTGTAGATACTATAATAAACAGAATTAACAATAGGTTATCACTACGAGACCCTTTACGAGATTCTTTACAATTGGTGGCGTATTTGGCAGAAGAGTTAGAGCTAAAAAAAGAAGTAGATTTAAAAGCAGAATTAGACAAAGTAAAACAACGTTATCCAAGTTGTAAAGACTTTGAAAGAGACTTTGTATCTCTTTGCTTTTCCATTGCTACTGGTGTTGGAAAAACTAGGTTAATGGGTGCTTTTATTACTTATCTGTACCTAAAAAAAGGTATTCGTAATTTTTTCATCTTAGCCCCTAACCTAACTATCTATGATAAACTAATTGAAGACTTTGGTAATCCCAACTACAAAAAGTATGTATTTAAAGGTATTAGTGAGTTTGTAACCAACAGACCTGTCATAATAAATGGTGATAATTATGCTGAAAAAGGAAATCTTTTTGGAGACCAAGAAGTTAGAATCAACATTTTTAATATATCAAAATTCAATTCAGACAACAAAGTAGGAAGAGGTAAAGCAGATAAAGGCAAACCGCCAAAAATGAAACGGTTATCAGAGTATTTAGGTCAGTCTTATTGGGACTATCTTGCTGGTCTAGATGATTTAGTCATATTAATGGATGAAGCCCACAGGTACCATGCAGATGCTTCTAAAAAAGCAATTAATGAACTAAAGCCTATTCTAGGTTTAGAATTAACAGCTACTCCTTTAGATGAAAAAGGCAAAGCCTTTAAGAATGTAGTATATGAGTATAATTTAGCTCAAGCTTTAGAAGATGGTAAATATGTGAAAGCTCCTGCTATAGCAACTCGTAAAGATTTTGACAAGAAAAACCTAACACCAAAAGAGGTGGAACAGTTTAAGTTGGAGGATGCAATTTCTGTACATGAAGACACTAAAAATGAATTAGAACTCTATGCCAGAAACAATGATGTACCATTAGTAAAACCTTTTATTTTAGTTGTTTGTAAAGACATTAATCATGCTTCAGAAGTTTATAACTATATAAGCTCTAATGCTTTTTACAATGGTAAATATGAAGGAAGAGTATTGCAGATAGATTCATCTACCAAAAAAGTAGAAGAAATTGAAAGACAATTTTTGTCCTTAGAAAGTCCAGATAATGAGATTGAAATTGTAATCCATGTAAACATGTTAAAAGAAGGTTGGGATGTTACTAACCTATACACTATAGTGCCATTAAGAGCAGCCAATGCTTCTGTATTAATTGAGCAAACCATTGGAAGAGGTTTAAGACTACCTTATAATGGAAGAAGAACAGGAGTTGAAAAAGTAGATAAACTGACTGTTTTAGCACATGACAACTTCAATAGAGTTATCCAAGAAGCTAAAAATCCAGATTCTGTATTAAACAAACTAACATATATAGAGTTAGACGAAGAAGATTTAAAAACAGAGTCTACAATAGTGACTTCTGAAACTAAGATTAATGCAGAAATAAGAAGAGAACAAGCTAAAATAAATACTGTTGTTAATCCTGAAAAGAAACTAGAATTAACACATGCTTTAGAGGCTAAAAAAGCTATTGTAAATGCTATACCAACGTTTTCATCTAATGAAGGTGTTAATAGTGTAAACGACTTATCCAAACCTGAAGTTAAGCAAAAAGCTATTCAGAAAATAAAAGAGACTTTATCTAGAGGTCAGCAAAATATTTTTATGCCTCAAATAGTAGCAGAAGCAGAAGCCCAATATGATTCTGTAGTTGCTAATTTTAAAAGTCAGATTATAGAAATACCTAGAATGGACTTAGTTCTAGAAGAGGTGGAAACTTGGTTTGAAGATTTCGACTTAGATACTAACAAAGGCTTTGATTTAAACATCATGCAAGAAGAGATTTTAAGGATGGACCTAAAGGACCAAACTAAAATAGATTCTTTAGGGGTTAAACAAGGTGCATTTGTTAATGAAACTCCAGTCAATCAAGTTATAGCAGAACTTATTAACTTCCCTGAAATTGACTATGATGAAAGTGCAGACCTACTGCATAAACTGGTTACTCAAGCTTTAGAAAAGCTATCAGAAAACTTATCAGATAAAGAACAACTTCCTGTACTGATTAGACAGTACAGAAAAGTAATTGCTGGTAAAATTTATGACCAGTTAAAAATTCATTTTAAAATGAGTAACCCTGATTATGTACCACCAACAATTTTACCTTTTATAAAAATTGAAGACTGGAACTTTACTGTACCTAAAGAAAATGGCTATAAGCATTATACAGATGTAATTACACCTTTAAGTCTAGTTACAAAATATGTATATAGAGGTTTTGAGAAATCTTGTCACCCAGAGTATAAGTTTGATTCTAATACAGAAAAGGACTTTGCTTTTGTAATAGAAAATGATGCTTCTGTGTTAAAATGGTTAAGACCTGCCACCAATCAATTTAGAATTTACTGGGGAAAAAACTCTAGTAAATATGAACCTGACTTTATTGTAGAGACAGCAGACTCAATCTTCATGTGCGAACCTAAAAAAGCTAAAGATGTAGAAACTGAAGAAGTTCAATTGAAGATGAAAGCAGCTTTAAAATACTGCCAATATGCCAATGATTTCACAAGTAAAAATGAAGGTAAAACTTGGCGTTATTTATTAATCCCACATGACCAAGTTGATAAGACCTCAAGTTTTCAAAATTTGGTTAATAGATTTGAGAGAGTATCATAATGGGAAACAAAGCAACTAACACAAGTGTTCAAATTGAAACCTTAAAAGAAAGAGGTTTAAACCTTGACTATGAAGAAGCAAAAATTAAAGAATTTCTACTAGATATTGGGTACTATAGATTAGGGTTTTATTGGCATCATTTTGAAATAGATAATGACCATAATTTTGCTAAAGACAGTAAATTATCTGATGTTATTGCTCTTTACTACTTAGATGTAGACTTAAGAACGATCTTACTAAGATACTTAAATCGTATAGAAATACATTTTAGAACTAAGGTCGTTTACTATGTTTCTAATAAGTTTAAGACTTCACCTGCTTGGTTTGCTGATGACAAAATAGTGAATAACAGTTTTATTCATAATACACCATACAAGACAAGTATGCTTCATAGAGTTTACACCCCAGATTTTATAAGCAACAATAAAACATTAAAGAAACATCATCTAAATAACCCTGAAGACACCTATGCACCTGCATGGAAAGCTTTAGAGTTTTTCACTTTTGGGGTTTTACTAAACCTATTTAAAAACATTAGAGATGAGAATATAAAAAAAAGAGTGACAGAAAGTTTGGGTATTTTAAACCCTAACAAGTTTGAGAATTTAATGAGTACTGTAGTTTTAATAAGAAATATTTGTTCTCATGGAGATGTTCTTTATGACTTTAAAACACCTAGAGGGCTATCAGTTGTTCCTGGCATAAATTTTGAAGGTAGTGATAGGAGCTCTTTAAATGCTTGTATTAAAGTCATTGCATATTTGCTAGAACACATATCAGAGAACAGGAAAAATGATTTTCTAAAGGAAATAGACGACCTGTTTACAAAGAACTTCAACAATGAGACTATAAAAGAAATTATTAACGATAAGATTAATTATAAATAACTTTTTGTACCTTTGCACCAGTGCACTACTATTCATCTAATGCTTTAGTCTCTGCACTTAAAAAGAATAAAACATAAAACCCAGACTTGCTCTGGGTTTTTTATTGGAATAAATTTAAAATAACCCAACCTCTAAATAAATAGAGATTGGGTTCTACTCAACTCAAAAACCAACGATGTTTAGAATCACCATTGATAGCATTTGCCAGACCTTGAGTAAAATCAAAGGCATTGACATTTCTTGATAAAAAAGAGTCTATATAAGAGCTCTTATTAGCTCCTGTAAAGAGATTATATACATTCCAAAGGTTAATATCTCCATTATCGTTTCTACAAAAGCTATCATCTAAATAATAGTCTTTAGCTACTGTAGAAATCTGTCCATCATTAAGCATTAATTCTGGAATTAGAGTCTTTTCCTCTTTAGGTAAAAAGTTATATAATCTTGCTCTACCTATAAGCTGAGCAAATTGTTTTTCAGTAATACTCTGTTGAGATAGTTGCTTCATTTCCTGTAAATGAGATTGTGCATTATAATTCTCTATTAAGTCCATAATTTTAGACTGTAATAGAGAATAGTTACCTACTCGCATTTCATCTTGATAACCATCTGTAGAAATACATAGATTACAACACACCATATTTTGAAAACCTATAAAGAACTTAAATTTCTCATAAGTTTTTCTGTTATACAGGTTTTCTTGGTTGTAAGCCCTAACACCTCCAACAGTTAATGAAACTTCATTACCATTAATGGTTTCTGTTATAGATGGAATTCTAATGATAAATGCCATTCTTTCAAAATACTGGGTTTTCTCATGCTCTAAAAGCTCTTTTACTGGCTTGTAAATAGCATCAGCAGTTCTGCCTTTAATTTGATGAGAAACTCTAACCTCTGGAACTTCTATTGTATGATGAGAAAACACCTTACCAACACAGTCTTGAGCTATCTCTATAAACTCTTGATGCGCTAAAGTCTTTTCATTATCTTTACTGAACACAGGAATGATACAATCCTGTTTTAAAGTAGAAAGGCTAACCTCTTTTGTGTTAGCCTCTATAAATGGGTTATGTTGATATACTTTATTTTTTGAAGGTATTTGCAAAGGATGCACAATTTCAGGAATACCTTCAGGATAATTAAATACTCCATTACGTTGCTTGTTAAGCTCTGTTACTGATACTATTTCCATTTTGACTAAAATTTTGTGGGTTAACTAATTTTTCTAATAAATCTTTTTTAGCTTGATACAAAGCTTTTAATGGCAACTGAAAACTAGGATGCTCTTTGTATAGCTCCATTAACTGACTAACAGATAAGCAATCTTCTATCCTTTGTTTTACATCTTCCTCTTTTACAGGGGAAGTACACCATTCTAAAATGCGTTTTCCTGTAGAAGTATTTATCATAAATTCTGGTCTGCCAGAAAATAGATTAGTTCTGTCTTTACTCGCTATTGCAAAGTGTTTTATATCTATATCAAATACTATGGTAAATTCATAAGATACATTATCTCTTTGTACAGCTTTAAGTCCAACTTTTTCAGGAACATACTTTCCATCTTTTTGCTGTAGTACATAATCTTGTTTAGTTCTCATTGTAGCTATAACATGAGCATCACATTGTAAAATCTTATTTATAAATGCTTTTTGTCTAGGTGTAACTTTATTCCAATTAGCAAAAGAATTCCCTGGTAGTTTAGAATGAAAATCCAAGAGTTCATCCCACACTTGGGATATTGAATCTAAAATTATAACTTCCATTCCTGCTTCTTCACAAACAGTTATAGCCTCTATGAATTTCTCTGGTGTATAAGGTGGTTGCAGTGGCAGCACATTGTAGTTACCTAGATGTGCATAAAGGTCTGCTGAACCATTCTCTGTATCTATTACAGCCACTTTATCTAGTTGGTCATTAGTTAGTCCTTTAGCAAGTAAAAGAGAGCTTAAACTCTTGCCTGAACCTGATGAACCTTGTAGAGCCATTTTAATTTTTGCTTGTTGTCTTTCGGATTTTCTTAATTGCATAATCTTATGTTTTTGAAGGTTAATATTAATTGCATAAAAAAGCATCTCAATTTTTGAGATGCTAAAAGTCATTGGCGGAAAACTTCTAATAAAAGAGTACACTCTTACACTTCTTTTAGTAATAAATATGAAGTTTTATGAAAGAGTGTAAATTTTTATAAAGCTTCTAATATACTTAAGTTCAATATTAAATAATGAAATACTCTTTTATTGAAAGAATTCCGCTAATTGAAAAAGGCTACTTATTCAGTAGCCTTTTAATAAATATTAAAGAATTTGTTATTGCATAATAGATGAAATTGATTTACTTTCTTTATTTATTGATGGCTTTAGATATTTTTCAATATCAGGCTGAGTATAAACATACCCATCTTCATCTTCGTTGCTATGCAGAATCTGAGGCAGTAAATCTATTAATTTCCCTCCATCAATATCAAAGTAGTTTATTTGCATTGGTCTTCCATCAATTTTAGTTTTCACTAACTCCATAGAGAGAAACCCTAGCTCAACAAATTTTTTAATAATCTTATTGGCTCTGTCTTTTTTAATTCCGACTTCATGAAAAATTTTTTCTTTAGACCAATAGAAAGGTTTAAAATCAAAGCACTTAAATTTAACTAACAACGTAATAAAAAACACTCTTTCATCACAGGTGAAAAAGTTTGAATTATACTTCATGAAATTTAGCACATCTACCCCCATAAAGCTACTATAAGAGACTGGCATCACATTGAATTCCTCAGCTAATTCCAATGTAGAAGTATTAATAACGCATTTAGTTTGTGGACAAGGTATGACATTCACTTTATCAGACACGCCAAACTCGCCATCTTTAGTAACTTTAAAAAGCACAAATTTATCATCACTATTAGTAAAATTCTCTTCTTTTGTTAAGGTATGGTCATATAGCGAGATTTCTTTAATCCCTACATCCCTATTGGTATTTCCAAACCAACCTTCATTTTCATCAAAATCATCCTCTTTATTATTAGTATCAGACTCTGAATTAATTTTAGGACTTTTAACTGTTTCTAAAACAGTATCAATATCAAAGTCCTCTCTGTCCAATGTAGCTACTGGAAATTGATTTAAATACTCACTCTGCTCTGGTGTATAAGCAGTCTTCTCATTTTTTATTGCTTGGAATAGCTCTCCAGCAACATTTCTTTGTTCTTTCATCATTATAATGTTAAATGATTAAAAATCAAATGAACTCTTTCATTTGACATAAAGAAAACTCGGTATAAGAGCTTAATGCTCCTTTAAAATGTAGAAAACTCGGTGTTAATCAGTTGTAGTATGAGATTATTTAATAAAAACCTCTGACTGATTTCCTGCAAAGGTAATAAAAAAGTTTACATTTTTAATTTTTTTATTAAACTTTTCATTTGACTGCTCACTTTATGTTGAACTACTTTAGCATAGTGCTTTTGCGTAATAGAGATGCTTGAATGACCTAGAAGCTCAGAAACTGTTTCAATAGGAATATCATTATAAAGCAAAACTGTAGTCGCAAAAGTCTTTCTAGCTATGTGATGAGTTAATCTTTTATCAATCTCAACCAACTCAGCTATTTCTTTTAAATAAGAATTAAACTTTTGATTGCTAATCACAGGAAGTAATCTTCCTTCAGGTCTATACTTATCTAGAATTTTTGATGCAGTAGGTAACAAAGGGATTGAAACTCTAGATTTAGTTTTTTGTCTCATCATTTCAATCCAGATTCCACCATCAACCCCTTTTATTAAATGCTCTTCCTTTAAAGTTGACATTTCTTGATATGCCAATCCTGTATAACAACAGAAAATGAACATATCTTTTACTTGATTCAATCTAGCCTGTCTAAAAGTATGATTTTCGAGTTTTCCTAGTTCTTTTTGATTTAGGTAAACTACTTTACTTTCATATTTTTTAGGTTTGTAAAGAATGAATGGGTCTTTCTTCAAATAACCTTTTGCTAGTGCTAGTTTAATAATCTTTCTAACACGTTGAATACTCTTATTAATAGTAATCTGCTTTTGTTTCTTTTCAGATTTTAAGTAGAAATCAAAATCATCTAAAAAGTTTTGATTGATAGATTCTAGTAGTATATCTCCTTTCTTGTATTGAAACCTTATAAAGTTTGAAACATGGTTTCTAGCCTCTGTAAACTTGTTATAAGTAGACTTTGAATACTCAACATCTACTAGCTTCTTCATTCTATTGTTATGTAATTCAAACACCTCTAAAAGCGTTTTATTAGCCTTTACATTCTTTCCTGCATACTGTAAGTAAATATCCTCAACATCAAAACTCTCATTGTTAACTTGTAGCAACAAAAAAGCCTGATTAATTTTTTGCTTAATCAGACTTAGTTTAGTGTTAATCTCTTTAGAATTGCTATCACTAGCATTTACAATCTGTTTTTTCCTATCCCAATCTTTAGGGTCTAAAGAAATTCCAGTTGCAAACTGCTTCCTTTTTTGGTTGTAAGTAATTCTACAAAATATAGGAGCTTGATTATTTTTCTTAATCCTATTCAATGCTATAACAAAGAGGATTCTTAATTTATGGGTGTTCATTGTTTACTGTGTTTTGCGGGTATATTAAAAAAGTGATACCTCGACATTAAAAATTGATACCGAAAAGTGCACCTTTAAATGAAGATATTAAGCTAATGAAGGTTTTTACAGAAATAGAAGATAGCGTGTAAACCCTTGAATTTACTGCATAAAAAAAGAGTAACCATCTCTGATTACTCTTACTTAGTAGCGGGAACTGGACTCGAACCAGTGACCTTCGGGTTATGAGCCCGACGAGCTACCTACTGCTCTATCCCGCGATGTTAATCAAAAAACGATAATCTTAGCTCTTAACTTTCGGTTCATAATGCCGACATATCCTTTTGGGACTGCAAAGATACAACTTATTTTCAATTACCAAAGTAAATTCGAAAAAAAATGCTCAATATTTCTATTGAGCACTAAACTTTGTAATTAATCATGGCATATAATTAATCCTCTTCTTCTTCAGAATCTAGTGTTACTAGTGATCCTTTACTATTAACGTCATCTAAATCGAAGTCTACAATGTTTGGTAATTTCTCTTTTAAGGCTGCAAAATTGCCTTTAAATTGATTCTGACCTAACAGTAATGTTTTTAAATTTGTAAGTTGTGCTAACTCACTTGGTATTTCCCCGTAGAAAGCATTGTTTGATAAAACTAATTCTTCTAATCCTGCAAGCTTCCCAATTGATGATGGAATAGTGCCTAGTAACCTGTTATCAAAAACACTTAAAATCTTTAATGATTTTAAGCTTGATAAGCTAGATGGTAATTTACCTTGTAATTGATTACTACTTAACATTAATCTTTCTAACTTAGAAAGATTACCCAGAGATGATGGAATCTCACCGGTAAGATCATTATTATATAATTCTAGAGCTTTTAAATTTGCTAAACTTCCTATTCCTGCAGGTATCCCCCCGCTAAATTCATTAGAAAACAATTTGAGCTCCTCTAAATTAATCATACTAGATAAAGCATTTGGTAATTCTCCTTCTAATTTGTTGAAAGCTAGATTAAGTACTTTTAAATTTTTTAATTCTGAAATTGATTCTGGTAAATTTCCTTTTAGATTATTAAAACTTAAATTTATAGCTACAATTTGATCGTTCTCAATAGTAAGGCCGGACCAGCTTGAAACTGGTTGGTCTAAATCCCATGAGTTATTCCATGCGTCTCCATTGGTAGAATTATATAAATCTAAAAGTGCAGATTTTTGATTTTGAAATACATCAGCGAAGGAATATACTGATACTAAACAGAGTAGTAATGTTATTTTTAGTGTCTTCATGGTGGTTCATTTATGTGGAGGGACACAATAACAACACGAATATATACTCAATAAGCTTAAACAGCAAACTTATTCGATGAAATACGCAATTTAAATTAAGATTTCAAATTCTAAAACTATGAGTTAAGCTCTTATTGTTCAATGTTTTCGGCTTTAAAACTTAAAATTTCACGATTTTCAGCTTGAACTGTAATTTGAATAGGATTACAACATGTTTCACAATCTTCAATATAGCTTTGTAAGCTTTGAGAGACATCAATAAGCATTGAAATCTCTTCCCAACAGTATGGACATTGAAAAAAATACTCGTTCATACTTTATTTATAATTGAACGTTGAGTAACTCACCACTTATTTGAAGTACTTCTAATTCTGATAATTTAGCTTCAAATTTAGCTTCATTTCTGCTTAATTCTACATTTAGTAAATTAAGTTGTGCTTGTCTAAATTCAATAGAATTAACTTGACCAACTTTAAATTTCTCTTGTGTTCGTTCAAAATTATTTTCAGCGGTTAATATATTTTTTTCTTGAATGTTATAAATTTCTAATTTGTTCAAATAATTATCCCAAGCATTACTAAAGTCACGCTCTATACTTAATAAAATATTTTCTTTTTCTAATTTTTGAGTTTCTAAATTCACTTTGGCGTTTCTAACAGTTGTAATCGTAGATCCACCATCAAACAAATCCCAAGTAAAATTTAATCCACCAGACAGACCTGTATTAGTGGAAACAGCAACAAAAGATGCAGCATTATTGTTATTCTTGTTCCAACCATAGGTTCCTATTAATCCAATTGTTGGTAGGTACGCGGATTTACCAGAATTAATATCTAATGTACTTATTGCTATATTTCTTTCGGTTTGCAATAAAGCCACATTTCTAGACTTTGCCTTTTCAAATAAACTATCTTTTTGAAATTGTAAGGTAAACTCTACTTCTGTTTCTATACCGTAATCAGTTGTATAAGTTTCGCCCAAAACAAGTTTTAAATCGCGTTTCGCATTTTTAATATCTTGTTTAATATTAATGATATTGATACTATCGTTGTTAATATCAACTTCTGCATTTAAAACTTCTAATTTTGTATTCTGACCATAGTCAAATTGATATTGAGCTCTTATCAATCGATCTTTTGTAATATTTAAAGTTTCCTCTAAAGTATTTAAATTATCGGTTAGCTGGGCTACATTATAATAGACTGAAAATAATTGGATAATAGTATTCTCTATCGTTTCTCTAGCTTGAAGTTCCGATAACCTGTACTGTTCCTTTAACCGTTTATAATTATAGCGTCTGCCTAAACCATCAAAAATTGTATAGTTTAAACTGACACTAGCATTATAATTAGTACTTTCTGCTCCGTTTAATACTGTAGTTGACCCATCAGAAAATTCAGCTTCCGTATTATCTAAATTATAGGTTGCACCAGCGCTACTAGTTACGGTAGGTAAAAATTCAGTATTAAGAATGCTTTTATTATTCTCTGCCACTGTAACGGCGTTTTTTGCAATCTTAACTCCGTAATTATTTTCTAAAGCTAATGCAATAGCTTCTTCCTTGGTTAACACTTCTTGTGCTTGTACATTAAAACAGCACATTAGAAGTAGTGTAATTAATTGATATTTAGTGCTCATTTTCTTCTTGTTGTTCTTTAATTGCACGTTCTACTTCTTCTTTTGTTACTTCCTTTCCGGAAGCTAACCATTTGCTTTTAGCTTTAATGGTATTGCTAAAGGATAAAAATAATGGCAACACTAATAATGTTAATATTGTAGCATAGGCGATTCCGAAAGAAATAGAAATGGCCATTGGTTTTAAAAATTGTGCTTGTCTACTTTTTTCTAATAGTAAAGGTGCTAAACCCGCAATAGTTGTTAATGAGGTTAAGAATATAGCTCTAAACCTAGATTTTCCAGCTTCAGATAGTGCTAAATCAAAAGTCATACCTTCTTTTAAATTACTATTAAATTTACCAATGAGTACTAAACCATCATTCACCATAATACCAATCAAAGCAATAATACCTAATAAGGATAAAACATTAACCTGAAAATCTAATAACCAATGTCCCCAAGCTACTGCTGTTAAACTAAATGGAATTAGTAGTAGTAATAAAAATGGTTGAGAATAACTTCTAAACGTAAAGGCAATGGTAATATATATTAATATTAAAATAATTGGGCCTGCCAATTTTAATGAATCCGTTAGTTTACTTGCCTCACGATTTTGACCTTCATATGATGTATTAATCGTTGGATATTTAGATTGCAATTGGGGTATAAAATCTGTTTTTATATCTTCTATAATATCTGTTGCACTAGAACTCGGGTCTTTTAAATCTGCATAAACTTGAATTTCACGCTTTCCTTCTAAGTGATTAATAGCAACATCCCCTCTTGCAATGGAATAATTAGCAATATCCTTAAGAGTTACACGCTCACCTGTTGGTGTTACAATTCGCATGGCATCTAAATCGTTGATAGAGCTTCTGTTGGTTTTATCGTAACGTACCCAAACTTTAATTTCATCTTGACCACGTTGAAATCGTTGTGCTTGAGCTCCAAAGAATCCAGAACGTATCTGAGACATTACAGTTTGTAAGTCTAACCCTAACAAATAAGCGCTTTCTTTCAACTCTAAACGAATCTCTTTAATACCTGCAGGATCATTATCTCCAATATCTTTAAGTAGTGGATTTGTTTGCATGTACTTTTTAAGCTCTAGTTTAGAAGCTTTTAATTCTTCTATATTATTACTTAATAAAGACACCGATACTGGACTACCACCAAAATTTCCACCAGAACCATAAATAAGACGTTCTGTACCAATTACAGGGCCAACTAATTCTTCTAGTCGATCTGTAATTAAGTTAGATTTTATGGCGTCTGGGCGTTCTTCTCCTGGTAACAAATTAATTCTAAGTCTTGCACTAGAACTACTACTAATATCTACAATCGTATTTTCGAAGAGTTGTTTACCTGTTCCTTTTAAATATTTTTCAGTTAATTCTTGATTTACAATAAACGATTTTTCCTCTATTAAAGAAATAATAGAATCTGTGATTTTTACGTTAGTACCTGCTGGCATAACCAATTCTATATTTGCCGCATCACTTGCTACTCTAGGAAATATAGTTACTCCGATAACTCCACCACCTAGCGAACCTAATGTTAATACTAATAAAGCTATGAAAACACCAAGTGAAAACAATTTAAATCTTAAAACAAGATCTAAAATTGGTGTATAAACCCGATCTCTTAAAAAAGACATAAGCATATCACCTCCTTTATTTATATATCTCATAAAAGAGAAAAACTGCTTAATTTTTGAAGGATTCTCATCAGCCTTCTGAGCTCTCAAAGCTTTAGAATGTGCTAAATGCGCAGGTAAAATAATAAGTGCTTCAATTAAGGATACTATTAATGTTAATATAACTATAACGGCGACTTCACTAAAAAACTCTCCTATCCTACTGTCTAAAAAGAAAAATAATGAGAATGCTAAAAGTGTTGTTATAATTGCTGAAACTACAGGTGGAATAACTTCAATTGTACCATCAATAGCAGCTTGAATAGGACTCTTACCTTTTTCGTAGTGTTGGTAAATATTTTCAGCAATGACAATACCATCATCTACTAAAATACCAATAACAATAATCATCCCGAAAAGAGACAACACGTTAATAGTAACATCAAATTGAGCAGCAAACATAAACATCCCTAAAAAAGAAATAGGTAATCCGAAAGCAACCCATGCCGCTAATCGCATGTTTAAAAATATAGATAGAAATAATAATACTAACAACATACCCACAATAGCATTTTCTGTTAAGAGTTGCGTACGTTGCATAAGTGTTATGGATAAATCCCTAACAACATCTAAGCGTATATTGGAATGTTTCTGATTGTATTCTTCAATGTAAACATTAATCTTATCTGCAGAGCTAATTAAATCTTCATTATTAGTACTTGTAATTGCAATACTGACTGCTAATTCTTGATTAAAATAAGTTGCATTTGGAGTTTCTGAAAATCGATCTCTAATAATAGCGACATCTTTAAGTCGGATTACTTTTCCGTCTGAAGAAGCTCTTACTACAATATTAGAAAGCTCACTTCCGTAGTATTGTTTATTATTTGCTCTAATTAAATACTCTTCAGCATCTGTTTTTACATTACCACCGGTTACTAGAATATTAGCATTCGTTACTGCTTCTGCAACTTCGTTAAATGTAATATTGTAAGCTAATAAATCTATTTCATTTACTGCAATCTCTATTTCTTCTTCAGGAAATCCAGACAATTCTATTTGAGAAATGCCCTCTATAGCGCGTAGATCTGTTTCTACCTGGCGGGCCAATTGTTTTAAAGTTACCAAAGGAATATTTTTTCCACTAATAGCAAAAGAGATTGTTTCTCTAACAATTTCTTGTTTAGAAACCACTAAAGGTTCCATACCTGTTGGAAATGTTGGCACTCTATCTACCGCATTTTTAACTTCGAGAAGCATAAAATCGATATTCTCACCTTTTTCAATCTCTACCGTAATAGAGCCGCTATTTTCTTGCGAAGTAGATGTTACCCTATCTACTCCTCTAAGACCTTTTAAGTTATCTTCAATTTGAAGTACAATACCTTCCTCTATTTCTTGTGGAGATGCACCAGGATAAGCAATAGTAATATTTATAATCTTGGTTTCTGTAAGTGGAAAGTAAGATGATTTTAGGGATAAAAGTCCTATTATTCCGAATACAAAAAATGCTACAATTAAAATGTTGACAGCAACATGATACCTGATGAAATATTCAATTATTTTTCTCATTACGGAATAGAATCAGTATTTGTAGGGTTAGTGGCTGCCTTAACATGCATACCAGCATAAGCACCTGGTACCGGTTTTCTTAAAATTATAGTTCCATTTGGTACATTCTTTAAAACAACCTTTTCATCAGAAAAATGAACTGGCTTTACAGAAATCACATCTAATAGACTATCTCTAACGACATAAACCTCTTCGCTATCTAATAATAAGTTTCTATCTATTTCTATTGCATCTTCTACTTTTTCAGCATTAAGTTGTGCTTCAAGATACATACCTTCTTTAAGGTCATCATGTTTTACTTCAATATAAACTGTAATTGTTTGTGTAGTTGCATCAATGCTTCCATTAACACGAGACACTTTAGCTTCATATTGCTTTGTGTTATCTAAGCTCGTTAACGTTACGCTTTCTCCTTCTTTTAAAATATCTGCAAAAGATTTACTTATTGCAACTTCCATTTCATAGACAGAAGGATTAATAAACTCACCCAACTGCTGACCACTTCTAACAAAAGTTCCTTCAGTTACTAAGGCCTCTGTTAGAATCCCAGAAAAAGGGGCTATAATTCTATACTTTGTTAAACGTTGTTCTAACGTTTTTACATTGTAATAAGCGCTTACAATACCACGACCTGTTATAAAGTAATTTTCTTTCTCTTCTACAATTTCTGGTAGCTTTGGTGTGGTTTTATTTAAATTAAATCCATTTAAATAATTCTGCCATTTTTGAAATACTTCAGGGAAGTCTAATCTTAAATCTGGCATAATAGCAGCGATACTATTATATAAATCACTTTTTGCAGATTGAACGCTTGCATAATATTCAGAGGCATCTAAACGAATAAGCGTTTCTCCTTTATTAAATTTCTGACCTGGTTTAAATAATTTAGATCCCGTTTTAAAAATCCCTTGTACTTCAGAATATAATTCTACCCGTTGTTTTGCTACCAAATTACCATTTGCAGAAATCACTAATGGTATTGTTCTGTTAGTTACTGTTTCTACAAGTACAGTTTTAATAACCTTTGGTATAATAGGCTTAGGTTTGTGCTTATTATCGATTAGATAATTAGCTACTAAAAATGCACCAATAATTAATGCAACTCCTATAACGGATAAAATAATTTTTCTCAACATAAAGCAAATAGTCGTAAGTATTTTACAAAACTAACTTTATAGTGAAGTGCTAACGTTAAAATAATCTTAATACTTAAGAAGAAAACTTATCTAAATCTGCCTGTACTTGTTCCCAATCATTTAGTAATTTATCTAATGATTTTTTCTTTATTTGATAAGCATCGAAAAATTTAGGATTTGAAGCCGTCTTATCATAATCTGAAGCAAGTTTTGCATCATCAGTTTTGATGTCTTTTTCAAGTTGATTTATCTTAGATTCAATGTTACTCAACTTATTATTTAAAGATTTTAATTTCTTTTGGTCTTCGTAACTCTGCTTATTACTTTCTTTAGGTTTATTTGCAACTACAGTTCTTTTTTCTGCTTCTCTTAAATTTTCAAGATTACGTTGTTCTAAATAAAAATCAATATCACCTAAATATTGCTTAATATTCTGATCCTTAAATTCGTAAACCGTATCTGTTAAACCTTGAAGAAAATCTCTATCGTGAGATACTAAAATTAAAGTCCCTTCAAAATTCTGTAAAGCTATTTTTAATACATTCTTAGATTTGATATCTAAGTGATTGGTTGGCTCATCCATGATAAGCACATTTAAAGGTTGCAACAATAATTTAGCCAAAGCTAAACGGTTACGTTCGCCACCAGAAAGTACTCTGACATACTTTTCAGCCTCTGACCCTCTAAATAAAAAGGATCCTAAAATATCTCTAACCTTACTTCTATTGGTTTCATTAGCAGCATCAATCATGGTATCTAAAACGGTTTTATTTCCGTCTAAATATTCTGCTTGATTCTGTGCAAAATACCCAATCTGCACATTATGTCCTAAATTTAAATTTCCTTCGTGCTCAATATCTCCAACAATAATCTTAGCTAGTGTTGACTTCCCCTGACCATTCTGACCAACAAAGGCCGTTTTCATATCTCTAGGTACAGATAAATTTACGTTATGTAAAACCTGTAAATCACCATATTTTTTTGAAATATTATCAATTTCAACCACTACTTTTCCTGGTGTAACAGAAACAGGAAAGTTTAACGTCATTACACTATTATCATCTTCATCAACTTCAATACGATCAATCTTATCTAATTTTTTTATTAAAGATTGTGCCATTGTTGCTTTAGAAGCTTTAGCTCTAAATTTCTCAATTAACTTTTCAGTCTGTTGAATTTGTTTTTCTTGATTTTTTTGAGCTGCTAATTGTTGCGTTTTCATTTCCTTACGTAGCACTAAAAACTGTGAGTAAGGCTTACTATAATCATAAATACGGCCTAATGAAATTTCAATAGTACGATTGGTTACATTATCTAAAAACATTTTATCGTGAGATACAATTACAACGGCACCATTATACCCTTTTAAGAAATTCTCTAACCAAATAATAGATTCTATATCTAAGTGATTGGTTGGCTCATCTAATAAAAGCAAATCATTATTCTGTAGAAGAAGCTTTGCTAATTCGATACGCATTCTCCATCCTCCCGAAAATGTATCGGTAAGTTTATCAAAATCTTCACGTTTAAATCCTAAACCTTGAAGGATTTTTTCCGTTTCTCCTTGATAGTTATAACCTCCTAGTATTTCGTATTGATGCTGAACATCGTTTAAATCGATCATTAATTGATGATACAATTCACTTTCGTAATCTGTACGTTCTGCTAATTGAATGTTAATCTCTTCAAGTTTAGCCTCACATTCTTTTATTTCTTTAAATGCTTCGTAAGATTCTTCTAGAACGGTCTTCCCTAAATCGAAATCAATATCTTGTTTTAAAAAACCAATTCTCATATCCTTATCAGCAGCAATCTGACCTGTATCTGGCTCTTGTTCTTTAGATAAAATTTTAAGCATGGTCGATTTACCAGCTCCATTTTTACCAATTAAACCGATACGGTCACCAGGCCCCAGTTTAAAGGTGATTTCTTCAAATAAATATTCTCCTTGAAATGATATAGAAAGATTGTGAATGTTTAGCATAAGTTTTATAAATAATTCAATTGCTTTTTGAGTTACAATTGTTACAATGTGTCAGCAATAAAATTTTATCTTTGCCTTGTTTTAAAAAACGTAAAAATAAAGGTTTTAGTTATGATTAGAAAAGGAATGAAACTTTATAGTATTCTTTTTGGGGCTTGCCCTAAATGCCATCAAGAATCAATGTACATCAATAAAAATCCTTATGCGCTTTCAGATGTTATTAAAATGCATAAAGAATGTTCTCATTGCCATACAAAATACGAAATAGAACCTTCTTTTTTCTATGGCTCAATGTACGTCAGTTATGCTGTAGCTGTAGCATTCGCTGTAGCTGCTTTCATTATTACCTTTGTTATTTTAGAACTTTCGTTAACAGCTGCTTTTGTTGCTATTATAGTCACACTGATAGGATTTATGCCTATCATTATGAGATTATCTCGTAATATATGGATTAACATTTTTATGAGTTATAACGAAGATCTAGTTGAAAAATCTGTTACAAAAGAGAAACACGCTTAATTAAGCGAAGCGAGAAATATTAATTTCTTCATCTAAATCCTCTTCTTTCTCAATAAATCTAAATAATTGATTAGCAACATAAGGTGCAATCATGACGCCTCTTGTTCCTAAACCATTAAGTACATAAAGATTTTTATATTCTGAATGTCTGCCTACTAGAGGTCTCCGGTCTTTTACAGTTGGTCTTACACCAGCAATGTGATCTACAATTTGAAAATCACAAGTAATAAAGGTTTTTAATTTTGAAATCAATTCCTCTTTAGCCAAATCAGTAGGCGTATTTGTTTTATCTTCATTATTATAAGTTGCCCCAACATTATACAAATCATCACCTAACGGAATAACGAATACTGATGATTTTATAGCATAATCAATTTTTAAATTTGGGGCTTTTACGGTAAGTATTTCACCTTTAGAACCTGCAAGTGGGATGTTATGAAAATAAGGATTCTTCTTTACTCCAAATCCTTCTGCAAATACAATCTGTTTTGTTTTTATGTTTTCATAATGAATGGCTTCTTCTTCAAACTGTATCTTATCATGAATAAAAGAAGCTCCAATAAAACTATTATTAGCTATTAAAAAATGTCTATAATTTGTAATAAGTGTTTCTGTATCTAAACGTCCTGCATGCAAAACTTCACCGAATCCAAAGTTAGCATCCACAAAAGGATTGTTGTTTTTAACAAGGTTAGTAGATAGATAAGGCTCTAATAGTGGTTTATCTGAAGCACTAAACCATTTATTTTGTTCTTGAATAGAAGTAAAACGTCTTAAAATAGGTAACTTATAATCGAATTTTATTTTTAAATCGTTCTCTATTTTAGCATAAAGTGGTGCTGCTAAAGCTAATTGCTCTTTTGCTTTCCAAACGGCTGAAAAACGTTTTAAAATAACAGGGTTATATAGTCCTGCGGCAACAATTGAAGACTTCTGCGATTGATTATCAAACACCACAAAAGTTTTATTATTAGCTCTTAATACCTCACAAAATGAAATGCTAGCTAGTCCGCAGCCCACAACAATATAATCTACTTCTTTCATAGTTACAAAAGTAAATAAATGTCAGTCATTTTGAATAGAGGTGAGAATCTAATTTTTAATTACGCATAAAAAAATTAAATTTATCGAGAAATAGAGGTAATAAAAAACGCCCACTTAAAAAGTGAGCGTTTATATATCTTATGTTATAGCCAATTAGTAGCTCCACATATCTTGTTCAAAGTTTCTGATTTTATCCTTGATACGTTCAGATTCTAAAAGTTGCATTAATGCATTTTCAGCAACGTACTCTTTAACTTCTCTATCACCATAAACATTTTCTTCTTTATAGATAAAAGAACTAAAACGTCTACTATTTAATAAGTGATCGAAAGATAAAGGCACAGCACTATTCTTATTATTGAATGCTTTAGCATCATGAAGAATATCTCTTATTTCTGGATAAAATATCCAAAATAAACCGATAGGTTCTTTATTAGCTTCATCATCAGAGTCAATAAAATTAACATCTGGTGCAGCAGGAGCGATACCTAAAATACGATACTTTAATTCACCTTGACGCTTATCAAAATACCATAATCCTTTAATTAAATAAGAATTAATATCTGCAGGCCCGATCTCTCTACGAATAACATATTCTTCAGGGATTAGAGACGTATCAGAAACACCTTCAGCATTCATCCAATCGATTCCTTGATCTGTTATTTCTTCTTTTCTTAAAGAAGGAGCCAAATCCTCCATAGTACGTTCTTCAGTAAAGTATGCATCAGCATATACCTTTGGTATAGTGCCATTGGCAACACCTTCCTTTATAACCATATATAAAGATTTTCTATCCTCACCTAAATTTTCTTCTATAGGAAAATATAAAGGAAAGTTAGCACGTTCATCTAAAACAATCTTTTCCCAAGTCATTTTAGAAAATAAGATATCTCTATCTCCGACATATCCATACTCTAAAGGCTTGTCGTTATCTAGAAGTAACTGCGCTTCAGTTTTCATACCAATTTCTTCTGGTATTTTTGCATTTAGGAGATTAGCTTGAGCAAACATACTGTTTACGGCTAAAACACCTATTCCTATACATAAAAAGCTTTTTAAATTCATCTTATTATTTATTATAATTTGGGATTTTCTTTTAGAGCTATAAACTAATTAAACAATTAGTTAGTTACCTCTACTGTTATAGGAGATACACCTTTTAAATTATAGCTAGAATTACCTTGAATTTTTGCTTTAATATTAAAAATTGTAACGACATCACCTTTACGAGCTCTACCTATTGCAGATTTTGCTTGACTATTCATTTTAGTACCTGCAACATTTACTGTTGGTTGACCAGGAACCTTAACTTGAAATGATGTTACGTTAATTGGTAAATCGAATACAAAATCATCTAATGCAGCACCAATAGTACCAATTTCTAGGTTACGTTTAGGCAATTTAACCATGCCATCTTTCCCTGAAATCGTACCTGTAGGCTTAGGAATATCTTTAATTCTAAAGGTTTTCTTATCATTAGCTGGAGAACCATCATCTAAAGTTGCTGATACACTAATAGTAACTTCTTTTCCTGTTCCTGGATTCATCACATAGCTACCACCACCTTTTGAAGAAAGACCTGCACCTGTAGCTCTAACTTTATTATCTGGAACACCAGCAAAAGAAATAGTCATTGGGTTAGCAACACCACGATAAACAACGTTCATCTTATCTGCAGAAATAGTTGCAGAATTTGGTCTTGGTACTACTACGTATTGACCTGTAAAATCGATTGGTAAATCTTGACCTTTCTCTGAAAAAGTAAACTGACCATTAATATCATGTTCACCAACATTACCAACTTTAAATTCGATACGTGCAGCTCCTGTAGAGTCAATTGCATTTTCTCTATTTAAATCTAATTCGTTATCTCCAACTTTTAATTTTGTTGGGATTACGTTAGCATACTTACCAAGAACAACTCTACCTGTAAATGTTTCACCTGCAAAAAAAGCATTTTTATCTGGAATTACAATAGCTGTATAGTTCTTCAAAGATGTTACTTCATCTACTGTGTTACCTAAAAACACATTGTAAAGGTTAGCTTCAGTACTTTTAATATCATTCTGCATAGCCGTAAGCTTAGTATATGATGCTACAGCTGGAAAATTCTTAAAATTATACTCTAACCAACTTTGGTTATTACCGTCCTTGTCTTTCATTTCAGCAGTAGTAAAACGGGCTTCAAGTGTTTCTTTCGCTGGATTAAAAGCTACATCTTCACCTAAAACATTTCTAATATCTGATTTATACTTTTCAATTCTAGCAACAAACGCATCACCATCTTTTGTTAAACGGTCACCAGTAAACCACGCTTCATCTAATACAGTACCCTTATCCATCTTTTCAGCTGGCAATAGTCCTTTTTCTTTATACTCTTCTGCATATCCGCCTTTGTCCAAAATCATTTTCTTTTGAACTTCTAAAAACGTGTAAAATTCATCAGATAAAGAACTGATCTTTTTCGCATTATTATACGTTACACCAAATTCATTTGGTTTTTCTTCAGCTTGTTTTTCTAAACCTTTTAATAAGGTTGTATTTGAATTTACGGCTAATTCATTTGCATTTTCAAATTTCTTATCAAAAAGACTAAATGCTGATAATATTTCTTTACTTGCAGTCATTGCAATCATTGCAATAAATACCAAATACATCAGATTAATCATTTTTTGCCTTGCGGACTGTTTTCCTCCTGCCATTTCTAACTAGTTTTTAATATTAATAATTTGATTATAAAAACTAATTAGTTTTTGTTCATTGCAGTTAACATACCTCCGTAAACACCATTTAAAGATGATAAGTTAGATGCTAATGATTGCATTTGTTCTTTTAATTTAGTTGCATTTTCTACAGCTTCTTCATTAATTGCAGCGTGACGGTTAGCAGATTCAACTTGTACTTTATAAAGACTATTTAAAGACTCCATTTGAGCAGCAGCTAAAGACATTTCTTCACTATATTTCTTTTGAGAAGCCATTGAGTCTACAGTAGGAGAAATTCCTTTTGCAGCACCTTCAAAGTTTTTAATACTATCACCTAAGCTAGCCATAAGTGCTCCATCAATTTTAGCATCTTTTAATAAGTTATCTAATTTTTTAGATAACATTCCATCTACTTCTGTAGGCGCTTCTACTTGTTTTTTACCACCTAACGACTGACCTCCTGCTAATTCAGGGTATACTAAAGACCAGTCTAAATCATCTCCTTGCTTTTCGAATGCAGATATAATAAATACAAGTGCTTCAACAACCATTCCTAATGTAAGAATAGCAGAACCGTACGGCCAGTGTTGAATTTTGAATAATGCTCCAACAATTACAATTGCAGCTCCTAGTCCATAGACCATATTCATTGTTGATAGTTTCTTTTTTGCCATGATTTTAGTTTTTGTTTTCAAATGAGCTTGGTTAATTAATACTCATTTTGGATTAATATTTAAGTTAAAGTTAAGTTTAATTAGTTAGTTGCTGCATTTTTAGTTACTTCTACTCCCATGTAATCTTGTACAGTACGGAAACCGATATAACTTCTTGCAGAATCAGCATATTCATAATCTCTTGAGCTTACTTGTAAGTAATAAGCAACATCTTTCCAAGAGCCACCTCTTACAACTTTACGTGCATTATCAGGATCATTTACATTTGGATTTATTGATGAAGCATATTCGTATGAAGATGGATCATAAGAACCATTTACCCATTCTGAAACGTTACCAGCCATGTTGTATAAGTTGAAATCATTTGGATCGTAAGAATCAGCTTCTACAGTATATAATGCTTGATCTGCTGCATAATCACCTCTCATAGGCTTAAAGTTAGCCATAAAACAACCTCTGTCATTTTTAGTATAAGGTCCTCCCCAAGGATAAGTTGCTCCTTGTAAGCCACCACGAGCTGCATATTCCCATTCTGCTTCTGATGGTAATCTGTAAGAGTTTACAGCTTGTTGTCCTCTTTTCTTTCTATCGGCATTATGGTATAATGTTCTCCATTGACAAAAAGCTTGAGCTTGTTTCCAAGACACACCTACTACAGGATAATCTCCATAAGCATCATGCCAGAAATAATCATTATGCATTGGCTCGTTGTAAGAGTAAGCGAAATCTCTAATCCAAGCTGTGGTGTCTGGGTAAATCTCAACTTCTTGTTGAACAACAACCTCTGAACGTTTAAGACCTCTATTTTTAGCTGCCTTTTGAATGTCCATATAAGTATACTGAAATTTAAATTGCTTTACATCCCAAGTACGTTGACCATTATAAGACTCTTCTAATGGCAAATACATTCCATCCATTACCTCTGCATATAATTCATCTGGATAATCGTTAGTATCAAATAATAACTCTGCATCGCGATTAATTTTTCTCTGCTCGTTACCATAAGTGTTAACCATGTAACTTTCATAAGCATTAAGATTTTCTGGATCAGAATCTACATAAGCAAACTCTCCGATATCTCCATTTCCAGGCGTCTTACCTTCTAAGTCTGCCATTTCAGCTAACTTTAAGCGTAGCGTTGAATCTCTAACCCATTCTACAAATTGACGATACTCGCTATTTGTGATTTCTGTTTCGTCCATATAAAAAGCACGAACTGTTGCCGTCCTTGTTGGTGCATCTTGTACGCCAGCTAAATCATCATCTGACTTACCCATTATAAATGCTCCACCAGGCACCAACGTCATCCCATAAGGCTTTTCTGGATGCCATTTCTTACCTTGCACACCCACTAACTGTCCTCGATCTCCAGAATTACAACTGGCTACCATAACTAGTACTGTGGTTAATAAAATAAACTTCTTAATATTCATAGTAACTCTAGGTTAAATTAGTCCTTATTATTTTTGAGGTCGTAAACATATTTATATATTTCCGAATAAACAACTTTTTTTAAATATTTTTTACACTTTACCCTAAAAATAAGTATTTCATCGATTAAAAAAGTGTTAAAATCCGATAAAGCGCTCATTTTAAAAGCTATTCTTGCGGTAGGCCTTATACCAACGTTCAGGTATTTCACCCTGAGTTGCGTGCACATAGTCTAAATGCATGCATGGTAATAACGTATGCTTTTTTAATTTATTATTAACATTTGGCAAAAATGGAATCTCGATCCACCAACGTCCCGTTTTTAAACTTTTGAAAAATATTAACTCATCTTCTTCTACTAATACGTTATATTTTTGGTAATGATTTTCATTATGAAAATCATCATCCTTAACTCGGCAGTTAACCCCTTCAATAAAATACCAGATCATCTGAGCCACTAACATTGATGTGGCGCTGTCGTTTTTAGACCCTTGGTATTCATAAATCCCGAATGAAGATACTTTATTACTTATACCTGCATATCTGCTTATAGCGCAAATCTCTTTACCTGAAAACCCATTAGGGGAATACTTTTGATTCTCACTAACCTCTGATGCTCGAACGGACTTTAAATCTAAAGAAACAATGTGTGCATCCCTCATTAAAGGTTCTACCTTACTGATATCTCCAGAGATTTCACCTAAACGATAGGCCTCAAAGTACAACTTTTCTAGGAGATCTATTTCTTCTTGGGAGTTAAAATAGGTTTGATACCCAATTGTAGTGTAATTAAAAAGATTATAAGGTTCTTCTACAATAACTTTACCGACGTAACTATTGTTTCTAATAGGTAAATTAGCGTCTCCGAGATCGAAATTTGTATCTACGCTAACAACATTTACCATTGGCATTAGTTCATCGTAAGCACGATAGTTAGCGTAAGTTAAATCTTGACTTCCTCCTAGGATAATAGGAATAACTCTTTTCTCTACTAGGTTTGTAATAGCTGTTCGAATAGCAAAATAAGTATCTTCGACAGTTTCACCTGGTTCTATATCTCCTAAATCGGCAAGCGTAGTATGCCAATTTCCCGGAAACAATGTATAAAGTGTTTTTCGAATAGTATCGAAATTAATAGGCGCCCCCATATAATTGACGTCATTTCTACTTTCTAGAACACCTATAATAGCCATTTGCACACCTTCTAAATCAGGTATTCCATGCTGGCGAGAATGGACCTTTATTTTTTTTCCTAGCGCTTGTTGTACAGTAAGTTGATTATGAGCTAAAACTGCGTCTGATACTGGCGTGAGAAAACTAAAATTCATATTCAATTACTTCTTTTTAGCTGTTGTTTTTTTCTTTGTAGTAGTCTTTTTAACGGCTTTCTTTTTAGTCGCTTTTTTCTTGGGTGCATTTTTTTCAAGCAGTGCTACAGCTTTTGCTAATGTCATTTTACTAACATCAACCGTTTTAGCTAACTCTACTTTTTGCTTACCTTTTATGATATTGTGCCTTCCCCATCGTGCTTTCTCAACTCGCACACCTTCATCTTCCCAGTTGTGGATCACTTTATCAATTTCTTTCTGAATCTTCTCTTCAATTAAAGTTACAATGTCTTCGTCTGATAAATTATCCCAGTCATACTTTTTATTAACATTGATAAACATGTTGTTCCACTTAATAAATGGTCCAAAACGTCCTTTCCCTTTTATAACTTCTAAATCCTTATAAATATAAATGGGTGCATCAGCTAATTCTTTCTCTTTAATATAAATTAATGCCTCATCCATTTCTACACCTAAAGGATCGACTCCTTTTGGCAATGAAACAAACTTTTTACCAAACCTAACATAAGGTCCAAAACGTCCATTATTTACCTCAACATCTTCATCTTTATACTGACCTAATGCTTTTGGAAGCTTAAATAAATCCATCGCTTCTTCATAAGTAATGGAATTAAGTTGTTGGTCTGGTGATAAGCTAGCAAACTCTGGTTTATCTTCATCCTCCATCGTTCCGATTTGAACCATAGGACCAAATTTACCTAAACGCACACTAACCTGACGGCCAGATTTTGGATCTTTACCTAAAATACGTTCTCCGGATTCGCGATCTGCATTTTCTTGAACATCTTTTACATGCGGATGAAAGCCTTCGTAGAACTCTTTCATCATTTCTCTCCAGTCTTGCTTACCTTCAGCAATATCATCAAAACGATCTTCAACTTTTGCTGTAAAGTTATAATCTAAGATACTTTCAAAATGATTAACTAAGAAGTCCGTTACAATAATACCGATATCTGTAGGTACTAATTTTCCTTTATTAGAACCCGTTTGTTCTGATAATGTATTGTCTTTTATTTTTTGATCTTCAAATACTAATTGCTTATAGCTTCTCTCATCTCCTTCATGTACTCCTTTTTCAACATAATTTCTATTCTGAATGGTAGAAATAGTTGGTGCATAAGTAGACGGACGACCAATACCTAATTCTTCTAATTGCTTAACCAAAGAAGCTTCTGTAAACCTTGCAGGGGGACGTGTAAAACGTTCCGTTGCTGTGATGTATTTGTTTTGAAGTGTTTCCCCTACTTTTAAATCTGGAAGAATACCTTCTTGTTCTGTATCTTCATCATCAGTTCCTTCCAAATAAACTTTAAGAAACCCTTCAAACGTAATGATTTCACCGTTTGCTGTAAATTGCTCGTTAATTTTTTTCTTAGCGTTAATTTGAATTTTAAGATTGGTACGTTCTAATTTTGCATCGCTCATTTGAGATGCAATAGCACGTTTCCAAATTAAATCGTATAATCTTGCCTGATCACGTTCTGCATTAACAGTGTGGTTTGAAAAATCTGTAGGTCTTATAGCTTCGTGAGCTTCTTGAGCACCTTTAGATTTCCCTTTATAGTTTTTAGGATTACTAAATTCTGCTCCATAAGCTGATACAATTTCGTTTTCAGCTCCTTTTTTTGCTTCATCAGATAAGTTAACACTATCTGTCCTCATATAGGTAATAAAACCAGCTTCATACAAACGCTGTGCATTGGTCATAGTTCTACTCACTGAATAACCTAATTTACGAGATGCTTCCTGTTGTAAGGTAGATGTTGTAAATGGTGCCGCAGGTGATTTTTTAGCGGGTTTCTTTTGCAAATCTGCAATCTCATAAGAAGCACCTACATTATCTTTTAAAAACTTTAAAGCTTCTTCTTCAGAGTTAAAATTCTTTGGAAGCTTTGCTTTAAATGAATTTCCTTTTTCGTTTGTGAATTCTGCATCAACTCTATAAGTTGCAGTCGTTTTAAAAGCTTGTACATCGCGTTCGCGCTCTACAATTAAGCGTACGGATACAGATTGTACTCTTCCTGCAGACAAACCTCCTTTTACCTTTCTCCATAATACAGGTGATAACTCATAACCAACAATACGGTCTAAAACACGTCTAGCTTGTTGGGCATCTACTAAGTTATAATCTATACTTCTTGGATTCTCTATAGCTTTATTTATAGCTGTTTTTGTAATCTCATGGAATACAATACGCTTTGTCTTATCTTTATCTAATTTTAGCGTCTCTGCTAAATGCCATGCTATCGCCTCACCCTCGCGATCCTCATCACTAGCTAGCCATACAATGTCTGCTTTTTTTGCTAAATCCTTAAGTTTCTTTACAACGTCTTTTTTATCTTTAGACACTTGATACTTAGGCATAAAATCACCTTCTACATCGACCCCTAACTCTTTAGAAGGAAGATCAGCAATATGTCCAAAACTGGACTCTACTTTATAGTCTTTTCCTAAAAATTTTTCAATAGTTTTAGCCTTTGCAGGTGACTCAACAATAACAAGATTCTTTGACATTCTTCAAAATTTACGTTTACAAATGTATATGAAATTTAAGATACAATCCTAATTTGGTCGTAAATACAATACATTTTATCGTGAAGCATACACCTCAAATTATAGTAAAAGCCCTACAGATTGTAAGACTTTTACGGTTAATAACATTTTATAAATCTAATAACAGATCTAAAATTTGAACGAAATGAATAACGCACTTATTTCATATAGGTCGTTAGATAATATGTATTTAAAATACACGACTTACTCTATACCTAACTGCTCAATGCGACTTAATTGATCGTTTTCATAATTAAAACCAACAACGTCTTTATAAATAAAATAAGCTGGTAATTGCCCAAATGATGATGTAACATAAACTCCAAAACCACACATTAAAAATCCAATAATCATGGCTAAAAAACCAGATACTATCATAAGCCCTGCTGAGAACAGCCATTTTTTGTTACCGAGAAAAAAAGCTAATTTTATGATATCTTTAATTGCCAAATCAGGATTAAAGGCGTAAACAACAACCATAAAGGACAATGGCACTATAACATATATAAGAGGTAGAAAACATAACATTGCAGATGCAATTGCAATACCAGAAAATGCCAAACTTAATTTAATGGTTTTCCCTAAGTATGGTTTTCTAAGAAAGTAAAAATAATCTTCTTTACCTAATTCTTCTAAATCTCTAAGTTTACAAATTCTGTAAAAAGCAGCTTTCAATGCTAAGCCTATAGTACTCAAAGCTACAATAAGGACTATATATAGCACAAACATTACTAAACTAATAAATATTGAAATACCTGTACTTCCATAAGAATCATACGAATTATAATCACTAGAGCGACTAAATGCATCTGCGACACCAAAAAGAATAAGAGGAATATAAACGGTTAACACAACCGGTATTGCTAAAACGACATTAAGCAATAATGTAATTAACCCTTGTACCCAAACTTTTTTAAACAATTCAATAGATTGATTAAATATAGTACCAAAGTCTAAAACCTTTGCATTGTTAATTCTTTGATTGATTTCTGTAGTATCCATTTTTACTATTTGTGATTAGAACGCCAAAAGAACTCTATTTTTTACATATATTCAAGAAAAAAGAATGCATAAGTAATAACAACACTAATCTCACAAAAGATAAATCTCAATCAAATTTTAACTGCCACTTTGTCAGAATCTATAAAATAATATTATCTTTGCATTCTTAAATGAAAATTGAAAAAGGAGATATTCCGTTTTCACGGAGCACTAACGATGGAGAAAATTATAGACGAAAACAAACAAGGTGAATCTTTAATACTAGACAATAAAGAAGAAAACAAACGCAAGCTTTTCATTGAAAGTTATGGCTGTGCTATGAATTTTAGCGACAGTGAAATCGTAGCTTCTATTCTGTCTGAACAAGGGTTTAATACGACTCAAATACTTGAAGAAGCAGACCTTGTTTTAGTAAATACATGTTCTATTAGAGATAAAGCAGAACAAACGGTTAGAAAAAGATTGCAAGAATACAACGCTGTAAAACGTATAAACCCAAAAATGAAAGTTGGTGTTTTAGGTTGTATGGCAGAACGATTAAAAACTAAATTTTTAGACGAAGAAAAAATCGTAGATTTAGTTGTAGGTCCAGATGCTTATAAAGATTTACCTAACCTATTAGCAGAGGTTGATGAAGGTAGAGATGCTATTAACGTTATACTTTCTAAAGAAGAAACTTACGGGGATGTTTCGCCTGTAAGATTAAACAGTAACGGAATTACAGCTTTTGTTTCCATTACACGTGGTTGCGATAATATGTGTACATTTTGTGTTGTTCCTTTTACAAGAGGAAGAGAACGCAGTAGAGATCCACAAAGTATCATTGAAGAGGTAAATGATTTATGGTCTAAAGGCTTTAAAGAAATTACGCTTTTAGGACAAAACGTTGATAGTTATCTATGGTACGGAGGTGGTTTAAAGAAGGATTTTGATAATGCTTCTGATTTTCAAAAAGCAACAGCGGTTAGTTTTGCAAATCTTTTAGAATTATGCGCCAAAGCACAACCAAAAATGCGTATTCGATTTTCTACATCTAACCCACAAGATTTCACTTTGGATGTTATTGAAACCATGGCGAAATATGATAATATTTGTAATCACATTCACTTGCCGGTACAAAGTGGAAGTGATCGTATTTTAAAAGAAATGAATCGTTTGCATACACGCGAAGAGTACTTTGAGCTTATTGATAATATAAAACGAATCATCCCTGAATGTTCTATAAGTGTCGATTTAATCGCTGGTTTTCCAACAGAAACAGAAGAAGATCATCAAGACACATTATCTTTAATGGAGTATGTAAAATATAATTTTGGTTACATGTTTACCTATTCTGAACGTCCTGGAACTTTAGCGGGTCGTAAAATGGAAGATGATGTACCAGAACCTGTTAAAAAACGTCGTCTAAAGGAAATTATCCTGTTAGAACGAAAGTATAGTGAAATGAACACACGAGCCCACCTCAATAAAACAGTAGAAATTTTAATAGAAAAAGCATCTAAAAAATCAGATTTGCAATGGTCTGGAAGAACTTCAGACAATACTGTTGCAGTTTTTCCAAAAGAACATTATAAAGTGGGTGATTTAGTTAATGTACTTATAACAGATTGCACAAGTGCTACACTTATAGGAAAAGCCATTGATTATTCAAAACATAATTAATAAACAACATTGATGAAAAAAATAGCTTTAATAGTATTCGCCTTTATCTTAGTCCTATCTTGTGACAATGAACCTCTTGATCCAGATTTAACTTCTGATGGTGAAGATGCAGGAACCGAAAATTCAGACTTAACACTTTCTAGTTACCAATTAGATACGCAGATTAGTTTAGAGTTTTTCGGAGCTCCTATTGAGACGACGACCAATTCAAGTTTCAATATTACAAACAATGCAATTAACTCTGGGACCAATGCTGTTTCTATAAACGAAAGTCCTTCTGAAACAGAAAACTTAGTTATTACAAGAAATAGTTCTAATCAAATAACAAGCAATACCTCGGTAAACACACAAGGTACAACCACCAATGAAACGTTAATTACATATACCAACGGAATTATTTCTCAAATATCTTACAACTATTACGGAGAAGATGCAGAAAACTACATTTACAATTTCACTTACAACGGTAATACCATAACGAGAACGAATGGAGACACTTCAATCTCTACCGTATTTACAGTTGATAGTTCTGATCGTATTGTTAAAAAAGAATCTTTCGATGGTGGTTTCTCTATCCAGACAGAAACAATTGCATACACTACAACAGGAAATATTAGCAGTAGCACAACTACAGGCGAAATAGAAAATAATACAATTTATCAATTTGATGATAACACCAACCCTCTAAAAGTAGTTTTTGAAGATAATTATTTGTTACAATTTTTAGAAGATGATTACTCGGATGAAATAGGGCCGCAAATTGCTCAATTCCTATCAACAAATAACTGGAACGGAGTTAGTTTTAATGGTACATCATTTAATTTCGAATTAGATTATAATACATCTGGAAGAATTACAAGTCGTGATATTGCTTACAACTTTGGAGAAGAATTATCTTTTGAATTTAATGAAAGATTTAATTACGTTAATTAAACTATGGAATCTATTCAAGCTATAAAACAACGTTTCGGTATTATAGGAAACGACCAAAAACTTAATCGCTCAATAGAAAAAGCGATACAAGTATCACCCACTGATATTTCTGTTTTAGTTACAGGAGAAAGTGGTGTTGGTAAAGAAAGTATACCTCGAATTATTCACCAACTATCACACCGAAAACACGGTAAGTATATTGCTGTTAACTGTGGTGCAATACCTGAAGGAACAATTGATAGTGAATTATTCGGACATGAAAAAGGAGCATTTACAGGTGCAACCTCTACCCGATCTGGTTATTTTGAAGTTGCAGATGAAGGCACTATTTTTTTAGATGAAGTTGGCGAATTACCACTAACGACTCAAGTTCGGTTACTACGTGTTTTAGAAAATGGCGAATTTATAAAAGTAGGTTCTAGTAAGGTTCAAAAAACAAATGTTAGAATTGTAGCGGCTACTAACGTTAACATGTTTGAAGCCATAAAAAAAGAAAAATTCAGAGAAGATCTATATTACAGATTAAGTACTGTAGAAATCAATTTACCGCCCTTAAGAGATCGTAAAGAAGATATTCATTTATTATTTAGAAAATTTGCCAGCGATTTTGCTCTAAAATACAAAATGCCAACTGTAAAATTAACAGATGAAGCGGTTGTTTTACTTTTAAAATACCGTTGGAATGGTAATATTCGTCAACTTAGAAATGTTGCAGAACAAGTTTCGGTATTAGAACAAAACAGAACTATTAGTGGTAGTACAATTCAAAACTACTTACCAAATATAGGAAGTAATTTACCCGCTGTAGTAAACAATTCTAAGTCTGAAAGTGACTTTAGTAGTGAGAGAGAAATTTTATATAAAGTTTTATTCGACATGAAAAGCGATCTTAATGACCTTAAGAAACTCACCATGGAACTCATGAAAAAAGGTAGTGATTCTGATGTTCAAAAAGACAATGAACATTTAATTCAGAAAATTTATGGGGAAGAGAAAGATGAAGAATTTGAAGCAGCTGTAGAAGATTTAGAAGTTTTATCTATTCCTGAACACACAGAAGATATGGACGAAACAATTTCCGAGCTAGAAGATAAATATCATTTTGCTGAAGAAATTGAGGAAGAAGAAACACTATCGCTACATGATAAAGAATTAGAATTAATTAAAAAATCTTTAGAACGCCATAGCGGAAAACGTAAATTAGCTGCCGCTGAATTAGGTATAAGCGAACGTACGCTCTACAGAAAGATTAAACAATTTGATCTTTAAAATAAGTTTTAGAACCTAAAGAGCAAGAAAGCTAGCTTAATTCAGTTCTTATATTAAAACATATAAGATACTTACACTCTAAAATCATTTAGGTGTATCTATCATAAAAAGACCTAACACCTATATTTAATGAAAATATTAAAATATCTTTTAGTAGTTGCCGTTTGTTTTACCTTCCATGGCTGTAAAGTAAATTATTCATTTACAGGGATTACGGATATGCCAGAATCTTTTCAAGTTAACTTCTTTAGAAATACAGCAGATATTATAGAACCTGGCTTAGACCTATTATTTACTAACTCACTTCAGGATTACATCGTCAATCAAACAAGTGCTAGTTTAGTTAACAATGGCGGAGAAGTTATTTATGAAGGTGAAATTGTTGAATATCGTATTTCTCCAATGACGGCAACAGCAGATAATACCGCGGCTCAAAACAGACTTACCATTAGTGTAAATGTTCGTTTTATAAATAGTAAAGATCCAGAAAAAGACTTTGAAACGCGTTTCTCTTTTTATTATGATTATCCAGCAGAAAGTCAACTTTCGGGAAGTATACAGGCCACTGCTTTTGACGAAATTATAGAGCGATTAACACAAGATATTCTTAATGCCTCTTTAGCAGACTGGTAATATTATGCAACCTCAAGAACTAACCTATTTATTAAAACATCCGCAAGCTGTAACCGCAGCTCAAACCGAAGAACTAGCTTCGGTTATTAAAGAGTATCCTTATTTTCAACCCTTAAGAGCACTGCACCTTAAAGGTTTAAAACAAAAAGAAAGTTACAAATACAATAATGCTTTAAAAACTACGGCCGCCCACACCGCCGATCGTAGTGTTTTATTTGACTATATTACATCAGACATCTTTAATCAGAATGAAATATCCGAACAAATAAAATTAAATATAGAGCATCTTAAAGCTATTGAAGTCAATGCGGCAGATGATATTTCTGTAAATAAAACAGTTACTATTGATGATGCTTTAAAAGCGCAAATTAAAGCAACTGAAGGTGTTTTAGATCCTGATTTATTTGAGGTTAAACCGCTACCAACACTACAAATTACAGTTAACAATCAAGAAAGTGAAACTTCAATCATCGCTATTGATAACAAAAAGAATACAGCAGAAAAACAATTAAAGATAGGTAAGCCTTTAGATTTTAATAAAACGGAAAATCATTCGTTTACAGAATGGTTAAAAATAACAAGCTTTAAACCTATTGAGCGTGAAAAAGTAGATATAGAAATCTCTACTGAACAAAAAAATGATGTTTTAAAGCAAGATTTATTAACACCGTTACAGAATAAATTAGCGATTATAGATAAATTTATCAGCAATAATCCAAAGATAAAACCTGTTTCTAAAAATGCTCCAAAACCTAAGCTAGTTAACAATGATAGCGATATTTCAGACAATTTAATGACTGAAACTTTAGCTCGAATTTATCTCGAACAAAAAAACTATGATAAGGCAATTCAATCTTACAAAATTTTAAGTTTGAAATATCCAGAAAAAAGTAGTTTCTTTGCACACCAAATAAAATTGGTAAAAGAATTAAAAGATAATAATACAATATAAAAATGAGTGCATTTACAATATTCCTAGTACTAATCATAATCGTTGCCTTTTTGCTTATCGTAGTAATTATGGTACAAAACCCTAAAGGTGGAGGATTATCATCATCATTTGGTGGTGGTGGAACTCAACAATTAGGTGGTGTAAAGAAAACTGGTGACTTTTTAGATAAGAGTACATGGTTTTTAGCTACAGCTTTAATTGTTTTAATCTTAGCTTCTAATTTAACTATTGGATCTGGTGGCGGAACTGAATCTAAAGCTTATGATGCTGACGAAGCTACAGATATGCCTGTAACACCTGCTGCACCAGCAACAAACGATAATACTGCAGAATAACAAAAACGTTACTCTTCAAAAAATATTTAGCCAACTTATTTAAGTTGGCTTTTTTATGCCCACAAATTTCGTCAGACCTATCTGAAACTTTGTCAGATATTCTCTATTGGCATAATTTTCGAACATTACATAAAAGATTAGATTAATAATTAACTAAAAAAACATATAGTAATGAGTTTAAATATTAAACCTTTAGCAGATCGCGTTCTTGTAGAACCTATGCAAGCTGAAACTAAAACAGCTTCAGGTATCATTATCCCTGATAATGCAAAAGAAAAACCACAAAAAGGAACTGTTGTTGCTGTTGGAAATGGTAAAAAAGACGAACCTTTAACGGTAAAAGTCGGAGATACTGTACTTTACGGAAAATATGGAGGAACTGACCTTAAACTAGAGGGTACAGACTATTTAATGATGCGTGAGAGCGATATTTTAGCAATTATATAATTGCACAATCTCATTAGATACAACTAAATTCTCTAATTAAAAACAAATTGATTTCTACATTAATAGAAATTACAAATAAAATTAAATTATGGCAAAAGATATAAAATTTGATATTGAAGCTCGCGACGGTCTTAAACGTGGTGTTGATGCTTTAGCAAATGCAGTAAAAGTAACTTTAGGCCCAAAAGGTCGTAATGTAATTATCGGAAAATCATTTGGTGCACCACAAGTCACTAAAGATGGTGTTTCTGTAGCAAAAGAAATTGAGCTTGAAAATGAGCTTGAAAACATGGGAGCGCAAATGGTAAAAGAAGTTGCTTCTAAAACTAATGATTTAGCTGGTGATGGAACAACTACTGCTACCGTTTTAGCACAAGCAATCGTTAAAGAAGGACTTAAAAATGTTGCTGCTGGTGCCAATCCAATGGATTTAAAACGTGGTATTGACAAAGCTGTTGAGGCTATCGTAAAAGATTTAGAAAAACAAGCTGTAAAAGTAGGTAGCGATTCTGATAAAATCAAACAAGTTGCTGCTATTTCTGCAAACAACGATGATACCATTGGTGATTTAATAGCTAAAGCTTTTGGTAAAGTTGGTAAAGAAGGTGTTATTACTGTTGAAGAAGCTAAAGGAATGGAAACTTACGTTGACGTTGTGGAAGGTATGCAGTTTGACAGAGGTTACTTATCGCCTTACTTCGTAACAGATTCTGATAAAATGATTGCTGATTTAGAAAATCCATACATTTTATTATTTGACAAAAAGATTTCTAACTTACAAGAAATTCTTCCAATATTAGAACCTGTAGCACAATCTGGTCGTCCGTTATTAATCATCGCAGAAGATGTAGAAGGGCAAGCCTTAGCAACTTTGGTTGTAAACAAATTACGTGGTGGATTAAAAATAGCAGCGGTTAAAGCTCCTGGTTTTGGTGACAGACGTAAAGCAATGTTAGAAGATATCGCTATCTTAACAGGTGGTGTTGTTATCTCTGAAGAAAGAGGTTTCTCTTTAGAAAACGCAGATCTTTCTATGCTAGGTACTGCAGAAACAGTAACTATTGACAAAGACAATACAACAATTGTTAATGGAGAAGGTAAAGCTGAAGACATTAAGGCCCGTGTTAACCAAATTAAAGCTCAAATTGAAACGACGACTTCTGATTATGATAAAGAAAAACTTCAAGAACGTTTAGCTAAATTAGCTGGTGGAGTTGCTGTACTTTATGTTGGTGCCGCATCTGAAGTTGAAATGAAAGAAAAGAAAGATCGTGTTGATGATGCTTTACATGCTACTCGTGCCGCAGTAGAAGAAGGTATTGTTGCTGGTGGTGGTGTTGCTTTAGTGCGCGCTAAACAAGTTTTAGAAAAGATTGTAACTGAAAACTTAGACGAAACTACTGGTGTACAAATCGTAAATAAAGCAATTGAAGCGCCATTACGTACTATTGTAGAAAATGCTGGTGGTGAAGGCTCTGTTGTTATTAATAAAGTATTAGAAGGTAAAAAAGACTTTGGTTATGATGCTAAATCTGAAACTTATGTAGACATGCTTAAAGCTGGTATCATTGATCCTAAAAAAGTAACTCGCATTGCTTTAGAGAATGCAGCTTCGGTAGCTGGTATGATCTTAACTACAGAATGTGCTTTAGTAGATATTAAAGAAGATGCACCTGCAATGCCAATGGGCGGTGGCGGAATGCCAGGCATGATGTAAGCTTACACTTATTATATATAATTGACTTTAGACAATTATTATTTAAAGCCTTTGATGAAAATCAAAGGCTTTATTATATTTACATTTTAATTAAACATTAGCATATATGACGACTGCAATAAAAAAAATTACACTATTCTGTTTACTCGCTTTCGTTTCCTTTTCGCTTTTCTCTCAAATAGATTCTACTTTAACGATCTCTAAACCCAGTAAAATATGGGATAATCTGAAATATGATGCTAAAATAACAGCCAAAGGCATTGGCCATTCTTTTACGAGACCTTTAAGTTGGAAAGGTAAAGATTTTGCAACATTGGGTGGTGTGGTTGCTGGTACCAGTTTATTATATTTAAGTGATAAAGAAGCTAATCGTATTTTTTATAAACAAGGCGTTGGCGCACCACAAGTCTTAAAAGACTTTGGTTGGTACTTTGGGAGTCCACAAAACTTCTTTATGGTATCTACAGGTATTTATGGCTTTGGTCTATTAACAGATAATGAAAAAGTAAGAAAAACTGGTGTATTAATCTTTTCGTCTGCAATTACTACAGGAATCATTCAATCTATTTCTAAAACCGTTGTTGGTAGAGCAAGACCCAATAGTGGTGATTATAATGAGTTTGAACCATTTAGTAACAAACCTGGCTTTCATTCATTTCCATCTGGACATAGTGTTTTATCATTTACTATGGCACACTCTATAGCTAAACAATTTAGTAATATTTGGGTTAAATCAGGGATTTATGCTATTGGTTCTATCGCCCCTATTTCAAGATTATGGGAAGAAGCACATTGGTTAAGTGATGTTGGTTTAGGTATGGCTATAAGTGTAATCGTTGTAGATAGTATTGATAATTTTATGACTGGAAATAATTCTTATTCAGACTCGAAACCAAAAACTGTAAGCTGGCGTATTAGTGCAGGTATGAGTACTATTGGCGTTGTTGGTACTTTTTAAATCTATATATTCAATTTTAAAAAAACTAAATGTTTTATTGATAATTTCTAATTCAGAATATAAATCAATGAAAATATTGAGATAAAAACCCATAAGGAAGAGGCTAAAATAAATGGTTTAATACCTGAAGATTTTAAATCTTTCACTGAAATTGTAGATCCTACAAGAAACAACGTAGCTATTAATAAACGTTTAGAGATGGTAACAATAAAACTTGTTGCTGGTTCAGGTATAATATGATAACTATTTATTATAATAGCTCCGATAAACAGAATAATAAAGTAAGGGATTTTAATTTTTTCTCCTTTCGTTTTAAAAAGGAACATTGAAAAAATTGATAATGGAATAATCCATAAAGTTCTTGATAACTTTACTGTTGTTGCTATCCTTAATGCTTCGTCACCATAACCTATTGCAGCGCCCACTACAGAACTCGTATCATGTATAGCGACTGCACACCATAACCCAAATTGTTCTTGTGTTAAGTTTAGCAAATGACCCAACGCAGGAAAAACAAATAAAGCTATAGAATTTAATAAAAATACAATTCCTAAAGCAATACTAATTGTTTCATTTTTTGCTTTAATAACAGGTGAAATTGCAGCTATTGCACTCCCTCCACAAATTGCTGTTCCTGAAGTAATGAGATGACCCAATTTTAAATCTATTTTTAATATTCTTGTAAGAGACAAACCTAACCCTACGGTTAAGAAGATTGAAAATGCTGTTAACCCTAATCCTTCTTTACTTGTTTCTAGTGTTTCTTTAAGTAACATTCCAAAACCTAATCCTACTACAGAAACTTTTAGCAGATAGTTGATCGCTTTGTGACTAAAAGATTGAAATGGATTATTAAAAATTAAGGTAAATATAAATCCTAATACTAATGCCGTAGGACTATTTAGCCATCCTAAAAGTGCAGATAAAATTAATAAGACATAAATTATTTTTGAAACAGAAACTTTCATATCACTTATTATTTGATACAAAAATAAGCCTAAGAAATAACTATTAAGAACATCAATTAGTTATTACAAATAACTAAAAGTTATAGTTGTTTCTAATGAAATTTTCAAAAAACAGAATATTACTCGATTGATACCCTGTTCGTTTTACAAAATAAAACCAACGTTCTATACTTAAATCTGTAATGTCTATTATTTTTAATTTATTATGTAACAGATCATTATTAATAGCACTGATTGAAAGCAATGCGTAATGATCAGAGTGATATAAATAATTTTTAATAGCTTCTGTACTACTCAAAGAAACAACCGTATTCAACATTTTTATGCCGTTATTTTTTAAGAATTCATCAATCACTGCTTTTGTACCAGATCCTTTTTCGCGTTCGATGATAGGAATTGTCTGTAATGTTTCAATATCAATACTTCCTTTTTTAAACACATTATTATTAACGTTGGTTACTAAAACAATTTCATCTTTTATAAATTTTTCAAAATGTAACTTGGAATGATTAGTCCGTCCTTCAGTAATACCAAAATCAATATCTTCATTCAATAATAAATCTTCGATATGAGATGAATTATCACTAATAATCTCGAATTTAGTTTGTGGAAACTGAACCCTAAATTTAGCAATCACTTTTGGTATAATATAGTTTGAAAGTGTTGTACTCACTCCGAAACTTACAAAATCCGGGAATATTTCTTTCTTATGAAGAAATTGTTCTTCCATTTCAGAATAGATGGCTAATATTTTATTGACATATAACAGAAACGACTTTCCTTCTTCTGTAAGCTCTATTGAGTTACGTTTTCTTATAAAAAAGGTTGTTTTATATTCTTCTTCTAAATTCTTTATTGACTTGGAAACGGCTGGTTGAGAAATAAACAATTGTTCCGCTGCTTGCGTAAAGCTTAAATGCTTAGCTACAATTTTGAATATGTGTAATTTAGTTTTCATGCGCTATATTCAATTTTAATAAAATAAGTATTTCAAAGGTATTGTTTAGTAATAACACAGCATAAAAAAGCCTGAACTTAAAATTCAGGCTTTTTCTAATTATTTTGTTTCTTTAATCGTTTTTATGATCATCAATGACTGCTTCATCACGATATCTACAACAAGGATGCACTGAATTATATTGTTCTTCCGTCGCTTTAATTTCTTTGGTATCATGACCAACTGAAGCAACTTGTTTAGAAATTGTCTCTAAATTTGTTTTACGCGCATCGTAAATTAATTTTAACTCATGAGTATCAACAGTCCAAACTGCAGATTTTACACCTTTAGTTCTCACTGCGGCTTTTTCTATACGTTCTTTACACATAACACAAATACCATCGACTTCTAGACTTGCTTTTGCATTTTTATTTTTATTTTGAGAGAATGCTATTGTTGTTATTAATAGCGAAAAGATTAAAATTATTTTTTTCATATTGTTTTGTTTTTTGTTAATCCCGTAATAACAGGAAACGAGTTATTTTAAGTTGATTTTTTATTTATAAAATTTTCTACAATCACAGAAAGGTACTAATTCATTCTAAATCGTAATCCTGCATAATACATACTTCCATAAATTGGACCATACACAAAATTACTATCAAAATTAGAGCCAAATGGGTTATCTGCACTTATAACTGGCTTATCTTGTCTTACGTTTGTTACGTTTTCACCTCCTAAATATAATTCAAATTTAGGCGAAAACACTTTAGTAATCTGTAAATTAAGAGTCGCTACAGTTGGGGTTCTATCTGATAATTGATATTGTGAAGGGCTTAAATCTGTACTAGAAAAACGTTGAGCACTTAACCAATTATAAGTCGCATCAAACTTCCAATGTGCTCCGTTTATTTTAACTTCTGTTTCATAAGAAGCATTTGCAAACACACGGTGCTTTGGTACTAAAGGTTTTTCTAATTTACCTGAATTATAATCCGTTTTAATGTCATAGAACTTATAAGCTGTTCTTAGGTCAAAACCTTCAAACACATTATAATTAAATTCAAATTGAAAGCTATTAGCATAACTATCTCCATCTAGGTTATAGAAATTAACTTGATAAGGATTTTCCCAATCTACAACCACTTGATTCTGAAAATCGGTTCTGTAAAAATCAAATGTAACATCTGCTTTTCTATCAAATAAATTAAAGCCTTGCAAATAACTAATACCGTAATTCCATGCAATTTCTGGATCTAAACCATAAATTTCACCACCAGAACTTAAGATATTGATTTGTCTAGAGCTCGAAAACATATTTTGGTTTTCAGCAAAAATATTAGCACTTCGTTTCCCTCTTCCTATAGACGCTCTTAATGCTGATTTTTCCCAAGGTGTATAACGAACATGTAAACGCGGCGTTACAAAAAAGCCTAATTTATTATGCTGATCTACCCTTACTCCTGCCGTCATGGTTAGCTTATCTAAATTATCGTAAGCATATTCAAAAAAACCACCAACAGAATTTTCTGTCCGTTCGTAAGTATTTGTGTTTACCAATTCATCATAGTGATCGTAAGTAAAACTTACTCCCGTTTTTACTTTATGACGCGAATCTGAAATAATGGTATTGTAAACAATGTTTGAATAAAAGCTATTATGCTCTATATCGTATAAATTTAATCCAAAATAAGAATCTTGTTTATGATGACTAAAAGCAATCTGAAAACCAATACTTTGATAAGGAATTTCAGGATTTACATACCCTAATTTTGTTGTTACTTCAAAACGTTCAGTATCTATTTCACTTCCCCAAAAATTAGTGGTTCCTTTATCTGTTTCAGGATCAAAATCAACTTGTCCGGCTTGTTTTTCGTCATTTAAGTATCTTAAATTAATAAAACTTACCAATCCTTTTTCGGAATTAGTATATTGCCAACGGTTCATTACATTGATCTGATTATAGATGGGCATATCCATAAATCTATCATTATTTACATCATGTTTTTCTTGATGTGTGTTACCATGTAAGTATAAACCTGTACTCCACTTATCAGAGACCTTTGTATTGAAGTGTGTATTTAATTCTAATCGTTCACTAGATGCTCCATAAAGATTTATAAACAATTTATCATCTGTTGTTGGCTTAACCAACTCAGCGTTAATCTGGCCTGCAATACTTTCAAAACCGTTAACTACACTTCCTGTCCCTTTTGTAATTTGAATACTTTCTACCCAAGTACCAGGAATAAAACTTAATCCATAAGCTTGAGAAGCACCTCTAATAGCAGGAATATTTTCGGTAGCAATTAATATATAAGGAGATGTTAATCCTAGCATTTTAATTTGTCGTGTTCCAGAAACTGCATCTGCAAAATTAACATCAATAGAAGGATTGGTTTCAAAACTCTCTGCCAGATTACAACAAGCTGCTTTTAATAATTCGTCACTTGTAACAGTAAATGTGTTTGTAGCTTGTAAGTAAGATTTACGTGTAGCCTGTTTCCGAGATGAAATTTCTACAGCATCTAATTCTTCACTTGCTTGAAGTACGTGTCTAATATTTTTATTTTCGTCTACAGTAATTGTATCGGTTTTAAAACCAACATAACTTACAACTAACTTGTTATAAGAAAACTTATAGGGTAACGAAAATGTTCCGTCTTCTGCAGTAATAGCTCCAATAGACGAATCTAGCCAATACACATTGGCGCCAGGTAGTGGCATTGCTTTTGTACTACTTGTTTCTAAAATAGTACCTGTTAACTGTTCTTGTGCAATTGCCACATAAGACAATAACGCAAAACTTATAATAAAATATGTTTTTTTCATTTATTTGATTTGTATGCATAACTAATAGCACAAAAGTATGTGCCTCCTTTTTTAAGGGTTATACACTATCAAATAAGGTAAGTTTCATCTAAAACATATATGTCTTTGATGAGTTTGGGTGGTGAATAGTTTTTATGAGGAATTACAGCATTAGGTAACTCTTCAAAAAGATTAATGTAAGAATAACTATAAGCTATAAGCACTAGCTTTTGTAAATCATGAAAATCGTCAAATGATTTTGTAACTAATTTATTGACACCATCAATAACTTCTTTCTCATTTTTACAACACGATTTTTCCATCATGTTGTCTTGATCCATCTTTATATCTTGCATTCCACATATTTCAGCTTCTGAAAATATAGCAATATCTATTAAAGTATCTCCACAGAAATGTTTCTCAATCGTTAATGACAACGTTGTAAACAATACCAGAAATGATAAAGCAATTGAAAAAACTTTATGTGTGTATGAAAATTTCACGATGTAAAGTTACAAAATTCTCGAATACTCTATATTTAATATTAGACTATTAACGATTTAACTTATAATAATAGAATGCTGGAAGCAGCAGTATAATACCAATAGGTTGAATTAAAAAGCGTCTGATATTAAAGAACAAATAATAATCGTCTTGATTAGGATTGATAACAAAATATACAAACGGAATAAGCAATAACACATAAGCGATACTGTAAATTAACATTGAAAATTTAATAATACCAGCATCCCTAAAAACAACAAATAAAATACCTAAAGAAATAAGGGTGTTTAATAAAAATCGAAGTGTTGTAAATAAAATTAGCTTTGCAATTTCTCTTCTGGGATTATCTAAATACAAATAGTCATTTTCAAAAAAGGTTAAATACGGATCGTAAAACAATACATCTTCAAAAGCTCTGATGAGCATTAAAAGCAAAATCAAAACCCCTAACAACAGTAACTTAACCAATTTACTCATACTATTTCTTATTATTTGAAAATCGATTAACCCAAAACATCCATAATAAAAAAACGGTTCCATAAATAATTACAGGAAATATAACAGAATGAAGAATTTCTTGTCTCCAAGGGTAATGATATAATCCTATAGTAAGTATTACCATTCTAATAAGGTTAAATGCATAAATTATAATACTACCAGCAAAACAATAAAATAAAGTCGTTTTAAACTTACCTGCAAATGCTGTTATAAATGACAAAAACAAGATAATAACACTAGCACTATTACAACCTTCAATAACTCGCGCTACATATTTTCCATTAACAATTACTTTTAGTGATGGCTGATCGGGATGCGGAATAACCTGAGAATCATAGCCTATGGCCGTCAGTAAAGAATTAGTTTGCTCAGCGACTAAATTTGTTAAATAATCTGGGTAGTATTTACTACCATCAGACATATTTAAGTATAAATTATAACCCATACTCAACACTCCATAAACCACTAAAAACGTAATTATAAAGCGAATAACTGACTTATATTTTCTCAAAAGAGCTTTCAAATTTGCTTCGTTATTAGTTTGGTGTTAAATTTATAAAAACAGTAATTTAAAATAGTGTATTTTAGATACTTTTGTAAAAAGTTATTACAACTATGAATTTACAAGACTTAAAACCAGAAATAAAATCGATCATCGCGCAAGAAAATCTAAGCTTAGATGAGCGATTATTGAAGATTTGTGAAACTCTAGAAGCTAACATAAGTTACTATAACTGGGTTGGATTTTACTTCAAAAATGGAGATAAAAACGAATTAAAATTAGGACCATACGTTGGTGAACCTACAGACCATGTTATTATTCCATTTGGAAAAGGAATCTGTGGACAAGTTGCTGTAAGTAATGAAAATTTTGTAGTTCCTGATGTCGCTGCACAAGATAATTATATTGCTTGTAGTATATCTGTGAAAGCCGAAATTGTGATTCCTATTTTTGTTAATGGAGAAAACGTTGGACAAATAGATATTGATTCTGGTACTCCAGACCCTTTTACCGAAGCTGATGAACGCTTTTTAGAATTTATATGTAAAGAAGTTGCGACACTATTAGTTTAAAAACTTCTATCATAAATTACATTCCTGTTCTAATAGCTTCTACAGGATCTAACCTTGAAGCTCTTAAAGCAGGAATTACACCTGAAATTAAGCCTATTATAGAAGATATAAAAAATCCTAAAAGCATATTTTGTATCGAAAGAACAAACTCAAAATCATCGGTAAGGCTACTCCCTATTAAGGTACCTATCCAAACTAAAAACAAACCTACAAGACCACCGACTACTGCTAAAATCACAGCCTCGAACAAGAACTGGAATAAAATGAATCTATTTTTAGCCCCTAATGATTTCTGAATTCCAATAAGATTCGTTCGTTCTTTTACACTTACAAACATAATATTAGCAATTCCAAAGCCACCTACTAAAAGTGAAAAGCCACTAATAACCCAACCGATGAGGTTTAATATCCCTAAAATTTGATCAATAGCATCCTGAAAACCAGAAATAACACTAATAAAAAACGTATCTATTTCATCTACCTTTAAACCACGTTTATTCCGCATCATTTGAGTAAGTTCAGCTTTTACTCCGTCGATATCAGCTCCTTTTTCAGGTTTTATGATCACAATATATTTCATAAACGGATTGTTATCACCGTATCTATTTCTTACATAATTAGCAGGTAGAAATATAGAAACATCATTACTATCACCAAACAAGCCAGAACCCTCTTTTTTAACAACTCCAATCACAGTAAATTTTTGGCCATATAGACGTACTTTTTTACCGATAGGCTCTAACTCTCCAAAAAGCGATTTTGCGATTTCTGAACCAATAACCACAACTGGTCGTCCCGAACTTGATTCAGATTCGTTATAAAACCTTCCTTTTTCAAATTCCATAACCTGAATGTCAATAAACTCATGAGATACAACAACCGTATTTACACTACTTACTAATTCAGATTCATATCTTATATTTTCACGCTTTACAAATAACTGCAATGCAACATGTTCTACTTCAGAAACGGAAGCTTTTATACTTCTATATTCATTATAAGACACCTCATCAAAAGTTTCTCTTTGCCATCGTGGTACATCTGTTGGTCCAAAAGACATATTTGCTAAATACATGGTATTACTATCTAGAGAACTTAATTGAGAAGTAATCGTTTTATCCAAAGAATCTACCGCTGCCAAAACAGCTATGATAGAAAAGATACCAACAGTAACACCTAAAAGTGATAAAAAAGTTCTGAGTTTATTATTACGAAGTGCATTAATTGCAAATGAAAAACTTTCTTTTAGTAAACGTAAATAGACCAGCATGCAACGGTTGTTTTTATATAAAATTCATCCTAAAATATTCTATTTCCTACAAAATAAAACGTCTTATGAATTCAACATTTTAAATATAGGACGTTTTCAACAATTTATTGTTACAAAAAACTGAAAGAAACTCGTTTTAGGACAAAACTATAACTCTGAATATACGTATTTTTGCACCATCAAAATCACAATACAACATACAACACAACATTATGAGTAACAAAACCATTTCGTCAGCACTAATTTCGGTATTTAGTAAAGATGGATTAGCACCTATTGTAAAAAAATTAAACGACTTAAATGTTACAATTTATTCTACAGGAGGGACAGAAAAATTTATTAAAGACTTAGGTATCGATGTCGTACCTGTAGAAGATGTTACATCTTACCCATCCATTCTTGGTGGTCGTGTAAAAACATTGCACCCTAAAGTATTTGGGGGTATTTTAAATCGTCAAAATCACGAAGGTGATGTGGCTGAAATCAAAGAATTTGATATTCCTCAAATAGATGTAGTCATTGTTGACTTATATCCTTTTGAAAAAACGGTAGCGTCAGGAGCAAGCAACCAAGATATTATTGAAAAAATTGATATCGGAGGAATTTCTTTAATTAGAGCGGCTGCAAAAAACTATGCAGATGTTACTTGTGTTTCTTCTGTTGATGATTATGCTGAATTTTTAGAATTATTAGAATCTAAAAATGGTGAAACGTCTGAAGATGACAGAAAGCAATTTGCAGCAAAAGCATTTAATGTATCCTCTCATTACGATTCTGCAATTTTTAATTACTTCAACAAAAATCAAGAAATTCCGACATTAAAAATTTCAGAAAACAACGGAAAAGTTTTACGATATGGTGAAAACCCACATCAAAAAGGATTTTTCTTCGGTGATTTTGATGAGATTTTCACAAAACTACACGGTAAAGAATTAAGCTACAACAATCTTTTAGATGTTGATGCCGCTGTAAATTTGATGTTAGAATTTAAAAACGACGCACCAACATTTGCTGTTTTAAAACATAATAATGCATGTGGTTTAGCGCAACGTGATACTTTACATCAAGCTTATGTAGATGCTTTAGCTGGTGATCCTGTTTCTGCTTTTGGTGGAGTTTTAATCAGTAATACTGAAATAGATGTTGCTACTGCCGAAGAGATTCACAAATTATTCTGTGAAGTTGTTATTGCACCTTCATTCTCTGCTGAAGCTTTAGAAATATTAAAAGGAAAGAAAAACAGAATTCTTTTAATTTTAAAAGATATTGAAATGCCTCAAACAAATGTAAGAAGTTGTTTAAATGGTGTTTTAGTTCAGGACAGAAATAACATTACAGATACACTTGAAGGTTTAAAAGCCGTTACAAAAACAACGGCAACTTCAGAAGAATTAGACGATTTAATATTTGCTTCTAAAATATGTAAGCATACAAAATCGAATACCATTGTTTTGGTAAAAAACAAACAATTGTGTGCTAGTGGAACAGGACAAACAAGTAGAGTTGATGCTTTAAACCAAGCGATTCATAAAGCGCAATCATTCAAATTTGATTTAAAAGGAGCTGTAATGGCTAGTGATGCATTTTTTCCTTTTCCAGATTGTGTAGAAATTGCGGACAACGCAGGTATTTCAGCTGTTATTCAACCAGGTGGTTCTATCAAAGATGAATTAAGTATTAACTATTGTGATGATCATGATGTAGCTATGGTATTTACAGGAACTCGTCATTTTAAGCATTAAAATAAAAACGTAACAATATTTTATTTAGAACCTAGAGTCAAAAATTGATTCTAGGTTCTTTTTAGGTTAAAGCATCAAGCAAACCTATCCTGGACGGACTTATTTTTTAAAATCAAAAAAAGTACAGCAATAAACGTCTAATATCATATAAATATCGTATTATTTATTACATTTACAGATAGTCTAATTAATTAAGACAAAATCAACCCAAAATAATCAATAATAGCACATGGGATTTTTTGATTTCCTTACGGAAGAGATAGCCATAGATTTAGGAACCGCAAATACATTAATCATCCACAACGATAAAGTTGTTGTTGATAATCCATCGATAGTCGCAAGAGACCGCATTAGCGGAAAAATCATAGCCGTTGGTAAAGAGGCCAACATGATGCAAGGAAAAACGCACGAAAACATTAAAACCATTCGTCCTTTAAAAGACGGGGTTATTGCTGATTTCGATGCCTCTGAGCAAATGATAAGTATGTTTATTAAAAACATTCCCGCATTGAAAAAGAAATTTTTCAATCCTGCTTTACGAATGGTTGTTTGTATTCCATCTGGAATTACGGAAGTAGAAATGCGTGCCGTAAAAGAATCATGTGAGCGTGTTAACGGTAAAGAGGTCTATTTAATACATGAACCTATGGCAGCCGCTATTGGTATTGGTGTAGACATTATGCAGCCAAAAGGAAATATGATTGTTGATATCGGTGGTGGAACCACTGAAATTGCAGTTATCGCTCTTGGAGGAATTGTTTGTGATAAATCTGTAAAAGTAGCAGGTGATGTTTTTACAAATGATATTATCTATTACATGAGAACACAACATAACCTATATGTTGGTGATAGGACTGCTGAAAAAATAAAGATTCAGATTGGTGCAGCAACAGAAGATTTAGAATTACCTCCAGAAGACATGAGCGTTCAAGGACGTGATTTATTAACAGGAAAACCAAAACAAGTTCAAATTTCATTTCGTGAAATTGCTAAAGCCTTAGATAAATCTATTTTAAGAATTGAAGATTCTGTAATGGAAACCTTATCTCAAACTCCACCAGAGTTAGCTGCTGATATTTATAATACCGGAATCTATTTAGCTGGAGGTGGATCAATGTTGAGAGGATTAGACAAACGTCTATCTCAAAAAACAGATTTACCTGTATATATTGCAGAAGATCCTTTAAGAGCTGTGGTTAGAGGTACAGGAATTGTCCTTAAGAGCTTATCTAAATACAAAAGTATATTGATTAAATAAGAAGTAAATAATGCAACAAATATTCAATTTTGTTATAAGAAACAAAACCTTTCTGTTGTTTTTATTACTTTTAAGTATAGCCTTATCGCTCACTATTCAGTCGCATTCGTATCACAAAAGTAAATTTATAAATTCAGCTAATATTTTAACTGGAGGAGTTTATGGTACAATGAACTCTGTAGACCAATATTTCTACTTAAAAAAAGAAAACGACCTCCTTGTTGAAGAGAATAGGTTTTTAAGAGAAAAACTGCTTAATTTACCTATTGTAAAAGATTCAACTCTTATAGATACCACATATCAAAAATCTAAATATAGAGTGACCACCGCTGAAGTTTATAAAAACAGTTATTCTTTACCGAATAACTATCTTACTTTAAACAGAGGAAAAAACGATAGCATAAAGGAAGATCTTGGCGTTATTACTTCTAATGGTATTATAGGAATTATAGACAATACGTCTAAAAATTATTCTAGAACATTATCTATCTTAAATCAAAAGAGTCAAATTAACGCGCAACTGAAGTCTTCTAATCATATTGGATCATTAACATGGAACGGAAAATCTCCTGTCTTTGTACAATTAGAGGATGTGTCTCAATTCGCACCAATTAAAGAAGGAGACACCATTATAACAGGTGGTGAATCTTCAATATTTCCAAAAGGAATTGGCATTGGTACAATTGATAGTTTTAAAACAGATATTAGTGGAGATACTTACACAATAGAGGTTAGGTTGTTTAATGATATGACTAATCTTGGCACAGTGTACATTTTAGAAAATCTAGACCGAAATCAAATTAGAACATTAGAAAACAAAAGTGATGAATAATGTGACTGGTACAAATATCGTTCGGTTTATTTTACTACTTTTAATTCAAGTTGTAATATGTAATCATATTAATTTTTTAGGCTACATCAATCCTTACGTCTATATTATTTTCATATTTCTATTTCCTGTTAGAGAAGAACGACTTCTATTTCTCTTTATCAGTTTTATGTTAGGACTTCTTGTAGATTTATTTTCAGATTCTGGTGGTGTACATGCAGCAGCTGCAGTAAGTTTAGCCTACGCCAGACCATTACTTCTAAAAAGCTCTTTTGGTATGCTTTACGAGCATCAATCGATTAAGTTTAATACCACCGAAATCGGAAGCTTACTTAGTTATATTACAATCGGGACGATACTTCATCATTTAATTCTTTTTTCTTTAGAAGTTTTTAACGTTTCTGAAATACTTTTAATCTTAAAGAAAACGTTATTCGCTAGTATTTTCACTATTATACTTAGTGTCTTACTAATAATTTTATTTAGTCGAAACCGAAAATGAGAAAACTGTTATTACTTACAACTGTTATTCTTGTTGGCCTTGTTTTTATAGCGCGTTTATTTTACCTTCAAGTTTATGATAATTCTGCGTATAATATTTTTGAAGATATTGCCATCAAAAAAGAATATAATTACCCCAAACGCGGTTATGTTTATGATAGAAATGGCCAATTACTAGTTGCTAACCAACCATCTTATGATGTTATGGTTATTCCTAGAGAAGTAACCCCTCTAGATTCGTTAGAAATTAATGAGTTTTGTAATCTTTTAAAAATAACAAGAGAGGATTACGATAAAAAACTAAAAAAAGCAACAAACTATTCACCTAGACTTCCATCACCTTTTGTGCCTCAGCTTTCAAAAAAAGATTATGCTGTGCTTCAAGAAAAAATGAGAAAATTTGAAGGGTTTTATATTCAAAAACGCTCACTTAGATCTTATCAAACAACCATTGGTGCTAATGTTTTAGGAGATATTGGAGAAGTTAATCGTTCTATCATTGAGAAACAACCCTACTATAAGTTAGGTGATTTAATTGGTAATCAAGGTGTAGAAAAAACATACGAAGACGTTTTGCGTGGCGTTAAGGGTATTAAATTTATTCAAAAAGATAGATTCAACAAAAATATTGGCCCTTACAAAGAAGGTATTTATGATACCTTACCAAAACCAGGCAAAGACATTACCATTACTATTGATGCAGAGTTACAAGCTTATGGTGAATTATTAATGAAGCATAAACGTGGGGGAATCGTAGCCATTGATCCAAATAATGGAGAAATATTAGCCATGGTAACAGGTCCTAGTTATAATCCAAATGATTTAGTCGGAAGAAATCGTTCTAAGAATTACACAAAATTACATTATGACACAATAGCAAAACCGTTATATGACCGGGGACTACTAGCGCAATACGCACCAGGGTCACCCTTTAAAGTTATGAATGCACTTATTGGACTACAAGAAGGAGTTGTCGATGTTAATGATACTTACACATGTAGAATGGGCTATTATTATGGTAGTAGAAAACTAACAGGTTGTCATCACCATAGCAACCCAACCAATATGAATTGGGGTATTTCTCAATCTTGCAATGGTTATTTTGTTAATGTGTATCGCAAAATCATAGACAAATATGATGATGCTGGTGAAGGAATGAACGTTTGGGCTAATCATGCTAAAAGTTTTGGCTTAGGTAACTTTTTAAATAATGATTTGTCTGTAGGTAGAAAAGGTAGAATTCCAGACGGGGATTATTACGACAGAGCTTACGGTGATAACCGTTGGGGTTCAACATATATTGTGTCTAACGCCATTGGCCAGGGAGAGGTTGAAACAACCCCTATTCAATTAGCCAACATGACAGCCGCAATTGCCAATCGAGGTTATTATTACACACCTCATATTATAAAAAATATTGAAGGAGATACTATTCCAAAAAAATATACAACACCAAAATACACAACAATAGATAAAGAAAATTTTGAACCCGTTGTACAAGGAATGTTCGATGTTTATAATTATGGTACTGCAGTGCATTTAAAAGTTCCTGGTATTGACATCTGTGGAAAAACGGGAACCGCAGAAAACTTTATTAAAATAGATAGCGTAAAAACACAACTGACAGATCATTCCATTTTTGTTGCTTTTGCTCCAAAAGACAACCCGAAAATAGCAATTGCTATTTTTGTTGAAAATGGCTATTGGGGAGGTCGTTTTGCAGGAAAAATGGCGAGCTTAATGATTGAAAAATACATTAACGGTAATATTACACGAACAGATTTAGAAGATTGGATTTTAACTCATAGCTTAGAAAACGAATACAAAAAACCTTATTCTGGTGAACCTTTTCAAATAAACAGAGGATCACAACTCCAAGTCATTGATAATTACGCTGTAGAACTGCCGGATACAAGCGACTTAAAATTATAAATTTACATGCTAAGAGCAAATCAAAGACACTTTAAGTTCGATTGGATTACTATTATTCTATTTTTATTATTAGTAGGTTTTGGGTTTCTTAATATTTTATCAGCTTCACATATAGGTGAAATTACTAGTTATTTTGACACCGATCAACTTTACGGTAAACACATGATGTTTATCGGGTTAACCCTTGTCCTCATTGTCTTAATACTCTCGGTTGAAGCTAAATTTTATGAACAATTTGCGAGTGTCATTTACGTCGTCGCCATGCTTGCCTTAGTTGGCCTATTCATTTTTGGAAAAGAAGTGAATGGAGCACGCTCATGGTATGGTATTGGTAGTATGACGATTCAACCTAGTGAATTTGCTAAATTTGCTACAGCACTTGCTGTTGCTAGGTATATGAGTGATTTGCAAACCAACATGCAAACCATTAAAGATCAAATTAGAGTGGCGGCTATAATCTTTACCCCTGCGCTACTAATTTTACTTCAAAATGATGCTGGTAGTACTATTGTCTATCTATCCTTTTTCTTTGTTTTTTATAGAGAAGGTTTACAACAAGTATACTTAACAATAGCTTTAAGCCTGATTATACTTGCCGTAATTGGTTTAAAATTTGGTATTTTAATTACTGCCATAGTCGTTGCTGTTATCATTTTTACTTTCTATTTTTCAAGAAAGAAAAAACGAGGAGCACTTATTCAACATATTACTGTTCTCGTTGCTTGTGTCCTATTTTCTTATGGTGTAAAATTGTTTTATGACCATGCTTTACAGCCACATCAACAAAATAGAATTAGTCTTTGGTTACGTTTAGAAAAAGACCCTGCTAAACTTGAACGAATGAAAAAGGTAGAAGCTTACAACCTTATTCAGTCCGAACACGCTATTAGTTCTGGTGGCCTTAAAGGAAAAGGATTTCTTCAAGGGACAAGAACTACAGGTAAATTTGTACCAGAACAACACACCGATTATATTTTTAGTACCGTTGGTGAAGAATGGGGTTTTATGGGGACGAGTTTTGTTGTACTCCTTTTTGTGATGCTTATAATTCGAATATTATATCTTGCTGAAGCACAAAAATCTCAATTTAGTCGTGTCTATGGCTACGGAGTTGCGTCAATATTATTTGTCCATTTCACCATTAATATAGGTATGGTTATGGGCTTAATTCCAACTATCGGAATCCCTCTACCCTTTTTTAGTTATGGAGGCTCAGGACTTTGGGGTTTTACTATTCTACTCTTTATTTTTGTAAAATTGGATAGTAATAAGATTAATGAATGGTAAATAAAAAAGACCACCTTTACGGTAGTCTTTTTTATTATAAAATATTTTAAAAAAATTTTATTTCAAACTCGCTAAACTCGCTTTGATTGTTTCAATCTTAGCTAAAGCATCAGCTTCTTTCTTTTTCTCAGAAGCTACAACTTGCTCTGGTGCACCTGCTACAAAACGCTCGTTAGATAGTTTCTTTTGTACAGACTTAAGGAAACCTTCTGTATAACTTAACTCTTCAGTAAGCTTCGCTATTTCAGCCTCAACATCTATACTTCCTTCCATCGGAATAAAGTACTCGTTAGATTTTACGCGATAAGTTAAAGCACCTTCTACAGCTTCCGTTACATAATCATAACTCTCTAGATTACCCAATTTAGAAATTACAGCATCAAAAGTAGTTGTTGCATTTTCATTATTAACCACAGAGAAACTAATAGCATCCTTAAAAGCTATATTCTTTTGTTTTCTAATGTTTCTAATTCCTGAAATAACTTCTGAGGCAAAATCGAACTCAGAAATTAAAGTTTCATTAATAGGTTTTGCTTCTGGCCATTTTGCTATAATTAAAGCTTCTTCTGGTGAACGCTCTTTAATATATTGCCAAATATCTTCCGTTAAGAAAGGCATAAATGGATGAACGATTTTTAAGTTATCTTCAAAAATAGACATTACTTTGTTGTAAGTTGTTCTATCTATTGGTTGTTGATAAGCGGGTTTAACCATCTCTAACATCCAACCACAGAAATCATCATAAATCAACTTATAAATAGACATTAAAGCATCACTTAATCTGTATTTACTAAAATGATCTTCTATTTCTACTAATACAGACTGAAACTTAGCTTCGTACCATTCTAAAGCAATTTTACTTGAGTTTGGTTGTTCAATATCTGCAACTTCCCAAAGGTTCGTTAATTGAAAAGCATTCCATATTTTGTTACCAAAACCTTTACCTTGTTGGCATAATGTTTCATCAAACATTAAATCGTTTCCGGCTGCAGAACTTAATAATAAGCCTACTCTTACACCATCTGCTGTATATTCTTCAATAAGTTTTAAAGCATCTGGTGAGTTACCAAGAGATTTAGACATTTTTCGTCTTTGTTTATCTCTCACTAATCCTGTTAAATAAACATTTTCAAAAGGCTTTTCATCTTTATATTCATAACCAGCAACAATCATACGTGCAACCCAGAAGAATAAAATATCTGGACCCGTTACTAAATCGTTGGTTGGGTAATAGTATTTTATTTCTTCATTTTCAGGATTACGAATACCATCAAAAACACTCATTGGCCACAACCAAGAACTAAACCATGTATCTAAAGCATCTGTTTCTTGTCTTAAATCTTCTGTTTTTAAATCTGAATTCTTTGTTTTCTCTTGTGCTAATTTTAAAGCTTCATCTATAGTTTCTGCAACTACAAAATCTTCTTTTCCATCCCCATAATAAAATGCAGGAATTTGTTGTCCCCAAAGTAATTGACGTGAGATATTCCAATCACGAATATTCTCCATCCAGTGTCTGTAAGTATTTTCAAACTTCTTAGGAAAAAGTTTAATATCACCATTCTTTAAAACAGCATCGATAGCAGGTTGCGCTAAATCTTCCATTTTTAAAAACCATTGATCACTTAAACGTGGCTCAATAACAGCCTTTGTACGTTCAGAAGTTCCTACTTTATTAATATGATTTTCAGTTTTAACTAAAATACCAGCTTCTTCTAATTCTTTAGAAATTGCTTTTCTAACTACAAAACGATCTTGACCTTCGTAATGCATTCCGAAGCTATTTAAACTCGCATCATCATTAAAGATATCAACCACTTCTAAATTATGTTTATCTCCTAAACCTTTATCGTTTTCATCGTGAGCAGGTGTTACTTTTAAACAACCTGTACCAAATTCAACATCTACATATTCGTCTTCAATAATAGGAATAACGCGTCCACAAATAGGAACAATCGCTTTCTTTCCTTTTAAGTGTGTAAAACGCTCATCATTTGGATTAATACAAATGGCGGTATCACCAAAAATTGTTTCAGGACGTGTGGTTGCGATGGTTAACTTTTCGTCACTGCCTTCAATTTTATATTCTAAATAATAAAGTAAGCCTTGTTTTTCAACATGGTTTACTTCTTCATCAGATAACGTTGTTTTTGCTTCAGGATCCCAATTCACCATTCGGTAACCTCTATAAATTAAGCCTTTATTGTATAAATCAACAAACACTTTAATTACAGCTTCAGACATATCATCGTCCATGGTAAATTTAGTTCTGTCCCAATCACAAGAACATCCTAACTTTTTAAGTTGGTCTAAGATAACACCACCATATTCTTCTGTCCACTTCCAAGCGTGTTCTAAAAATTCTTCGCGAGATAGGTCATTTTTATCAATGCCCTGCGCTTTTAGCTTAGCCACAACTTTTGCTTCTGTAGCAATAGAGGCATGATCCGTTCCAGGAACCCAGCACGCATTTTTCCCCATTAAACGTGCACGACGAATCAATACATCTTGAATGGTATTGTTCAACATATGCCCCATATGTAATATTCCTGTAACATTTGGAGGAGGAATAACTATAGTATAAGGTTCTCTTTCATCTGGCACAGAATGAAAGTAGTTATTTTGCATCCAGTAGTCGTACCACTTATTTTCTACTGACTGTGCATTATATTTTGATGGAATTTCCATGTTTTGGTATTGTTTTTGTAATATAACTGTCAAAAGTACTTATAATTCCTATTTCGAAAAATTATTAAGGTAATAATATGAGCTTAAAAACCGTAAAATCTGTTAAAAGCCATGCATTACAACTAATAAATTTTGATTGGAACGAAAAAGTGACTAGTTTTGACTAATCAATTTTAAAATTAAAATGATGAAAAATTTAATAGCAATTTTATTTGTAGGACTAATAAGCTTTGGTTCTTTCGCTCAAGAAAAAATAGCAAAAATCGAGTTTAAGACAGATGTTATTGACTACGGAACCATTGAGAAAGGTTCTAATGGAGTAAGAGTATTTGAATTTACAAATACAGGAGATGCACCTTTAGTAATTTCTAATGTAAAATCTACTTGTGGTTGTACGGTACCAAAGAAACCAAAAGATCCTATTATGCCAGGAGAAACCGGTGAGATAGAAGTAAAATACGATACTAAAAGAGTTAACCCTATTAGAAAAACAATTACTGTATTTTCTAATGCGGAAACACCTACTGTAGCTTTAAAAATTAAAGGTTTAGTGGTAGATTCTGATAAGACAAGTGTTTTAGAAAAGAAAAATAAAAGTATGCTAGAACAATAATCTAGTTTACAAATAACAGCTTAGAATGAGTCCTTAAATTAAGGGCTCATTTTTTTTACGCTTTTTAACCTATAAGCTTTAATAATTTTCAGAACTTTGCACTTTTAAAAATCATATTATATGCCAATAATATCAAACAAAGGCATCAACATGCCAGAATCGCCAATTAGAAAATTGGTACCGTATGCTGAAGCTGCACACAAACAAGGAAAAAACGTTTACTACCTCAATATAGGTCAGCCAGATATAAAAACTCCTCAAGTGGCTCTTGATGCCGTTAAAAACCACAATTTAGAAACTATAGCTTATAGTAGGTCTGAAGGTTCTGAGACTTATAGAGTGAAAATTGCGGAATATTACAAACGTAATTCTATAAATGTATCTCATAGCGATATCATTGTTACTACTGGAGGAAGTGAAGCTCTTTTATTTACATTTGGTAGCATCATGGATAAGGATGACGAAATTATAATTCCAGAGCCATTTTATGCTAACTATAATGGGTTTTCTATTGCTTCTGGTGTTAAAGTAGTTCCTGTAATTTCTAAAATTGAAGATAATTTTGCTTTACCTGCAATTGAAGAATTCGAAAAGCTTATTACTCCAAAAACCAAGGCTATATTAATCTGTAATCCAGGAAATCCTACAGGCTATTTATATTCTAAAGAAGAAATAAAACAATTGGCTGCAATTGTTAAGAAGCACGATTTATTTTTAATTGCTGACGAAGTTTACAGAGAATTTGTATACGATGGTATTGAACACTACTCTATTTTACAAGAACCAGGTTTAGAAGAAAATGCTATAATTATAGATTCTGTTTCTAAACGATATAGTATGTGTGGCGCACGTATTGGTTACTTAGTTTCAAAAAACAAAGAATTTATAAAAACAGCTTTAAAATTTGCGCAAGCAAGATTAAGTCCTCCTACATTAGCACAAATTGCTAGTGAAGCAGCTTTAGATACACCTCAAAGTTATTTTGATGATGTTAAAGAAGAATACGTAAAACGTAGAAATACGTTAATTACTGAGCTTGAAAAAATTGAAGGTGTAAAAGTTGCAAAACCTAATGGTGCATTTTATTGTATTGCTGAATTGCCCGTAAAAAATACGGACGATTTTGCTAAATGGCTTTTAGAATCTTTTGAATACAATAATGACACGGTAATGGTTGCTCCTGCTGCTGGTTTTTATTCTACACCTGGTGTTGGATTAAATCAAATTAGAATTGCATATGTATTAAACGAAGAAAGTTTAATCATTGCAGTTAAAATACTTGAAGAAGCTTTAAAAGTATATAAAGACTAATGACTATTATTAATAACGCTTCTTTAAAACCTTTTAACACCTTTGGTATTGATGCTAATGCACAATCTTATTGTGATATTAGGTCTATGGAAACGCTTAAAAATATTCTTAGAGAACAGCATTCTAAACCGCTCTTTTTTTTAGGAGGCGGGAGCAATATGCTATTGACCAAGGATATTGAAGCACTCGTTCTTCATATTAACTTAAAAGGTATCGAGGTTGTTAGCGAAACAGACGATAGCGTTATTATTAAAGCCATGGCTGGCGAAAACTGGCACAACTTTGTACTCTGGTGTTTAAAGCATAATTATGGTGGTATTGAAAACCTATCCTTAATTCCTGGAAATATGGGTACAGCACCAATACAAAACATTGGTGCTTATGGTGTAGAGCTTAAAGATGTATTTGTAAGTTGTGAAGCTATAAACGTAAATCATCAAAATTTAAAAATATTTTCAAAATCAGATTGTAATTTCGGTTATAGAGAATCTATTTTTAAACAAGATTTAAAAGGTAACTATATAATTACTAGCGTAAATTTAAAATTGACTAAAAACAATCATAAATTACGAGTAGATTACGGAGCTATTAAAAATGAATTACACGCTTTACAAATAGTAAACGCAACAATTCAAGACATCTCTAACGCCGTTATAGCTATTAGACAAAGCAAATTACCAGACCCTAAAGAAATTGGAAATAGTGGTAGTTTTTTTAAAAACCCAATAGTATCAACAGAAGTTTTTAAAACATTACAAACTAACTTTTCTGACGCTCCATCTTATGCAATTTCAGCAGATGAAGTTAAAATCCCTGCAGGTTGGCTTATTGAAAAAGCTGGATTTAAAGGAAAGCGGTTTAAAGATTATGGAGTTCATGATAAACAAGCCTTAGTCTTAGTCAATTATGGTAATGCTAGCGGAAAAGACATTTTAGAGCTAGCACAACTCATTCAAAAAACTGTAAAAAGGTTATTTAATATTAAGATTGAGACTGAAGTTAACATTCTATAATAACAAAATACACAGTTTAAATTGTGACTTATAATTTAGAATAGTTTTACCTTCTTAAAACACTATTAATCAATCCCTTTTAAGATATAGAACTATTCTATTTTTTTATATAGGTCACCATTTGGTGTATTTAATTATATTTACGCCTACAAATTCATTATTAGACGTTTTAAAACATCAAAAAAAACAAGATTTTAGTATTTTGAGTATTACTCCTACAGAACAAAAAATTATCGATTATCTTCAAAAAGGAGATAAACGAGCGTTGAATTTGCTATATGAAAATTATTCTAATAGTCTTTATGGTGTGATTTTAAAAATCACCATTAATGAAGAAGTAGCGCAAGATGCCCTCCAAGAAACCTTTATTAAGGTCTGGAAAAATCATTTGAAATACGACCCAAAAAAAGCAAAACTTTTTACATGGTTGTTCCGTATTGCTAGAAATACAGCCATAGATAAACTAAGAAGTTTTAATAATCGTTATCATAAAGAAGTCCAAATTGAAACTTCTAACGTATATATTCTACCAACAACAAATTTCAATGAAGATGTCATGGACATTAAGAAACATGTTGGAACACTAGAAGAAAAATATCAAATTGTGTTAGATGCTTTATTTTTTCAAGGTATGACACAACAAGAAGCTAGCGACGAATTAGATATTCCGCTAGGAACAATTAAATCTAGATTAAAAATAGGATTGAGAGAGCTGAAAAAAGTCTATAATCCATAAATTATTTGATCATGGAAAAACAAGTACAAACCTTTTTAAATTCCGACCTACTTCAGAAGTATTTGGTTGGAGACATTTCCTCAGAAGAGTCTAAAGAAGTCGAGCATTTTATTTCAAATTATCCTGAAGCAGCAGAAGCTTATGAAAAACTTCAAGATAATTTAGAAATTATTGCGAAAGCTGGCGCTGTAGATTTACCAAAAGATCTTCTCGGAGATATTTTAAATTCTTTAGATGAATCTAGCGATACTAAAGTGATTCATTTAACACAAGAGCGAAAAACCCCTTGGTACAGTTTTGCTGCGAGTGCAGCAGCAGTAATCTTTGCGGTAACATCTTTTATGTTTTATCAGAAAAATGAAGAACTTAAAAATGAAAACAACGTTGTAGTAGAAGAAATTTTTGATCTGCGCAGTGACATTCAAAATAACAATTCTAAATTAGATGATTTATCTAGAGAGTTATTAAAACTTAACAATCCGGATGCTAAGAAATATGTTATAAATGGTAATGAACGTGCTAAGAACTTAAAAACCGTAGCTTACATTAATTCTGTTGAAAAAACATCTATGATAGATGTTGTTACACTTCCTCAATTACCGAAAGAACAACAATATCAAATTTGGGCAGAACTACAAGATAAAATGGTTAATCTAGGTATTCTAGATGAGTCTGACCGTAGGTTAAAACAAATTCCTTACATGGAAGACGCTTTAGCACTTAGTATAAAAATTGGTACAAAAGGAGATAACGCTAACGAAAACGATACTGAAGTTGCAGAAATTTCTTTAAAAGACAACTAATAAATTATTAGTTAATTAATCCTAAAAGAGGCGCAATATTAATTGTGCCTCTTTTTTTGTTTAAAAAACAATCCCCTTAAAAGCTTATATAATTATTATTTGTGATGAAGTACCAACTAAAGGAACATTAAAATAAATGTAAAAGCGTTATCTTTGCATTAAATTCAAGAATTCAGATGAAATTACTCTTACTTACATTAGGATTATTAGCTTTAGCAGTAGCAGGAATTGCAATAAAGATTTGGGCAAAGAAAGACGGGAAATTTGCGGGCACTTGTGCGAGTCAAAACCCTATGCTTAATAAAGATGGAGAGGCTTGTGGTTTTTGTGGAAAATCGCCAGACGAATACAAAGACTGTAGCGAACCTCAACATTCATAAGTATTAATGACTCTTACTTTAATACTATTTTATGCATTTATTGCAGTAGTTAGTGTTCAAATTATTTATTACCTCAGTTTTCTCTTTTCTTTTGGAATTAAACATGCTGAAACACGCATAAAGAAACACATTCCAATATCTATTATTATCTGCGCTAAAAATGAAGCAGAAAATTTAAAGAAAAACATTCCTTTAATATTAAATCAGAACTATTCAAATTTCGAAATTGTTCTTGTTAACGACAGTTCTTCAGATGATTCATTAGAAATCATGGAAGAGTTTGCCTCTAATTATAATTCTATAAAATTAGTTAATGTTAAAGTAAGTGAAGCATTTTGGGGCAATAAGAAATACGCACTTACCCTAGGTATTAAAGCCTCTAAACATGAGTTTTTAGTTTTTACGGATGCAGATTGTAAACCAAACTCAAATGAGTGGTTAGCCCACTTAAGCAGTCATTTTTCTAATGAAAAATCTATAGTTTTAGGCTATGGAGCCTATGCTAAAAAGAAATTTTCTCTTTTAAACAAACTTATTCGGTTCGAAACTGTAATGACAGCCTTACAGTATTTTTCATATGCTAATATGAAATCCCCGTACATGGGAGTTGGCCGTAATATGGCTTACAAAAAAGATTTATTTTTTAATAATTGCGGGTTTAGCAGTCATATGTCCATTAAATCTGGAGATGATGATTTATTCATCAATGAAGTCTCTAACCCTTCAAATACAGCCATTTGTTTTACTAAAGAAAGTTTTACAATATCAGAACCTAAGACATCATTTAAAGCTTGGGTATTACAAAAAAGAAGACACATTAGCACTGCAAAACACTATAAGTCTAAACATAAAATATTGTTAGGCTTATTTTACATAACACAATTGTTATTCTGGATTTTAGGAATCGTATTATGTTTTATTGGATTCTCATGGCTATGGGTTACGATTTTAATAATATTGAGGTTTATAATTCAATGGTTTTGTTTTGGGTTCTCTGCTCAAAAACTTAAAGAATCAGATCTCATTTTTTGGATGCCTATTTTAGAAATATTACTTGTTACCTCTCAATTAAGTATCTTTATAATTAATTTGATATCTAAACCCAAGCATTGGAAATAAAAGAAGCTATAAGTAAAGCAAAAAACAACAATCAAATTGCGTTCAATTTCCTTTTGGATACGTATTGGAATGATGTTTTTGCGTTTCAACTTAAGCGAACTTCTAATGAGAATGATGCAGAAGATATTACCATTCAAACTTTCTCTAGAGCTTTTGACAAGATTGAGACTTACAATGAGGATTATAAGTTTAAAACGTGGCTTATTACCATTTCCAAAAATATCCATATAGACTTAGTTAGAAAACAAAAACATTCGATTAGAAATACCTCTAAAGATAACGACGACAATTATTTTAATATCGTTGATAATTCACCTACACCTGAAGATAAAATTATTACAGAACAAAATTTAGCAAAATTACTCCGAGATATTAAAAAGCTAAAACCACATTATCAAGAAATAATTAACCTTAGATATTTTCAAGAATTGAGTTATAAAGAAATTTCAGAAGTACTTAACGAACCTATTAATAATGTTAAAGTAAAACTCTTAAGAGCTAAAAAACTACTCGCTGCTATTATTACAAAAAGCTAACTCCTAAAGCTTTAGTTAAAGCACTACCTAGTTCTAAATTTTAAGGCGAGATTATTTCAAATTCTTTTACAATTAAAATCATATGCAATACAATAAAGTTAAGACTATAGTCCCTTTATACTATAAAGTATTTTAGTATTTACTTTGTATCTTTGTTCTAAGAAATTGATAATTGCATGGAAACTACAGTTGCTTCAAATATTTTACCAGAAAGAAAACCTAAATGGTTAAGAGTAAAATTACCTACAGGTAAAAAATATACGGAACTTAGATCGCTAGTTGATAAGTATAAATTAAATACTATTTGTACATCAGGAAGTTGTCCTAACATGGGAGAATGTTGGGGAGAAGGTACTGCTACGTTTATGATTTTAGGTAATGTATGTACAAGGTCTTGTGGTTTTTGTGGTGTTAAAACAGGACGACCAGAAACTGTAGATTGGGATGAACCTGAAAAAGTTGCACGTTCTATAAAATTGATGCAAATTAAGCATGCCGTTTTAACTAGTGTAGACCGTGATGACCTTAAAGATATGGGAAGCATTATGTGGGCAGAAACAGTAAAAGCTGTTCGCCGCATGAACCCAGAAACGACTTTAGAAACACTTATTCCAGATTTTCAAGGTCTAGAAAAACATATTGATCGTATCATTGATGTAGCACCTGAAGTTGTTTCTCATAATATTGAAACTGTAAGACGCTTAACACGTGATGTAAGAATACAGGCAAAATACGATCGTAGTTTAGGGGTTTTAAAATATTTAAAATCTCAAGGACAGCGCAGAACTAAATCTGGCATAATGTTAGGTCTTGGTGAAGAACGAGAAGAAGTGATACAGACGCTTCACGATTTACGAAATAATGATGTAGACGTTGTTACTATTGGGCAATATTTGCAACCAAGTAAAAAGCATTTACCTGTAAAATCTTTCATCAATCCCGATCAATTTAAAGAATACGAAGAAATTGGTTTAGAATTAGGATTTAGACACGTTGAGAGTAGCGCATTGGTTAGATCATCTTACAAGGCTCAAAAACACATTAATTAATGATTACTGTAGCGATTAATGGTTTTGGAAGAATAGGCCGTCGTGTATTTAGGTTGGCTTTAAATCATCCTCAAATTCAAATTGTAGCTATTAATGATTTAGCAGATACTAGAACCTTAAGTCATCTTCTTAAATATGATAGTATTCACGGAGTTTTAAAAGATGAAATTTCATTCGATGAAAAGCATATAATAGTAAACAATACTGCAATTCCGTTATACCGTAAATCACACCCTAAAGATTTAGATTGGTCTACAGTATCTCCAGATTTTGTTATTGAATCTACAGGTAAATTTAAAACGAAATCAGAATTACAACATCATATTTCAAACGGAGCAAAACGTGTTATTTTATCTGTGCCTGCGCTTGAAGATGATATAAAAACAATTGTTATAGGGGTTAATGATGATACTATAGATGGTACAGAAACTATTTTATCTAATGCATCTTGTACGACCAATAATGCAGCACCAATGATCGCCTTAATAAAAGAACATCTTGGTATAAAGCAAGCCTATATAACAACCATTCACTCATATACTACAGATCAAAGCTTACATGACCAACCTCATAAAGATTTAAGACGGGCAAGAGCAGCAGGCCAATCCATAGTACCTACAACAACAGGAGCAGCAAAAGCATTGACAAAAATTTTTCCTGACCTATCCGACGTAATTGGTGGTTGTGGTATTAGAGTTCCCGTTGCAAATGGCTCTTTAACAGATATTACAATTAATGTTGAAAAACCAACGTCTATTGCAGAAGTAAATTCAATTTTTAAAAATGCTGCAAAAAATCATTTAAAAGGCATTCTTGAATACACAGAAGACCCCATAGTATCTATTGATATTGTTGGAAATTCCCACTCTTGTATTTTTGATGCTCAAATGACCTCTGTTATTGGCAACATGGTAAAAATAGTAGGCTGGTATGATAATGAGACGGGCTATAGTTCAAGAATTTTGGACTTGATTAGCGATTAATCGGACAAAAAATAACTTTTGCCGAATAAATAATTATATTTGTTTAAATTAAACCGAGCTGAATGTCTCTTATCAAACATTGCCTATTTATCACACTAACCTTTTACTGCATAATCAGTTACGGACAACAAGAAGGTGTAATAGATAATGAGATGCTCTCCCTTAGACTTCTCGAACGTATCAATCAAGCAAAGTCAGATAGTGATCGTGGTAAATATCATAACGCTTTAGAAAACTTAGATGAAGCGTTAAGTATTGCCTTAAAAATTGAAGACCAATCTAACTTAGGTAAAATTTACACTAAAATATCAAAAATTCAATTCTTAGTTGGGGAAAAAGATAAAGCCGACGTTTCTATAAAAAAAGCCATGCAGATTCAACGAGACATCGATGATTATGGCAACCTAGCAATTGCCTATAATATAAAAGGTGTAATGCATAGCACACAGAATGAATATGAAGATGCTTTAGAATATTTTAACTCTGCTAAAGGCCTCTTTGAACAAGAAAATTTAGAGGAGTACACTTCAGATGTTTTATTAAATGAAGCAAAAATATATATTCAACAAAACCGATTAGAAGAAGCAAAATTCAACTTAGAAAAGACTATTATTTTAGCAAAAAAATACAATCAATTAAATCGTCTAAGTGCTGCTTTAATATATAGCGCAAAAGTTTATTTAGCTTTAGGAAATACTAAAATAGCATTATCTCAAGTTGAAGAAGGTTTGGAAATAGCGCAAGACAACAATATCATTCAAGATAAAAATGAAGCTTATTTAACTTTAAGTGATATTCACGAAAAAAATGAAGATTATAAAAATTCTCATTTATACATTAAAAAACATATTCACTTATCAGACTCTATTTTAAATGTAACTAGGGAAAACTTAGATATTGAAGCCTCTGGTGAATCAATTAATAATTATAAAGAAGCACAAAACGCACAGCTAAAAGCTCAGATTGATGAAGTAAGTGCAGAAAGTGCCTTTATAAGAATTACAACGATACTGAGTATTGCTTTAATTACAATACTCTCATTACTCACCTTATCATTGTATAAAAACAACAATATAAGACTGAACACCAACACAATGCTTCATAAAAAAAATGACGAACTTATTCTTGCTAAAGAAAAAGCCGAGTTAGCATCAAAAACAAAAGCAAACTTTTTATCTACAGTTACCCACGAGTTAAGGACACCATTATACGCTGTAACAGGTCTTACCAATATGTTGTTAGATGAAGACCCTAAACCGCATCAATTATCTCATTTAAAGTCTTTAAAATTCTCTGGAGATTATTTACTTACTTTCATTAACGATATTCTTCAAATAAATAAAATTGAAGCCAATAAAGTTGAAGTAGATCCAGAGCACTTTAATTTAAGAAATAAATTAGAAAATGTAATCTCAGCACTTAGCAACTCTGCAAACAACCAGGATACAAAAATTCATTTTGAATATGAAAATGGTATACCTGAAACATTTATAGGAGATCAATTAAAAATCTCTCAAATTTTAATCAATCTACTTGGTAATGCTATTAAATTCACGAAAGATGGAGATATTTGGGTAAGGACGTACAAAATTGACAAAAAAGATAACATTTATTATCTTCGTTTTGAAATCGAAGATAATGGTATAGGTATTACAAAAGAAAAGCAGAATCACATGTTTGAGAGTTTCTCTCAGGGTTCGGTACAAATTAATAGAAAATATGGCGGAACAGGTTTAGGTTTATCGATTGTTAAAGGACTTATTCAGATCCTTAAAGGAAAAATTTACTTGAAGAGTGAACTTGGAAAAGGCACAACATTCTTTTTTGAAATTCCTTTGGAGTATGATAAAAATGTAGACAAAACTGAAGTTGTAGAAGTTATAAAAGCAAATAAAATGGAAAGTTTAGATTTAAGCAATGTTAAAATTCTTATTGTAGAAGATAACAAGATTAATCAAATGATTACTAAGAAGATCCTTAATAAAATGAACCTCAATTGCGATGTCGTTGATAATGGTGAAGATGCTGTAGAAATTGTAAAAACAACGAATTATGATATTGTTTTAATGGATATACATATGCCTGGAATTAGTGGATTAGAAGCTACTAAAATGATTAGAGCATTTGATAAAAAAATAACCATATTTGCTTTAACTGCGGTAACTCTCGAAGATAAAATGCACGAATTTGGTGATGCTGGTTTTGACGATATTATATCTAAACCATTTAAGCAAGATGACTTTGAAGACAAGTTACATGCCGCTCTTACTGGAGAAAAAATTGTCTCCAGCTTCTTTAGTTAACAAACTGCTGTACTGCTGCATTAAATTGAGCAGACCTATCTATTTTTATTTCAATAGGTAAATAGTATAATTTGCCATTTAAACTTTTATAATCCTTTAACCTCACGTAATCTTTCTCAGTTGTAATCACCAGTCCTTTTGATTCTAGGTTATTAATATCAGAAGCTTTAAAATCATAATGATCATTAAATTCCAAATGATCAAACTCTAATTCTTTTTCTGTTAAAAAATCAACCAAAGGTTTAGCGTTAGCAATACCTGTAACCAACGTAAATTTTGGTAACGCAGATAATTCTAATGCTTCAAATTCAGATTTCACTTGAGGTGCATAATCGATATAACTAAAAAACAATTGCTGATTTCTACTTAATTTTAATCTTGAAGTTATCTCTTGTTTCTCTAGCGCTGTAATCCCTTTATCACATTTAGTCACCACAATTAAATCTGCACGATTAGCGGCAGATCGCGGTTCTCGCAAATTTCCTGTAGGCAGAACGATGTCTTTATAGTATAAATTATTATAAGCTGTTAAAAGCACATTAAACCCTGCTTCTACTTTTCTGTGCTGATAAGCATCATCTAATAATACAACGTCAGGTTTTACATCTAATGTTCTCAATTGCTCAATACCATTCTGCCGATTAGCATCTACGGCTACAATTACATCGTTAAACTTTCTATGGAACTGAAAAGGTTCATCTCCAATAGTATCTGCAGTGGCTCTTTCATCGGCTAATACAAAACCTTCTGTTTTACGCTTATAGCCTCGACTTAAGGTTGCTAATTCTTTTTCATCCTTTAACAATCGAATTAAATACTCTATCATCGGCGTTTTCCCAGTACCACCTGTACTAAGGTTACCGACGCAAATCACAGGAAAATCATAAGATTTAGACGTTTTTAATCCAACATCAAACAACCAATTCCGAAACCAAGTAATGAGGTAATAAATTGGTACTATAGGAAACAATATGATGCGGATAAACTTCACGACGGCTAAATTATATTATTTTTGAAAACAAATATACACTTATGATTATACAAGACGTCATTAATCACTTACACAACTTAGCTCCTTTAGCTTATGCTGAAGATTTTGATAACGTAGGTCTTTTAGTTGGTGATAAAAATGAAAGCGTTACAGGTATCCTTGTTACATTAGACACACTTGAAGAAGTTGTAGATGAGGCTATTGAAAACAAGTGTAACCTTATAGTAAGCTTCCACCCTATTATTTTTAAAGGTTTAAAAAAACTCACCGGAAAAACTTATGTAGAGCGTGTTGTAATTAAAGCGATTAAAAATAACATCGCCATATTTTCAATTCACACGGCTTTAGATAATGCTTTTCAAGGTGTTAATTCTATCATTTGTGACCAATTAGGCTTATTGAGTAAAAAAGTTTTAATCCCACAAACAGGCACGATTAAAAAACTGCAAACTTATGTTCCAAAAGAAAATGCAGAAGCATTAAGAATAGCTTTATTTGAAGTTGGAGCTGGAAGTATTGGCAATTACGAATCCTGTAGTTTTAATGTTGAAGGTGAAGGCACTTATTTAGGTAACGAAAATTCAAATCCTGTAATTGGTAAAAAAGGTGAGTTCCATACAGAAAAAGAGATCGCCATTTCTATAACTTACACAAAACATCTTGAGTCTAGTATTTTAAAGACACTTTTTGAAATGCATCCTTATGAAGAAGTCGCTTATGAAATTACAACCTTAGAAAACACCAATCAACATATAGGTATAGGTATGATAGGTGAGCTCGAAACAGCTTTAGAAACCAAAGATTGTCTTAATTTCATTAAAACTAGAATGAATACAGAATGTATTAAACATTCTAAATCATTAAGCAAACCTATAAAAAAAATCGCTGTTTTAGGCGGATCAGGCAGTTTTGCAATTCCGGCTGCAAAAGCTATGAATGCTGACCTTTTCATTACTGCAGACTTAAAATATCATGATTTTTTTAGTGCCGAAAACGATATTATTTTAGCCGATATTGGTCATTACGAAAGCGAACAGTTCACAAAATCGTTTTTAGTAGACTATCTGTCGAAAAAAATCACTAATTTTGCCATCATTTTATCAAAGACAAATACAAATCCGATAAAGTATTTATAATTATGGCAAAGAAAGCTGAAGTTTCTGTTGAAGAGCGATTAAGAGCACTATATGATTTACAATTAATTGACTCTAGAGTAGATGAAATAAGAAATGTCAGAGGTGAGCTTCCTTTAGAAGTGAGAGATTTAGAAGACGAAGTTGAAGGACTTAACTTAAGAATGGATAAGCTAAATGATAGCTTAACTATTATTGATGAAGACATTAAAGGAAAGAAAAACTTAATTGAAGAAGCAAAAACTTTAATTAAAAAATACACTGAGCAACAAAAGAATGTTAGAAATAACAGAGAATATAACTCATTGACAAAAGAAATTGAATTTCAAGAATTAGAGATTCAATTGGCTGAAAAAAACATTAAAGAATTCAAAGTTCAGATAGAGCAGAAAAAAGAAGTTATTTCTGGAACTAAAGATCGTTTAAAGGATCGTGTAGCACACTTAAAGCATAAAAAAGGTGAACTTAACGAAATCTTAAAGGAAACTGAAAAAGAAGAAGATGCTTTAAAAGGAAAGTCTGAAGATTTTCAAAAGAAAATTGATGACCGTTTAGTTAAGGCTTACCAAAGAATTAGAAACAACGTTAAAAATGGTTTAGCTGTTGTTGCTATTGAGCGTGGTGCTTCTGGAGGTTCTTTCTTTACAATTCCACCACAAATTCAAGTAGAGATTGCTTCTCGTAAAAAAGTAATTACTGATGAGCATAGTGGACGTATCTTAGTTGATGCTGAATTAGCTGAAGAAGAAAAAATAAAAATGAACAAATTATTCGCTAAACTTAGCAAGTAGTTTTTCAATACTTTATATAAAAAAAGCCTTTGCATTAGCAAAGGCTTTTTTTTGTGACTTAAAAGTAGAACATTGTTCTTAACATTATTTTACAATAATTGAGATTAAGGTTTTATAACTTAACCCGACTAAAAAAGAAAAATTAAAAGATGAAAAAGTTACTATCTGTTTTAACCATTGCCTTATTATTTAGTTGCCATAATCAGGCACAAGTAAACCCGAAACAACAAGCTGTTATAGATGCAGAACCTGTAACTGTTCCTTTAAAAGACGGAAAAGCCAAAGCTTATTTTGCAAGCGGATGTTTTTGGTGCGTTGAAGCTATTTTTGAAAGTGTAAAAGGTGTTGACGAATCTATATCAGGTTATTCTGGTGGATTTTCAAAAAATCCTACGTACGAAGCTAGCAATACAGGTAAAACAGGACATGCAGAAGCCGTAGAGATTATTTACGATCCAGAGATTATAAGTTTTAAAGAACTAGTTGACGTGTATTTTGGTTCTCAAATTCCAACGCAAGTTAATGGACAAGGACCAGATCATGGGTCTCAATACCGTTCTATTATATTTTACCAAAATAACGAGCAAAAGAAAATTATCGAAGATAAGAAAGCTGCTTTAGCAAAAGAATTAGATGCTGTAATTGCCGCTGAAGTTTATCCTTTTCAAAAATTTTGGATCGCTGAAGATTATCACCAAAACTATGAACGTCTTCATCCTAATCAAGGTTATATTCAAGGGGTTTCTATTCCGAGACTAAACAAGTTTAAGGCTAAATTTCCTGAGTTATTAAAAAGTGATTTAAAACATTAGTATATAGCAAAAGACCTATAACGTTATTTCAACATTATAGGTCTTACTGTTTTACTTCTCTAAGAGTTATTCAATCTCAACACTTATTACTGGATTTAATATTCCAATTTTAATAGGTTTGAGGTTTTGCATATTGATTCATTAACCATCTCCTAAAGGTAATTCTGGTTCATTATTTGATTTCGACTTTAAAAACGGATGTATAAATACATAAATTAACAACGCTATAGCAGCCAAAGTAATAGGTATCACAAGAGCATAAATTAAAATAACCTTATTAGGTGATGCTTCACTTATCCATCCTTTAATTTCCGTAACAACCAAACTAATATTAAGATATACAATAATGGCCGTACTAATCCAAGCTAAAATTTTAACCCATAATTTTATTGCAAATTCCTTCATCATTTTTTTATCTGAATTAAAATGAATGAGAGGAATAATAGCAAACCCCAATTGTAAACTTAAAACAACCTGACTCAATACTAAAAGGTTTCCTAAAGCAGATTCACCAAAATATAATATGGTAAACAACGCTGGGATTATAGCCAATAAGCGCGTTATTAAACGCCTTAACCACGGCTTTATACGAAGATTTAAATGCCCTTCCATAACAATTTGCCCCGCTAGTGTACCAGTAATCGTTGAACTTTGCCCTGCTGCAATTAAAGCAATCGCAAAAAAAGCTGGAGCTACACTTCCAAAAAGATTCTCCAATAATTTAGACGCATCTTGGATTTCTGCAATGTTATAGTATCCATTAACATAAAATGCAGATCCTGCTAAAACTAAAATAGCGGCATTCACAAAAAAAGCGAGATTTAAAGCTATTGTAGTATCTATAAAATTATATCTAATAGCTTTTGTTATCCCTTTAAAAGTTCGGTCAATCTTTCTTGTTTGTACTAATGAAGAGTGTAAATACAAATTATGAGGCATTACAGTTGCACCAATAATCCCAATACCAATATAAAGTGCGTCATCAGATAAACCCGTAGGCATAAGTCCTTTTACCACATCCGTATAAACAGGCCCCGTAATTAGCATTTCAACCACAAAAGATGCTCCTATGATAAAAACAAGACAAACGATAAATACCTCCATAGTCCGCATTCCTTTTTTTAGCAAGTATAAAAGTAAAACAGTATCTAGAGCGGTTAGACTTATTCCCCATATTAGAGGAAGACCAAAAAGTAAATTTAACCCAATGGCCATACCAATAATTTCAGCTAAATCGCATGCTGCAATAGCAATTTCAGCCAAAATATATAAAGGTATATTAGCCCAACTAGGATAGGCATTTCTAGAAGCTTGTGCAAGATCAAGTCCTTTTACAATTCCTAATCTAGCACTTAAAGACTGTAATAAAAGGGCTATAAGGTTAGACATTAAAAGCACCCAAATTAATTTATAGCCAAATTGAGAACCTGCTGCAATATCGGTAGCCCAATTTCCTGGATCCATATACCCTACACTTATAAGGTATGCTGGCCCTATGAAAGCTAGTATTTTTCTCCAGCCTTTTTTATTTGTGCTAACTGAAGAATTCACCTCACTTAATGATTCTAAACTCATAAGTCTTTGAAATTTTCCATCATAAACTAATTATAACTTAAGGCTACAAAACTACAACGGAAATTTGAGGAATAGCACTTCTAATACCGAACAAATCTCATTAGTAATAAAGAATAAATATATTTCAATATTTATTGTATTGAATTACATATTTCAACATTACGTAGAGAATAAATCAGAATAAAGCAATAATAAATAAAGAGCTTTAATAAGAGATTCTTTTAGCAAGTAATCCCTTTTTTACTTCAAAATAATTAGTCTCATTATACATCGTTGATTAATTTTGTATTGAATAAAAATCACTTTTACTATGAAATCATTTTATCTTGGCTTAATATGTTTAATGCTTGTTTCAAGTTGCAAATCCGATAACAAGGAAGAAATTGCAGTAGAAACTAAGAAAGAAATAGCATTAGCAGAAAAAATTGCCAATGCCCATGGTTTTGAAAATTGGAAAAATGTTTCAAAGGTAAGTTTCACATTCCAAGTAGATAAAGATACTCTTAAAGGAAAAGGAAGAACTTGGACCTGGTTTCCTAAAGAAGACAAAGTCCTTTTAAGAGATAACGACACGACTTATAATTATATAAGAAGCCAAGTAGACAGCACAACGATTGCTATAGATAAAGCATTTATTAATGATAAATTTTGGTTATTAATCCCTTTTCAAATGGTTTGGGATACCTCTGCAAATATAAGTGAGCCAAAAAAATCGGAAGCTCCAATAAGTAAAACAGAATTAAACATGACGACACTTACTTATTCTGATAATGGTGGTTATACACCAGGAGATGCTTATGATATTTATTACGATGACAACTACATCATTAAAGAATGGACTTATAGAAAAGGAAATTCTGAAGCACCTTCACTTTCTACGACATTTGAAAATATTAAAATTTTTAATGGTATCAAAATTGCTATAGATCACAAACAAGAAGGTGCAACCTGGAATCTTAATTTTACAGATGTGAGCATTACTTTGGACACCAAAAAATAAGGTCTTACATTTACAACCTATAATGTAAGTTTCACGCAGATAGTTTCGACTTAAAGCGTATAGCTTACATTTTCCGCCTTTTGGCGCCTATATATATTTAAAGCATCTCATCTTTTAAGATTGAGGTGCTTTTTCATTTAAGTCAATATCAATATTAAATAAAAAGGATGTTCCTTCTCCTTCTTTACTTTCTATGATTAAATTATCGCCTAGCATTTCAATGTAAGCTTTAGATATAGAAAGTCCGATGCCGCTGCCATGAAGTGCATTTTTGTTAGCGACATCGACTTGATAAAAAGGATTAAAGATGGTCTCTATTTTGTCTTCAGGAATACCAATTCCTGTATCTCTTAACATAAATTGTATTTGAGGTTTAACACTATCTAAATGACAACTTAGTGAAATATGACCACCTTCAGGCGTGTATTTTATTGCATTTTCTACCAAATGCATTAATGCTACTTTGAACTTATCAAGATCTGAGTTAACGTAACATTCTTTTTTAGGAATAAAATTATTTAAAACAAACTGAACCTTTTTAGATTTTGCTTCAGGTAAAAATAATTGATGAATTGACGCAACCGTTTCGCTAATATTAAAAGTCGATTTATTTGTACTCATTAAGCCTGTTTCTATTTTAGATATGTTCATAATATCCGTCATAGCGTTTAACAACTCTTGGCCATTATTTTCTATAATACTAATATATTCTTTAAAATCCTCATCCTCTACATTATAAGACTTTAATAGATCTGCACAGCCAAGAATACCGTACATTGGCGTTCTAATCTCATGACTCATATTAGCCAAAAATGCAGTTTTTAACTTATCGGTTTCCTCTGCTTTTTCTTTAGCCATAATTACATTTTTGTGTTTTTCCACTAATTCTTTCTGTAAATGATTTTCTTTTAAAAGAGCGTCGTACAAATGGCGTATTAAAAATGAAACCGAAAATACAGTCATCAAAATAAAAAGAGTGTTATTAACACATATAATGATTAAGACTTCAAGTCGTTCTCCTGTAAAAACTTTTAAATCAAAAAGCTTAAAATAAAATATTACAATAATAGTTAAGTACGCTAACCCAATAAAAACAACAGTTTTAATCCCCGCCTTTCGGCCACTAAACAAGGTGACCAAAATACTAAGCATAAATAATATAAGTCCACTACTACTTTTTAGTCCTATATATAAAATAAGAGCAAATCCTAATAGAAATAGATTAACAGAGAACACTTTTTTCTTTGTTTGCAAACTCATTTTATTATTAAAAAATAAAAATGCAATTACAGAAATAGCTACAGTATCTACACAAAAAACATACCATTTATCTAAAATAATAGCAGTAATAGCACTTGGCACATAAGACATTAAACCTAGAGGGAGAATTAATATCAATATAGAAACGAATAGTTTATCTCTAAAATAAGACAATTCATCTTGCCCACTTTCTCTAGAAAAACGACTATACGTAATATACCATTGGTGGTAAGAAGACCAAAGTTTCTTTAGCATCTATAAGTTGATTGATTTCACTAAATTTAATCAGAAAATATTAATTATACTAGTATTTCTTTACAATTAATCAACTGATAACGTATACTTTAATCTATTATTAAAATATCATATAATTATGCTATTTTTGTTAGCAACCGAAAACTTACTCACTTTGCCCAATTATAAAATAGATCTTGACTACGCTAAACAACAAGACAATTTAGACGAATTATCACACTACAGAGAACAATTTCATATCCCAAAAGATAAGAATGGCAATGAACTCATTTACCTCTGTGGAAACTCTTTAGGCTTACAACCTAAATCTACAAAAGCTTACATTAATCAAGAGTTAGACGATTGGGCCAACTTAGGTGTCGAAGGGCATACTGATGCTAAAAACCCTTGGCTACCTTATCATGAATTTTTAACGGAAGCTACTGCAAAATTAGTTGGTGCAAAACCAATTGAAGTGGTAACCATGAATTCCTTAACTGCGAATCTTCACTTCATGATGGCTTCATTTTACAAGCCAACCAAAGAGCGCCATAAAATAATTATTGAAAGTGATGCGTTCCCTTCAGATAAATATGCTGTAGAATCCCAATTACGTCATCATGGTTACGATGATAAAGAAGGTTTAATTTTATGGTCACCAAGAGAAGGAGAAGAATTATTACGCTATGAAGATTTAGAAGCGATTTTAGAAAAACACGGAAACGAAGTTGCCTTAGTGATGGTTGGTGGCGTTAATTATTACACAGGCCAGTTTTTCGACTTTAAACGCATTACCAACCTTGGACATCAATACGGCTGTAAAGTTGGTTTTGATTGTGCTCATGGCGCAGGAAATGTAGATTTAGATTTACATAATTCCGGTGCAGATTTCGCGGTTTGGTGTACTTATAAATATATGAATTCTGGTCCAGGAAGTTTATCGGGTTGCTTTGTCCATGAGCGTCATGCTTATGACAAAACCTTAAATAGACTTACGGGTTGGTGGAGCCACAATAAAGACACGCGTTTTAATATGCGTCATGAATTTGATGTTTTACCAGGTGCCGAAGGTTGGCAATTAAGTAATCCACCCATTTTATCTATGGCTGCCATTAAAGCGTCTTTAGATATGTTTAATGAAATTGGAATTAAAAAACTCATTGATAAATCAAAAAAACTAACTGGTTATTTCGAGTTTCTATTAAAAGAACTAGGCGAAGATACCATTAGAATCATCACACCCGAAAATCCTGAAGAACGCGGTTGCCAACTATCCATCCAAGTTTTAAACGCAGATAAATCCTTACACAATAAATTAACTGAAGCCGGAGTCATTAGCGATTGGAGAGAGCCCGATGTTATTCGTTGTGCACCAACACCATTATATAATTCGTTTGAAGATGTGTATTTAATGGTAGAGAAATTGAAAGCACTTTTATGAATAAAATATTTTCCATTATAAAAGATGAAAACATACTTTTAAAAATCAGAAAAAAATCAGAAACGAGTTTTTCAGAATATCACTTTTTAGGATTCCTCTCTTTTTTCTACAACTTAGGGCATGATTACTTAATAATTACAAATAAAAGAATCGTAGTCATTATTAAAGATGAATTGATAAAGAATGTAGAATATCAAGTATTTTCTAGTCTCGAATTCAATTCTAATAACAATAATTTACAATTCAAGAATCATAAAGGTCAAACGCAAATTATTAATTTAAATAGATTTAGACCTTCGTATGAAGACATTCAGAACATCAAAAAAATATTGAATAAGACAAGTGTTTAATCTGAATTCTAAAATATCAACACTTCAAATATAGCATTAGCAACAATTTGAAACCATAAAACTGATTTCTGCCTTTGTAGAGATAACAAAAACATTATGAGTAACAAACAACAAAACATACTGATTATTGGAGCAGGACTCTGTGGAAGTTTACTCGCATTAAGATTAGGGCAAAGAGGTTACAACGTTACCGTTTACGAAATGCGCCCCGATTTAAGAACAACAGATATTTCTGCAGGTCGTTCTATTAACTTAGCTTTTTCTGACCGTGGTAATAAAGCCATGAAACTCGTTGGTTTAGAAGACAAAGTAAAAGAATTGTGTATCCCCATGAATGGCCGAATGATTCACGATAAAGAATCGAACACGTTTTTATCTAATTACAGCGGAAGAGATCACCAATACATTAACTCTATTTCTAGAGGAGAACTTAATGCCCTACTCTTAACGGAAGCCGAAAAGCATGAAAATGTAAAAATTCACTTCAATAAGAAATGTAAATCTGTAGATTTTGAAAACACAGCAGCATTATTTCAAGATTATAACTCTAAAGATGAATTTGCAGAAGACGCAGATATCATTATCGCAACAGATGGCGCTGGCTCTGCACTTAGAAAAAGTTATTATTTAGGAAAGAAATTCTTATTCAGTTTCTCTCAAGATTATTTAACTCATGGTTATAAAGAATTAAGCATTCTACCCACAGAAACTGGTGATTACAAAACCTATAAAAACGCTTTACACATCTGGCCAAGAAGCAGCTTTATGCTCATTGCACTACCAAATTTAGACGGTAGTTTTACCGTTACTCTATTTTTAAGTTATGCTGAAGGTGAATACAATTTCAATAATTTAACAACCCCAGAGCTTGTTACAGAATTCTTCCAAAAAGAATTTCCAGATGCCTTAAAAATAATGCCCAATTTGGTTGATGATTTTTTCGAAAACCCAACCGCAGCATTAGGAACTGTAAAATGTTCCCCTTGGCATTATAAAGGCAACACTTTACTCATGGGAGATTCTGCTCATGCTATTGTTCCTTTTTATGGACAAGGCATGAATGCCTCTTTTGAAGATGTTGTAGAATTCGATAAAGTTTTAGACCAAAATTTAGAAAATTGGGAAGCTACTTTTACAGCTTACGAGAAAAACAGAAAGAAAGATACTGATGCCATTGCAGATTTAGCTATTGACAATTTTCACGAAATGAAAGGCCACGTATCAAATCCCATTTTTCAAGAAAAACGCAAGATTGAAATGGCACTCGAAAAAGAATTTCCAACAGCATACAATTCTAAATATAGTTTAGTAACTTTCAAGGAAACGGTTGGCTATAGAGAAGCGATGCTAAGAGGAAGAGCCCAAGACAAAGCGATTTTAAATATGCTTACAGATGGAATTATTTCCGTAGAAGATAATTTAAAAGATATTTTAGAAAAAGTAAAAAAAGAAACCGAAGCTATTTTAGAAGACGATAGGATTGCTGGGTTGTAGTGAGCAGTAAGCAGTAAGCAGTAAGCAGTAAGCAGTAAGCAGTAAGCAGTAAGCAGTAAGCAGTAAGCAGTAAGCAGTAAGCAAAATTTAAAATATAACTTGGGAAGAAAACAAAATTAAGTTAAAATTAATGTCCCAAATTTCGACGCAGTCGGAAACAACGATTTTAAGAAATAATGAGCGAAGAAGCGGAACTGCGAAGCGAAGCTTCAAGCATGTAGCTTCGAAAGCGAATGGTGCTTTAGCAATTTCCTGATAAATCGTTTTGAATTTTTGGTTCGTTTTGTTCCAAGACAAAATGAACATTAACAATAAAGAAGAAAATGAGTAATACAAAAAATGAGGTTCCTACTTCCGCAGGAACTGGCGTAACACCAAGAGGAGCCTATCCACACGTAAAACAAGTAGGCGATTTCATTTTCGTCTCAGGTACAAGTTCTAGACGTGCAGATAATACCATTGCAGGCGTTGACCTCATAGACGACATGGGAACAAAACGTTTAAACGCTTATGTACAAACACAAGAAGTCATAAAAAACATAGAAAAGAACTTAACTAAGGTTGGAGCAACATTAAAAGACGTGGTTGATGTCACTTCATTTTTAGTCAACATGAACGACTTCGCTGATTATAACAAAGCCTACGGAGAATTTTTTGAAAAAGAAACAGGACCAACCAGAACAACGGTTGCAGTACACCAATTACCACATCCAGATTTGGTGGTTGAGATTAAGGTAATGGCTTATAAGAAACAATAACTGTCATTCCTGAGAAGGCAAGAATCTTATCATGCTATTCTTAAATCATTCCGCTTTTAGAAATAACAAAAGAACAGAATAAATCGTAAAACCTTTGGCAACTATAAAAAACTACATCAACGGAGAGTTTACACTTCCCATGGCTAATGAATGGATAGACAATTATTGTCCAGCAAACGGAGAAATCTATGGGCAAATTCCAAATTCAACCAAAGAAGACGTAGAAGAAGCGTATAAAAGTGCCAAATCAGCCTTTAGGCTGTGGTCGCAAACCACATTAGAAGAACGCAGCAGAATTCTTATAAAAATTTCAGAATTACTAGAAGCGAACATAGACCGTTTTGCAGAAGCGGAAAGTAAAGACAATGGCAAACCTATAAGTTTAGCAAAAGCAATAGACATTCCAAGAGCTGCAAGTAACTTTAGATTCTTCGGTAATGCCATCACACAATTTGCAAGTGAAAGTCACGAATCTATTGGGCAACAAGCCATAAATTACACCTTACGTCAACCCATCGGTGTTGTAGGCTGTATTTCGCCATGGAATCTTCCACTCTACTTATTTACATGGAAAATTGCACCAGCAATCGCCGCAGGAAACTGTGTTGTTGCTAAGCCAAGTGAAGTCACGCCGATGACGGCTTATTTGTTAGGCGAAATCTGTAATGAAGCTGGTTTACCCAAAGGCGTTTTAAACATTGTTCACGGTTTAGGATCCACCACAGGGCAAGCCATCATTGAACATCAAGATATTAAAGCCATAAGTTTTACTGGAGGCACAGCAACAGGAGCACATATTGCAAGAGTTGCTGCACCAATGTTTAAAAAATTATCTTTAGAATTAGGTGGAAAAAATCCTAACATCATTTTTGCAGATTGCGATTATGAAGACATGTTAACAACAACGGTTCGTTCATCATTTGCAAATCAAGGTCAGATTTGTTTATGTGGCAGTCGTATTTTTGTGGAAATGTCTATTTATGAAAAATTCAAAACCGATTTTGTTAAAAAAGTAAACGCATTAAAAGTCGGTCATCCTTCACATGAAGACACCAATATCGGAGCTTTAGTTTCAAAATCACATTTAAAAAAAGTAAAAGAATATATCGCAATTGCTAAAGAAGAAAATGGAACCCTTTTATGTGGAGGAAATGAAGTCGTTGTCAAAGGTTTTGAAAACGGTTACTATTTAGAGCCAACAGTCATCGAAGTTATTAATGATGAATGTCGCGTCAACCAAGAAGAAGTTTTTGGTCCCGTAGTAACGATCATGCCATTTAACACCGAAGAAGAAGTTTTAGCGATGGCTAACAAAGTAAAATATGGTTTATCTGCTACACTTTGGACGAATGATTTAAAACGCACTATGAAACTAAGCAGCCAATTACAAGCCGGAATTATTTGGGTAAACACGTGGATGCTTCGTGATTTAAGAACCCCTTTTGGAGGTATAAAAGCTTCTGGTATCGGCAGAGAAGGCGGATTTGAAGCATTGCGCTTTTTTACGGAACCTAAAAATGTTTGTATAAAATATTAATACTTTTTGTAATGCAAAATCTCTCTCAGTAATACAATCTAATTTCAATCAATGAAGAAAATAGCCTACCTATTATTATTAATCTTAATCAATTGTTCTAACGATGATCAAACAGATAAAGCACTTTTAGAAAAAGACAAAAAAATGTTAGTTGAAAACCTGGATGCAGGAAAAGTAGCGGGCTATAAATTTGGTAAAATTTTAATTAGAGCATCTGCAAAAAAAGATTCTACATTTTATTCTCTAGAAGGCGATGAAATAGATGCTGAAAACTTTATCGATTTTAAATCTACTTTAAATAATACATTTCAAAAAGTTGAAAAAGTTAGTAAAAATGAAGAGTTATCTGTTTTAGACTATATTTCAATATACCGAGACTATAAGGAAATGGAAACATTTATTATGGAAACGGATGAAGACCTATTCCCAACGCTCGCTGAATCAATAAATGAAATTTATGGTGACACATCAAAAGTTCATCCAAGGTTAAAAGGAATTAAAAAGAAGGAGGCAGAAGCTTTTGAACATGCTGCTTTAAGCGCAATTGTTTTATTAAGCAAAGATTTAGGAAAAGAAGTAGCACTATATGAATGCTCTAAAACTGAACCTAAATTTCTACCCGATTCTGAATTTAAAACATTAATTCAATTTTTTAGAGGTTTTATATTTTTTGAAAAAAAACTTTTTTACCTTTCTGAAGATGAAATTACTAGAAATATAAATTGGCTCGATGCTAACAAAAATATAGACCTGCCATTAACAAGATCTATGTTCAAATGGGGCAACTTAGATAATAAGAAAACTCATATAGGCTTTCATTCTATCAATCATTTGTTTAGAGGCTTTGATAGACTTATGATGGATAGAGCCATCGATGAAAAGAGAGCACTTGAAGATTTTGAAATTTTCTTATCAGATTCTAAAAAATTAGGAGTAGACAATGAGCTTATATGGTCTGTTGAAACTTATTTATATTTAAAAAATGAAGAAAATGAAAAAGCCATAATAGCATTACAGAAACTAAAAACAAGCTCATTCCTAACTAGTAATGATAAAAAAAACATTGATCAATCTATAACGTATTTAAAAAACAGAGAACCAGGTAAAGTCTTAAATGGTTTTTATGATAAATATTTTTTAAGTAAAATAGCTACTAAATATATTTTCTCTATACTATCTTCTATTGATTGGGAAAGAATACTAATTGAGAATGATGTTAAGCATACAAAAGAAATTTTTGAAATGATTGAAACATTAAATAACCTCTCAAAAAAAATAGATAACCAACTAAGTGGCAAAACAATCAATGAAGCAAGTAAAGCAATAAAAGAAACAGGTAATAGTTTTTTTAATACCGCAAAAGACCTATTGAATAATGAGTAATTATTCATTTTTAATAAATTAAATATTAATAAAAAAACCTCATTTCTTATGAGGGCTATCGATAGAAATGAATCTAGAATTAAACAATAAATACGCATTAGTTTGCGGAAGTACAGCAGGAATAGGAAAAGCAACAGCTATGGCATTAGCTGCAGAAGGTGTTCAAGTAACTTTAGTCGCTAGAAATGAAGACAAACTTAAGGCCACATTAGCAGAATTACCGAAACAAAATCAGTATGATTACATTGTTGCCGATTTTTTAAATCCAGAAGATTTAAAAGCAAAAGTTTCTAATTATATTATCAAAAATCATGGGTTTCATATTTTAGTAAATAACACAGGCGGGCCAGCTGGTGGACCTATTTTTTCTGCAGAAATCAATGAATTTGAATCTGCTTTTACGCAACATTTAAAATGCAATCATGTCTTAGCGCAAACTGTCGTTCCTTTTATGAAAACCGAAGGTTATGGAAGAATAATCAATGTAATTTCTACTTCTGTAAAACAACCTTTAGACGGTTTAGGTGTTAGTAATACCATAAGAGGTGCTGTTGCGAGTTGGAGCAAAACTCTAGCAAATGAATTAGGGCAATTTGGTATTACCGTAAACAATGTTTTACCTGGTGCCACAGGAACCGATAGACTTGCTGAGATTATTAAAAACAAAGCAGCAAAATCTGGTAAAACAGAAGAAGAATCTGCTACGGCTATGAAAAGCACAGTACCAGCTAAACGTTTTGCAAAACCAGAAGAACTTGCGGATGCCATTACATTTTTAGCGAGTGAACGTGCTGCTTATATTAACGGAATTAATCTTCCTGTTGATGGAGGAAGAACAAAATCTTTATAATCCTTAAAATCTGTCAGGTTTTAAAAACCTAACAAGTTTGTGTAGTAGAATTTTGATTTTTTATTACTAATTTTAATGCATTGATGAATCTGCGTTAAGGGTTGCAACGGCATCCTTTTTTTGCTGCCATATATGGCAAAAAAAGATAGAGTGTAAAGCCTGACCCTTTTTCAGGGTAACGCCCAAAAACATAAAATAATGAGTAAAATATATCCACCAATCAATTTTAAAAACTGGATTAACGAAAATCGTCATTTATTAAAACCACCTGTAGGGAATAAAGTGGTTTGGAAAGATGGTGACTATATTGTTATGGTGGTTGGTGGTCCTAACAGCAGAAAGGATTATCATTATAATGAGACACCAGAATTTTTTCATCAAATTGAGGGTGATATTATCCTAAAAATTATTGATGAAGGTGTGCCTAAAGATATTCATATTAAAGAGGGTGAAATTTTTCTTTTACCACCTAAAGTTCCGCATTCACCTCAGCGTGGTGCTAACACGGTAGGTTTGGTTATTGAATATCCTAGAGAAGAAGGTGTAAAAGATGCGTTATTATGGTTCTGTGAAAATTGCACCACAAAATTATATGAAGAGGACTTTACCGTAAAAAATATAGAGACGGATATGCCTAAAATTTTTGATCATTATTACAATGACAAGGAAAAACGCAGCTGTCCTAATTGTAGAGAAATAATGGAGCCACCTAAAAAAGTACAAATTGATGAGTAAACGCAAACTTAGAATAAACGGCCATTCACACCTACTTCCCTATCCTGAAGAAATCCCTCAGTTTATGAAAGATAAAGAAATTTTTTGGGTGGATAAAGACCGAAAGTTTATGCTTCAAAAAGATTGGAACCGTCCGATTACTGATTCTAGTTTTTTCTTGGATGAAAAGTTAGAATGGATGGAACGCAATAAACTAGACCATGCTGTTGTCTTAAATTTATCGCAACTTTACGGAAATGGTTTAAGGGTTGAAGAAATGAAACAAGCTTTGAGGTTTCAGAATGATTTCAATGCCAAAATACAACATAATCACCCTAGTAAATTTACTTGTGGCTTTGTCGTTCATCCAGGTTTTGTAAGAAGTGCTTGTTGGGAAATTGAGCGTTGCGTAGAAGTTTTAGGCATGCAACTTTTGTGTTTACCTACACATTACATGGATTCTATTGGAACTTGGCGCTGTATTTTTGATGAAGAAAATGAACCCATCTTTGAAATGGCTAACAAATATAATTTGGCTATTGAAATTCACCCTTACGATGGTGAGAAATTTATAAAACTTGAAAACACGTCTTGGCGTTTTCATTTAATTTGGATGTTAGCACAATGTGGAGACGCTTATCATTTTTTAACTTTAAATGGCTATCAAGATAAATACCCAAATATGCGTACTTGTTTTGCTCATGGCGGACAATTAGCTCAGATTAACTTAGGAAGACGTATTCAAGGATTTGATGGACGCCCCGATTTATTTGAAGGCAAAAGTCATCCTAGAAAAGCGGTTGGTCATAAAAACATATTCTTTGATACACTAGTACATGATACTGGCGGATTAGAATTATTAATAAGAAATCAAGGTTCTAAACAGGTCATTATGGGCTTAGATGATCCTTATCCGTTAGGTGAAATGGAAAGTGAACAACAATCTTCTTATCCTGGTAAAATCATTGATTTAGCCATAGACAGAAAAATCATAACGGAGACTGAAGGTGATGCTATTTGGGAAGACAATGTTATTCAATGGCTTTGCGGAGATGATGAGGCTGCAAAACAAAAATTAGTTTCTCGTATTATGTCTTAACGATTTCTAATTGGTTTATTAATTTTGCGTTTAGGATTTCTAATCCTGAAGCAAACTCAAAAACCTATAGACTAACTGCATCTCTTTTAAATAAAAAATATTCCAATGTATTTCTTACCCGAAGCCTTAGACAATTATGTTGTAAAACACTCTGAACAAGAGCCCGATTTATTGCAACAACTAACAAGAGAAACGTACCAAAAAATATTACAGCCTATTATGCTTAGCGGTCCTTATCAAGGTCGGGTGTTGAGTATGATTTCTAAATTAATGCGACCTAAATCTATCTTAGAACTAGGAACATTTACGGGTTATGCGACTTTATGTTTAGCGGAAGGCTTACAAGCAGACGGAGAATTACATACTATAGATGTTAATGAAGAATTGGTGGATTTTCAACGTAAGTATTTTGACAAATCTAATTACGGGTCTCAAATTAAGCAACATACAGGAAGCGCCATCGATATCATTCCGACGTTAGATAAAACATTCGATTTAATATTTATTGATGCTGACAAACCTAATTACAGTAATTATTTCCACTTAATTATAGACAAATTAAACCCAGGGGGCATTATACTTTCTGATAATGTGTTATGGCACGGAAAAGTAGTAGAACCTGTTGGTGCAAAAGACATTTCTACACAGTCTATTTTAGATTACAATACGCTTTTAAAAAATGATGAGCGCATTGAAACGGTTGTATTACCTATTAGAGATGGCTTAACGATTAGTCGAAAATTATAACCACAACTATGAGTAAAATTGAAATAAGAACTGTAGATGTGGTAAAATACATCACACCTTTGCGAGAAGGCGGCTCACTGCCTGCCATTGTTGAGGCTAGTGATGGTTTTCTCTATGTTTTAAAATTTAGAGGTGCAGGGCAAGGAAAAAAAGCATTAATCTCTGAGTTTATTGGAGGTGAATTAGCCCGAGCTATTGGATTAAAGGTTCCTGAATTAGTCTTTATGAATTTAGACGATTCCTTTAGTAAAACCGAGCCAGATGAAGAGATTCAAGATTTATTAAAATTTAGTGTAGGTCTTAATTTAGGCTTACATTATCTAAGTAGTTCTATTACTTTTGACCCTTTAGTTTCTGTTGCAGATGCAATGACGTCTTCTAAAATAGTGCTTTTAGACAGTATTATTAGTAATATAGATCGTACTGTAAAAAACACCAACTTACTAAATTGGAATAAAGAATTATGGGTTATAGATAATGGCGCTAGTTTTTATTTTCATCATAATTGGAGTACTTGGAAAAATCACCTTGCAAGAACATTTCCTTTGATTAAAGATCACGTTTTATTAGAACGTGCTTCGCTTTTAGATGAAGCTTCTAAGGCTATTATTTCAGCTTTAAATTCAGACACTATAGAAGATATTGTTTCTAAAATTCCTGAAGATTGGTTGATAAATGAATCTGACACATTATCACCAGATGAAATGCGAAATGCTTATATAGAATATCTAAATTCTAGACTTTCAAAAATTGATTCATTAGTTAAAGAAGCCAAAGATGCCAGATAAAGTGACTTTTGAATACGCTATAATTAGACTCGTACCAAGAGTGGAACGCGAAGAATTTTTTAATATTGGGGTTATTTTATTCTCAAAACGAAAAAAATATCTCGGTGTTAAATTTAACGTCAATGAAAATAAATTGAAGGCTTTTTCTTGTGAATTAGACTTAGATGCGATTAACAACTACTTAAAATCTTGGGAATTAATTTCTAAAGGAGAAGTTTCTGCTGGAAAAATTGGTCACTTTGAAATTTCAGATCGGTTTAGATGGTTAGCCGCTTCACGAAGTACCATTATACAAAGTTCTAAAACACATTCGGGCTTAACAGATAATCCAGAAAAAGAGTTGAATTCTATTTTTGAAAATTATGTATTAGAGGCATAAATATTAATTCATATATAAAAAAAAGCAAGCCTTATTAATTAATAAGGCTTGCTTTTTTTTTGACTAATTTACTTCAATTACAATTTATTGAACAGCTTCTAAAGCATCAATATTACCATAACCAAAACTACCATTCTTACTAGGATAAAACTCAGCAGACTCCTTTAATCGATTTAATACTTGAGTTCTACTCCAAGAAGGATATTTAGACCAAATTAAAGCTGCAATACCTGCTGTAGTTGCTGTAGCTACAGAAGATCCGCCTGTGTAACGTCTCTCTCCATTATTAAAACCTAATACAGGAGGTGCTTTACTGGTATCATTATCTCCTTCCATAATAATTGTAAAATCTATTTTACTTCCGCTATGGCACACATCACATCTTTCATAACTAGAACCATCAGTAACACCTGTAACCGCAATAGTTTCATCCATTGTTGCTGGAAAAATAACACCATATCCATTCGTAAAACTAGTAGAAGTTCCACCTGCTGCAAATATTAATTTACCTTTACTATAGGCGTATTCAACAGCATCTTCAATATTACCTATAGACCAGACATAACCAATAGACATTGAAATGATTTTTACATCACTTCGATCACCTAATTGTGTTAAAGCGTCTGATACCCCCTTACGTTCGTGATAATCGTTTAACAAAACATCCTCTGTTGCTCTATAAGCCACTAAATTTGCATTATATGCTACACCAACAGGCATACCGTTATCATTTCTTGGAGAAGCCATCGTTGATCCCATAGCGGTTCCGTGTCCACATTTATCATGTTCACCATCATAATTACTAGACCACCACCAATTAGAATCTATAAAAGTCCCATATTTTTCTACAGTACGCCCCGAAGAATAACCATCATTAATTCCTGAAGAATTTAAAAGCAATTGCGACTTTGAAACTCCAGTATCAATTAAACCAATAGTAACACCTGAACCTGTAGATTGATTCCAAGCTTGTGGAATATTGTGCTCATCAAAATGCCACGATACTTGAGCATTATTAGGTGAAATTGTTGAGTAATGAGCGGCACTAATAGAAGCTCCTTCTGTATCACAGCCTGAACTTGATTTTTGTTCTACTGTATATTGATTATAACCATTAGGCTCTAAATACCTTACATAGTCACTTTCCATAAGTGCTATTACAGTTTCTATTTTAGTAACTTCGACATCAAAAACAGTTAAAATTTCATCTGCTCTAAATTTGAAATCTTCCTTACTCACTTCTTCTTGATCCTTGATTAAAGCAAGTAAATTATTTTTTTTCTCTTCGAGTTCTCTATCAAATGCTTCACTGAAACTTTGTCCTTCGTTACCATAGCCAATAGTCAATACATTTTGACCATGACCTAAGGCACTCCATAAGAAATGAGCGTCTTGTTTATTCCAATCAAAATCTCCAGAATCGTCGAGACTTTCTGTTATTTCCTGATTGATTTGATCTATTGTTAATGGGGTTTCAGAAAATTGAACTACTTCTGATTCGGTTTGAATAACTGCATCTTTAGAACAAGAGACAATGGTTATAACTAATAAAAGCATCACCAAAGAGTTGATTTTTTTCATAAAATATGATTTAGATATTTAATTAATTACCTAAATATATTAAAATAAAAATGCCTTAACGACAATACCTATTTTAAGAAATCTTAAAAAAAGTAGTTTATCGTTTCATAAAAAAAATTACTTATTACGTTTTAAGGAGCCGGTAAAGTCTTCTAAATCATCCTTTACTTTTTTAATTTCGTCATTGATGTTTTTAGTCACATCTGTGTCTATAATATTATTTTCTCTTGCGCTTTTGGTAACTTCATTCTTAATATCGTTGGTAGCATCTTTTATTTGACGCATTCCTTTACCTAAGCCACGTGCGATTTCTGGAAGTTTATCGGCACCAAAAACTAAGACTACAATAAATAATACAAATACTATTTCTGTGCCTCCTATGAATAAAAAAGTTAATTGCTGTATCACGTTGCAAATATAAAGTGAGTTTGTGAATAATACGACTTCAAATAAAGAAATAAAAAAGCCGACTTCAAAAAAAGTCGGCTTAAATTTATGTTATAATTATTAATCTCTAGTGCTTTCCTTAAACTTATCGAAATCACTTGCTTTAACTTCTTTCGGCCAAGCGTTGTTTGAAGTATCAACATCAGCTGTTTCTAAATCCGGATCTACCATAACTCCTACAATTTCTTTATTGCTAGCAATAGCTTTACTGACTTCTTTATCATTCAGTCTCCAGATTTGCGCAGGATATGTTTCTCGTTTTTTAGTCCCATCTGCATAAGTGTACTCTACTATAAGTGGCATTACTAATCCTCCTGGTTTTTCAAAAGTAACTTCATAGAAAAATTTAGGCGTTTCCTTCATTTCCTTTTGCTCTGCAGGAGTAAAGTTATCCATAATATATTCTTTTACCGTTGGTAAATCATTCATAGTAACACCTTTCTTCATGGTTTCTTCATAACCTTCTTCGCCTTCTTCAATAAAATAAATTAATGTTTTAGCATCAATGTTATTACGCTCAGCTATTTGCTTTCCATTTTCGTTTGGTGTAGATGTTACTGCAAATTTCTTCACACTTTTTACTCCAATATCTGTATAGTCAGTGGTATAAAACCAACCTCTCCAGAACCAATCTAAATCAATAGCGGAAGCATCCTCCATTGTGCGGAAAAAATCTTCTGGTGTTGGGTGCTTAAACATCCATCGGTTAGCATATTCTCTGAATGAATAATCAAACAATTCGCGCCCCATAACAGTTTCTCGTAATATGTTTAAACCTGTTGCTGGCTTACCATAAGCATTGTTACCAAATTGATAAGTGTTTAATCCTTTACTCATTATTGGAGCAATAAAATCTTGTTTTCCTCCCATATATCTCACTATGTTTTTAGCAGGACCTCTTCTAGAAGGATACGTCTTATCATTTGCAGATAGCGCTTTAGGATACCATTCTCCAAAATCTTGTTCTGCGACGTATTGTGTAAAGGTATTTAAGCCTTCATCCATCCATGTCCATTGACGCTCATCACTATTTATAATCATTGGAAACCAGTTATGACCAACTTCGTGTATAATAACGCTAATCATTCCGTATTTTACTCTATCAGAGTAATTACCGTCTTTATCAGGACGTCCATAATTCCAACAAATCATTGGGTATTCCATACCTTGCTGTTTAGCATGAACAGAAATTGCTTTATGGTAAGGGTAATCAAAAGTCATTCTAGAATACGACTTTAATGTACTCGCTACTGCTTTAGTTGACCATTCTTCCCATAACGGGTTCCCTTCTTTAGGATATAACGACACAGCCATTACATCTTTCTCCCCTAATTTCACAGCCATCATATCCCATAAAAACTTACGAGAAGTTGAAAAACCAAAATCACGAACCATTTTAGCTGATAATTTCCAAGTTTTTTTCTTTTTACTTTTAGACTTTTCTGCTTTTTCAGCTTCATCTTGTGTAACGATCATTACAGGTTCGTCGTATGATTTCTTCGCCTTTTTATAACGTTTCATCATATCTTTTGTAAAGACCTCTTCTCTATTCGTTAAGACACCTGTACCATCTAAAATATGATCTGCAGGTACAGTTATATTTACATCAAAATCACCAAATGGTAACGCGAATTCATCACGTCCCCAAAACTGAGAATTTTGCCATCCTTCTACGTCATTATAAACAGCCATACGAGGGTAGAACTGTGCTATGACGTAGGCACGATTATCATTTTCTTCGAAATATTCGTATCCAGAACGTCCACCATCCTTAACGTGATCGTTGATATTGTACCACCATTTTATCTGAAATGAAAATTGATCTCCAGATTGCATTGCCTTTGGTAACTCAACACGCATCATTGTACGATTGATAGTATGCGCTAAATCTTTACCATTTGTATCTTTTACATGCTCAATATGAAATCCACCATCAAAAGATTCTTTTAAATAAGATTTTACAACACTAGAAGATGTTGTTGCTGGTCTTACAACAGAATTACTAATTAAAGGAGTCTTAGAATCTTTAGCACGTACATTTTGGTCTAATTGTACCCAAAGATATTTAAGCTCGTCTGGTGAATTGTTTGTATACGTGATTGTTTCGTTACCGTACAATTTTGCAGTGGCATCATCAATTTCGATGTCCATTTTATAATCTGCTTGTTGCTGGTAGTATCCAGGTCCTGGTGCTCCAGATCCTGTTCTAAAAACGTTAGGTGTAGAAAACTCATCATACAATTGCTTGAATTTGTTCTGATTAGTGTGACCTTGTTCACGTTCTGGTTTTACATCATCTTGAGCATATGTGCTAAACGAAGCTAACAGCATTGCGCATAAGAAGTACTTAAGTCTTTTCATAGTTAAAGTTAGTGTTATTTAAAGTGATGCCTAAAATAAGAATTTATGATGGCTTTGGTAGTGTTTTACTCAAAGTTTAACAAGCAAGTATCGTTTTCTGGTACCAATAAAAAGCTCTTATTTCTATTTAAAAGTTTCATTCTAACGATATTCTGCTGGCTTGAATAAACATCAAATAAAACTTGATTGGTAATCTCAATGGACTTAATAGTTTCAACATTTTCTAGTTCTATATAACAATAAGCTATGTCTTCCTTGTACGCTTTACCTAGATAATTATAAGCTGCGGGTTTTCCATTAATATTAATCTGTAATTTACTAGTCAAATAACGCTGAATATAGTCATCAACAACTCTAGATTCTTCGTCAACACCTAGCGTAATACGCTCGTCGTAACGTTTACGGATTAGAACCTCTAAATCATCAATAAATATTTGACTTATAATTTGAAGTGATTGCTGTTCTTTAGAATATGCAACTTCGGTTACACTAACATAATATTCATGTTCTGTGTTACTAGAAATAAAAAGAGGTGAAATTAAAATGGCAATTAAGAGATGTAGTGGTTTCATATTTACAGTGTGAATTCAATTTTAGCAAGAACACAGCTCAAAATTAATCTTTAATGACCAATTTTCTATTTTCTAGATATAATTTTAATTTTGCCTGTAGAAATTCTATTAAAGCAAACTCATCTTTTTTATTGCATAGCCCTAAAAACCTAGCATCTTCTTCACAATATAGAAAATACTCTGCTCGTAAATTTTGAGTTAAAGTATCCTTTTCAAAAAGAAAAGATTCATAATCACGTTTTAAACGTTGAATACATCCTTCTCTATTATCTAGCTCTACAATGGCTTTTAATTTCTTTGTTCTTCCGCTTATAGTGTTCAGTAGTTTGTTTAGGTTAACACTAGGGCCTGTACCGTATGCGCCAGCAACTAAATCTACCATACTTCCTCCATTAGCATCATACAGTTTACGCTCGTTTTGAGTTAGTGGTTTCCCTGTGTAACCAGGGATTCCTAAATCGTAAAAATTAATTTCAGGTTTAACCTTTAAATTTTCTATATCGGACTCTAAGCTTCCTGTAAAAATCTTACCAACCACAACCTCATTTAGCGCACTTATATTCTCTATTAGTTGTACTCTTAAATAACCTGAATTTATAATTGAATCTGTAATTACAATTTCTTTTAATTGATATTTAACTCCTGAAATTATCAAAGTATCTGAAACCCTTGCAGGTATTACAAAACTTCCATTTTCTTCTGAAATTGTATATTTTAATGCCGACTTATTAAGTACATGAAGTCCTTCAACTTCATCTTTAGCTATGAGTTGCCCTTCTAAATCGATTCGTTGTGCACCTGCAAAACCTACAATTGAGAATAATATGATTAAAAAAAGAAATTTACTCTTTTTCACTAGATTCTTTTAAGAACGCTTTACTTAGTTGAGAAATACGTTCTAAAAGTTGCATTTCCTTACCTTCTTCAAACAAATTATGATCAACACCTTTTTGTTCTACGTAATCTGTAAATGCTCCAACTTGATCAAGAGGAATATTGAAATTATTATGAATATAATTAACACTATAGGTATCTAAAGCCTGTTTAAAAGGTGTTAATTCTTGTAGTTTATCTTTCTTTGTTTTTGGCTTTTTAGAGTCCAAATTAACAACTTGTTTTAATAAAAAACCTGCAACATTAACTATATCTAGCATATTGCCAACGTAAGGATTATACTCATTAAAAGCCAAATTATCTGCTTCTGTTTTATAATCTGCCGAAAATTCGAAATCTTCAATATGATCTAATCCAAAATAAACATCATCTAAACTAACATTGTATGTTCTTACATTTTCTAAATCTGCATATAAATTCCCTGTTAAATCAAAGGGTAATAAAACAACCTCATCTAATTTATTAACCTCTTCAACAAGAATTACAGTCAATTTTTTAGAAGCAACTATTTTAGCTGTAATAGTAACTTTAAAATCCTCAAACTGAACTGCGCCAAATTCTACAACTTCATTGAGACCAACGTTTATTTTAAAGTTTCCGTCTGCATCTGTATAAGTGCCTTTGTTAGAAGAAGAATTATAAACCGCCACTCCTCCTTTTTCGTCTGCAGACACTACAATCTTACCATCAACAGTGACTCTGTCAATGTCTTGTGCATAAATAGTAAATGAGAAAATCGTAAATAATAAGAGTAGTGTTTTTTTCATAATTAAGTTGTTTGACTAAATTTCGGTTTTATTCTTGACTTAGCATAGCTATCCACTAGTAAATATTTGTTAAATGATTAAATTGCCTTTTTAAAAAAGTTTAATTTTCTTTGCAAAATAAAGCTCTAAAACATAAATTTTGAAATCAATTATAATAGCGAGCACTTCTACCGTTCATGGAAGTGGTTATTTAGAATACCTATTAAAAGAACTCGAAATCCATTTTAAATCTGCGGACACCATTATTTTTGTGCCGTATGCAAGGCCTGGGGGCATATCTCATGATGCGTATACAGAGACTGCTGCAAAAGCATTTGCTAAAATTGGAAAAACAGTAAAAGGGCTTCACGAATTTGATAACGCAGAAGAAGCCATAAAAAAGGCACAAGGTATTTTTGTTGGTGGCGGAAACACCTTTGTTTTGGTGTCTCAACTTTATAAAAACAATGTACTATTACCTATTAAAGATGCTGTAAAAAATGGAACACCTTATTTAGGCACAAGTGCAGGTAGTAATATTTGTGGCTTAACGATGAATACAACTAATGATATGCCCATAATATATCCTCCTAGTTTTAAAACCTTGGGATTAGTGCCTTTTAATATAAATCCTCATTATTTAGATCCTATTGAAGGCAGTACACATATGGGAGAAACTAGAGAAACTAGAATTAAAGAGTTTCATGCCTATAATAGCCAACCAGTTATTGGTATTAGAGAAGGGAGCTGGATTGAAGTAAAAGATGACAAATTAACATTGAGAGGAACTTTAGAAGCCCGTATTTTTGAGTATAACAAAGCTCCTTATGAAATAGCAACGAATTCGGATCTTGATTTTTTAAAATAAGTTAAATTTTCTTTAGAAAATGATAACCTAAAACTTGAAACCCTTCATTATAATAAAATTTATGTGAAGGGTAATTTTGTACATAGGTATTCAGTTCAACCGCATTGCAACCTTTACTTTTTACATAAGTATTAATCCAAGCCATAAATTGCTTTCCTAAACCACTGCCTCTATATTCGGATTTAATATAAACATGATCCAGTTCTACTGACTTCCCCATATAGTGGCGTGTACAAAACCACATACCAGCAACTCCAATAATAACTTCTTCATCTGTAATAACGGCGCATTCGTAGTTTTGATCTTTCATTTCATTAAAACGAGATTTCAAGACATCTAAACTAATCTTAGCATTATTAAGTTCGTAAACTAAAGGAACAATTTTCTCCAATGCTTCATTCGAAAGAATTCTAAACTGATAATTCATAAGGTATAAATAAAAGGATAAAAGTAAATCTTTTCTAGCCTTCTTTTATAACTCTAGCCTGTAACTGATGTTAAAATAGTTGTAAAATATAAAAAGCGCCCTTTGGACGCTTTTTAACTGACTAACTTAAATTTTTGTCTACTCCTAGACGTTTTTATTTTTTAAATCGCTTAAGAAACATTTCAGCATCTTTAGCATTAGATTTTTCTGCATATCTTACTGCTGTAATCCCCTTATCACAAGATTCGTGAATTTCCGAACCTGCTGTTATTAAAGCTTTAATAATTTCTACACGGTTATATTTTGCAGCGTAATGTATGGGCATCATACCATTTGATTTTGCATTAACGTCTGCCCCATTTTTAATAAGCCCATTGACCTCCTCTAAATTCCCCATTGCAACAGCTTTACACAAAGCGCTAACTTCAACTGTTTTAATAATAACTTCATTTGTTTTTGATGTTAATAAGCCATTAGATGCATTTAAATTTGAAACCGAAAACCCTAATGCTAAGGCTAATAATATTACTGATTTTTTCATGATGAAAGATTTTAATTTAATTGATTTGTTTTTTGATTATACTAAATAGACGACATATCTCTTAAAATGTTACACTTTAAAATAGTTGATAACCATTTTTTAACACTTTGGATATTAATTTGTTAACATTATCACAAAAATCAACATGAAGTTGATCAGCTAATTATAAAAACATAAAATAGAGTTAACATGCCAAATTTTTTCTTGTTACAGATTTGTTGTAGCGTTGTAAGTGTTATCTTTGAGGAACAAATTTTATACAAATGAACAAGAAGGTTATTTTAATGATTTTAGACGGTTGGGGAAAATCTCCTGATCCTAAAGTTTCGGCTATAGACAATGCACAAACTCCATTTATTGATTCGCTTTATACAAAGTATCCAAGCGCTAGTTTAAGGACCGATGGTTTACATGTTGGTTTACCTGAAGGGCAAATGGGAAATAGTGAAGTTGGACACATGAATTTAGGTGCCGGACGCATTGTATATCAAGATTTGGTGAAAATTAATCTTGCCGTTGAAAATAAAACATTACGCGAAGAGCCCGTTTTAAAGACAGCTTTTGAATATGCGAAAACTAATAATAAAAATGTTCACCTATTAGGTTTAGTAAGTAATGGTGGTGTTCATTCTCACATTAATCATCTTTTTGGATTGCTTGATGCTACTCACGATTATGGTTTAGATAATGTATTTGTGCACGCTTTTACAGATGGTAGAGATGTAGATCCTAAATCTGGAGCTGGTTTTATTTCGGACTTAGAAAACCATTTAGAAAATAATTCTGCAAAAATAGCAACCGTTACAGGTCGTTACTATGCAATGGACAGAGACAAACGTTGGGAACGTGTAAAATTAACTTATGATGCTCTAGTAAGTGCTGAAGGTGATAAAACGCAAGATCTCGTAAAGGCTATTAAAGATAATTATGAAAATGATGTAACCGATGAGTTTATAAAACCATTGATTGCAACAGATAAAAATAACGAACCTTTAGCAACGATTAAGGAAGACGATGTGGTTATATTCTTTAACTTTAGAACAGATCGTGGACGTCAATTAACTGAAGTATTATCTCAAAATGATTTTCATGAGTTTAACATGCACAAATTAAACCTGCACTATGTAACGCTAACAAATTACGATGATAAGTACAAAGGGATCAATGTTGTTTTTAATAAGGATAACCTACAAGAAACTTTAGGTGAAGTTTTAGAAAAACACAATAAGAAGCAAATTAGAATTGCTGAAACAGAAAAATATCCTCACGTCACATTTTTCTTTTCTGGCGGACAAGAAAAACCTTTTGAAGGCGAAACTAGAATTTTAAGAAATTCCCCTAAAGTAGCAACCTACGATTTAAAGCCCGAAATGAGTGCTTACGAATTACGCGACGCTTTAGTGCCGGAATTAGAAAAAGGTGAAGTAGATTTTGTATGTCTTAATTTTGCCAATGGAGATATGGTTGGTCATACAGGTGTTATGGAAGCAGCAATCCAAGCTTGTGAACATGTTGACAAATGTGTAACTGATGTTGTAAACACAGCTTTAGATAATGGCTATACAACTATTTTAATTGCTGATCACGGCAATTGTGAAACAATGATAAATCCTGATGGATCACCAAACACAGCCCATACTACTAACCCTGTGCCTATTATTTTAATCGATAAAGACTTAAAAAATATTAAAGATGGAGTTTTAGGCGATATAGCACCAACAATCTTAAAATTATTAGATATACCTCAACCAAAAGCAATGACGCAGCACAGTCTTGTGTAGTACCTTTATTTAATATTGTACCTTTACTTTTGAATTGAATTATAGCATGAATTTTCACAATAAATTAATTATAGCCGTAGATTTTGATGGCACTATAGTAGATGATGCCTATCCTAAAATTGGTAAAACACGCATATTTGCTTTTGAAACCTTAAAACGTCTTCAAGAAGATGGACACCGATTAATTCTGTGGACTTATAGATGTGGCATAAAACTGCAAGAAGCGGTAGATTTTTGTAAAGAAAACGGCATAGAATTCTATGCCGTAAATGCTAGTTTCCCTGAAGAAAAATTCGACAATAAAAGAAGTCGAAAAATCCATGCAGACTTATTTATAGATGATAGAAATATAGGGGGAATTCTAGGTTGGGGAGAAGTTTATCAACTGATCACCAACGAAGAACCCAAAATCACAACTCCCCCTAAAAAATGGTGGCAGTTTTAATTACTTTATCATATCGTAGTAAGCTCTATCAATAGCTTCTCTATGATCTGGATGTGCAATTTCAACTAATGCCTTCGCTCTATTCTGAATTGTTTTACCATACAAATTTGCAATTCCATATTCAGTGACCACATAATGTACATGAGCTCTAGATGTTACAACTCCCGCACCTGGTTTTAATACTGGTACAATTCTACTTATGCCACTTTTAGTCACCGATGGTAATGCAATAATGGCTTTACCTCCCTGACTTAATGAAGCTCCTCTAATAAAATCCATTTGCCCTCCAACTCCTGAATACATATTAGAACCAATAGAATCTGCACAAACTTGCCCTGTTAAATCAATCTCAATAGCCGAATTTATAGCCACCATTTTTGGATTCTGCTTAATATAAGCAGTATTATTAGTATAATTTGACGCGCGCATTTCTACAAACGGATTATCATCTACATAATCATATAATCGCTTAGAACCAATTAAGAAAGTAGATAACGCACGTCCACGGTTAATTTTTTTATAATTCCCTGTAATTACATTACTAAGTATTAAATCGATAACACCATCTGAGAACATCTCAGTATGTAACCCTAAATCTTTATGGTTGGTTAAACGTGTTAAAACTGCATTAGGAATAGAACCAATTCCCATTTGTAAGGTACTTCTGTCTTCTATTAAACTGGCTACGTGGTTTCCTATTTCACTTTCAATAGCGCTAGGCTCTGCCATATGATGTTCAGGAAGCGTCTCATCAACTTCAACAAAATAATCAATTTCAGAAACGTGAAGAATACCTGCACCGTGCGTTCTTGGCATCTGAGGATTCACCTGAGCAATAACAATCTTTGCATTATCTATAGCAGCCAAAGTAGCCTCTACAGAAACGCCCAATGAACAATAACCATGACGATCAGGAACAGACACATGAATCAATACCACATCAATGTCTAAAATACGTTGCTGAAAAAGTCGTGGTAATTCACTTAAAAAAACTGGTGTATAAGAACCATTTCCGGCTTTCAGCGTATGTCTAACATTTTTACCAATAAAAAAGGAATTAACATGAAAGCTATCTCTATATTTAGGATCTGCATATGGTGCTACACCTTCGGTATGTAAATGACACACTTCAACATTTCTAAGCTCTTCATGTCTTGCGGACAATGCTTTAACTAACGATTGAGGCGCTGCTGCAGCGGCTTGAATATAAACACGATCATTAGACTTTACAACTCTTAAGGCTTCTTCTGCGGTAACGGTTTTGTACATAATAATTATATTTTATATTACAAATTTAGAGTAGAAAACGCTCCTATAAACTGTTATTTATCATGTTTTAAAAAAAAATTAATAATTTATGAATTAAATGCTTGATAAGATTAAACTACAGCAGTAGAATGTTTTAGTAACAAGCCTTCTAATCCTAGATCTGTCCATTTAATGGAGCTTCAAGTTTTTATAAAAGAAAACAACTCTGATAGATCATCTTTTCAGTTTTCACCTTTTTTTATCAATGCGAAAAAAACCAGAGATTCTTTCGCTGTATTTTCTAACAAGAAATACGGAATACCTATCTTTGTAATTCAATATTACGAATCATGATTATAGTAAAAACAGCAGAAGAAATTGAATTGATGCGTATCAGCGCACTTATCGTATCTAAAACTTTGGGTATGTTAGCAAAAGAAACCAAAGAAGGTGTGACCACCAATCATTTGGATAAAATTGCAGAAGAATACATAAGGGATATGGGTGCAATCCCTGGTTTCAAAGGCCTTTACGATTGTCCGTCTACCTTATTGTGTAGTGTAAATGATGCCGTAGTACATGGCTTACCTACAGATATTCCGTTAAAAGATGGAGATATTGTTTCAATAGATTGTGGTTCTATAATGAATGGTTTCTATGGGGATCATGCTTATACTTTTGAGATTGGAAATGTAGCTGAAGAAACTAAAAAATTAATTCAGACTACTAAAGAATCGCTTTACAAAGGTATTGAGCAATTAAAAATTGGTAACAGAGTTGGTGATGTTGGTTATGCCATTCAACAATACACTGAAGAACAAGGCTATGGTGTTGTTAGAGAATTAGTGGGGCATGGACTAGGTAGAAAAATGCATGAAGATCCGGAGATGCCTAACTATGGTAAAAGAGGTCGTGGTAAAAAGTTTATTGAAGGAATGGTGGTGGCCATTGAACCTATGATTAACTTAGGAACACATAAAATAAAACAACTTAGTGACGGTTGGACGATTGTAACCCAAGACGGAAAACCGAGTGTCCATTTTGAACACGATGTGGCCCTTGTTGATGGTAAGCCAGAAATACTTTCTACGTTTGCTTATGTACACCAAGCTCTAGGCATAACGTCTACTGAAGAAGATTCATTTAGAAAAAACGCGTTAGTTCTTTAAAAAGCAGCCATGACAGTTAAATATTTAGAAACAGAGTTAACAAGCTTAAGAACTGAACTTAATAACCATAAACTATATAGTGCTTTAGCTTCTATTGAAGATATAAAGATTTTTATGGAGCAACATGTGTTTGCCGTTTGGGATTTTATGTCCTTGTTAAAAGCACTTCAAAATCAATTAACAAATACTACAGTACCTTGGACTCCTGTTAAAAATCCATCGACCGCTCGTTTTATTAACGAAATTGTACTGGGTGAAGAAAGTGATATTAATGAATTAGGAGAACCTAAAAGTCACTATGAAATGTATTTGGAGGCTATGGATCAAATTGAAGCGAGTACCACGCAAATTGAAAATTTTGTATGTCATATTCAAAATGGTTTTTCAGTTAAAAACACAGCGACTAAAGTGGAGTTAAATACAGAAACTTCAAAATTTGTAGACTTTACTTTTGATGTTATTGCAACTAACGAACCTCATAAAATTGCTTCGGCTTTTACATTTGGACGTGAAGATGTGATTCCGGATATGTTTTTTCAAATTATAAACCAATCTAAAACTAGCGACAATACGTATAGTAAATTAACCTACTATTTAAAACGTCATATAGAGTTAGATGGTGACGAGCATGGACCACTTTCTTTAAAAATGATTGAAGAATTATGTGGTAATGATCAGCAAAAATGGAATGAGGTTTTAGAAGTTGCTAAAGAAGCTTTACAGCATAGAATTGCGCTTTGGGATGGTATTTATAATTTAATTTCGAGCCAAGTAGATGCTTAGCTATTTTTATTTATTAATATAATTTTCATTGAGTTAACTTGTATTAATTATTTAACAGAGATACTTAGAGGTTACACAGAGGTGCCCGGAGAGAGTTTTTTGTTCAATTAAAATATATGGTTTACAATAAGATTACAGAAAATATTATTGGAGCAGCCATTGAAGTGCTTAAAGCTCTTGGGCCAGGATTGTTAGAATCTGCTTATCAAGAATGCTTGTTTTATGAATTAAAAAAAATGGGATATTCAGTGCAAAAAGAAATTACTCAACCCATTACTTACAAGGACATAACACGAGATCACGGCTACAGAATTGATTTGTTAGTCGAAAATAGTATTGTTATTGAGCTCAAAACAGTTGAAAAATTCACAGATGTTCATACGGCTCAAATATTGACTTACATGAAATTAGGAAATTACCCTATTGGACTATTACTCAATTTCAAAACTAAACTTTTAAAAAATGGCATAAAAAAGATTCATCAATACTATCACGTAAACCCTCTGCGAAACTTTGTGAATCTCTTTTAGTTCTGAGTAATAAAAATGAAAAAACTCTTTAAACTTATATTAAACACCATACCAAGACCCTTATTAATAAGACTTAGCTATGTAGCACGTCCCATTTTGGCGTTCTTTTTAAAAGGAAACACATTTACGGATCCTATTGATGGTAAAAGTTTTAAAACATTTTTGCCGTATGGTTATGGTAATCAGCGAAACAATGTATTATCGCCTTCGACATTAAGTTTAGAGCGACACAGATTACTATGGTTGTACCTAAATAAGGAAACAAACTTCTTTTCTGCTGAAAAAAGTGTGCTTCATTTTGCACCTGAACAATGTTTTTTAAAACGCTTTAGAAAGCTGAAAAATTTAAAATACACAACGACAGATTTACTTTCTCCTATTGCTGATGTAAAAGCGGATATTTGCGATTTACCTTTTGAAGATAACAGTTATGATGTTATTCTCTGTAACCATGTCTTAGAACACATCCCAGATGATACCAAGGCAATGCAGGAATTATACAGAGTAATGAAACCTGGTGGATATGGTGTTTTTCAGATTCCACAAGAATTAGATAGAGCGCTTACTTTTGAAGATGATGCTATTACGGATAAAGAGGAACGTGCTAAGATTTTTGGACAATATGATCACGTTCGTGTGTATGGTCGTGATTATTTTGATAAGCTACGTTCTATTGGCTTTAAGGTTGAAGAAGTTGATTATACCGCTTCGCTTTCTAAGGAAGACATTGAAAAGTACTGCTTGGCTAAAGGCGAAATTATTCCCGTAGTTTATAAATAAATCAATTAACTTAAATGACACAACACATTATAATTGCTACAGGTGCTTTATTTGGCATGTTAGCTGTAATCTTTGGTGCTTTTGGTGCTCATGCCTTAAAGAAAATTTTATCTACAGAGCAATTACATAGTTTTGAAGTTGGTGTAAAATACCAAATGTATCATGCTATTGTTTTATTAGCCTTGAGATTTAATGCTAACAATATCACCTTAGCAACGTACTGGTGTTTTACTATAGGAATTATTTTATTTTCTTTCAGTATTTATGGTTTAATCTTATCGGATGCTAAAGGAAAAAAACTTCGCTTTTTAGGTCCTGTGACTCCGATTGGCGGATTGCTATTGGTAATAGGTTGGTTATTACTATTTATTAATGCTTGGTAATATATTGGCATAGCTGCACTAAAACAATGAAATGTAACCAGGATCGGCAATCATTAAGATTTTAAAGTTGCTTTTCCTATTCTGGAAAGTTATTTAAATTTAAAGTCTGAAGTTCTTTATGAGCATCTTCATAGATAAAATAGACTTTAATTTCTTTATGTTGTTCTGCAAAATCAATGACTTCTGCTATTCCCATAGCTTGAAATGCGGTTGCATAAGCATCTGCTGTCATACAATCTTCTGCTAAAACAGAAACACTTAATACATTTGTTTTTGAAGGATAACCTGTTTTAGTATCTATAATGTGCGCATAACGATTTCCATTCGCATCGATTTTAAATTTACGATAAGTACCTGATGTTGCCATAGCTTCATCTTTAAGCTCTATGACTTTTGAATACGATTGCTCACCTTTAAAGTTAGGATCATCAATACCAACTCTCCATGGCGCCTTTTTTTCTAGATTAATTCCTCTTGTTCTTATTTCACCTCCTATTTCTACTAAATAATCAGCTACATTCTGGCTTTCTAAAAACTCACCAATAACATCTACCCCGTAACCTTTAGCAATGGCATTAAAATCTAGATAAGACGAATTATTCTTAACAACCTTATTATTTTTTATCCCTAACCTGTTAAAACCAACAAACTTCATTAAGCGATCTATTGCAACACTATCTACATCAGTAATTTTTCCTTCTGGTCCAAAATCCCAAGCATTAACTACTGCTCCAATTGTTGGATCAAAAGCACCTTCGGTCATTCTATAAATTAACTTTGCTTTTTTAAATACACGTATAAAATGAGCATCAATTTCAATAGCTTCACCTTTATTTATTCTTGAAATTGTTGAACTAGGAATATACGTAGACATTGATTGATTGATCACATTAAAAAGACTATCAAATTGTTTTTGAAAGTTAACAGCTTCGTCTGAGTGGTATTGAACACTGTAAGAAGTCCCAAAAATTGGACCAGAGATTTTAATGTTTTTCGGGGCTTTCTGACACGAAAAAAAGATTAGAATAAAAATCAGGTAAATTATATTTTTCATAAGTAGGTAACTTGGGTTAGCTATTGTATTCTTAATTTAAATTCATCTCAATGACCTGAATGCCGTTATATTCAATAAGGTATTCTTCATTTAAATAAATGGGGTGATCATCTCCTTCTGGACTGCCTAAACCAACACCTGCATATAATACCTTAGCATCTTTTTCAAAAGCGTGCTTTTTAAAGGTCTCCATCCAAACGACATCATAGTTATTTGGATTATCTGGTAAACTAACAGCCCTCACGATGACAAAATAATACTGACTATTCTTATCAATACAAACAAATTGTGGATGACGTTTCAACTTGCTATTAATAGCTATGAACTCAAAACCACGAGCTTCTAAGTCCTTACCAACATGGTTCATGGCTAAATTGTGGATGTCTTGAGGTGTAAGTGGTTTACGCATTGTACAAAAATACAAACTTGATATGAAAAATCCACAAATTTAATATTACATATTGGGTTATAAAAAAGGTAAACATCTAAACCATCCGAATGCTATTAACAAAACCACAAAAGAAAGATTAACCCTACAAGAATAACAGTTTAGACATCCATTTATTGTGTTTTATCTATTATTTTACAAAAAAAAACTATATTTACGCAATAAACCCCCTTAACCTATCTATTTTGTTTATCCCCAATACACAAATAAAAAGTAGTATTAATTTATTAGATTTCATACAAGAACGTGCCTCAATTGGTACTTGGGAGTATGACCCTATTTCTAAAAATTTAAATTGGAGTAATGAAACAAAAAAAATTCATGAACTCCCCTTAGATTACATACCAGATTTACAGCAAGGTATTTCATTTTATAAAGAAGGCTATAGCCGAAATACAATCACCCAATTATTTACGCTTTGTATCGAAAGTCATATTGACTTTGATACTGAAGTGCTAATCGTTACACCTAAAAAAAAAGACAAATGGGTAAGGGTCATTGGTATCGCTATCATTGAAAATGATAAATGTATTTTAGTACAAGGACTATTTCAAGATATAGATAAAAAGACTAAAAATGCAAAAGAATTAGCCTTTAAGGAGCAGCAACTTAGAAAGACATTTGAAACTGCTTTAATTGGTATGGCAATCGTAGATTTAGAAGGCAACTGGATTGACGTAAATAATAGTTTGTGCAATATACTAGGTTATAATAAAGTTGAGATTAAAAAATTAACTTTTATGGATTTAACTCATCCTGAAGATTTACGTAGAGACCACCAAGCTCTTATGAGAATGATAAAGGGAGAACTAGATGATTATGAAATTGAAAAACGTTATATAAGTAAAAATGGAGAAACTGTTTGGGCTCAATTATCCGTATCAATTGTTAAAGATAATTTAGGACAACCAGAACATTTTGTTGCTCAGATCAATAATGTAACTCAAATTAAAAAAAACAGAAAAAAAGTTTCACAATTATTAGAAACGACAAAAAACCAAAATAAACGTTTACTAAATTTTGCACATATCGTATCTCACAATTTAAGATCTCATTATGGTAATTTAGATATGTTATTAGACATTGTAAAAATAGATTTACCTGAAACTACAAATAATGAAATTTTCCCATTAGTAGAGCTAGCGGTAAGTCATTTAGGTGAAACACTCACTAATCTAAATGAAGTAGCTGCAATTAACGTTCAAAAAGATTTAAAAACAGAACCATTAAATTTATTAAATAGTTTCCAAGGTGCTTTATCGAGTATTTCAGCACTCATTAGAGAGTCTAAAACTACGGTTTCTATTGATATAGATACGGACCTATTTATTCTAGGCGTCCCCGCGTATTTAGATAGTATAATTTTAAATTTCTTAACAAATGCTATCAAATATAAAAAAGCAACGGAACCTGCTAAAATCGAAATTAAAACGAACATCTCTAACGATTTTGTTGTATTAGAAATTAAAGATCATGGACAAGGTATAGATTTGAAAAAATACGGTGATAAACTGTTTGGAATGTATAAAACCTTTCATAGACATGAAGACTCTCGCGGTTTAGGTCTATTTATTACAAAAAATCAAATTGAAGCTATTGGCGGAAAGGTTGAGGTTAGTAGTATTGTTAACGAAGGAACAACCTTTTTCATCTCTTTAAAGAAATATGCGTAAAATCGATTTAGCATGTATCATCGATGACGACCCTATTTTTATTTTTGGCGCGAAACGAATGATGGAATTATCTGGTTTTTGTAATTCGTTTATAGTTTTCAAAAACGGAGAAGACGCCATTAATAATTTAAAACCTATGATGAATACTAGGCAGCCTCTTCCAGATATTATATTATTAGATATTAATATGCCCATTATGGATGGTTGGCAATTTTTGGATGAATTTATTCAAATTGACTCTCATAAAGAGATTACTATTTATATTGCAAGCTCATCAATAGACCCCATTGATCTTAAACGCGCAGAACGTTACGAAAATGTTTCTAATTACATTATAAAGCCTATATCGTTAAATACTTTAAAACGTATTTTAGGGGGATCTTTGTGATAATACAAACTTGTAACAAATAAGAAATATTGCAAAGTTTTAAACTATGAACGTTTTTGTAAATTTTATCGCAAGAAACTAAAATTTCAAAGTTATGACATCTTTAAGATATGTGTCAAATAATAAAATATCATGTAAATATTTTAAACATAGTATATTTTTATTGCTACTCATTTTCTATGCTTAAACTAATAATTATTAAATAACTATAATTTTGTTAAAAAAAAATAAATTATCTATCATTAATATGATATAATTGTAGCGAATGCAAAGAAATATCAACAACAAGTATGAGTTCTTTCATTTGTTTTTATCTATTTTTAAAAGCCAAGAAAGAATTCATAAAAAAACAATACATTACCTTATATTTCTGCTTTTTTTTAATAGAACGATTAATATATGCTTTTGAAAAAACTCAAAAATTTTAAATACTTCATCGATTTGTTTTTACAGAAAAAGTAAATTTCGTTTTATAGCAACGTGTAATTAATATACAATCTGATTTAAGAAATCTTAATCCTTAGCTTACATGAAATTGAAAACTCTTAGAGAAATATTATTCACTACTCTTAAAAATCTTTTTATAATTTATTTTATATTAAATCATGGTAATATATCAGGACAAAATAATGAAACAAACAATTGGATTTTTGGTGAGTATGCTGATTTAAATTTTACAGAACCTTCATCACCTTTATCAACTCAAAATAGTGCAATGCTAGCCACTGCAGGTTCTGCAAGCATATCTGATGTCGACGGGAATCTACTTTTTTATACAAATAGCGAAATGGTTTGGGACAAAAACAATAACACTATGGTTAATGGTTCTGGTCTTTTTGGCAACGTAAGTGCAGATCAAAACTCTATAATTGTACCTATCTCTGGTATTAATAATCTTTATTATTTATTTACTATTGGAGCACAAGGACTTTTCTATTCAAAGATTGACACATCTTTAAATAATGGACTCGGAGAAGTTATAGCATTGAATGTCCCTCTATTACCTGCTCTAGGAGTTGGTAAAATCTCAGCTGTACATCATGCAGATGGTGAGTCTATATGGGTAACAACAACTAAGCTAAATGAAGCAAATGAATATACTTCATTCTATACATATAAAGTTTTAGCTGATGGTAATATAGAAACTCCAATAATTAACGATAATTTATTTTTCAAAGGGGTTCCTGAAGGCATAATGAAATATTCCCCCAATGGAGAAAAATTGGCGATTACCAATATTTTACCAACAAGTATAAATAACCACCTTTTCCGTTTTAAATTTAATCCTGAAACAGGGCAGCTAACTAATAAAGTTAGTATTTTAACTACTTTTGAATTTTTTAGCGTAGTATCAGCCTATGGTATAGAATTTTCAAATGACTCTAATCGATTATATGCAAGCTTAATGAAACAAGGTTTTATTAATTCTTCAGATAATGGAAATCTAGCCGAGGATTCTCTTAAAAACGTATTATTATATAAATACGATGTAACATCATTTACTGCAAATGCTTCACCTAGTTTTCTATTACACCAGCAATTAGGAGATTTAATTCCAGCTAGCTTGCAACTTGCTAAAAATGGAAAAATTTATAGGGCTTTATCTGAGAATGAAAATGAAGGTATCAGTTTTTTGGGAGTAATTGATAGTCCGAATCTATCAGGTCCATTTTCATCTTACAATCATGAAGATTTAAATCTTCAGCAAAAGAAATCAAGACTAGGGCTCCCAAATTTTATACAATCTTACTTTAGAACAAGGATTTTAAATGAAAATATTTGTAATGGGGAATTTATAGATTATGAAATTGATACTTATGCAGAAATTACCGCGGCACAGTGGGATTTTGGAGATGGAAACATCTCAAATGAAATAACTCCAAATCATGCTTATGACGATGCCGGAAATTATGAAATTTCAGTAACTATAACCGTAAATAATCGTGAAATTACAACATCAAAAATAATTAATGTTTATGGGGTTCCAAATTTATTAACTAATCAAGAACTCATACAATGCGATAGCGATACGGATGGTATTTCTTTATTTAATTTAACAGATATTAAATTTAAAATAACGGATCCGAGTTTGAATGAAGAACTTGTTTTCTATGAATCAATTGAAGACGCTGAAGAAAATCTTAACATTATTGCCAATTATAATAGTTATACTAACATTGTACAAAATCAAGAAATATATGTTAGGGTTATTAATGCTAATGGATGCTTCTCCATAACATCCTTCACCCTAAATGCAAGTTTTATAGATGTTATAAATATCCCTAATTTTTATAGTTGCGAAAACTCAGACGGAATCATTGGAGATGAATCAGCAGTATTTAACATCGCAGACATAAGAACAGAAATTGAACTTTTACTTGAATTAACTGATGCGACAAGTTTAAAATTCTATCCTAGTTTGGTTGATGCACAAACGACACACAATTTAATAAGAACAACATTGACATCAGAGTCTACAACTATATGGATACGTTTAGAAGCTAATGATGCGTCATGTGGTGGTATTGCTCCTGTTAATTTGATTGTTAATAGCACACCAATAATAAATTTAAATGATACTTATACCTTTTGTGGTGATTCACCTATAATTTTATATGGTGATACTACTAATGATAGACTTGAGTGGTTAGATGCTGATGGTCTCGTTTTGTCAAATTCAAATCAATTCTCAACAAGCATTAGCGGTACGTATACACACGTAGCATATATCATAGAGAATGGATTAGAATGTTATGTATCAAAAACATTTACTTTAATAGAAAATGAGCCTCCATTTTTTGAAGATATAAACGTCATTTTAGATTATGATAATAATACCATTTCAATGCGTATTGGTGGAAATAGTGATTACGAATTTTCTTTAGATAATCTTAATTTTGTAGGAAACTCTAATAACTTTACTTTTAACAATCTTCCTTCTGGAACACAGACAGTATATGTTAGGAATATAACCCAATGTGAAGCAACAATAAGTAAAACATTCCACCTTATCGGATATCCTAAATTTATTACACCTAATAATGACGGTATCAATGATTTTTGGAAAATAAAAGGAGCCGATGAAAACAATTTAGAAACTATAAGAATATATGATAGGTATGGTAAAATTATAATTACCCTTAATCAAAGAAACGGATATAGATGGGATGGAAGAATTAATGATATATTAATGCCCACTACTGATTATTGGTTTAAAGTGTTTTTCACTGATGGACAAAATACCACAGGACACTTTACGGTTAAAAATTAGTTAATCTATTTTGATAAAAAAAATAAACTTCATCCTGTATTAATTGAACCTTGGTTACCTAACAAACTGCGCTCTTTTAAATAAAAAAAATATATCTAAATTATTAATTATCTAGAAAATTAATTTAGAATAAAATCTTGTAACAAATAAGAAATATTGCAAAGTTTTAAACTATGAACGTTTTTTTGTAACTTTTTAGCAAGAAACCAAAATTTTACAGTTATGAAAAGTTCGCTTCGTTTCGACAACGCTATCACTAAATTATATAAAGCTTTCCACCATAACACTTTAAATCCTGAAGATTTTAAACAGTGTGCTGTTGGCAATATCTTAGATAATAAAGATAGCTGGCAACATCTTACTAACAGACACGGCACTACCCAACTTAATTACATAGGATTAGTACATCAAAATATGAAAAGAAGGTTTAATGGCTATTTACCTAATGAGTTATTATCCATAGAAAATGCTTTTTTAAAAGGCTGTGATTATCATTTCACCGCTACAATGCAATTACATAGACCTGAAAATATAAACGACGATAAGCTTTTTAATGGCCTTTGTGCTGTAGTATCATTACTCTGTTCTTTTGATGGAAGAATGGATGTTATGGATTGCTCAAAATTATTTAATTACGAACGTTCCAATTCTAATAGAAATCTAAATAAACAAATAAATCACTTTAGATAAACCTTTAATCTTGTCTAACACAGTTCTAAATTAACTAGAGATAAAATCCGACATCAATTTCTCATAAACCTAAAAGGGCAGATAAAAATTCCTAATTATAATATGGTAAATACCATTTTATGGCATAAAATAAGCAAATCCTCTAACTGCTGTTATCACTAATGCAATCATATACAATTTCTATTTAAAAATCAGTCGAGATGAACAGGCATAGACATTCCTATTAAGCCTGTTATTAACGTATCGACAATCAAAAAATCAATATTTCATAACGCTTGGGACCGATGGTACAAGGCTCACTAATATTAAATAATATCCCAGCTCATGCCGAGTATGTAATTCCAAAGTGATTAAAATGAGTTAAATTTTTTATCCATAGTCTACTAAAAATCATAATAAGATAGTTAATATAAAATCGGTATGGTATTAAACAAAAAAGCCAACGCTATTGCGTTGGCTTTTTATTTATATATAAATCTTTAGATTATCCTCCAAAGTCATCAAATCTAATGTGCTCATCCGGAATCCCGAAATCTTCACCCATTTTCTGAACAGCTTGGTTCATTAATGGGGGGCCACAGAAGTATAATTCAATATCTTCAGGGGCATCATGCAGGCTTAAATAGTTATCTATAACACAATTGTGTATAAAACCTACAAAACCATCTCCTGGCGCATCCACCGTTTCTTTTACTTTCCAATTATCTTCTTCCATTGGTTCAGACAAAGCCAAGTAAAATTTAAAGTTAGGAAAATCTCTTTCTAACTCACGGAAGTGCTCTAAATAAAATAATTCACGTTTAGAACGTCCACCGTACCAATAAGTTACTTTACGACCTGTCTTTAAGGTCTTGAAAAGATGATATAAATGAGAACGCATTGGTGCCATACCAGCACCACCACCAACATAAAGCATTTCGCTATCTGACTCATTGATGAAGAATTCACCGTAAGGTCCAGAAATAACGACTTTATCACCTGGTTTTTGATTAAATATGTAAGACGATGCGACACCTGGATTTACATCCATCCATCCGTTTTTAGCACGATCGAAAGGTGGTGTTGCAATACGCACGTTTAACATCACCTCTCGTCCTTCGGCAGGATAAGAAGCCATAGAATAAGCACGCTCTACAGTTTCTGTATTTTTCATGATTAAAGGCCATAACGCAAATTTATCCCATTCTGCTTGAAACTTATCTGGTGTTTCATGCTCTTCAGGATGCGCTGTAATATCCATATCTGCAAATTTTACTTCACATGGTGGAATTTCAATCTGAATATAACCTCCAGCTTTGTAACCCATATCTTCAGGAATCTCTACAACGAATTCCTTAATAAAAGATGCAACATTATAATTTCTTACAACCGTTGCTTCCCATTTTTTAATACCAAAAACTTCTTCAGGAATTGTTATTTCCATATCCTGTTTCACTTTTACTTGGCAAGATAAACGTGCACCATGTGCAAGTTCTTTTCTACTAAAGTGAGGTGTTTCTGTTGGTAATGCTTCTCCTCCACCAGATAATACGTGACATTCACATTGAATACATGTTCCACCACCCCCACAAGCAGATGGTAAAAATATTTTTTGATTTCCTAAAGTGCTTAATAAAGAACCTCCTGAACCAACTTCGATTTCACGTTCACCATTAATGGTAATCTTTACAGGACCAGATGGTGATAATTTTTGTTTTACAAATAATAGTAATCCAACTAATAACATCAAAATGATTAAAAATGCTACTACGGTAACTAGAATTGTTCCTGCTGTACTTGCTGCTAATAAAATCATACTACTCAATTACTTTAATTGTGTTATCAGCTAATGCTTTTGTTTCCTCTAATTTCGTCTCTGCTTCTACTGTATCAGTAGTCACTTCTGCTTTAGCTTCTTCTTCATCACCACCTGTTAACATACCTCCAAAACTCATAAAGCCGATAGCCATTAAACCTGTAATAATAAAAGTAATACCTAAACCACGTAACGCAGGTGGTACGTTAGAATATCTAATTTTCTCACGAATAGCAGCAATCGCTAAAATGGCTAAAAACCATCCAATACCAGAACCAACTCCATAAGTTGTTGCTAATCCTAATGTAGGGATCTCTCTAGATTGCATAAACAATGATCCACCCAAGATGGCACAGTTTACGGCAATTAGGGGTAAAAATATACCTAATGAATTATATAATGATGGTGAAAATTTCTCTACAACTATTTCTACCAATTGTACCATGGTTGCAATAGTAGCAATAAACATAATAAATGATAAGAAACTTAAATCATAACTAGCATATTCTTCACCTAACCATGTTAAAGCACCTGGTTGCAATAAATACTGATCTAATAACCAGTTTAAAGGGACTGTAATGGCAAGTACAAATATAACTGCAGCACCAAGACCTACAGCCGTACTTACTTTTTTAGATACAGCTAAGTAAGAACACATTCCTAAGAATGTTGCAAATACCATGTTGTCTATAAAAATCGATTTAAAAAATAATTCTATATGTTCCATATTTTTTATTTTGTTGAAGTTCTAAACCAAAGTTAAGAACCACAAGTCAATTTAATCTTCTATTAAAGCTTTGTTTCTACTACGTTGTATCCAAATGATTATACCTACAACAATTAATGCCATTGGTGACAATAACATAAAACCGTTATTTTCATAACCTATAGCATACAATCCTGTTTTTTCAATTGGATCTCCTAAAACTTTAAATCCTAATAACGTACCAGAACCTAATAGCTCTCTAAAGAAACCAACGATGATAAGAATTAAGCCATAACCTGCCGCATTTCCAATACCATCTAAAAAGGATTGCCATGGTTTATTTGCCAAAGCAAAAGCTTCAAAACGTCCCATAATAATACAGTTTGTAATAATTAACCCTACAAATACAGAAAGTGTTTTACTTAACTCATAAGCAAAAGCTTTTAAAACTTGATCAACTATAATTACCAAAGCAGCAACTACGACCAATTGAACAATAATTCTAATTTTTGAAGGAATGATGTTTCTCATTAAAGAAATAACAACGTTTCCTATACCTAAAACAGCCATTACAGATACAGCCATTACAATAGAAGCTTTTAGCTCTGCTGTAATTGCCAAAGCAGAACATATACCTAATACCTGAATAGTAATTGGGTTATTATCCGCTAATGGATCTGTGATTAACTTGGCATCTTTCTTTGATAAAAGTCCCATAAATTAATTGTTTTTTAAATTTTTAAAATAAGGTTCGTAAAGCTTTAAATCACTTTTTATCATTGCTGAAACACCGTTACCTGTAATTGTAGCTCCTGCAATGGCATCTACCTCATTATCTGTTTTATCTAAATTCTTTGGGTCTGCATTACCTTTAGCAACATCAATACCTTTAAAAGTACCTGATTCATTTAAAAGGTGTTCACCAATAAAATCATCCATAAAAAAACGTTGCTTAATGTTAGCCCCTAATCCTGGTGTTTCACCAGCATGATCAAAAAATGCACCTTGTACAACCATGTTTTCATCCATTGAAACATAAGCCCAAATAGCATCCCAAAGCCCTTTACCTCTTATGGGTGCGATATAAAATGTTTGACCATCTTTTTCACCAACAAATAAGGGTAATTTTCTTGTTTTACCTGCATTTCCGTTTGCCTGTTGCTTTTTAACATCTATTAAATAAGCCTGATCATCTTCGCTAACTTTTCCGTCTTCGATAACCAATTGCTTTAAGATGAATTTCTCAAATAACGCTGGCGCATCGTCTGTAGAAACAAAATTTGCACTGCTCTCATCATTCTCATTAACACCCATGGCATACAGAATGTTCTGTTGCTTTTCTATACGTTGGTTCTCTGTAATAGTCGGTTTTAATGAAGATGCAGTAAACGCTAATAATGAACCTACGATTAGTACCATAGCAATGGCAAAAATTATAGTGTATGAATTTTTATCTGTTCTATTTTCCATCGTTATGCAGTTTTTGCTTTTAGACGTTTCATTCTTTTCTTAACATTTCCTTGTACCACATAATGGTCAATGGTTGGCGCAAACACATTCATTAATAGAATAGCTAACATGACACCTTCTGGATATGCAGGGTTGAATACACGAATCATTATAGAAAGGAATCCGATTAAGAAACCATAGACCCATTTCCCTTTATTAGTTTGTGATGCGGTTACAGGATCTGTAGCCATAAACACAGTACCAAAAGCAAAACCTCCAATAAGTAAGTGATGCCAAAATTCGGTACTCATTAATCCGTAAAATTTGCTGCCTTCTGTAATAACCTCAGCACTGACAAGACCATTAAAAATAAGTCCCATGACTAAAGCTCCTACAACAGAGGATAACATAATTCTCCAGCTTCCAATTTTAGCGAAGATTAAAAATAACGCTCCTACTAAAATTAAAAGTGTTGATGTCTCTCCTACCGAGCCAGGTATAATTCCGTAGAACATATCCCAAACCGAATAGGCAACTTCTTTACCTTGTGCTAAGGTTCCTAATATCGTTTCTCCAGAAATAGCATCGACATTCTGTCCTGCAGCAATCATTTGATCACGTTCTACAGCTCCATGAATCCATACTTTATCTCCTGACATCCACGTTGGATAAGCAAAGAATAAAAAGGCTCTAATGGTTAAGGCAGGATTAAGAATATTCATTCCTGTTCCACCAAAGACTTCTTTACCAATAATAACACCAAAGATTACTGCTACAGATAGCATCCATAATGGGATATCTATAGGTACAATAAGTGGTACTAACATACCCGTTACTAAATAACCTTCTTCTACTTCATGACCTTTAATGATAGCGAAAACAAATTCTACTGCTAAACCAACACCGTAAGAAACAATAACTAGTGGTAGTACTTTCCAAAGTCCAACAACAAGATTATCTAAAGTCCAAAATGAAGCTCCTAAAAACCCATTTGCAGATTCAATTAAACCTTGTGCTAAATAATGCTGATAACCTGCATTGAACATACCGAATATTAAACAAGGCACTAAAGCCATGATTACAGTATTCATTGTACGCTTTAAATCATCAGCGGCCTTTATATGAGTCCCATTATGAGTGGTTTCATTAGGCATATATAAAAACGTAAAAAGGGCGTTAAATCCAGGAAGCCACTTCTTGTCTTTATTCTTTTCCTTAAAATTATGTAAATTACTTTTTAAACCCATTATCCTATTTCTTTAAGCATTAAGTCTAAACCTTCTCTAATTATTTTTTGATGCGGTTGCTTAGATACACACACAAATTCTGTTAATGCGAAATCTTCAGGTGCAACTTCGTACATCCCTAAAGCTTCCATTTCATCTAAATCTTTATACATACAAGCTTTTAGAATTTGCATTGGGTAAATGTCTAAAGGAAAAACTTCTTCGTAAGTTCCTGTAGTTACAAATGCACGATGCTCTCCGTTTGTATTTGTATTTAAGTCGAATTTCTTCTTTGGTGTTAACCAAGAAAAAGTTAAGGCTCTAGATGTCGATATTTTATTAAAAATAGGCTTATTCCATCCGAAAAATTCATAATCATCACCTTCTGGTATCACAGTGATAACATTACTGTAATAATCTAAATGACCATCTGGCTGAATTTGTTTTCCTGACAATACATTACCCGAAATAAAACGTGCATTGCTATCTCTTTCAACTCCGTTATCGTAAACCATAGTCGCGATTTCAGCACCTAATTTAGTTTTAAAATAACGTGGCTTTTGAACAGAAGATCCCGCTAAAGCAATAATACGCTCAGCATTGAATTTCCCTGTAAGAAGCAACTCTCCGATAATCACTAAATCTTGTGCATTAACCGTCCAAACTGTTTCACCTTTATTAACAGGGCTTACCTTATTAATTAAAGTCCCAACATTCCCTGAAGGATGTGGCCCCGAAACTTTATGTGTGGTTGCATTCTGTAGATTAGCTAAAGGCGACTTTGACTGATCACCAACTGAAACATGTACACTACCCTCTGTCAGTTTAGACAGGGCCGTAACCGCGGCTTGTAATTCAGCTTCTTTACCCGCTAAGGTAAAGTCTAAATCTGCCGCTAACGGTGCACTTGCATAACCAGAAATGAATATTGCTTTTGGCATAACATCAGCCTTGGCAATAACATCGTAAGGACGTTGCTTTATAAAAGCCCAACATCCCGAAGCTAACAAATGTGCTTTAGTTTTTTCAGCATCCGAATTTAAGTCAAACGTTCCATGATCTAGAAAGGTCTGCGCTTTGTCTGCAATTATTTTAATAGCGTCTATACGACGTCTAGGTCCACGAAGTACTTCCGCTATCTCACCAGAAACTGGCGAAACAAACTTCATGTTCTCGTTATCTTTGTTGTAAAATAAAGTTTCACCTGCTTTAACATGTGTCCCCTCTTTAGCAACAAGTTTTGGAATAATACTGTGGAAATCCTCGGGTCTAATTGTATAAGAATTACTAATAATAGCATTCTCTATAGTTTTCTCGGCTTCACCGATTAACTCAATATTTAAACCCTTTTTTATTTTGATGTCTTTTGACATATACTTAAAGATTAGTTATCTAAAAATCGCTGCGAATTTACAAATTAATGCTTAAAAAACTCTTAAATTCAAGCATCTTTTTTATTTGTAATGATTATAAATAACTCAATTGTTTTAAGGTATAGATTTTGATTATCTTTATACGCTTAGAATCAATCACAATGAAAAAAAAAATTAATCTTCTTTTACTTTTACTCGTTCCCATAGCATTAATTGCGCAAGCTGTTGAAGAACTTAATCCTCCCGATTTTATAAAAACAATCACTTTTAAAAGTAATACAACCCAAGGTCAATTACCTATTTTAAAACTTGGGGAATCGCTAATGCTAGAGTTTGATGCCTTAACAGGTGATGAAGAAGACTTCTACTACGTTATTGAACATTATAATTTTGATTGGACTCCTTCTAATTTAGTTAAAGCAGAATATTTGAGTGGTTTAGATAATCAAAGAATATTAACGTACGAAAACTCATTTAACACCTATCAGATATATTCTCATTATACACTAGAGATCCCCAACACACAAACACGTGCGTTATTAAAAAGTGGAAATTATATGCTTTCTATTTACGACGATTATGATGAACTAATGTTTAGTCGAAAATTTATGATCTACGAAGATGTTGCAAGTGTTGGCGTACAGGTAAAACGATCGAGAGATGTTAAAACTATTGCTGGTAAACAATCTGTGGATATCGCAGTAACCACAAATGGCACCAATTTAAACAACCCTTTAGAAACGATAAAAACACTCTTAATTCAAAATAATAATCTGAATACATCAATTTCAAATTTAAAACCTCAATATACACTTGGTAACGAATTGATATACCGCTATGACACGGAATCTGCTTTTTGGGCAGGAAATGAATATAATTTTTTCGAAAACAAAGATGTTAGAGCTGCCAATATAGGGGTTCAATATATTGAACTTAAAGAGCTCTATCATAATTTTTTATATACTAATATTTCCCGAAAAGATAGACCATATACTTACAATCCCGATATTAATGGTAATTTTCTTATTACAGCTTTAGACAAAACAAATGTAGGTATTGAAGCAGATTATGTTATGGTTCATTTTTCATTATTACAAGAGGAATTAAAAGACAAAAACATATTTATCTACGGTAACTTTAACGCTTATACTTTAGAACCATTAACGCAAATGGTCTTCAACCAAGAGGCTAAACGTTACGAAAACATTATGCTTTTAAAACAAGGATTCTACAACTACAAGTTTGTCACTGTAGATAAGAAAACAGGCCAATTAGACGAAGGGGCCATTAGTGGAAACTTTTGGCAAACAGAAAACAACTATAAGGTTTTAATTTACTATAAAGATCTTGGTTCACGTTATGATCGTCTTATAGGTTTTGGTGAAGCATCTTCTGTAGACATTACAAACTAAACATTTTAAGATGGCAAAGGTTAAATTTATGGAAATGAGAAATATCCGTGTCTCAATTAGCGTTATTTTTATATGGACGCCTTAATAAATTGACTTTTGCTAAAAAACAGAACCTCATAACAGAATTACAATGATCCGACAAAAAAATACGTTACCTTAGCATAGATCAATACTAAAAGTCATGGTACAACAAGTTACAAGTGGGATAAAGATCTCTGTAGAAACTAATTTTGAAGGTACATTTTATAAAAATTATAAAGTACACTTTGCGTTTGGTTATAAAGTAACAATTGAAAACCAAAGTAAAGATTCAGTGCAATTAAACTCAAGACACTGGAGAGTTTTGGATGCTTTAAATAGCGAAGAAACTATAGAAGGTGAAGGAGTTATTGGTAAGAAACCTATTTTACAACCAGGCGAATCGCATACTTACAATTCGGGTTGTCTTTTAACTTCTCCCTTTGGAGCTATGCAAGGTTATTACAACATGGTAAATAATACAAAATCTAACCACTTTAAAGTTTACATTCCCTCGTTTAAATTGAGTGCTCCTTTTGCTTTAAATTAACACGCGTTATTTATTATCAAAATATTAAATATCAATTAATTGAAGGTACTCCACTCAAACCGCAACATTATAACGATGCCATCACGTAAAAGCTATTAAATACACACGATTAATCTTCACAGAACTATAACATTTCAAAAATAAATTCTCTTATAAAAATTGTACCTTTGTTTTTACAAATTCAAACTGAAAACTAAATAGAGTTTCATTGTCACAAAGACACGCTCAATGTGATATTTGAAAACATAAAAAAAACAATTAAACTATGGGAAAAGGATTCTTTAATGTACCAGTAGCAGTTAACGAACCTGTTATGTCTTATGCGCCTGGTTCTGCAGAACGCAAAGCTGTTTCAGAAGCTTATAAATCAATGTTTAACGCTAAGGTTGAAGTCCCTTTATACATAAATGGTAAGGACGTAAAAACTGGGAACACCAGAACGATGTCTCCCCCGCACGATCACCAACACATAGTAGGTGAATATCACTTAGCCGAAAAAGCACATGTCGAAGACGCTATTTCTACAGCATTAGAAGCACGCAAATCATGGTCACAAATGCCATGGGAACAACGCGCAGGTATTTTCTTAAAGGCAGCTGAATTAATTGCTGGCCCTTACAGAGCAAAGATCAATGCAGCTACAATGATAGCGCAATCTAAAAATATATATCAGGCTGAAATTGATGCAGCTTGTGAATTGATTGACTTTTTACGTTTTAATGTTCAGTTTATGTCTGACATTTACATGGAACAACCAGAAAGTACAAGTGCGGCATGGAACAGAGTAGAATACAGACCGCTTGAAGGTTTTACTTACGCTGTAACACCATTTAACTTTACTGCTATTGCTGGTAACTTACCTGCTTGTATGGCTTTAATGGGGAATGTTGTCGTTTGGAAACCTAGTGACAGCCAAGTCTATTCTGCAAAAGTGATCATGGATATTTTTAAAGAAGCAGGGGTGCCAGATGGTGTAATTAATGTTGTTTTTGGTGATCCTGAAATGATTACCAATACGGTATTAGCAAGTCCAGATTTTTCTGGCTTACATTTTACAGGTTCTACCCACGTCTTTAAAGAATTATGGAAACAAATAGGAAATAACATACATAACTATAAAACATACCCAAGAATTGTTGGTGAAACTGGTGGAAAAGATTTTATAGTTGCTCACAAAACGGCAGATGCTAAACAAGTAGCAACGGCTATTGCTCGTGGCGCTTTTGAGTTTCAAGGTCAAAAATGTAGTGCAGCATCTCGAGCTTATGTTCCTAAAGGAATTTGGGCTGATGTAAAGAAATATCTAATTGAAGATATGGAATCTTTTAAAATGGGATCTCCAGAAGATATGAGCAACTTTATCACTGCTGTAATCCATGAAGGTTCGTTTGATAAATTAGCAAAATACATAGATGAAGCTAAAGCAGATAGCGATGCTGAAATTATTGCTGGTGGTAACTACGACAAATCTAAAGGTTACTTTATAGAACCTACGGTGATCTTAACTACAAACCCAAAATACACAACAATGTCTACAGAATTATTTGGTCCTGTAATTACAATATATGTGTATGAAGATGATGCCTATACAGAAACATTAAAATTAGTAGATGAAACAAGCGAATACGCCCTAACTGGCGCTATTATTTCTAGAGATAGATATGCGGTTGAAGAAGCGACAAAAGCGCTTCAGAATGCTGCCGGAAACTTCTACATTAACGATAAACCAACAGGTGCTGTTGTTGGACAACAACCTTTTGGTGGAGCGAGAGCTTCTGGGACAAACGATAAAGCCGGAAGCCCTCAAAACTTACTACGTTGGGTATCTCCTAGATTAATTAAGGAAACATTTGTAACGCCTGTCGATTACAGATATCCTTTTTTAGGCTAAGCAGTCACAACTTAATTTAATAATTAAATCCTTAGAAGCTTTTTGCTTTTAAGGATTTTTTTTTAGCCCCACTCAAAATCACGCTCATAATCAGTAATTTATAAATCAAACGTTGTATCTTTTCAACATAATAATTTAAAATTTGCACTTATGAATAAATACTACGTTTCTATTTTATTGATTTTTCCACTCCTTAGTTTTTCTCAAACGACTTTTACTTCTACAATAACACCAGATTTATCAGCTTACGGTGAAGTAGCAAATCATCCTGGAGAAGGAGAATATGAAATCTTTTTAAGTACAGATGGTATCTTAGACAAACCTATAATTGTTGTGGATGGTTTTGACACTGGTGACCTTAGAGATATTAATGGTATTTATAGTTTATTAGATTTTGCCGGCACATCGGGCACCGATAACTTAGCGGATCAATTGCGTGCGCAGGGCTTTGATGTTATTATTCTTAATTTCCCTGTTTATACAAGAAATGCAGATGGTGCTACTATTGATGGAGGCACAGACTTCATAGAAAGAAACGCGCTGCTTTTAGTAGAGTTAATTAATAGCATTAATACAGATAAAGCTTCAAACAGCCCTGAACAAAATGTAATTATTGGTCCAAGTATGGGTGGGCTAATAGCACGTTATGCCTTAAATTATATGGAAGCTAATGTAATTGATGCAGATACCAGACTTTATATTTCTTTTGATGCACCTCACTTAGGCGCTAATTTTCCTATTGGTTTACAACATCAATTAAATTATTTAGCAAACAACCCACTGAGTCCTGTAACAGAATTACAGCCGGTTATTGAAGGCTTATTACAATCGCCTGCAGGAAGACAGTTGTTAATTGATCATTTAGAATCACATTTAACTGGTGACGACTTATTTACTTTTGATGCTAACGCTACTCTGCCAGTTCCACACCCATATAGAATAATTTTTAACGCAGACATAAATAATCTTACACCAAATGGTTTTCCTGAAAACGTCCGTAATGTCGCCATCGCAAACGGAAGTGGTAATGGAAGTTTTTACTTAGCTGCAGATGGAATTACACCTGTAACTAATGGATTTACCATTGTAGATGTTTCACTTCCTGTAGATTCACCTTTAGGAGGAACTATAGATGTTGACATCGATATAAATATGACGCCAGCCGCTGGTGCACCACAACAAGTAAGTCGGTTTTTCGCACCGCTTTTTCCTCCATTCGTGCCAGATATATTAAACGCTGCGAGTTCGGGAACTGTACACTTTGACGGTGTAGATGCCGCACCAGGAGGATTATTTGACTTATCGACTTTAACAGCGTCTTTTGGAACAACAGGTGGTATTGGTGATGCTTTTTTTGCCGCTTTACAAATTGATAAATTCAGCTATATACCTACAGTAAGTGCCCTTGCACTAGACATTACTGATGCAGCTACAGGAAATGAAATTAATTGGCATTATAGCGATGATTTTACCAACGCCACTCCTTTCGTTAATAGCTTTGTCCCTGAGGATAATGAACCTCATGTTTTGCTTACTGAAGCTAATGTTGCTTTTGCTTTGGTTGAGATATTAAATACTCCTTTACACGTTTTAGATTCAGAATTATACACTTTTAAATTAGAAAAGAACCCTGTTCAAAACCAATTAATATTGCGTTCTAATTTAAATAGTGCTGCTACTATTACAATTAATGATTTAACAGGGAAAACGGTTTTTAATTCTACTAAAGAATTAACAGAGCGAACAATTATAAATATAGCTTTAAATACTGGCTTTTATATCTTAAATGTCGCTAGTGATTACAATACATTTACGACCCGATTTATAGTCAATAGATAAGACAAAGTTGATAATAAAAAAACCGCTTGAGGAAGCTCAAACGGTTTTTTTATTTTATACACTCCTTTAGTACAGAGATTCAGGGCGCAAATTATTAATATAAATATTTAACCTGTCAATATATTTCAGACCATAGCCTTCATCTATATTTTCTTCTACATAAAAAAGCGTTTCATCTTTATGTCCTACTAAAGTCAATTGCACCATATCATTTTTTCGCTTTAATATAATATAAGCTACACGATTATCATATAAACTATAGGCTGACAAATAAACAGTACCAGATTCTAGTTTATAATTTTTAATAATACCACGATGTTGTTCCTTTCCTTTTTTATCATAACGAATAACTTCTCCATCAACATAATTTTTACTTAGAGCATATTGTAACCGCTTAAGATCAGAATCTTTATAATAAGCTATTGTTTGCGCAATCGCTCCGTCTTTAAATGTTGAAATATTTTTACCTTCCTCGGTATAAGAAATACGCTTAACTAAAAGTCCGTTTTTATAAATCTCTTGACTAGGCGCACTACTATAACTTGAAGAAAGTACTTTAGTGCCTTCAAAAGGTTCTCCGTTTTTGTATATAATACGAGACGTCTCCTTTCCATTTTCATCATAATTAATTGACTTTCCTTCTAAAATATCATTCTCATAATTTTTCGTAAATTGTAGTTGACCTAAACGATTAAAAGCGCTAAAAGTTCCTTCTTTTTTATCATTTACATATTGCCCTTCTTCTAATATAATGTCGTGATTATAATTAAATTTTTTATAAAACCCATTGCGCTTTCCTTCATTGATCTCATACTTAATTCTTGATACGGCATCATACATTGTGCCTTTCCATGGCAATTTATTTTTAAAATTAACCCTAGCGATAACTTCACCATATTTATCATAAGACATAGCACAACATGAAATATCCGTTTCTTCAATTAACACAGGATTTATAGCACCATAACTTGTATTTAAACCATAATCATAACGTTTAGAAGTTTGCAAAACTCCGTTATTTTCTTTTTTAAATAACCGAACCTCGTTTGAGGTATTAAAAAACTCATATAGTGCTCCGTCTTTTTTAAGATAATCATAAGTCCCGATAAGTTCTCCCTTATCATTATAAAACTTACCTAACTTTTTTTCGTAATCCTCAAATATTATATCACTTTGCTTAGATCCATTACTATAATAAAAAACTTCTCTGTATTTACTATAACTACCATCTTTATAATAAGAAGTATTCTTAAAATCCACTAAACTATCCTTAGCAATTGATTTTGTAATAAAGTTGGTACGCGCTATCAGTTCTCTATTTTTATAAGTTTCTATACCATTAATATCAGAATTGTAGCCTATGTCGTATCGTTTCCCTTCTATCGGTTTTGCATATTTATTTTTATACTCAACTTTTAAAGTCCCCATTACAACACCTTCCTTGTTATAATAAAGCTCTTCCTCCTTATTCTTTTTACTAAATACAAGATTTGTATCGGGATAATATTTTAGCTCCTCTACAAGCTCCCCTTCTTTATAAGTTGATTTTCTACCTCCTTTAATTTCTACACCTGAAAATGGATAATAGTTTTTATATGCCATTCTTGCAAGTTCCTTTCCCGTTTCATCAAAACTTACTTGAAGTATTTTAATATTGTCTTTATAGCTTGTAATTGATTTCACCTTACCATCATCGTAACGCTGTTCCTCCCTTTCAAGTTGTCTATTATTATATATTCTAGTGGATAGAACTTGATTAAAATCTTCTTTTTCATAGCCATAAGAAAAAATAACTTCTGTACCTTTTATGGGTTTTAAATAATCGTCCTGAAGTTCATAAATGACACTTCCTAGTATCGTGCCGTCATCATTAAAAAAAGTTTTTTTGTATTCAGAACCGATCTGAAACAATGTTCTCAGTTGACCATTAGGGTAATAATCGGTGCTCCCTAATAGTCTGTCATAAGGGTAATAGCTAATCTGTTTAACACGCATCGGTTCAAAATAATAAAAAACCTCAGCGCCCTTAAGAGACCCATTATTTAAAGTTTTAATTGTACCTATTTTACTCCCTTTTTCATCGTAATACTTAGATAGATAGCGACCAGATTTTACGGTACTATAGTTTTCATAACGAATACCTGATATGTCATCGTCATAAACAACCTCTTTGATGGTATCATTTTTTATTTCCGTATATATAGCACTAGAAAATCGAGTAATATTCTGAATACCAGACTTAATATAACCATTTTTATAAATAGCTATTAATTTTTTATCACCTAAAAAAGTAGTAAACGCTCCATCTAATCGGTTGTTCTTATACTGACCTTGTTGATACAATTTGCCATCTTCGGTATACCAACTCACTTTTTCTACCCAGTAATCTTTATTTTCATATTGAGACAATCCACTCATTTGTTTTTGACCTGAGATATAATAATCTTCAACTCGAAACAAATCACCCTCCTTTTTTATTGGCGGTCTAAAAAAAGCGGCACTATCTTTTATGGTTGTTCTCCAGGATATAGTGTAATAAATAGTATCCTGTTGTGCCTCTAAACTTAGAGGTATAAAAAAGCCACTTATAATAAAAAGGATAATACCCGTTTTTAGATGATCTAATAAATTCATTATTGAAGAATTTTAAATTGAGCTAATAATTTTTAATTTCTGACAACACAGTTTACAGTCATAATTTTTACAGCATAAATAGCTGAATAATAAGCACACACTGTTAGCCTAAATTCAGAGATTTCATTGATGGAATAAAATAATACGATATAAAAATGACGTTAAACGGTTAATTAGGCTTTGAATTTTAAGGGCAGATGAATCACTTTTTTAGTTTCGAAAAATGATTCTTCAAAATAATCTGAAAGTAAAAAAGCCTTTACCGTTTTGTATTGTTTAAGCTCTTCTGTTAAGTCTCCTCCTTTTAAATAAAGAATCCCATTTTTTAATTCATTTTTCTGAGTTCTAGAAACCTTACCTTTTACCCAAGTTGTAAATTCTGGCATGGTAGTAACGGCTCTACTAACTATAAAATCAAAAGTTTCATCGATAGCCTCTACTCTACTATGGGTTGTTCTTATGTTGGTTAGCTCTAACGCTTCTGCAACAGCATTAATTACCTTAAGTTTTTTATTAATACTATCGACCAAATGAAATTGACACTCAGGAAATAAAATAGCTAAAGGCACACCTGGAAATCCACCTCCAGTTCCAACATCTAAGATCGATGTACCTGGAACGAAATCAATAACTTTTGCAATTCCTAAAGAATGTAAAACGTGTCTTAAATATAGTTCGTCAATGTCTTTTCTAGAAATAACATTAATTTTACTGTTCCAATCTTTATACAAAGCCTCTAAAGCTTCAAATTGTTGAATCTGAATTTCGGTTAAATTCGGGAAATATTTAAGGATAAGTTCCATAGCTGTTCTTTCTGCAAAAGTACTTATTTTAAAGTTTTGATTATTATACTATTCGTATTTATCTAAATGATATTCACTTAAATCTTATATCGTTCACTTTTTTTTAAATCACAAAAATGTCAGGATCAATTCAGCTGTTGCATTTTGAAACCACTTAAAATGAGACTCTTGAAGTCTATTATCTAATCCAAACCATCCTATTTCTATTATAATTTTAAGTTAATCCATAACAATTTCTTTTTATTTAATGACTATCTTTGCTTTTGTATAATGTATTATAATCCCTTACGTTATCATATAAAATATAGAATACATGAAACAGCAAACACTAACATTCTCTAGAACAGACTCTGCTAAGTTCTTTAGAACCCTCAATAAACGAGTCAATAATTATTTTAAAGAAAACGATATTAAACGAACAGGTAATTGGCAACTTTGGGTAAAAACCATTGTAATGTTTACCTTGTTTCTAACTCCTTATTTCTTATTATTAACCTTAAATATTCCTACTTGGGCACAGTTATTATTGACCCTTGTTATGGGAATCGGTATGGCTGGCGTTGGAATGAACGTCATGCATGATGGTAATCATGGTGCCTTTTCTAATAAAGAATGGGTAAACAGAATTATGGGAAGCAGTATTTACATTTTAGCAGGAAACGTTTACAACTGGAAAGTACAACACAACGTTTTACACCATACATACACTAACATTCATGGGCATGATGAAGATTTAGAAGCTGGAAGAATTTTACGTTTCTCTGAACATACAGAATGGAGAAAACATCATAAGTTTCAACATTATTATTCTATTTTGCTTTATGGCCTATTGACTATAAACTGGGCAATTACAACAGACTTTCAACAGATGAAACGCTACATGAAACGTAAATTATCTTATGGGAAATTCCCAAGTCCTGTGGCTAACTGGAGTAAGCTAGTGATTTCTAAATTGATTTATATTTCAATGTGGATTGTAATACCACTTGTACTTACCGACATCGCTTGGTATAAAGTCTTAATCGGATTTTTAATTATGCACTATGTGGCTGGCTTAATCTTAAGTGTCGTTTTTCAATTAGCCCATGTTATGGACGAAGCTGAAATGCCTTTACCAGAAAAAGATGGTACAATGAAAAACACTTGGGCAATTCACCAATTAAATACGACGGTAAACTTTGGTGCTAAAAGCAAAATTATCAATTGGTATACAGGGGGATTAAATCACCAAGTGGAGCATCATATATTTCCAAACATTAGCCATATCCATTATGGTAAAATTGCCGAAATTGTAAAATCTACAGCTAAAGAATTCAATTTACCTTATAAAGAATACGAAACCACAAGAAAAGCAATAGCTGCGCATTTCAAATTTTTAAAAGAAATGGGAACGCGCCCTGCAATACAAGCCTAATCTTATATTTTAAAGCATATGAACGACCAACTTTCGGATAGAATTAATAATTTAGCAACATCAGCTACATTAGCCATGGCGGCAAAAGCCAGAGAACTTCGCGCAGAAGGAAAAGATATTATTGGATTAAGTTTGGGGGAACCCGATTTTAATACTCCAGATTTTATTAAAGATGCTGCAATTGAAGCAATCAACCAAAACTACAACAGTTATACTCCTGTAGATGGTTATGTAGAATTGAAAGAAGCGATCATAAAAAAGTTTAAACGCGATAATAACCTTAACTACACTTTACCACAAGTTGTAGTATCTACTGGTGCAAAGCAATCTTTAGCAAATATTGCTTCTGTAATGCTTAATGCTGGGGACGAAGTTATTTTACCTTGCCCATATTGGGTAAGTTACAGCGATATTGTAAAGTTGAGTGATGGAGTTCCTGTAGAGGTAACAACTTCAATAGAAAATGACTTTAAAATGACAGCCGCACAATTAGAAGCTGCCATTACTCCTAAGACTAAAATGATATGGTACAGTTCTCCTTGTAACCCAAGTGGCTCTGTTTATAGTAAAGAAGAATTAAGAGCTTTAGCAGACGTACTAAAAAAGTATCCTAATATATACGTTGTTTCAGATGAAATATACGAACATATTAATTTTAAAGGAGGGCATTTTAGTATGGCTGAATTTGAAGATATGTACGACCGTACCATTACCGTAAACGGTGTGTCTAAAGCTTTTGCTATGACAGGTTGGAGAATTGGTTATATTGGAGCGCCAGACTGGATCGCTAGAGCCTGTAATAAAATGCAAGGTCAAATTACGAGTGGTGCAAATTGTATTGCACAACGTGCTGTAATTAAAGCGTTAGAAGCAGAGCCATCTAGCATTAAATATATGGTCGATGAGTTTAAAGAAAGACGTAAATTGATCTTAAACTTATTGAGCGAAATAGACGGTTTTAAAACCAACGAACCTGAAGGTGCTTTTTATGTTTTTCCTAATGTAGCTTCTTATTTTGGTAAAACCATAAAAGGTAAAACGATAAATAACGCCACTGATTTCTCTCTATTTTTACTAGAAGAAGCTTTAGTCGCAACCGTTACTGGTGAGGCTTTTGGTAATAAAGATTGTATAAGAATTTCTTATGCAGCATCTCAAGATGAGATCAAAGAAGCTATAAAACGTATTAAAACAGCGCTAAGCTAAATACCTTTTTTATATGATATAAAAAAAGCTGTAACATTGAATGTTACAGCTTTTTTTTTGTGAATAGCGCTCGTCTACAAATCTAAAACAGATGAATAAAGACGAAGCTACTTATTGTTTAAAATAAAATTAAAATAGCAACACTCCCAAACACGGCCAATTTTAAAACCATAGAAGCCCTAAGGCTTTCTTTACTTATTTTTAAAGTTTTTGCACGTTGCCTTACTGCGAATATTGACTTTCTACGCGCTTTTTTAAAGCTATATTTTACAACACGTTTATAATTTGAATTTAATAAACCTCGTTTTGTAAAATGAGTCTTTTTCTTCCTCTCATTTATGCTGCCAAGGTCTTGTTCTACGTCTACGTTCATCATCGAGGGATTTAATTATTCGTCTTAATATACGAATTAAAATGACAAATCATAAATTAAATAACATAAAACTAAATATTTAACACAAAATCAATTAAAATAATACGAATCAGATGAAATTAAAAAATGATAAAGAACCAAATTTTGCTTAATGTTATCCCCTATATTAGAACCATAATGATGATTTTAAAACACTAGAATAACGTATCAACAAGAAGAGTATTGTAAAAAATATCACTAGGGTTAAAATAAGGACTTTAAGCATTCTAACCTTACGCTCCTTGCGCAACCGCTTTCCTATGGCTTTTAATTGTTTGGTCGTAGCACTAGGGAAATCATATTCGGTGGTTACATGCGGATCATAACCCCCAAGCCTATTCTTAAATTTAGCGCGTTGCGGAAGTAGTCTTCGATTATTTTTTATTACCGTATTCATAGCACTTCCAGACATAACAAATAAGTTTTAAATTAAAAAAAAGATAAAGACTAGCCTTTATTTACATGAGTATAAAAGGACGTACAGCATAAAAGACCCCAATAAGAAAGCATCAGTTAAAGCTCCTAAAAGAGCTAGCAAAACAATGAAGGGGAATTCCTGTAAAACAAAATAATCAGCTTATAGAACCCACCTTACAATAAGATTGATCAAAAACTCTGTGATTAAAATTTTAAAGACTAAAATAAATGCAATAGGATTAATCACACAAATAGGACGCAAGATGATTTAAAATGTTACAGGTTGAGAAGGAAAACACAGAAATTGAAGACACTAAAAAAAAGGAGAAAAACCAGTAGAATTATAGACTAGCGAGGTCTAAAAACAATTCAGGTTATATTAAAAATTATTTTTGTTCTTTCATTATTATACGAGTAAAAAGAACCAAACCAATTTGTTTTAAAGAGTAAAATTAACGGATGCTATTTTAAGTCGTTTAAAAACAAGTAAAACAGAACACCCTATTACAATGGTTGCCGTTAATAATTTGGGTTCATTGACAACCATAAAGCACACTATTTACCGATTTCTCCAGAAGAAAGGAGTTAACAATATCAGAACCGTAAATAATTCTAAACGACCAATAAGCATTAAAAATGAAGCCCACCATTTACCTAAAGCTGGTAAAGCAGCATAATTATTCACAGGACCAAAATCACCTAATGCAGGACCTACATTTCCTAAACTAGATGCTGATAGACCGATTGCAGATGCAAAATCCATATCAAACATAGAAAACACTAATGCACCAACAATAAAAGACAACATATAAAGGATAAAGAACCCTAAAACATTAAATACAATATCTTTTGATACTGACTTACCGTTATAACGGACAGGAATTATAGCATTGGGATGCAAAGTTCGTTTAAATTCTAAAAAACTATTTTTAATCAAAATCAATTGACGCATTACTTTCACTCCACCAGAGGTACTTCCTGCAGAGCCTCCTAAAAACATCATCCCAAAGAAAAAAACGGTTAAAAAGGGAGTCCACATCGTGTAATCTGCACTCACAAAACCTGTAGTGGTAATAACACTTAACACTTGAAACAAAGCATGTCTCAAAGCACTTTCTGCTTCACCCCAAACCATCGGATGTGCTATAGATGATAAGGATAAATCTGCTTTAAAATAGATAAGAACAGAGGCTATTATAGTGAATATAATGATGAATTGAGAATAGAGTCTAAATTCTTCATCATATAAAATTTTAGAAACTTTTCCTTTAAACAGATAATAGCTTAACACAAAATTAGTACCCGCTAAAAACATAAAGAAAATAATGATGTATTGTATTGCAGGATTATCATTCCAATACGCCACACTTGCATTTTTAGTTGAAAAACCACCTGTAGACAATGTACTTAAAGCATGATTAATGGCATCAAAAAATGACATCCCTGCAAGTTGTAACAATAATGTTTCAACAACCGTATATCCTACATAAATAAGCCACAAGCGCTTTGCGGTATCTGTGATTCTTGGGTGTAATTTATCCGCACTTGGCCCAGGCGCCTCTGCTGTAAATAATTGCATACCTCCAACACCTAACAGAGGTAATATCGCAATCGCTAAAACGATAATCCCCATACCACCAATCCAATGCGTCATACTTCTCCAGAATAAAACGCCTTCGGGTATAATTTCTATATCATTCAAAATACTGGCCCCTGTTGTGGTATAGCCAGACATGGTTTCAAAAAAAGCATCGGTAAAAGAAGGTATTGCTCCAGTAGCAATATAAGGTAGCGTTCCGGTTAGTGACATTACAATCCACCCAAAAGCAACAACAATGTAGCCTTCACGCTTATTCATTTCCTTGCGGTGGTCTTTTGTTCTATACATCGCTAAAACCCCAATTAAAACGGTGGCAAGCCCCGCTAGAAACAACTCTAAAGTAACCCCATCTTTATAAATAAGACTGATTAATGTTGCGGTTAGCATAAAGCCTCCATTGAACAACAAGAGCAGTCCAAAAAAGTGAAAAATAATTTTATAATTGAGTTTTATTCGAGACATAATATGTATTAAGAGAAAAACCGTTCAACTTCTGAAATAGACCGTGGTAAACAACACACTACGACACGATCTCCGGCCTGAATGCTAAAACTCCCTAACGGAATAGAGCCTTTACCATCTCTAATAACACCTCCAATGATAGCAGATTTAGGAAACTTCACATTTTTAATAACCTTATTGGTTATCTTAGATTTCGGTTTAACAACAAATTCTAAGAGTTCGGCGTTCATGTTGGTCAATTTGGTCATCGCAACCACTTCCCCCTTTCTTATATATCTAAAAATATTATTTGCTGCTAATAATTTTTTATTAATTAAAGTATCTATTCCTATGGACTGAGATAATTGATAATAATCCATATTTTCTACCAAAGCAATCGTTTTCTTAACCCCTTTTGATTTGGCTAAAAGACAAGACATAATATTGGTTTCAGAGTTTCCTGTAACGGCTATAAAAGCATCCATATCTGAGATATTTTCTTCATCTAAAATATCTACATTTCTACCATCACCACAAATCACTAAAGCATTTGGTATATCATCTGCTAATTCTTCTGCTTTACCTCGTCTATTCTCAACAAGCTTCACATTAAACTTGCTTGAACATAAATCTTGAGCTGTTTTGTAACCGATTTGACTCCCCCCAAGAATCATAACATTTTTAATGGTAACCTTAACTTTTCCAGATAATTTAAACAACTCATCATCTCCGCCTTTAGAAGTTACAAAAACTACTTTATCACCTTCTTTAAAAATAGTATCACCACGAGGAATGATGGTATATTGCGTTCCCAACCGTTGAATGGCAATAGGAATAAAATTAAGTTCGGGATAAATCTCTGCAGCTTCTTTAACCGATTTATCGACAAAGGTTGCCGTTCTAGACAAACGCAAACCTAGCATTGTTAATTCTCCTCCTTCAAATTCATAAGTATCATTAAAGCCATATTGGTTTAATAATAATTCTATTTCAGATGCCGCTAAAGATTCTGGCGAAATAAGTTCATCGATTCCAAATTTAGAGAAGCCTACAGTTTCTTTATTTTCTATAAACTCGGTGTTTGAAATACGTGCAATGGTACGTTTGGCTCCTAATTGCTTAGCTAATACACAAGCGGTAATATTTGTAGTTTCAGACGATGTTACAGCGATAAAAAGTGCTGCTGTATCGATACGCGCATCTTTTAGAATTGAAATGGATGTGGTATCCCCTTTTATAGTTCTAATATCCAAGTGCTCGCCGGCATACCCTAAACTGTCTTTTTTAGTATCAATTAAAGTAATTTCTTGTGACTCGTAAGATAAAAGTTTAGCTAAATGAAACCCAACTTCACCTGCACCTGCAATTATAATTTTCATGCGTTTACATTTATTGTTTTTAAAAGATGACACGCTGTTTTTAACTAATCAATGCTTTGATTAATAAAATTTTAAACAGACGCGTTTCATTGTATTGCTTTAGAGTAAGTATGCAAATATACTTATTAAGTTACGAGTTCTAAAACGCCTCAAATATTAATAGGGATTAGTCTTATATTAATTCATAAGATCAAGAGGGTTTATGCTTTACGATTAAGAAGTAATAAACTATTAAAGTTAAGAGATCGGCTTTTTTTAAACTTTAATGATTAACAACTTTAAGTACTTATAACTTCTTTAGTATATTTGCCAAAAATTTTTATGGCTGAAAAAGTAAATCCATATAAGAACAGTGATCAATCTAAAAAAGTACAGGTCACCAAAATGTTTGATACAATCTCTAAGGAATATGATGGGTTAAACCGTGTAATTTCGTTCGGAATAGATATTAAGTGGAGAAATAAAGTTGTAGATTTAGTCGCCGATACAAATCCCAAAAACATTTTAGATATAGCGACCGGAACTGGTGATTTAGCCATTAGCTTAACGGCTACAAGTGCTGAAGAAATTATTGGTTTAGATATCAGCGATGGTATGTTAGAAGTCGGCCGTAAAAAAATAGCGTCTAAAAATTTAGAGGGTATAATCTCGATGGTAATTGGTGATTCTGAAGATTTACCTTTTGAAGATCATACTTTTGATGCGATTACGGTTGCTTTTGGTGTTAGAAATTTTGAACACCTAGAAAAAGGATTAGCTGAAATTTTAAGAGTGCTAAAGCCAAATGGTATTTTTGTAATTCTAGAAACGTCTGTTCCAACAAATCCGTTGTATAAAGCTGGGTATCGTTTTCACACAAAATTGATTATGCCAACCATAGGAAAAATCTTTTCTAAAGATAAAGTAGCCTACAGTTACCTTAGTGAATCTGCTTCACTTTTCCCTTATGGAGAAGCTTTGAACAATATTTTAAGAAAAATTGGGTTTATTAATGTCGTAGACCGTCCGCAAACCATGGGCGTAGCTACAATTTACTCAGCATCTAAAGCATAATATGAAGCAAGCCCTTGTCCTTTTAGCATTTTTATTCGCATTTCAAAGTTCGTCTGCTCAACTTTTCACTAAAGAAAAAGTGACAAATTCTGTTAATAATATTGACCAAAAAACTTTAACATGGGGGTATTTCCTTGGCTTCAATCAATATGATTTCAATTTTGATTATAACCAAGACTTAAAAGATATTCTTGTCGATGAATCTTCTGGGTTTCACTTAGGCCTTGTTGGAGATCTGCGGATTAATGACTTTATGAATCTTAGATTAGAGCCTGGTGTATTCTTTACCTCTAGAAACCTTATCTATGACGAAAGTTATTTTCAGGGTACCGAATTTAACGATTCGGATTTATTAAGAGAAGTAAAATCGACATACGTTCATATACCGCTTTTATTAAAAGTATCGACCAAACGTATCAATAATTTTAAACCATTTATTGTGGGTGGTTTTTCTACAGCTTTAAACTTATCTAGTAATCAAGACAATCCTAACGATAATAGTTCTGGAGAATTTAGAATGAAGAAAAACACATATTTCTACGAAATTGGTTTCGGAATTGACCTGTATCTCGAATATTTTAAATTCACTCCTTCTATTCGTGGTATTTTCTCAATGAATGATGAAATTATTCGAGATGTGGACCCCAACAGCCCTTGGACTGGTAATGTTGCAAAAATGGAAACAAGAGGTGTGTTTATCAATTTTACTTTTCAATAGTCCGTCTACGAAATTCGCTTAATAGAATTGCTGTAGCATTGGCTACATTTAAACTTTCAGTAGCCTTTACAGTTCCGAACTGAGGTATGGTTATTTTTCGACCAACTTTAGCTTCAATAGCTTCAGAAATACCATTGGCTTCATTCCCTAAAACAATAAGACCTTCGGTCGGCAAGGTTGTAGTGTATATGTTTTCTCCGTTTAAAAACGTCCCAAACACGTCTGTTTTACAAGAACCTAAATAGTTAGGCAAATCTACATATTGCACATTAACGCGTGTTAACGATCCCATTGTGGCCTGCACGACTTTACTGTTATAACAATCTACGGTGTTATAACTACAGATTAAATTTTTAATACCATACCAATCACAAAGCCTAATGATAGTACCCAAGTTCCCAGGATCTCTAACATCATCTAAGGCGACAATTAAACCTTTTTCTTGAGCCGAAATCTGTTCTGGAATTTCAAAGATCGCTAAAGCCGTGTTTGGGTTTTTAAGGGCTGTAATTTTTTTTAAATCAGCTTCCGATATTTCAGAAATTAAGCGTTGTGGAGCTTCAAAGAGAGATTGAGTGGTATAGAGATGTTTCAACGTATAGTCCGATTTAAGAAATTCTGAAATCCCTTTTATACCTTCAACTATAAATAAACGGTTTTGTTGTCGGCCTTTTTTTTGACTTAAACTCTTAATTAACTTTATTTGATTCTTTGATAACATTAAAATGTCTTTACATTTGTTAGACGAAGCACTTACAAATACAAAGTAAACCTTTTTTACTTTAATAGCGTTTCCAAAATAGAGTGACAATACTATTTTCTTATAGGGAAATGGTATTATTTTTGTTTTATAAACGTTATTTAAATAATATATCCCTTTTTAGATTTGCACAAGATCCCTTTAATAACATTTACCAATTTTAAAACTTTGCGCCGCAATACGCTATGGCTATTCTGTATATTGGCACTGAGCTCGTGTAGTGTTGTAAAACGTGTTAAAGACGGTCAGCACCTTATTGTGAGCAACACCATTTTAGAAGATAGTGTGCACGTTACTAATGAACGTATCAATAATATCATTGCTCAAAAAACCAATTCTGGTATGAGAAAGTTTATGGGCTTTCCGTTAAAACTTCACATCTACAATCTTGCAAGGCCTAATATTGATTCTATTTTAAATGCTAATATTTTAAGTGATTCTACCAAAGTAAAAAGAAGAGTCGCTTTACTTTCTAAAAAGCAATTTGATAAAACATTAAAAAACCGACGCGATTTTAATGCTTGGTTAAAAAAAACGGGGGAAGCTCCAGTTATTTTTGATGAAGAAAAAGCCATAAAAACCACAAAGAATTTAAAAAAATATTATTACAGTAAAGGTTGGTTTAATAATGATGTGACTTACGAAGTTGAAAAAGACAGTAATAAATTTGCAAAAGTAACTTACAAAGTTAACAGAAGTGAGCCTTACATATTAGATGCGCTAATCCCTATAATTAGTAGCCCCGCAATAGACTCGATGTATGCTAAATTTAGTACTGGGACTTTACTAAAAAAAGGAGAACAATTTGACGAACAAAACTATGAAAACGAGCGCGAACGAATAAATACGTATTTGCGAAATGCTGGTTTCTATTATTTTGCACAAGATAATGTCCGTTTTGAAATGGACACGATTAACACAAACCACAAGGTACATACAGACCTAATTATAGGAGACCGCATAATTAGAGGAGACGACTCTACAACCACCAAGCCCTTTAAAATTTATAAAATAAAAGAAGTTAATATTTTTACGGACGATAATTTTGAAAACCGATTTAACAGCATCTCAGATAGCGTCACTTTTAAAGGCATTAACCTTTATAGTAAAGAAAAATTACGCTTTAGACCCAAAGCATTAACAGATGCGGTGTTTATTAATAAAGGGCAAACTTATAGCGATTTAGCCAGAAGTAGAACAGCACGTTACCTAAATGATCTCAACATGTTTAGGTATCCTAATATTGATTTTGTAGAAAACGAAGACGATTCTACGCTAACCGCTAATATATTTCTAGAACCTAAAAAGAAATACGGCTTAAGTTTTGACTCAGATATCAATCAAAGTAACATTCAATCTATTGGGTTCTCACTTAGTTCTGGTTTAAAAATAAGAAATGTATTTAGAGGTGCCGAAACTCTAGAAATAACAGGAATAGCCGCTATCGGAGCTTCTAAAAGCAGAAGTGCGAACTCCACGTCCTTTTTTGATATCAACGAATTTGGTGGTAATATCCGTTTAACAATCCCGAGACTATTTAGCCCTTTTAAAACTGAAAAGATCATCCCTAAATACATGTCGCCAAACACAGCCATAAACCTTTCTGCTACAAGCCAACAAAACATAGGATTGGACAAACAGTCTATCTCAGGGATCTTTAGTTACAATTGGTTTCCTTCTAATACGGTAACAAATACATTAGAATTATTTAATATTAATTTTGTTAAAAACCTGAATACCAACAATTATTTTGGAGTTTACCAAAATTCATTTGGGAGATTAAATGCAATAGCTAGAGATATTGATTATATAGAGGATGACGGCACATTATCAGACAGTTCTTTAGCCAACCAATATGAACCTGCTGATATTTTTATTTCTGATGTTTTAACAGGAAACACAACACTAACAGCAAGTGATGATGATTACGTAAATGTAAATAATATCGAAGAACGAAAAGAACGACTGACAGAAAACAACCTTATTTTTTCTACTAGTTTTGACTATAAAAAAGACAGGAGAAAAAACATATTTGACAACGACTTTTCAATTTTTAAATGGCGTATTGAACTGGCAGGAAACTTAATGTCTAACATTTCTAATATTGCTGGGTTATCTAAAAATGATGATGATAATTACGAAATATTCGGAGTCGCCTTTTCGCAATATATTAAAACGGAAATTGATTATATTAAATACGTAGATTTAGGTCGGAAAAATGTGTTTGCCTTCCGCAGCTACGTTGGTATTGCTATTCCTTATGGAAACTCTAATAGTATTCCTTTTGCAGAAAGTTTCTTTGCTGGTGGACCGAATGATAATAGAGCTTGGACGGCTTACAACTTAGGGCCAGGGAGCTCTTCTTCTACAAACGAATTTAACGAGGCCAATTTTAAATTGCATTTAAGCGCAGAGCAGCGCTTTAGTTTATTTGGCGGGTTTCAAGGGGCTATATTCGTAGATGCAGGTAATATTTGGAACGTTCTAGATAATGTTACTGAAGAAGCAGCAACATTAAATAACTTAAGTGCTCTTAAGGATATCGCCATCGGTTCTGGTTTGGGTATCCGCTACGATTTTGACTTTTTTGTGTTGCGCTTTGATGTTGGCTTTAAAACCCACGATCCGGCCCAAGAGATTGGTAACCGTTGGTTTAGAGATTACAATTTTGGAAATGCTGTCTATAATATAGGGATAAACTACCCCTTTTAAAATAATAAGCACAGCATACAGTCATTATCTCATACGTCAAATTTAGACGTTAAGATTAAAAAAACAAAAACAGCCTCATAAATGCTATACGTTTAATTTCCAAAGTAGTAATCAAAAATTGACTACAACGTTTTCGGTATTTTATAACGAATTAGACACTATAAATTATCAAAAATTATGTACTTTTGGTAACATAAATTATCAATTCAATAATTATGAGTCATAATATCAAACCTGGCGTTGCTACAGGAAAAGAAGTTCAAAATATTTTCAACCACGCTAAAGAAAAAGGGTATGCTTTACCTGCTGTAAATGTTACGGGTTCTAACACAATTAACGCTGTATTAGAAACAGCGAAATCATTAAATGCACCTGTTATTATTCAATTCTCTAACGGAGGTGCACAATTTAATGCTGGAAAAAGCTTAAGTAATGAAGGTCAAAAGGCAGCTATTGCAGGTTCTGTAGCGGGTGCTAAGCACATTCACCTTATGGCAGAAGCTTATGGGGTACCAGTAATTTTACACACCGATCATTGTGCTAAAAAATTATTACCTTGGATCGACGGTTTACTAGAGGCTAGTGAACAGTTTTTTAAAGAAACAGGGAAGCCTTTATACAGTTCTCATATGATTGATTTATCTGAAGAACCAATTGAAGAAAATATTGCTACTTGTAAAAAATATCTTGAGCGCATGAGCAAAATGGGTATGACATTAGAAATTGAATTAGGGATTACAGGTGGTGAAGAAGATGGTGTAGATAATTCTGATGTAGATGATTCTAAATTATACACACAACCAGAAGAGGTAGCTTACGCTTACGAAGAGTTAAGTAAAGTGAGTGATCAATTTACGATTGCAGCTGCTTTTGGGAATGTGCACGGAGTTTACAAACCTGGAAACGTTAAATTAACACCAAAAATCTTAAGAAACTCTCAAGACTTTTTATCTAAAAAACACAACTTACCACACAACCATATTGATTTTGTTTTCCACGGTGGATCAGGTTCTACGACAGAAGAAATTAAAGAAGCAATTGGTTACGGAGTTATCAAAATGAATATTGATACCGATATGCAATATGCATTTTTAACTGGTGTTAGAGATTACATACAAGACAACAAAGACTTTTTACAAACGCAAATCGGTAACCCTGAAGGAGACGATGTGCCTAACAAAAAATATTACGATCCACGTGTTTGGTTACGTAAAGGAGAGGACGCTTTTGTTGCTAGATTGAAAAAAGCTTTCGAAGATTTAAACAATGTGAACACACTTTAGTTAGCAAAATCATAATACTTTTTAAAAACCCGTTAAAACTTATAATCAGAGTTTTAATGGGTTTTTATTGCTGTAAATTTCACCTTTTTAGAGATACATACCTCTATTTTTGAGTTATGTTTAATAAAATAGTAATTTTGTACACTTGGTTGAGTAACGAACGACTCAATTAAATTAGTGATTAAGGATTAATAAAAACCTAAAATCATAAACCTGTCCTAAGCATGGTCTTAGGATTAAAAAATCGTAAATTTATATGGCTTGGTTTAAAAGAAAAGATAAAGGTATTCATACCTCTACAGAAGAAAAGAAAGATACACCTAAGGGCCTTTGGTACAAATCCCCAACAGGAAAAATTATAGATACTAAAGAATTAGAACAAAATTTTTATGTCAGTCCAGAAGATGGCTATCATGTTAGAATTGGAAGTAACGAATATTTTCAAATTCTGTTTGACGACAATAAATACACAGAGCTAGATGCTAATTTAACATCTAAAGATCCGCTGAAGTTCGAAGACACAAAAAAATACCCAGACCGTTTAAAAGCAGCTCAAGCAAAAACAAATCTTAAAGACGCGGTGCGTACAGCTGTTGGTAAATCTAATGGTGAAGATTTAGTTATTGCATGTATGGACTTCGCTTTTATTGGAGGATCAATGGGAAGTGTTGTAGGTGAAAAAATTGCTAGAGCAGCTGATTATGCTTTAAAAAACAAAACACCTTTAATGATTATTAGTAAATCTGGAGGAGCCAGAATGATGGAAGCTGCACTTTCTTTAATGCAATTAGCAAAAACATCTGTAAAATTAGCACAATTAGCAGATGCCAGTATTCCATACATTTCTCTATGTACCGACCCTACCACAGGGGGTACCACCGCATCTTTTGCAATGTTAGGTGATATTAACATCGCAGAACCAGGTGCATTAATAGGTTTTGCTGGTCCAAGAATTGTAAGAGATACTACTGGTAAAGAGTTACCTGAAGGTTTTCAAACTTCAGAATTTTTACTAGAGCATGGATTCTTAGATTTTATAACCCATCGTAGAGAATTAAAAAAACAAGTTAACTTGTACATCGATTTAATTAAAAATCAAGCTGTACGGGCTTCGTAGATACAATAAGAACATAAAAGAGAGCCTCTCAAAATAAATATTGAGAGGCTCTTTTTGATTTCTGCATTATATAACTTGTTAGGTGATCTTTACCAATACGATAACAACTAAAAAAATTAAAAAGCTGTAACACCTTAAGTCTTATTGTTTTAATAAGAATTAAAAACAAAACATTTCGATATCTAATTTATAATTTTAAGAGCATCTTAAGGAGTTCAAAAAGTTGTAAAAAAAATCTCAAATCACAAAAAAGTAGTATATTTGCAGCTCGAAAGAAAAACTTTCGTGTACATAAAAATCATTTACAATAATATTAGCATGTATTTAGATCAAAAAGCAAAAGAAGAATTATTCACCAAACATGGTGGTAACGCAAAGAACACAGGTTCGGCAGAAGGACAGATTGCATTATTCACACATAGAATAGAGCACTTAACACAACACTTAAAGAAAAACCGTAAAGATTACAATACGGAACGTTCTTTAGTAATGTTAGTAGGTAAGAGAAGAAGCTTATTAGATTACTTAACTAAGAAAGATGTCTTAAGATATCGTGCGATAGTTAAAGAATTAGGATTAAGAAAATAATCTAAATATAAAGGCCACGCATTTAGCGTGGCCTTTTGTTTTTTATATAACTCAAACGTAAGAGTAAAACAATCGTAAAAAAATAGCAGAAAAATCCTAAAATGATTTTAGGATTCGCGGTTTTTCATTGGTCAACAACGACAACAACGACACAACAACACAACGACCATTGTTTAATTAGAATTAAAAAATTTATGATTCCAAAAGTTTTTAGAGAGGTCATAGACCTTGGTGATGGTAGAGAAATTTCTATCGAAACCGGAAAATTAGCAAAGCAGGCACATGGTTCTGTTGTTGTTCAGTCAGGAAAATGTATGTTATTATGTACAGTTGTTTCCAATTACGAGCAAAAAGATGTGGACTTCTTACCCTTAACAGTAGATTACAGAGAAAAATTTGCTGCTGCAGGGCGTTATCCAGGAGGTTTCTTTAAAAGAGAAGCAAGACCTAGTGATGGAGAAGTATTAACAATGCGTCTAGTAGACAGAGTTTTACGTCCATTATTCCCAAAAGATTACCATTCTGAAACGCAGGTAATGATTCAATTAATGTCTCATGATCCTGAAGTTATGCCAGATGCTATGGCAGGTTTAGCAGCTTCTGCAGCAATTCAATTATCAGATTTCCCTTTTGAATGTGCAATCTCTGAAGCTAGAGTTGGTCGTATCAATGGAGAATTCATCATCAACCCAACATTGGCGCAATTAGAAGAGTCTGACATCGATATGATGATTGGGGCTTCTGCAGATTCAGTAATGATGGTAGAAGGTGAAATGGATGAAATTTCTGAAGAAGAAATGGCGGATGCAATTAAGTTTGCGCACGAAGCGATTAAAGTACAATGTGCAGCTCAAGTTAAATTAGCAGAAGCATTTGGAAAGAAAGCAACACGTGAATACCAACCAGAAAGAGAAGACAAAGATTTAGAGAAGAAAGTACATGATATGGCATACGATAAAGTATATGCTATAGCAAAAGCAGGATCATCTAAACATGAAAGAACTGCAGCTTTTCAACAAATAAAAGAAGACATTAAAGCAACATTCTCTGAAGAAGAAACGGCAGATTATGGTGGATTAATTTCTGATTATTACCGCAAAGCGGAAAAAGCAGCGATTAGAGATTTAACTTTAGACGAAGGTTTACGTTTAGATGGTCGTAAGACTGACGAGATTAGACCAATTTGGTGTGAAGTAGATTACTTACCATCTACACATGGTTCTGCAATCTTTACACGTGGAGAAACTCAAGCTTTAGCGACAGTAACTTTAGGAACTTCTAGAGATGCTAATCAAATCGATATGCCATCGCAAGAAGGTGAAGAGCGTTTCTATTTACACTATAACTTCCCTCCTTTTTGTACAGGTGAAGCAAGACCAATCCGCGGAACGTCTCGTAGAGAAGTGGGGCATGGTAACTTAGCACAACGTGCATTAAAAGGAATGATTCCTGCAGACTGTCCTTATACAGTACGTGTGGTTTCTGAAGTATTAGAATCTAATGGTTCTTCTTCTATGGCAACCGTTTGTTCTGGTACAATGGCACTTATGGATGCTGGTGTAAAAATGACAAAACCGGTTTCTGGTATCGCAATGGGATTAATTTCTGATGCCGATTCTGGAAAATATGCTGTATTATCTGATATTTTAGGTGATGAAGATCATTTAGGAGATATGGATTTTAAAGTTACAGGTACTGCAGATGGTATTACGGCTTGTCAAATGGATATTAAAGTAAAAGGACTGTCTTACGAAATTCTTGTAAATGCTTTACAACAAGCGCGTGCTGGTCGTTTACATATCTTAGGTAAAATTACAGATACAATTGCAACACCAAATACGGAAGTAAAAGAACATGCTCCTACAATGATTACAAGACGTGTTCCTAACGAATTTATCGGAGCCTTAATCGGACCTGGTGGAAAAGTGATTCAGGAAATGCAAAAAGAAACTGAGACAACGATCGTTATTAACGAAGATCCAGTAACTGAAGAAGGTATTGTTGAAATTTTAGGGGTTGGTAAAAAAGGTATTGATGCGGTAATGGCTAAAATTGATGCTATTTTATTTAAGCCAAAAGTAGGTAGCGTATACGAAGTAAAAGTAATCAAAATGTTAGATTTTGGTGCTGTTGTTGAATATATGGAAGCACCAGGAAACGAAGTATTATTACACGTATCTGAATTAGCTTGGGAACGTACCGAAAACGTAACTGACGTTGTAAACATGGGAGATGTTTTTGATGTGAAGTATTTTGGACAAGATCCAAGAACACGCAAAGAGAAAGTGTCTCGTAAAGCATTGCTTCCAAAACCAGAAGGTTATGTAGCAAGACCACCAAGAGAGAACAATGATCGTGGTGGACGTGATAACAGAGGAAGAGATAATCGTGGACGTGATAACAGACGTGATGATCGCAAACCAAGAGAAAACAAGAAAGAAGATTAATTCTTATTTTAATTGTTAATATAATAACCCTAAATGGAACTTCCATTTAGGGTTTATTTTTGTCTTAAAAAACAACTTAAAACACTAGAAAAGAGAGGTATTAACTTCTAAAAAAAACAGATGAAAGGATTTCAAAAACAGTTTACAGTATGTTAAATAAAAATTAAATTCAGTCTAAAAGGTAATACTCCACGTACATCTTATGTCAATTAATCCTAATAGAACTAAATTTATGAAACCGAAAGAAACCGCTTCAACAAATACATCGAGAACTAAAAAGTTCACCAATAGATTTCTCAATAGCACCCCTAAAACGCATAATTTCCATAATAGAATAGTTTTATTCAGTACGTTCTTACTTATAAGTATTGGTATCTATTTCTTTTATGTGTTTTTCAATGATTTTGAAAAGTTTAACGCAGACCGTAGAAGTACAACACTTGGATATGCATTCATGTCAATAGCATTTGGCTTATTTATCTATAAAGCATTCTTTTTTATATATACAGCATACAATTATTTCAAATACAAACCTGTAGCATCAGTTGGAGATAAAGATTTACCTACAATTACAGTAATTGTACCAGCTTATAATGAAGGGAAACAAGTATGGGATACACTAATGAGTTTAGCCGAGAGCAATTACCCAAGAGATAAAATGCAAATATTATCAATTGATGATGGTAGTGTAGATGATACTTGGGATTGGATGTTAGATGCGAAAGATAAATTAGGCGAACGTTTATCAATATTTCAACAACCAAAAAATAAAGGAAAACGTCATGCATTATACAGAGGTTTTAATGTTGGAAACGGAGATGTTTTTGTTACCGTAGATAGTGATTCTATTGTAACCGAAGATACCATTAGAAACTTAGTGAGTCCTTTTGCTAAAGATGAACAATGTGGTGCCGTTGCAGGAAACATTAGAGTGTTAAACAACAAGAAAGAAATGCTTCCTAAAATGTTGGATGTAAGTTTCGTTATGAGTTTTGAATTTGTGCGTTCGGCAGAAAGTAACCTAAATTCAGTGTTGTGTACACCAGGAGCATTAGCAGCATATAGAAGAACAGCGGTATTTGGTTGCTTAACTGAGTGGATCAATCAGACATTTATGGGCCAACCTTCTGATATTGGGGAAGATCGTGCTATGACTAATATGATTTTAAAACAAGGTAAACACGTATTATTTCAAAAAGATGCTGTTGCTTATACCAACGTACCTGAAGAGTATTTAGGACTGTATAAAATGTTTATTAGATGGGGACGAAGTAATGTAAGAGAAAATATTTCAATGGCAAAGTATGTCTTTACTAATTTTAGAGAAGGAAAAAAATGGGGTACGCGTCTATTATTTATTAGTCAGGCTTCAGGCATTATTATGAGTTACCCATTTGTAATATTTATGCTATTCTTTGTAATAGCACATCCGTTATTATTTTTAGGGTCTACGCTATTAAGTATCTTAGTTTTTTCATCATTTTCAGCGCTATTCTTTGGTTACCGTTACGAGTTAAAAGAAGCAATCTGGGCATATACATATAGTATTGTTTTTACATTTGCCTTATTCTGGATTACTCCTTACGCTATTGCAACAGCCAGTAGAAGAGGTTGGTTAACACGTGGCTTGGCCGAAAAAAAATAAAAAAGTCCTTATTAATAATTGATAAGCCTATAAAATTCAGATTTTATAGGCTTATTTTTTTACCCCCTATTTTGTCACCGACACACTGTCACTTTTAGCGATTCATCGTTTTAATGAATTATGACATCTTTAAGAATTGTACTTTAAATTTAAAGAAACCACAACAATAGCAACAAAATCACTAAAATATGAAAATTCTTTAAATGATAATTTCATTTTGGCACTATCGCACAGTAATTGCGGCTATAAAGGCAATTGTCATTAATGTCAGTTAATATATAAAATAAATTATGAGAGTATTAGTAATCGGAGCCGGTAACATGGGTTTAACCTATTCAGAAGGCATGGCAGCATCGCCTTTACTTAGTAGACACAAACTAAGAATATATGATACCGATCCACAAAAAATTAAGAGTTTAAATATCGATTCACGATTCAACGTATTCGATAACCTTGCAGACTGCTTACCAAAAGCAGATATTGTATTTATAGCTGTAAAACCATACCACAGCGATGACCTGTTTAAAGTAATGAAACCAATGATCAACGATAGTCAAATATTTGTATCGTTAATGGCTGGTGTAACAATTAATACAATTCAAAAAGGATTGAGTATTAAAAAGGTGATAAGAACAATGCCTAATTTACCAGCACAGGTCGGTAAAGGAATAACATCGTATACAGAATCTGTAGAAGTCTCTAAAGTAGAACTCATTATGGTAAGAAACCTGTTAGATACCACAGGGACTTCAATACATGTAAACACAGAGAAATTTATTGATGCTTCTACAGGAATTTCGGGGAGTGGACCTGCTTATGTGTTTTATTTTATGCAATCCATGTTAGAAGCGGCTTTAAAAATGGGCTTTTCTGATGATGATTCTAAAAAATTAGTGAGCAGTACGTTTGAAGGGGCTATCGAGCTCTTCAATCAAAATAACATTTCACCTAAATCGTGGATAGATAAAGTAGCCTCTAAAGGCGGAACTACGCAAGCGGCCATAGATTCTATGGACGACAACAATGTAAAGCAATTGATACAAGATGCCGCATATGCAGCATTTGATCGTGCAATAGAATTAGGAAAAGAATAATAAAACAGATTGAAAATTAAGTAAGTAAAAATAATAAAGAATTAAAAAATATAATGATTACACTTCAGAATTTTAATCTGATACATAATACAAAACAATGAATGACGATATAAAACGGGTGGTTGTAAAAGTAGGAACCAACGTATTAACAAATAAAGACAATAGAATTTTAGGACCAGTACTTCGTGAATTGGTGAGGCAAATCGCGGTACTAAATGAAGAAGATATCAAGGTAATTCTTGTATCTTCTGGATCGGCAATGGCTGGTATGGAAATACTAGGCAAAACAAACATTAAAGACAAGTCGATAAGAAGACAAGTATATTCGGCGGTGGGGCAACCAAGAATGATGAGGCACTACTACAGTTTGTTTCATGATTACGGCATGAGATGTGCACAAGTATTAGCCACAAAACGAGATTTTGACATCGGAAAGCACCGTGAAAACATGATTAATTGTTACGAGGGTTTACTTGAGGAAGGCGTCACTCCTATCGCAAACGAAGATGATGCGGTGTCACTGACCATGTCAATGTTTTCAGATAATGATGAATTAGCAAGCTTAATAGCAGAGCTTGTAGATGCAGACCGTTTAATTATATTATCAGATACCGACGGCCTCTATAACGGACATCCAGATGATGATGATTCAAAACTTTTAAACACCGTAATTACAAATCAAAACGTTGAGAAATACGTTCAAGATTCTGACAAAAAAGAAGGAGAAGGTCGCGGTGGTATGGCGTCTAAATTAAAGATCGCCAAAGGAACAGCGAACAAAAATATTCCAACTTACATAGCTAATGGAAAAAAAGAAAATGTAATTGTGGATATTATTAATAATAAAGAAGTAGGAACTAAATTTATTTGTGCCTAGATAAACTTCGAATTAAAATACAATAACATGAAACTTTTAAATACAGAAATAAAAAATAACGTTTTAAAATCGATGCTTCAAATTTTAGAGCGCGAACGTAAAACAATCATTACAGCTAATAAAAAAGATTTAGAGGCATTTCAAAGAGAAGATCAAGCGCTTTACGATCGTTTAATTGTTAACGATAAAAAGGTGGATGAAATGATAGCAGCTGTTAAGGCAGTAATGCTTCAAGATGATCCTGTTGGAAGAGAAATCACCAACAGAACCTTGCCTAATAAATTGAATATAGTCAATACAACGGCACCATTCGGAACCATTCTTATTATTTATGAATCGCGTCCAGATGTCACTATTGAAGCCGCTGTTTTAGCCTTTAAGGCAAATAATAAAATCCTTTTAAAAGGGGGAAAAGAAGCTTTAAACAGTAATTTAGTTTTAGAAAAACTATGGCACGAAGCTTTAGAAGAAAATGGGTTATCTAAAGATTGGATAAAACTGCTGCACTTAAAGCGCGAAGAAACTCAAGAATTCTTAAAAAACCCAACAGAGCCATTAGATCTCATTGTACCTCGTGGTGGAGAGCGCCTAATTAATTTTGTAAAAACACACGCTACATGTGCTGTTTTAATCAGCGGAAGAGGAAACAACTTTTTATATATTTCTGAGCACGCCGATTGGGGAAAAGCGGTGAATGTTATTATTAATGCGAAGACACATAAAATTTCGGGATGTAATGCGTTAGACAAAGTGCTTATTGATAAAAATCTACCGCAGTACGACACTAAGGTTAAAATGTTGCAAGAAAAATTAGAACAACATAATGTTGAAGTTGTAGTGGACCAAAAAATAGCGACCATTTTAACTGACAAGGAAGTGATTGCTAATGAGGAGGTTTGGTATGAAGAATTTTTAGCCTTAAAAATAGTTATCGGACAGGTGGATTCATTAGACGAGGCTATTGAAACGATTAATAAATATTCAGGAAAACATTCAGCATCCATCATCACTGAAGACAAAACGGAAGCCTTAAATTTTATGCACAACGTAGATAGTGCGGCCGTATATCACAATGCGTCTACTAGATTTACAGATGGAGGTCAAATGGGCGTTGGTGCAGAGTTAGCCATTAGTACCGATAAATTACATCACCGTGGGCCTTTAGGTCTAAATCAATTAGTGACTAATAAATATTACATTTATGGAGATGGCCAAGTTAGGGTTTAATAAAAGCCTAACTTCTTTTAGCTTGAATTTTAGCAACATATAATAAGGGGTATTCGTGGATTTAATTGATAGGGAAACCCCTTTAGAACAAACACAACTACTAATAAATCAGAATATTAAGCCTGAATAATTTGGTTTAAACAGCATTTTTTCGTATCATATAAGCTATGATTATACAAGATAAAGTGAAGTACACAAACCAATTAAGCAATTCAATAGCTTATCTCAAAAATTTAGGATATGATAATATCAAAGCAGATATTGAGGGTTACGAAAAACCAAAATCATATCATAAACAAGGGACTGATATTGATGTCACCCCAGACATTGTTGCAGAAAAAGAAGGAAGAAAGCATATTTTTGATTTAAGTCTAAAATCCGAAAAACCCAGACTATTAAAATCCAAATGGCTTTTCTTAAATACCTTAAGCCAAATTAAAGCTTACAGATTTAGACTCATAACCATGAGAGGACATTATAAGTTTACCAATGAAACGGTGGAGGCGATAAACTTAGAAAGCATAAAACTTTTAAAGATTTAAAAGTTTTTCATATCATTGTGTAACATTTAATTGCTTTTGTACGTATAATAAGAGCAACATGTTGTTGTAATCAAATTGCACAAATCATAAAATGACATGAGACAGCTTAAAATTACCAAGCAGGTAACCAATAGGGAAACTGCGTCGCTAGATAAATATTTACAAGAAATTGGTAAGGTAGATCTTATTACAGCAGATGAAGAGGTAGAATTGGCACAGCGTATTAAAGCTGGGGATCAACTCGCTTTGGAAAAATTAACCAAAGCAAATCTTCGTTTTGTCGTATCGGTTGCTAAGCAATACCAAAATCAAGGATTAACATTACCAGATTTAATTAATGAAGGGAATTTAGGTTTAATTAAAGCGGCACAACGTTTTGATGAAACACGTGGTTTTAAATTTATATCTTATGCGGTATGGTGGATTCGTCAATCCATCCTTCAAGCTTTAGCAGAGCAGTCTCGTATTGTGCGTTTGCCATTAAACAAGATTGGTTCTATTAATAAAATTAATAAAACCTTTGCGTTTTTAGAGCAAAGCCATGAGCGTCCACCTTCTGCCGAAGAAATTGCTAAAGAATTAGACATGACCATTAACGATGTTAAGGAGTCTATGAAAAATTCTGGCCGTCACGTCAGTATGGATGCACCTTTAGTTGAAGGCGAAGATTCTAACTTATATGATGTATTACGCAGTGGAGAATCACCAAATCCAGATAGAGATTTATTACACGATTCTTTACGTACCGAAATTGAACGTGCTTTAGAAACATTAACGCCTCGTGAAGCTGATGTAATTCGTTTGTATTTTGGATTAGCAAATCAACACCCAATGACATTAGAAGAGATTGGTGAGACGTTCGATTTAACCCGTGAACGTGTAAGACAGATTAAAGAAAAAGCAATAAGACGCTTAAAACATACATCTAGAAGTAAAATATTAAAAACATACTTAGGATAACCGTAATTGTTTATGCAATGACAGAATAAAGATGTAAGCATTGAATAAACGATTCGACTAACCTAACTAAGGTAACAACAGTTACAACATAACTGTTCGTTTTTTGATTGATGAAAGAACCCACGGCTGATTACCGTGGGTTCACTTTTTTTAATACCTTCCACCACCTCACCACCTCACCACCTCACCACCTCACCACCTCACCACCTCACCACCTCACCACCTCACCACCTCACCATCTCACCATCTCACCACCTAACCCCCTTCACCACCTTCACCACCTCACCAAATCACCACCTTCACCACCTCACCATCTCACCAAATCACCTTTTCACCACCTTCACCACCTCACCAAATCACCTTTTCACCCCCTTCACCACCTCACCAAATCACCTTTTCACCCCCTTCACCACCTAACCACCTCACCAAATCACCACCTCACCATCTCACCATCTCACCATTTTTAATTACATTTGCCTAAACATAAAAACAACTGAATACAATGGCTTCTAAATTAATTGCACCCTCAATGCTTGCTGCAGATTTTGGCAATCTACAGCGCGATACTGAAATGGTTAATAACAGTGATGCAGATTGGTTTCATATCGATGTTATGGACGGACACTTTGTACCAAATATATCTTATGGAATGCCCGTAATTGCAGCAATAAAAAAACACGCTACAAAACCATTAGATGTACATTTAATGATTGAAAAGCCTGAACGCTACATTGAAGAATTTGCAAAAGTTGGCGCGGATATGATTACGGTGCATTATGAATCTACAGTGCATTTGCATAGAACGCTAAGACAGATTAAAGATGCCGGTTGTAAAGCAGGTGTAGTTCTTAACATAAGCACCCCGCTTAACGTTTTAGAAGATATCTTGCCAGAATGTGACATGATATTATTAATGTCTATAAATCCAGGCTTTGGTGGTCAAAAATTTGAAGACATAACGTACAAGCGTGTCAAAAATCTAAGAAAAATGATTAATGAGCAAGGTTTGGAGACCCGTATTGAAATTGATGGGGGGGTCACAGATAAAAATATCGAAAAATTAGTAGAAGCTGGTGCAGATACTTTTGTAGCAGGTAGTCATGTCTTTAAAAGCAATGATCCAACAGCAACGATTAAGAGGTTAAAAGATTTAGCAAATGCATAAAAACAATAAAAAAAAGCGCTTTTAAGCGCTTTTTTTTATAATTGTTCTAAAAGGTATTTGATTAAATCTGTCGTCGTTATAATACCAACCAATAAACCATGATCAACAACAGGCAACGCATGGAATTCTTTGGTGGCTAAAATTTGAGCGACCTCCTTAATTGAGGTGTCCGATGAAACAGTTTCTACATTTTTTATCATCACTTGATCTATCGTAAACATATTATAAACGAGAGAATCGACATCGGTATCATCTTCATAAACCGCATCTGCAAAGCTAATTCTTAACAAATCAGTATAACTGAGCATGCCCACAACAACTTCTTCCTTTACCACTGGAATATGTCTAATGTTATGTCTCTTAAATAACTGTTCGGCCATCTCAAGATCATCCTCTCTATTTAGAGCAATGATATTGGTGGACATAATTGAAGAAATAGGCGCTATAACTTTCATGAGTCTTGTTTTATAATTCACCATTAAAAGTAGGTGATAATACTTTTAAAAATCATGACATATATCACGTATTGAAAAACAACGCCTTTAAAGCGGTTTATTTTTTATTTCCATAGCCATAATTATAACCGTAGTTATAACCATAACCATAGGATTTATTAGTATCAACACTATTTAAAACATAGGCAACATTTTTCAATTTACCAGATTCAAATAAATCCTTAGAATAATTCAATAATTTCTTTTCGGTATAATTGGCGCGAGCGAGGTAAATCGTAGCATCGGCCAACTGAGAAATAAGCATCGTATCGGTCACTAAAATCGTCGGTGCGGTATCAACAATAATATAATCATACTCCAGTTTAGCCTCTTCAATAAGTTTGCTAAATCGTCCATTGGTTAATAAGTGAGCGGGATTGGGAGGGATCGTACCCGATAAAATAATATCATGATTAGGATGTCTTTCAAAACCTTTTATAAGAGCATCTTGCCATCTAAAAGCGCCATCATGTAAATAATTGGATAAACCCGGCTTATCTTTATCGGCATTAATATGGGTATGAATTTGAGGATTTCTCAAATCGGCTCCAATCAACAAGACCCTTTTATTAATACTAGACAGTGCCAACGACAAATTAATACTGACATAAGTTTTCCCTTCGCCTTTAATTGTTGAAGTACAATAAATAACCTTCGCAGCTTCTCCAACTTTAACGGGCAAGATATAATTAACATTAGAGCTCAAAATGCGGAAAGCTTCAGCTTGTACGGATCGATCATCGGGATCATTAAAAATAAGGTTGTCAGTTTTTACCTTAGGGATCTCGCCTACGATAGGGACTTTAGGATTAACAGCTAACAAGTCGTCTCTGCCTTTAATTTTCGTATCCAAAAGCATCAGTAAATAAATAATACCAAAAGGAATAATTAATCCTGCTGCCAACGCTTGTATATAGATACTTCGGGCATTAGGTGAAACAGGACTCCAATTAGAGATCGCATATTCCACAACCTTTATAGACGGCTCTGTAATGGCTAAATTAATAGCGGCTTCTTCTCGTTTTTGAAGTAAAAACAAATATAAACTTTGCTTAATCTCACGTTGCCGCGTAATATCCGTAATAATTTTTTCTTTAACTGGTAATTGATAGACTTGAGAAGCAAACTTTCTATTCTCTCGTGCCAATTGCATCTTAGAAGCTTCCAATTGCTTTCGATACGATGAAATGGAGACAAAAATATTGGATTTTAAATCGTTCAATTTTGAACTTAAAGCAATAACATTTGGATTATTCACACCGCCACTGGTCAATAAATTATTCCGTTCTAATGCAATAAGATTATAATTAGTGATTAAACTATTAATGCTTGCATTAGAAACACCGATATTTTCAGGGAGTAAATCTGAAGTTCCATTAGGACGTTCTATGGTCTCTTTAAGCAAACTAGAAATCATCAATTGATTTTCAATAGTAAACAATTCTTGTTCTGAAGCGGTACGTTGACTTAGGCCCAATTCAGCATCAGACTCTAAGGTAATAATATCATTTTTTTGCTTATAATCTTTTATTCCAGACTCTATCGAATCTAATTCTTTAGCTAACAAACCAAAGCGTTCATCGATAAAATCAATAGTACGTCTCGAAATCTCTTGGCGATCATTAATACCGTCTTCATTAAAGACGTCAATTAAAGTATTTATAACGCGCTCGTTCTTTGCTTTACTTTGGCTCGTAAAGCTCAACTGCAACAAATCACTTGTACCCAAAATATTAACGCCAATCCCCCCTTTGATACCATTAGCGATGGCGGATACAGGTGAAAAATTCACAATATAAACTTTATCTTCGGTGGTACTAATATCAAAATTTTGAGGTAAACTTAATTCAAAGGGCAGGTTATGATTGATTTTGGTAGTATCAAATCCTGGAAAGACTAAAACTTGATGCGTCGAACTATCCGTCACTTCAAAGGCTGAAGACTTTACTATTATGCGATAAGAAGAGCCTTTAAAAATACTGTCGTTACTGACGGTTTTAAGAATATGAAATGGAAATTGACTAACTTCAGTGGTAATAACACTGCCTTCCACATAAAAACGCATCGTTAAATCTAACTGATCGACAACAGCTTCGCTAATACGTAAGGACTTAAGCACCTCTATTTCATTTTCTAAATTAATATTAGAGCGGTTAAAGACAAATGCTGCTGAAGGCAGTTCTAAACCTTTAGTTTTATTTAAGATTTTAATTTTAGCGCTAGAATTATAAACTTTAGGGGTGTATCTTAAGTATAAGTAGGCGCCAATAATGGCTATAATCAACCCCAAAGCAAACCAATACCAATAAACAAGGTATTTTTGGACTTCATTTTTAATACTTTCCCCTTTATCGTTAGTGGTCTGATAGGGTGATGCTGTAAAATCGCTCATTGAATTTAATTCGTAATTAAAAGGACTGTGGTTAATACAAGAGAAACAACGGAGAATAACGTTGGTAAATTACCGACAAAACCTGCACTCTTCACTTTAGGGTCACTAGGGTTAACAATGATAACATCATTAGGTTTTACATAACTAAATTCACCATCCAACCAATCTGACGAGGTCAAATCAACATGTCCAATTTTACGCAGCCCATCGGTTTCTCTAATCACGGTAATATCTTCCCGCTTTCCTGTAATGGCTAAATCACCAGCATTAGCTAGCGCCTGTAGCAATGTAATATTTTGTTCTGTAAAATTATAGGTCCCCGGACTATTGACTTCTCCAAGCACCATCACTTTAGAATTAATTAAGCGAACGTTGACCGAAGGATTCTTTAAATGCCCTTCGCTTTCTAATTTATGCTTTAAGAAATCTGAAAATGCCTGAGTCGTCATATCGGCAACGGATAACAGTCCTAAAACAGGAAAATTAATCGTTAATGTTTCAGATACTAAATAGCCATCCAATTGCATGAGCTCAAGACTGTTTCCCCCATTATTAGTAGTGACGTTATTATAAGGAATGGTGGATTCAGGAATTAAGGCACTCACATTAATCCGTAAAATATCATTGGGCTGAATGGTAGTAGTCGTATATCGAATTTCGGTATTATGATGCTGATCGACATCTTGTAAATACAAAATTTCTTTTTTAGTAGAGCACGAAAAAACCAACATGAGACAACAAATAAATACTATAGTTTTAAACATCATATACAGATTAGAATAAGAGAACAAATATAAGGGCATTAACAATAGACACCAACTAATTAGCCTTAGACCTTATAAATTAGAGACTTCTTTAATTTTATTGGGGCGTTTACCAAATAGCCAATGGTAAACAAAATATAAGGAATATAAGACAGTACCAGAAATTAACAAGATGACCAATTGTAAATTAATACCAAGAGCAGCAATAAAAAAAGCAATGAAAACAAGAACACCATTAATAAGAACAACAATAGTGGTTGTCTGTCGGTGAGAAAACCCTAAACTTAAAAAGCGATGATGCAAATGGTTTCGATCGGCCGTAAAAGGGCTCTTTTTATGGATAACGAGACGTATAAAAAAAATACGTAACGTGTCTAATAATGGAAAGAATAAAAAAGATAAGACAAGTACAGGAGAAGAATTATGATAAATCGCGTTAGGCGTCAACTCAGAATTATTAATAAACCGCACAGCAAAAACAGCAATGATAAAACCTAAGATCATAGACCCCGTATCACCCATAAACATTTTATTGCGTTTTGAAAAATTCAGATACAAAAACGGAATTAAGGCACCTACAACCGCTCCTGCCAAAACAAACATGCTAATATCGTTGTACTTGTAAAAAACATAAGAAAAACTAACAATAGCCAATAAGGCTAGAGTCCCAGCTAGACCATCAATACCATCGATTAAATTGAAAGCATTAATCACAAGGATATATACAAAAAGAGTGAATAGTACGGAAAGCCAATAAGGCATAATAGTAACCCCAAAAATCCCTGATAAACCTATAATACGAGTATCCGTGAATATGATCAATAATAAGGCAGCTAACAATTGCCCTATAAATTTTTTACGAGGAGATAGAATAAGAATATCATCTTTTAAGCCTAAAAAAAACAATAAAGTAATCCCTCCTAATATTAATAAAAGAATCTTAGTATCTAATACCGCACCTATAATGGTGATAGTAACAACGATACTTAAAAACATCCCAATACCTCCTAAGTTAGGCACACTCCCAGAGTGACTACTACGCCCCCCTGAAGAGTCCATCAAATTTTTAGATTTCGCTACATTGATGATCGCGGGATAACTTGTACTTGAAACAAAAAATGAGATACATACAGCCAAGAAAAAAAGCCAGCCTATATAATCTTCTGGATTGAAATTTTCTAGTAATTCTTTTACCATTTGTTTTTACTTAGACTTAATTTGGGGGACAAATATCAGTTAAAAAAGTTAAACTGATGTTATTAAATTGTAGCGATATAAGCAACGTTTAATATTAGGATTTAAACTGCTTGAGCTTACTCACATTTTTTAGGAGAACGGTGAACCAGTTCCCTATCTTATTTGTTTTTATGGCACGATAATCTTCTTTAGATTTTTGTAAAATATTTTTTAAGCTTTTATTACTGGCTCCTCCAACACGCATTTTAACAATGGTTTTGGGTAAGTAATGAAATTTTAAATTAGGTTGCTTAAAGATACGTAAAATAAAATCATAATCCGCTGCTATACGATAGTTTAGATCAAATACACCGTATTTTTTATATAAATCTCTCTTGACATATAAAGTAGGGTGTGCAGGCATCCAGCCTTGTCTTAACAAACGATGATCAAAGGGTTCACTTACCCAATTACGAATAATTTTAGCCGTATTTTCTAATGCAACATAATGTAAATCGCCGTATACACCATCTACCTCCTGTGCCTTGAACGCTTCAACAATAGCCGAAATAATTGAGGGATCAGCAAGAAAATCATCGGAATGTACAAAGCCAACGATCTCCCCGGTGGCTTTTGCAATACCTTTATTTAAAGCGTCGTAGATGCCTTGGTCGGGTTCAGAACTCAGTATAATGTTGGAGTGTTTTTCTGCGGCTTCATTCAAGTACTTTAAAGTTTTTTCATCAGAACCACCGTCAACAATAATATATTCAATATTGGGGTAAGTTTGGTTAAGGACAGACAGCATGCAATCCTCAATAGTCGCTTCACTATTGTAAGTGGCGGTTATTAGAGATACTTTCATTTTATACTAATTGAATTGACGTGATTTCACTTTTACAGCAGGATTGCCTTGATAAATACCATAAGCTTCTAGAGGTGAGGTGGCAACAGCTCCCATGCTTAATATGGCATGACTTTCTAAAGTAACCCCTGGGGCAACTTTCGCTTTTGCTCCAACCCAACTCCCTTCTCTTAACGTAATCGGAGCTACAAACAGATCAAAACGTGTCGATTTATAATTATGATTTCCACAAAGCAATAAGGCGCCCTGAGAAATACAGACATGATCTTCTAAGGTAACCTGATCTAAATTATCAATCCAAACAGACTCCCCAATCCAACAATGATTTCCTATAGTGAGTAACCAAGGGTATTTGATATTCACGCCTGGCTTTATGACAACTCCAGCTCCTATTGTAGCTCCAAAACGTTTTAAAATAAAGACTTTTAAACGAGAAGAAAAGTTTAACGGATTTATAAAAAAGAACACATTAATAAAATACCAACACAAGATTTTTAGTCGACCTCCGGGCTGGTACCAATCGTTATTATAAGAAGATAAATCCGTTTTCAATTTACTGATCTGATTTAAGTAAGGTATCGAAATAACTTATAGTTTTTATTAAACCTTCTTCCAAGTGTATTTTAGGCTCCCAACCATTTAATTCCTTTTTAGCCAAATCAATAATAGGTTGACGTTGTAAAGGATCATCTTGAGGTAATGGCATATGAATAATTTTAGAGGTTGAGTTGGTCAACTCAATAACCTTACTAGCCAATTCCATCATCGTAAACTCTACGGGGTTACCAATATTTACAGGCCCTGTAAAACCATCACGACTATTCATCATTCGCGTAGTCCCTTCCACTAAATCATCGACATATTGAAAAGATCGGGTTTGCGATCCATCTCCAAACATAGTAATATTCTCCCCTTTTAAGGCTTGAACTATAAAATTAGAGACCACACGACCATCATTAGGATTCATGTTGGGCCCATAAGTATTAAAAATTCTAATAATTTTAACAGCAACATCATTTTGCAAATGATAATCCATAAACAAAGTCTCTGCACAACGCTTCCCTTCGTCATAACAAGAACGCAGGCCTATGGGGTTTACATTTCCCCAATACGTTTCGGGTTGTGGGTGTACCGCAGGATCTCCATAAACTTCACTTGTAGAAGCTTGAAGAATTTTAGCTTTAACACGCTTAGCTAAACCCAACATATTGATAGCTCCCATTACCGATGTTTTAATCGTTTTTATAGGATTATATTGATAATGTACTGGTGAGGCAGGACAAGCCATATTATAGATTTCATCAACTTCAATCATAAATGGCTCCGTCACATCATGACGTACCAATTCAAAATAATGATGATCCATTAAATGTTCAATGTTCTTTTTACTGCCTGTAAAGTAGTTATCTAAACAGATCACTTCATGGCCTTCGTTTAACAAACGCTCACATAAATGTGAGCCTACAAAACCGGCGCCTCCGGTGATTAATATTCTCTTCATTGTACTTTTCTATTTAAATAATTTTTTAGTATCGATTATAAGTTGTGGCTTTTGAGTAAATGACTCAGCAAAACCATAAGCCGATTTAGACCACTTATTAAAACAATCGGCATCCATCTCAGAGAAATAATTCAATTGTTTGACAAACATATCAGATTCAGACAAAGATAAGGCAAATCCTAAGTGTTTGTCTTCAAGATCTAACCAAGGGGTTTGATCTGAAATTAACACGGGACAGCCATTTTGCCAGGACTCCATAATAACATGACCAAAATTTTCATGCATAGTGGGTAATAATAAAATATGTTGATCTTTTAAAACAGCATGAAGTTGATCATTAGGAATAGCTCCTAAATAATTCACTTCAACATGTTTTGGCAGCTTTTTAATAAAGGCTTCACAAGAACCCCAGTAATCTTGCTCATCTATAGGACCAATGATTGAAAATTTAATATGATGTGAGACATTGGTATAAGATAGATATTCTAAAGCTTTTAATAAATTTTTCTTTAAAGCGATCCTAGAAAGAAAAAAGACATTCAAACGGTTGGCTTGTTTTTCTTTAAAACTAAAAGGAGTCATTTTAGAAGATAAATTTGAAGCGATTCTTATATCTAAAGCATCACCAAATTGTTGTTCTATTTCTTGTTGTTCTAAATGAGAAGTGGCATGCCAAATCAATCTTTTCTGTAAACCCTTTAGCTTAAATAGGCTAATAAACAATTTCTTCTTAAAAGGTTTTATAGCTAAGGCACCTTTACCAACCATGCCTCTAGGCGCTAAAACACACTTTAATGAAGAGTTTCGCATCACCCACAAAGGAAGTAAGGTGAATTGTATTGAAAATAAAGAATTAAAATACACATACTGATAAGTTTCCTCTTTTAATAAATTTCTGTAAAAGCTTATATTTTGATGGTTTTTATCCAAATAAATAATCTTATAAGTACCTTTAATCTGCCATGTATTAAATGCCAGGTTAGGATAAGGTAAGGTTTCACCCAAATCTTTATTTGAAGTGACGATCGAAATATCAAAGGCATCGTGAAGATGAAAAACAATATTATTAACCGATTGAATAGGACCACCCGCTTTATAACCTGGCAAGAACCAATCGATAAAAATTAATAGTTTTTCTTTTTTAAGCATGAGCAACTTCCTTATAAATATTTAAATAATCTTTGGCTATTTTATTAATATGAAATCGTTTAATATTAAGTTGTCCTTTTTGTATCAATTCATCTCTTAAGGCTTTATCTGAAAGAATCGTTTTAACAGCGGTGTTTATCTCCTTTACGTTATAAGGGTCTACAAGATAAGCACTACCTCCTGCAATTTCTTTCATCGCACCAATATCTGAGGTGATAACAGGCCGACCAATAGCCTGCGCTTCTATAATTGGCATGCCAAAACCCTCATAGGTTGACGCAAACAAAACCAAATCACAGGATTTATAAGCTTCAACAATAGCAGGATAAGGAATTTGAAACATGGATTTATAAGCTAACTTGTACGTTTTTAACAACGCTAATTGTTCCTTCGTTAATTGACCTATGATCGTTAATTGACAAGGAATACCGTTTAAAGCCTCAAAAATACGCTCTAAATTTTTATTAACCTTAGTTCCTATCAATAAAATATGAGGATAAGAGGTGTTTATTTCTTTTGGACAATAAACCAATTGCGAATGCACAGGGTTATAAACAACCCTAATTTTATGTGCTGCAAATGGAATGACCTTACATAATTCTGATTTTGTGAATTCTGAAATCACAGTAATACGTTTTACAAATAGAGCAGGTAATGTAAACCAAACGAGTTTTAGGTAGAAACGTTTAAGAATAGAGCCTCTTAAAACAGAACGAACATCATGAATGGTTAATACAGAGGTCTTACCGGTAACTAAAGCCATATAATTAACATCTCCTGTAATATGATTAACTTGAGTAGCGGACCTGTTTTTAAAACTAAATATATTTTTAAGAACAACGAGAGGACTCCCCCCTGAAAACTTTAGTTCTTGATTATCCAAATCAACATCACACTTAAGTCTTGTTTGCAATGTCCCAAACAGCTCTTCAATACTATTGTATTGAGCTAAGCGTTTTCTAAAAATATAATTAACGTTTAGTCTCATGAGAAAAATTCCAATTCAAATAATTCTTAGCATACCAAAAGAAAAAAAGGATGACGATTAACGATTTTATTAAGTGATTTAAAACCACGACAAGTTCAGTCTCTGCTTTTATAACTTGTAAAAAAGCCAAAGGTAAAAAACTGATAAAAACAATATTATTTAAAACGATCTTGAACAACTTAGACCATACTTTAACTAAGAAAACCCCCCACAGGCCCATAAAAATGATACCTCCAGTTTTGCCAAAATTACCATAAGCTTCCCCTATAATACTAATACCCATAGAGGTACCATCGGATAAACTTAAACCCGTAAACGTTCTAAAATTATCTTGGCCTCCGGCTTCAGCTTTATTAGGATTTAAAAATCGTGGTAAAAGAGAGGAATAAACAGCTGTTTTAATCGTTTCACCATTAAAAAAAGGTTCATATTTAGGAATATTATTTATCACAGCACTAATAATCCAGCCTTGATTCAACCTGACATTAGTCCCTATTTCACCTTGATCAGCCTCTTCAGTTGCATTTCCCATTACAAATGACTCTGCCATTAAAGTCACAAACAATTCTATTTTATTTCCAGAATAGCCTTGCCAGACTTGGCTTCGATAGGCGGTTTTTATCGTCTGTAACGTAGCTAATGATAAAGTGGCAATTAAAAAAGTAGTTAGAATAAAACTAATGGAGGGTTTATTCTTTATAGCCCAAAACATATAAAAGAAAACGGACCATAATATGAGATCGTGAAATAAAGCTTTAGCCAAAGCGATAACAAATAAATAGGCGATAGCCCCATAAAAAACCTTTTTAAGTAAAGGGTCCTTCGAAAAAAACAAGATAATAGCACCTGCAAATTTAAAATTCGATAATATAAAAGCAAAGAACCCTAAAGCGCCTGGTAAAAAACCACCGATCAAATCAAAGAACACCCCAATACCAAAGATGATTAAACCATATTGAGAATAATGTTCTAAATGAGAAATTGGGACTTTAAAACGGGCACTTTTCTTTACCCCATAAAGGATAACAAACATAAAGGCTAAATAAGCCGGAACAACAAAACCCATATAGATTTCCTGATCTACATACATAAAATACTTATAATGACCAGAAGGACTAGAATACTCTATGATGGGACCAATAATCCATTGTAAACCGCCTATTAAAGTCATTAACTCTAATATAGGTACGCTTTTTCCTAAACGTTTAACGAATAGAATCCCCAAATAAACAACGGCAATACAGCCTATAAGAGTCCATCCTCCCATCTAAATTAATTTCACTTTAAATTAGTTTCTAAAGCTTCAACAATAGCTTTAAAATGCCATTGTGTAATATCTTTTTTTGCTTGGTGTCCCATAAGCTTTAAATCGGCTATTGAGATCGTACGAAACACCTCTAATAATGCGGCCTCGTCATTAGAATCAAAAACATAACCATTAGAACCAACGTTGACAATATCCGTAGCACAACCAACCTTGTCACTAGATATAACCGGTCGAGAAGAGGCCATAGCTTCATTGATCGCTAAGCCCCAAGTTTCCCCAGGACCTTTTGAAGGCAAACAAAATACATTGCCTAAACGATATAAAATCGGCATCTTGCTCTGATTTTGGAAAGGTATAAATTTTACATGAGAATCATTTTGGGCTAAGGATTTTAAATTCGCTTCTAAAGGGCCATGACCAACCAGTAACAACTTTAAAGGGTGCCTTAAAGTTTTATTGGCTTTTTGAACGGCTTTCAATAAAAAATCAGGTTGCTTTTTAAATTCAAATTTACCGGCAAATAAAATCACTAAATCATCAGGTTGATAACCTAATGCTTTTCGCCATACTAAGGCTTGGTCTTCATAGTGTTTAGATTCAGAATCATTAAAGCGCGCATTATCGATCGCATGTGGCGCCAATATCAATTGATGTTCTTTTAAGCCTACAGATTTAAAATAAGCCTTGTTTTGAGACCCCACATAAAAGGCTTTATCTATAAACCGATAGATATAAGTCAAATAATATTTTCGTAATAGTTGTTTAATTCCTGGGGTATCATCGAGCAAAGTAGAATCTCCTCGAAACCAAACGGGTATTTTACCCTTAAAGTACTTCATCGCCTTTAAGTGACTTTTTAAATACCAACCAAATATTAAAATAGCATCGGGTTGCCAGTCACTAATTTTAGCATTTAATTCTGGGCAATCTATCCCATTTTTATGATGCGTTCCTGGATCTTCAGAAACATTTTCTATAAACTCATAAGCATACCCTTCTAATAAAGGAATATCCCATTTAATGGTTTTTCCAAACGTTTTATCTTTAACTTCTGCTGCGGCTTGAGACCAAGTGTAAAAGACTTTAACATCTATTTGTTGTCGTTCTGCTAATAACTTAAACCAAGGGGCATAATATTGTATAGGATGCGTAGTAACGATGGCTAATTTTTTCAAATTATTTAAAATATAAAATTTATTAAACAAAAACACAAATCAAAAAAAGCTCTTATTACCAAACACTTAACGAATAAACCTATTTGATATTAAAGCTTTATAATAAGCTGTTTTTTTCTCAAAGGGTAAATAAAGCAAATAAGATATAAGCATACAAATGAAAATCATAAAAAAGAATACACCAATGGATTTGATATCAAATGTATTAAATTTTACACCATAAAAATTTTTATAAACCTCAAGCAATGGATAATGTATTAGATACAATGTATAAGAAAATGCAGCTAACTTAGATCCGTATTTGTTTAATGATTTCCAAAACTTTTTTTGAGGTTCAATTAATAAAAGTTGCTGTATTAATATTCCAATAAATAATGATAAAATCAGTATTAAAGCTTTAACATTTGGTATATACTCCATGAATATAAGCTTATCTATCGATTTCGTTTCTATCTTGAATTGAATACCTACAATAGACATAATTATCATAAAAAAGCTAAGAATCAAAAGACCTATATTCAATTTCACAGGTTTTAAAAAATAAATCAAAGCTCCTATCAACCAACTAAAAAGAAAAGTAGAATCTAGAATACTAAAAATAATTAAATTTGTGAACAATAAGAAAAAACCAACTATTCTATATTTTTTAGAATAAATAAATATTCCAATAGAAAAAATTATCATGTAAAACCAAAACTCATAAGCTAAAGACCACAAAGGAGCATTGCCCATAAATGACTCTGAAAAAACTCCTTGTAAAGAAAATATATTTCCAATCAATTCAAGAAAGCTAAATTTAAAATGAGTTATTAATCCACAAATAAAAGTTAGAATTAAAGCAGGAATTAAAGGAATATATAATCTAATAATTCTGTCTAACAAATAAACTTTAGAATTAAATGTTCCTTTAATTAATCGCTCTATAGATTTGCCCCCTACCAAAAAGCCACTTAAGACAAAGAATACAATTACCGATTCTTTACCTAACCTTGTGATAAAGTAAAATAACGTTATGAATATATTCTTTTCTTCAATAGGCAAACTTCCATATTCCACAAATAAATACCCTCTAACATGAACTGTTAAAACAATAAAAGCGGCTATAAATCGTATTAAATCTAGCCAAGGTAAATGTGTATGTTTTTTATGCATTTTATAATTAGATCAATTTTTATTTTTTAAACAACGCTAACCAATTATTTGATTTAAGCTAAATCTTTAATTTAATCCAGAACTTCATCCATAACTTCAGCCAACACTTTCGCTGATTGTTTAGAAGAATATGGATCTAACAATTGTAATTCTGGAGACCAAGATGCAACATTTTGAAAGGGATTTAAAACGGTTACCATTTTAGCTACAATTTTAGATTTGGTATCACCTTCATTATAAGGCACCAAATACGCATCGGCTTTAACATCTTGAATAACGTTTACCGCAGAACTTTCGGCATGTAAAACCGTAAATAAAGGACGTTCGCTTAATAAACATTGAAAGGTTTTTGAAGCCGTATAATGGCGTTCTGTACTTCCAAATAACAGCACACGATCGGCATGCGATAAATAGTTTAAAATATGTAAAAAGGGTTGACGCTCTCTTTGTTCTATTACAATACCTTCTAAACCATAATCTGCAGCATAGGCTGTAATACGTTTAGCAGGATAAGGTCCTGTTCCTATAAAAAATAACTTAATATCGGTATCCCAATTGCCATTATCTTTTAATGTTTTAATGGCCTCAAAAAAGCAATCCATAAACAAATGCGAATTTGGAAGAAAAGCTCCTGCATAAATCCATGGTTTGCATTGCTCAATACCATCCCAGGGCATTTTTAAACCCTCTATTTTTAATTTATGATCGTTAGGATCAAAACCATAAGGCATGCCAGCGTGTACAGGTGGGGTCTTAAAATTACGTTCAATCACTGGCCAATAATAAGGTGTTGAAACGCCTGTTATAAACGCTGCTTTTTTTACGGCATAAGGTTCTAATGTTCGGGCAACAGTCTGACTTAATTTTGCGCGGTTATCATTCTGATTGGTAATATCACGCACCCAAGGATCGATATAATCAATCCCATAAGGAATCCCCGTTTTATCATGTATAATACGCCCTAAAATAGCGGTGTAAAACGATGGTATAGGAATCCAAATACAATCTATCTGACGTTCTTTACAGAGTTGTAGTGCTTTTGCTTTTAGAAAAGGAAAGGCTCTAAGACCAATATCGCCTATAATACGTGGTTTTGAGACCTTATAGGCTTTGGTATAGATGACTTCAATGTCTTCTGAGACCGTTTTAGAGATATCTGGATCTGGTGTTTCCTCGTAATATTTAGAAGCTACAGTAAGCAATAAGGGGTGCCAACCAAATTGTTTTAAGTAGTTACCTATTAAACGAGGTCTTTGCACGCCTGCCAAATTTGCGGGAACCCAGTGTGGATATATAATGAGTACTGTTTTCAATATTTTAATTTTTTTTGTTAGTATTGTTCTTAATTGATAGACTATTTAAAATATTTAGAAAAAAATTAAAACTAAGACACAATATGTCTCCCTAATAACTCTTAAATTATTTCAATATCCTTTTCCACCAACGATTTTTTTTGATTTTAACAATTGCATTGCTCCAATCAATCATTGAACTATTCACATCGTAATGTCCACGTTGTTCATGAGGTACTGAATCATTCTTCACTTTTTCAATTAACATTGGTAACTCTTTATAAAACTGTTCATTTCGATACGGAGGATGTAAAGAATAGAAACCGGGTTCTCCATAAAAATCAAGTCGATACTTAGATTTATTTCTAAGTTGATTTGTTAATATATTTTCAGGCAATTCATAAATACCATTCCCCTCAACCTTACCTTTAATCCTTGATCTTAAATTTCCTTTTTCAAGAGGTAACGGTAACATTTCATATATAAAATGCGCTTTGTTTATTAAGAAAAGTCTTGTACTGAAAGAATCAAATAAATAAGAATAAGGTTCTTTTTGATCTTCAATTTGATTGTTGTATATTATTTTATCAGGATGTGGAGGTCCTGGCAAAGGAGAACAACTCATAATATCCTGATTTTCTTCAAGTTTTAATATAGCTTCTGATAACCACTTATATGAGTCTCCTGAGAATATAATATCTGAATCAACATGAAAAATATACTCACTTTTACAGCTGTAAATTCCAAATAAATAGGCATAATAAGGACCTCCCCTAAAATCTTTCACGGGACAAAATGAATTATTAAAAAATGTCTGCCCGATTTCGCCGTTTTTGCTATAATCGACCTCTATTACTTCTAATTCTTTATATTCCTTTTGCAATGAATTTATTAAACTAAAAAGTTTATTTTTCCCATATTCCCAATTGTCAGAAAAACGACCTTTACTTTTATGTAAATCAACTACAAGAAGTATTTTTTCCGTAATTCCAGAAAACAATTCTAAATGATGAGGTAATAAATGAATAGAATGTTTAAAATCGCTTGGAGCTAAGTTAATTTGGACTGTTACAGGTAACCTTGTTGACATGGATAATAAGTTTATTAATTTAATTTTATTCCTAAAAATGTAAACGTATTTGTACGTGTTTACATTTAAAGATTTGTTTTAAAATTCCTCAATTTAGCTTTAACTTTGCGAAAAAATTGATTTTTATTATTTATAATTATTATAAATTCGTAGAAAATCTTGAGTATTCACTATTCTTTTCCACATTATATATAACGATATCACGAATTTCGGAAGCAACATCCTTGTTGTTACACACCCTTAATAAAATATCGGTAAATTCCTCGACATTTTTTGCAGTGATAGTATCTAATTTTTCAAGTAAATATCCTCTATTCCCTTGATTAGTTGTTATTATAGGAAGACCTAAATTCATACCTTTTGCTAATTTAGTACTTACACCTTTCGAGTAATATAAAACAATATTTAAATAAAAAATCCAAGACCCTAATTCTTTCTTTAAATCTTGCTCGTCTAAATAGCCTAAACGCTCTATAAATGTATATTTAGCAACAACAGAATTAATTCGTTCATCGCCTTGACCTACCAAAATTATTTTTAAATTAGAAGGTATTTCTCTTTTATTAAGTTCTTCACATAATTTCTCAACGCCATATAAATTAGGCAAGTGTGTAAAATCTGCTAAAAAGCCTATTCTTCCTTCAATGGGATCCCATTCCAAGAAGTCGGGTTCATAAATACGTGGTAAATAAACGACTTTATTACTATGTAACCAATACTCTAAATTTTTTTCTACCTCAGATACAACTACAACCTTGTCTATATACTCCTTCCGGTATTTTGCTTCTAGAACCAATTGTTTACCTAATTTATAATAGCTTGATAACAAATTATTTTTAGAGGATTGTACTAATTCATGCATATAGTCTCCGGACTCGTTACCGTGCGATAGTAGTACAACAGAACAGTTACTACTAATTGTCTTGCAGACTTTAGCAAATTCCATAGACGATGTATGATTGATAAAAACTTTATCTATACCTTTCTTAATAATTAAATTTTCTAAAACATCTTTGTAGTTTTCAGCATCGTAATAGTCGTAAACATCAATTCCTAGTTTAAATTTTAATTTCTTAAAAAAACTACTGGTAAAATCTACCACTACAATTTCAAGATCATATTTAGTTTCCAAAACCTTAATAAAATCTTGTGTACAAAGTTTAACTCCACCACTTTTAGTTTTGGAAGATACATATCTATAATTAGTTATGAAAACTGCTTTTGTTTTGTTATTTAAATCCATTAAATAAATATTATCTTTATTCTCTATTTAGTTTTACTATATAAATGCCCATAATAGGATACTGCTTTAGCTAATTTCCAACCAAATTTAAACTTTATAGTTTCTATTATTTTGCCGCCAAGCACAGGTAAATAGTCACTGCCTCCCAACTTATTACTTTTTTTTAATGCCTGTCGGGTAATACCTGGAAACATAGGCCATGCCTCTATAGCTACCCATTTAAATTGTGAAGCTATTGCCTTTTTAGCTGATTTGGATTCTGTTTTAGAAAACAAATACTTCGCTTTCAAATCGGTGGCTAGCAAATTACTTTCTAAATGTTCTCGTTTATTATGTGATGCAATGTTACTTCCATTAATATACTTTCTGTAATAATTCTTTACTTCCGATACATAAACAATCCCTTTAGATTGTAAACCAACTCGAGCAAAAAATTCGCCATCCTGATCCTTAGCTAATAAGTTATTCCAAGGTCCAGCATTTTCAATAATTGCTCTTGGAGTTAGCCATGCACTAGTTTGGACCATATTTGTAGGTAAACTATTTCCTCCCCACAGATTAATAAAAAATTTTTCTGGAGCAGAAGTAGAAAACAGGTGATTCCCATCTGTACAAATACCGTCCTCTAATCTATCTATAAAATGAATTGTATTACAAACCGCTAATTGATCTAAAGCTCCCTTTAATGCTTTTACTTGTTTTTCAATTTTATCTGGGCTTAAAATATCATCTGCATCCAAAAACTGAATGTAATCTCCAGTACTTAAATCAAACCCATAATTGCGTGCAGAACAAGCTCCCTTTCCTTTGTTTTTTACTACCATTAAATTATCAGACTTAAAGCTTAAAGCTTTATCAAAAGAATCATCTGTGGAGTTGTCATCAATAATAATAACTTCAATATTAGAATACGATTGTTTTAAAACAGAATTAATAGTAGTCGACAAAAACTCGCTAGCATTATAGAGAGGGATGATTACTGAAACTTTTTTCATTAATTTTTTATACTATTAAATATTTAAATTCTTTCTTCGGTATTCCGCAAACTTATCTTGTTTAATATAGCCATGATATTTTATATCATTTTGATATTTCACACATTCTTTTGGATCAAGTGTCTTAATAATTTTAGCTGGAACCCCGCCAATAATACAATAACCATCAGGAAAAGATTTAGTTACTACTGATCCAGCTGAAACTATTGTATGGTCACCTAAAACTACACCTCCTAAAACAGTTGAATTCATACCAATCCAACAATATGAACCTATAGTTGTATCCCTTGCAGTAAGTTTTCTATAATCATATAAATCATGATTACCACTAAGAATACCAGAATTTTGTCCAATTATTGTATAATCCCCAAATCTAAGATTCCCAGTACCTTGTATATAAATATTTCTTTGAAAACCTGGAAAAGTACCTATTCCCACTAAAATGTTTTGCTCTCCAACAACTCTACTACTTTTATGTACAGGCCAATATGCGTTTTTATTGTTACCTAACACTTTTTGATTAAACCACATATTAAAAGTTATTCTTTCAATACCTTTTTCCGTTACTTTTAAAAAACGGAAATATGGTAATCTAGTAATACTCCATACTATTATATTGAGTGGGTTTCGAAGAATATGATATACTTTTTCCTTTGTAATCTTCATTATCCTAATTTATTTTTAATGATATCTATATAATTTAAAGAACAAGCTTTTTTCATTTCCATCGCTTTAGCAATGGAATGATGTTTAGCGGCAGATAAAATTGAAACAGCTTGTTGTTTTCTAACTTTCTTTATAGCACGAGATTTATCTTCATCCATTAAAGGACATTTATCACTGTTTAATAATTCTTCTGCTGCTAAAATATATTTAAACGGAACATATGGATCTGTACGATTATCATTCATTTGTTGATCATCATGCTCTCGATACCATACAATTCCATGAGGCATTAAAACTACAGGGTATTTTTGAGATAATACATGCCACATTTCAAAATCTCCTAAATGTTGTTTTCCACTAAAACGACCAACATCCTCAAAAGCACTTTTTCTAATTATTGACGACAACGGCGCTTTATAAAACAAGTGCTGCTCGAAATAATGTCTCTTATAAGCATCTGTTGTACTTAATTGAAAAGGAAATATTCTAGCCTTATCTTGAGGTAAAGAACATAAACCATAGCCTGCATCTGGATATTGTTCCATATAATAAACCAAAAGTTCTAGTCCATGAGGATAAATCATATCGTCTGCATCTACATACTTTATATATTTACCTTTTGCATACGATGCTGCCTGATTCCGATTGGGATAGTCTCCTAAATTATTCTCGTTAATATAAACTTTAACTCGGTCATCATTTTCTGAAAAAGATCTTCCTAAATTAACAGAGTTATCTTTACTTCCATCATCGACAATAATTAATTCGAAATTTTTATATGTTGAAGCTAATACACTATCTATTGCTTCTGCAATATATTTTTCTCTATTATACACCGTCATTAAAACGGAAACTAATGGTTGCTTATTCATTGCTTTATTTTTTATATCCAACTATCGTCATCGTAAAACTTATTGGCTACTAACTCTGTCTTACTATTAATTTTAAAAACTTCTTCTTTTGTCAATATATTTTTCCAAGACTTAATATTATCTAGAGAATTTCTATTTAAATCGTTTTTAACCTTACCAGATGTACTAAGTTCTATTTGATTTATAACATCTTCACTAAAATCTAAATCTAAATATTGAAATATTTTTTCAAATTCTTCCAGAGGCGCTACAGATAGCTGTTCATGAGTAATAAAATACCAATCCTTATTATGCTTTGCTTCAAGTTGGTTAACAAAATCATACATTATATTCCAAACTAATATGCCTTGATCTATTAAAGGATATTCTTTTCGACTAAACTCTTTTATCTCCTCCTTATACTTTAACAGATGAAGATCTATCAGTCTTTCTTGATCTAATAATGCATCAAAAGTAAAACCCCAATTTTTTCTAATTATACTTGCTATAAAAGCAGCTGGATGTCTTATTGAAATTATAACTTTACAGTTCAGCTCTTGTGCTAAAAATTCCGAAGAAAACAATGCTATCGGATCTTTTAACAGAGGTCTTTGTGTTCTGCTTTTTAACTCATGTCTAAACCTCTCAAAATCCTTTACACCTCTAATTTTACCAATTTCATGCATCACAGAATGCGTATTCAATGTGTAAAAATTTTTAATAAATTTTACTACTTTTTTTCTTTTAGTTAAGGACGATTTATCGTCAATATATTCAAACATATATGAGAACGGAGATTGCTTGGTTTGAATACCAAGCTTCCGGAACGGATTTGCCCATTGAATAAACACATTAAAAGGTTCATGGATATATTTTACCTCTGACGAAGAACTAATAACTTTACCTATCCAGGTAGATCCTGACCTATGAATTCCTGTTACTAATATTGGTTGTTTTATCATAATTTAGGGGATAAACTTAATTTTCTAATAATTTTAACTACTGTGTTAGGTATATAAGGTTGATTTAAAATACCTCCCTCAGTTTTCCCATGATATTTCTTATATGATTTTTTTGCATTCACTATTAAATTCTCATACCCTTCGGCATTTTGTTCTGGATTGAACTTTAGTGAAACCTTATTATGCGCTTCGACGGCTATTTTCTCACGAAATATATCATCCTTTATCAATGAAATTGCATGCAATGCAAAATCCTCAATATCTCCTATTGGTATTTTAAAACCAGTTACCTCATGCTCTATCAAATCTGGAATACCACTTTCTAAATCACTACAAACAGGAACGCAGAAAGATTTCATAGCCTCAACAACAACATTTGGTAATCCTTCTACTAAAGATGGAAATATTAACACTTTTGAATCATACATCGCAGCAGAAACTTGATTGCTATTTAACTGACCAAAAAAATATACATTACTATTATCCTTAAACTGATTTTTTAACTTATTCTCAAACTCTCCAGAACCAATTATTGTAAGGTTTACGTCAGGTAATACTTTTTGAATTTCTGTATAAATTGGTTTTAAATATTGAACACCTTTACGTTCATTTAAAGCACCTACAAAAATAAGATCTATAGACTTACTTTTTATATTTGTCCAATTTACTCTCGAAACTGGAAAATATTTTAAAGATATTTTACCTGTATTTTCTGGATTTAATTTCTCCTTCAGTTTAAGATCCAAGAATTTACTAATAGCAATATATTGATCTATAACCCCTTGGTTCCGCTCTATCAGATTATAGTAGAAACCAAAATCACCATGCATAATATAAATGAGTTTGTTAGGTAATTTTAACAATTGAACCATTCTTAATTCTAATCCGTCGTTGGCAACTAGAATTGAATCTGATGAAGAAATATGATTTTTTAGACGCTTACTAATACTATATAAGTTCTCAAATTTACTGTAAGTAAATACAATCGTTTCATCGGCTTCAAAATCAACTGATACATGAGCTTCATCACGTTCAATTAGCCTTGTTAATATAACCTTATAGTTTATGTCACTTCCTTTTCTATACTTCAATAAATTATGAACCACCGAAGTCACTCCTCCTGCAACATCTGGCAGAAAATAAATAATTTCACACTTTCGAACTAACTCCATCATTTAAAAACACAATTAAATAAATATCAACTAAACAATAATTCTATTTAAAAAAATACTTTAAAACAGAAGCCGTTTTTCTATCTAACGGTTTTAAATAAATCATTTTATTTATAAATTTCAACAGAAAAGCAGATTTAACTTTATGTTTGTAACTAGTAAATATGTAGCTATACGAAGCATTATATTCAGATCTATCTATATCTTTATCCGATATGGAGTTGATATAAATAGGTAACTTACTACTCCATTTATAAAAAAATATTTTAGAATATTTTAACCAATCTAAATTTAAAGATCCAATAGACAAATGCTCTAATAAAATATTATGATTAATAACTATTTTTCGTTTCTGAATGATTTGCATAGAGAAATCTTGATCATAAAAATGAAACCCATCAAAATTTATTTCATCAAATTTATTCTCGTCCCATATCTTTTTTGTCGTAGCGAGAAACATACCATCTACTACTACTACATCTGAAAGCGAATCATCTATAGTATCTCTTACAACGTTTAATTGTTGTTTTTCACCCTCACTCTGAATGAAATTAGATCTATAAAATTCTTTTGGAACTGATATCCAACCAGCAGGAACATTAGGTTTTATTTTGGCACCACATGCACCTATCAATCCAATATCGGTATCATTTAATGTTTTAAATAATTCTTTTCCCCAATCCATGGTATGAAACAATATATCCTCATGACAAAAAGCTAAAACATCATATTTAGCTTTTGTAGCTCCTACATTATAAGCTTTACATATACTAAATTGCTCTTTATTATTATCTATAATTATAAATTCATGTGGTACACCAATTGTTTCTAAAACATTAGCTTTAAAATTCTTTAATAAATCTGGTTTTATAGAACAAACTATTATAGAAATCATTTAAAATATTATTAATTATTAAACTACTTAAAATTAGGGCTTAAATAAATTATAAATAGGTTGTCTTATTTTATAATCAAGTGCAAATTTAAAATCCATAAGCTTCTTTTTTCTATTAAGTAAACTCAAATCAGAAGCATTCACTTCACTTTTAACCAATTTTTCAAATTCAGTTTGAATGGTCTCATAAAGTTTAAAGTCTAAAGCATTATATTTTTTAATTATATCGATATCTTCTTCTGATAACAATTTCTTTTTTTTGCCGTTATTCTTAATTCGATACGCAGGCATCTCGGGCCAATCTAAAGTCTGTTTTAAAAGAATTAAAGATTCATCATACTGCTCAACTAATCCTACGAACAAAAATTCATTTTTTATATTTTCTAAAGCTAGTTGCAAAACGTAGTCTCCGTTTCCATGATCTCCTGCTATTAAATGAGTTTGACCATTATTAAACTCTCCATCTGGAGTTGATTCCACAAACTCCCTTAAACTTAGGTTATTTGAGTGAATTCTATCGTAATGTCTATTATGAGGAAGAGCCTTTACAAAATGATAATAAGAAGAAATACGATCAATCGGATTTCTCAATAATGTAACATATTTCATCTGTTTTGAAAAATTATTATGTAAACCATAAGTCATATGCCCTTTCAACACACTAATAGCGTCTTTATTTGGTAATGCTTTAAATTCTGGTTCAGTTGATTTTTCATTAACAACCTTTATAGAGAAAACTTCCTGTGAATTATAGTTTTTCTCAATAATACTATGCAGGGTTGTTCCCCCATTTTTAGGAATATGAAGAAAAATAAAAGGTTTCATATATTATTATTTTAGTATTGATTAATATGTCGAAAGATTTACTATCTGAAAATATGTAATAAATACTTCGGATTAAATCCTGAAATATGAAATGCTTGAAAAGAAAGTTTAATACTTTCATTAATGGATTGATTCGATTTAGACCAGTTTATTTTTCTAGATAAATCCTTTAAGATATAAGCGTCATTAATTTTATGAACTGTATTTTTTCCACTATTATTTCTAAGCCATTTTTTAAGCGCTAAACGCATGGTCATACTATAATACTCGTAAAACTTATTTCCAGTAGCATCTCCTTTTTTAATTGAGTTAATAACAGAGTTACCGTGTCTTCTAAAGGCATTTAAAGGTTCTGAAACAAATGCAACATGACCTCTACTTAACATTTTTATCCAAAGTAACCAATCTGCACAGTTTGGTATATTTTGATCTACACCTCCTATTTCTTTATATAATTCTTTTTTAAAAAGTACAGCACTCGCATTTGGAATTCCATTTTCAAAAATTAAATTTTTCTCAATAAAATCCTGACCATTCATTTCAAAGTCCGTTTTGAATATTGATTTGTTGGGCCCCTTAATATTTAAATCACACCATAATCCTTTCTCTTCTCCATGTTCGTTAACTACTTTAGATTCAGCAAAGCAAAGATCACTTTTATACGATTCTATTTTTTGTAAAAGCTTTTCTAATAGTGTTTCAGAACAATAATCATCTGCCTCTGCAATCCAGATATATTTACCCTTAGACAATTGAATGCCTTTATCCCATTGCGGAAAAGGACTACCAGCATTGGTTTCATTATAATAAACGCTTATTCTTTTGTCTTTAAAACCTTCTATAACTCTTTTACTATTATCTGTAGAACAGTCATCTAAAATTAGCAATTCAAAATTAGTATACGTTTGATCTAAGATGGATTGAATTCTTTGAGGTAAAAAGTGTTCGTAATTATAATTTGGAAGAATTATACTAACTAATGAATTATATATATTCATTTCCATATTTTGAAAGTTTTTTTATTGAATTCTGAGTCGAGTCTAAATCAAAGTTCAGATTTTTTAAATAATTCAGATCATTTTTACGTTTAAATCCAAAAACAAGTTGTCTTTTAACTATTGGTATATTATTGTTTAAAAGAGAATCTATGCTAAAAAACATTGGGTTTAAATTAATCTTACTACCCTCATCAAACATTACACTTGCGGCAATACTATTAGCTGATAGGTATGAGAACATACAAAGTTCATAATCATTTACAACATCTTGATAAGTGTCTTTAAGTCCTTCTTTCTCAAATTTATTATAAAGCCATTTAATAGAATTACCTTTAAAAACATGAAAATAAGATTGGTAGTGGTATGTATTTTCATTGGAACTAACTAAACCAATATATTCAGATTTTTGTTGTGAATACCAATCGAAAAAAGGTTTAAAAGGATTAACAAGAACACAAGAATCATTTGTAAGTAAAATAGAGTTATAGCTTTCTAAATTAATATTCTGCATAGCTTTATACCACATACCAAAATCATACCCTTCATTTTTAACAAATAATACATTTAAACTATTTAATTTAAATAAGGAACGGTTAAACGATTTTAAAAAAGTTTTATTTGTAGTAACTAAAATTATTTCAGAACAATATTTAGATAATTCTAAAATATATTGTTTTAGATATTTTGGAATTATATTTCCTTTGAAGTAGCATGATATAATGCAGACATCTACAGGTAACTGATTATTTGCATTACTTTTGGAAAGCATATATTTCGTTTTCTATCGTTTTTATTTTTGAAATCACATTAGGATTTATTAAATTAATTATATTTGCATTTATACTTGACACCTGATTTTTATCGAAAACCTCGTCAAATTCAACCATTTCAATATTAAAATTATTAGAATTTAAAAATTCTGACATTTTTACATTCGGGTTATCAATATCAACAATTATATAATTCTTTTCATCCATGTGTTTGACATGGTCTAAAATATATTCTAAATACTGACAATAAACTTCCGCATATTGATTTGATTTCTGATAATATTTTTTTTCATTAAGATATAATAATTCATGAACCTTTCTAGACGAAGGACTTCTCTGTGAAAGTTTCAATTCTTTCTTTCTCACACTTATATCTCTTTTTACTAAAGAATTTATGACATTTTCATAATTTCTTAATACTATAAAATACTTTGCATTAGGAATAAGATTTCTATAATGTTTTAAAAACAGGCAAGTTCTTGGGTCTTTCCAACCCCATTGTTTCCTTAGATTAGATTTAAAATTAATTATAGACTGCAGTCTTTCTATCTCATAATCGTTCAATTCAAAAGGTTTCAAATTACTTAATCCTCCAAAACCTATTCCAACTCTAGCCATAACAGCATCATGAAATTCTATAAAATCTAAATCTTCAAAATGCCCTTTATTATTACCAATATCTACTCCCAATAAACGATCGCCCAAGTCTAATCCAATAGCATTTAACCATTGGGACGTTAAAGATGTCCCTGACCGATGCATTCCTACTACGATTAATATATTACTACTTGACATACGGTCTATATTTTTTTAAAATCTAATTCCTTATTAACTATTTTTTTATCTTTTATTTCAAAAATTCTGTTACAATGAGCCAATGTACTTAGTCTATGCGCTATAATAATAATTGTTAACCTATCATCTGACAATGATTGTATCGAATCTGTGATATCTTTTTCTGTCTTAGAATCTAAGGAGGATGTAGCTTCATCTAAGAATATAACATCAGAATCAAAATATAAAGCTCGTGCTATTCCAATTCGCTGTCGCTGTCCTCCAGATAGTTTTGTACCATTCTCACCAATAATTTCATTCACGCCTTCTGGCAAATTAGATAACATACCTAATAAGTTCGCTTTGTTTAAAGCTTCATTTAGTTTTTCTTGATTAACCTCCTCATGTTTACAACCAAAAGCCACATTCTCGGCAATAGTACCATCTATTAAATACACCTGTTGTTGTACATAACCAATTTTGTTGTAAAAAGATTTTTCATGACTCACGTCTAATATCGTATCATCTATAAAATAGTTTCCTTTTGTGGGTGTAAGAAAACCAAGTAAAATATTCATTAATGTTGTTTTTCCTGCTCCAGAAGGTCCAACTAGTCCAATAACTTCTCCTTTTTTAATAGTTAAATTAATATTTTCTAATACAGGATCAGTACTACCAGGATAGGTAAAGTATACATTTTCTAACTTCAGATGCTTATTATACACTATCTCTTCTTCAATCACTGGTGTCAAGTTAGCTTGATCATTCTTTAACTGCCCTAGAACATTTAACACCCAATATGATCTATTTAGTCCGTTTATGGCAATCATCATCCTGTTTATGGAAGGCATTATTCTGTAACCCGCTATTGCAAAAAGTCCTAGCAACTTTAAAAGTTCAATTTTAGAAGGTAAATAATAAATTCCAAAAGATACTATAAGAGCTACTGCCAACATAATGGAACTTTCAATAACACGTGTTGGAGCTAAATTATAAACATTCGTTTTAATATCAACATCAACTAAATCATCTAAATTATCTTCAATTTTATTTCGAAAATCGTTCTCAGCTCCCATTATTTTAACATCTACAAAACCAAAAATACTCTGAAATAAATTTTTACCTATGATAGGACCTATTCTATTACTTATTTCACCTAGTTCCACAGACCGTTTTCTTACCCACATATAAAATATAATAAAAGGAGGTAATACAGTTACAAGTAATAGCAATAAGATTTTAAAATTGTATAATGCAATTCCTCCAACTATAAAAGTTAAAACAATCACTTCATTTAAAAAATTTAAAGTTCCTAACACCTGTATATTAGCAAATTGATTCGTTGCTGCTCTTAAATTTCGAACCACAACATTTGAATTTGTTGTCTTAAAAAAAGAAAATCCTTTTTTATAATATAACTTATGTAATCTTAACGTAAATTCTTTCGAAAGCCCTAATGCAAATTTTGAATTATATTTAATTATTAAAAGACCTATAATATTTTTTATTACCACAATAACAAACAAAACAATGGCAAGAATAACAATTAATTGATTTTCATTTGTAAGGCTTAATATATCATAAATCCATCTTAAAAAAGCATATTTTTCTATTACATTATCCTCTAATAAAACGGTAAATACAGGTATTAAAGCGCCTAATCCAAGTAAATCTAGAAAAGAGTTTACAAAAAGTAAACAAAAGACAATAAATAATTTCATTCTATCTTTGCCTGGTAAAACATCTAAGATAAACTTAACCGTCCTTATAACTATTTTCATTTTATATGTATTGTAATTATTATAGCTTATTAAAAAAGTGATAACACTTCTCTAATATGTTTTTTTAGGTTAAATGACAATTATGTTTACAGAAAACAACTAAACCAATATACTTTTTCACTTCACCAAAAACCAATGGTTCAATAAGGCTTCTCTATTATAGAGCATCGTTTGCTTCGTATCCCAATCAATAACGTCAAAACCAGCGTGTTCACAAATGGCTTGTCCGGCTGCCGTATCCCATTCCATGGTAGGGGCAAACCTTGGGTAACAATCGGCGGTGCCTTCGGCCACCATACACAACTTTAAGGAACTGCCCTTTGATATTAAGTTCACAGCACCATGCGTTTTGCGCATTTCGCTAACGTAATCTTCTGTTTCTGGTGACATATGCGAACGACTAGCCACAACAGTAAAAGTTTGATCGTCACGTTGCATCGGTAATTTTTGACTTTGCGCTATAAAAGAAGCAATGTTATAAGCATCAAGATTCACGGTGATTTTAAAAGCACCTAAATCGGTACTCGAAAAATAAAGCTCACCAGATACCGGGACAAAAACAACACCTAAAACTGTTTTCTGATTTTCTATTAAAGCGATATTAACGGTAAATTCACCATTACGCTTTATAAATTCTTTGGTCCCATCAATAGGATCTACAATCCATAACTGATGCCAATCTTTACGTTCGGAATAAGGTATAGCTTTGCCCTCTTCAGATAACACAGGGATATGCGTTTGGTCTAAATAACGGACAATAACATGGTGTGAAGCCACATCGGCTTTAGTCAAAGGAGAATCATCGCCTTTAAATTCCACACCAAAATCATCAGTGTTATAGATATCTAAAATAGATTTACCCGCCTCTAAGGCTGCTGTTATTGCTGTATGTAATAGTTTTGGTAATTGAGTATGATGATCACCACTTAAGTCAGTATGTCCTTGATTCATTTTAGGCCTTTATTTTTTTATTTAAAGCGTGCTTTAAACGGTATAACATTTTTTTTATGCTATTAATATTATTTTTTAGTAATTCAGGAAATGTAACATAACCAATACGTTCGGCTATAATTAATTGGGTATCAACCTCAGATAAGGATCCTGATGCAATATTCAAAAACCGTATAAAATCTTTAGTAGACCCTCGACTTGCCCCCTCGGCTATATTTGATGGTATTGAAACCGCCGCTCTTCTGAGTTGAGAAGTTAACCCATAATTTTCAGAAGAAGGAAAATCCTTAGTTAAGCTATAAATGTCCTCAACCAAATCTAAACTTAGTTTATAAACCTCTAAATCCTTATGAGTCATATGCTAATATTTTAAAATTCCTATTCTAAAGATTCACCATCTCACCCCTTCACCATCTCACCAATTCACCACCTCACCACTTCACCATCAAATCACCCCTTCACCATCTCACCATTAAATCACAACCTCACCACTTCACCATCAAATCACCCCTTCACCATCTCACCATCTCACCATTAAATCACCCCTTCACCATCTCACCATCTCACCACCTCACCATTAAATCACCATCTCACCATCAAATCACCATCAAACAATCATCCCAGCACCAATAGTCTCATTAGTCTGTTCATCAATAATGATAACACTTCCAGTTTGACGGTTCTTTTTATAAGCATCAAAAAACAAAGGCTTCGCGGTTCTTATCGATAAGCGCGCAATATCATTCATTTCTACTTTATCAATACCTTCAATACGGTGTAACGTATTAATATCTATTTTATATTTTAATTCCTTAACCATACCAACCGTTTCGTTTGTGGTATGCTTAATCACCACTTTAGTACGAGCATGAATAGGAGTACTACTCATCCATGACACTAAAACTTCAATATCTTGGCTAACTTCAGGAACATTATTTTCACGTACGATCATATCTCCACGACTGTTATCAATTTCATCTTCTAGAGTCATCGTCACAGACATAGGCGCAAAAGCTTCGGCAATCTGTTCGCCATTAAGCTCAATAGTCTTAATCGTCGTCACAAACCCTGAAGGTAAGGATTTCACCTTATCACCTGGTTTAAAAACACCACCATCAATACGACCAGCAAAACCGCGATAATCTTGGTGTTCTATAGTATGAGGACGAATTACAGATTGAATAGGAAAACGACAATCGACAAGATTATGGTCACTAGAAATATGAACCGTTTCTAAATGGTACATTAGAGTACTACCATCGTACCAGTCCATGTGTTCTGAACGGTTAACAACATTGTCTCCATTTAAGGCTGAAATAGGAATAAACTGAATATCTTTTATATCTAATTTTGAAGAAAACGCTTTAAAATCAGCAACGATTTTAGTATAAACCTCTTCGCTATAATCGACCAAATCCATTTTATTAACACATACAATAGCATGCGGTATACGTAATAAGGAAGCGATAAAAGCATGACGATGCGTTTGCTCTAACATCCCCTTACGGGCATCGACAAGAATAATAGCTAAGTTAGCCGTTGATGCACCAGTGACCATATTACGGGTGTACTGAATATGACCTGGGGTATCTGCAATGATAAATTTACGCTTTGGCGTTGCAAAATAACGGTAAGCCACATCAATAGTAATCCCTTGCTCACGTTCGGACTTTAAACCATCAGTTAATAAGGATAAATCCACATAATCAAAACCTTTACTTTTACTAGACGCTTCAACAGCATCTAATTGGTCTTGAAAAATTGATTTACTATCATAAAGCAAGCGCCCTATTAAAGTACTTTTTCCATCATCTACACTTCCTGCAGTTGTAAAACGTAATAATTCTATATTTTGATAATCCATTTTTTATGTCTTTATGAGCGTTGAGTCTTTTACTGTTGACGCTAAGCCCTCTAATCTATTCTCTTTATTTTTAATATACTGACGCAGAGTAAACACGAAGTTAAACAGAGAAAAACAAAACAATTGACCTTGTAAAAATAATGGCGAGTTGACTAAGCGGTAATTAGCAGTCTTCAACCTTCCTTTTTTTGTCAAGATTCTTTTCTCTATTTTCTCTTATCTATGCTCTATCCTCTTTTATCTATCCTCTAGACTCTTTTATCTATCCTCTAGACTCTTTTATCTATGCTCTAGACTCTAACCTCTAAAAATACCCCTGTTTTTTACGATCTTCCATAGCGGTTTCGGCACGTTTATCATCAGCACGACCACCACGTTCTGTGGTACGGGTTGTGGCTATTTCTTCAATGATTTTATCTAAATCATCGGCCGTAGATGCTACAGCTCCTGTAATAGGCATATCGCCACACGTACGGTAACGAATAGTCATATTAACCACTTCCTCACCTTCTTTTAATTTTATAAATTCAGAATTCGCTAAAATCACACCATCTCTAACAACACAATCACGTTGGTGAGAAAAGTATAAGGATGGCAAATCGATATTTTCTAATTTAATATATTCCCAAACGTCCATTTCTGTCCAGTTAGAAATTGGAAACACTCTAAAGTGCTCTCCATAATTTTTACGTCCATTGAATAAATTCCATAATTCTGGACGTTGATTTTTCGGATCCCATTGCCCAAATTCATCACGATGAGAAAAGAAACGTTCTTTGGCACGGGCTTTTTCTTCATCACGTCTTGCACCACCCATAGCAGCATCAACTTTATAGGCTTCAAGAGTGTCTAAAAGTGAAACGATTTGAAGGGAATTACGCGAAGCATCGGCTCCTGTTTCTTCTTTAGCACGCCCGTTATCTATAGCCTCTTGAACAGAACCAACAATAAGTGTGACCCCTAATTTCTCAACCAATGCATCTCTAAAAGCAATGGTTTCAGGGAAATTATGCCCCGTATCAATGTGTATTAAAGGAAACGGAATCTTTGCTGGAAAAAAGGCTTTCTTTGCCAAATGGGTTAATAAGATAGAATCTTTTCCCCCTGAAAATAATAATACAGGATTTTCAAATTGAGCAGCGATCTCTCTAATAACAAAGATGGCTTCAGATTCTAATTCTCTTAAGTGATTTATAATATAATTGCTCATGCTTCAATTTTTAATTTTTCAATAATAACGTCTAATATACTTTTAACGGAGACTTCAATCGGTTGACCGTCGGTAATAATTTCAATATCGGGGTTTATGGGCGCTTCATAGGGCGCTGAAATTCCTGTCATATTTTGTATGTCGCCAGCGCGCGCTTTTTTGTAAAGCCCTTTAACATCTCTTCGCTCACACTCTTCTAACGAAGTATTAACGTAAATTTCTATAAAGTTTTCAGCTCCTACAATAGCTTTAATGTTTGCTCTATCTTCTCTATATGGAGACACAAACGCTGCAATAGTAAGCAAACCTGCATCAACAAACAAATTGCCAACTTCTGCAATACGTCTAATATTCTCACTGCGGTCTTCTGGGGCAAAACTCAAATCTTTGTTAAGACCATTTCTAATATTATCACCATCCAAAACATAAGTGCTAACACCTAATTGGCGCAATTCAACTTCGACCAAATTGGCTAAAGTAGATTTCCCAGACCCTGACAAACCGGTAAACCATAACAGATAAGATTGATGCTTATGAAGTTGCTCACGATCTGCTTTGGTGACTTTATACTGATGTATAACGGTGTTATGACTCATAATTTCCTACGTTCTCTTAATTGTTGTAATCGCTTTTTTCTAATACGTTGATCTAATCCGAAATTAATACGGTACCATATTTTTTCGTGTCCAAAATACAATAACATTTTTGTAACCACTTCGGCTCCTCCTATTTTTAAACCGGTTAAGGGGTTGCCCGAAATAAGCCATCCCAATAACATGGTATCAAGCGTACCTACAGCACGCCAAGAAAATGTTTTTAAAATATGCCGCTTGTTTGAAGATTTAATTTTAGACCGAAACCACAGACGCTCATGACCATAATACAATAGCATTTTGGTAATCAATTCTAATCCTCCTATTTTTAAACCAATGGAAATATCATTAGAGATATACCAAGACAGCAAAAGGGTATCTAGTGTCCCTACCGCACGCCATGTAATGGTTTTAGCAATATGCCGTTTACTGAGTTTCACAAAATTATAATTTTACGGTTTTATAAGCACTTTGATGGGAACAAAACCAAGCGTAAGCATCTTTAATTCCTGCTTCTAAAGAATACTGAGGCTCCCACCCTAAGGCCCTTAATTTAGAACTATCCATGAGCTTTCGCGGTGTTCCATCGGGCTTTGTACGGTCCCAAACAATTTCACCGGTATGACCAACAATCTGTTGAATCGTTTCGGCTAAAGTTTTTATAGTAACGTCAGAACCGGTCCCCACATTGTATAAATGTTCGGGTAACACATGCCCTACAGCAAATAAAACGGCTTGCGCCAAATCATCGACATGTAAAAACTCACGCATGGGTGTACCACTTCCCCAAAGTCCTACCGCTTTATGGTTGGCTTTTGCCTCATGAAACTTACGAATCATAGCAGGCATAACATGAGAACTCTCTAAATCAAAATTATCATGAGGGCCATATAAATTGGTGGGCATTAGACTTACAAAGTCTTTCCCAAATTGTTTTCTTATAGCTTCACAAGCTTTTACACCAGCGATTTTTGCGATAGCATACCACTCATTTGTAGGCTCTAAACTATCGGTAAGTAAATAGTCTTCCTTTAGTGGCTGAGGCGCAAATTTAGGATAGATACAAGAACTACCTAAAAAGATGAATTTCTTAACGTCTAAATGATGAGCGGCATCAATGAGATTGTTTTGTATTTGTAGGTTTTCCATTAAAAATGGATAAGGAAAATTGTTGTTCGCTAAAATCCCTCCGACTTTGGCTGCCGCATCGATGATGATGTCTGGCTTTTCTTCTGCTACAAATGCATTAACGGCCTGCTGATTTCTTAAATCGAGCTTAGCACTTGTTCTACCAATTAAATGCGTATAACCTTGAGCTGTTAAGGCGCGCCATATAGCAGAACCCACCATACCTCTATGGCCTGCAATATATATTTTTGAAGTCTTAGTCATAGGATTATTCAAAATAATTCATGGTTTTATAACCGCCTTTTTCAAGATATTGTTGTTGCTGCATCAATTTAATATCACTCTGCATCATATCTTTAACAAGATCATTTAAATCATACTGACATTCCCAACCTAACTTTTCTTTGGCTTTGGTAGCATCACCAATCAACAACTCGACTTCCGTTGGTCTAAAGTAACGTGGATCTACAGCTAAGACTTCTTTACCAATTTCTAATTGATAGTCGGGGTTATGACATTTTGTAACATAAGCTTTTTCATTTTCGCCTTCGCCTTTAAACTCAAGTTCTACACCAACTTCTGCGAAACTCATATGCACAAAATCACGTATGCTAGTGGTTTTACCTGTAGCAATCACCCAGTCTTCAGCAGCTTCAGCTTGAAGTATCATCCACATCATACGGACATAATCTTTAGCATGACCCCAATCGCGTTGGGCATCTAAATTACCTAAGTAAAATTGATCTTGTAAGCCTAAGGCGATTCGAGATACGGCTCTTGTAATTTTTCTGGTCACAAAAGTCTCCCCTCTAATTGGGGATTCGTGATTGAATAAAATACCATTACAAGCATACATACCATAAGCTTCACGGTAATTCACGGTAATCCAATACGCATACATTTTTGCGACCGCATAGGGTGAACGGGGATAAAAAGGAGTGGTTTCTGATTGTGGCACTTCTTGAACTTTACCATACAACTCAGAAGTTGATGCTTGATAAATTCGTGTTTTTTTCTCGAGACCTAATAAACGAACAGCATCTAAAATTCGAAGTGTACCTAAACCATCAGCATTCCCAGTGTATTCTGGAATCTCAAAAGACACAGCAACATGACTCATAGCCGCTAGGTTATAAATCTCATCAGGTTGAATTTCTTTGATCAAACGGATCAAATTGGTACTATCCGTCATATCTCCATAATGCAGAAAGAAATTTTTATGATCAACATGCGGATCTTGATACAAATGATCGATACGATCCGTGTTAAACAATGAAGAACGGCGTTTTAACCCATGAACCTCATAGCCTTTCTTTAATAAAAACTCACTTAAATAAGCTCCATCTTGGCCTGTAACTCCTGTAATAAATGCTACTTTACTCATAAAATCAAATTAAACCACTGAGGTCTATTTAGGAATAATTAAAACACAAATTTAAAATAATTGGAGGAGTATACTAAAGAATTTAAAGAATTTAAAAATCTAAATACGAATCCTATGAGACTTACGCTTAGATTAAAAAAAACAGAAACTAAAAACCATTACATCGATAAACCGACTTAAATAACACACTAAACAACAACAAATTAAAACAACAAGACAGCATTCCGAAAGACAAATCACATAAAAGAAATACATATTTAATTTTCAAACAACCAAAAGCGTACAGCTGAAAAAGTCATAATACGAGAAGACCAATAACACACGATATAGCCACTTATAAGACGGAACAAATAAATAGTTCACCTGTTAACCCTATAGATACTCCCTAGATACTCCCTAGATACTCCGTAGATAGTCCATGGCTAATGTATACGATCAACATCAATAATAGCCATAAAATAAAAGCGATCAACTAAGACACTATGAACAACCAACCCGTAATTATGAACAACCAACACGTAATATATATTCAAAAAAAGAAAGTATACAGCTACAAAACCCATGGTTTTTAAAGAAACATCCTACAAGACCATAACTATCTAACAATAAATTACTTAAAACATTAATATTTATATCATTTATTACATATATTTGTATTTAAAAGTAAAGTTGAGCTATTAAAACACTCCCCCTGTTTGATATATTCAGCAACAATTTTTAATAACATTACCCCTATTCATACCTGAGAAATATTATTATGATTTCTCTTTTTATAATTTTCAACCCCAAACAAAGACCTACTATGAAAAACCTTTACCTTTTATTAATTGCATTATGTCTAAACAGTATAAGCTTTGCTCAAACCACTGCTGATGCTTGGATAAATGAAATACATTATGATAACTCTGGATCTGACATAGCAGAAGGTGTAGAAATTGTTATTGCTGATATCGCAACCTACCCTTTAGATAATTGGTCTATTGTTTTATACAATGGAAGTAATGGAGTATCCTACGGAACAATAAACTACAGCGAACTATCCACAGTAACAAGTAATGTTTCTGGTTTTACAATAGGATGGGAAGCTAAATCAGATATTCAAAACGGTGCCCCAGACGGATTAGCTCTCGTTTACGATGGAACTACAGTCGTACAATTCCTTTCTTATGAAGGTATCATTACAGCCACAGATGGAGCTGCTATCGGATTAACTTCCATTGACATAGGGGTACAAGAAACAAATACGAATGAAACACCGGCTGGAACATCGCTACAATTAATAGATACAGGACTTCAATATTCACATTTCTCATGGCAAGCTGATGTAACTGCTACGGCAGGTACTATAAACACAGGACAAACATTTCAACTTCCTTGCTATCCGTTACTCCAAGCATCAGACTATAACACTACCACACCTATTGGAACAACAACAGCCACTTTAAATTGGACTATAGGAGATGGAGATAATGTTTTAGTGGTGGTAAAAGAAGGGGCTGCGGTTGACACAGATCCTACATCAGGAACAAGCTATACAGGCAATACCATTTTCTCTTCAGGAGATCAAATAGGAACAGAAAATTATGTCGTATATAGCGGTGCTTCTGCTTCATCGGTAAACATAACGGGATTAAGTGAAGCTACAACTTACCATGTAGCTATTTACGAGTATAACATTACAGGCACTTGTTATAACCTTCGTGAATTAACGGGTAGTTTTACAACAAACTGTACAACACCTACAAATGTTTCAGCTCTAAATGCCATAGGTGGTGATACCACAATTGATTTAAATTGGACGAATCATGCTTGTTTTGATGAAATACTTATAGTTGCAAAAGCAACCACTGAAGTTACAGAAACACCTACAGGAGATGGATCGACCTACACCGCAAATGCTACTTTTGGTAGTGGAACGAACTTAGTACCTTTATCACCAATAGGCTTAGGAGAATATGTTGTTTACAAGGGTACTGAAACTTCAACAACTGTAACAGGGTTAACCAATGGCACTGTTTATCATTTTGAAGTCTTTACGCGTAAAGGTTCAACTTGGAGTGCTGGTGTTAGTACTAATGCGACACCAGATTCAGCAGCTTTGTCTAACAGCATTATGATTACCGAAATAATGATAAACCCTGACAATTCTTCTGATACACATGGAGAGTATTTTGAAGTCTACAACACTACTGATACTCCTATAGACATGAATGGATGGATAATATTAGATACCCATACAGATAACCACACTATAAACACGAGTGTCATTGTGCCAGCCCACGGCTTTGCTGTATTTGGACGAAATGCAACTACAACTGAAAACAGCAATGTAACCGTAAACTACCAATATAGTAATATTTCAATTGCAAATTTTGCTGATGAAATCATTTTACTCAATGCTAATAGAACAGGAATTGATCGCGTAGATTATGGTAGTGATGCAACTTGGCCAGACCCTACCACAGGTGGGACTGCAATGATATATACAGGTAGCGATATAGAAGATAATAATGAGGGCTCACTTTGGACGTTTGCGACAGTGTCTGAAGGTATTGATGTAGATTTCGGATCTCCGGGTAGTAATGGTACTGACCAAATAGTAGCTTATTTAGTATTTGTAAATGACGCATGGAATACAACACCATCTGGATTAACATCTACAAGAACTGGGCTCATTAAAAGTAATGAAAACACAAGTTTCACTTTAATTAGCGCCTATCTTTTAGACGAACTCTATATTGAAGAAGGGGCCAGTTTAACTATAGAAGAAAATGCAACACTAAAATTAAATAAATTAATCTTAGAATCGACCTCAAACTCTTATTCGAGTTTAATATTAGATGGTGTATTATTAGAACTTGATGGGACCTTATTAAGTAATGTTGCATATGAGCGTTTCGTAAACTCTAATACTTTAGGAAATGACCTAATATCAACACCGCTATTTGGTCAAACTTGGTCAGATTTTTTAAGCTCAGGTACCAATGCTGATGATTTATTCGACAATGGCGCAACAGCACCAACAACTTATGCATTTGCACCTTTTGACAAAGCAGCCGATGATTATGTCAACTACAACTCAGACACTTCTTTAACCATAGAAAGTGGAAAAGGCTTCAGGGCTGCTACAGATAGTGGTACAACATTAACCTTTACAGGTAGTGTTTTAAATACCGATGTTACAATGAATATTGAATACACTGGCGCAGTTCACCCTGACTGGAATTTAATAGGAAACCCATATCCTTCTTATATAAACATAGATAACTTTTTAAACTATGAAATTAGTGGAGGAATAAAAAACATAGATCTTTTAGAAGATGCTTCTGGAGTCTATGGTTATGATGGAGATGCAGCTGATGGGTATAATATTATCACCTTAGCAAATTCAGCAGGGCAATTAATGACTCCTGGGCAAGGCTTTTTAATTGCTGCAGATCTTAATGATGTTGCTAGTTATGATATTACATTTACGCCAAGTATGAGAACTACGGGAAACTCGGATGACTTCATACTAGGCCGTAATGCAAATCCATTAACCTTTTTAAAGCTTAATGCTAGCACCAGTAGCAAATCATACAGTACTGAGTTTTATTTCAACGCAAATTCTACTCAAGGCTTAGATCCTGGGTACGATGGTAAAGTATTGGGAAATGTAGGTTCTAGTTTTGCATTATATTCGCATTTGGCTCAAGATAACACAGGTATACCTATGGCACTTCAATCCTTAAACTCAACAGATTTAACCAATGTTACAATTCCTCTTGGCGTGAATACAAACCAAGGAGAACAATTAGTATTTAGCATTGCAGAGTCTACGCTACCAAATACTGTTAATGTGTACTTAGAAGATAACGTAGCTAACGTTTCTACTCTATTAAACACTAGCGATTATATAATAACACCTAGCTCTAATTTATTAGGTACAGGAAGGTTTTACCTGCGTTTTACAGAGAGTGTATTATCTACTATAGACAACTCTTTAAATGAATTGAGTATCTACACTAATAAAGCGGATGAGACTATTCTTATAGAAGGGCAATTATCAGAGCAAACTAATGTTTCAATTTACGATATTCAGGGGAGATTAGTTTTAACCTCTACATTAGAAATAGCACAAGGATCTCAGGCTATTAATGTTAATTCCTTAAGTCAAGGGATTTACATTATACAGTTACAAAATACATATCAAAAGAAAACACAAAAAATAATTATCAATTAACAAAACATTATTGAACTCATTTTAGGACCTTAAACATTGACTAAAATGAGTTCTTTATTTAAACCTTTTAATAATTTAGTCAAATAATTAAATTATTTTGCTATTTTTGAACCGAAAATCTAGGTCTAGAACCATGAAAAAAGAAAACAATACAGATAAAATCACACGTAAGGAAGCCATTTCAAAAATGGGGAAATATGCAGCATTAACAGCCGTAGGAACCTTTGTGATTTTAAACCCACTGAAAGCACAAACATCTTCTGCACCAAATCCTGGAGGAGATCCTTTTTCTTAATAAGTTATACTTTCTATTTTGAATACAGCATTAGCACCGGTAGAACAACTACTTATAGGTGATTTTTGGGTATTGTGGTATGCCAAATCGAATACTTACAGCATTGTCAATACTGAATTTAAACTGCTCTTAGATGAATATTTAGTTTCTGAATCTAAAACTCAATTCTTAAATTCCCTTTATTTTGAAGAGGATAAAGAACTTCAAAATAAAATTGTAGAAAACTTATTTAGCTATCTGCAAAACTGTAATAGTCCATACAGCAAATCTACAACGTCAACCTCAACAGACTTAGACAAAAGACAACGTTACATTTCAAAACAATACAATTTTGAACACAAAATCGTTCAAGTGAACTACTGCTCAGAATTGGTTTTAAAAACCATCCACCCTTCAATTGCACATTACTGTAATATCTCAAAATCTAAAGTTGATGTATTATTTGATGTTTACTTAAAAGAGAATCATCTACACCTTTTTAAAAATGAGGAATTAATTTCTTATGTTCCTAAAAAGGACTATCATTATATCCAAGGTAAATTTATCATGCAATTACTTTGTGAACTTCATAACAAAACCGAAAAAGATTGGATAGGTTCGTTACATGGATCTACAATTACAGACGAAAACAATGCAATACTATTTGTTGGAAAATCTGGAAAAGGAAAAAGTACCTTGTGTGCTTTGCTAGCTAATACGGATTTAAAACTCTTAGCTGATGATGTTTCCCCCTTACTTTCTAAAGATCAACACATCTACTATAATCCATCTGCAATATCCATTAAACAAGGTGCTTTTAAGCTATTAGAACCTTTAGTTAATAACTTTAATAAGTTACCAATTGTAGATTTTAATAAAACAAAAGGAAACTTAAAATATTTACCTTGCACAAAACCGAAACAAAATCATTACCCTTGCCGTGCCATTATTTTAGTAAATTATAAACCAGAATCTAAAACATTATTAGAACCAATTTCTATAAAGACAATTCTAGAAACCATAATTGAAGATTCATGGCTGTCACCAAAACCAAAACATGCCGAACAATTTCTAAGTTGGCTAAAGAACATGAAACTATATCAATTAACGTATAGTGATACAACTTGTGTAACCAAAGAAGTCTCAAATTTATTTAAAGAACTTTAAAATAATTTTTAATAGTCTACCTTAGTGTCGAGATATCAATCTATGACTAATTCAGCGTTAACAATTCACTATATTGCAGATATTCTAAGTTTTAAGACTTTAACAAAAACATTAGAAGAAATGCTAAGTAACCCTTCTTTTGATTGGGAGGTCATAGTTGTTCAAGGTAGTAAACACTTAGTTCTGCCTGCGCTGTATTGTAGGTTGAAGGAAAGAAATCTTCTTCATACTTTACCCACGGATTTAGTTGACTATTTAAAAGAAATAACGAACATTAATAGAGCCCGAAATGTAAGAATACTAAATCAAGTTCGCAGCATATCTAAAATTTTAAACGCTAACAATATTAACCATGTATTTTTAAAAGGAACAGCCCTTTTAGCTTTAGGCTGTTATAAAGATAATGCAGAACGCATGGTTGGTGATATCGATATTTTAATTGAAACATCTCAAGCCCAAGAGGCCTTTAACTTATTAAAGAACTCAGGTTACAATAAGACTTCAGGATTTGCTTATGACAAAAAGGATTTTAGACACCTCGACCGTTTAATTTCGGAAGAGGAACTCGCTGCTATTGAGCTACACACCGGGTTATTAAATAAAAAAAACTGGGCATTAATAGATATACCAGGCTTTATTCAAAATAAAAGAATTGTAAATAACATCGCTATACCCAATAAAGAAAGCTTAATAAAACACCTTATACTAAGTTGGCAATTAAATGATCATGGACATTATTATAATGCGGTAAGCCTAAAATCTATTTATGACCTAATTTCAATAAAAACCCATGAAGAACAAGTGCTATTGGATAACTTGCTAAAATTAAAATATGCTAAATCCTACTTAGAGCTTGCTAAATTTTATTTTACAGAATTCCAAAACATAGAATCTAATAATTATATGGTGTTTAGAAAATTGATGTATGATCTTAAAACCTCTTATAAGCCAATAACTATATTAATAAATCTCACCCTATATTGTATCCAGTATTTAGGAGAACGAATATTTCTAATTTGTACAAACAAAAGCTATACCATTCATATCCTAAAAAAAGCTTTCAAAAATTAAACCCACAGGATTAAAAAAGATTATTAAATCGGCTATAATACACCATCTATTATTCAAATATTTAACTCTAACACAAGCACATTACAAACACCTTAAATAACAGGAAAAAAGACAGTTATACTCAATTTAGTATAATTCTAAGCTTCTTTTATTTTTTTTTAAGTATTATTACAATAAGTTTACGGCTATATTTGTTTTATAATCCTTAAAGACTACCTTTGGACAAAATTTTTTTAGTATGAAAAAAATCATTTTACTAATATTACTCATATCGTTTAGTTTATCATCTTTTGCTCAGAGATATAGATCTTATGAAGATTGGACTTTAAGTTTTGGTGTTGATGCTATAAATAACTTAGCATCGCGCTCGCCTTTTGAAAAACCTGGAGATTGGAATTTCGGAACGCCTATTTCAGCAGCAATTGAATACAGTTGGATTGAAAATTTTGCAATAGAACAATCGATTACGATTAATAGTTTTACTGGTGATCCTAATATCGATAATATATTTCCTGAAAAAGATTACAATTATCTATCATTAGATACCCATGCTAAATATTATTTTAAAGAACTTATTTTTGGTCGCGGTAGAAACATGAGTTGGTTTAACATATACGCTGATGCGGGTTTAGGTTACTTTCATATTGATAAAGGTAATGTATCGGCAAATATTGGAGCTGGTGTTTTATTTTGGCTAGACAGAAACCAAACAATTGGAATTAGAGCACAAACAATTGCTAAATTTACAGGATTTAGCACTTCTGAAGTTGGTTACGACAATAATCATTATCAATACCACTTACAAGCCGTAATAAGATTATAAGTTTATAATTATATATATAAAAAGAGGTTCACAAATGTGAACCTCTTTTTTTTTACAATACAATGTAATATGCCCTTTTAAAAGTTATAGAACAACTAAATAAACTGTTCTAATAACCTGCAAACTTAAAATTAAGCATGTGTTTCATTTGTTTATATAACTCTGGAAATTGTGCTTTAAATTGTGACGGTGTCTCGATAAAGTTTTCAAGCAAAACCGCAAAAAATTCGTACTGATTAGTGTATGCATATGTTCTAAAATATTTTGAGGCAATTAAGCGTTGTCTAACCTCTTTATTGTGCTGCAAATATTGAGTTAACTTTTTAAATCCTTTATTAAAAATTAAACTACTAATATCATTACTTTTCGAAGCACTAAGGTGAATGGCATGTCCAAATTCATGAATTCCGAGATTTAGGTTATCATCTCCAATTTTATAACCATGTTCAAAATCTTCCCAAGAGAATACGATGGCTTTATACTGCGGATTCATTTCCCCTTTATGGTAGGTATTATGACTTGTAGAATAATAGACTTTTGGATATATAATTACAGTTTCAATAAGATTTAAAAGATATTTCTTAAAACCAAACGTTAGCATTATAGCAGTCGCTGCAATAGTAACTCGCATCTGTTCTGTTACTTCTAATTCATTATGGCCAACAAATTCTTTCTCTTTTATAAATGTAGCGACTCTATGCTCAAAATACTGTTTATTTTTATCATCTAATTGTCGATAAAATATGCTTTCTTGTTTTAAAATAGCACATTGTTGGAGTGTTAATTTATTTCGATTAAAATAGATATGAGTAAAAACTGGTTTATTAAATAATGAGGCATAATAAAACTGAAAAATTAAAGCAAGACGATATAAGATAAAGAGCGCAATTATAAAAATCCCAATAGGAACTACATAATTAGAAATCATTTCTAATTCAAAAATCTCTTGCTCTGTTTTTAACTCCATATTATTTAAATCACTTAGTTGTAAAACTAAACAAATAATTCAGTGCAAAAAAATACCGCTCAACTTAGATGTTGAACGGTATTTATATAAATTTAAAGGCATTAAATGAGCCGAATGATTAAGGAAAAATACCACGTTGAATATATGCTTTTTCAATACGCTGAATCGCGATACAAAAAGCTGCTGTTCTAAAGTCAACGTTTTCATTTTCTGAATACGTATAAACTTTATCGAATGAACCCTTTAATTTTTTACGTAGCTTGTCTAAGACCTCTTCTAAATGCCAAATCTCACCACTTCGGTTTTGTAGCCATTCAAAATAACTTCCAATTACACCACCAGAATTACAAAGGATATCTGGAATAATAACCACACCTCTATCTAACAATATTTTTTCACCTTCAACATTTGTTGGTCCGTTAGCTCCTTCTGCGATTATCTTCGCTTTTATATGCGGTGCATTTTCTTTTGTAATTTGATTTCCTAATGCTGCAGGAATACAAATATCACAATCAATTGAAAAGAATTCATTTTTAGCTACCAATTGAGATTTAGGAAAATCCATAACCGTACCCCCCTTCTCTTGCGTGTAATTAAAAAGACTTTCTACATCAATACCATCTTGATTTTCGATACTACCTTTTGCATCTTGAACGCCTACTAATTTTGCGCCATCTTGTTCTAAGAAAACAGAAGCCCAATAGCCCACATTACCAAAGCCCTGAACAATAAATCGTTTACCATTTAAGTCCATATTATTTTTATCAGCCCAAAACTTAATGGTTAAATAAACACCAAAGCCTGTAGCTCTATCACGTCCTTCTAGTCCACCACTACCATCGGGCTTACCCGTTACGACATGTTGATTTGCACTACGTTGCGCAGGCGGCCTTGTACTCATATAAGTATCAGCAATCCATGCCATAGTTTGGCTATTGGTGTTAACATCTGGTGCAGGTATGTCATGTTCTGGACCAATATTATCTGCTAGAGCAAACGTAAAACGTCTTGTGATACGCTCTAATTCTGATTGCGAATACAGTGAAGGATCTATTTTAATCCCTCCTTTGGCACCACCATAGGGTAAGCCTGCTAAAGAAGTTTTCCAGGTCATCCACATAGCTAATGCTCTTGCGGCATCTAAATCTACAGTAGCATGGTAACGAAGACCACCTTTATAAGGTCCTAAAGCTCCATTATGCTGAACACGATACCCCGTAAAGACTTCCACATTACCGTTGTCCATTTTTACAGGAAAGTTTACTAAAATCTCATTATTAGTGATACTTAATATTTTCCTGATATTGGGATGTAAATCAATATGATCTGCAGCACTGTTAAACTGTTCCATGACGTTATCCATCATTCCTTTTAAAGGCACAGCTTTCTTTTTATTCTTTAACTCTATTTTTGAATTTTCCATTTATGCGTATCTTATTTTTAGAATTACATATAATTATCGCGCAAAAATAACAAATTCCTAAATAACAAGTCTTTTTTTAACAAATAAGTAATTTATATTTTCATGAGTCGATTATAGTTACTAAAAATGAAAGCTTCTAAGGCTCCATATATTGAAAGAACTAGCAAATAAAGGCTTTAAAGATGCTTTAAAAACAAACGAAGTACTTAAGGTCATTTCATTTAAAACTATGCTTTATTTTCCGAATGCTTTTCATTTGCCATGTAAATCGTTCGGGTAGGAAATGCGAGTCCTATTCCTTCACTATCAAAACGCTTTTTAGCACTTTCATAAACATCACATTTTAGGGTAAACGAATTACCAAAACTTGATGACCAAGCCCAAGCCCTAATCGTTATTGAAGAATCATTAAATTTAGTTAAAGCAGTTTTAACAATAGGTTTACCATCTGACTTATCTAATGCTGTTCTATTATCATAAATTAAAGGGTGATTTTCACATTCTTGTTGAAGAATCTTTTTAGCCAAAGTAATATCACTATCGTAAGTAATGCCCATTTCTATATGTTCGCAACACTTCAGCTCTCCTAAATCATAGTTAATTAACTTCTCTTTATTAATTACAGCATTAGGAATGACAATCATTTTGTTTTCAAAATTTCTAATGACTGTATGACGTAATGTAATATCGGTAACTGTACCAACCATAGTATCTGTTATCTTAATAACATCACCTATTTTAAAAGGTTTAAACGAGACTATAAAAATACCACCCACCAAATTAGATAACGCTTCTTGTGAAGCAACACCTGCAATAAGAGCTAAAACACCTGCACCGCCTAACGCTGTTTGGGCAACTCCTTTTAAAGAAGGAAAAGCCATTAAAACAAAAAGCAGGCCAATGAAACAAATAGCAAAAACAGAAATATACCTAAGAAATTTGTAGGTTGTAGGATCAAAGTCGTGTGTTACTTTTTCTGAAATACGATGTTTAAACCATAAATTACAAAGCGTAGCAGATATTATAGTGACCACTGTAACAATACCAATGTAACTGGCTAATTTAAAATAACCTAATAAAACCTCATCCTTATCTCGATCTACAAAAATAGCACTCAACGCAATAATACCTAATACCAACCACAAAAGATTAAGCGTCAGTTTCACCATTTTCATAGATCTTACTGGCGATTCAGGTAAACGATTAGATTCTTTTTTAATCAACCACTTAACAATAAACTTTGTGAGAAGTCGAAGAATGATCACTGACGAAATTACTATCGCTACATATATTATAAGCGGTTTATAAGCTTCTATAAATTCTGTCATATATTATATTAGTTAAGAAGTCTGTACATATTAAAACAATTTACAAACACATTAATTGAACTACTAAATTATACAAAGTACTATTAATAGTCCTCAATAAATGTATCAATAAAAATAACGTTTATTAAAAAATAATATTCACAACTTAATGCATAAAAAATGCTGTTATTAGAAATAACAGCATTTATAAACTTCAGTAACTATTAAAGTAAACTTTTATCTTTTAGAATGCCATTTAGATTATAAACGACAATATGATCTACGATTTGAGTTATAGTATATTCACTAAAAATAGCATCATTAAGAAGTAACACATCTATTTTGTAAATGTTTAGCAAACAAAACAATTTAAGATCTACTTCTGGTTTAATATCCCCTAACTTTTGAGCCTCTTTTAACAAATCTAAAATAATTGTAAAGGTGATATAATCGCGCTCTACTTCATATTTTTTATAAACTTTTGGATAGTATTTTTTTAGTTCTAAATAAAACGTTCTAGAATTCGCCGATAATTGACGAATTCCGTAACGATACATTAAAATGATTTTCTTTAATGGTAAAATATCTCGTTTCAAAATTTGATCAAAAACAGAATGATGTAGCTTAAAAATTGAGTCAACACTCTGCTCAACTAAATCACCTTTACTTTTATAATGCACATACAATGTTTTTTTAGAAATACCTAAATGATGACTGATATCATCCATGGTAATCCTTTTTACACCATAATTTCTAAAAACAGGAATAATAGTATTTAACATATCTTCCATAACATAGAGCACTTTAAACTGCTTTTATTTTTTTAACGATAAAACCATTTTTATTTCCAACCACCACCTAGTGCTTCATATAAATCTACAATAGAAACCAATTGTTGTAATTGACTATCTATGATATTAAGTTCTGCACTTAAGGCACTCTGTCTTGCCGTTAATAGATCTAAATAATTCGCATAACCATTTTTAAGTAATTCTTCAGAATTTGTTTCTGCAGTTCTTAAGGCTTCAACTTCATTCTTTCTAAATTCAAATTTTTTCGTTTCTGATTCATATGAGAATAATGCATTAGAAACTTCACTACCTGCAACCAATAAGGTCTTCTTAAAATTCAATAATGAACTTTCTTGATTTGCTAACGCGACTTCCTTTTGAGTTTTTAACTTTCTTTGATTTAATAGAGGTTGCGTTAACCCACCAACTACTGTTGCAAATAAAGAATTCACATTAAATAAATTATCCAATTCTAAACTTTGCAAACCACCTGAAGCTGTTAAAGTTAATGAAGGATAAAAATTACTATTAGCAACATTAGTTAATTCAAAGTTTTTAATCAAAGCATATTCTGCAGCCATAACATCTGGCCTGTTTCTTAATAGCGTCGCAGGAACTCCTAGTTTTATCTCTTGATCTATTTTTTGAGTTTCTAAAGCACTCCTTTCAAAATCCTGAGGTGATTTTCCTAATAAAATACTTAATGTATTTTCTGCTTTAAAAATAGCCGTCTCAATATCTACTTGTAGTGCTCTAGCACTATTGTATTGTGCGATATTTTGATCTACAGCGACCTGAGTAACCTGACCAGCATCCTTTAAAGCTTTAATAGTTTCTACACCACTCTCCCTCGTCTCAATCGTTTGTTTCGTAACTTCTAATTGCGCGTCTAAAGCCAATAAATTATAATAGGTATTGGCAATACTAGAGATTAATTGTGTTTTCACAGCTTGATGACCTGCTACATTTTGCAAATAATCGGCTTGAGAAGCTCTTTTACCACTTCTTATTTTCCCCCAAATATCGGCTTCCCAAGATAAATCTGCTGTAACGTCATAACTATCTAATCCTCCACTAAAAATAGAACCAAATTGACTATTTTCTGAAAACTCTTGACGTGTATAATTAGGTCCTACACTTAAGGTAGGCATATAACCTGCCTTACCTTGTTTTGCGTAAGCTTCTGCTGCTATCATTTGTTGAATAGCGATACGAATATCCATATTATTTTGCAGACCTTCTTCTATGTATTGTTGAAGGTATTGATCTGTAAATAAGTCTTTCCAAGATACATCGGCGATAGAAATGCTATCTATCGGAAGATTCTCTGTTCTATAAAGTGCTTCAGTTTCGATATCTAATTCTGGCCTAGCATAATCTTTTGCGACAAAGCAACTTTGAAAAGTTAGTCCAACAACGAGAATTATAGCTCCTCTATTAAAATTTCTATGTTTTATAATTGATTTCATCATTTTATTCTTCAATAGTTTGTATTGCTGGCTTACTAGAAATTTTTTCTTGTAACCACTGAAATAATATAAATAAGATTGGAATTACAAAAACCCCGATAATAGTACCTATTAATAATCCTCCAACAGCACCAGTTCCTATAGATTTATTTCCTTCTGACCCTACACCTTGTGCTAAAACCAATGGCATTAATCCTAAAATAAAGGCAAAAGAGGTCATTAAAATTGGACGTAAACGCGACTTAGCTCCTGTGATGGCTGAGTCTACAATACTGTCGCCTGCTTTTCGCCTTTGCAAGGCAAACTCTACAATAAGAATCGCATTTTTAGCTAATAAACCAATCAGCATTATTAAAGCAATTTGGAAATAAATATTGTTTTCTAACCCTAAGAATTTTGTACTGATATAAGCACCAAACACCCCAAACGGTAAGGATAACACCACTGCAAATGGTAATAAATAACTTTCGTATTGCGCACTTAATAAAAAGTATACAAATACAATACTTAAGATAAATATAAATGTAGTTTGGTTACCTGCACTTACCTCTTCTCGTGTTAAACCTGAATAAGCAACTGTATAATTACTTGGTAATTTAGCAACTTCTTCTTCAATAACTCTAATGGCATCACCGGTACTAAACCCATCATTGGTTGCACCTGTAATACTTGTAGAATTTAATAAGTTAAAACGTGTTACAGATTGCGGCCCGTAAACTCTTTTTAAATTTACAAACTGCGTAATTGGTGTCATTTCTCCAGTATCTGTTCTTACATACATACTATTTAATGCACTTTCATCTGCTCTGTCTTCTGGTAAAGCTTGAATATAGACTCTAAACTGTTTTCCGAATTTAGAAAAATCTGATGCATAAATTCCACCGATATAACCTTGTAAAGTTGAAAAGATACTTGTTACTGAAACTCCTTTTTCTTTAGCTAAAGGCACATTAACTTCCATTTCGTATTGCGGATAGCTTGTTTTGAAAGAAGACTGTGCGTACTTAATTTCTGGGTGACTCATTAAAGCCATAGAGAAATCTTTATTCGCTTTATCTAAATCTGAAAATTCACCCCCAAATTTATCTAATAAATTCACCTCAAAACCAGCCGAATTACCAAACCCACGTATACTTGGTGGCGAAAAGAAAATAATATTAGCTTCAGGAACACTTGCTGCTAAACCAAACAATTTTCCAGTAATTGCTGTTGAAGAAAGAGAAGCATCTTCACGCTCACCCCAATCTTCTAATTTAATAATACCCATGCCGTAGTTAGACCCAGTACCATTAATTAAACTTCGTCCTTTAATGAAGTTTACACCAACAATACCTTCCATACCTTCAATTTTAGAATATAATTTTCTTGCTACAGCATCTGTTCTATCTAAAGAAGCACCTGCTGGCAATTCTATATTCGCAAAAATGATACCTCTATCTTCATTAGGTACAAATCCTGTAGGCGTTGTATTTGCAGCCCAATAAATACCTACGACAGCAATAATTAATAGTATTGCTGAAATAAATTTTCTCTTGTATAAAAAGTGTAATGATCTACCATATCTCTCAACAGTAGCATTAAAACCACGATTAAATAAAGCGTAAAAACGTTTTAAAGGACTTTTTCCTTTAATCGCTTCATCATCTTTATGAGGTTTTAATAACAATGCACACAACGCCGGACTTAATGTTAAGGCGTTTACTGCAGATATTAAAATAGCAATAATTAAAGTCACACCAAACTGCTCGTAAAATACACCTGTTGGACCTGTTACAAAAGTTACTGGAATAAATACCGCTGCCATGACTAAAGTAATTGAGATAATGGCTCCAGAAATTTCATTCATTGCGGTTAAAGTTGCTTTTTTAGGATTCTTTTCGCCTTCATCTAATTTAGCATGAACCGCCTCTACAACAACTATGGCATCATCGACCACAATACCAATGGCGAGTACTAATGCGAATAACGTTAATAAGTTGATAGAGTATCCAAAAACATTCAAGAAAAAGAACGTACCGATAATAGAAACGGGTACAGCAATTGCCGGAATTAATGTAGAACGGAAATCTTGTAAAAAGATAAATACCACTAAGAACACTAATACAAAAGCTTCTAATAAGGTATGAATTACTTTTTCTATCGATGCATTTAAGAATAAACTTGTATCGTATGGTACAAAAACACCTAATCCCTCTGGTAAATCTTTTTCTACAGCAGATAAGGTTGTTTTTATGTTTTCAATAATCTCTTGTGCATTAGAACCTTTAGTTTGAAAAATCCCCATAAATACTGCTGGGTGGCCTAAACTCATCGCATTTGCAGCATAAGATTGTGCATCTAACTCTATAGTTGCAACATCTTTTAGTCTTAAAAACTCACCGTTTCCTAAGGCTTTAATTACAATATCACTGTATTGCGCTTCTTCCTTAAAACGCCCACTATAGGTTAAAGTATATGAAAACGATTCTCCATTATTCTGACCTAATGAACCCGCTGCTGCTTCTAAATTTTGTTCTGCTAAAGCAGTCGTAATATCTGAAGGAATTAAGTTATAAGCTGCTAATTTTTCTGGCTTTAACCAAATGCGCATGGCATAATCTTGTTGTGAGAATACACTAACATCACCTACACCACTAATACGTTGCATAGCAGGAATAACATTAATCTTTAAGTAATTCTGAATAAACGTAGCATCATAATCCTCACTTTCAGAATACATGGAAACAAACATTAAAGCACTAGTTTCTACTTTTTGCGTCGTAACACCGGTTTGCGTTACCTCTTGTGGTAATAATGGCGTAGCTCTTGCTACACGGTTTTGTACGTTTACGGCAGCAATATCAGCATCCATTTCTTGATCAAAATAAACGGTAATTTCTGCGGTCCCCGTATTTGATGCTGTAGAAGTAATGTATGTCATTCCTTCTACCCCATTAATTTGCTCTTCTATAGGAATGATAACACTCTCTAAAACAGTTTCGGCATTTGCACCCGTGTAACTTGCTGTTACTTTAATTGTAGGGGGCGCAATATCTGGATATTCCTCTATAGGTAACGTACCGATACTAATAGCACCAAGTAACACTATAATGATAGAGATTACTGTTGAAAGTACTGGCCTTTCAATAAATGTTTTTAACATAATAAAAATGTTTGGTGATTAATTAATTTCTAAATAAAGTTGCAATAGGCTTAATAGCTTCATCAAAAGGCTTATCTTGAGGACTAATAACCATTCCGGCTCTTAGCTTACCTACACCAGAAACTATTATTTTGTCTTTAGCAGTTACACCAGATTCTATAACGTACAAGTTATCTACAGTTGCTTTTACTTCTACTATCGAAGTTGTTACTTTATTCTCTTCTCCTAGTTTAAACACCATTACATTACCTTGTTGCTCATAAGTAGCATCTTGTGGCACCACAATAGCATTTTCGTAAACCAATGGTATTTGAATTTTACCACTATTACCATTCGTAACTAATTGATTAGGGTTATCAAAAACAGCTCTAAAACTTACCGTACCTGTACTTTGATTTATTTGACCAGAACTTGTTTCGATCTTACCTTTCTCTTCATAAGTACTACCATTAGCCAATATTAAATTTACAGGTGCAAAATTTGCAATCTTTTCTTTTACGTTTTTGCCTTCTGCATTTTGTAAAAAATCTAAATATTGTGTTTCATTTAAACTAAAAAAAGCATACACCTTACTAATATCGCTAACCGTTGTTAATGGTGTTGGATCACTTGGGCTAATTAAAGCACCTTCTCTAAAATTAATTTGACCAACATAGCCGTTAACAGGACTTTTAATCGTTGCATAACCAATATTTGCAGAAACACCGCTGTAATTCGCTTTTGCTTGTGCTAAGTTAGCTTTTGCTGTTTCTAATTGTACGGCACTAATAATGTTTTTTTCTACAAGCGGAATTAATTTATCGACCTCAACTTGCGCTACATTAATACGGGCTTTTGCTGCACCTGCATCTTGACTTAAAGACTGTGTTTCTAATCTAAATAACACTTGTCCTTTACGCACTTTTTCACCTTCATCTACTAATACACTCTTAACATACCCTGAAGTTTTTGCTCTAACATCACTGTTTACGATACCTTCAATAGTAGTTGGGTATTCTTGATAACCTGTAACTGTTTTAGTTTCTAATTGCGAAACAGGAATAGATGGTGGTGGTGCTTGTACTGCCGCAGCACCTTGTCCTTCTTTGTCGCCACAGCTTAAAACAAGGAAAAATACACCTAGTGCTAATATTGAGTATAAATTATTTTTTTTCATTTTTTTATATATTTAAAGGGTAAAATGGTTCGTTATTATTTTATTTTTTAATTCTTTAATTGATGTCGTTGCCCCATCTAAAAATTCGATGTAATCGTTATGAAAATTTAAGTCAAACTTTTCTTCATTATCAGCTTTTGCTTTTTCATTAATGGTTTCTTTATAACTTCTAATTTCTAAGTGCAATCCTTTAATATCATTCCATTCATCAACCATATTATCTATATGCTGAAGGATAGAGTCTTTATTTATAATAAAGTATTTTTTACGATCACCTGTTTTAGTGAAATAAACAATCTTATTTAAATCTTGAAGATGGTTTAAATGTGTAGAAATAGTACTCTTACTTGCACACAAAATTTTAACCATATCTTCAAAAGTCACTCCTTTTTTACCCGTTAATATTATAAAAGATAAAATGCGTGCCGCAACAGGAGCTAGTTGTTCTCTCGTTTCTAAATGAACCCCTAGTTTTTCAACTAAAGCCATTTTTTCTTTGCAGATATTTTGTTTCATTGTTTTTAAAATTTACTACTGTGAAATACAAATTTAATATCTCTCCACAGTAAACCGGTCGCAAAAATACCACTTAGTTCGGAAGTAACCGAACCAATCGAAGTTAAGTATTTGTTAAAAAGCATAAACACAAAAAAGCCTATATAATTTATATAGGCTTAAGACATTAAGATTTTAAAAATTTAATTAGACGGCTTCAATTACTTTTTTCTTAGAGGATAAATGCAGTATAACATAACCTATAATTGCTGAAATAAAGGAACCAATAAGAATACCGATTTTTGCAGAATCAATATACTCTGGTGTAGACTCAAAAGCTAAACTTGCAATAAATATGGCCATGGTAAAACCTATACCTGCTAAAAATGCAACACCTATAATTTGAATAAATTTAATATCACTTGGCACTTCTATAAGTTTAATCTTCTTAGCTAAAAAGACAATCAAGGTAATACCAATACCCTTACCTAAAATTAAACTCACAACAATATTAATGACTAGCATAGTGTCTAAACCTTCAGAACCACTAATTAATACTCCTGCGTTTGCGAGTGCAAAAATTGGTATTATAAAATAAGCCACCCAACCATGTAGACTATGTTCTAAATGCTGTAAAGGCGACTGAAATTTAGCAGACCAATCATCTAAATCATCAATTAGTTGAATCTGCTCTGTTGAAAGAATTGGTGCTTTAAGTACACTAGCTTTCTTAATTCTATTAAATACTCTTTCTAACTGCTCTAAAAATGTTGCAGTTTTAATCTTCTGCCTAATAGGTACAGAAAATGCTAATAAAATACCCGCTATAGTTGGGTGAAGCCCTGCTTTTAAAAACAAGAACCAAACAGCTATTCCGAAAAAGAACAATAGAAAACGAGAATAAATTCCTTTATAAGAAAGAAAATATAAAACAGCTAATAATGCTGCTGCGATTAATAATAAGGTGATTTTAATACTACCACTATAAAAAAGAGCAATAACCAACACTGCACCAATATCATCTACAATAGCAAAAGCTGTTAAAAAGATTTTAAGACTTAAAGGAACTCTATTCCCTAATACATTTAAAATCGCTAAAGAAAACGCGATATCAGTTGCCATAGGTATTCCCCAACCATGTGTTGTTTCAGGATTTTGATTAATAAGTAAAAAGAATAGAACAGGAACCACCATTCCGCCTATTGCCCCCACTAAAGGAAAAGCAATTTTTTTTGGTGTATTTAATTCACCTATTACTAACTCCCTTTTTATCTCTAATCCTATTAAAAAAAAGAATATTGCCATAAGGCCATCATTAATCCAAAGGATTAAAGGCTTCTTAAACTCAAAGTTTTCGGTTACAATACCGACATCATATTGCCACAAATCTCTATAGATATCACCAAAAGGAGAATTAGCCCAAACTAACGCAATAATTGTAGCAAACAATAGCAAAATACCACTGAAACTCTCAAATTGTACAAATTTTTGAAATGGTGTAAGAAATACTCTTTTTATCATATATTAATTTGTTGTATAAATCGTTAATTCCAAAGATAAGATATCAAAGGATTAAAATTAAATATTAACGATTCAATTTTTTTTAGCCAGATAGCTTATCTGGCCTTGTTGTATTTTACTTGATTCTTGTCAAGAATCATCTTATTTCATTACAAATATTAGAACACTATAAGTCTTTCAAATATTCGTTCTGATAATTCTAATATTTATATTTCACTTTTTTTCGCTTAACAAAAGTGTCTAAAGCATATTTACCTGGTCCTGTAAGTAACAAGGTGATGTAACCAACACCGTATAAAAGTCCTTTTTCCATAACACCAAAACCATCAGTAATATGAACACTAAATATAGCCACTAACATCGTAACAATAAGAGGCAATAAAGCCAAGCGTGTAAATAAACCTAACGCCAAAAGTATACTGCAGATAACTTCTGCAAAAACAGCCAGAGCTAATGATGCCAGCATTCCAATTCCAAATGGATCTGCAAATTTAATTTCTTCTCCACTAAAAAGTGAACTCCATTTTCCTAAACCATGACCAAAGCACATAGCAACACCTAAAAACACTCTTAGTATCAGAAGACCTAAATCTGTTAAATTATTTCTATTGTTACGGCTTAAAACGCTCATTTTAATTACTTGTTTTGAATTCGGCTAATAGACATTTTTCTAATTATTAAAGAAAATACCTTCTTTTAAAATAAAACTATCCGCTTTTTTTAAAGTCGTTACAACTTGCTAATATTAAAAGCGTATTAATATTATTATTTTCAGCAAAGATCTACAAATATATAGCTTGTTAAAATTAGATAAAACAACCAAAGATTAAAGTATTGTTAAAAAAACACCCATTATAATCTTTAAAGAAGTATTTCTCTGGATCTTCAGCATTGTCAAATTATAATTATAACTTCCAAATGTTAATAATTCCTGATTTTTTTTAACAAAAAACCACAAACTTTACAATTTTAATTTCTTATTCAAAAGGTAATCCTATCTTCGCGCTTCATTAAAAATAAACCTATGAAAGTACGTGAGTATTTTATAATAATTTCGATAGCGCTTACACTATCTCTGATTGCTATTGCGCAATTTTGGACACCTGCATTATGGTTTTTCATAATAATAGGACCTTTAATTATTTTGGGTATTTTTGATATTTTTCAAACTTCGCATACTATAAGACGAAACTTTCCTTTATTAGGACGGTTTAGGTATATTCTTGAGTCTATAAGACCAGAGATTATGCAGTATTTTGTTGAAACCGATACTGAAGGAAGACCACTTAACCGTATTTTAAGATCATTAATATACCGAAGAGCAAAAGGAGAAAATGATACAGAGCCTTTTGGTACACAAATGGATCTTTATCATTCTGGTTACGAATGGTTAGAGCACTCAATGTATGCTAAAACAAACCCAAAAGATATTGGCGAATTTCCTAGATTACTTATTGGGGGTAAAGATTGTAAACAGCCTTACTCTTCAAGTTTATTAAACATTTCAGCAATGAGTTTTGGTTCTTTAAGTAATAATGCTGTAATGGCTTTAAACAAAGGAGCTAAAATGGGTAATTTTGCTCACAATACAGGTGAAGGTGCTATAAGTGATTATCATTTAGAGCATGGTGGTGATTTAATATGGCAAATTGGTACGGGTTATTTTGGATGTAGACACGAAGACGGTACATTCAACGAAACTACATTTAGAAAAAATGCAATAAGACATGAGGTTAAGATGATAGAGATTAAATTATCTCAGGGTGCAAAACCTGGTCATGGTGGAATTTTACCTGCGTCTAAAAACACTGAAGAAATTGCAAAAATAAGACATGTACAACCAGGAGTTGCGGTACACTCACCTCCATCTCACTCTGCTTTCTCAGACCCCATACAATTTATGTATTTTATAAAAAACCTTAGAGAACTTTCTGATGGAAAGCCTGTAGGTTTTAAATTATGTTTAGGTAGAAAACAAGAATTCATGGATTTCTGTGAAGCTATGATTTTTACCGGAATTCTTCCTGATTTTATTACTGTAGATGGTGGTGAAGGAGGAACAGGTGCTGCACCTGTTGAGTTTTCTAACTCTATGGGAATGCCCTTAAGAGAAGGATTAATATTTGTACACGATACACTTGTTGGTTTTGGATTAAGAAAAGAAATTAAGGTTATCGTTGCTGGTAAAATAATTACAGGTTTCCATATGGCTAGAGCACTCGCTTTGGGTGCAGATGGTTGCAACAGTGCACGTGCAATGATGCTATCTATTGGTTGTATACAAGCCTTACAGTGTAATACAAACACATGCCCTGTAGGAGTCGCTACTCAAAATGCATCTTTAGTAAAAGGATTGGTTGTAGAAGATAAAGCGCCAAGAGCAAAACGATACCAAGAAGCAACAATTCATAGTTTTTTAGAGCTCGTTGCCGCAGCAGGACTAAATAGTCCGCAAGATTTAGAACGCGAACATATAAGTAAACGTGTCGGTTTATATGACGTAAAAACTTATGCTGAAATTTACCCTAATATAGAAGAAGGATCTTTATTAAATATTGATACAATACCTGAAGACTATAAAAAGTTTTTTCACTTAACACGTATCATGAAATAAAACACTGACTTAATTTATTAGCAATGCCTTCAGAAATGAAGGCATTTTTTATTCCAATTACTCAAAACATAGAACTAATTGTTATCTACTAACAAGGTTCGTTTACTTTTAATTATATTTAAGTTCTAAGGTTTCTTTTGAAACTAAAATCAGGTTTCAAATTGTATCTTTGTTACTCATTATTAAATCACTAAAATCATTTTAAATTTAATATCAAATCACCTCAAAGAATTATTAGAATTCTTTAAAAGCACAAGCTTTTCTAAAGCTATTTTAGTTGGTATTGCTGTTACTACACCTATCATTTTAGGTATTGCAACTGACCATTTTGAAATAGGTCTTTCGTTTTGTTTTGGTGCTATTTGGTGCTCTCCAAGTGATGTTAGTGGTAATTTAAAACAAAAACAAATTGGTATTCTTTTTTCATCTGTATTAGTTGTAATTATTAGTTTTATAGGTGGCTATTTAGCTATTCCTAATATCTTATTATTTCCAATTTTAGGGTTCTTAACATTCTGCATCGCATTTATTTCTATTTATGGCTTTAGAGCTTCTTTAATCAGTTTTTCAGGATTATTGGCATTAATATTAAGCTTTGCTCATACCTCTAAAACTTTAGAGGTATACCAATACGCTTTATTTATTGGTGCAGGTGGTTTATGGTATTTATGCTTATCAACGTTATGGTATTTTATAAACCCTAAAGCACAAACTAAAGAAACGCTTACAGAAACCTTCTTATTAACTGCCAATTTTTTAAATGTAAGACGGGAACTTATTGGAGAACAACCAGACCGTGTTAGCTTACAAAAGCAACTAATAACCATACAAAGTGAATTAACAGAACATCATGAAACCCTGCGTGAAATTTTAATTTTATCCAGAAAAAATTCAGGTAAATCTAATTACCACAACAAACGTTTATTAGTATTTATTTTGCTCGTTGAAATGTTAGAAACAGCGATTGCAAATCCTGTAAACTACCAAAAGATGGATGCCCTATTTAAAGTTCAGCCAGAATTAAAAATTGATTTTCAAAAGTTAATTTCAGAAATATCAAGCCAACTACATGCTATTGCCAAAAACAGTAGGTCTGAAGCATTTCCTTCAAACAAAATTCTTACAGAACAATTTAAAACGCTTGAACAAGATATATTAAAATTTAAAAAAGAAGATCACCATAAGGATTATGAACGTTATTTAATGCTTCAGAATTTATTGGATTATCAAAGTAAACAAATTGAAAAACTTAAAAAGATAAAATGGCTATTAGGAAACCCTGTATTAACTTCTGAAGATTTAGTTAATAAGGATAAAATGAAACGGTTCATTGTTTCTCAAGACTATGATCCTAAAATAATTTTAAGAAATTTAAGTTTCAAATCCACCATATTTAAACACTCTTTACGTTTAGCTGTTGCTGTAATGCTAGGTTATGGTATCGGTTTAGTCTTTGATTTTCAAAATCCTTATTGGATTATACTTACTGTTATTGTTATAATGAGACCAAGTTACGGCCTTACAAAAACACGATCTAAGGATCGTATAATTGGCACACTTATAGGTGCTGCATTAGCTAGTATTTTGGTTTTCATAATTAAGGATCCTTACCTCTTTGGAGGCTTAGCAGTTGTCTCAATGGTTATTGCCTTTTCAATGGTTCAGAAAAATTATAAAGCTTCTGCAACCTTTATAACCATTAGTGTCATTTTTATATATGCCATTCTTCAACCAGACATTTTAAAAGTTATTCAATTTAGAGTTATTGACACCGTGATAGGTGCTACTATTTCTTTTATAACAACGAGATGGCTTTGGCCTGCTTGGTCTTTTATGGAAATCGGAAATAATATTACAGATGCATTAAAAGCCAATATGGCATTTTTTAAATCTATAAGTACATTTTATCAAAACAAAGGACCAATACCGACCAGTTTAAAAGTGAATAGGAAAGAAGCTTTTGTACAAATGTCTAACCTAAGTTCTGCGTTTCAGCGTATGGCGCAAGAACCACAATCTAAGCAAACACATATTGATGATATTTATGAGCTTGTGGTAATAAACCATAGTTTTTTATCATCGCTATCCTCTATAAATACATTCATCCAAAATCACAATACAACAGCTGCATCAAACGATTTTAAGCAAATTTCTGATAAAATTGAAAGCAACATTAATACCGCTTATACATATCTTAAGCTTATTAATTTTGAAACTATAAATTCTAAAGTTGGAACTCCAAACACAAAGATAGACGACTTTAATTTCTCTGCCAACCAGCTTACTAACATTGCAATTTCGCAATCTAACAATGAGCATACGCATAGAGAAGCTCACTTAGTTTGGGAACAATTGTATTGGTTATATTCTCTTAGTGAAAAAATGTTGAAATTAACATCTAAATATAAAATTGATTAATGTATCACATAAAAAAAAGGTTGAACTTTCATCCAACCTTTTTTATATTGAGACTTTAAATCAGTCTCTTGTAGAACTTATAACGTTTCCTTTTTCATCAAAAACAACAGTCAATTCTTCAGTCCAACCCTTATCTAGTTCAACTTCGTAAATTTTCTCATTATTTATTTCAGTGACCTCTGCTTCATCAACCTTAAAGCCTGCATATTTACTTTTAATTGTAGATAAAATAGCCGTCGGTAAGTTACGCGCTGTTATTTCTTTTTCAGACTTTACGACTTCACCTGACTCTGCATACCAAATCTCATGATCCATTCTATTTAGATCAAATTCTACTTTATAATACTCACCTTCCATTTCCCACTCTACATCCGAAGCAGTCTTATAGTTTTTTTGGAAGTCGATTATAAGATTCCCAGGAACCTCATTCATTCTTAAATCTTGTGCACTTATTGCTGCCGTAGCAAAAATTGCGAGAGCAGCTATTCTTAAACTTTTCATTGTAATTATGATTTTACGATTAAATTATACCACAAATTACGGCACCAAATCTGTAATAATTTAGGAATACAAGCTTGAAAAAAGTTAAACGTTTCTAAAATTTTACCAAAAAAATTAAGCTAAATTTAATTCGGTCGTATCGCTCTGTTGCTCATTAACAATCTTTACTTTTAACAATTCTTCAATGTAAGTTTGCCATTTATTAGCAACATCAAGCTCACCACTTAATGAGGTTTCAGTATTGTTATTAAATAACTCTAGTGATTCTTTCTGGTTATTATTGTGCGTAAAAGAAAGCGATACACTATTAACAAGATCATAACCGTTAGTTTTATCTTTAATGCGTCTTGTATCTTTTATAACCTGACAAGATGAAACGCTGCTTAAGTTTATAATTTTAGAGCTTGATTTATTATTATTCTTTTTATAAAAAAATATTTTACCTGAAGCTGTGTCTAAGCCAATTGCAAAATTATTTAACGACTCTGTTTTGCTTAGCATGCAATTATTGTCTGCAGCTATGGCTTTTAATGCCTTGCGTATGGTACGTTGCTTTTTCTTGCTTCCGTTAATAAATAGTATAAATGGTAAAATAATAATAACGAGTATAATCGCATCGATTATGTATAATCCTGTTCCCATGATATGTAGTTTTAATGATAATAATTTTAAAAGTGTTGTTTTATTTTTAGGCATTTGCGTGCCTTATCTCACATCAAATAACTGATGTTTAAACACTAATAATTACCAAAAGGTATGGAATGGAAAAAGGGTTTTCTTTAAACGAAGTGTCTTAAAACCACTACGAGCGGCTTTAACAAATTGTGGTCGTTGTACATTTAATAAATCAATACTACGGTAATGTATACCAACTGTATGGTCTAAATTCTCATCTGATATTGAAGGTCCATCTTTAGAACTTGTAACGATTCTGAAATCTGAAGTTGGAGCATCAAAAAACTGATTCTGCAATACAGATTGCTGAGAAATCTCTTCAGAGCGATCTATACTTATTACATGTGTTAATTCACTGTGTTCTACAGAAAAATCATGAGCATTGGCAGAAGTGCCTATGACCATAAAAATCCATATAATATTAAATAGTGTTTTAAACATGTTTATTAAAAAATACAATACAAAGTAAAACCATATTTTTGATATATTTTATAAATTGTTGTTAATTAATATTGAATCTATAGCTTCGTATTTTATTCCCAATTGTTTTTAGATTTAAGTTATATTGTTGTTAAAAGCTTTTTATCATGAAAATTTTAATCATAGAAGACGAACCTCAAATGTTAGACAATATGCGTATAACACTAGAGCGAGAACATTACCAAGTAGAAACAGCTGTAGATTATAAAACAGCCAGTGCTAAACTCGGTGTATATGACTATAATTGTATTTTGTTAGATATAAATCTACCTGATGGTAATGGTCTAAATCTCTTAGAACAAATTAAAACACAAGGCAAAGCTCATGGTGTTATCATTGTTTCTGCAAAAAACTCTTTAGACGACCGGTTAAAAGGTCTTAATTTAGGTGCTGATGATTACTTACCAAAACCATTTCATAATGCAGAATTAAATGCACGTGTAAAAGCAGTTTTGAGACGTCTAAATTTTGAAGGACATAATCTTATAACCATCGGAAATGTAAGTATAACACCAGAAAATCGTGAAGTAAAAATTCACAAAAAGGTTATTGAACTCAACAGAAAAGAATACGATATTTTAATGTATTTAATAACGAATAAAAACAGACTGGTTACAAAATCTGCTTTAGCAGAACACGTTTGGGGAGATCATATTGATCAGTCTGATAGTTTTGATTTTATCTATTCTCAAATTAAAAATCTTAGAAAAAAAATAGAAGAAGCCTCCATTAATGTCGAAGCAGTTTATGGAGTAGGTTATAAATTGAATATTAATTAATGAAACTACTCAATTACACCACTAAATACGTATCGCTCCTTCTTCTTCCTCTAATTACAATTTGGGCAATTGCGTTTTATTACGCCATGCTAGACGAGATTTATGATAGTTTAGATGATGGCTTAGAGAATCATAAAATTTTACTTACTAAGCGAGCCAATGAAGACCCCTCAATATTAAACAATACAGATTTAAATAAACACGTTTATACGTTTAATCCTATTTCAGAAAATGAATATCGCGATTTTAAAGACAGTTATAGAGATACATTGATGTACATGTATAACGAGGATGACTTTGAACCTGTGCGCATTTTTGAAAGCAAGCTAAAACATGATCATGGTTTTTACAAAGTTAAGATTGTAACATCTATGATTGAAGAAGACGATCTCATCTCTGATATGTTTAAGTATCTTATTTCACTATACGCTCTGCTACTTATTAGTATTCTACTACTAAATAATATACTCTTAAGAAAGATATGGAAGCCTTTTTATTATTCCATATCTCAATTAAAAAATTTTAAGATTGAAAAAGAGAGTAAAATCATTACTAAACCTAGCTCTATAGATGAATTTCAATTGTTAAATGACACTATTACAAAACTCATCAAAAAATCTAGCGATAGTTATATTGAACAAAAACATTTTATAGAAAACGCATCTCATGAGCTTCAAACACCTTTGGCAATAAGTATTAATAAACTTGAATTGTTTTTAGAAAATCACCCTTTAAACGAAAATCAAACCAAATCATTGGCCTCAATTTTAGATAATTTAAACCGGTTAACACGCCTTAATAAATCTTTACTTCTACTATCTAAAATTGAAAACAAAGAATTTTTGGAAGAAGAATGTATTGATTTTTTAAGCTTGACAAAAAAAATAACTGAAGATTTTGAAGATTTACTTCTCCATAGAAATATGTCTATTAGTATTGATCATAATTCTATGATAAATGCTAATATGAATAAAGACCTCGCTATTATATTGCTAACCAATTTTATAAAAAACGCAATTATTCATGGCAGTCCAAATCAGCAAATTAATATTCAGCTTCATCATAACTCTTGGTCCATTTGCAATATTGGCAAGCCTAAAGCCTTAAATAAAGAGGATTTATTTACAAGATTTAAAAAAGTTAGTTACAGTAATAAATCCTCTGGATTAGGTTTAGCCATCAATAAAGCTATTGCTTCTAAATACAATTTAGAAGTATCTTATAGTTTTAAGGATGCTCACACTTTTTATATTCATTTTCATCAAACGTTAATTTAATTATAAATTACATTTTACTAATACTAATTACCAATTGTTTTCAGTTTTCACCATGATATTTGAATCATTAGTAACTTTTAAAAAATATATTAAATGAAAAGATTATCTTTAATTGTAATGACAGCATTAGCCTTGGGATTCACATCATGTAGTGATGACGATGACGACGATTTAAACAGTGCTCAAGTTCCCAATGAAATCACTGTAGCATTAGATTCAGAATTCCCAAACGCGACGGATATTGAATATGAAGCTTTTGGTGAGCAATATATTGCTGATTTTGAAATTGACACTGTAGATTACGAAGCCCTTTACAATAGCGATGGTACTTTAGTAAAATATAAGTACGATAGCCTTACATCAGAAGTCCCAGAGTCTGTAATGACTACAATTGCTGCGGATTATGACAATAGAACTATTGATGACGCTGAAATATTAGTTATTGATAGCGTTAACTATTATCAGATTGAGTTAAATAACACACCAACTGATGATTATATTGTATTTAATGAAGATGGTACGGTTAACACATCAATAGTGTTTTGGGATTAATTAAATTTAACTCAGAATCCATATAACATTCAGGTAAATAATAAGCATTTATGAAATTTTCAAAATCTCACTTAACCATATTTATTACTATTCTTTTCGGAGTTGTATTATTAGCTCTGCAAAAGCCAATAACAGATTCATTAGTAAAAAAAAGTAATAAAATTGATGCTCGATTTTCTAAAGTTTATAACATAAAAAACACGCATTATTTACCTGAAATATTAAACGAAATTAGTGGAATAACATGGTTAAGCAACAATGTTTTTGCATGTATACAAGATGAGGACGGTTATATTTATATCTATGATGTTCAGCAAAAAACGATATTAGAAAAAATTAAATTTGGAACATCTGGTGATTATGAAGCACTTGCTATTAATGACGCAGATGCTTACGCAATGCGAAGCGATGGCATTATTTATGAAATAAAAAATTATAGATCAGAAAATCGTGAAGTTTCTCAATTTAAAACTTCTTTTTCTGAAGACAACAATATTGAGAGTTTAACTTATGATAAAGATAATAATCGATTATTGCTTGTACCTAAAGATGAAGATTTGATGAGCAAAAGCTTAAAATGCATATATCAAATTCCAATAGACAAAATGGAAATGGATAGCTTGCCTTTAATGAAAATAGACTTAAAAGCTGACTTACTTAAGCCTTATCGTGGTAAAAAAACTCATAAAACATTTAACCCTTCAGATATTGCTATCCATCCTAGAACAAAAGACATTTATGTTTTAGAAGGTAAAAATCCAAAACTATTAATATTGAATAGTAAGGGTGAAATGATAAAAGTGTACCCATTAGATGATCGTAAATTTGCTCAACCAGAAGGCATTACTTTTAGTGATGATGGACGATTATTTATTTCTAACGAGTTTCAAAAGAAAAGCAGCAGTGCTAATATTTTAGAGGTAGAGTTGAAATAAAAATTTCACTTTATTATAAATCATAAAAAAACGCTCAAGTAAATTACTTCAGCGTTTTTTTTATAATTATTTAATAGTGACCGCGAAGGGATTCGAACCCCCAACCCTCAGAGCCGAAATCTGATATTCTATCCAGTTGAACTACGCAGCCATAATTCCTGTAAAAACAGGAATCTTATTTAATCTTTAAGACAATTTTGCCTTTACAATATTAGAGATTGTTTTACCATCAGCTTTACCTGCCAATTCCGTACTAACCATCCCCATAACTTTACCCATATCTTTCATACCTTCTGCACCTGTTGCTGCAATGGTTTTCATAACTGCAACTGTAATTTCCTCTTCTGAGAGTTGTGCTGGTAAAAATTGACTTATAATTTCTGCTTGTGCTAATTCTGGTTCTGCTAAATCGTTACGATCTTGCTCTAAAAATATAGCAGCACTATCTTTACGCTGCTTTACCATCTTAGATAATATTTTTATTTCCTCGTCTTCTGAGATTTCTTCTTTAGAACCTGTAGCCGTTTGAGCTAATAATATTTCTGATTTTACAGCTCTTAAAGCAGCTAAAGCTGTTTGATCTTTCCCTTTCATTGCTGCCTTCATAGCAGTCATTATATCGACTTGTAAACTCATAATTTTGTTCTTTAATTAAGAAATGCAAAGATACTAAAAGTTTCGCTCACCGCACATAACATAAGCTCTAATAAAACAAGTGTTATATACAAAAAGCCCAAAAAGATACTGATATCTTTTTGGGCTTAATTAGTATAATTAAACACTATAAATAATATTAATCTACATTATCATGTAAGAATGAATTATTACTTCTTAATTGAATATCATCGTTCTCATCTGTACCAACAGACATTCTAGATGTTTTTGTTTGAGAAGAATGTTGAGCATCTTCTAAGTTAACACCTTGTCTTTTGTAAGCTGGGACTTTTTCAATTTCGTTTATCTTAGCGTTGTTAAACTTATAATTGAAATCCTTCATCTTTCTTCTGCGCTCATCTGCACGAGAAATCAGCAAATCAGAAATAGGACTATTCATTGGATCAATCTCTTCTTCAGCTAACGTAGAACGTTCTTCTGTCGGTAGCGTCTTTGTTTCAAAAACAACTTCCTCCTTAACTTCTACTTTTTCCTTTTTTGTATTTATAGAAGAATGCATTGTTTCAAAATCTTCTAACTCATAACGTTTTTCTCCTTCTTCATTTACTTTCGGTACCGAAATTATTTCAACAGGCTCGTTAACTTTTATATCATTAACATCTTCATCAAGGCTAAAGAACATTTTATCTTCCTTTTTTTCCTCTTGCTCAACTTGCTTAGGCGCATTGTTAGAGATAGGTAAATCGAAAGTTAAAGTTATTTGTTCCTCTGCTTCAGGCTCAATAGTTTCTACTTTATTAACTGCCGGGGTTATAATAAAATCTTCTGGCTCAACAATAGCTTCTGGTTTTGAATCTAAAACTTCATCATAAACAACATTCATGTTCTTTAAGAAGTCTGTCGTAGCAATTAAATCAGTTCTATTATAATTTTCAGTTCTCTTAGTTTCTACTGGCTTAGACACATCATTAACCTCTTCTACTTCTTCATCTAGCAAAGTATGACGAACAATAGGATCTGGTTTCTTTTCTTCTAAAACAATATCTGGAGTAATAATCGCTGGAGTTTTCTCTTGAATGCTAATTTTTGGCTCAGGAGTTTCCTCTAAAGCATGAATCACTCGCTTTGTTTCGGTATTAGAAATTTCATTCTGTTGATCAATATCAAAACCCGTAGCAATGATCGTTACAGAAATTGACTCTTGTAGCTCTTCGTCTTCACCAACACCCATAATAATGTTAGCACCATGACCTGCTTCAGATTGAATATGATCATTAATTTCACCTATTTCATCAATTGTAATTTCTTGTGACCCAGAAACGATTAGCAACAATACGTTTTGAGCACCAGTAATTTTATTATCGTTAAGTAAAGGCGAATCTAAAGCACTCATAATAGCTTCTTGTGCTCTGGTTTGACCCGATGCTGTAGCCGATCCCATAATCGCTGTTCCGCTATTGCTTAATACTGTTTTAGCATCACGTAAATCAATATTCTGAGTATAGTGATGTGTTATTACCTCTGCTATTCCGCGCGAAGCAGTAGCTAAGACTTCATCTGCTTTTGAAAAACCGGCTTTAAAACCAAGGTTTCCATACACTTCACGAAGCTTATTATTATTTATAACAACTAACGAGTCTACATGCTGACGTAATTTTTCAATACCACGTTGTGCTTGTTCGTTACGCATTTTACCTTCAAACTGAAAAGGCATTGTAACGATACCAACGGTTAAGATATCGAGTTCTTTAGACATTTTAGCAATAACAGGAGCTGCTCCAGTACCTGTACCACCACCCATACCAGCTGTGATAAATATCATCTTGGTATTGGTATCTAACATTCTACGAATTTCTTCTGAACTTTCAATTGCTGCTTGTTCTCCTACATCTGGATTTGCACCTGCTCCAAGACCTTCGGTTAAATTAACACCTAATTGAATCTTATTTGGAACACCACTATTATGAAGTGCCTGAGAATCTGTATTACAGATTACAAAATCTACTCCTTTAATGCCTTGTTGAAACATGTGATTTATGGCATTACTACCACCGCCACCTACACCGATTACTTTAATGACATTTGATTGGTGCTTTGGCAAATCAAATGAAATATCTCCAAATTCGTTGCTATTACTCATAATTATTATGGGTTTACTATTTATTCTATTCTTTTTCAATGTAGACATCTTGTAAGATGTCTTATACTTTATATAAATACGTAGACAATTCTATAATTGTCGTTGCATGTTATTCTGTTTTATCTAAGAAATCTTTAACGCGCTCTGTTAATTTATCTAAAAATGAACGACGTTCTCTTATTGGCACTTCTTCTACCTCAACTTCTTGTTCTATTTCTTGTTGAGAAACTTGTTCTTCTAAAACAACTTCCTCCTCTATCAACTCTTCTTCAATAGCTTCGGCTTTTTTACGTTCTTGACGTTTTAAGCCGTCCATTACTAAACCTACAGCTGTAGCAAATAAAGGACTCGCAATATCATCATCGCTGTCTCCTGCTAAATGCTCATTTGGATAACCGATTCTAGTATCCATTCCAGTAATATACTCAACTAACTGCTTTAAATGTTTTAGTTGTGCTCCACCACCAGTTAATACGATACCTCCAATCAGTTTTTTCTTCTGCTCTTCGTGACCGTAATTTTTTATTTCAACATAAACTTGCTCTATAATTTCCACAACTCTAGCATGAATAATTTTAGACAAATTCTTTAATGTAATCTCCTTTGGTTCTCGTCCTCTTAGCCCCGGAATAGATACAATTTCATTATCCTTATTCTCACCTGGCCATGCCGATCCAAACTTTACCTTTAAAAGCTCTGCTTGTTTTTCTATAATAGAACAACCTTCTTTAATATCTTCGGTAATAACATTACCACCAAAAGGAATTACAGCTGTATGACGAATAATTCCATCTTTAAAAACAGCTAAATCTGTTGTTCCGCCCCCTATATCAATTAAGGCGACTCCAGCTTCTTTTTCTTCTCTACTTAGAACTGCATTTGCAGAAGCTAAGGGCTCTAACGTAATACCTTCTAAAGTTAAACCTGCACTTTTAATACAACGTCCAACATTTCTTATCGAAGATACCTGACCAACAACCACATGAAAATTGGCTTCTAAGCGACCACCATACATACCGATTGGCTCCGTAATTTCTGCCTGACCATCAATCTTATATTCTTGTGGTAAAACATGAATAATCTCTTCGCCTGGAAGCATAACTAGTTTATGCACCTGGTTAATTAAACGATCAATATCATCTTCATCAATAACAACTTCAGAATTAGGCCTTGTAATATAATCACTATGTTGTAAACTACGAATATGCTGACCTGCAATACCAACGGTTACATCTTCGATTTTTTCGTTTGCAGCGGCTTCTGCTTCTTGCACAGCTTGTTGTATTGATTGAATGGTTTGTGTAATATTGTTAACAACACCACGATGCACCCCCATACTTTTAGCTCTACCTAAACCTAGAATCTCAACTTTATCGTACTCGTTTTTGCGACCAATCATGGCCACAATTTTTGTGGTTCCTATATCTAAACCTACTGAAATATTATGTTTGTCCATAGCTTATTTTTTGGTGCAAATAACTTGTTTATCAAATTTTAAATTCACTACATCATAGTGGTCTAAAACTTGGTCTTTAAAAGCTTTTTGGTAAAAAGCCTTAAAATTGTTTATTTTTTTTTCTAGATTTTTTAAAGTTCCTATATGAACCGTAAAATCACTTTTTCGAATTTTGAAATCGATAGTGTCATCATTATTCTGATGAATCTCGATGACATGTTTCTTCAAGAAATTATCTCCATCTGCAAATTTCGCAAATTGATAGACAGTTTCAAGCTTATTTCTCTTAATATTTCCGGTGACGAGTGGAACTCTTGCTGCATAATTGTAAGATAAAGGCATAAAACCACCTTCATCATCTATATAATATGATGCATTTGTGTTAACTCTTGCTATAGGTTTTTTTTGTTCGATTTCAGCTGAAAGCCCACCGTTTACTGACATAAACACTTCGGCTTGCTTAATCATTAAATTAGAATTTAGGGCAATTTCTAATTCATTCAAATCTATAATTTCTTTAGATAATTCTGATACAGGTTCTTGATTTTGTATTAACAATTTACTAACATTCGTTTCTGTAATAAACATTTTATTCTCACCTAAAAATATAATGCTTGGCTCACCTACCTTTCTTACCTTATTTCTTTGATTAGAAAAGGCAAACAAAAAGCCAACTACAGCAATTAACCCAATGATTTTTATATAATTAAAATTAATTTTCGACATAGAACGCTTCTTTTATATGTTTCACTTCTTGCCCAATATCTCCTGCTCCAATAGTTAATACGACTTGAGCTTTTGATTTCTTAATTTCATTAATTAAATCTGATTTTTGAATTAACTTTTTATTCGTGTTTTTAATCTTATCTAAAAGCCATTTTGAGGTTACACCTTCAATTGGCAATTCTCTTGCTGGATAAATATCTAAAAGCAATAATTCGTCGAATTTTGAAAGGCTCTCAGCAAATTCATCTATAAAATCTTTTGTTCTGCTAAATAAGTGCGGCTGAAAAACAGCTAACACTTTTTTACCTGGATACATTTCTCTCACCGCTTGATGTACTGCCTTTATCTCTTCAGGATGATGCGCATAATCATCTACAAACACAAAGTCTTCAGTCTTTATTTGATATGTAAACCTACGCTTCACACCTTTATACGATTCTAAAGCGGTAATTAGATCTTTGTACGTACAACCATATTCTGCTGCCATTGCCAAAGCTATAATTGCATTAGACAAGTTATGCCTCCCTGGTAAACTGAACCTAAAACCTTTATGTAAACCTTTAGGTGTTTTTACATCAAAAACATAACTTCCATTCTCTATAGAAATATTTTGTGCACTATAATCTGCGTCGTCTTCTATACCGTAAGTAATTCCATTTAAAGGTAAACCATTCTTCACAAATAGTTTTCCCCCTGGCTTTATACATTCTGAAAAATCCTTAAAACTCTTCACTAATTCTTCCGCATTTCCGTAAATATCTAAATGATCGGCATCCATTGATGTAATGCAAGCTAAATCTGGCGACAAAGTTAAAAACGAACGATCAAACTCATCAGCTTCAACCACTGTAACTTCGGTTCCGTTTAGGATTAAGTTTGAATTGTAATTTTCACTTATTCCACCTAAAAAAGCAGTTACAGGACTGTTACAAGCATTAAGCAAATGTCCTAAAATACTTGTTGTTGTGGTTTTACCATGCGTTCCCGCTACAGCTAAGCAAAAAGTTTGTCTTGTAATCTCTCCTAAAATCGCTGAACGTTTTAGAATATTGAAATTATTAGCTTTAAAATATTCAAATTCTGAATGTCCTTTTGGAATTGCCGGTGTATAAATCACCAAAGTAGATTCTGTATCTAAAAATTGAGTATCAATTTCTGAAACATCATCGTTAAAATGAATGGCAACACCCAAATCTTGAAGCGCTCTTGTAATGTCCGTTGGTGTTTTATCATAACCACCTACTTGTTTGCCATTGGCCACAAAATAGCGCGCAATCGCACTCATTCCGATTCCTCCGACACCAATAAAATAGACGTTATTTATATTTTCGAAATTCATTACTTACTTAACATTTTTTCAACTTCATCAACAATATCCTTCGTTGCATTTACTAATGCTAAAGCTTCAATATTTTTACTTAATTCTTTTCTTTTATTTTCGTTTGAAATCAGTTCTGAAAATTCATTTTGAAAATCAGTATCTAAATCTTTTTCTCTTATTAAAACAGCTGCATTTTTATCTGCAATCGATTTTGCATTTTTAGTTTGATGATCTTCTGACACATTAGGTGACGGAATAAAAACTACAGGTTTACCCACTATGCACAATTCTGAAACTGAAATCGCTCCTGCTCTAGAGATAATCATATCTGAAGCCGCATAAGCCAAATCCATTTGATTTAAAAAAGCATGAACCTGAATATTTTTATGATCGTCATATTTTTTATACTGATCATAATACAGTTTTCCGCATTGCCAAATCACTTGAATATTTTGAGTTTCAAAAAAATCGATATTTGCTTCGATAAGCTGGTTAATTCGTCTTGCTCCTAAACTTCCCCCTAACACTAAAAGAGTTTGTTTTCCTTCTTCTAATTTAAAAGCGACTTTACCTTCAGCAGTCTTATTTTTGACTTGCAATAAATCTTTTCGGATTGGGTTTCCTGTTAATTTAATTTTCTCTTTTGGAAAAAATCGCTCCAATCCATCATAAGCCACACAGATTGTATTTACTTTTTTTGCTAACAACTTATTGGTAATACCTGGAAACGAATTTTGTTCTTGTATTAAACTGGGTATACCCTTAGATGCAGCTACTTGCAATAATGGTCCACTTGCAAAACCTCCTGTACCAACAACTGCATCTGGTTTAAATGATTTTATAATCTTTCGAGAATTCCATAAACTACTGATCAGTTTAAAAGGAAATGCTAAGTTTTTCAATGTTAACTTTCGTTGAATTCCAGAAATCCACAACCCTTTAATCTTATATCCGGCTTGCGGCACTTTTTCCATTTCCATACGATCCGAAGCACCCACAAAAAGGAATTCAGCATCAGGATAGCGTAATTTTAATTCATCTGCAATCGCAACCGCAGGATAAATATGCCCTCCTGTACCTCCTCCTGAAAGGATAAATCGATATGTTTTATTTTTTTTCAATCCGTATTCTAATTTCTTTATTCTCTTTATTAAATCGCTTCACTTAAAACAGATAAGGGATTATCTTCTGCATCTTCTTTCTCCTTTAACTCTTCGCGCTTAGCACTTACGCTTAATATAATTCCAATAGACAAACACGTCATCCAAATTGATGTTCCACCACTACTTATTAAAGGCAATGTTTGTCCTGTAACAGGAAACAACTCAACAGCGACCCCCATATTTAACAAGGCCTGAAACACAATAGGCAAACCAACTGCCAAAACCAATAATCTACCAAAAATGGTGTCTGATTTATGACTCACAACAATAATTCTAAACAATAACCACATATATAACACTAGTAAAAACACACCTCCAATTAAGCCATATTCTTCAATAATAATAGCGAAAATAAAATCTGAAGAAGACTGTGGTAAAAAATTTTTCTGTATGCTTTTTCCTGGTCCTAATGGCGAAATCCCTGTTGCAATAGCAATTTTTGCTTTCTCAATTTGATAATCTGCTTCTGTATCTTCTCCATTTGAAAAATTCTCAATTCTACTTATCCAAGTGTCCACACGGTTAGGCATAGCGCCAGGAAATGCTTTTGCGACTAACACAAATATGGTTAATGCCATGATACCACCCAAAACCATTAGTAGCAAGTATTTAATAGGATAACCACCTACAAATGACAACATCATAATCATAGTAAACACGATTGCTGTTGTAGAAAAATTAGCAGGAAGAATGAGCATTAAAATCAAGAATATAGGTGCCCACAATGGCAAAATAGATTCTGTAAATTTAACTTCCTTATCTTTTATTTTTGATAGGTAACGCGCCACATAAACCATTAAAACTACAGCTGCTAAAGTTGATGTTTGAAACGACATACCAACAATAGGAATCCGTATCCATCGACTTGCATTTGCACCTTCAATAGTAGTGCCTTGCAACATTGTAATTAGCAATAACATAAATACAATCGGAATCATTATAATTGACAAACCACGAAAGTATTTATAAGGCACTTTGTGCACACCAAACATGATAACAAAGCCTAAAAACAAATGCATAAAGTGCTTTATAAAGAACGAAAATGTACTTGTATTCCCTCCATGATATGCTAAATTACTAGCAGCACTATAAACAGGTAAAAAAGAAAATATAGCCAACAGTGTAACTATAGCCCAAATGGCTCTATCCCCTTTTATTTGTTTAAATAAATTTTGCATTTACTTTTTTGTTATTTCTGAGACAACAGAAATCTAATTATTTGTTTTTTTTTAAATTCTTGTTTCCACAGGAATGACAAACCTCTATAAATTTCTTACTGCATTTTTAAATTGACGCCCTCTATCCTCATAATTCTCGAATAAATCGAAACTAGCACAAGCAGGTGATAACAACACATTATCGCCAGCATCAGCTAACTTATAAGCTATCTTAACAGCCTCTGACATATATTGAGTTTCAATAATTACATCAACCATCTTACCAAAAGACTCGATTAACTTAGCGTTATCAACACCCAAACAGACGATTGCTTTTACTTTTTCATTGATAAACGGAAATAACTCTCTGTATTCATTCCCTTTATCAACACCACCTACAATCCAAACTGTTGGTGCAGACATACTCTCTAAAGCAAAATACGTTGCATTTACATTTGTAGCCTTAGAATCGTTTATATACTGAACCTTATTTATCTTTAATACGTTTTCTAAACGATGCTCCACTCCTTGAAAGTTCTCTAAACTCTCACGAATAGTTTGTTTTCTTATTTTTAGTAAATGCGCAACAGTAGAAGCAGCCATTGCATTCTTCACGTTGTGTTTCCCTTCTAATGCTAAATTATTTGTTGGCATAATGATTTTATTATTATCTATTGTTATTATTATCTTGTTGTTCTCTAAATATGCACCTTGCTCAATAACCTTGGTTAATGAAAAAGGCAGTTTTTTTGATTGAATTTGATGCGTTTTCATATACTCTAGAATAACATCGTCATCTGCATCGTATATAAAATAATCATCCTTCGTTTGATTTTCTACAACTCTAAATTTTGAAGCGATATAGTTTTCAAACTTGTTATCGTAACGATCTAAATGATCTGGCGAGATATTAGTTATAACAGCAATTTTAGGTTTGAAATCGATAATATCATCCAATTGAAAACTGCTGATTTCCAAAACATAGTTATCATAGTTTTTCTCTAAAATTTGCTTCGCGAAACTGTCACCAATATTTCCAGCTAACCCAACATCTAATTCTTGTTTTAGAATATGATCTGTAAGTGTTGCTGTTGTTGTTTTTCCATTACTTCCGGTAATAGCAACTAAAGTCGCCTCAGTAAATTTTGATGCGAATTCAATTTCAGAAACTACTGCAATCCCTGCTTCACGAATTTGCTTCACCAAAGTCACTTTATCTGGAATACCAGGACTTTTCATGATGATGTCTGCATTTAGAATTTTTAATTCCGTGTGCTTTTCATCTTCAAATTCAATCTCATTATTTAAAAGAACGTTTTTATATTTTTCTTTAATCTTTCCTTTGTCTGATACAAATACATCGTATCCTTTTGCTTTTCCTAAAAGCGCTGTTCCTACACCACTTTCTCCTCCTCCAAGAATGACTAACCTCTTCATTATCTAATTTTCAAGGTTACCATCGTTATAATAGCAAGCAAAATTCCAACAATCCAAAAGCGAGTTACAATCTTACTTTCGTGATATCCCGATTTCTGATAATGATGATGCAATGGCGACATTTTAAAAATACGCTTACCAACACCAAACTTTTTTCTTGTGTATTTAAAATAACTTACCTGTAAAACAACTGAGAGATTCTCTGCTAGGAAAATTCCGCATAATACAGGAATCAACCATTCTTTACGAATTGCAATTGCGATGACTGCTATTATTCCGCCAATCGTTAAACTACCTGTATCTCCCATAAAAACTTGAGCAGGGTATGTATTGTACCATAAAAATCCTATCAACGCCCCTACAAAAGCAGCGATATAAATTGTGATTTCTTCAGCTCTTGGGATATACATAATATCTAAGTAATCTGAAAAAACGATATTACTAGAAACCCATGCAAAAATCCCAAGTGTTAACACAATAATGGCCGATGTTCCTGCGGCAAGTCCATCAATTCCATCGGTTAGATTTGCCCCATTAGATACTGCCGTAATAATAAAAATGGTAACTAGAATAAAAACCACCCATGCATATTTTTCTAACCCGGGATGAATCCATGTAATCAAATCTGAATAATCAAATTCGTTATCTTTTAAAAACGGAATTGTTGTTTTCGTTGACTTTTCTTCAGCCTTAAAAAGCTTAGCTCCTTGCACGCCAGGATTCTCCGCTCTTAATTCATTTTGCTGCTGAATTGGCAACTTTTCCTTAATAGTAACATCATTATTAAAAAATAATGTTGCTCCTACTATAATTCCTAGCCCTACTTGACCAAGTACTTTAAATTTACCTTTTAAACCTTCCTTATCATTTTTAAATTTTTTGATATAATCATCTAAAAAACCAATCGCCCCCATCCATAATGTGGTGACAATTAAAAGGATGATATAAATATTACCTAGCTTCGCTAATAACAAAACAGGAATAAGCGTCGCTAAAATAATGATGATTCCACCCATTGTTGGTGTACCAGCCTTCTCAACCTGACCATCTAATCCTAAATCTCTAATCGTTTCGCCAACTTGCTGCTTTTGCAAAAAACGAATGATGCGTTTACCATAAATCGTAGAAATCAACAATGACAATATCATAGCCACAGCAGCCCTAAAGGTTATAAAACCAAAAAGTGATGCTCCTGGCAATTGGAACTGTTGCTCTAAATATTCAAATAAGTAATACAGCATTCTTTGTTATTGTTTTTTGGTTTTATTTCTGTAATTGTTTTAAGTAATCTTGAACTATTTTGTAATCATCAAAATCAAAGCGTTCACCTTTAATTTCTTGATAAGTCTCATGCCCTTTTCCTGCAATAAGAATAATATCTCTTTCTCCAGCCATTTGACAAGCCGTTTTTATAGCTTGCTTTCTATCTGTAATTGATAACGTTTTTTTAAAGTTCTGCGGCTCAACACCAGCTTCCATATCTTCAATTATGGTTTCAGGAACCTCATTTCTTGGATTATCGCTTGTTAAAATTACTTTAGTACTTAAAGCAGAAGCGATATGTGCCATTTTAGGTCGTTTTGTTTTGTCTCGATTACCACCACAACCAACAACCGTAATTAGTTCTTCGTTTTTAGTTCTAATATTATTGATTGTTTCTAATACATTTTTTAATGCATCTGGCGTATGCGCATAATCAACAATTGCTGTGATTTTGCCTTCTGAAATAAAATATTGAAAACGCCCTGAAACATTTTCAAGCTCACTTATTAATCTTAATATTTCATCTTTATTTAAACCTAATAATTCAGCTGTTCCGTAAATAGCAAGAATATTATAAGCATTAAAACTTCCTATTAAACGTGTCCATAATTCACTATCATTAACTTTTAATAGCAAACCACTAAATTCATTTTCTAATATTTGAGCCCTATAATCTGCATAATTCTTTAATGCGTAAGTATACTTTTTCGCCTTTGTATTTTGCAACATTACTAAGCCGTTTTTATCATCTACGTTTGTTAAAGCAAAAGCCTCACTCGGTAACTGATCAAAAAACGTCTTTTTAACATCTCTATATTCTGCAAACGTTGCATGATAATCTAAATGATCATGAGAGAGATTTGTAAATATGCCTCCTTCAAATTTTAACCCTTCAGTTCTTTTTTGATGAATACCATGAGAGCTCACTTCCATAAAGCAAAACTCTACACCTTCATCATTCATTAACTTTAAATACTTATTTATAGTCAATGAATCTGGTGTTGTATGCGTTGCCTTATACTCTTTATCCCCCACCATAATCTTTACGGTTGACAACAACCCAACCTTAAATCCTGCTTTTTCAAATAGCTGATATAATAAACTAGAAACTGTTGTTTTACCATTGGTTCCTGTAACACCAACTAATTTTAGATTCTCAGAGGGATGACCATAAAAATTAGCAGCCATGTAAGCCAAAGCTTGATGAGAATTATTTACTTTGATATACGTGATTCCGTTTTGCAAACTTTCAGGAAGCGTTTCGCACACAACAGCTGTTGCTCCATCTTTAATCGCTTTTTCTATATAATTATGACCATCAGTTATAGTACCCGAAATTGCCACAAAAATATCATTGACCTCAACTAAACGAGAATCGAATTCCATTTTCCCCACAGTTATACTAGTACTGCCAACAACAGCATCTATAGTAACCTTATATAATATATCTTTTAATACCATCATGACGCTTCTAAAACAATGGTTTGATTGGTTTGTAATTTTTGATGCTTTTCTACAGATTGTTTTTTCACAACTCCACTTCCTGTTAACTTCACCCTTACATCAATATGTAAATTTTCTAATAATGCAATTGCATCCATTGCTGGCATACCAATAACACTTGGCATTAATTCTTTATACTTCCTCGCGTTTTCGTAATAGATTTCATAATCTTCATTCACTAAATTATCTTTAAAATCTAACGTTTCAACCTCATCTATAATTGGCGTATCTGTATAGATTTTTTGAGCAATTCTTTTAAATACTGGCCCAGAAACATCAGCACCATAAAACCCCACCTTTGTACTAGGTTGATGAATAACTACTATACACGAATATTTAGGGTTATCTGCTGGAAAATAACCAGCAAAAGAAGACACATACTTTCTTTCTTTTCTCCACTTTTCATAATCTGCATAATCCGTTCTTGCTGTACCCGTTTTACCAGCCATAGAAAATGTTTCAGAATACATACGTCTTCCTGTACCACGAATAACAACATTCTTCAACATGTCTTGAACTTCCGCTAGAGTTTCATTTGAACATATTTTACCTACTAACACTTCTTTTTTAAAGACTTCAATATTCTTATCAAAAGATTTTACTGATTTTAAAAACCGAGGCTTTATCAACTCACCATCATTAGCAATAGCATTATAAAACGCTAAAATCTGAAGCGGTGTCATCCTAAGATTATAGCCATAAGCCATAGAAGGCAATGCATTTCTACTCCAGTTAGAAGCCCCAGGCTTAGGAATATCTGGTTTTCCTTCTCCTATTATAGCTACACCTAATGGCTGATCTAACCTCCAAGAACTTAACCGATCTAAAAACTTTTCTGGTTGTTTTGCATAATGATCATCAATAATCGTTGCTAAACCAATATTAGAAGACACCTCTAAAGCTCTTGCCGCAGAAATCTCACCATAACCACTACCAGAATCCGTAATTACACGACCATAAAAAGATTTTCTTCCTTTTTTGGTATCTACAACTGTAGATGTATCTATAACCTTATCTTCTAAAGCCGCCATCATAGCCATGACTTTAAAAGTAGAACCAGGTTCCTGACTTTCACCTACTGCATAATTTAAGCGTTCATAGTACCCGCCTTTTTTATTTCTACCTAAATTAGATATTGCTTTTATTTCTCCCGTTTTCACATCCATTACCACTACACAACCATGATCTGCCTTATAGTACTCTAATTGTTTTAATAAAGAATGATGTGCTATATCTTGAATATTTACATCTATAGTCGTATAAACATCATACCCATCCTGAGGTTCTACTTGATCGAAATCTGCAATAGGCTTCCATTGACCGTTACCTATTTTCTGCTTTAAACGTTTTCCGTTGGTACCTTGTAAATATTTAACACCAAAAGCACCATCGATTCCTGGTCTCGTAAAGTTTCCATTTTCATCTTGTCTTTCGTAACCGATAGTACGCTCTGCTACTCCTCCCATTGGATGCTCACGCCTGGTAGTTTGTTCTACAATTAAACCACCTTTTATAGCACCGAGATTTAATAAAGGAAAATTTCGCATTCTCGTATAATCCGAATAGCTTATGTTTCGAGCTAACAAGAAATATCTGTTTTTATTTTTTCGAGCTCTTCGAATTACATTTTTATAATAAGATACGGGCTTTTGCTTTTTCTTAAATAGATAAAGCGAATCTGCCAAAGCACCAATATATTTCTCGAACGTAGCATCTTTAGCCTGAATAGCATCAATTCTTATATCATATTTAGGAATAGAAGTTGCCAATAAGCTTCCATCAGCAGAATACACATTGCCACGATTTGCAGGAATATCGAAATTCTCTAATGTGCGCTTATCTGCCAGTGCTCTATATTTTTCACCTTGAACAAACTGAATGCTCACTAATTTGAACACCACAGCAAAAGCGAATACAAGCATGCAGCCTGTCACGAAATATAATCTGTGTAATATGTTTTTCTCAGTTATTGCCAAAGCTTTATTGCTCTTGTGATTTTACTATAATTTTTGTTGGTGGGTTTAAGGAAATCCCGATTCCTTTACCTTTCATCACGCCTTCTACGAAAGATTCTTTTTTAAGCTGCATTAACTTTCCTCTTTTATCTACAAAAGCTGAACGCAACTCTTTTACTTCATTTGTTAGTTTAGCTATTTCATAAACTTTTTGATCCGCACTGTGTGAACTTGCAATCATAACAATTGCCAAAACAGAAATAAAAATGATGATACGCCAATTTTTAAACGAATCATCACTGACTAGAAACTTCCCTTTTAATATGCTATATATGCCTTTTCTCATAGTTTCTTAGCAATCCTCAGTTTTGCGCTTCTCGCTCTATTATTTATTTTTATTTCTTCTTTTGAAGGAACAATCAATCCGCCCACTTTTTTTAAGGGAACTTCAAAATTCCCAAAAACATCACGTTCGGGTTCCCCTTCAAATAACCCATTCCTTATAAATCGTTTTACTAAACGATCCTCTAAGGAGTGGTAAGAAATAAAACTTAACCTACCCTCTTTTTTTAAGACTTCTGGCATCTGAAGCAGCAATTCCTTTAAAACTTCAATCTCTTGATTTACCTCTATTCTAATCGCCTGATAAATTTGCGCTAGAACCTTATTTTCTTTTTGATGATTTAAAAATTGTTTTAAAACCGCCTTTAATTCTTCACTTGTTTTTATTTCGGCATTTTTTCTTTCCTCAACAATAGCTTTAGCCATTGCAGGAGCATTTCGTAACTCACCATACTGAAACAAAACTGCTCTTATTTGCTCTTCGTCATAATTATTAATAACCTCAAAAGCAGATAACTTACTGTCTTGATTCATTCGCATATCCAAATCCGCTTCAAATCGTGTTGAAAAACCACGTTCAGCAACATCAAACTGATGAGAAGACACTCCGAAATCTGCCAAAACCCCATCAACCTCTTTTACTCCATAAAACCTTAAAAATCTTTTTACAAATCTGAAGTTCTCATTAATAAGTACAAACCTTTCGTCGTCAATAGCATTTTCTAAAGCGTCTTTATCTTGATCAAAAGCGTACAATTTTCCATTAGGACCTAATCTAGATAAGATTTCGCGACTATGACCACCACCTCCAAAAGTGACATCTACATAAACACCATCTGGTTTAATTGCTAAACCATTTACTGTTTCTTTTAGTAATACTGCATTATGATAATCCATTATCGTCTTCGTCTTGCCCCATGACTTCCTCGGCCAAATCTGCAAAATCTGAAGCCGCATCATCAATAGCTTGTTCGTATTTATTTTTATCCCAAATCTCAAGAATATTAACAGCAGACGCCAAAACCACTTCTTTTGAAATTCCAGAAAAACCAATTAGGTCTTTCGGAATCAATAAACGGCCAGCACTATCTACCTCTACAATTTTAACACCCGCTGTAAAACGTCTTATAAAATCATTATTCTTTTTCTTAAAACGGTTAAGCTTATTTAATTTTTCCATCATTTTGTTCCACTCAGACATCGGATACAATTCTAAACAAGGCTGAAAAACAGCTCGCTTTAAAACAAATCCATCTTGCAAAGCTGATGAAAGCTGTTTTTTAAGCACAGCAGGTATCATTAGCCTTCCTTTAGCATCCGCTTTACATTCGTATGTCCCTATAAATGAATTCAAAAGATTTCCTTTACCACTTTAACGATTCAAATTCAAAGATATTGAAAAAAACACCACTTTTTACCACATCTTACCACATTTGTTGATAAGTTTTAAGGTTGTTTACTCTAAATCTTGTTCAATGTCAATAAATTCGTCTTGCGAGAAGATATTATCGAAGTGGGAATTATTAACATAGAGAAGTTAAGATGGTCGTGGATAAAAAACATTGATATTTCCCTCATATTATTTATATTCTAGCGGAAATAGTTATATTTGTTTTTAACACATAAGTACGAATTTGCAAATGGCACACCTTTTAAAAAAAGAAAAGGAATTTAGATATATTGAAGTAGGCGAAGGCAAACCAATTATTGTGTTGCACGGCTTAATGGGTGGCCTCAGTAATTTTGATGGAGTGACTAAATTCTTCAGTTCTGAAGGGTACAAGGTTATCATACCTGAACTACCTATTTACAGTATGACACTGTTAAAAACTAATGTAAAAAGCTTTGCTAATTACCTTAGAGATTTTATTGAATTTAAAGGCTTAGATGATGTTATTTTACTAGGAAATTCTTTAGGTGGTCATATTGGCTTATATCACACAAAATTATATCCCGAAAAAATAAAAGCACTTATTATTACAGGAAGTTCTGGACTTTATGAAAGCGCCATGGGAGGCGGTTATACAAAGCGAAGTGATTACGAGGTAATGAAAAAGAAAGCTCAAGAAGTTTTTTACGATCCCGCAGTTGCAACAAAAGAAATTGTAGATGAAGTTTACGAAACTGTAAATGACAGAAACAAGCTAATTAAAACACTAGCAATTGCTAAAAGTGCTATTAGACATAATATGGCTAAGGATTTACCCAACATGTATACTCCTATTTGTATTATATGGGGAAAAAATGATCATGTTACCCCACCTGAAGTCGCTGAAGAGTTTAATGAATTATTACCTGATTCTGAGCTCTATTGGATTGACAAATGTGGACATGCAGCAATGATGGAACATCCTGATGAGTTTAATGAGATTTTAATAGGATGGCTTAAAAAACGCGCATTTTAATAAAATACGTAATAAGTTCTATAACATATTACCCAAACAGAATTACCAGAAAGTTTAATTAAAAAGAGATTCTTGCGCTTACAGGAAATGAACATGAAAATAAAATCAGCTGAATTTGTAGTTAGTAATTCTGAAGTGGAAAAATGTCCTAAGAACAATATGCCAGAATATGCTTTTATAGGACGAAGTAATGTCGGAAAATCTTCATTGATTAACATGCTTACCGATAGAAAGAGTCTTGCTAAGACTTCTGGACGACCTGGAAAAACACAACTAATTAATCATTTTACAATAAATAAAACTTGGTATTTGGTCGATTTACCTGGTTATGGTTATGCACGCGTTTCAAAATCTTCGAAACAAAAATTTCAGAAATTTATTACTAATTATTTTGAACAACGTCAACAACTCGTTTCCGCCTTTGTTTTAGTTGACATTAGACATAAACCTCAGCCTATAGATTTAGAGTTTATGCAATATTTAGGTGAGAGCGAAATTCCTTTTGGTATTATATTTACTAAAGCAGACAAGCTAAAACCAATGGCTATTGAACGTCATGTAGATGAGTACTGCCAAGAACTTTTAAAGTTTTGGGAAGAGCTACCATCTTATTTTGTAACATCGTCTTCTAAAAGTATTGGAAAGGATGAAGTATTAAATTTCATTGATGCCACCAACGAAGAAATAGAACAATTACGTGCTAATCAATAACCTTTAAGACTTTACATCTAAAGCATCTCTTAAAGCATTACCAACCAACATAAAAGCCATTACCAACAACATAATACAAAGTCCTGGTATTAAGGCTAGGTAGGGCTTACCTAATATAATATAATTGTAATGATCTTTAATCATAGCACCCCAACTTGCCATTGGTGGCTGTGCTCCAATACCTAAAAAACTTAATCCACTTTCTATTAAAATAGCTGCTGCAAAATTAGCTGCAGAAATAACGATTAAAGGACCAAAAATATTAGGCAATATATGTTTTGTTATAATTCGGTAATCATTGTAACCTAAAGCTCTTGCTGCTGTAACATATTGCATTTCTTTAGCACTAATAATTTGCCCTCTAACAACTCTTGCCACTTCTACCCACATTGTTAAGCCAACAGCAATAAAAACTTGCCAAAACCCTTTTCCTAAAGCCAAGGTTATTGCTATTACTAATAGTAAAGTAGGGATAGACCATGTAATATTGATAATCCACATAATAAACGCATCAACCTTCCCTCCATAGTAACCTGCTAAACTCCCCATTAAAAGCCCCACTATTAATGATATAAAAACGGCAACAAAACCTATAAAGAAAGAAATTCTCGAACCTATTAAAATTCGACTTAAATAATCTCGTCCGTATTTATCTGTTCCAAAAATGAATGTTCTATTATCGATATGTTTTTTATAGTCTAAATTAGAAAAACGAAACAAATCAATTTGTTTTTCCTGTCCTTTTAATCCATCTGAAGCATATTCTGTGTAATATAAAACACCTTTATTTACACTATAAGATTCAATAGGAATTTCAGTATCTGTATTATTTTCTCCAAAGAAGTATTTTGAAAATATATTTTGATCCGTTTTTATCCCTGAAGGAATAGTTAATATTTCAACTTTAAAACCTGGCGATTTAGAGTGAATAGACAAATGCATCTGATTAGCATTCATAGAGGCATCTGGAGCAAAAACATATGCAAATACAGAAACCATCCCAATGCACACAATGACAAACAAACTAAAAACGCCCCAAAAGTTCTTTTTAAACTTTTGAAGCGCCAAGCTTGTTAATGAATTATTTTTATTAGACATTCATCTTTATAAATTAGTAATCGCTTTGTAATAAATTCTTAGCTACAAAGGTATTCTATTTTATCACTTTATTTAGTTCTTAGTAGAATTTGCAACACCCCCTTTTATGGCTTGTCCTTCTTTTAAGTCACGAAGTACATTAATCGCTTCTTCTACATAAACATCTTTAGATAAACTTTTATGCCACCTGTTTCGTTTTTCCATCAATACAGAATCTGCATCCATTAACTTCACCTCATAAGGTAACGATGTAAACGTTAAATCTGTTTGATATTCTGAAAGCTTAGAAAAACGTTTTGTTTCTTCTTCATTAACTTCCATTTCCTTTTTATAAGTTTCGTAATTTAATGAATACGATTCGCGATCTCTAATTTTCTTTACCCATTTCGCATTAGCATCAATTAGCTTCAATTGTTCATTACTAAACATCCTAGCTTTACTTTTACTAACTGTAGTATCATAATCGAAATAGTTAGTCCATACATCATAATCAGCAGCATCAATTTTATCCCATGGTAATGGGTTTTCTTGATCTTTTTCTCCTATATCAATGTAACTATAACGGTCTGGAACCACAACATCACTCTTTACACCTTCTAACTGTGTTGACCCTCCATTAATTCTATAAAATTTCTGAGTAGTAAACTTCAGAGCACCTAAATCGCCTTGTGTATTATTTTTTACCATTCGGTTTAAGTCCATTACGGTTTGTACCGTACCTTTACCATAAGTCTGCTTGCTTCCAATAACAATCCCTCGCTTATAATCTTGCATTGCTGCTGCTAAAATTTCTGATGCAGATGCAGATAACTCATTCACTAAGATTACTAAAGGACCATCCCAAACGATCGCTTTATCTTTATCACTTAAAACTTCTTTTGCCTCACCTGTTGTTTTCACTTGCACCACAGGACCTTCTTCTATAAATAACCCCGCAATATCAACTACCGTTTGCAAAGAACCACCACCATTATTTCTAAGATCCATTACTAAACCTTCAACACCTTCTTTTTTTAATCTAATAATTTCTTGTTTAATATCTGAAGCTGCATTACGCTCATTGTAATCTTCAAAACTGATATAGAACTTAGGTAAGTTAATAAGCCCGAAAGTTTTTCCATCTTTTTTTACTATAGACGACTTAGCATAAGTTTCTTCTAATTCAACCACATCTCTTTTAATGTCTATATCTTGTATTGTACCATCTACTTTCTTTAAGGTTAATGTCACTACAGTTCCTTTTGGGCCTTTTATAAACTTAATAGCATCCTCTAAACGCATACCTACAACATTGATAGCTTCTTTTTCATCTCCTTGTTTTACTTTAAGAATCTGATCTCCTACCTCAAGCTCATCTGCTCTCCAAGCTGGTCCACCACTAATAATTTCATTCACCATAATGCCGTCTATTTTCTTTTGTAAACGTGCACCAATACCTTCAAATTTACCTGAGATATCTCTATCAAAACGTTCCTTATCTTCTGGCGCGAAATAAAAAGTATGTGGATCAAATTCTTCTACTATAGCATTGATATAAACAGCAAACCAATCGTTACGCCTTCTGTCTTCAATATAATCATAAAGTTCATCAAGAGATTTTTTAGTTGCTAACCTAGCTTCAGATTCTAACTCTTTATCAGATTTCTTTTCTGCAGTTTCTTTAGTCTCTAATTTTTCATTTGACTCAGACGTATCTGTATCCTCCGACGGATCGAAATCAGTATTTAAATCACGTTGTGAGACAACATTATCAAAATTTGCTATTGTAGAAAACTTAAGTTGCTTTCTCCAACGTTCCTTCATCTCACGTTTATTGGTAACATATGTTAGTTGCTTATAGTCTGCATTATATTCTTCTTCTTTTGAAAAATTAAATGGCTTATCTAAAATGTTTTTATAAATGGTTTTAGACTCCTCAATACGTTGCAATAAACGCTCGTGCGTAAGATTGAAAAAAGAAACATCATAAGCCTTAATTTGATCATCTATTTTATTTCTGTAAGCTTCAAACTCTTTAATGTCTGATTCATAGAAATAACGTTTAAACGGATCTAAATTATTTAAATAGTCATCATAAACATGTGATGAAAAGTCATCATTAATATCTTTAGGTTCAAAATGACCTTGATCCAGTAAGTAAGTAATAAGTTGAATTAACAATTTATCTTTATCTGGATCTTCAAATTTTTTGCTTGTAAAACTGCACGAAGCAAATGCTATTAATAGCGCTAGTAATAAAAATTTATAATTCCCTTTCATTCTCTTTTTTTGTTTTTTTTAGGTAAAACGTAATCATTAATACTCAAGCTTTATTTGCTAAAAGCTAGAATATAGATCTACAATTTTTCTTTTGTAATTAAAGTAGGCTCTCAATTTTTCACTAAAATAGACGAAAAAACCATGCCACAAAAAATAGACACCCTATTTTTTTGTTAAAGCTATGACTACTACTTTCTAAAACTACAATCAATCGCTTTAGGTTTCTACTTAATTCAAACACGCATCTTAAAAATAAAATTCTTATAGAAATTACAACTATCACAAACAGGGCAGGCATTTCCCTTAAATAGAAACCTTTTTTATTACTTTTACAATTCATTTAATATTAAGTAGAAATGTCTAAACGCCCATTAATTTTAGTCACAAACGACGATGGTATAACAGCACCTGGAATTAGAACTTTAATCTCTGTAATGAATACAATTGGAGATGTAGTTGTAGTTGCACCAGACAGCCCTCAAAGCGCTACAGGACACGCTATTACAATCAATTCCACTTTATACGTAGAAAAAGTAACGATAGATGGTAATCAACCAGAATATAGTTGCTCAGGAACACCTGTTGATTGTGTAAAACTAGCAGTCAATGAAATTTTAGACCGAAGACCTGATATTTGTGTTTCAGGAATTAATCATGGCTCTAACTCTTCAATTAATGTTATTTATTCAGGAACGATGAGTGCTGCAGTAGAAGCTGGAATCGAAGGTATACCTGCGATAGGGTTTTCTCTTTTAGATTATAACTGGGATGCTAATTTTGAGCACTGTAAAACTTTTATCGAAACGATTACAAAACAAGTTTTAGAAAATGGTTTACCCAATGGAGTCGTTTTGAATGTTAATTTACCAAACTTAAAAAAGGAAGACATTAAAGGAATTAAAGTTTGCAGACAAGCAAAAGCTAATTGGGAAGAAGAGTTTGATAAACGCACCAATCCTATGGGACGCGATTATTATTGGCTTACTGGCAAATTTGTAAATATGGATGAAGGTGAAGACACGGATGAATGGGCTTTAGAAAATGGATATGTTTCTGTAGTACCAGTTCAGTTTGATTTAACTGCATACCATGCCATACAGAATTTGAATACTTGGAAATTATAATTAGTTTTATAAAAAGATTTTAAATTAAGAATTAGAATGAAATACTACATCATAGCAGGAGAAGCTTCGGGTGATTTACATGGTTCTAATCTAATGAAAGCATTATTTAAACAAGATGAACATGCTGATATTAGATTTTGGGGTGGTGACCTTATGCAAAATGTTGGTGGCGAATTGGTGTTGCATTATAAGGAACGCCAGTTTATGGGTTTTGCTGAAGTTATATTTAACCTCAGAAAAATTTTAGGACTCATTAAATTTTGTAAAACGGATATTAAAACATTTCAGCCTGATGTTATCATTTTTATAGACAACTCTGGCTTTAATCTAAGAGTTGCAAAATGGGCAAAAGAGCATAAGTTTAAAACTCATTATTATATTTCTCCACAAGTTTGGGCATCTAGAGCAAACAGGGTAGAAAAGATAAAGAGAGATGTTGATGCTATGTATTGCATTCTTCCTTTTGAAAAAGCATTTTACGCAAAATATAATTTTGATGTTAACTTTGTGGGACATCCGTTAATTGATGCCATTGCAGATAGACCACAAGTTGAAGATGACTTTTTTAGAAAAGAAAATAATTTAAGTGATTTACCAATTATTGCATTATTACCGGGTAGTCGTAAACAAGAAATTACAAAAATGTTGGGCGTTATGCTTAGCTTAGTTGATGATTTTGAAGATTATCAATTTGTTATTGCAGGAGCGCCGAGTCAAGATTTTGATTTTTATAAACCTTTTATAAAACACGATAATATTAATTTCATTTCTAATAAAACTTACGATTTACTCAGTGTTTCAACAGCCGCCTTAGTAACCTCAGGCACTGCTACATTAGAAACCGCCTTATTTAAAGTCCCTCAGGTAGTATGCTATAAAGCAAATGCTATTTCATATCAAATAGCAAAACGTATTATTACCTTAAAATATATCTCGCTTGTTAATCTTATAATGGATCGTGAAGTTGTCACAGAATTGATTCAAGGTGATTTAAATAAAAAACGATTAAAAAAAGAATTAACTGCTATTTTAGATTCTGAAAACCGGGAACAACTATTTTTAGATTATTACGAATTAGAAAAAATATTAGGAGGACGAGGTGCTAGTGAAAATGCTGCTAAATTAATTGTTGCATCAATCAAAGATGCTAACAACTAACTTCTAAACTATTAAAAAAACAAATCCCCAAAACTACATATGAAAAAATTATTGCCTCTTATATTACTCGTTATACTAGCAAGCAGTTGTAAATCGAAAAAAACAGTCTCTAGCACATCTAGACAGGCCAGAACGATTGATGTTAATACCAATGTAAAAACAAGTTCTGAAGCAAAAAGTATTGTAAAATATGCACAAACTTTTGATGGCACACGCTATAAATATGGCGGTACTACTAAAAAAGGTATGGATTGTTCTGGATTAATTTATACGAGTTATAAAAAATATGATGTTAGTCTACCTAGAAGTACATCGGGACTAAAAACCACCGGAGATTGGGTGGATGTAAAAGAAGTTAATGTTGGTGATCTTTTGTTTTTTGCTACTAGTAAAAACAGTAGAAAAGTAAATCACGTTGGTATTGTTACTAATGTTAGAACAGGTAATGTCGAATTTCTTCACGCATCTACAAGTAGAGGTGTCATGACTTCTTCATTAGCTGATAAATATTGGTACTTTGCCTTTGTACAAGCTAGACGTGTTTTGTAAATCTATGACATTCTTAACCGCTGAAAAAACATCTAGCAACTTCAGTATAAAATAGAGTAACACTCTTACAGTCTTAAGCTTAAAAAACAAAATAATAACATAATATATAGATTTTTAGTAACTTACGTTAATGAAGCTACTAAATTTCACGATAATAAAACTTACCATTTGCTTAATATCTGGTATTCTTTTGGCACATTACCTAAAGCCAAATTTCCATATTATATGGTGCCTATCTATTGTACTAGCAGCTTTTATTGGCATTTACACCTATATTATTAAGACTAAAATTAGCTGTTCACCAATTTTTGGTGCTCTTGTGTATCTGTGCATGATTGGCATTGGTATTATTGCGTATAGTTTTCAAGATGAGAGATTACAATCAAATCATTATACGCATTACACTTCAGATGGTAATTATAACAATTTTATTTTTCAAATTAAAGAACGGTTGAAACCTGATGCTTATAACGAGAAATATATTGTAAGCATAACATCGATTAACGATAAAGAAACTGTTGGCCGTTTACTGATTAATATAAAACGAGATCATCTTTTAAAATCATATAGTATTGATGATCGCTTTTATGCATTTAGCCCATTACAACCTATACAGAAACCTTTAAATCCTCATCAGTTTGATTACAATAAGTATTTAGAATTTCAGCAGGTTTACCATCAATTATATCTAGATTCTTCAAATACTTTACGACTCTCAAGTTCTAAACAAACTATTTACGGGTATGCTGATGCTTTAAGACTAAAAATAAACAACAAACTTATTACTGCCGGTTTTAAAGATGAAGCTTTAAGTATTATGAACGCACTTTTACTAGGGCAACGCAACACTATTGACAAAACAATATATTCTAATTATGTCAATTCTGGTACTATCCATATCTTGGCTGTTTCTGGTTTGCATGTTGGCATTATATTGTTAATACTTAATTTTATATTAAGTCCGCTACTCTATTTAAAATACGGACACTTTATAAGACCTTTTATTTTAATCCTAATACTCTGGAGCTTCGCTATTATTGCGGGCTTAAAACCTTCTGTTACTAGAGCTGTAATGATGTTTAGTATCATCAGTATTGCCTTGCACTTTAAGCGCCGTACTAACGTTTATAATACTTTAGTCATTTCTGCCTTTATCATTTTATTAGTTCAACCAACTTTCTTGTTTGCTGTAGGATTTCAAATGAGTTATTTAGCTGTGTTAGCGATTGTGAGTATCCAACCTATAATTTATAAATTATGGACACCAAAGCAATTTATACCTCGTAAATTATGGACCATATTTACAGTTACCTTGGCTGCTCAATTTGGTGTAGCACCAATTAGCTTATTTTATTTCCATCAATTCCCTGGTTTGTTTTTTATAGCGAATGTTGTAGTTATCCCTTTTTTAGGACTTATTTTAGGTATTGGAATGCTAATAATAGCATTAGCATTATTAAATCTACTACCAAAGTTTCTTGTTTTGATCTATAGTTACATCATCGATGCTCTAAATGATTTTATTGCTTGGGTAGCGCAGTTTGAAAACTTCTTACTGAAAGACATTCCGTTTACAATGCTTCAAGTTATTGTATGCTATTTAATCATTATAACTTTGCTGAAATTTAATAAGTATAAAAAATTTACTTGGGCAGCTGCATCCCTTGTTTTTATTATTGGGTTACAAGGAATTCAATTTTACAACAGGTATCACGATCAAAATGATGAATTTATTATTTTTAACAAGAGTAGACACTCTATAATAGGAATTAAGAATAACAAAAACCTCATTCTACATCATAATTTAGACACATTACAACGCCAAAGCAATTACGCTATAAAAAACTATAAAGTCGGAGAATCTATAATTAAGATTGCAGATGATAGCTTACAAAGCGTATATCAATATAAAGGTAAAACCATATTAGTAATAGATAGCTTATCTATTTACAAGAACCTCTCTTTTAGACCACACTACATATTATTGCGCAATTCTCCAAGACTTAATCTTAACCGACTTATTGATAGTTTAAATCCGGAACAAATAATAGCAGATGCTAGTAATTACAAATCCTATGTAAAACGCTGGACAGAAACATCGTATTCTAAAAAAATCCCTTTTCATTATACGAATGAAAAGGGAGCATTTATATTAAAATAATGATTTCTTATTCTTTAAACGACGGCTTAAAAGCCTCAAAGTATTCATTAAATTGCTCTTGAGAGGTCATATCTTTATGATCGTCACTTTTAAAAAGTTTTAAATACAGCTCTAACTGCTGCGGTTTTAAATATCCTGTAATTGGAGAAATAAATCCGCCTTCTTCATCAAAAAAGACCATAGTAGGATATGCTTGTACTTGCAAAAACCTTGAGAATTCGTGCGCACTGTTACGCTTGTTTTCTTTTGCGGGGTCATAATTAGGGTTTTTAAAAGTTTGCTCCTTATAAGTCACCGTAGAATTTCCTTCTGCATTAAACTTTACAGCATAATAATGCTCATTGATGTAAGCCGCAACATCTTCGTTATGAAATGTGTTTTTATCAAGCATAATACAAGGCCCACACCAATTGGTGTAAACGTCCATAAAGATCTTTTTAGGTTCTTTTTTTTGAAGCTCTAAAGCCTCATCTATCGTTAACCAATTAATTTCTTGTGCTACTGTTGTAAATGAAAAAGCAAAAATAGCAATTAGCCCTAAAGTTATTTTTTTTATCATATTTATTTCGTTGCAAAATTTGATCCGAACTTACAAAAAATGCTCCTAAGGCGGAGCATTTTATATATTTTTAACGGTTTATGTTAACGTACACCGTGCATTAATTTTTTTAACACAGGATTTAAAAAGAAAATTAACAATCCTGCAAGAACTGGTACAATAGTAAATATTAAAAAGAATGTTGATAAACTATATTCTTTAGTAATATTTTCAATTTGCCCTCCTAATACGGCTGCTAATTTATTACCAATAGCGATGGCCAAATACCACATACCAAACATCAGCGCTATCATTCGTCCTGGCACTAATTTACTAACATAAGACAAACCAACTGGTGATAAACAAAGTTCACCAAGAGTATGAAATAGGTAAGCTAGTATAAGCCAAATCATACTCACTTTTACACCGTCTACAATTCCTGCAGCACCAAAAGCAAGTAAACCAAACCCAAGCCCCATAATACTTAAACCAAGCGCATATTTAGTAGCTGCACTAGGGTTATATTTACTTTCCCACCACTTAGAAAAGAAAGATGCGAATACAATAATAAAAAACGAATTTAGAATACTAAACCATGATACCGTAATTTCAACCTCATTATCTCTTACTTTAGTAATCGTTGCTCCTACAATACCATTATCCCTATTTAATTCTTCAGCTTTTTGTTTTGTTGCCTCTAAACGCTCTCCATCTAAGAAACCAAATTGTGTAGCTTCATTATTTTTAGGTGCAATGTTTAATTTGTCTCCCACATTAAATGTAAGGGGTTCTGCTATAGAAGTAGTACGTTTTACAATTTTATGTGTAGCATCGGATTTTGTATTTTCTGATACAGGGATATATAAAAATTGCATTTTACCATCCTTATCTACTTTTTGTTCACCGTTATCATCTAAGTCTGGTTTTTCAAGAGCAGAATAAGTAACATCATAAGCAATAGTATTGTAATCTCTATTTAACATCCACCCTACAATTCCCCACATAAATAAGAAACAAATCACTAAAACAATATTAGAACCTGGTATCTTACTGAATGTTTTCTTCCATAAAATAAAAAGCACATATGAAATTATAATTAAAGGAATTACGGTAAGTAATGTGTTAATGATATTAAACATCGTTGCTGCTCCACCACTTAACATTCTATCTACATTATCTCTTGCAAAAATCACTAAAGAAGATGCACCTTGCTCAAAAGACATCCAGAAGAACACCGTAAAGAACGCAAAAATGATAAATGCTATCATTCTATCTCTTACCACTGAAGTGTAACGTAAAATACGACCAACAACTAAGATTAAGAATAATGCTAATGCAAAAAGAACCGCTGTATATTGACCTTCAAAATCTCCTACCTGTAAGAAAGAAAACATATCTACACCAGCTATTTTAGACATTGGATCATTAATTGCATAAGCAAGACCAATAACAGCAGATATTACAATTAATATTTTATCTAAAGTTGTAAAAGGATTAGGACGCTCTTCTAATTCAGTATCATCTTCACCAACTTCAACACTTTCTTCGTTTATATTCTGAGGTAATTCTACTTCATGCTCTTTAGATGGTTTAGCTCCTATTTTACCAAATAAAGGCCCCGATAACCAAAATTGAATTGTTCCAAGAAGCATAAAGATACCAGCTAATCCAAAACCATAAGACCAACCTACTTTCTCAGCTAAATATCCACAAAGCATCATTCCGAAAAAAGCTCCTGCATTTACACCCATGTAATATATTGTGTATGCACCATCTTTTTTCTCTGGATTTTTCTTGTACATATCCGAAATAATAGACGTCATCGTTGGTTTAAAGAAACCTGTACCAATTACTAATAAAAATAACCCAAAGTATAATGAAAACTCTGTTTCTATAGCCATCGAAGCATGACCTGCCGTCATGACTAATGAACCAATAATAACAGCTGTACGATAACCTGTGTATTTATCCGCAAGCCAACCACCAATAATCGGTGTGATATAAAGCAACATAGCATAAGTACCAAAAAGCGCCCCTGCATTTTCTACTGTCCACTCCCAACCTGGATTGTAACCAATGGCTGCCATAGTAAGAAAATTAACCAGTAATACACGCATTCCATAGAACGAAAAACGCTCCCACATTTCAGTAAAAAATAAAACAAAAAGTCCAGCAGGGTGACCTAGAACTTTGTCTTTAAACAGATTCTCTATATCAGTATTCATAAAATAATTAATTTAATAAGGGAACTAAAATCCTTATGTTAGTAATCTTACACAAGGGTAATAGCATTTAGTCGTTTAGCTCAGGGTTAGCAAGTTCATATTGCTCTTGTTCTAAAATTTCGTGTTCGTTATCTTCAGCTCCATGAGTTAATTTTTTCAATTTCTTCAAGAATAAAAGTAATAATAAACCAAATGCAACAGTAAATATCGTTAACCACATAAAGGTTGCATATTCTTGTTCACTTTGCTCTTCTTCTAAAACAAAGGAAACACCGTAATCTTTACCATCACCTTTGTTTTCTATAATTTGAGCTTTATCCTTATCTTTTTCAAATACAATTCTTGCATGATATGGATTAGATTCTGAAACGTTATTTTCTTTTAATGCTTCTAAAAGTTGGTGCGTATTTGAATCCTCTCCTTTAGATAATTCAAATAAACTATTTAAATCTTTACCTGTTTCAAAATCTTTAAATACCACCTGACCATTTTCTGGATATACGGTAGATTTAAAACTAAAGTTTTTATCTTCATTGATCGGGTAATCAAATACTTTAACGACTTTATTTTGCGAATTTTTAACTTTTATAGTGTCTTTAGATAGAAACGGTAAAACCTCTTGTTTACTCACTACCATTGTTCCACTAAACGATTCTAATTGAGAAGACTCTCCAATAGTACCAGCTAATTTGTTACCAAAACCAGTAGCTGCAAAATAAACCCCCATCATTATAGAAGCATATTTTAAAGGTGCTAATTTTGTAATGAAAGATAATGAAACTGGTGATGTACATAACTCACCAATAGTATGAAATAAATAGGCTAAGAAAATCCACATCATAGCTGCTTTACCAAAAGTTTCAGAACTTGCTTCTTGAGATGCAAACATCATAAACACATATCCTAGACCCATAATAATGGTACCGATTGCCATTTTGAAAAGTGAAGAAGATTCTCTTCCACTTTTTTTCCACCAAATCCAAAATCCACCAATAATGGTTCCGAAGATTATAATATAACCTGCATTTAAAGATTGAAATACTGCTGCAGGAATTTCTTGTAACCAGCTTAATCCTATATTTCTATCTACTTTGGCATCGGTATAAAGGTTCATCAATCCTCCAGCTTGCTCAAAAGCTCCCCAGAACACCACTACGATTAAGAAAGAGATCAATAAAACAACAACTCTATCTTTTTCAATTTTACTTAAAGGACGTTTTGAAGCTAAACGTTCTGCTTCTGTAGCTTCACTTCCACCTGTAAATTCACCAACACCTTTTAAGAATTTTTGTCCCCAAATAAATACAACCTGACCTAGTAACATGCCTATACCTGCTAAACCAAATCCATAATGCCATCCGTAATAATAAGCAACTAAACCAACAGTAATACTCGCTAAAAAGGCACCTACATTAATACCAATGTAAAAAATAGTAAATCCACTATCTCTTCTAATATCTCCTTCTTTATACAAACCACCGACCATTGTAGAAATATTTGGCTTAAGTCCACCAACTCCTAAAATGATTAAAGCTAAACCTGTAAAAAAGGCCCAACTTTGAGGAATTGCCAATACACCATGACCTATACAAAGTAGTAAACCACCAAACATTACGGTTTTCTTTTGCCCTAAAAATTTATCTGCAATCCATCCTCCTGGTATAGAAGCAACATATACTAACATTGTATACCAACCATATAGCCAAATAGCATCTTTATTAGACCAACCTAAACCTGGATCTATTGCTGTAGCCGAGGTTGCCATATACAACACTAAAATTCCACGCATTCCATAGTAAGAAAAGCGCTCCCACATTTCTGTAAAAAACAGTATAAATAAACCTATTGGGTGCCCTAATAATTCATTGTGATGCACTTCTTTAGTTGCTGTTGACATAATATTAATCTTAGTTAGTTATTTCGTTTAGTTATAAAAGAGAATTCTAATTTTTGGATACTTCCAACTTATCTCCTAAAGTCTTGTGGATAAAGTTAGTCATCTTTTTATATAAATGTAATCTTGTGTTTCCTCCGTAAATACCGTGATTTTTATCAGGGTAAATCATCCATTCAAACTGTTTGTCTGCCTGAACTAAAGCTTCTACCATACGCATTGTGTTTTGCACATGTACATTATCATCGCCAGAACCGTGAATTAATAGGAAATCGCCTTTCAATTGATCTACATGATTAATTGGTGAATTCTCATCATAACCACTTGGGTTTTCTTGAGGAGTAGTCATATAACGTTCTGTATAAATTGAATCGTAGAATCTCCAGCTTGTAACAGGTGCTACGGCAATGGCCATTTTAAAAACATCGTTACCTTTAAAAAGTGCATTACTACTCATAAAACCACCGTAACTCCAACCCCAGATTCCTATTCTAGAATTATCAATATAATCTAATTCTCCCAATTGTTTAGCTGCTGCTATTTGGTCTTCTACTTCGTATTTACCTAGTTCGTTTTGCGTCACCTTTTTAAAATCTGCACCTTTAAAACCCGTTCCTCTACCATCAATACAAACCACAATATAACCTTCTTGTGCTAACATTTGGTACCAATAATCATTAGAACCATTCCAACGGTTAGCGACTTGCTGAGAACCTGGACCAGAATATTGATACATAAATAATGGATATTCTTTATTAGCATCAAAATCCTTTGGTTTAATAGTCCACATATTTAAATCGTTCCCATTGATAGAAATGGTACTAAATTCTTTTTTAGACATTACATAACCATCTAATTGTTTTGTAAGACTTTTATTATCCTGAATATTCTTAATTAATTTACCAGATTTAGATTGGTGTAAAGTATATTCATATGGTGTTGTTGCACTTGAAAATGTATTAATAAAATAAGCGAAATCTGCACTAAATGATGCACTATTTGTTCCCGTTTTCTCGGTGAGACGTTTTTTACTTTTACCACTCAATTTTATAGAATATACATCTCTATTTATAGAACCATTCTCCGTAGATTGAAAATAAATAGTATTTGCTTTCTCATTAAAACCATAATAATCAGTTACTTCCCAATTACCTTTTGTTACTTGGTTAATTAACCTTCCGTCTTTGGCGTAATGATATATATGGTTAAAACCGTCTAATTCACTTGTCCAGATAAAACTATTATCATTTAAAAATGTTAAGTTGTCCGTTACATCAATATAAGCCTTATCTTTTTCTGCCAATACATTTTTTGAAGTCATTGTATTAGTATCAATCATCCAAAGATCTAATTCATTTTGATGACGATTCATAAACTGAACGCTTAGAACATTAGCGTCATTGGTCCATTCTAATCTTGGGATATAAAAATCTTTATAAACCTTATCAACTTTAAGTTCTTTTGCATTTTTAGAGCTTAAATCATATAAATGTAATGACACTTTAGAATTCGCTTCACCTGCTTTTGGATATTTAAAAACATGTTGCGTTTGGTATAAATCAGAACCATAAACATCCATTGAAAACTCAGGAACATCAGATTCATCAAAACGAATAAATGCAATTTGATTACTATCCGCATTCCAATCAAAAGCTCTTACAAAGGCAAATTCTTCTTCGTAAACCCAATCCGTAATACCGTTAATAATTTTATTTTTTTCACCATCTGTTGTAATCTGTTCAACATTTCCTGATTTTAGATCTTTAACAAATAAATTATTATTAAATCCATAAGCTATTTTAGCTCCATCTGGTGATAATGTAGGCTCTTGTACTAAGTCATCAGAAACTTTAGTTACTTTTTTTGAAGCGATATCATAAATATAATATTCACCTAATGTCGAATGCCTAAAAACAGGCTCTGATTTTGTTGTTAGAATTAATTTTGATTCATCCGCATTAAATTTATAATCAAAAAAACCTTGAATCTCTACTATATCAGCAGAAGAGATTAAGGTTTTTACTTTTTTTAAAGTGACGTAATCGTAAATATCTATGGTTGATGTTCCGCTATCTCTATCAAAATTTAAAACAGAATATTGGTTTCCATTCTCCATAGAATGTAAGGCTTGCATTCCTTCTGTTCTAAATTGACCTGTCCAGATATCTTGAAGTGTAATTTGTTTTTCTTGGCTAAAAACTAAAGAAGTTATTAAAAAGGCTAAAATAGCAGGAAGTTGTTTCAATTTCATCTGTTGTATAGTTGTTATTTTTTTAAGATCACATGCATTATACTAATGACAATCCTCTTCTTAGATAGGATTTTTGACATGCTAGTTTTATTAAATTTTAATTTCAATAAAGCAATGCCAAGTTTACTAAAAATAATGGAAAAAACCGCTATTATTAACAGTAAATCGGCTTTTGCAATTGATTATTAAAGCATTTTACACCAATCCTACTATCTTTGTTTTTTTTAAATACAAAACCAACATGGACAATACCATTTCTGGCTTTTCAAAGCTTTCAAAATCTGAAAAAATCGATTGGCTTTTAAATACATATTTCACAGACCAAGATAGCGCTAGAACACTTGTGCAACAGTATTGGAATTCAGACGATAAACTACAAAAGTTGCACGATGAGTTTATTGAAAATACCATTACCAATTATTATTTACCTTTAGGTGTTGCTCCAAATTTCCTTATAAACGATACACTTTATGCTATCCCCATGGCTATTGAAGAAAGTTCTGTGGTAGCTGCCGCTAGTAAAGCTGCTAAATTTTGGTTAGAGCGCGGTGGTTTTAAAGCTAAAGTAATTTCGACTGAAAAAATTGGTCAGGTACATTTTATATATAAAGGAGATATTGCAAAACTTCAAGCATTTTTTAAAGAGGTTAAATCTAAATTAATTGAAGATACTGCTTTCATCACTAAAAACATGGAACGTAGAGGTGGTGGTATTTTAGATATTGAATTACGAAATAAAACCGAAGATTTAACCAACTATTATCAACTTCATGCTACGTTTGAAACTTTAGATGCGATGGGAGCAAATTTCATCAACTCATGTTTAGAGCAATTTGCTGTAAGTTTTAAGACAGAAGCCTTACAATTTGAAGGATTTACTGAAGACGAAAAGAATATTACTATTGTAATGAGTATTCTTTCTAACTATGTGCCAGAATGTTTAGTACGTGCAGAGGTCTCTTGTGATATTGAGGATTTAAAAAGTAAAGACATACCGAATCCGCAACAATTTGCTCAAAAATTTAAACAAGCGGTTAGCATAGCAGAAATAGAACCTTACCGAGCTGTTACGCATAATAAAGGAATAATGAATGGGATTGATGCCGTTGTTTTAGCAACAGGTAATGATTTTAGAGCCGTTGAAGCAGGAGTGCATGCCTATGCTGCAAAAGACGGTAAATATTCAAGTTTAACACATTGCTCTATCGATAATGGTGTCTTTAAATTCTGGATTGAAATTCCATTAGCTTTAGGAACCGTTGGTGGTTTAACAAGTTTACATCCTTTAGTGAAATTTGCAATGGAAATGCTTCAAAAACCCAATGCGAAAGATTTAATGCAGATTGTTGCTGTTGCAGGATTAGCTCAGAATTTTGGTGCTGTAAAATCATTGACAACCACAGGAATTCAAGAAGGGCATATGAAAATGCATTTAATGAATATTCTAAATCAGTTTGAAGCTACTGAAGTAGAAAAAGTAAAATTAGTGGAGCATTTTAAAACACATACAGTAACGCATAGTGCCGTTGTAGATGCTATTGAAGCTTTGCGGAAATAGTTTTTTAAAGTAACAAAGGCTATAAGCTACATAGTTTCATAGTAAAATAAAATCATATATCTCATTCATTTTGAACTCTCACTCTCACACCTACCGAAGTAACGGAAAATTACTACTCACAGCAGAATACGCTGTATTAGATGGTGCCAAAGCTTTAGCTATACCAACAAAATATGGTCAGAGTTTAACGGTTGAAAACAACACTACAAACATCATCTATTGGAAAAGTTATAATGAGCTTAATGAGGTTTGGTTTGAAGATGAGTTTTTAATCGAAAATGATTCAGACATACTTTGCATAATAGCTAAAGTTAATAACGATGTAAGTGAGCGTTTAATTCAAATACTGAAAGCTATCAGAGATATGAATCCTGATTTTTTAGCTTCAGGAGAAGGTTATAATATTACAACACATCAAGATTTTAACAGGGCTTGGGGTTTAGGTACTTCCTCAACCTTAATTAATAATATGGCAGATTGGTCCAATGTAAATGCTTACCAATTATTACAAAAAACATTTGGCGGGAGTGGTTATGATATTGCCTGCGCACAAACTGATACGCCTATTACTTTTCAACTGAAATCTAAAGCAAACCCATTGGTTGATGTTGTAACGTTTCAACCAAAATTTATAAACCAGCTCTATTTTGTATATCTTAATCAGAAGCAAAATAGTAGAGATGGTATTTCGACTTATAAGAAACTAGGCAAAGTTAATAATGATATTCTAGAAGAGATTAATAGCATCACAGAAGCCATGATTTCTTGTACTTCACTTCATAAATTTGAACGCTTAATTGATAGTCATGAACTAATAATTTCTAAACTAATCCAACAAGAACCTATTAAATCTCGTTTATTTTCGGATTTTGAAGGCTCTATAAAGAGCTTAGGCGCTTGGGGTGGTGATTTCGTTTTAGCAGCATCAACATTTAACCCTACACGCTATTTTAATGCCCTTGGTTACGACATTGTGATTCCTTATCGAAATATGATATTATAAAACTCACTGAATCTAATTTCCCCTTTATATTTAATCTCATATTGATTTTCTCCAATCTCTTGCTCAAATCAACACTCAATACAGAGTTTTAAAACTATAAATTTAATTTATTGCCACAAAAAAAATGGCTTTACATTTATGTAAAGCCATTTTCATTATCGTATTATAATACGGTTAGTAAACCGTTTTTGCTCTATTGTCTTCAATTTCAGCAGCATCCTCTAAAGCTGTATACACTTTAGTTTGTGCTGAGTTTCTACGCTCAGAACTTAACCTGTTCATAATAGCTGTATAGTTATCTAATTTTGTTGCATCAGTTACTTTCTTCACTTCTATAACATAAACACCTTTTTGCCCATCAATAGGTTTAGATGTAGCCCCTTGAGCTAAACCAAATGCAGATCCTATAACTTTAGGCTCAGCACCAGCACCAGATAGCGTCGTGTTATTAATAGTAAGCGCTGCAGCTGTTCTTGCACTCTGACCTTGATTTTGAGCGATAGCATCTACAGATGTTCCACTTATTTTTTCACGAATTAATTTCGCTTTCTTCTCTTTTCTTATTTCTGGTAATGCTGTAATTGAAGCATCTTCAGTACTCATTAATCCAGCCTCTCTTTTCTCTACTACTTTTGCTACAATGTAACCAAAATTAGAAATTGTGAAATTTTTAAAATCTCCCACCTCTGTATCGCTATCAAAAGACCAACGTACTACTTCTCTCTGACTTCCTAAACCAGGAATTGTTTCATCTAAAGCTTTAAAAGTAATAGGTTTCACTACTAAATCACGTTCTTTGGCTAATGCGTTAAAATCACCATCCTTCGATGCAATTTCAAATTTAGACATTTTATTAAAGACATCTTGAAGTGTTTGATCTGATGGTTCAATTTTAGTAGAAACAGTTGCTAATTTAATTGCTTTATTAAAACTTTTTTGCTCTAAAATTTCAATAATATGGTATCCAAAAGAAGTTTGTACAACATCAATATCACCTTCTTTATTATCAAAAGCATACGCTTTAAACTCAGGTGCCATTCCTGCTAAATAATCAAATTCAATTTCACCATCTTTTTCATTACTTACTTTATCAGAAGATAATTCTAATAAATCCATAAATTTAGTTCCACCTTTAATAGCCGCAAAAATACTATCTGCTGTTGCTTTAGCTTGTTCTGGTGTTTTAGTTATAGATGCATCTGCTCTTTGTCCGCCAATGTGTGGAACTAAAATGTGACGTACTTTTACTGAATCTGGCAATTGCTTAGCTGCAATTAATTTAGATAATTTGTAGTATTCACCATCTTTATAAGGTCCGTAATAACCACCAACATTTAATTTCATTAAAGTGTCTTTAGCAATTGTTGGTAATTGACCTTCTCTTAAAAATGCATCATTGTATTTTGTAGCTGAGTTAGAATTTACAAACTCTTCTATATCTGTAGCAGAATCAAAACCAGGAATAGTTTCTGTGTTCTTGCTATTTTCGTTGTACTCTTCTCTATCAGATTTTAAAGCTATTAAATCTGCTTTTAATTTATCTTCATCAGCTTTAGAAGCTCCTTCTTTAAATTCTACATAAACAACTTCAGTTGTAGCATCTGACTTATAAGTATCCTCATGCTCCTTCATATAAGCAGTGATTTCACTTTTAGAAACTTCTACAGCGCTATCGTCGATAGTTGTGTAAGGTATCTGTACATATTTAATATCTACAGTTTTTGAATCTCCTAAATATTCTTCTTCAGCTTCTGAAATTGTAGCACCAACACCTGACTTTATTAAGTTATAATACGTTTGCTGTATTGCGTTAGCTGCTATTGTTTGTTCATTAGATGTCCAACTTTCATAGTTTACTAAGAAATTACCTAAAGGAGCAGTATCACCGTTTAAGTCTTTCAAGTTTGCAATAAATGCATTTAAACGATTAAAATCAAAATTTCCGTTTGCATCTTGAAATTCTGGATAAGATGAAAAACTAATTTTTAATAAATCTCTCATTTCGTCTTTTTCAACAGACAACCCTAATTCATCAAACTCTGATTGTTGAACGATTTTACGAACCTCTTGGTTGTAAATAGCATTCATAGACTGTGTAGAAGTTTGTCTTCCACCAGATCTATCTTGATAATTTTTTACTTTTTGTTGAAATTCAACTCTGTTAATATCAGTACCATTAATAGTAGCAATAACATCTTGTGAACTACCTGTTAAGGAATCCGAGTTTTTGAATAAATCTCCAATAACGAATGAAAATAACGCTAATGCAATTACTAATATTAATATCAGTGAGCGCTGTCTAATTTTATTTAAAACTGCCATAGTCTTTTTGTATAGTCTTTAATTTGGTGTAAATAAGTGTGCGAAAATAGTATATTCTAGCAAATAATAAAAGGAGAAGTTTAGTTTTTATAAGCCTTAAAAACTTTATTGATTCTTTTACTCTATTGCGCTAAAATATTGAAGCTCTTATGTATTGAAATACCGACATCTTTAAATGAATAATTATTTTAATTAAGCACGATTAAATGAACTAAAACACCTATTAGGCTAAAAAATCTAATCTACATCTAATACTTTTAAAATAACTTCATCAATTTTTGTTGAAGATACTTCTGTAACGGTAAACTTAAAGTTATCAATTAACACATCGTCTTTCTCTTCTGGAATTCCTTCTGTAGCATGTACGATTAAACCACCTAAGGTTTCATAATTTTCGCTTTTTGGAAGGTTCAGTTTATAAATTTCATTAACATAATTAACCTCTAGCCTCGCTGAAAATTTATACGTGTTTTCACTTAACTGCTCCTCTACTTTTTCTATAGTATCATGCTCATCTTCAATCTCACCAACTAATTCTTCAATAATATCTTCAACAGTCATTATGCCAGATGTACCTCCGTACTCATCAATTACTACCGCCATACTTCGACGTTTCTTAATTAAAATATTTAAAACATCTTTAACAAGAATTGTTTCTGGAACAAAACCGACAGGCATAACAATAGAACTTATTGTTTTAGGCTTTTTAAACAACTCAAATGAATGTACGTAGCCTAATATATCGTCAATATTATCTTTATATATAATAACTTTAGTTCTACCTGTTTCAATAAAAAGTTGTCTAAGATTCTCTATACTATCTGATACATCTACGCATGTAATTTCGGTACGAGGCACCATAACCTCTCTTGCTTTTACACCTGAAAATTCTAAAGCATTCTGAAATATTTGAATTTCACTATCTACGTCATCATCATCTTCAACAGATTCCATTTGCTCTGTAATATAATTACCAAGTTCTACTTTGGTCATTGCAAGCACCACATCTTCACCTTCTGCTCTAAATATATATTTTAAAACAGCTTCTGAAATCCAAATGATAAAATCTGAAACCCATGAAAATATAATATAGAAAATATAGGTAGGTAATGCTAAAACCTTCAATAAGGTATTGGCATAAATTTGAAAGAATACTTTTGGTAAGAATTCTGCTGTTACTAGAATAACTAGTGTTGAAATTACTGTTTGAGATAACAACTGCAGATCTACAAATAAATAACTTAAAATAGGACTATCTGAAGGTAGCATGGAATTGAACCAATTCACTAAGACCTCTCCCATTTTTAGCCCGTAAATAACCAATGCTATATTATTACCAATTAGCATGGTTGCAATATACTTGGAAGGTTTAGCTGTGAGCTTACCTAATATTTTTCCTAAAAAATCACCTTGCTTTTTCTCTAACTCAATATGGATTTTATTGGAAGAAATATAGGCTATTTCCATCCCTGAGAAAAAAGCAGATAATACAAGTGTAGTTACAATAATGACTAAGTCAGCAGTCATAAATTATTTATTGTTACGGTCTTCAATCTTTTTGCTAAAACGCTTTCTAAAGAAGAACATAAAGATTGCTAATGCCGCAAAAAATAATGACATATAAGCTTTGTTTCTATCGTCTGACCATTTTGTAATAGCATCATAAATAAAAAGTACTGCAAAAATGATATAAGCGTAATGAAAAATCTTTTGTATTTTCATGTGATTGTAAAATAATTTTTAGACAAAGATAGTTAATTCTCTACTTCAAAATCTCCACTAGATTCTAACACTTGTGGTTCTTTCAAATTTTTATCGGAATCAAAACCAATTCCCTTCAAATTACTTGTTAAACTCTTAAGTAAAAAAGGCTCATTAGTAAAAGCCCATTCTAACTTTTGATTGTAATAAAGTTGTTCCGTAAACAACGTATCTTTTTGGTGTGAAGCAATCTTTACATCTCCACGAAGGTCTATGATATCCGTGTCAGAATATACTATTGCATAATTAGAAGTAATTGTTGTTTTATAACCATTATCATCAAAGATAATCAACTCAACACCTTCTGGAAATTCAGAAAACGCAAAATTTCGATTAGAATAGTCCAACATTTTAGGACTTAATAAATTGGTGATTAATTTTACTGTATCTTCTTTAAACTCCGTATAATCGAGATCTAAATCTACAGCTTCACCAACAGGTCCGTTTTGTAATACACCAACCTTTTGAACTTCATCAAAGTTGTTGTTACAAGAAAAAAACAAAGTCACAACGATTGCTGTGACTATGTTTTTAATGCTATGTAATATATTTTTTTTCAATTAATTACTTGGTACAGTTACAGAACGTCCTATCCAACATCCAATACTTATAGTCTCACCAGCACAAGTACAGCTAAAAATCTCAGTCTTACTTGGCGCACTACCTCTATAGCTTGCTGCTGTTTGAGCTGCAATAGATTTTAACCTACCATCTACTCTACCAGCTTTTTCTGCCTCTAAAGCTGCCAACCAGAACACGGCTCTTTTATTAAAGTTTGTATCTCCACAACTATTTGCACTTTTCGCATACATTGCTGCAATAGATAAGTGAGGGGAACCATCTGAAGGGTTAAGTTTTAAAGCTTGCATATAATACTGTCTTGCTTTAGAATAACTACCTTTAGCTTTAGATTCTTGAGCTAATTTCTTATATAGTTTAGCTTTCTTTAACGGATCTGTTTCTAATTTTATAGTCTGATCAAAATACTTTTGCTCATCAGTAAGTAAGTATAAGTAAAATGCTGTATCAGCACTTGGCTCAATAGTATTTTTCTGTTGTACTAATTTTAAGAATAAAGGATCTGACTTACATTCTTTGGCATACATTCTATTCATGGCACGTTGTAACCACTCACCATTATTTTTGTTTGCTTCAAAATCTTTTTCATATAATGGCACTAAAACCTCACAATTAGCTCTCTGACCTAATTTAGAATCCATACTACCAATAATCTTAGTTTCAAAAACTTCGATATTAGACTCATAATTAGCCTTATATGACTCTTCTTTACGTGTTAACGCTGTCCCAGCCTCTTCTTTTTCAGCGTACTCATTTAATTTTACAGTGTAACCATCAATTAAGCCAACTATTATTTCATTAACATCATCATACTTGTCAAATAAATATTGTGCATCCTCTGGTGTTTTAGCTCCTGCATCATATAAATCAACACCAAGTGAAAAGTAAGTATAAAGACCTATTGCACTGTTAAAGTTCTTAGCATCTTTGGTATACGCTTCATCAAACATATTATAAAGCTCTTGGTCAGTTTTGTTAAGTTCTTTTCTGTACTTATAACTTAAATTAGCTTTGTCTGCTAAAATTTCACCAAGATCATATCTAGATTCAAAATTCTCTCTACTCTGATCATATAACAACATTAAATCATTAATATGTGCTATTTGTTCTTCTCCTGTCGAGTTTTCTATTTTATGCTTTAGAATTTTTTCACCATACACATAAATAGCTCTATTAAATTTAGGGCACTTTTCTCTAACTATTTTCCAAGGGCCATATGCTTCATCATATTTCTTATTTTTTGCATAATCATTAAAAATAGATAGATTATTCGTGCATTCTTCATCTTGCTGTGCAAATCCAAGATTAACACTCATAAAAAGTGCAAGAAATAGTATCGTTATTTTCGTTTTCATTTTAAGTTATATTAGTTAATTATACTTTCGTTGTTCAAACCATCTAGCGTTCAAAGATAAACTTACATTAAAGTTTACAAAATTCTCCTTGATTAAGTTTTGATTAGTTGTCCCTCTCTGTCCAAATTCTAGTCCTAGGTTAGCATTAGAAAATAAATTTCGGTTCCCAACTGGTAAACCTAAACCAAAAGATATGCCAAACTCATTAATCGACTCATCTTTTATTACCAAACCTGTATTTGCAAAGTTAAAACCAGCCCTGTAAACCACACGTTTTAAATAACTTGAAAAAGCATTATAATCAGGAATATAAAAACCACCAATAGCGTACTTTGATGAGTTTTCGAAAGATGAACTTAAGTTGGTGTAAAGAGGATTAGAGAAATCGCTTGAATTTTGATAAGTATATTCTGCACCTACAAACCAAGACTTAGGGGCACCAATACCAGCTCCTAAAGTAAAGGTTGAGGGCAATGTTAATTTTGTGTTTTCAAGACCGTTAGCGTCTAAGTCAGCTTCTATAATTTCTGCGATGCCTGTAACATCTAGTGTAGCCCCATCTACAACAACTGTTGAATAGGATCTTATATTATCAGAACTTAATTTAGTGCCTGGTGCAAACGTCGCTGTAGTAGATAATTCTAATTCTTCGTTTAGCATTGTTTTATAAGAAACACCAAAATTCATATTTAGACCACTTAAATCAGATCTCGTATACTCGTTGGTTTGATATTGAATAACACTACCATCAGTTCCATAGGCTACTTCAATAACATCATTCTGAATATTTCCAAAATTATAATTGAAATCAACTCCAATACTTAACTTATCTGAAACCTGATAACCCAAACCTGCAAAAACTTTATTTAAACCTCCTTCTCCCGAAAAACGATTTACAATATTTCCATCATCGTTGATATCATCTAATTGGTACCCAACAGAGGTATATGGAGTTAAACCGAAGCCAAAACCAAATCTCCCAACCGGAATTGAAATTGCCAAATAATCAAATATAGCGCTATTGGTTGTTGCTGAACCTGTGTTACTTTCTAAAGAAGAGTTAGACATAGAACCAGCAAATGCAAACTTAACAGGTCTACTCTCACCATTAAAAGGAAAAGACTTCACGTTACTTGTAGCATAGGATGCAGGGTTTCTTAAATTAACGTGTATACTATCTAAGTATACGCCAATACCACCCATACTACGGTTTTCTACCGTTCCCTTTGCCATAAGACTCCCAATACCGTAAAACGAATATGGTGACCCTGTACCTTGTTGTGCAAAAGCTGCAGAACTTATAATTGTAATACAAATTACAATGAATCTTTTTATCATTATTTTGAATTATATTCTAGAATGTAATTCAAACCCTCTAGAAGAAAATTTGAATTCGCAAATATGCTATTTTTTAATTGGTTTGACAAAAAATTGGTATCCCCTCCTGTTAAAATAACTGTTAAATCTGGGTATTGGTAGATATAATCTCCTATTACGCCGTCAATTTCTTTAATTGTGCCAAAAACTACACCTGAGTGAATTGATGATTTTGTAGAACCACCAATCATCTGATCTGGCATCTTAGTTTCTAATAACGGAAGATTTGCTGTTAAATTATTCAAAGCTTTATAACGTAATCTTAAACCAGGTGAAATTGCGCCACCAAGATAATCATTATCCTTGGAAATAAAGTCATAAGTAATACATGTTCCTGCATCTATTATTAAAACATTCTTATTGGGAAATTGATTTACAGAAGCACAAACTAGAGCAATACGATCTACACCTAATGTTTTTGGTGTCTCATATAAGTTTTGAAAAGGGAAATTTAAGTTTGAAGATAATTCTATAACTTTTAGATCATTTGAAAGCATCTCTATTTCTTCTTTAGACAAATACCCCACAGATGCAACTATCGCCTTTTTTAATTCTGGATAGTTTTCTTTGATCAATTTGTATTCTTTTTTTAACTCTTTTAGCTCAAAAGATGTTTTATATAAAATTTTTTTGAAATTAAAAACAGCAAACTTTACATACGTATTACCCACATCTACAATAAGATTCATACTCAAACTATATTTTTACAAAAATATAAAATCAAATTTTATTAAAATCTATTTGGAGATATAAAAAAAGCTCTTATATTTGCACCCGCTTAACAAAGCAATTGGTGCCTTAGCTCAGTTGGTAGAGCAAAGGACTGAAAATCCTTGTGTCCCTGGTTCGATTCCTGGAGGCACCACCACCAAAACCCGATTCAAATGAATCGGGTTTTTTGGTTTTATATCTTAAATTCTATTTTAGAACTCACTATAAAACTATTTAAAACAAAAAAATCAAGGCGTAAACACCTTGATTTTTTTATTCAATAAATATTCAAATAAGTTTTATTTCCAGAATCCTTCAATCTCTTCAAGAGACTTCCCTTTTGTTTCTGGTATAAATTTATAGGTTACAAATACAATGATTAAAATAAACGCTATAAAGATGTAATATGGCAATGAACCATTCCATGGTTCACTATTATTCATTTCGCTTCCCATAACGACTGGAAACGATTGAGAAACCACATAATTAGCCGCCCATTGTGCTGCAACAGCTACAGACATAGCAACACTTCTTATTTTATTAGGAAACATCTCAGCTAATAAAACCCAAACAACAGGCCCCATAGATAAAGCAAAAGATGCTATAAACATTAATACTCCAATTAATGACAATACACCGACATTTCCTTGTTGTAATGTTATACCTAGAAGCAAAAACCCAACAATCATACCTACAGACCCAATATACAATAAAGGTTTTCTACCAAATTTATCTACAGTAAACATTGCTACAAATGTGAATATTAAATTAACAAATGCTAATAGTATTTGTTGTGCAAGCACATCTTCTTTTCCAAAACCAAGTGCTTTTTCAAAAATATCAGCACCATAGTACAAAACAGCATTAATCCCTGTAAACTGTTGTAACATAGAAAGTACAGTACCAATAGCTATAATAACTAATATTCCCTTAGAAAAGTAACTTACTTTGATACCATCATTAGTTTCATTGAGAGATTTCTTAATCTGAAGCATTTCTTTTTCTGCTACATCATCTCCGTTTATTTGACGTAAAACAGCTAATGCTGCTTTTTCATCACCTTTTAAAGCCAGCCACCTTGGACTTTTAGGGACAATAAATAATAAGATTAAGAATAATAGACTCGGAATTAACTCTGACCAAAACATTCTTCTCCATCCAAATTCAATATTCTCTGCCACGGTTAAATCATTACCAATAAAATAGGTTGCTAAGAATACTACAAAGAAGCCAATAACAATAGCCAATTGATAATAAGTCACCATACGCCCTCTAATATCTGAAGGTGCAATTTCTGCGATATACATAGGTGCATTCATCGATGCCACACCAATACCTAAACCTCCAATAATTCTAAAAACCACCAACATACTTACTGTCTGAGGAAATAATTCTGGCAAACCAGATCCGTAAGCAGAAAGAGTAAAGAATATGGCGGAAATTATTAAAGACCATTTTCTTCCTATTTTTATACTCAATGGACCCGCAACAATAGCACCTACAAAACAACCTATTAGTGCACTACCTACAACCCAGCCCTTTAACGCATCACTTAAATCAAAATACTCTGTGAGATAAAATTGAGCACCATTAATAACTCCTGTATCATAACCGAAAAGCAAACCACCCAGAGCGGAAACTGCAGCTATTAATAGTAAGAAAACACCTTTTTTCATTTTAATTATATTTAATATTATTTTAGAGACTTCGTTTATTTAAAATTTACAACTGCAATTTAACTAAAATTGGTAAATCATCCATTAGATCTTTGATGTTCTATCACCGCTTAAAGCTATATTTTTAAGTACTTCAGTAGTGTTTTTTCAACATTAAAACCTATCTCTCTGACAACCGGTTTATTAAATAAAAAACCTTTTGAATACATCTTATAAGTCAAAGTTCAGTTTAGATATTTATTTTGAATCGCTTATCACTAAAAAACGAATAGCAAAATACAATAGAAATAAACACTTCATATTTTAAAATTTATTCGACATAGATAACCGCACTTTTTTCAGAAATTCCGTTTTCACTGTATGCTTCAATTGTGAAATAATAAGGCGTATCACGATCTAAACAACGCATAAAATGCTCATTTGCATCGTAAACTTGCCAAGACTGATATAATTTATCTTCTGCAATCCCCCAACGAATATTATAACCTTGAGCACCTTCTACTGCATTCCAAGAAAAAGACACATCTCTACGATCCTCCTCTCTTTTCACTTTAAATTCTGCAACATCTGCTGGTTTATCTTCGAGTCCTAATCCGAAGACTCTAAACTCTGACATCGCAAAGTTTGCTCCAGGCACTTTTACATTATTGTAACGCACATACTTTGCCTTTACGGCTTCATCTAATACAATGTATGCATTAGGCGTATCCTTTTCACTCATACTTCTATCTACAACGGTTTGCCATTTAACGCCATCTTCCGAAGTTTCAATAGTAAATTGATGTTTCAATCCTTCGGTACGTGTATAGATTCCTGATTCATGGTCATGGAAGTTTAACTGAAAAGCATTGATATTTCCTGGTTTTAGCATTTCAATCGTTAGCCATTGCTTATCATCATTAGCATCTGCAACCCAAAATGTTTTAGGATTCTCATCTGTTAATACTTTAGAGATTATTTGATCTTTATTATTTTTTTCTAAAGGTAATTCTGTGACTTCTACTGCATCGTCATCAGACGTAAATTTTTTAATTTGCATTAAAGAAGAAGAGACTGTAACACCTCCTTTATAAGACAATAACATCCAACCATTATGTTGTCCTGCTTTTGTAGGATGATTAGCTCCAAAACGCGGATAATCACCATATGATGTGTTGCTATGCATTAATCCATCATCATCAAAATAAGTAGGAAACATACACAAGCGACGTTCCCATTGCGAATTAGAAGCAAGTGCCATCGTTGCAAAGTGCCAATATTGCCCATTGGTTTGCTTCACCGTTATGCCGTGCCCTGCACCATTTGTAAATCCGCCTGGTTTAAAACTCATCGGGTTATTTTTCATGTATGTAAAAGGTCCTAATGGAGTCTCTCCAATATAAACTCCATCGGCATACACATTAAATTGCGTACCAGGTGCGGCGTATTGTAAATAATATTTTCCGTTGTGTTTGGTCATAGAAGCACCTTCCATATAACCTTCCTTTAAAGTTGGGTGAAAGTTATTTTCGCCAAAACGTTCCCAGCCATGTTCTTCTTCAACCAGATTAAACAAGGTTTTACGAACTCCTGTTTCTAAAAACCGATCGTCTTTATTCAACATTTTTACATGAAGCGGATTCACATTAGAAGAACCCCAATATAAATAGGTTTCCCCATCATCATCGATAAATAATTCTGAATCTTGAATGTCTGTAGATATAGAAGCTGTTGGGGTCCATTTTCCCCCTTTTGGATCGTCTGTGTAAAGTATACTACCGTAGCCTGCAGGATTACCCGCAAAATACACTAACGAATCCTTATAATTAAAAGCTGTAGGCGCGTTACTACCTTCAAAAAACCACTGTTCTGGTTTAATAAAATCCCAGTTGACTAAATCGGTAGAATGCCAATAGCCAAAAGAACGCGTTACAAACATGTAATACTCACCTTTAAATTCTATAACTGCCGGATCTGCACCTGAGCGGTAGGATTTATTTTGGGTTGAATTATAAACCATATAGGTATAATCTATATCTAATGGATTAATATACGTTTCAAACCCATCTTTTATCTCTGTTTTTTGCTTCTCTTTAGAAAGTGGGTTTCCATCAATATTATTTCCTTTTTTACAAGATTGAAACATCAAAAAAAATATGAATAACGTAGAAAGATATCTCATGGTTGTTTTATTTTAATTACTTTAGTTTGAATCACTTCGTTATTTAAAACTGTTTGATTTTTTTTTATCGAAATCTGCTGAAGTAATTCTAGCGATTTCATGACCTCTACCTTTAACAATATGGAAAAGAATAAAACCTCTCTAATTCTTGCAATTTAACTGCAACCAATTTAGAACCATCAAGCCTTAAATAACTAGCTTGTTTAGAACCAACCTCTTGAGAGCATGTTTCAATTTAACATAAAAAAAAGCCACACAAAACAATAAGAATAGGGATTAATACTTAAAATTTATATGTGGCATAAGGTTGCTATTAGTCAACTTTGGTAAACTTATTTTTGAAATTAATACGAAAACATAACATTATTATCTAATAATAATTACAATGCCTTATCTTAAAATCAATTCATTTTTATAGAACATTATATGTTCTCATTTTATTTAGTTAATTCAAATTCTTTCATCAGTTTAGTATCTGAATCTGTACCAACGAATACTTGAAACTGTCCAGGTTCTGCTACAAAATCTAATGCTGAATTATAGAATTTTAAATCTTCAACGGTTAACGTAAAGCTTACTGTTTTTGTTTCTCCTTTTTTAATTTCAACTTTTTGAAAACCTTTTAATTCCTTTACTGGTCTTGTAACCGAACCAACAAGATCTCTAATATAAAGTTGCACCACTTCTTTTCCGTCGTAATCACCAGAATTGGTAACATCTACAGAAATATCAATAGTTCCATTCATATTAATTGTAGCGGTATTAGTTGTGAAGTTAGAATAATCGAATTTTGTGTAACTTAAACCATAGCCAAAAGGATATAACGGTTCATTACGAACATCAATATAATTACTTTTAAATTTTTCGAATTTACCTTCTTCATTTCCTAAAGGTCGACCTGTATTTTTATGATTGTAAAAAATTGGAACCTGACCAACATTTCTTGGGAAAGTTGCTGTTAATTTCCCTGAAGGGTTAACATCACCAAATAATACATCTGAAATAGCCAAACCTGCTTCACTACCAGGAAACCAAACATTCAATATGGCAGGTACATTATCATTTTCTTCTACTAAAACTAAAGGTCTTCCTGTAAACAAGACTAAAACTACAGGCTTCCCTGTTTTTAATAAAGCATTTAACAAATCTTTTTGCACTTGTGGAATTCCTAGATCTGTTCTACTACTACTTTCTCCACTTAACTCTGCAGACTCTCCAATAGTTGCTACAATAACATCTGATTTTGCAGCTATTTGAAGTGCTTCATCTAACAATTGCTTATCTGTACGCCCATCTCTCGGAATATCTTTACCAAACATTGTAGCGCGCTTCTCGAGATCTAAATCATAATCAATATTACTTCCTTTTGCGTATAATAATGTTCCATTATCACCAACAACTTCTGTTAAACCATCGAAAACCGAATTCGATTTTTCCTGATCTGTAGCCACACTCCAGGTCCCAGCCATATTATTTGCTGCTTTTGCTAACGGCCCTATTAAAGCTATAGTACTAGACTTTTTTATAGGCAATAATTGTGCTTCGTTTTTAAGTAACACCATAGATTCTGCTGCAACTTTACGTGCAAATGCTTTATTTTCTGGTGTAAAAATTTCAGTTTTTGCTCTATCAACATCACAATATTTATATGGATCATCAAATAAACCTAACTGAAATTTAGCAGTTAACATGCGTCTTACTGCCGTATCAATATCATCCATAGACACCTTACCGTTCTCGTAAGATTCCTTTAGGGTTTTTACAAAAGCCGCAGGTATTGAAGGTGAATCTCCTGCCATGTCCATATCTACACCTGCTTTTAAAGCCTGCTCAGATACTTCGTATTTATTACCAACTCCATGTGCAGTCATTTCGTAAATTCCTGTATAATCTGTAACAACAAAACCATTAAATCCCCAATCATCACGTAGCAAATCTGTAAGCAACCATTTGTTTCCTGTAGCAGGCACTCCATCAATTTCATTAAATGATGCCATAACAGAACCAACGCCTGCATCGATAGCTGCTTTGTATGGTTCTAAGTATTCATTATACATTCTAATTCGGCTCATATCTACCGTATTATAATCTCTACCAGCTTCTGAAGCACCGTATAACGCAAAATGTTTTACACATGCCATTAAGGTATTATTTTCACTTAAGTCATCTTGCTGATATCCTTTTACCATTGCTTCTGCAATTCTGCTTCCTAAAAAAGGATCTTCACCATTTCCTTCAGAAACGCGTCCCCAACGTGGGTCTCTTGAGATATCTACCATTGGAGAAAACGTCCAATTTATCCCATCTGCACTCGCTTCTATAGCTGCAACTCTAGCCGTTTTTTCTATCATCTCCATATCCCAAGAACTTGATAAGCCTAAAGGAATTGGAAATGTAGTTTTGTAACCATGAATAACATCCATTCCAAAAATTAATGGAATACCTAATCGGCTTTGTTCTACAGCAATCTTTTGAACTTCATAAATCTTTTCTGCCGTTTTAATATTGAATAAACCACCTACTTTACCTTGTTTTATACGTTCTCCAACATCTGTACCTTTAGCGGCACCTGTAGTAATATCTCCTGAAGTCGGCAAATTAAGTTGTCCTATTTTTTCATCAATAGTCATCAATTCTAAAATTGAATCTACTTTTGATGCAAAAGGGTTTTCTGTATCTGATGTCGATTTAATCTCTGTAGTATTGTTAGAATTACAGCTTGCTAGGGTTATTGCCATAACGGCAATTGCGATAGTTTGTACGTTAATTAATCTCTTCATTATTATTATTTAGTATGTGAAAAAAGCCATTTTAAAAGTTCTGATTCTGCAAAAGCTGAATCCCAACTGTTGTGGTTAGCAAAATCGTATAAAGTAAGTTTAGGGAATCCGCCTGCCGTAATTATTGCAGATGCCATGCTTAATGATAATTTTGGATCTACAACATCATCTTTAGCACCATGAAAAATCCAAAGTGGAATGGTTTGAGCATAAGCTGTTACCGATTCTGGATCTCCACCTCCACAAATAGGAATTGCAGCTGCAAACATTTTGGGATTACGGTAGATAATTTCAAAAGTCCCCATACCTCCCATTGACAGTCCCATAGCGTAAACCTGGTCGGTTTTCACATACGGTTTAGCGACCATCTCTGTCATTAAATCTATTACTAAAGCCATCGCTTTAGTTGGTGCTTCATTGTATTTGTAGTTAAATGTAATTGGTTTTGTAGAGCGATCTGCATCTAGTTTAGACCAATAATCATTTTGAGGACATTGCGGAAATATTACTATTGCAGGAAATGAATCTCTTGTAATTTTTTTTAAAAACAATGCACTTCCATGCGTTAATTGTTTTTTATTATCGCTACCGCGCTCTCCAGCTCCATGAAGCAATAACACTAGTGGATATGTTTTAGATGTATCAAAATCTTTTGGCAAAAGCATCCTATAATTCAGCGTATCTCTATTTACAACATGATGTTCATAAGAGAACAAATCTTTAGGTGATTCGGTTTGTTGTGCGATTACATTATTTGAATTCAAAAATGTTACACTAAAAATAAAGATTAAAAATAAACTCCTCATGATTCTATTATTTAAAGTTTAATAAGAAAAACCTAGTGCATTTAAACCATTTTGAACATCTTCATTTTGCATAAAATAATTCCACAAAAGTCCAGTTCTATAGTTCTCTATCATAATAATTTCGGGTCCTTGATCTATTGCTAAATATCGCTCTGTAACCCAATCATTATATTGTGGACTAAAGGCATCATAAAATCCTGCTGGTCCTAGTAAAATATCCTTCTTACTATAAAAATAATGCAAAGCTGCAATTGATTTTTCTGGCGTATAAGGCATTGAACTAATGGCTGCCGTAGGTGAAATAACACCTAAGTCATTTTCGGGGCTGTGCGCAGAATATCCTGTAGATCCATCTAAATTTCTACTATAACTTGCTGTTAATCCCCAACAATCTTCACCATAATCTACATAATTATTTGGATTGTTAATACTGTGTTGGTAATTGATATTGGTATGATTGACGTTTAAATCCCAATAATCTGCATATTGATCTGTTAAGTTGGTTGGGTTTAATCCTAAGAATGAATAATGTGCCCAAAATAAAGGACCTGAGCCTGTACCTGCATGATCTAAAATTAACGGAATATTATATTGAGTTTCAGAAGACACAATACTTCCATTACTAGCCCAACCTTCATTATAAACCTCTGGTGTAATAGCGTATTCTGTTGATGCTGCTCCCAAAATAAAAGCAATTAATGTTTCGTTGTAACCTTTTAATTCTAGATTCATTGAAAATCCATTATTTGGACTCCAATGCCAATACAAAGCATTCTGATTTTGAGTATACCAATTCCATTCTACACCTTTCCATAACCCGTCTGCTTGAGTCGCTAAAACGGCTTCTTCCTCAGATCCATTTTTAAAATATTCTTTTACACAAATTAAACCTTGTGCAAAAAGTGCAGTTTCGACTAAATCACCACCATTATCTTGATCACCGAAAGGAATAATATTACCATTTACTCCATTAATCCAATGCGGCCAAGCTCCGTGGAAACGATCTGCATTTTCAAAGAAATTTAAAATCTGACTTAATCTATCGAAGCCTTCACTTCTTGAAATATAACCTCTTTCAATACCTACTAAAATCGCCATAAGACCAAAACCACTTCCTCCTGTAGTTACTACATTTTCACTATCTGAAGGATCGTTTGGATGGTAGCGCTCTCTGGCAGCACCTGAATTAGATTCGGCATAATCCCAAAAATATTTAAAAGTCGTTTCTTGGGTTAGGTCTAGTAATTCTTCGTCTGTTAACTCTTCAACCACCGGAGCATCATCATCATTTGGATTGTAAGGTTCTTGATATCCTGGACCACTATCTGAACCACAAGAAAAACACAATAAAATGACTACTAATAATTTTAAAATTTTTATGTTATTCATTTTTTATATTATAAATAGAAATGACTAAAATCTTCTTTTAACTAAAAAACCCATTAAAACTTAATTCGAGACATAAAAAAGTTAGCTACAGTTAATTTTTGCATTGTCTAATCACTGGAAACATTAAGTAAAAATAAGCGGCATTTTACAGATTAAAAATGCCGCTAAATAAAACAAAGGGGTAGTTTAGACTAAACTCATTGTTTAATTATTCAGGCTGCATAGCACTTATTTCTGCCTGAGATAAAGCTTTATTATATAGTTTTAATTCATCTATTAAACTTAAATCAGATAAATGGCCCCAATAGCTGAAAGTTTCCCCACCAGCACCAACTGTAATATCTGTACATCCTGTCCAATCGATACTAGAATCGAGAACAGTTGTATTTTTAAGATCACCATTTAAGTAAATTTTACTTTCTGTGGCAGAAACTGTGAAAGCTACATGAACCCAATCGCCAGCAGTAACATCAATCATCCCTCCATCATTCCAACTTTCTGCTGCTCCAACACCTATGTTTGCCTTAATTGTTTGCTCCGATTCATTACCTTCTCTAAACAATCTGAAACCTTGATTTCTGTTATCTGGAACATCATTTCCAACAACTAGAATCCCTGCGCGATCTGGTGTACTATTTACCTTATACCAAAATGTTGCACTAAAGGTATCTTCACCAAATAAACCATCAATCGGAAATGTTAAATAGGAATCTGCAGCTCCTTTATAAGTATTACCAGAATAACCACCAGAAACGATATCTGGTGTTCCAACCACTATAGGATCCGATTCACTAATTAGCTCAGTATACAACCCTTCAAAAAATGGCATATAAAACGTTTCTCCTTCAACACTAGGTAAATAAGTGTTATCTAGATTAAACGTTAAGCTATCTGATGCTGTTTTACCACTTGTATCCGTTACTTCTACAATAATTGTATGACTTCCTAATTGTAAGCTTTCATATTGAAATGAATCCATAAATATTCGATAATCTAAAAAACTATCAAAGGTTCTAATGGTATTACCATCTAAAATGACAGTTACATTATTAATTTCTATATCATCTTCTACTAAAACCTCGATATCTAAATCGACTTCTGTATCAGTAAATGGAATTAATACATTTCCATTTGGACTTATAAGCTCTGCTGTAGGATTTTCTAAATCTGGTCCTGCATCTACTTGAGTGATTGAGTCTATACCATCATCACAAGATGATATCATTATCATTGCTACCACACCCAATGCATATTTATAAATATTTTTCATGTTTTGATTGTTTTATTGGTTAAGAGGTAATAAATCTAACTGTGCTTGCGGATAAGGTAAGAGTTTGTCTTCTGCTGTAAATATTCGGCCTTCGTAACTTAATTCTTCAAATTTATTTAAACGAATCATATCAAAATAACGCACACCCCATTCCATTCCAAGCTCTGCAAATTTCTCATCCATAACGTCATCTGTTGTAACTCCAGTTAGTGAAGGCATTCCGACTCTTGCTCTAACTTCATTTACAGCCTGATCTGCTGAACCAGCAGAACCGTTAGCTCCTTGTGTTAAGGCTTCTGCATACATTAATAATATTTCAGAGTATCTAATAACTAAAAGGTTTTTCCCTGATCCATATCTTGTTCTTCCTGGAGTTAAATCTATAGACGGTAAATAATGTTTACCACTTGCAAACATGGCTCTAGAATAGTCGTTAAAAATATCACCATCTGGTGTTACATTAGAAATAAAACTAGGTAAGGTAGCATAAGCAGGATCTGATGTAATCTCATCTATGCCTCGTGGTGTAAAATTAACACTGGTAATCAACCTAGTCATTTCACCTCTGTCTAGCATAAATTTAATAAACTTTAAACTTGGCTCATAGAACCCCCAACCTTCAGATGCCCCCGTAACAACTGGAGTCCAATTTGAAGGACCAAATGGGCCATATTCATGAGAATTTTCGGCTCCCGATTCGGTACCGTAATCTGAGAATTGCAACTCAAATAGGCTTTCGTTACTAAGCTCTCCTTCTTTTTTAAACAAATCATAAAAATTTGGATAAAGATTGAATTTATTTGAATTAATTATTTCACCCGTAACATCCGCTACTGCTTGGTAATCTTCTAATTCTAATTGCGCTAAAGCTTTTATAGCCAGAGCTGTATACTTTGTAACACCACCTGAAACATCTTGTCTTTCATTAGGCCTAGCATCTGGTAAAAACGGAATAGCTTCATCCATTAAATCTGAGATGTATTGCATTACTTCAGCTTTAGTTTTTACACCATTATCTAGTTCTGCAGTAATATCTGAAGAACCAATAATAAAAATATCACCCCAAAGTCTTGACATCTGAAAATGTGTAAAACCACTTAACACTTTACACTCTGCCATATATTTATCAGCTTTATCTAAATCTGCATCGTCTATTGCAAAATCTTTATATAATTGGATAGTTTCGCGAGAACTTACAATTTTTACGATATCACCATAAAAATTCTCCCAGATTTGGTTGTACATCCAAAACCCATTATCGTAGATAAAAAGATCTGTATCTGCAAACTGAGGTTGATCTCCTAAGCCACCTGCATTAACATCATCTCCCCTAACACCAATAAGTAAAGGATCTTCCCAACCTCTAGAATATACTGCTGAATACGAACCGATAAGTGGTAAAATCATATCATCAGAATTGGTGAAATCGAGATCATCTGCAGCGAGTTGACCATCATTCTCTTCTAATTTATCTGTGCATGAGAAAACCACCGTACAGATTGCCAACATCAGTGTTAGCTGTTTTATTATTTGATTTATATTTTTCATAATAGCTTTTTTTAAATTTTAATATTTACACCAAATGTATACACTGCAGGCACTGCATAGGTTTCGCGATCAATACCATCACTAACTTCTGGGTTAAACCCATTATAACTAAATACAGTTATAGGACGCTCTGCTGTACATGTAAATCTTATCTCTGGCATATTCTCACCAAGAGATTTAGCAGGTATAGTGTATGCCAACTGAATATTTTGAACTCTAAAATACGCTCCATCTTCAACAAAAAAGCTACTCATTTTCTGGTTCCATGCTTTTCTTCTTCCTTCTGATGAAGGGTATGAATTTGAAGTCCCTTCTCCATGCCATCTATTTGTAGCAAAGTCAGCATCTATATTTGTGTCATTAGTAAAAATAACTTCACCTCTTTTACGGTTCAATATTTTATTTCCTGTTTGTCCTGAGACAGCTACTGATAAATCGAAATTCTTATATGAGACATTTAGATTTCCACCATAACTAAATGTTGGTAAATAAGACCCTAAAACCACCCTATCTTCTGCATCAATTTTACCATCATTATTTTGATCTTTATAAATTAAATCTCCAGGAATTAACTGGTTATTATTTGCGCTTGCTTCATTCTGCGCTGTTGGATCTGCAGCAACTTGATCTTCATTTTGATAAACACCTGCTACCTCCCAACCATAAAAAGCATTTACTGGCTCTCCAACAATAAGTCTCTGACGAAACTCAGCTTCACCTGTATCAAAATAACCTTGTTCACTATCAATTCTAGTTATTTCATTTTTAAGCGTTGCTATATTTCCACCAACAGAGAAACTCCAGTCATCATTAATACTTTGATTCCAGTTGGCTGCGATTTCTAAACCTTGATTTCGCATTTCGCCAATATTAGTATCCACAACTTCAGCGGTAATTGGTATATCCTTTGGAAGTACTAAATCTTTAGTATCACGGATGTAATAATCGATCTCTAAACTTAATTTATCGTTAAAAAAGCGCGAACTAATACCAAAATTTGTTTCTTCTAAAATCTCACGTTTTAAATTTTGAAAAGTATTTGTAGTCAATATACCATTCATTTGAGTATCACCTATATCTGCTGTTGTTGTAGATACGGTTCTTGTACCTGCACTTCCGCCTAAGAATCCATTAGCCAATTGTCCCCAACCTGCACGTAACTTCAAAAAATTAATTGTATTATTATCTTTCATGAAGTTCTCTTCTGAAACTACCCATCCTAAACCTACAGCTGGTGTAGTGACCCAAATTTCTCTAGGAAATCTTCCATCACCTTCACGTCTTATAGTTGCATTAAGCAAATACCTATCCTTAAAACTATACTCTAACCGACTAAAAAAGGCTATTGAATACTCGCGATCACCGGACTCTTTAACTTGCTCATTAAATGTCGTTGGATTTGCAAAATCTAAGTACCAAGAGCTTTCTAAATCGATCCCCTGTATCTCATTCCCTGTAGCTTCAAAAGAATTATCTTGATAATCTCTATATGAAGAACCAGCAAGAAGTGTTAAACTATGATCGCCAAAAGTATCATTGTAAGTTAATGTATTATCCCATATTTGCTTAGAATAGTTTAATTCTGCTCGTCTAATAGAAGATTGTGCCCTTTGTGATTGTGACGATATAAAATAAGGTAATCTTACATTTCTCTCTGAAATGGTAGAATAGTCATGGCTATAAGATGTTTTAAACTTTAATTTCTCTGGAACCAACTCATATTCTAAAAACATACTTGTTAAGACTTTTCTAATCTTAAGCTGATTGTTATTATACTCCATAGTAGGAAACGGGTTTTGTGTTCCACGGTAACCTAGTAAAGTCGCATCTGAATATGGTGTTGTTGTAGCTTCTGTATTTGTATTATCATAAATAGGCAGAATAGGTACAGCTGAATATGCTTGAAACCAAGCCCCATTTTCAGGATTGTACTGTGTTGCATTACTGAAAATGGCATTTGTTCCAATTTTGAATCGGTCAGATAATTTGATTTCAATATTAGACTGAATGTTGAAACGCTCATATTCGTTTTTCATATCTAAAATTCCTTCTTGAGAGAAATAATTAGCGTTTACACTATAAGTTGTTCTCTCTGTTCCTCCTGTAACCCCAATAGCATGACTAGAAATTGGCGCTACACGTAAAATTTCTTTATACCAATCTGTATTAACATTTGGAATATTAGGGTTTACTCTACTTCTACCAAAACGCTGAATGGCGTTATTCACAAAATCAATATCAGGCTGTGAATTAGATTCATAAGCCATGGTTACAAATTGTTCAGCATTTGCCATTTTAACCACATTTTGAGCATTTTGGTACCCAGAATAACCATTATATGTAAACACAGGCTTTTGTTCTATTCTTCCGTTTTTGGTTTCAATAATAATTACACCATTAACACCAGCTTGTCCAAATATAGAGATTGAAGATGCGTCTTTTAAAACAGAGATAGTTTCAATTTGATTACTATCTAAAAATTCAATAGTGTCATAAAACATGCCATCAACTACATACAATGGTGAATCACCACCTTTATAAGAATTGACACCTCTAATTCTAACTGATGGAGAACCTCCTGGCGTACCACTACTCACTACTTGAACACCAGCAACTTTACCTTGAATAGATTGCATAACATTACTACTTGGCGTTCTTGCTATATCCTCTGATTTTACAGTAGCTATTGACCCTGTTAAATCGGCTTTCTTCTGAGTTCCATAACCAACAACAACGACTTCGTTAAGTGAAGCCACATCATCTTTCAAGATAATATTTAATTGTTTTTCACCACCTACTGTAATCAACTGAGGCACAAAACCAACGTAGCTAAATTCAATTTGCTCACCTACTTCTGCCATAATGGTGTACTTCCCATCAAAATCAGTAGTGGCGCCCCTATTTGATCCTTTAATTATGACGCTCGCCCCTGGCAAAGGCATTCCATCACTCTCACTTGTTACAATTCCGTTAATTTCTACCTGTTGTGCAAAAGAACAGATTGAAAAAAACAACATCAACAATAGACTAATTTTTGTTTTCATATTAATTGTTTAATTTTTAATAATAGAGTTAGTTTATTCAATGCCGAAGTTATAACGTATTATTAAATGCTATTAAAATATATTTACATTTTAAATACGCCACACGTCATAAAGAAGGTTAACAACTGTTAATAAAACCCACTATGACGTACTATAAAGCCATAAAAAAAACGTTTTAGTAGCGAGAACATTCCTCAAGTGACGTAGTAATGACGTATACAATTATTAAGATAAATTGATTTATTACGTTTAATTTTTGATATTTAACAAATAATCGACTATTGAAATATCATTTTCTAAATCTAACTTCTTTTTTAATCGATATCGATGTGTTTCCACCCCTCTAACTGAGATATTCATAAGTGGAGCTATTTCTTTAGAGGAAAGATTCATTTTGATGTAGGCACAAATCTTTAAATCTTTAGGTGTAAGTATGGAGTGTTTTGATTTTAAAATCTCAAAGAACTCATCGTGAACTTGACTAAAATTATTTTCAAAAACTGCCCATTCATCTTTCAACACAATTGAATTATCAAGTTTCTTTACAATCTTTTTATAAGAATAGTAGTTATTAAATCCTTCTTTATTAACCATCAAATCTTTTTTGATCTCTTGAAGTGTTTCATTTTTCTTCACTAAAGCCATAGCATTATTAGCTAATTGTTTACTTTTTAACTTAATTTCATTTTGCAAGGATTCATTTTTAAGTTGAACAATTTGCTTTTCATTTTCTAAAGTTTGTTCTCTAAGTAGTTTCTGTTGCTCTTTTTGATACTTAATTTTAATTAGACGCTGTTCTTTAGCTATTTTTTTATTATGCAGTGTGTAAAACACAACTATAATAAGACAAACTAAAAAAGCATAAAATACATAACCTAAGGTTGCTCTATACCACGGAGGATAAACCTCTAAACGCAATGCTTGAATCGGTGATGCGTTACCAGCATTATCACTACTTCTAAATAAAATATTATAACGACCATCTATAAGATTTGACAATTCAACTTTATTACCTTCAATGGCATACCACAAACTATCAATTTCTTCTCCACTTGCGTCTGAAACATTATATTCAAAATGATGATTTAATGATTTGGCAGAAGATAATTCTATGGATAAATTTTCTTTAAAATCATAGCCAAAGTCTTCATTTTGAATATTACTTAAGGCAATAGAGTTGCCACCAATATTAATAGATTCAATAGTCGGTTTATATAATTCGATACTCGTATTTGATGTACTATTTATCATCATAAAACCATTATCTAAATTTAACGCGTATACAGAGTCATTGAGTTTAGACACATTCTCGTAGCCAACTATATACCTATTTTTAAGAAAAACATCATTTAGAAAAAACTCTTTATGTGTATTATCAAAAGATTTAAACTTTATAAAACCTCCTTTATTTTTAAGCGCAAACAAATCTGTGTTGTCATCAGAAATAATATAGCTGTTTTCATCGAGCATATCATTAAGTAGATCATAGGGGATAATTGAATCTAAAATAGGCTCATAGCGCTGCCAGCCTTCATTCGTTTTAAAACTGATATTGTTTCGTATATTATAAACACGGACATTATAATTAGAACTTATTCCTTTATTCTTATACTTCTTAACGGCAGTTACATTATCATAATTCTCATCAAAACTTATTTTTGACACCCCTTTTGTAGCATGTGCAATCCAAGCTGTGGTAGGGTTTTCAAAAACCAAGAATCTAGAAGGAATTGTAGTTTCCCCCAAATACTTTACTTCCCACTTACCTAAAACTTTTTCAAACTTCACCAAACCTGAATATGTTCCTTGTATATAAGTGTGTTCTTTTTCAGGTACTTTCTTAATCGTCCAACCACCCGTATAACTAGATATCAAGGTTAATTTATCGTTATCTACAATAAAAGTCCCATCATTATGACCACAAAATAAATCTCCTTCAACGATCTCTAAATCCCAAACTTGACCTTGAGATCCTTTTATAAAATTTAATTTTTCATCTTTATCTAACCTAAAAAGACCCGTGTTCGTGCCAACATAAATATCTCCCTTATACTTAACAACATCGTAGACTGCACCTAATTTACCTGATATATCATTAAAAAAATAATTAAGACTATTAAGTTCTATATTAGCAATACCATTGTCTAATCCCAACCAAAGATTACCGGTCTCATCTATACATTGCCCTAAAATAGTATTATTAAATAAGCCGTTTTCTTTACTAATATGATACTTAAGTATACCTTTCTTATCGGTTAAAAAAACCCCATCCTTTATAGTACCAAAAACCATATCTTGGTTTTTTAATATAGAGAATGTATTTAGTTGGTGTAGCTGAATCTGTTTATCAATATTAAAACGAGTTGGTGTTAATTTATTATTCTCTAAAAAATACCCTCCCTTTAACGAAGTCATCAACAATAATTTTCCTTCATACAAACTGATGGAGATAATTTTAGTATCTAATAATTCATCACTAAAATAATAGGGCTCTAACCCTTCATCTTTTAATAAAAAGACACCTTCATTTAAAGTACTGACATAAAGATTATCTTCAATAACATTAAATGAAATAACAACAGACTCAGTCTTCAATTGCTTAACGGTCTCAAAATCGTAGATGTAAATATTTGAAAAAGACCTAAAAATAATCTTATTGTCAAAACTTACAATTCCCCATATTTCTTCATTAGGCGAAATAACATCAAGTATAGTATCACTCAACGAATGGTATTTTAAACACCCAAATTCATCACGATTCCAATAACCAAACTCTTCATAAGATCCTGTATAGACAATATTATCTATAGATAACACGGATCGAACAATGGTTTTGTTTGGCAATTGACGAAATTTCCAAATTAACCCGTCATATTCTAATAAACCACTATTATTTGCAACATACACTTTGCCATCATCAGCTCTAGTAATATCCCAATTCTGGTTCCCAGCTTTGTACTCAGCTAAAGTATAATTATGTATACTCGGTGCAAACTGACTATAACATTGCAAGGAGAATGCAAAAAAAATAAAGAAAAAAGAAAAAAGTTTATTCATATTATCAAAATACCTAAAATTTATGACAGAGACTAAAAAAAGGTAAAATTAACAAAGCAAAATAATCTATTAACCATTACCCCAGTTACATCAAACACACAAATATAAATCATTACAGTCATTGACATTTCCTAGATTAAAATGTTTAAACTTTAAATTTAAGATAGAAAATTTTTATATCATAAAATAAATTCCGATCTTCGATAAGACATATGAAAAAACAAGTCATTAATATCATTTCTATTATTCGCATTGAGATTATTTCTCAAAGCCAAGGAATGCTATAAATGAATAAAACATAAATTTATTTTTAAGCCTTCCTTTAATTTGGAAGGCTTTTTTTGTACAAAAAAATTAAACATTTGAACATCATAATTATTCAACAATAAGAAACTGATAAACAATAAGTTAAACTAACCTTGCAATAATTGAATTTAGATGAATTATGAGAACTCTTTTACTGAAATAACACATATAAAGTAATTTAGATTCACTAAATCAATTTTGCCTTTAATAAAACTATGAGCGAATTAAATAAATACAGTAAAACCGTTACCCAAGATGCAACACAACCGGCTGCTCAAGCTATGTTGCACGCTATTGGATTAACGAAAGAAGATTTTTTTAAACCTATTGTCGGAATCGCTAGTACAGGTTACGAGGGTAACCCTTGTAATATGCACCTAAACGATTTAGCAAAACTTGTAAAAAAAGGAACTAAGAACAAAGATGTTATTGGATTAATATTTAACACCATTGGAGTTAGTGATGGTATTTCTATGGGAACACCAGGAATGCGTTACTCATTACCATCTAGAGATATTATTGCAGATTCTATGGAAACTGTAGTCCAAGCTATGAGTTACGACGGATTAGTTACAGTTGTAGGTTGTGATAAAAATATGCCAGGTGCATTAATGGCGATGATTCGTTTAGACCGACCAAGTATTTTGGTTTATGGAGGAACTATTGATTCTGGTTGCCATAATGGCAAAAAACTAGATGTCGTTTCTGCTTTTGAAGCATGGGGAAGTAAAGTTGCCGGAACCATGGACGAAACAGAATATCAAAATATTGTTGAAAAAGCTTGTCCAGGCGCTGGTGCTTGTGGTGGAATGTACACTGCAAACACAATGGCTTCTGCAATTGAAGCCTTAGGAATGACTTTGCCTTTTAACTCTTCTAACCCAGCATTAAGTGATGCTAAAAAAGAAGAATCTGTAAGAGCTGGTGAAGCCCTACGTTTATTATTAGAAAAAGATATTAAACCGTCTGATATAATTACTAGAAAATCTTTAGAAAACGCAGTAAGACTCGTTACAATATTAGGTGGTTCTACCAATGCTGTATTACACTTTTTAGCCATTGCAAGAGCTGCTCAAATTGATTTCACCTTAAAAGATTTTCAAGATATTAGTGACAATACACCATTTTTGGCCGACTTAAAACCAAGTGGAAAATATTTAATGGAAGACATACATGCCGTTGGTGGAATACCTGCAGTATTAAAATATTTACTTAAAAAAGGATTAATTCATGGTGACTGTTTAACTGTTACAGGAAAAACAATTGCAGAGAATTTATTAGATGTTCCTGACTTAAAAGAAGGTCAAGATGTTATACACCCTATTGAAAAACCTATTAAAATTTCAGGACATTTAAGAATGCTTTACGGAAATTTAGCTACAGAAGGAAGTGTTGCAAAAATCACAGGTAAAGAAGGTTTATGCTTTAGAGGAAAAGCTAAGGTTTTTGAAGGAGAATATGCAGCAAATGATGGCATTAGAGATGGAAAAGTAGAAAAAGGTGATGTTATTGTTATTAGATACGAAGGACCAAAAGGCGGACCAGGTATGCCAGAAATGTTAAAGCCTACAGCTGCTATTATGGGCGCTGGTTTAGGAAAAGATGTGGCTTTAATTACCGATGGAAGATTCTCTGGAGGAACACACGGTTTTGTTGTAGGACACATTACACCTGAAGCACAAGAAGGAGGAACTATTGCTGTTGTAAAAGATGGAGATATTATTACCATTGATGCTGAAACAAATTCTATATCACTTGAAGTCTCTGAAGTAGAACTTCAAAAAAGACGTCAAAAATGGAAAGCACCAGAATTAAAGTTTGAACGTGGTGTTTTATATAAATATGCAAAAACAGTATCATCCGCATCTAAAGGATGTGTAACGGATGAATTTTAAAAAGAAAGAGTCAAGAGAAAACGAATAAAACCATAATAGTTTTTAATCTATTCTCAATAATCCATTTTATACTATGGAAGTAAAAACAGAACAAAACAACCCAAAAAAGACATCAACTACAGAACGTATTTCTGGTAGTGAAGCTATAATAAAATGTTTATTAGCTGAAGGTGTCGACATACTTTACGGATATCCAGGTGGTGCAATTATGCCTGTTTATGATGAATTATACAAGTATCAAGATAAAATTCATCATGTTTTAACACGCCACGAACAAGGAGCAACGCATTCTGCACAAGGTTACGCTCGTATTTCGGGTAAAGTTGGTGTTTGTATTGCCACTTCAGGTCCTGGAGCTACCAATCTTGTTACAGGGATTGCAGATGCACAAATAGATTCTACACCAATGGTTTGTATTACGGGCCAGGTGGGATCTCATTTATTAGGAAGTGATGCCTTTCAGGAAACTGATATCGTAGGTATTTCTACACCAGTAACAAAATGGAATTGTCAAATCACTAAAGCTTCACAGATTCCTGAAATGTTAGCAAAAGCATTTTATATCGCAAAAAGCGGTAGACCAGGACCTGTATTAGTAGACATCACTAAAGATGCTCAATTTGAAGAATTTGATTTTGAATACAAAAAGTGTAAAGGTGTAAGAAGTTACAAACCGGTACCTGATACGGATGAAAATTCTCTTAAAGCAGCAGCAGAACTCATTAATAACGCAAAACAACCTTTAATCGTTTGGGGACAAGGTGTTATTTTAGGTAAAGCAGAAGAAGAATTTAAAGCCGTTATTGAAAAAGCAGGAATTCCTTCTGCTTGGACTATTTTAGGAGCTTCTGCAATACCAACTGCTCATCCTTTAAATGTAGGAATGGTTGGTATGCATGGTAATTACGCACCAAATGTTTTAACCAACCAATGCGATGTTTTAATTGCTATTGGTATGCGTTTTGACGATCGTGTTACAGGAAATTTAGAATCGTATGCAAAACAAGCGAAGGTGATTCATTTTGATATTGATCCTGCTGAAATTGATAAAAACGTAAAAACAGATGTTGCGGTTCTTGGAGATTCTAAAGTGAGTTTAAAAAACTTATTGCCGTTATTAAATCTAAATTCACATAAAGAGTGGCATAAAAAATTCAAAGACTTATATAAAATAGAGTACGAAAAAGTTATTAAAAATGATTTACATCCCACAAAAGAAGGGATAACAATGGCAGAAGTGTTGAAAGAAATCAACATACAAACCAAAGGTGATGCTGCTATTGTTAGTGATGTTGGCCAACATCAAATGATTGCATGTCGTTATGCTGAATTCAATAAATCAAAAAGTAATATTACCTCTGGAGGCTTAGGAACTATGGGTTTTGCATTACCTGCTGCTATTGGAGCTAAAATGGCTGCACCAGATAGAGAAGTTGTAATGATTGCAGGAGATGGAGGTTATCAAATGACGATTCAGGAATTAGGTACTATTTTTCAACAAAAAGTACCCGTAAAAATTGTGGTTTTAAATAACGAGTTCCTTGGGATGGTAAGGCAATGGCAACAACTATTTTTCGATAAACGTTATGCGTCAACAGAAATGACAAATCCCGATTTTGTAGCGATTGCAAAAGGTTATCATATTGAAGCTCAAAAAGTAACCGAAAGAAAAGATTTAAAAGCAGCTGTAAAAGAAATGATCGATTGTGAAGGTCCATATTTCTTGGAAGTTAGAGTAGAAAAGGAAGGTAATGTATTTCCTATGATACCTACAGGTGCAAGTGTTTCAGATATAAGATTAGAGTAATTATGGAAAACGAAAACAGACAATTTACCGTTTCTATTTATACGGAAAACAATATAGGATTGTTGAATAGGATTTCAGCAATATTCCAAAGAAGACATATGAATATTGAGAGTCTTAACACATCACCTTCAGAAATTGAAGGAGTTTCTAGATTCACAATTGTTGTAAATATTACAGAGGCTCAAATGAAAAAAATTCAAGGGCAGATAGAAAAACAAGTCGAAGTTATAAAAGCTTACTATCACACCGAAGATGAAATCATTTACCAAGAGTCTTGTTTATTCAAAATTAAATCTGAACTATTATTTGATGAACGTCAAATTCAAAATATCATCAGAGAAAGCAATGCCAGAATTGTAACGGTAAACAAAGAATTCTTCGTGTTAGAAAAATCAGGAAGAAAAGAAGAAATAGATTTATTATATAGAGAATTAAACATCTTTGGAATTATGCAATTTACACGTTCTGGTCGTGTTGCTGTAACCAAAGATAAAATGAAAATATCAACATTACTTGAAGCATTTCAAGATTAAAAAAATAAAGAAAAAAGGAACTATAAATTAAAATCCTGTTTCTCTTTTCTGAACTAAAAACAAAAAACAATGTCAAATTATTTCAACACATTAGCATTAAGAAATCAATTAGATCAATTAGGAAAATGTCGTTTTATGGATGCTTCAGAATTTGAAGATGGTGTAAACGCATTAAAAGGAAAGAAAATCGTTATTGTGGGATGTGGAGCGCAAGGTCTTAACCAAGGTTTAAACATGAGAGACTCTGGGTTAGACATTTCTTATACTTTACGTCAGGTTGCTATTGACCAAAAACGTGAATCTTATAAAAATGCAACTTCTAACGGATTTACTGTTGGGACTTATGATGAGTTAATTCCTACTGCTGATTTAGTGTTAAACTTAACACCGGACAAGCAACACACCAATGTTGTAAAAGCAATTATGCCTCTTATGAAGAAAGGGGCAACTTTAAGTTATTCTCATGGTTTTAATATTGTAGAAGAAGGTACTGTTGTTCGTGAAGATATTACTGTAATTATGGTGGCACCAAAATGCCCTGGTACAGAAGTAAGAGAAGAATATAAACGTGGTTTTGGTGTACCGACTTTAATTGCGGTACATCCAGAAAATGATCCAGAAGGAAAAGGTTGGGCGCAAGCCAAAGCTTATGCTGCTGCAACTGGTGGAGATAAAGCTGGTGTTTTACAATCGTCTTTTATTGCGGAAGTAAAATCTGATTTAATGGGAGAACAAACCATACTTTGTGGTTTATTACAAACAGGAGCTATTTTATCTTTTGATAAAATGGTTGAAGAAGGCATTGAACCAGGTTATGCTGCTAAATTAATTCAATATGGATGGGAAACTATCACAGAAGCTTTAAAACATGGTGGAATTACTAACATGATGGATCGTTTATCTAATCCTGCTAAAATAAAAGCTTTTCAATTATCTGAAGAATTAAAAGACATTATGCGTCCATTATTTGAAAAACATATGGATGATATTATCTCTGGTCATTTTTCTAAAACTATGATGGAAGATTGGGCAAATGATGATGTAAACTTATTAACTTGGAGAGCTGCAACTGGTGAAACTGCTTTTGAAAAAACTAAATTAACTTCAGATCATATTACAGAACAAGAATATTTTGATCATGGTGTATTATTAATTGCATTTGTGAAATCTGGTGTTGAACTCGCTTTTGAAACTATGGTAAGCGCAGGTATTATTGAAGATTCTGCTTATTATGAATCTTTACATGAATTACCATTAATAGCTAACACTATTGCTAGAAAGAAATTATTTGAAATGAACCGTGTCATTTCTGATACTGCAGAATATGGTTGTTATTTATTCGATCACGCATGTAAACCATTATTAACCGATTTCATGAAAACGGTAGATACTTCTATCATCGGAAAATCATTTTCTAATACAACAGGTGTTGATAATAAAGAATTAATTGCGGTTAACGATGCTATTAGAAATCACCCTATAGAATCTGTTGGTCAACGTTTACGTGCTGCTATGACGGCAATGAAAGTTATAAAAACTGAAGATGTAAAAGCTGAAGAATCTGTCTTAGCTTAACTATTATAATCCTGTCAGGTTTTAAAAATCTGATAGGTATTTTTTTAATTAAAGAGGTTCCTGCCTTCGCAGGAAACGAACATGGAAAAAACCACAACAAACATATACAAGCCTACACTTAAAGCTGTTGAAGCTGCTGCCGAAAGACTTAGAGGTATTGCTCACGTTACTCCACTAATAAAAAACGCACAATACTCAAAACTATTTGATGCTAATGTGTATTTTAAAAGAGAAGATTTACAAGAAGTTCGCTCTTATAAAATCCGTGGAGCTTATAATAAAATTTCATCTTTAAGCCCTATTCAAACTGAAAATGAAATTGTATGTGCAAGTGCCGGAAACCATGCACAAGGTGTTGCTATTTCATGTAAATTACTGAAGATAAAAGGCACCATTTTTATGCCTTCACCTACACCTAATCAAAAAATTGAACAGGTAAAAATGTTTGGTGAAGATTACGTCACCGTGGTTTTAGTTGGTGACACTTTTGATGACGCAAGTCATGCCGCCATGGAAGAATGCCAACGTTTAAACAAAACATTTATCCATCCTTTTAATGACGAAAAAGTTATTGAAGGTCAAGCAACGGTAGGTTTAGAAATTATAGACCAAGCCAAAGTGCACCCTATACATTATGTATTTGTACCCATTGGAGGCGGTGGATTATCTTCTGGATTATCTTCTGTTTTTAAAATTCTATCCCCACAAACAAAAATTATTGGTGTAGAACCTAAAGGAGCGCCCTCTATGCTTACTTCAATAAAAAACAACAAAAACACAGAATTAGAATCCATAGAAAATTTTGTAGATGGTGCAGCCGTAAAACGTGTTGGTGATTTAAATTTTGCTATTTGTAAAGAAAATTTATCTAATGTAATTACCGTTGATGAAGGAAAAATATGTCAAACCATCTTAGACCTTTACAATAAAGAAGCTATCGTAGTAGAGCCAGCTGGTGCCTTAAGCATTTCCGCATTAGAACAATATGCCGATGAAATTAAAGGTAAAAACGTCGTTTGTGTAATAAGTGGAAGTAATAATGATATTACACGAATGGCCGAAATAAAAGAACGTGCTTTAATCTATGCCAATCTTAAGCATTACTTTATTATAAAATTCCCACAACGTGCAGGAGCTTTACGAGATTTTGTAGTAGATATACTAGGTCCAACCGACGATATTACACATTTTGAATACACCAAAAAAGTGAATAGAGAAAATGATGTTGCTGTTGTTGGATTACAACTTAAATCACCATCAGACCTAGAACCTTTAATATCTAAAATGAAACTTCACAATTTCTTCGGAGATTACTTAAATGATAAACCCGACTTATTTCAATTCCTAGTATAGCTTAACATAGATTTAACCAAATTAGAAGTTACTTTTTCCGTACCTTTATTAGCATATTTAATAGTTAAAAATAGACGAATATGAAGTCAACATTTGAAGAAATTCCTGAACAATATAAAATCAATAATTTGGTTCACCAAAACACCTATTTGGTCGGTGGAAAATTAATACCCTGGGCTGGAGAAACTTCGGAAGTCTATTCCACAATTTCTTCAACAGAAGATTACAAGCCTACACTTTTAGGAACCATACCAACATTAGGAGAAAAAGAAGCTCTAAGTGCACTTGACGCCGCATGTTCAGCTTACAATAAAGGAAAAGGTTTATGGCCAACTATGAAAGTTGAAAACCGTATTGCTTGTATGGAGAAGTTTGTAGAGCAAATGAAAACCAAACGAGAAGAAATTGTTAAACTCTTAATGTGGGAGATTGGCAAAAGCTTACCTGATTCACAAAAGGAATTTGATAGAACTGTAGAATACATTTACGATACCATTGAAGATTACAAACAAATGGATCGTGATAGTGCTAAGTTTGAGAAAAACTCTGGTGTTAATGCACATATTAGAAGAGGTCCTTTAGGAGTTGTCCTTTGTTTAGGCCCTTATAACTATCCTTTAAACGAAACTTTTGCATTATTGATTCCTGCTATAATGATGGGAAACACAACTATTTTTAAACCTGCTAAACATGGTGTTTTATTAATCACACCTTTATTAGAAGCTTTTAGAAATAGTTTTCCAGAAGGAGTTGTAAATATTATATATGGCAGAGGAAGAACTGTCGCTGCACCAATTATGCAAGCTGGAAAAGTAGATGTACTAGCTTTAATAGGAAACAGTAAATCTGCAAACGCTTTACAAAATCAGCATCCAAAAAGTAATAGATTACGCCTAGTACTTGGCTTAGAAGCTAAAAACCCAGCAATTGTATTACCTGATGCCGATTTAGATTTGGCCATAGACGAATGTATTGCAGGCTCTACTTCTTTTAATGGACAACGTTGTACAGCACTGAAAGTATTATACGTACATGAAACAATTGTTGAAGAATTTAACAAACGCTTTTCAGCAAAAGTAGATGCTTTAAAATTTGGTAACCCTTGGGAGGATGGTTCTAAGTTAACACCATTACCTGAGCCTGAAAAACCTGCATACATTCAAGAATTAATTGATGATGCCACGATTAAAGGTGCTAAAGTAATTAATACCAAAGGAGGAGAAACCACAGAGAACTATATTTTTCCTGCCGTTTTGTTTCCTGTTTCAAAAGATATGCGTGTTTTTCAAGAAGAACAATTTGGACCCGTAATTCCAATTGTCCCATTTAGTGATATTGAAGAACCTTTAGATGACATGGCCGAATCTAATTACGGACAACAAGTAAGCCTTTTTGGTAAAGATGTAAAAACATTAGCACCATTAATTGATACACTTGTAAATTTAGTTTGTCGTGTAAACCTTAATAGCTCGTGTCAACGTGGTCCTGATGTCTATCCTTTTACAGGCCGAAAAGATTCTGCCGTTGCCACTTTAAGTGTGCATGATGCTTTACGTTCTTTTTCAATCAGAACCTTTGTTGCTTCAAAAGACAATGACTACAATAATGCGATACTGAAGGACTTAATGGATTCTAAAGCTTCAAATTTTGTAAGCACAGATTACATCCTTTAATTAAAAACTCTAATAATGAGATATTTATAATTTAAAAGTGATTTATTTAGAAATTCATAATTTTTTGATAAATCACTTTTTTATTAGTGGTTATAAGAAATATAATACCTATATTAGTCTTATGTTTACACTGACACACAAATATAGAGCACCCAGACCTACTGGTCTTGACTTAACAAAACGCCGTCGCTAATTCTCATAATTAGCAACAAATTCTATATTCATTTTTACTCTTTTTACTTGTGTACAACTCAAAATTCAACTTATATTCTCACTTTTTAACTATCGTATTAGATAGTCGTAGTGCCGTACGCCGCTTTTCTATTCGTCGCCCGTAAGGGTACGTTTCTATTTATAGAATTTAGGTGAGTCCGATTCTGCTTTCAAAAACAAAAATCAAAACATTTTATAATTTAAAATATCAATTACGATGGAAATTGTTATTGCAGATAAATCACATAGCATTTACGCAGAAATTATTTGTGAAACTATTGCCGATGCCGCTAAAGTAAGAGGTACTGGTATCGCTAAACGTGAGCCTGAATACATCATCACTAAACTAGAAAATGGTAATGCTGTTATTGCTTTAGAAGGAGATAAATTCGCTGGCTTCTGTTACATTGAACAATGGAGTCATGGCAAATTTGTAGCTAACTCAGGTTTAATTGTGCATCCAGATTTTAGAAACCTTGGATTAGCGAAACAAATTAAAAAAGTAGTTTTTGATCATTCAAGAACAAAATTTCCAGACGCTAAAATATTCAGTATTACTACTGGTCTAGCAGTTTTAAAAATGAATAGCGAACTGGGCTATAAACCCGTTACATTTTCAGAATTAACAGACGATCAATCCTTTTGGAAAGGTTGCCAAACCTGTAAAAACTTCGATGTTTTAACAAGAACGGAACAAAAAATGTGTCTGTGTACGGGTATGTTATATGACCCTAGCAAGGTAGAAGCACCAAAAACGGAAAGTCGTGATTATGATAAAAAGGTTTGGACACGATTAAAACTTATAAAACAAAACATGTTTTTAAAAAAAGACAAATAAGATGAGTAAAAAATTAGTTATAGCATATAGTGGCGGATTGGATACGTCTTACTGCGCGGTAAGTTTAAGTAAAGCAGGATATGATGTTCATGCAGTAAGTGTAAACACAGGTGGTTTTACTTCAGAAGAAATTAAAACGATTGAAAGTAACGCCTATAAAATGGGAGTTTCTACCTATAAAAATATTGATGCCATTGCATCATATTATGATAAAGTGATTAAGTTTTTAATCTTCGGAAACGTACTTAAAAACAATACATATCCTTTGTCTGTAAGTGCGGAACGTATCATTCAAGCTATTGAAATTGTTCAATATGCAAAAAGTATTGACGCAAAATATATTGCACACGGAAGTACTGGTGCTGGAAACGACCAAGTTCGTTTTGACATGATTTTTCAAACTTTAGCACCAGAAATTGAAATCATCACACCTATTAGAGATGGTAAATTAACAAGACAACAAGAAATTGATTACTTGGTTGACAACGGAATCGACATGTCTTGGAATAAAGCTAAATACTCTGTTAACAAAGGCCTTTGGGGAACAAGTGTTGGAGGAGAAGAAACGTTAACTTCAGAAAAACCTTTACCAGATTCTGCTTATCCTTCGCAATTAAAATATACCGATCCCGAAAACGTAGTATTAACATTTTCCAAAGGAGAATTAGTCGCTTTAAATGGCATTAAAAAGAATCCAGAAGCAAATATTGAGATTTTAAACAGATTAGCCTCTGGTTATGCAATAGGAAGAGATATTCATGTTGGAGATACTATTGTTGGAATTAAAGGTAGAGTTGGTTTTGAAGCCGCAGCTGCTTTAATCATCATAAAAGCACACCATTTATTAGAAAAGCACACCTTAACCAAATGGCAATTACAACATAAAGATTACTTGTCTAACTTCTACGGTATGCACTTACATGAAGGTCAATATCTAGATCCTGTAATGAGAAATATGGAAGCTTTTTTACAAAGTAGTCAAGAAAAAGTAACAGGCGATGTATTTGTAACTTTAAAACCTTATCATTTTTCACTAGATGGTATTGCTTCTAAGCACGATTTAATGAGTGCAAAGTTTGGAAGTTATGGCGAAGAAAACAAAGGCTGGACCGCTGATGAAGCTAAAGGGTTTATCAAAATTTTTGGTAATCAGAACAAAATCTACCAACAAGTAAATTCAGAATCATGATTAAAGCAGGAATCATTGGAGGTGCAGGTTATACTGCTAGCGAATTAATACGTTTATTAATTCAACACGCTCATGTAGAAATCAATTTTATTTTCAGCACCTCAAATGCTGGAAATAAAATAAGTAAAATACATCAAGATTTATTAGGAACCACAGATTTAGTGTTTACCGACACTATAAATCCAGATATTGATGTCTTATTTTTATGTTTAGGTCATGGAAATTCAAAAGCTTTTTTAGAAAAAAACACCTTTTCTGAAACGACTAAAATTATTGATTTAAGTAATGATTTTAGACTAGAAGCTGATGCTAATTTTAATGATAAAGCATTTATTTATGGATTACCTGAACTAAATAAAACAGCTATAAAAAAAGCGAATTACATTGCGAACCCCGGTTGTTTTGCTACTGCAATTCAGTTAGCATTATTACCGCTTGCTAAAGCGGGGGTTATAGCTAACGATATTCATATTAATGCCGTAACAGGTGCTACAGGTGCTGGAACTTCCTTATCAGCAACCACCCATTTTACGTGGAGAGCTAATAATTTCTCGCATTACAAAGCATTTACACATCAGCATTTAGGTGAGATCAATCAAACTGTAAACCTATTACAGTCTGATTTCAATTCAGAAATCAACTTTATGCCCAATCGCGGCGATTTTTCAAGAGGAATTTTCGCTACACTTTACACTAAGTTTAATGGAACTTTAGAAGATGCAAAAACATTGTATTCTGAATTTTATAAAGATGCTGCTTATACCTTTATTTCAGATGAAGACATTCATTTAAAACAAGTGGTTAACACTAATAAATGTATTCTTCATTTACATAAACATGAAAATAAATTATTAGTTACTAGCATTATAGACAACTTATTAAAAGGAGCTTCCGGACAAGCTGTTCAGAATATGAATCTAATGTATGGTTTTGAAGAAACTGAAGGTTTACAATTGAAAGCTAATTATTTTTAACAAACATATTAAGACCTTGCAGGTTTTATAAACCTAGTAGGTCTGAAACCAAATTGAAAATCGCCTAAACTGTCACCTTGAGCGCAGTCGAAAGGTTTAGATAAAATAAAGTTTAACTTAAAGAGATAACCGCTTTCGCGGTCATTAACATGAACCTAGCATTTTTTAATGCGAACACATTTTACGATTAAAAAACAATAGAAAATCAAAATGAAAATAGCAATCATAGGAACAGGAAATTTAGGAAAATCCATAGCCAAAGGATTAATCACTAATAATGCTATCACCACATTATATTTAACCAAACGAAACTTAGATGATATTCAAGATTTAGACGGTTATAAAAATGTGATCTTAACAACTGATAATATTGAAGCCGTAAAGCAATCTGATATTTTAATATTTGCTATACAACCCACTCATTTTGAAAAAATCTTAAATGACATAAAACCTCATTTAACAGAAAAACATGTTTTAATTTCAACTATAACAGGTTTTTTAATTCCAAAGATTGAAAGTATTGTCGGCGAAGATCAATTTATAATAAGAGCTATGCCAAATACAGCTATTGCTGTTGGAAAATCAATGACCTGTTTATGTAGTAATGAAAAAGGACAAAAGCGCATTAAAATTGCTGAAGCTATTTTTAATCGATTAGGACATTCATTAGCAATACCAGAATCTCAAATGCAAGCTGCAACAGTCGTTTGTGCAAGCGGAGTTGCTTTCTGGATGCGATTAATTAGAGCAACCACTCAAGCAGCTATTCAATTAGGTTTTGATGCCAAAGAAGCACAAGAATTAGCTATGTACACAAGCGAAGGTGCAGCGAGTTTATTAATTACTAACGGACATCATCCTGAAGAAGAAATAGACAGAGTAACAACACCAAAAGGCTGTACTATTGAAGGTTTAAACGAAATGGAGCACAAAGGTTTGAGTTCATCTTTAATACAAGGTATGATCGCTTCATACAATAAAATTAGCAACATTAAAAAAGAGCAAATATGAGTTTATTTAATGTATATCCATTATTCGACATCACACCTGTAAGCGCAAAAGACGTTTATGTTTATGATGATAAAAACGTGGAATATTTAGACCTTTACGGAGGACACGCTGTGATTTCTATTGGGCATTCACACCCAAAGTATGTATCTGCAATCACTAATCAAGTTGAAAAACTAGGTTTTTACAGTAATGCTATTCAAAATCCATTGCAAGTAGAATTAGCCGATAAACTTGAAGCCTTATCTAACTGTAAAGATTATCAGCTGTTTTTATGTAATTCTGGTGCTGAGGCCAATGAAAACGCTTTAAAACTAGCTTCTTTTCACAATGGAAAAAAGAAAATTTTAGCATTTAAAAATTCCTTTCACGGAAGAACATCTGCAGCAGTTGCAGCAACTGACAACCCCAAAATTGTTGCCCCAATAAACGCACAACAACAAGTCGATTTTGTTGAATTAGGAGATTTAGATGCCGTTGAAAATATTTTAAAACAAAATGAAACTTGTGCGGTTATTGTAGAGTTTATTCAAGGTGTTGGAGGATTAGACCAAAGCACTACTGAATTCTATCAAGGATTAGAAAAACTATGCAAACATTACAATACAACTTTAATCGCAGACGAAGTTCAATCTGGTTTTGGTAGAACTGGTGACTTTTTTGCCTTTCAGAAACATAATATCACACCAGATATTATTTCATTAGCTAAAGGGATGGGAAATGGATTTCCAATCGGAGGTATATTAATTCACCCTTCAATTAAAGCCTCTTTTGGTTTATTAGGAACCACTTTTGGTGGTAACCATTTGGCTTGTGCTGCTTCACTTTCTGTTTTAGAAGTGATAGAAGCACAGAATTTAATGCAAAATGCAAAAGAAATGGAAGCCTATTTCTTAGACAAAGCAAAAGCGCTTCCAAATTTAAAAACCATTAAAGGCCGTGGATTGATGCTTGGTTTAGAGTTCGATTTTCCAATTGCTGATTTACGAAAAAAGTTAATTTTCAATCATCACATATTTACAGGAAGTGCAAAAAACCCTAACCTAATTAGAATACTTCCACCGTTAACTATTCAGAAAAAACACATCGATGTCTTTTTTAAAGCCTTAGAAAAAGAATTAAAAGCATAACAAAACGCCTATTTTGATAGCTATCAAGATTTATTATACATGAGAAATTACACCAAAATTAAAGACATTCAAAACTTATCAGAAACAATAAAGGAAGCCATTTTATTAAAAATGAACCCTTTTGAATTTTCAGAATTAGGAAAAAATAAAACCTTGGTTATGCTATTTTTTAACTCGAGCTTAAGAACGCGATTAAGCACCGAAAAAGCAGCAAAAAACCTAGGTATGAATGTGACCATTTTAAATGTCAATGATGCTTGGAATTTAGAGTTTGAAGATGGAGTTGTCATGAATATGGACAAATCTGAACATGTTAAAGATGCTGCACAAGTCATTTCACAATATGCAGATGTTATTGCCGTAAGAGCTTTTCCGAGTTTAACAGATAAAGCAAAAGATGAATCTGAATTAATTCTGAATAGCTTCAAAAAACACGCAACGGTTCCTATTGTAAACATGGAAAGCGCTACAGCGCATCCTTTACAAGCCTTAGCAGATGCTATTACCATCACAGAATTGACAGAAAAAGCAAAACCAAAGGTCGTTATATCTTGGGCACCACACCCAAAAGCATTACCACAAGCCGTTGCAAATTCGTTTGTAGAAATGATGCAAGAAATGGAAGTTGATTTAACCATTACACATCCTGAAGGTTATGAATTAAATGACGAAATCACAAAAGACACACCTATAAATTACAATCAAGAAGAAGCATTAAAAGAGGCCGATTTTGTTTACGTAAAAAACTGGAGTAGCTATAAAGACTACGGAAAAGTACTTCATCAAGATGAAAATTGGATGATGACTAAAACTAATTTAGGTGATGCAAAATTTATGCATTGCTTACCTGTAAGACGAAATGTTGTGGTTGAAGATGCTGTTTTAGACAGCGACCAATCAGTAGTCATAAAACAAGCTAATAATAGAACCTATGCTGCGCAAGTCGTTTTGAAACAGATTTTAGAAAATTTATAAAAGTAAGCGAATGTCATTCTTAACATAGTGAAGAATCTCTTAATGTAAGATTCTTCGCTTCTATAAAAATGACAAAAACAACAAAATGGAAACACTAAAAGTTATAAAAATCGGAGGAAACATCATTGATAACGACGTTGCGTTATCGTCTTTTTTAAAAGAGTTCTCAAAATTAAAAGGCCCTAAAATCCTCGTTCATGGCGGTGGAAAATTAGCTTCAAAATTAGCTACACAAATGAATATCCCTGTAACTATGACTGAAGGCAGACGTGTTACGGATGATAAAACTTTAGATATTATCACCATGGTTTACGCCGGTAAGATCAATAAAAATATTGTAGCACAACTACAATCTCACAAGTGTAATTCAATTGGTTTTTCTGGTGCTGATGGCAATACTATTGTTTCAACAAAAAGATCCACAAAACCTATTGATTATGGCTTTGCAGGAGATGTAAAACAAGTCAATACTAAAACTCTAGAAATTCTTCTTCAAAATAACATCACACCCGTTTTTTGCGCCATAACCCACGATGAAAATGGTCAATTACTAAACACGAATGCAGATACTATTGCTTCAGAATTAGCCATAGGTTTTGCAACAAGTTATCACACAAAATTGTATTATTGTTTTGAGAAAAATGGGGTTTTAGAAAATGTAGAAAATGATGATTCTGTTATAGAAGACATTAATACTGAAACATACAAAACACTAATTGAAAACGGCATTATTTACGAAGGTATGTTACCTAAATTAAATAATTGTTTTTATGCCATTAATCATAACGTTGAAAAAGTTTGCATCGGAAAATCAGATATGCTTTTCCATACCAATACTAAACACACAACAATCACAAAATGATAGAAAGACTTACAACAGAAGCCATAGCGTTACTAAAACAACTTATAGAAACGCAATCATTTTCTTCCGAAGAAGACCAAACTGCTTTATTAATTGAAGATTGGTTTAAAACACAAAAAATTCCTTTTAACAGGAATCAAAACAATATTTGGGCGACCAATAAATATTTTGATGAGAGTAAACCAACACTATTATTAAACTCACATCACGATACCGTAAAACCAAACAACGGCTACACTAAAGATCCACTAAAAGCCATTGTAGAAGATGGTAAACTATACGGTTTAGGTAGTAATGATGCAGGTGGTTGCTTAGTATCTTTAATAGCTACTTTTACTTACTATTACAACAAGAAAAACCTCAACTATAACTTAGTTATTGTAGCTTCTGCAGAAGAAGAAAGCAGCGGTCCAAATGGACTAAATAGCATGCTATCTATTATTCCAAATATAGACGTTGCTATTGTAGGCGAACCAACATTAATGAATCTTGCTATTGCAGAAAAAGGATTAGTGGTTTTTGATGCTAAAGTAAAAGGTACTGCTGGACATGCCGCACACCCAAATGAAGACAATTCTATTTACAATACAATAGAGGTTTTAAAATGGTTTAAAGATTATGAGTTCACCAAAAAATCACCCACTTTAGGTGATGTAAAAATGACGGTAACACAAATCAATGCAGGCAAACAACACAATGCAATACCATCAGAAGTAGATTTAGTGATTGATGTTCGTGTAAATGATAAATATACCAACGAGCAAATTGCTGAAATCTTAAAAAGAAAATCACCTTGTACTAGCATCATACCAAGGAGCTTACGATTAAATTCTTCTTCAATCCCTATAAATCACGAATTAGTAGAAGCAGGAGTTGAACTAGACAGAGAAACTTATGGCTCACCTACCCTATCTGATCAAGCCGTATTAAGTTGCCCTTCTCTAAAATTAGGCCCTGGAGATAGCACACGTTCACATACCGCAGATGAATTTATTTACTTAGCTGAAATTGAAGAAGGCATTGATATTTATATTAAATTATTGGAGAAAGTATTATAAAAAAACGAAAATAGACACAAGAGACAAGAAACAAGACAAAGACGATTACGCATGTACAAGTAGTTCTTTTTCTTTATTGGTAGGAAAACAATAAAAAGAAAATAGAATAAAGATTCATGACCAAAATGCTCACATATGAGTGAGCAGTCTATTATCTAACAGCAAAGCGGTCTTGTATCTTGATTCTAAATTTTAAAAATTAAAATTTATATTATGAAACTTTGGGACAAAGGATTTTCAATCGATAAAAAAATAGAATTATTCACCGTTGGTAACGACCGAGAAATTGACATGCATATTGCAAAATATGATGTACAAGCTTCTTTAGCACATGCTATAATGTTAGAATCCATAGGAATTATAACTTCTGAAGAATTAACACAATTAAAATCAGGATTAAAAATATTAGCAACATCTATTGAAGAAGGTACATTTGTTATTGAAGATTCGTTTGAAGATGTACATTCTAAAATTGAACACGAACTTACCAAAACCTTAGGAGACGTTGGAAAAAAAATTCATACAGCACGTTCTAGAAACGATCAAGTTTTAGTAGCACTTCAACTCTATTACAAAGAGAATCTTGAAATTATTAATGATAAAACAAAAACGTTTTTCGATACACTTTTAAGCTTAGCCGACACCTACAAAACCAAGTTAATACCTGGTTACACACATTTACAAGTTGCAATGCCTTCCTCTTTTGGATTATGGTTCTCTGCTTATGCGGAATTATTAATCGATGATGTTTACGTTTTAAATGCGGTTTCAAAAATAGCAGATCAAAATCCATTAGGTTCAGCTGCCGGTTACGGAAGTTCATTTCCTATTGATAGAAATATCACCACCAAAGAACTTGGTTTTTCTACTTTAAAATATAACGTTGTTGCTGCACAATTGAGTAGAGGAAAAAGTGAACGTGCTATTGCAAGTGCTTTAGGCGGACTTTGTAACACGATGTCTCGTTTTGCTATGGATATTTGCCTGTATATGAGTCAGAATTTTGGTTTTGTAACGTTCCCTGATGAATTAACAACAGGAAGCAGTATTATGCCACACAAAAAGAATCCTGATGTATTTGAACTGATTAGAGGAAAGTGTAATAAAATTCAAGCTTTACATTCTGAAATGTTACTTATCACCAATAATTTACCAAGTGGTTATCACAGAGATTTTCAATTATTGAAAGAGAACATCATTAATGCTTTTGAAGATGTAAAAGATATTTTAGACATCTTTAATTATGCTATTCAACAAATTATTGTAAAAGACATTGATTTAAATGACGAAAAGTATCAATACTTATTTACAGTGGATAGTATTAATAATTTAGTGGTTGAAGGCATGAGTTTTAGAGAAGCTTATCAAAAAATTGGTGGACAGGTACAATCAGGAATTTATAAACCAGATTTAGGAAAAGAACATTCTCATATAGGAAGTATTCATAATTTATGTTTAGAAGACATTAAAGCTAAGTACCCAAAATAAATATAATTTGATTACAAAATAGTTTAAACAAAAAAAGCATCTGAAATCAGATGCTTTTTAGTTTCTACTCTATTAAAAGACTACCCCTAGATTTTATAGTAGCAGAAGTATTTTTAAAAGTAAACTTGATTATAAACCAATCAAATCTCCTCCTTCGTTTTTAGTTGATAAATCCGATTTTCCCATTAAGAAAATATCTACTTGACGCGCTGCTTCACGACCTTCGGAGATGGCCCAAACAATTAAAGATTGTCCACGGCGCATATCTCCAGCTGTAAATACTTTAGGAATATTGGTTTGATATTTTCCGTATTCAGCTTTATAATTAGACCTCACATCTCTGTGAATTCCTAATTGATCTGCTATTGTAGCTTCTGGACCAGTAAAACCAAGAGCAAGTAGAGCTAAATCACATTTCCAGGTTTTTTCAGTTCCAGGAACCTCAATTAATTTAGGTCTTTCTCCAGGAACCATTTCCCATTCTACATTTACGGTTTTTAATGCCGTAAGCTCGCCTTTACTATTAGTCACAAATTCTTTGGTATTAATCAACCAGTTTCTCTCCACACCTTCTTTATGAGATGTAGATGTTTTTAGCTGTAACGGCCAATATGGCCATGGTGTAGAAGGTGAACGATGTCCTGGTGGCTTTGGCATAATCTCAAAATTAACAACTGATTTAGCCCCTTGACGATTTGATGTACCAATACAATCTGAACCCGTATCACCACCTCCAATAACAATAACATTTTTTCCTGTTGCCAGTACTTGATCTTTTACTTTTTGACCAAATACAACTTTAGTTTGCTGCGTTAAGAAATCCATAGCCTGTACAACTCCATTGGCTTCAACTCCCGGTGTTGGTAAACTTCTACGTTCTGTTGATCCACCGCAAAGTACTACTGCATCAAACTTTTTCAATTCTTTTATATCGTAATTTACACCAACATTCACATTGGTTTTAAAGATAATTCCTTCTGCTTCTAAAATTGCTATACGACGATCAATAATGCCTTTTTCCATTTTAAAATTAGGAATTCCATAGCGTAATAAGCCACCAATAGCATCATCGCGCTCAAAAACAGTAACCATATGACCTGCTCTGTTTAATTGTTGAGCAGCAGCTAAGCCTGCAGGCCCAGAACCAACAACAGCAATTGTTTTTCCTGTTCTTACCTTTGGCGGTTGTGGCTTAATCCAACCTTCTTTAAAGGCGCGTTCGACAATATTTTTCTCAATATTCTCTATAGAAACCGGATCTTCAATAATACCTAAAACACATGCTTGTTCACATGGCGCAGGACATAAGCGACCTGTAAATTCAGGAAAATTATTTGTAGCATGTAATATCCAAGATGCTTTTTGCCACTCACCTTGGTGTACCATATGGTTAAAATCCGGGATTAAATTCCCTAACGGACAACCACTATGACAAAACGGAATACCGCAATCCATACAACGCGAACCTTGCTCCGTCATACCTTTATCACTTAAAGGCACTGTAAACTCATTATAATTTTTTACACGATCCTTTACTTGCTTATATGTTTCATCTTTTCTTTCGAATTCCTTAAAACCTGTTACTTTTCCCATTGTCCTATACTGTTTCTAATTCTTCAACCATTTGTTCTTCTGTCGCCAAACGCTTTAAAGCGCTCTTATATTCTGTTGGCATTACCCTAACAAAATGACGTAAACTCACTTCCCAATCTGCTAATAAATCAGCACCTCTTTGACTCTTTGTATATTTTACATGTTTCTCAATAATGGCTTTTAATTCAAGTCCATCTTTTTTGAGAATTTTTTCAAACTCTATCGTTTCAGTATTACATAAACCGTTTATAAATTTACTTTCAGGATCATAAACGTAAGCGATCCCTCCACTCATTCCGGCTGCAAAGTTCCTTCCTGTTTTACCAAGCACGATTACTTTACCACCTGTCATGTATTCACAACAATGATCTCCAACACCCTCCACAACTGCAATTGCACCTGAGTTTCTTACAGCAAAACGTTCCCCTGCAATTCCGTTAATATAAGCTTCACCTTCTACCGCTCCGAATAAACAAACATTACCTACAATAATATTGTCTGCAGCTATAAAATCTGCTTTTGCAGGCTTTTTAATAATAAGTTTTGCCCCCGACAAACCTTTACCTAAATAATCATTTGTATTTCCTTCTAAAGTAAATGTAAGTCCATGTGCACTAAATGCACCAAAACTTTGCCCTGCCGAACCTGTAAAATTGATATTTAAAGTATCTTCTGGCAATCCTAGATGACCATAAATCTTAGAAATCTCATTACTTACAATTGCTCCAACAGTTCTATTTGTATTTTTAATAGGGTACGCTAAAGCCATTTTCTCTTTTCGATATAAAGCACGATGCGAATCTTTTAGTATTTGAAAATCTAAGACATTATCTAAATTATGATCTTGTTTTTCTGTATTCTTAACCGTCATTTTACCGTAAGACTCTGGTCGATGTAAGATTGAAGATAAATCTAACCCTTTAGCTTTATAATGCTTAATTGCTTTATTTGCGTTTATTTTATGGGTCTGACCAACCATTTCAGCCATTGTTCTAAATCCTAATTCGGCCATAATTGCCCTTAACTCTTCAGCGATATAATAAAAGAAATTAATCACATGTTCTGGTGTTCCTTTAAAGTTTTTTCGCAACTCTTTATCTTGAGTCGCAATACCAACCGGACAAGTATTTAAATGACATTTACGCATCATTATACAACCTGAAGCAACTAAAGGCGCTGTGGCAAACCCAAATTCTTCAGCTCCTAACAATGCTGCAATTGCAACATCTCGTCCTGTTTTTAATTGACCATCGCACTCAACAACAATTCTACTTCTTAAATTATTAAGCACCAATGTTTGTTGCGCCTCTGCTAAACCAAGCTCCCAAGGTAACCCTGCATGTTTTAATGATGTTAAGGGAGAAGCTCCTGTACCACCGTCATAACCAGCAATAAGAACAACATCTGCTTTTGCTTTAGCAACACCTGCTGCAATAGTACCTACACCAACTTCAGAAACCAGTTTGACATTAATTCTAGCTTCCCGGTTTGCATTTTTTAAATCATAAATTAATTGTGCTAAATCTTCAATTGAATAAATATCGTGATGTGGTGGTGGCGAAATTAAACCAACAAAAGGTGTCGAATTTCTCGCTGCAGCAATCCATGGTAAAACTTTTTCACCGGGCAATTGACCACCTTCCCCAGGTTTTGCACCTTGAGCCATTTTTATTTGAATCTCTCTTGCATTCGCTAAATAATGAGATGTAACACCGAAACGACCTGATGCTACTTGCTTTATTGCAGAATTACGACTATCACCATTAACATCGGGCTGAAAACGTCTTCTATCCTCTCCTCCTTCACCAGAATTAGATTTCCCTCCAATCCTATTCATAGCAATAGCTAAATTTTCATGAGCTTCTCGAGAAATAGATCCGTAAGACATCGCTCCCGTTTTAAAACGCTTAACGATTTCTGTCCAAGGTTCTACTTCATCTAATGCAATTGGATCGATATTATTAAATTCGAATAAACCACGAATGGTCATTAAATTTTCGGACTGTTCATTAATCGTTTTTGCATAAACATCATAACTCGCCTGATCGCTTAATCTTACCGCTTGCTGTAATTTAGCAACCGTAGTTGGATTAAATAAATGCTTCTCGCCATTTCGTCTCCACCTATAGTCTCCTCCTATATTTAAACCTAAACGTGTATCTCCTAAATTATCTGGATACGCATATTTGTAACGTTGATCAATTTCTTTTTCAATTTCATATAAACCAATTCCTTCAATTCTTGATGCTGTATATGGGAAGTACTTTTCTACAAATTGAGAATTAAAACCAACAATTTCAAATATTTGAGAACCTCTGTACGAATGCAGTGTTGAGATTCCTATTTTATTCATCACTTTAAGAATTCCTTTTCCTATAGCTTGATTAAAATTATCTACAGCTTGTTGCTCATCCATCCCTGTAATAAACCCTTCTTTAACTTGTATTCTGATAATTTCATTTACCATATATGGATTTACAGCACTTGCTCCATAACCAAATAAAGTTGCAAAATGATGAGGTTCTCTTGGTTCTGCAGACTCTATAATAATATCAAAATAAGAACGCTTACGTAATCGGTTCATTTGATGATTTACATAAGAACAAGCTAATAACGATGGAATCGGTGCTAACTCTTTATTTACACCTCTATCTGATAAGATAATGATATTTGTTTTTCGCATTAGTGCTTTTTCTATCTGCACTATAATATTTTCCAAAGCATCTTCTAAACCATTCAATCCTTTATCTTTTTGATAAAGCATTTCAATCGTTTCTGCTTTAAAACCTTCAACTGTAATATTTCTTATTTTATCTAAATCATCGTTAGAAATTACAGGATTTTGAATTTTTAGTTTTCTGCATTGACGTTCTGTGATGTTAAAAATATTTCTATCCTCACCTAGAGACAAACTAATATCCGTTACAATTTCCTCTCTAATTCCATCTAAAGGCGGATTAGTTACCTGAGCAAATAATTGTTTGAAATAATTTGAAATAATTTGAGGTTTATTTGAAAGAACAGCTAATGGAGTATCAATTCCCATAGATCCTAACGCTTCTTTTCCCTTTTGAGCCATTGGAGTAATGACTTCTTGAATATCTTCGAACGTATAGTTAAATAGACGTTCTCTTGTCTTCATATCTATAGTTTCAATCGGACACGTTTGACCTGTATATGGGATATCCTTAAGATGTAATCTTGTTTTATCTAACCACTCTTGATAAGGTCGTTCTCTAACAATTTTACTTTTTATTTCTTCGTCATTTATGATACGACCTTGGTTCATATCTACAAGAAACATTTTTCCTGGCTCTAAACGACCATGACTTTCGACATCTTCTGGGGCAATATCAACCACTCCAATTTCTGAAGACATTATAAGCTTACCACTTTTAGTCACCGTATATCTTGACGGTCTTAATCCGTTTCTATCTAATAATGCACCAATATAATTTCCATCCGTAAAAGGCACAGAAGCAGGTCCATCCCAAGGTTCCATTATACAAGCATTATAATCGTAAAATGCTTTACGCTCTGGAGACATTGTTTTGTGTTTTTCCCAAGCTTCAGGGATCATCATCATCATTACTTCTGGTAAAGATCTTCCGGTATGTGTTAATAATTCGACCACCATATCCATAGAAGCAGAATCTGATTTTCCTGGTAAAATAATTGGAAATAATTTATCTATTTGTGGCCCAAAAACTTCACTTTTCATGATCTCTTCTCGCACACGCATTCTACTTACATTTCCACGAAGTGTATTGATCTCTCCATTTTGACACATAAATCGAAATGGTTGCGCCAATTCCCATGTAGGCATTGTATTTGTAGAAAAACGCTGATGCACTAACGCTAAGCGAGTTACCAAATCTGACTCTTGTAAATCTTTATAATAAGTCCCAATATCTTCGGGCATAATAATCCCTTTATAAATGAGCGTATTTACGGACAAACTAGAGACATAAAAGTAAGAGCTTTGAGACATTTTAGAACGCGAAATAGTATGTTCAGTTATCTTTCTAGCTGCGTATAATTTTGCTTTAAAAACTTCTTCAGAAACCTCATTGGATTTCCCAATAAACAGTTGTTCTATATTTGGCTCAGACGCCAAAGCAATTTGCCCTAATTGCGTAGAATCTACAGGTACTTCTCTCCATCCAATAACGGATAAACCTTGAGCGATTACTTCTTTTTCAAAAGTATCTTTACAAAATTTATATTGATTTCTATTTTTCGGTAAAAAAACCATTCCTATCGCATATTTTCCGCGAACAGGAATTTTAAACCCACAAACTCGCTTAAAGTAAGCATGAGGAATATCTATTAATAAGCCAGCTCCATCACCTGTTTTCCCATCAGAACTTACACCTCCTCTATGCTCTAATTTCACAAGTATCTCTAGAGCATCGTGTATGATTTGATTAGTCTTCTCTCCTTTGAGATTACATATAAAACCCGCACCGCAATTTTCATGTTCAAATTCCGGCAAATAAAGGCCTTGTTTCTTCAGCATATTTCAAAAAATTTTGAAGGTTTTAACACCTCATTACTCCTCTAATATATACGCAATAATTTTATTAAAAAAATAGTTGAAACACTTTTCCCAAATCGATAGTTTAGAGCACAGAAAATAAACATTTTTCAATATATATCAGTTTAGACTACTAATTAGTCAATATATAATGTTCAATAATATTCAAAAAATATTATTAAATCCACCTTTATTGGATTATAAAACTACAAATAACACACAAAATCACAGATTTTAACAAAAAATTACAATATTTCAATTATTGATATATCAAAAAAATTGCGAAAATAAATTTTAACCCTAAAATTTATACGGTATAAAATTACAAATTCATAAAAATAACTATTTAACCCCTCTTTTTTACAGGGTGTTAGCAAAGATTATATAGATTTGACAGACACTAACTATTTTAAATATATAATTATGAAAAAACTACTTTCTCTAACTTTACTACTAACATCGATAGTTTTAAGTGCACAAGACACCGAAGAAGCTACACCAGAAAAAACATTTACACTTAGCGGAAGTGTTGATGCTTACTACCAAACTAATTTAACATCAACAGATCAAGCTATTTTTGGAGATGATAATGATGCTTTCCAATCTTTTGGAACATCATTTGCTAACGAAACCGGTTTTGCACTAGGAATGGCTAACATCATAGCATCTTATGAGTCTGGAAAAGTTGGGGCAGTTGCTGATTTAGCATTTGGACCAAAAGGGGATGACGCTACAGGCGGCTACAACATTAACCAACTTTATGCCTACTGGAATGTATCTGAAGGAACAACACTTACAATGGGACGTTTTAATACCTACCTAGGCTACGAAGTAATTTCACCAACAGGAAACTTTAATTACAGTACATCTTATTTATTTTCTAGCGGACCTTTCTCACACGTAGGTATAAAGGCTGATTTTACTTTATCTGACGACTTCAGTTTAATGTTAGCAGTTATGAATCCAACGGATGTTAATAATAATCTTACCGGAGATTATGGTTTTGGCGCACAATTAGGATATGCAGGTCAGTATTTAAATTTCTATTATGACTCAGGTGTTGTTCTGGGCTATGAAATAGATTACACAGGTGGTTTTGATGTTTCTGATTCTTTTTTCTTAGGTATCAACGCTGCATACAACGATAATGATGGATCTGGATTTTATGGTGCTGCCCTATACCCACAATATGGCATTAACGAAGCATTATCAATTGGAGTTAGAGGAGAATATTACGGTTTACACTACGAAACAGGTGATGATGACACAGTATTAGGTGCTACACTTTCTGCCAATTATAAAGTAGACAACTTAACAATTATTCCTGAAGTTCGCTTGGATAGCTGGAATGAGGATACTTATTTTAATAATGATCTAGAACCTACAAAGAGCTTAGGTGTATTTACCTTAGCTGCAATCTACGCTTTTTAAAAAAACACAAAAACTAACATAAAGATTATGATAAACAATTTTTTAACATTTATTCCAAGTCTAACAATAACACAAGACGCTGCAACCCCTACAGAGATTGAGGCAGCTGTTAGCGCTATAAACGGAGACATGGGAATGCTTTGGATGCTGATTTCGGCAATTTTAGTATTTTTTATGCAAGCCGGATTTACATTGGTTGAAACCGGTATGACGCGCTCTAAGAATGCTGCCAACATTGCCATGAAAAATCTACTTGACATCTGTGTAGGATCACTAACCTACTGGTTTGTTGGTTACTCATTAATGTACGGTGACACTTCTAATGGATGGTTTTTCTGGAGTGGAATAATGCAAGGAGAAGGAGCTGACCTACTATTCCAAACAATGTTTGCTGCAACAGCTGCAACTATTGTATCAGGCGCTATTGCTGGTCGCACAAAATACTCTACTTATGCAATATTTTCAATTGTAATGACGGCATTAATCTACCCTATTGCTGGTGGATGGCAATGGCAAGGTTCTGGTTGGTTAACTGAATTAGGTTTCATTGACTTCGCTGGATCCTCAATTGTACACTCTGTTGGAGGATGGGCTGCATTAGTTGCCGCTTTTATGGTCGGACCAAGAATAGGCAAATATGTAGATGGAAAAGTAATGTCTATCCCTGGCCACAACCAAATTCTTGCAACATTAGGTGTATTTGTACTTTGGATGGGATGGTTCGGATTTAACGGAGGTTCTCAACTAGCTTGGGGAGGTGCCGACGCCATCGCCGCATCAAATGTTGTATTGGTAACAAACTTAGCAGCTGGCGCTGGTGGTTTAGGAGCTCTAATAACAACTTGGATATGGTACGGTAAACCAAACCTACCACAAACATTAAACGGTGTACTTGCAGGTCTAGTGAGTATTACTGCAGGATGTGGAAACATGTCACCCGTAGGAGCTGTAGTGGCTGGACTTATTGGAGGTATTATTGTTGTTTTCTCTATTGAATTTATTGAGAAAAAACTTAAAATTGACGATGCCATTGGTGCAGCATCTGTTCACGGTGTTGCCGGAGCATGGGGTACATTAGTAATTGGTCTTTGGGGAATTGATGGTGAGACAGGAATAGGATTATTTAATGGTGGAGGATTTTCACAGTTAGGTACTCAAGCCATTGGCGTTGTTGCTTACGCTGCTTGGTCGGTGACACTATCTTTCATAATTCTTAAAATTTTAAAATCTACTATGGGTCTTAGAGTTAGCGAAGAAGAAGAACTAGTTGGTCTAGATCTTTCTGAACACGGTGAAATTGCTTACCCAGGAAAAAGAGAAAGATAAATTTATTTCAAAAGTTTAATTGATAATTAATTTAGTTGTTAAAATAAAACCCTCGAGGATCATTCTTCGAGGGTTTATTATTTTCTATACCTATTCGCACTCAAATAACGCATTTATTAGTCACAAAAAAATCCTTAGAAGATCATTATCACTTCTAAGGATATTTAATTTTATAAGCTATTAATTTCTAAGCAGAATTACGACTAGCATTAATGTTACCAAATAAAGATCGGGTTACCATCTTTTCAAAGATTTTAATTTGCTCTTCATCTCTTACCTCAGCCTTTTCAAGCTCTTGAATTTTCTTTAAAGCATATTGCTGAATGGTTAATAAAGGCAACACAATAGACTCCCTAACAGCAATAGATACTTTACCAGAAGGCTCTTCTTGCATCAACTCTTTATAACCTGTAAGTTTTAAAATTAAACGTTTAGATGTTTCATACTCTTCATTGATAAGGTTCCAAAAATCACCGTATTCTTCATCTTCAGACATATAACGGGTTAAATCGAAAAACGATTTAGACAATGACATCATACTGTTTTCAATTAAAGTCTTAAAGAAATTCGAAGTCTTAAATAACTCTTGAACTTTTTCAAATTCACCAACGTCCTCATAATGCTTTAATGCTGTACCAACTCCATAAAAGCCCGGAACGTTCTGTTTTAATTGACTCCAAGACCCAACGAAAGGTATTGCTCGTAAATCTTCGAATATTAACCCTTCAGATTTACCACGCTTAGAAGGACGACTTCCAATATTCGTTTTAGCATAATACTTAAGTGTACTCATATGCTCTAAATAAGAAATAAACTTTGGATGCGCTTTAAAAGCAGCATATGTCTCATAACTACGCTCAGCCAAATCCGTCATTACTTTCCTGTTTTCAGGATGCATCGTTAAATCTACTTCGCTTAAGCTATTATCTATTCCTGAACTTATTAATTGTTCTAAGTTATATTGAGAAGAATCTAATGTTCCGAAATTAGAACTAATAGTTTGCCCCTGTATCGTTAACTGAACTTCTTTATCTTCAATAGTTGGTCCTAAAGACGCATAAAAATTATGAGTTTTTCCACCACCACGAGCAGGTGGTCCACCACGCCCGTCAAAAAATATTACAGTTATGCCATTCTCTCTTGAAACTCTAGTTAAATTTTCTTTTGCTTCAAAAATAGCCCAATTAGCCATTAAATAACCACCATCTTTAGTACCATCACTAAAACCAAGCATTATGGTTTGTTTATTACCTCTTGACTTTAAATGTGCCGCATACTCAGGATTTGCATACAATTCTGCCATAACCTTGGGTGCATTTTCTAAATCTGTAATAGTCTCAAACAATGGACCAACATCTACTGTTAATTCATCTTGAAATGCCACTAATTTTAGCATTGCAAACAACTGCATAACATGCAATGTACTTTGATTATTACTAATTATATAACGATTTGCTGCTTGCTCTCCATTAGTCTCTTGAATGGTCTTAATCGCCTTCATAGTTTCTAAGGCCATCAATGTTTCTTCATCCTTAATTAAAGATAAATCTATTGACCCTTCAACTTTAGATAGAATTTCAACTTGATTCGCCTCAGGCAAATCATGGTAGTTTTTAGGGAAAATAACACTACCGCTTTCGATTAATGCATTTACCATGTCATTAAAAAACTTTTCATGCTTACGACTATCCTGTCTAATATCTAAATTAGCAAAATGAAACCCGAACAAATGCGTTTTATTAATAAAGCTATTTAATTCATCTACATATAATGATTGATGCTTATCTATAATAATTTGCTTTACGGCTTTTAATTCTGAAACAAAAAAGTCTAATGTTAAATCCGATTTCTTATCTGTAACTAAATTATAAAGCTCTTGCTCTAAATATGCCATTCTATCCTCGACACCCTGAAACGTCAATTTACGCTTCAATTGTCTTAAATTTCTATAATAGCTTTTTATGATTGAATTTCTTAATCTATCTGCAACTTTTAAAGTAATTTCTGGTGTTACAAATGGATTTCCATCTCTATCTCCACCTGGCCAAAAACCAACATTGATAATATTATTATCGATATGCTCGCCATCAAAAATATTCTGCTGAATATAATCGTAAATACCTCCAAATGATTCATAAAACACATTTTGAAGATACCATATTAAACTTATTGCCTCATCGTAAGGCGTTGGTTTTTCATGCTTAAAGAAAGGTGTTTTTCCTAATTGCGCTAAAAGATCATTGATTTTAAGCAAATCATTTTCACGAATTGCCGCTGTTAAATCTGTAATAATCCCTAAAACAGAACCTGGATAAAACTGTGTAGGGTGAGCAGTTAAAACGATTCTAACTTTAAATTCTTCTAAATATTTCTTTAAAGTTTCTAATTTATTATCCGCTGTAGCTGTTTCTTTTAAACTTCTCAACGTACCGATACCATCCATATTGTTAACTACAGGAAATGCTGCATCTTCAATTGCATCGAACAAAACGACTTGTCGTTCTATATATTGAATAAATCGAAACAATAAGTTGATCTGACTTTCTGAAGAACGCCTCGCTTGATATTTATCAAAAAAAGAATCCACGATAGTTGTTGGATTCTCATGATTTTCAAAACCATTATGACATGTTTCATGAAATAAAGGTAAGAGCGCACCTGTTTTTGTAACCGTATCAAAAGGCAACGTCATAAATATACTGTTGTAAATTTGATACTTAGATAAAACGTTTTGATTAAAACGAGTTAATTTTGGCTGTGTAGACATTTTTATTTAAAAAATTAAATTATAGTGGATTGTCCTAAGTGAATGTTCTTAAAGTTGAGATTTGAATCTTTAGGATGATAAAGAAAATCCTCAATAAAGTCACCAACATTAGACGTTGTCACCGTATTTACTACCGAATTTATATCCGGAGTTGTTATGTTTAATTTTAATGATTTTTCTACAGCTAACCTAATTAATTCGGCTTCATTATGTAATTCAAAATGACTCAACAACATAGCGGCCGATAAAATTGAAGCGATAGGATTTGCAATTCCTTTATTTGCTCCTTGAGGATACGACCCATGAATAGGCTCGAACATTGCATACTTATCGCCTACTGATGCCGACGCTAACAAACCAATTGAACCACCAATAACACTAGCCTCGTCACTAATAATATCACCAAACATATTTTCAGTTAAAATAACATCAAACTGTTTTGGGTTTAAAATCATTTGCATAGCCGCATTATCTACAAATAAGAAATCAAGAGTTACGTCTGGATACTGCTCAGCAACTTCTTTAACTACCTTTCTCCAAAGCCTAGAAGACTCTAAAACATTTGCTTTATCAACTAAGGTTACTTTATGACTTCTATTTTCTGCTGCTACAAAAGCTAAATGTGCTATACGCTCAATTTCTTCACGAGAATAGCCGCACAAATCTGAAGCATAATTTCCATCTTCAGACAAATGTTTCTCACCAAAATAAATACCTCCAGTTAATTCTCTATAAATAGATATATCTGTCCCTTCAATGATATGTTTCTTTAAAGGTGATTTATCTAACAGCGTATCATATGCTTTTACTGGTCTAATATTAGCAAATAAGCCAAGTTCTTTACGTAGTTTAAGCAAGCCTTGTTCTGGACGAACTTTAGCAGTAGGGTCGTTATCATATTTTGGATCACCAATGGCACCAAATAAAATAGCATTACTATTTTTACATAATTCTAACGTTTCATCTGGCAAAGCATCATTATGCTTATCGATAGCAATAGCACCAACATCTGCCGTTGTAAACTTAAAATTATGATTAAATTCTGAAGCAATTGCTTTTAACGCCTTAATAGCCTGATTAGTTACTTCTGGACCAATACCATCTCCTGGTAAAACTGCTATATTTAATTTCATTTGTATGGACTAATATATTTTCTGAGCTTCAAAAGCTTCAATTAATTTTTTATTATTCACAAGGTAATCAATATCATCGTAACCATTGATCATACACGTCTTTTTATAGGCATCTATTTCAAATTTTTCTGATAAATCAAAATCTTTTACTGAAATGATCTGATTTTCTAAATCAACAAGTAACTCTGTCTCTGAATTAGACGCAATAATTTGAAGCAAGTCACTTAAAAACGCTTTAGAAACCTGAACTGGCAACAGTCCATTATTTAAGGCATTCCCTTTAAAAATATCTGCAAAAAAACTAGAAACGACCACTTTAAATCCAAAATCTGTAATTGCCCAAGCAGCATGTTCCCTACTTGATCCGCATCCAAAATTATCTCCAGCAACTAAAATTTTACCTGAATATTGAGCATCGTTAAGTATAAAATCTATATTAACGGAACCGTCTTTATGATATCTCCAGTCTCTAAATAAATTATCACCAAACCCTTTTCTGTCTGTTGCTTTTAAAAAACGCGCAGGTATAATTTGATCGGTATCGACATTCTCAATATTTAAAGGAATGGCTTTTGATTTTAAGGTTGTAAATTTTTCCATTAATTTAAATGCTTTGTTATATCTATAATTTTTCCTTCTACTGCTGTTGCCGCTGCAACTAATGGACTTGCTAAAATTGTTCTTGAACCTTGTCCTTGCCTACCCTCAAAATTTCTATTTGAAGTAGACACACAATATTCTCCTTGTGGAATTTTATCATCATTCATGGCTAAACATGCCGAACACCCCGGTTGACGCAATTCAAAACCAGCATCATCAAAAATAGTTTTCAAACCTTCTTCAATAATCTGATGTTCTACCTGCTTACTTCCAGGAACCAACCAAGCCGTTACATTATCTGCCTTTTTCTTTCCTTTTATATATTTAGCAGCAACCCTAAAATCTTCAATTCTAGAATTGGTACAACTTCCTATAAAAACAAAATTAATAGGTTTATTTATTAAACTTTCACCAGCTTCAAAATTCATATAAGCTAATGACTTTTTAAACGAAGGATTATCATTTACAGGAATCGTTTCTGAAATCTTAATTCCCATACCTGGATTTGTACCATAAGTAATCATTGGTTCAATATCCTCTGCATCAAAACTATATTCTTGATCAAAAACAGCATCTTCATCCGTAGGAAGGGTTTTCCAATAGGCTACTTTTTTATCAAAATCTTCACCTTTAGGTGCAAATTCTCTTCCTTTCACATAACTAAAAGTCGTTTCGTCTGGAGCAATCATTCCACCTCTTGCTCCCATCTCAATACTCATATTACAAACCGTCATACGGCCTTCCATACTCATATCTTCAAAAACATTTCCTGCATATTCACAGAAATAACCTGTACCAGAATTGGTTCCTAATTTTGAAATAATATAAAGAATAACATCTTTTGGCAATACGCCTTCTTTCAATTCCCCATTAACCGATACTCTTAAACTTTTAGGCTTAGTAAGCAACAAACATTGACTCGCAAAAACTTGCGCAACCTGACTTGTTCCTATACCAAAAGCAATGGCTCCAAACGCACCATGTGTTGAGGTATGACTATCACCGCAGACCATGGTTAAGCCTGGTTGAGTCACTCCCAACTCAGGAGCCATTACATGCACAATACCATTGTATTTATGACCTAATTGGTATAATGTGATATCATTTTTTTTACAATTTTTAGATAATTGTTCTAACTGCTTCCTAGAAAGCTCATCTTTTATCGGTTGATCTTGATTTAATGTTGGTGTATTATGATCTGCAGTAGCCACAATTTGATTGGGTCTATATACAGGAATTCCGCGTTCTTCCAATTCATTGAAAGCCTGCGGACTTGTTACCTCATGTATTAAATGTTTATCTATATAAAGTATCTGTGGTCCATTATCTATCGCATCTACCACATGCGCGTCCCAAACTTTATCGAATAGTGTTTTCCCCATGTATTTAAGCTGAAATTATTTGTTTATAGACACTACTTGTTTCTATAATTTGATGAATATCATTATCGTTGATTTCTTTTTTACGATCTGCAAAATTTAAAAAATTAGAATACACATCATCTAACTGAAGTTTCGTTAATTCATAACCTACATTTTTAGCTCTGTATGCCAAAGCAGCCCTTCCACTTCTTGCTGTTAAAACAATTGCAGACTCAGTAACACCAACATCTGCTGGATTAATAATCTCGTAAGTTTCTCTATTTTTTATCACACCATCTTGATGAATACCAGAACTGTGAGCAAAAGCATTTGCACCTACAATCGCTTTATTTGGTTGCGTATAAATCCCCATGCTATCACTAACAAGTTGACTCATTCCATATAACATTGACGTATTAATATTAGTATCTAAATTAAGATAAGGGTGCTGCTTTAATACCATAACCACTTCCTCTAATGCAGTATTACCCGCGCGCTCACCAATACCATTAATAGTACACTCTATTTGTCGCGCTCCACTAATAACACCTTCAATAGAATTTGCTGTAGCTAAACCTAGATCGTTATGACAGTGACAAGACAATATTGCCTTCTCAATTCCTTTTACATTTTCTTTAAGATATTTAATTTTTGCTCCATACTCACTTGGCAAACAGTAGCCAGTAGTATCAGGAATATTTAACACAGTAGCACCTGCTTTAATTGCAGCTTCGCAAACCCGTGCTAGATATTCGTTATCAGTTCTTCCTGCATCTTCTGCATAAAACTCAACATCCTCAACAAAAGACTTTGCATATTTAACGGCTTGAAAAGCACGCTCAATAATAGCTTCTTTGTTTGATTTAAATTTATGAATAATATGAGAATCTGACGTACCTATACCTGTATGTATTCTCGGTAATTTAGCATATTTTAAAGACTCAGCAGCAACTTTTATATCATTTTCAACAGCACGTGTTAAACCACAAACTGTTGCATTTTTTACAATTTTTGAAATTGCTTCGACAGACTTAAAGTCTCCTGGACTAGATACTGGAAACCCAGCTTCAATCACATCAACCCCTAACAGATCTAATTGCTTTGCAATGATTACTTTCTGTTCTGAGTTAAGCTTGCAACCTGGCACTTGTTCTCCATCTCGCAGTGTAGTATCGAATATTTGAATACGGTTATTAGACATTTATCAAAATATATTTTATAGTATTGTCTTACGAATATATATTTTGATTTTGCTTTAACATACCGATCTTAGTTTAACTTTACGATGTTCAGTCGTTAAAATATATTTTAAACAACTATAAAACAGACACATAAACCTATTTTTAATTGATAACTAAAGACCAAAAAGATAATTTATTCGCACTAGTTAAGTCTTTAACTAAATCTGAAAAACGTCAGTTTAAACTGTATGTAGGTCGACTTGGTGTGAATTCTGATTCTAAATTTTTGAATCTTTTTAATTTCTTAGACAAAGCTAAAGCCTATAATGAAGCTTTAATTTTAAAAAGCGGCATTGTAAAAAAACAGCAGCTTGCAAATGTAAAATCACACTTATACAAGCAAATCTTAATTAGCCTAAAACTAAACCCTTCTCACCAAAACATAAGATTACAAATTAGAGAACAACTAGATTTCGCTTCAATTTTATATCACAAAGGATTATATAAACAAAGTTTAAAAATCTTAGATAAAGCTAAGGAATTAGCGATTGTTAACGAAGAAAAAAACTCAGCTTTCGAGATTGTAGAACTCGAAAAAGTAATTGAATCACAATATATTACAAGAAGTATTAGCACACGCGCGGATGAGTTAGCTTTGCAAGCTAAAGAATTAAGCACACTTAACGTTATAGCTAGTAAACTATCTAATTTATCACTTCAACTCTATAGTAACATCCTAAAAACAGGCTATGTAAAAAATGAAGATGAAGCTAAAATGGTGATCAATTATTTCAATAAACAACTACCAAAAGTTAAAATTGAAGATTTAGGGTTTCGAGAAAAACTATGGCTATACAAAGCCAATTTATGGCAAAGTTTTTTACTTCAAGATTTCTTAAACTGCTTTAAGTATGCTTTAAAATGGGTGGATTTATTCTACCAAAACCCAAGCATGATTAGCCTTAACCCGGTATTTTTTTTAAAAGGAAATAATTATCTTCTAGAAGCTTTGGTTTTTATTGGCAATAAAGCAAAATTTGTAGAAAAATTTAACGAATTTGAAGCTACTGTTCAAAAATCTAGTTTTCCGGAAGACGAAAATGTAGCTTCTTTAGTTTTTCTATATACTAACTTTCACAAAATTAATCAACACTTTATTGATGGGAGTTTTGCAGAAGGACTAGATCTAATTCCGACAATAGAAAAAGAACTAATCCCTTTCGGAGAAAAGATCGATCCGCATCATAAAATGATTTTCTATTACAAATTTGCTAGTTTACATTTTGGAGCAGGAAACAACAAAGAATGCATTAAATATCTTGATAAAATCATCTCGAACAAGTCACTTTCTATGCGAGAAGATTTGCTTTGTTTTTCTAGAGTTTTAAATCTTGTTGCCCATTACGAAGCAGGCTTAGACTATCATTTAGAAACCTTACTAAGAAGCACTTATAAATTTCTAATTAAAATGAATGATCTTCATGAAGTGCAAAAGGAGATGATAAAATTCATTAGAGGTTTACAAGATATTTACCCACATGATCTTAAAAATGCGTTTAAAGCATTACACAAAACTTTAAAAACTTTTGAAGACCATCCGTACGAGCGTCGTGCCTTTTTATATCTTGATATTATTTCCTGGCTAGAAAGCAAAATTGAAAACAAACCTGTAGCAGAAATCATACACACTAAATATTTAGCAAAGAATAACTCATTTTAATAAGATTTTCATAAAAAAGTCACAAAACTGCCAAATTATTTGGATTTGTGCTTTTTGTATCGCAATATTTGTGCTCACAAAGTTCAAACACTTACTGAAATGTTATCAAGAAAGGTGGAGGGAATGACCCTATGAAGCCTTAGCAACCCTTAGATTCACTAAGAAGGTGCTAAATTCTACTTAATAATCCGATTCATTAATCGGAATATTGGATAGATAACTCAAGACTAATTACCCATCTGTAATTAGCATTTTCTTTATAATATTTTTCTATTAAGTATGCTTCACCCTTCAGCTCAGCTCAAGGAACAAATGAGGCTTATTTGGCTTTTGGTTTAATCTTTTATTAACTCAAAAACTTAGAAAAATGAGTACACAAAAATTCGCAACCAAAGCGTTGCACGCAGGACACGACGTTAGTCAAACTTCAGGGACAAGAGCTGTTCCTATTTACCAAACATCATCTTACGTCTTTAAAGATTCAGATGAAGCAGCAGGGAGATTTAATCTTTCGGTTCCTGGTTACATTTACACCCGTTTAAACAACCCAACCAACGACATTTTAGAACAGCGTTTAGCAGCTTTAGAAGGCGGAATTGGCGCAGTAGCAACAGCTTCTGGAACCTCAGCTATTTCTACAACATTACTAACATTATTAAGAGCTGGCGATCACATCGTAGCATCGAGTAGTTTATATGGAGGAACCTATAATTTATTAAGCGTTACACTACCTAGACATGGTATTACAACCACTTTTGTAGATCCTTCTGACCCCGAAGCATTCAAAAAAGCAACTCAAGAAAACACAAGAGCCTTTTTTGTAGAATCCTTAGGAAACCCAAAATTAGATGTTTTAGACTTAGAAGCTATTTCTAAAGAAGCAAAAGCTTTTAAGGTTCCATTAATCGTAGATAATACTGTAGCAACACCTTACTTACTTAGACCAATTGAGTACGGGGCAGACATTGTTATTCACTCTTTAACAAAATACATCACCGGAAATGGAACTTCATTAGGAGGTATTATAATTGATAGTGGCAATTTTGATTGGACTAATGGGAAATTCCCAGAATTCACAGAACCATCTGCTGGTTACCATGGTTTAGTTTATAGCGAAGCTATTGGAGCAGCTGCTTTTATTGCAAAAATTAGAGTTGAAGGCTTACGGGATTATGGTGGTGCTTTAAGTCCATTTAATGCCTTTCAAATCATTCAAGGTTTAGAAACTTTAGAATTACGTATTAAAAAGCATAGTGAAAATGCTTTAGAATTAGCAAAATGGCTACAAGAACAGCCGGAAGTCAATTGGGTAAACTACCCTGGTTTAGAAACTAGTAAATACAAAAAATTAGCAGACAAATACTTACCAAAAGGTCAGAGTGGGGTTGTTACTTTTGGCGTTGACGGAGGTTACGAAGCTGCCAAAACAATCTCTGACACTACAAAATTGTTCTCATTATTAGCAAATATTGGAGACACAAAATCTCTTATCATTCATCCTGCAAGCACAACACATCAGCAACTAAGCGATGAAGCGCAATTAACCTCTGGAGTTACCAAAGACTTAATTCGTTTATCTGTAGGAATTGAAAATATAGAAGATTTGAAAAATGATTTAAAAGAAGCTTTTGCAGTTGTAAAACAAAAAGCGCTTCAGCATTAATCAAAAAGTCACTATCACATTAAGCACAGTAAAAAACATAGCAAAATTAATTTTTCGCAGCTGTGCTTTACGTGATATTTTGATGACTTTACAATTTTAAATTAAAATATTTTCAAAATTAAAAAACAAAATGAGCGATATAAAATTTTCTGTAGCAGGAGCTAGTGCTTCACCTACAAAATTTATAGGAAAAACAAGACAATTTACTTTAGTCGTAGACGAACCTTCTGATTTAGGAGGTACAGATACGGATGCAAATCCGGTAGAATATATTTTAGCTGGTTTTGCGGGCTGTGCTAATGTTATTGGGCATATAGTAGCCAAAGAGTTAGGTTTCACTATAAAAAATTTAAAAATAGAAGTCTCTGGCGAATTAAATCCAAATCGGTTTTTAGGTAACTCCAACAAAGAACGTGCTGGATTTAAATCTATAAGTTTAAATCTTATTCCTGAAACGGACGCAAGTATTGAAACCTTATCTAAATGGCTTCAATTAGTTGAAGAACGATGCCCTGTAAAAGACAATCTTCAAAATAAAACACCTTTAAAAATATCCGTAGTAAAAGAATTTGCGGTTTAAAAAAAACTAGCGATGATAAATCTAAAACATATTACAATTGCTAACTATGCAACCGAAAGTGGTAAGACAACTTCACTAAACTTGTCTTACCAAACTTTTGGTAAACCCTTACATACAGCACCTATTATTTTAGTGAATCATGCGCTAACTGGAAACTCTAATGTTATCGGAGAAAATGGTTGGTGGAATGATATTATCGGAGAAAATAAATGTATCGACACTAATGAATACACAATTTTATCTTTTAATATTCTTGGTAATGGCTACGATAATAAAGCTGAAAACATCATAGAAAATTATAAAGATTTCACAGCAAGAGATATTGCAAAACTCTTTGCCTTAGCAATAGAAGAATTAAAAATTCAACATTTATTTGCTGTCATCGGAGGTTCTGTTGGAGGTGGAATTGCATGGGAATTAGCCGCATTAAAACCGCGTTTAATTGAACATTTAATTCCTATTGCAACTGACTGGAAATCTACAGACTGGGTTATTGCTAATTGCCATATTCAAGATGCGCTATTAAATAACTCTTCTCAACCATTGGTAGATGCCAGAATGCATGCCATGACGTTATACCGAACACCAGAATCTTTAACACAAAAATTTGATCGTACTAAGAAAGACGAATCCTTTTTTAACATTGAATCCTGGCTTAGTTATCACGGTAATGCTCTAAATGATCGTTTTCAGGTTGCTGCATACAAATTAATGAATCAGGTTCTAAGAACCATAGATATTACTAGAGATCGAAATGATTTTTTAGATGTCGCGTCTAAAATTGAAAGTGACATTCATATCATCACTATCAATTCTGATTTATTTTTTAAAGCTGATGAAAACTGGAACACCTTTGTTGAACTAAAAGGCAAGAAAGAAAATGTCAACATTCATGAAATAAAATCTATACACGGACACGATGCTTTTTTAATTGAATTTGATCAATTAGCACGTTTTTTGAAACCTATTTTTAAAGCTGAAGTGAGTACTTCTAAAAAAAAACTTGAACAGCAAGTTGCATAAAGCTTACATATAATATTTAAAAGAGCCGAACTTACAAGTTTGGCTCTTTTACTTTTAATAATCTACAGAACATTATAACTAAGCGAAATCTCTTATCTTTTCATCAATATTAAGTAATGAATTAAATTACAGAACTATATTAGTTATTAATAGTTTTAGTTAATTTTTAACTCTAGAGCGTTAATATTATTAGCAATAACGACAATTATAATACTTTTGACCGTATATATTTGACTGTTGAATAATACCGAAAATACACCACCCCAAATCCCAACAAAACGAAAATTCCGTTGGCTTCGCAGAACGCTACGTATTCTGCTAGGAATTCTTGTGTTTTTATTTTTAGTTATCCTTTTTATTAGAAGCCCTTGGGGACAGAATATTATCGTTACAAAAGCCGTTAATTATATTTCAAGTAAAACAAATACTAAAGTTGAAATAGAAAAACTATTTATCACTTTTGATGGAGACGTTCAACTCGATGGTCTTTATCTCGAAGACATCAAAGGAGACACTTTAGTCTATTCAAAATCATTAGAAGCTAACGTTCCTCTTTTTAAAATGATAAGAGGCGAAGCTATTGGTGTAGATGCTTTAGATTGGGAAGGTTTACGGGCTAATGTGATTAGAAAAGATAGTATTGAAGGTTATAATTTTCAATTTTTAATAGATGCTTTTGCTACAACCGATACAACAATAGTTGCAACCGACACCACTTCTACCCCACTCAATTTAGTACTTAGCAATTTAAAATTTAAGAATTTAGATATTGTATTTGATGATGCCGTTGCCGGAATTGACTCTAGGTTTAAAATTGGTGAGCTGAATGCTGACATGGAAACGACAAATCTAGAAGCCATGATTTTTGAAGCTTCAGATATTGAGCTGAATAACTCTAATATTAAATTTATTCAAAAACCTGTAGCGATAGACACCACAACAACCGACAGCCCTTTACCAAAGTTATCTTTCGATAAAATTGCTCTAAACAATGTTGTTGCTTATTACGAATCGCAACCTGATCGTCTCATTGCTGATGTAAATATTTCAGAATTCTCAACAGAAGATCCTATTATAAATCTAGCAGATAACGATTTTAATCTTAAAGAAATTACACTTAAAAATTCTAGAATAAGCTTAAACATAGAAGCAAAAATTGATGGCCTACCTGATTTAACAGAAGACATAAAAGTAGAAACAGAACCAACCACTTTTGAATGGCCACAAATTAAAATTAATATTGCATCTATAGATTTTGAAAACAATCAAATCGACTATAAAGTAGGTGATGCCATAGCTCAAAAAGATCTTTTTAATGCGAATGCTATTTCATTAAACAACTTTACTTTACAAGCTAAAGACATTACTTTAAAATATAGAAATGCAGGGCTTCAATTAAAAACACTACATTTTAATGAATTTTCAGGATTGAATTTAAACCAATTGGGTTTCAACCTTAAAATTTCAGACCAAAACTTAAATTTAGAAGATTTAGATTTTAGGTTAAATAACAATTCAGTTTCAGGTTATGCAGATTTAAATTACAATTCACTTTCTTCATTATTAGAAAACCCTAAAAGTACAACGGTTAATTTAGACCTGCCTTCAATCAACTTATCTTTATCTGAAATTATAAAATTTCAACCTGACTTAAAAAATAACGAATACATCAATACTTTAAGTAAAAATCAACTTAAAGGAATCTTGAAAGCTTCCGGAAGTTTAGCTTCAATTAATTTAACAACCATGAAGCTTAATTGGGGAAATTCCACCAAAATTTCTGCCAACGGAACACTTCAAAATATTACAAACCCTGAAACACTTCAATTTAACATTCCTAATTTTTCTGCGCAAACAACACGTACAGATATCGTAAAATTTGTTAATGAAGCAGATTTAGGCATTAGTTTACCTAAAGACATTAAACTTATTGGGCAAGCAAATGGTAATCCTGAAGCGATTTCTACTAAAGCAAAATTAAATACCACACAAGGAATTGCAACCGTTGATGGTAACTTTAAAAATGCAGATACTATTGCTTTTGAAGCCAAAGTAACGATTGAAGATTATAAGGTTAACGAACTATTAAACGATGCACAATTTGGGGCATTAAGCCTTAACATCGATTCTAAAGGAAGCGGAACAAACCTAAATAATCTAAACGCAAGTTTAGAGGCGACAGTTTCAAAATTTGAGCTAAATAATTACGCTATTACCGATCTTAATCTTAATGGAAATATTGTAAATGGTGAAGGAAATTTAAGTTCAAAATATAAAGACGACAACTTAAATGCAACGTTAGATGTGTTTATGATTTTAGATTCTGTAGCACCAGAAGCAAAAATAAAATTAGATGTAATTGGCGCCAACTTACAATCTTTAGGCTTAATGAGCCGAAATGTTAAAACAGCACTATCGCTCGATGCTAACTTTAAAGGCAATAGTGAATTTTACGATGCTTCTGCAACCATAGAAAACGGAGTCATTGTTTATGATAATAAAACATATCTTTTAGGGGAGTTAAACGCTTTAGCCTACGTAAATAAAGACACCACTTCGGTTTCTATATCTAATAAAATGCTAGATTTCAATCTAAAATCTAATGCCAATCCACAAACTTTTAGCAAATCGCTACAACGCCATATATTAAGCTATTTTTATAGAGATGAACAAGTATCAGATACTATTACCGATTTTGTAAAGTTAGATCTTAAAGGCAAAATTTCTCAATCCCCATTACTTAACGATGTCTTTTTGGTCAACGTACAAGATTTAGACACCATTGCTATTTCTATGAATTTCAATGAAAAAGCAAGAATTTTAAAAGCGAAAATAGATGCACCTCATATTAATTATAGTGGAAACACTTTAGATAATTTGACCTTTGCTATGAATACTGACAAAACGGACTTCAATTTTAATTTTGGCTTTGATAACATTACTGCAGGTCCTATAAATATGCCTAAAACAATAATTACAGGCCAGCAAACTAATAATGAATTAGCATTAAATTTCTCTGGTTATCATGACGATAAGAAAATTATGAATGTTAATACTAACATTACTGGTAACCGAGAAAAACTAACTTTTACCGTACAACCAGATAGCCTTTTACTTAATAGTCAACAATGGACAATACCATCAAACAATGAAGCTATTTTAAGTGATAATAAACTCGCTTTTAATGAATTTAAGATTTCTAAAAACAATCAATCTATAGCTTTAACAGATAAACTCTCAGAAATCACAAAAGAGCACATAGCCGTAATCTTTGAAAATTTTGATATCGATGAGTTTTTTAATTACCTAAATCCTGAAACTGAAATTGCTAATGGGCAACTTAATGGAGATTTTATACTCGAGGATCCGTTTACAAACGCAGGGATTATTGCTGATTTAAGTATTTCTAAATTCGAAATGCTAGAAACCGACTTAGGAACCTTTAGTTTAAAAGGAAATTCATTAGACAATAACAGTTATGCTTTTAACGCCGGACTTAAAGATGGTGATATTGATTTTGACCTTAAAGGCGATTATACCGTGTCTAATAATGACGCTAATTTAGATCTTAACTTAAATATTAATTCATTTCAAATGAAAGCGCTTAATACGCTATCATTAGGAGAAGTTAAAGATACTGAAGGAAGTTTTTCTGGTGCTTTTAAAGTTACAGGCACAACATCTAATCCGCAATATAGTGGCTCTATAACGTTTAACAACGCAGGCTTTAACGCCACTAAACTGAATACAAAGTTTACGATGGCTAACGAAACTCTAAATGTGAATAATGATGGACTTTCCATGAAAAACTTCACCATACGAGATGAAAACAATAATAATTTAGTCATTTCTGGATCTGTTGGAACGGAAAGTTTTATTAACCCAACGTTTAATTTAGATGTTAAAGCCACTAATTTTCAAGTATTAAACGCCACAAAAGAAGATAATGAAGCTTTTTACGGCAAAGTAACTTTTGATGCTAATGCTAAACTTACTGGAGATTTACAAATTCCTAAACTAAACGCTAAACTTACTTTAGGATCAGACACAGATCTTAAATATGTAATGCCTGCTTCTGTAGCAAATATTGAAGAGCGAGACGGTGTGGTAACCTTCGTTAATCGTGAAAATCCCGATGCTATTTTAACCCAAACAGAAAAACAAACGGCTACTATTAAAGGCTTTGATATTTCAACGCAAATTAAGGTTGGCAAAAAAGCTTCGGTTACCGTAATTCTCGATGAAGAAACAGGCGACAATTTTAAAGCTGCAGGTGAAGGCGATTTTATTTTCACCATGGTTCCTAATGGTCGAATAACACTTTCTGGTGCTTACGAAATTACTGATGGTCATTATGAACTTAACCTTTATAATTTAGTCAATAGAAAATTCTTAATCGCACCAGGCAGTCGTGTTACTTGGTCTGGAGATCCATTAGATGCCCAACTAGATGTTAGAGCTATTTACAATTTAGAAACCTCAGCGTCCTCACTTATGGCTTCTCAAATTTCGGGTGCAGATCCTTCCGTACAAAGCAAGTATAGACAAGTATTACCTTTTAATGTTTACCTTAATATTGAAGGCGAATTATTACAACCTCAAATCTCATTTGGTTTAGATATGCCCGAAGAAGATCAAGGCGCTATTGGAGGTCAAGTTTACACCAGAGTACAACAAGTCAATGAGCAAGAAAGCGAATTAAACAAGCAAGTGTTTTCTTTATTAGTCTTAAATCGTTTTTACCCAGAATCAGGTAGTGATGGTAGTGATGGCGGATTTGCAACTATTGCTAGAGATAACTTAAATGATGCCGTCTCTGAACAATTAAATGCATTTTCTGATAAAATAATGGGCAACACAGGTGTAGAATTAGATTTTGGACTAGACAGTTATACCGATTACCAAGGAGACTCACCAGCAGACAGAACTCAATTAGATATCGCTGCTCAAAAGAAACTTTTTAACGATCGTTTAACAGTAAGAGTTGGTAGTGAAGTTGATCTACAAGGCAGTAGTGCTTCAGGCGAAGAAACACCAATTATTGGTAACGTAAGTTTAGAATACACTCTATCTGAAGATGGTAGATATCGATTAAAAGGCTTTAGAAAAAGCGAATTTGAAAACGTTATTGACGGACAAACTATTGTTAGTGGAATTGGGTTAATTTTCACAGAAGAATTTAATCAGTTTAGTGAACTTTGGGATTCTATTTTTAAAGAAAAACAAAAAAATGACGCTAAACTAGAAGCAGAACAAAAAGCTAAAGAGGAAGAACAGAAAGCAAATGAAGAAGTAAATGATAAAGCTGTTGAAACAAAAAAGAATTAGACTTTGAATCATAAATTAAAACATATAATCGCATTTTTCTTCTTTGGAATCTTTGTCTATTCTTGTAGTATAACAAAACACATTCCGGAAGGAGACCGTTTGTACACAGGTGCTAAAATAGAAATTGAATCAGACAGTAATGTAGATAATTTAGCAGAATTAAAAACGGAATTAAACAGTGTTTTACGTCCAGAGCCTAATTCCAAATTCTTAGGAATGCATCCTGGGTTATTTTTTCATTACAAAATGCAAAAAGAAAAGCCTGGTTTTATTAACCGCTGGCTTTATAAACAAATAGGAGAAAAACCCGTTTATCAATCTAATGTTTCAACTTTTGAAGTTGAAGACATTTTAGAAAACCGCCTAGAGAACAAAGGCTTTTTTTATAGTAGCGCAAGTTCTTCATTTGAAGAAAAGAAAACAGAAGCTTCCGTAACTTATAACTTAAAAGTTACAACACCTTACACCATGGAGAATTTTCAGGTAGACTCTATGCCTTCAACCATCTATAAAGATGTAAAAAAAGTTGCTGACAAATCCCCGTTTAAAAAATCTTCACGTTTCGATTTATCTAATATGAAATTAGAAAGACAACGTATAGATGCAGCATTAAAACAGAAAGGATATTATAATCTTAATCCAGAATTTTTCGTTTTTGAAGCAGACACCAATCAATATGACAATAAAAAGTTTGATTTATTTCTTAAACTAAAGGCTGAAGTTCCAAAAAAATCAACCGTTCCTTATTATATAAAGAGTGTCAATATTTATCCTAATTACAAAATCACGGATTCAACTCAAATTCCTGTAGAACGCGTAAATGGTAAAAATTATTTTCAAGATTCTTTATTTTTCGACCCAAAACGACTCGATAAATTTATCACCATAAAAGAAGGAGAATTATACAATCCTAATACTTCTAAAAACACCTCTAGACGACTTTCAAGTATTGGTGCTTATAAATTTGTAAACATTCAATATAAAGAAATCGACAGTTCTTTAACCGATAGCTTAGCAGCGCTTGAAGCCAACATATACCTATCGCCATTAACAAAAAGAGCTGTACGTGCAGAACTGCAAGCGGTTACCAAATCTAACAATTTTACAGGTCCAAACTTAGCGTTAACTTACAGCAATAGAAATTTATTTAAAGGAGGAGAAACGCTTAATCTTAGCACTAATCTTGGTTATGAAACGCAATTTGGAAGCGGAGACAATGCAGGCTTAAATAGTATTGAATTAGGTCTTAAAGCAGAACTTATATTTCCACGTGTCATATTCCCTATTCAATTCAATGAAGATTTCTTTGAATATTCTGTTCCAAAAACTAAAACAAGCCTTGGTTTAAGTTACTTAAGTCGTAGTGAGTTATACACCTTAATATCAGGAAATGGCCTTTTTGGTTACTCATGGAATGCTAATAAATATATTACATATGAGTTTAATCCAATATCTGTAAACTATACACAACTCGCCAAAACCTCAACGGAGTTTGAGGAAATATTAGATGAAAATCCTTTTTTACAACTAAGCTTCGATCAGCAATTTATTTCAGGAATGACATTTTCATTTACCTATAATGAAATGATAGACAGCAACGACCCTCATCAATTTTATTTAAATACCACTTTAGATGTTGCGGGGAATTCCATTAGCCTTTTAGGCCAGTCTGGAGAATCTGGAGAATCAGATACTTTTTTAGGTTTACAATATGCGCAGTACGCAAAGGCTGATGTAGATTTTAGATTTCATCTTAACTTCGGAAAAAATAGGGAGCAAACCATCGCTACACGGTTTTTTGCAGGTTATGGCTTGCCCTATGGAAACTCTGAAGTTATCCCTTACGTAAAACAATATTTCTCAGGCGGACCTTACAGTGTAAGAGCTTTTAGCATTCGTTCATTAGGACCAGGAACTTATAACGGAGAATCAGACGATGACAGTAGCAGCAGTTATTTTGACCAAACCGGAAACATTAGATTAGAAGCTAACGCCGAATACCGCTTTCCTTTATTTTCTTTCTTTAAAGGAGCCATTTTTGCAGATGCCGGAAACGTATGGAACTCTAAAGAGAATCCTACTTTTGATGGTGAAGATAAATTCACTTCTAACTTTATAAATGAATTAGGAATGGGAACCGGAATTGGTCTTAGAATAGACGTACAAGGTTTTGTAATACGTTTTGATTTAGCAGCACCATTTCATGATCCTTCTGTAGAAGAAGGAAAACGATGGGACTTTAAAGTTGATGAGCCTGCTTTAAATTTTGCAATTGGTTATTCATTTTAACCCTTCTATTCATCAAATTCTTTCATTTATAAATACCTAGTATCTTTGACATCTATATTTTTTTGAAGCATTAGTTTCAATAAACAGATACAATGAGATATGACAGATAAAGAACAATTTATGAAAGAAGCTGTAAATGCAGCTTTAAAAGGAATGAATAACAATGAAGGCGGACCTTTTGGCTGCGTTGTTGTTAAGGATGGAAAAATTGTAGGACGCGGAAATAATAAAGTGACCTCTACAAATGACCCAACAGCACATGCCGAAGTTACAGCTATTAGAGATGCTTGCAAAAACTTAGATTCTTTTCAATTAGAAGGTTGCGAAATTTATACCTCTTGCGAACCTTGCCCAATGTGTTTAGGTGCTATTTATTGGGCCAGACCAGATAAAGTTTACTACGGAAGTAACCAAGTAGATGCTGCAAATATTGGTTTTGATGATGAATTTATATATAAAGAAATCCCGCTTCCTTACGAAAAAAGAAGTATTCCTTTTCAGCAATTAGCTCGCGAAATAGCCTTAGAACCATTTCAAGAATGGACTAAAAAAATAGACAAAACAGAATACTAAAATGAGTTCTCTTCATAAATTTCTGTAATTTTTACAATTTAACTTCGACATAATACAGTATATTGATTGTTCTAAATCAAAAAAATATTATGTCAAAACCATATTACGATGCTGCGGATTTACGCAAATTCGGAAAAATCACAGAATGGAATGAAGAACTAGGAACTAAATTCTTCGATTATTACGGTAAGGTATTTGAAGAAGGCGCACTAACAGCGCGCGAAAAATCATTAATTGCCTTAGCTGTAGCACACACAGAACAATGTCCATATTGCATTGATGCTTACACAAAAGACACATTACAACGTGGTATTACCAAAGAACAAATGATGGAAGCCATACATGTTGGTGCAGCAATAAAAAGTGGCGCAACTTTAGTACATGGAGTACAAATGATGAATAAAGTGAATAAATTAGACGGTTAAGCATAAAACCTTAACCTCTTTTTTTTCGTAAGAATTACAACTAAGAGCAACAATTAATGGCAACAAAGTCCCTAAAAAAACTCGGAAACGATTTATCGCAAAGCAATAAGCAATTAGAAATCCTCTCTAATGGCATTTTTAAAAATGGTGAATTACCAACCTTTAAAGATAAGATTTCAGAAACGAGTCAATTTCCTATAAAAGCAAAAAAATTAGAAATTTTACAAATCAATGTGGGCTACATGTGCAACCAAGTTTGCGACCATTGCCATGTTGATGCTGGTCCGGACCGAAAAGAGATAATGACCAGAGACACCATGAGACAATGTCTTGAAGTGATCAAAAACTCTGGCGCACACACACTAGATTTAACTGGTGGAGCACCAGAAATGAATCCGGATTTTAGATGGTTTGTAGAAGAAGCTGCTAAAGTTGGTATTACAGATTTCATTGTACGTTCTAACCTAACCATTATTAGAGCTAACAAAAAATACTACGATTTACCAGAATTCTTTAAAAAACACAATGTACATGTCGTGAGTTCTATGCCACACTGGACACGTGGAAAAACAGATAAACAACGTGGTGATGGTGTTTTTGATAAATCTATAAAAGCATTACAAGAATTAAATGCTGTTGGCTACGGAATGCCAGGTAGCGACTTAAGATTAGATTTGGTTTACAATCCTTCAGGTGCATTTTTACCAGGAGACCAAGCGGCTATGGAAAAAGATTTCAAAAAGGCATTGATGGACGATTTTGGAATTGAATTTCACAATTTATTTGCCATTACAAATTTACCAATTGCTAGATTTTTAGATTATTTAATCGCTTCCGAAAACTATGAAGATTACATGTACTCTTTAGTAGAAGCTTATAATCCTACTGCTGTTGAAAACGTAATGTGTACTAATACACTATCTATTAGTTGGGATGGGTATTTATTTGATTGTGATTTTAATCAGATGTTAGAATTACCCGTAAATAGTAAGTCTAGGCATATTTCAGAATTTAACGAAGAATTATTAGAAGGAAGAAACATCGTTATTTCTCAACATTGCTATGGTTGTACTGCTGGAGCAGGAAGTAGTTGCCAAGGTGTTGTAGCATAAACAAATTCAGATAAAAGTAGAAATATCACAATAGAAACAAAATTACATTCTTGCCTGAGCAGGAATAACCAATGAATAACAAAACCGCCATATTAATCTTTGCAAATTCTGCAGAAAAACAATTGACGTCAAAATCAGTTGCTTCTTCTGACTTCTTTAATTTGCTTGATTCTGATACTGTAAAAACAGTAAAAAAAGCGGGTTTACCTTATTTTCATATTTCTGAAAAAGCGCAAAAAGGAGATTCATTTGGCGAACGTTTTACCAATGCTATTGAAACCGTTTTTAATAAAGGGTTTCAAAATGTTATAACACTTGGTAATGACATTCCCAACCTTACTGCGAATCTTATAGTAAAAGCTAAAGATAAATTAGAGAATTCAGATTATGTTTTAGGACCTTCAACCGATGGTGGCTTCTATTTAATGGGTTTCAAAAAAGCACATTTTAGTAAAACAGACATCCAGAATTTACCTTGGCAAACTTCAAAATTAAGACGTTGTTTACATCATGAATTACAACAACAAAACGAAAGTATTTCTTACTTAGAAACGCTAACAGATATTGATGACACTTCAGATATAGAACTGATCTTAAAAAGTTTTAAGTCTTTAGATTTCAACATTAGAAAACTGCTTTTAAAAATTCTAAAAACAGTAAAAACAATTGTAATAGTAGCCTCTGTTTTTCATGGTAAAACAGTTTTCAAAAAACAATACAATAAAGGCTCACCTATTTTACTTCATATTTAAAATTGGGTTTTAATTTCATTAATTCCTAAGGATTTTTTCTTTCAAATAATCTAATATTTTAAAAAACCGCCACACTTTGTGGTCTACATATGAAGCACATTTACTTATGCTTACTGCTATGCTTTTGCTTTTTCAGTAATGCCCAAATTACAATTACCGGAACAGTTACCGAAGCTAGTTCAAAAACACCTTTGCCCTTTGTTAATATCACATCTAATTCAGGACAAGGAACGACCTCAAGCGATGATGGCACCTACACAATACTAGTTGACTCAACTACAAACAAACTTACCTTCTCATTTTTAGGCTTTAAAACACAAACTATTGAAGTAGGAAATCAAACTATTATCAATATTGAATTACAAGAAGATTCTGCTGCGTTAGACGAAGTTGTAATTACTGCTTTAGGTCTTGAGCGAGACACCCGAGAATTAGGTTATGCTGTGCAAGCCATTTCATCTAAAAAACTAACAGAAGTCAAAACGGTAAACTTTCTAGATAATTTACAAGGAAAATTAGCAGGAGTAACGGTTACACAAGGCGCAACAGGTGTTGGATCTTCATCTAAAATCACGATTAGAGGCGAAGCTTCCTTTTCTAACAACAACCCTTTATTTGTGGTTGATGGTGTGCCAATAAACAACGAAACCGTTTTTAACTTCACCAATGAAGCTGCTGCTGGATTTCAAGAAATTGATTTTGGTAACGGTGGCATGGAGGTCAATCCGGATGATATTGGATCCGTGACGGTTTTAAAAGGTCCGAGTGCTGCTGCATTATATGGCACAAGAGCTTCTAATGGTGTTATTGTTATTGAAACCAAAAACGGAAAAAACAAAAGGGGGTTAGGCGTTAGTTTTAATTCGTCTCTTTTTGTTGAATCTGCTTTTAAATTGCCCGATTTCCAAAATTCATATGGCCAAGGTAATTCTGGAGAATTTGAATATGTAGACGGTTTAGGCGGTGGTATAAATGACAACATCACTTATTCTTGGGGACCACGATTAGACACTGGTTTGTTAATTCCTCAGTTTGATAGTCCTGTACAATTGGTAAATGGTTCTTTTGTTCGTGGTGGAGACACAGCATTATATGATGGATTAGCAATAACAGCAACACCTTTTACATCAAACCCAGATAACTTAAAGGATTTTTATCAAACAGGAGTTACTACGATTAATAACATATCGATTTCTAATGGGTTTGATACCGGAAATTATAGATTATCGTTCACCGATTTAGGAAGTGAATCGATTATTCCTGGTGTTAATTTAGATAGACAAACCATTTCTACAAAACTGAATTTTAACCCGAGTGACAAAACAAAAATTAACGCTTCCATAAGTTATATTAATTCTAGTAGTGACAACAGACCGTCTAATGGTTATGGTAGCGAAAATGCAAATTATTCACTTGTTGCTTGGGGACCACGCTCTTTAAATATTCAAAATTTAAAAAATTATTGGCAACCTGGATTAGAAGGCACGCAACAATACTCGTTTAACTATACTTTTTTTGATAATCCGTATTTCACATTAAATGAAAACACCAATTCCTTTAATCGCGACCGTATTTTTGGAAATCTATCCATTAAACAAGAGCTGACTAAAAATTTAAGTGTTTCTCTTAGAACAGGAATGGATTACAGCACCGAAACTAGACAATTACGAAGAGCTTACAGTAGCAACCGTTTTAGTAATGGTGCATACGCAGAACACGATGTCATGTTTAGAGAAGTGAATACGGATTTTTTAATCAACTATAAAAATCAGTTTAATAATATTTCTGTAGATGTGTTTTTAGGTGGAAATAGATTGAATCAAATCGCAACCACTAAACAATCACAAACGGTTAGTTTGGCACAGCCAGGAATCTTTAATTTAAATAATGCAGCTTCACCTATTGAAACGTTTCAGTTTGAAAGTGAAAAGCGAATTAATTCATTTTACGGTATTACAAAACTGGGCTATAAAGACTTTTTATTCTTAGATATTACAGGACGGAATGATTGGTCTAGTGGATTAGCCACCCCTTTTTCGGTAGATGGCACTTCGTTTTTCTACCCTTCTGTCTCTTCGAGTTTTATTTTATCTAATGTTGTAGAATTACCAAATGCTGTATCGTTCGCAAAACTGAGAGCGAGTGTGGCACAAGTAGGAAACGACACACGTGCTTACCAAACTTCTGGTGCTTTTGTATCACAAACACCATACAATAGCGAACCTACGTTTAGCGACCAAGATTTTATTCCCAATGCCAATTTAAAACCAGAACGCACCACTTCTTATGAGTTTGGTACAGATTTACGATTTTTAGATAATAAATTACGTTTAGATTTCACCTATTACAACGCTAATACAGAAGACCAGATTATCTCATTACCTGTTGCTATTTCCTCGGGTTATAACCAACAAGTAGTTAATGGCGGAAATGTAAACACACAAGGTGTAGAAATTGTTTTAGGGATTACACCAATTCAAACGGATAACTTCAATTGGAATAGCACGTTTAACTTTGCCACTAATCGTTCTGTAATTAAAAATTTACCACAGTCCGACGGAAGGTTAACACTTGCTTACAGTAGAATTTATGATAGCGCCAACCAAACGGTTTGGTTTCAGGTGGAAGAAGGAGGACGTGTTGGAGATTTCTATGGAACTGGTTATCTAAAAAATGAAAATGATGAATTTTTAATTGATGATAATGGTAACTACATTGCCGATGACAACTTAAAAAAAATAGGAAATTACAATCCAGATTTCACATTAGGATGGAGTAACAATTTCAATTATAAAAATTGGAATATGAGCTTTTTATTCGATTGGCGACAAGGAGGCGAAATTGTTTCGAGAACACGTGCCTTAGGAAATGTTGGTGGCCAACTAGCCGAAACGAGTTACCGACCAGATGCCGGAATTGTTGCACAAGGTGTCAATGTAAATACTGGACAAGCAAATACCGTTGCGATTACTGCAGAAAGTTATTACCGACAATTTTACGATAGAAATCATGAAGAGAATAACGTTTATGACGCTTCTTTTTTAAAGTTACGTCAATTCGCTATTGGCTATACTTTTGATATAAAAGATGGATTTTTAGGTTTGAAAGAAGGTGCTGACATTAGTCTTTCCTTAGTTGGAAACAACTTATTTGCCATAACCGAAAATCCACATTTTGACCCGGAACAATTAGCCGTTCAAGGTAATGGATTTGTAAGCGGTGTTGAAGACATGAGTTATGCTACAACACGAAGTATTGGTTTTAAAGCCGGATTTAATTTTTAAAAAAGCAACATGAAAAATTTCACATATATACTTTCGGTTTTATTTATTGCAACAATAATGAGTTGTACCAAAGATTTTGAAGACATCAATACCAATCCAAACCAACCAAGTTCAGTCCAACCGAGTTTGTTGCTAAGACAGGTTATTTACGATTTTGGAGAAAACATGAGTTACGAAGGCTTTGTTGCTGGTGATTTATTAGCACAACATAGAACCGCTTTAGATTTCAATTTATTTGATAGACATGCTTTAAAATCACCACAATTAGGAGGTAATCCTTGGCCTATTTTTTATACCAATTTGAGAGATAATGAAATTATCCTAAATCAAGCTAGAACAACAGAAACCTTTGCTGTTTACGAAGGTCCTGCATTAATTTTAAAAGCCTATATGGCTGCTGGTTTAACTGATTTATTTGGAGACGTTCCCTATTTTGAAGCGTTCAATGGTGTTGAAGGCACCGTAACACCATCATACGATTCACAAGAAGACATCTATCTTAATGAAAACGGTATATTAGATAATTTAGATAAAGGTATTGCTGCAATTGAAGCCTATTCTGATGTGATTCCATTGGAAGGCGATATTTTATTTGATGGCAATTTAACCGCTTGGATAAAATTTGCGAATGCCTTAAAAATTAAACATTTGGTTCGTATTTCGGATAAAATAGATGTTTCTAGTGATTTACAACCCCTTTTTGATGAAGGCAATTATATCACTTCAAACAGTGAAAATGCTATTTTCAATTTTACAAACACAGACCCAAACAGTTTTAGATTGGCACAATTACGAATTGGAGATTTTAACAATTTTGTATTGTCCGAAACTATGGAAGATATTTTAATTGGCTTGAATGACACGAGACTTTCAAGTTTATTTCGTCCGTTTTCAAATTCAAGCACTAATGAATTTAATGGTTTATTAAATGGTATTGATGCATCTTCGACCTCTATTGCTTTAGCAGATTATTCTTTAGCAAGCACAGCTTTCAGAGAAGATACGTCAACTTTAGATGCTAATTTTATAACCGCTTGGGAAGTACAATTTGCCTTAGCCGAAGCGGCTGCCAAAGGTTTTATCAATGCAGATGCACAGATGTTATACAACGCTGGAGTTACTTTAGCGTTTGAGTATTGGCACACGGAATTACCTACTGATTACCTTTCTGGCCCTGCCGCTTATAATGCTTTTGGGTCAAACCCAATAGAACAAATCTTAACACAGAAATGGATTGCAAATGTGATTAATGGCTATGAAGGTTGGATAGAGTACCGAAGAACTGGTTTCCCTGAATTACAAACAATTTCGGCTAGTTTAAACGACGATTTAATTCCGATAAGAATGCCTTATCCTGCAGAAGAAGCCGCTTTAAATTTCGAAAATTACAGTGTTGCAGCCAACGCAACCGACAACAATAGTATAAACGTGCCAGTTTGGTGGAACGAATAAACATACATGGATATAATTAACTGGCAATGGCTATTGATAATTGCATCGAGTGTTATACTCTTTATATTATCACCATTAGCAAAAACTACAGACGATTTTTTTAAGGCGGTTCATAAAAAGAAAGCACCAAACGCTTTTGTGCTTACTGGCAGCCTAATTATCTCTTGGATTTTCGCCAAGAGTATTACTAATGCGGCCAATTTAGGTTTAGACTTTGGTATTGTTGGTGGTGTTGCGTATGCTGGTTATTATTTATCATTTGCTGTGGCTGGTTTACTAATTTACAAAATGCGCGTTGTTGGCGGATTTAAAAGTATCCATCAATTTTTAACTAGCAAATTCGGAAAAGGAGCTATGGCTTTGTTTTCGATTTTAATTGCGATTCGTTTATTTAATGAAGTTTGGAGTAATACCATGGTAATTGGCAGTTATTTTGGCGAAACAGGTAGTTCTAACTACTATAAAGCCATAATTGTTTTCACCATATTGACATTAGCTTATGCTATAAAAGGAGGTTTGAGTAGTTCTATTTTTACTGATGTGATTCAGATGGTATTATTCAGTATTCTACTTATAGTAATTCTGTGGAATATATTTTCTATTGAAAACTTTAGTGTTACTGATGTTGCCACTTCTGGAACATGGAGTTTTGAATTAGGTTTAAATCTTTTCTTCGCTGCCATTATTCAATCGTTTAGTTACCCGTTTCACGATCCTGTTTTAACAGATAGAGCCTTTATCAGTTCGCCTAAAGTGACACGAAAAAGTTTTTTATGGGCCAGTTTATTGGGTGCCATTTGCATTATACTATTTAGCGTCATTGGTGTTTATGCGCAAACCCAAGGTTTTAAAGGACAAGCAGCCGTAGAAGTCGGAAAAGCCTTTGGTGTCGTCATCTTATTAGTCATTAATTTTATTATGATAACCTCAGCAGCATCAACATTAGATTCTACATTCTCTTCATTTTCAAAATTATTAGCCATTGATTTAGGCATGGTAAATGATATAACTTTCGGGCGTGCATCCATGGCAGCAATTGCTATTTTAGGAACTCTACCCGTTTTTTTAAATGCTGAAGTATTATCTGCCACTACCATATCTGGAACCATGGTTATAGGATTAACACCGGTTTTTATATTCTGGAATATTAAAGTTCCCAAAATCAGTTTTTATCTAAGTGTAATTTCTGGTTTAACATTTGGGTTTTTACTCATTTTTGATCTGTTTCCGGAAGCTTTAATTTTTACAGAAGGAAAATATGCCGACTTGCTTTGGGTTAATATTTGGGGAATTTTGAGTTGTACTATTTTATATTTTATTCCGAAATACTTACCATCGAAAACAACGTATTAAAGGCAAATTCTGTTTCATAAATAACATAAGAAATAAATTTTCACTTTAACGTGAAATACTATGAATAAAAAAATAACAAACATCGGAACCTTAACGGGTAAAGCACTACTCTTTGGTGGAGTTTACAGCAACCTTCAGGCGCTTAAAGCCTTAATTGCCATAGCTGAATCTGAAGGTATTTCACCAGGAAATTGCATTTGCACAGGAGATATTATTGGTTATTGTGCCCAACCAGAAGAAACCATGCAAACCTTTATGAATTGGAATGCAAGGAGTATTGTTGGTAATGTAGAAATACAGTTACGAGATGATGAAGCCGATTGCGGCTGTGATTTTACAAAGGGTTCTCGTTGTGATGGGTTTTCACAACAATGGTATCCGTATGCTAAGAGCAAACTATCAAAATCGTCTTTAGATTATTTACATACGCTTCCAGATCATATAACATTCAACTATGGGAATCAAAAGGTTTCGGTAGTACATGGTTCTTATTTTAATGTTTCTGAATTCATATTTAAATCGACGGATTGGTCAACTAAACTTCAAAATTTTACAGCATTACAAAGTGATATTATTATTGCAGGACATTCAGGCTTACCGTTTATAGAGGAACAAAAAGACAAACTTTGGATAAATCCGGGAGTGATTGGTATGCCCGCAAATGATGGTAGTCCTGATGTTTGGTTTACAATTTTAGACGATACTACAAAACCTATACTTGCAAATTTCCGTAAGTTAGAATACAACCATATGCTCACCAACAAATTAATGTTAAACGGATTGCTACCTCAATCTTACGCAAAAACAATTGTAACTGGAATTTGGGACAATATGGAAATTTTGCCTGAAGCAGAGAAACTATTAAAAGGAAAAACAATACTATTGTAAGGTTAAACTAATTATTTATACTAAAGCAAAATGCAAAAACTCTTTATATTATCTTTTTTATTCATTTGCACTCTTGGATATAGCCAGGATACGCTGGTAAAGCTATTAAAAAAGTATAATAAAGAGGCGATTCCTTATGTTTCCACACAAGAATTAGCAGTTCAAATTACAGATGCTAAAGTATTAGATGCTAGAGAACTTAATGAATATAATGTAAGCCACATAAAAAACGCATTATATGCTGGTTATAAAAATTTCGATATAAATACAGTTAAAAAATCACTTCCAGATTCTTTACAAACCATTATTGTTTACTGCTCTATTGGTGTCCGTTCAGAAGACATTGGCGAGAAGCTCAAAGAAGCAGGCTACACCAATGTTTATAATTTATTTGGTGGTGTTTTTGAATGGAAGAACAATAATTTTCCTGTATTTAATTCCGAAGAAAAAGAAACAGAAAACGTACATGCTTATTCCATAGAATGGGGTAAATGGTTACAAAAAGGTATTAAAATCTATGAATAAATCTCTCGTAATTGTTTTTGTAAAAAACATAAAATTAGGAACTGTAAAAACAAGACTTGCTAAAACTATTGGTGACTACGGCGCTTTTGATGTTTATACCGAATTAGTTAAAATCACAGAAAAAGCAACTGAAGCATTAGATTTTGATAAACGCATTTATTTTTCTAATGCTGTTGTAGATACGCAATGGAAAAATGAAATTAAAATGGTTCAGAGCGGAGCAGATTTAGGTGAGCGTATGCTCAATGCTTTTAAGGAGGGCTTTGCAGATGGTTATGAGAAAATAGTACTTATTGGTTCTGATTTACCTGACATTAATTCCACTCACATTACAAAAGGAATAAACGCTTTAAATACAAGTGAAGTTGTTTTTGGACCTGCTGAAGATGGTGGTTATTATCTAATAGGAATGTCTAAATTAAACACTTCTATTTTCACTAATAAACCATGGAGTCAACCTAATTTATTAAAAGGTACGTTACAAGAGTTACATAAAAATAACGTTACAGTTAGTACCTTAGATATTTTAAACGATATTGATACTTATGAAGACCTAATTGCTTCAGCATTTTATAAATCAAACATCAAATTACAAGAAAAAATACAACAGCTCAATGATTAAACTAATAACAGAAACCACCGAATATTTACAAAATAAAGGTTTTGACCAACCCGAAATTGGAATCATTTTAGGTACAGGTTTAGGACAGTTAGTTAATGAGATTGAAATTCTTGCCGAGGCGAGCTACAATCACATTCCTAATTTCCCGACTGCCACCGTAGAGTTTCATAAAGGCAAACTTATTTATGGCCTTTTAGAAGGTAAAAAGGTGGTTGTTATGCAAGGTCGTTTTCATGTGTATGAAGGCTACACACTGCAAGATGTAACATTTCCTGTGAGAATTATGGAGAAGCTTGGTATTAAAACGCTATTAGTTTCTAATGCTGCTGGCGCCGTAAACTTAGATTTCAAAAAAGGGGAATTAATGCTTATTGATGATCATATCAATCTACAAGGAAGTTCACCGCTCGCTTTTAAAGGTGTATCAGAATTAGGAGAACGTTTTACAGATATGAGCGCACCTTATGACGCAGATATCAATTCTAAATTTGAAAGTATCGCAGAAGAAAATAACATTACATTACATAAAGGTGTTTATGCTAGTGTTGTTGGACCACAATTAGAAACACGTGCAGAATATAGAATGCTTAAAATTATAGGAGCAGATGCTGTTGGAATGAGTACAGTTCCTGAAATTATTGTAGCAAATCATCTTAACTTAAAAGTGGCTGCTGTTTCTGTTTTAACTGACGAGTGTGATCCAGAACATTTAAAACCCGTCGATATCTCTGAAATTATTGCCATGGCCGGTAAAGCAGAACCCAACATGATTAGATTGTTTAAAAAATTAATAAAAACTTTGTAAGCTTAAACAGATTTTAACAACAAAAGAGTAAAGAATTAAAAGCCTCTTTTTTTAGACCTGAATGGAAAAATACCTAGACATATTTACAAAATCTTATTCCGATTATTGGAATTACCTCAAATATGAGCTAATTGATATTTACCATTGGGATAACTTTTTTTATGGTCTAATTCTTATTTCTGTCTTGGTATGGATTTTAGAAATTGCTTTTCCTTGGAGAAAGGAACAAGCCCTTTTTAGAAACGATTTTTGGTTAGATACATTTTACATGTTTTTCAATTTCTTTTTGTTAAACCTTATTGTCTTAATCTCTTTAACTAATACGGTTTCAGAACTATTTAATGATGTTTTAGGACTGGCAGGATTATCCGTTTCTAGCTTTCAATTATTTGATGTAGACGAATTACCAAGGTGGCTAGGTCTCTTTATCTTTTTTATAGTTTCAGATTTTGTACAATGGAATACACATCGTTTATTACATCGTTTTGAATGGCTCTGGAATTTCCACAAAGTACATCACAGCATAAAAGAGATGGGATTTGCTGGACATTTACGTTACCACTGGATAGAACCTATAATGTACAAATCAATACTATACATCCCCATTGCTATTATTGGTGGTTTTGATGCTCAAGATGTTGCTATTGTCCATTTCTTTAGTATTGCTGTTGGCCATCTTAATCATGCCAATTTAGGTTGGGATTACGGGATTTTAAAATATGTATTTAACAATCCTAAAATGCATATTTGGCATCATGTAAAAGAATTACCAGAAGGAGAACGTTTTGGAGTTAACTTTGGTATTACACTCAGTATTTGGGATTATCTTTTTAAAACAGATTACATTCCGCATGACGGAAGAGATATAGAATTAGGATTTGAAGATGACGATATTTTCCCTAAAGACTTCATTAGACAATCCGTTTATCCTGCATTTTCAAAGAAACGAAAATCCAAAGCTTTATAATAGCTTTCTTATACCATTAAACACATTTATATATGAAATATTTTCCTGCTTTAATAGTTAGTATCCTTCTTGCTTCATCTTGCTTTGGAGCACAAAACATTAGTCAAAAAAATTCTGTCGAAATCAATTTAGACGAAAATGGAATCATAAGTAATAATGGATTTACTAAAAACACAGAAATCACTCATTATAAAACCTTTGACCATTCAACTTTTAATGATTTACTTCAGAAATTTGTTTCAGCTGACGGAAATGTCGATTACAAAGGTCTAAAGAGTAACTATAAAACACTTCAAAGTTATATTGAACTATTAAAAACCAATCAGCCTAAGGACGATTGGACTAAGAATGATAAACTAGCTTATTGGATTAATGCTTACAACGCTTTAACAATAGATTTAATCTTAAAAAATTATCCTATAAAAAGCATAAAGGACATTAAGGACCCTTGGGATCAGCGCCTTTGGAAACTCGGAACTACTTGGCAAAATCTAAATGATATAGAGCACAAAATACTTAGAAGCATGAACGAACCAAGAATTCATTTTGCTATTGTGTGTGCTTCAATATCATGTCCTAAATTACAAAATACAGCTTTTACAGCTTCAAAATTAGAAGATCAATTAACTAATGCCACCAAAGAGTTTTTAGCCGACACTACAAAAAATGAACTTTCCGAAGAACAGATAAAAATCTCTAGAATCTTTAAATGGTTTAAAAAGGATTTTGAAACTAATGGAAGTTTAATTGATTTTCTTAATCAATATTCTGATGTGAAAATTTCAAATTCAGCTAAAAAAAGTTTTAAAGATTACGATTGGAATTTAAATGAATAAAACTATTTCTATTTGTTTTACGTAAGTAGATATATGATAAGTATAATTATTCCGGTATTTAACGAGGCACAGACCATAGGCTTATTATTACAACACCTTACAACTAACTCAACAGCTACAAATATTGTTGACATAACAATTGTTGATGGAGGAAGCACAGATGGTACTGAAGATATTATTACTAAATTTATTAGTTCTAAAAGTGCGAAACCCAAGGTGATTCCGCTTGATACCGATTTCATAAAAAAAAACTTCTCTCAAACTGGGATAAATTTAATTCGTTCAGAAAAAGGAAGAGCTAAGCAAATGAATTCTGGCGCAAAACGTGCTAAAGGAGATATTTTATATTTTCTACATGCAGATTCTTATCCACCTCAAAATTTTGATCAACTTATAATTAACGAAGTTAAAAAAGGGAATGAAGCAGGTTGTTTTAGAATGCAATTCGACAGCAATCATTGGTGGCTTAGGTTAGCGAGTTGGCTAACACAGTTTAATTGGCGCGTTAGCAGAGGAGGTGACCAAAGTCAGTTTATAACCGTAGCACTATTTAATAAAATTGGAGGTTATAATGAAAGCTATATTATTTACGAAGATAACATATTGATTAATGAATTGTACGCTCGTAATCAATTTACAGTGATCAATAAAAAACTAACAACCTCAGCAAGACTTTACCGTAAACATGGTATTTGGAAAGTGCAATATCACTTTTGGACCATTTATGTAAAGAAATGGTTTGGTGCTTCTGCCGATGATCTAGTAACTTATTATAAGAAAAACATCTGCTAAGCACAATTCACTTTTTCCGATTTCGTCCTAATTCATGAGGGTACAAATCCATAACTTTATCACTTTGAAAAATCGCTTTGGTTTCAATATTGATTGCAGATAATTTCCCTTTAAAAGTTGCTCCTGTATCTACATTCCAGATATTAGCACAATTCATAGGTTTATCTTCGTCGAAATTAGTTGTTGGTGTGTGACCAATATAAATTTCTTTATAATGTTTTAAGCGATTAGGATAAAGTACTGAATCCTTATTTAGATTCTTATCTAAAGTTAATGCCATTTCCCATAATGTTCTGTCAAAATAGAAGTTTTCGGTGTGCAATTCATGCTCTACACCTTTCATTGAAGAAAAACCTGCATGAAGAAATAATCGATTTTCAGAATCTATATGATATAATTTTAATGCTTCAAAAAAATGAAGATGCATCTCTTTTTCACCATCAGAAAAATCTTGATAACTTTCAATGGTTTCTTTTCCACCATTTTTAAACCAAATATCATTCACCTCATCTGAAGCTAACCATTTTTCACACCAAACATCATGGTTTCCTTTAATAAAAACACATTTATTTGTTTTAGACAAATCAATTAAACAGGTAATTACCTGTGCCGCTTCGCTCCAGCCATCCACGTAATCTCCAAGAAAAATTAACGTATCTTCAGGTGTTATATTCGCTCTTTCTAAGAGTTGAGTTAATCCTTTCAATCCACCATGTATATCACCAACTGCTAACGTTCTCATACTCTTCTATTTTTTTTCAAAGCTAAAGTTAAATTTATACATAAAGGTTGTCTTATAATTAATTCTCTATTTATCTTTAGTCACACCAGAACGCCTCAACAAATATGATCCTGATTTTTGGAAAGGCTCCAATATTATAGAACCTAATAAAGCCATCAAAGATTTTAAAGCACTTGAAAGTGATGATTAAGATCATTTAATATAGCGTAAGCTCAATTTATATTAATTGAACTTACGCTCATAATGCGATCTTATAATAGCTTCTACAGGTTTATTTTGAGGTGTAAACTGATTGTTTTCTATACCACCTACTTCATCATGGTTAATAAACCATTTCCATAAATAGCCACCAGCAAACCAATCTTCATCCCAAACCGCATCAAATAATGCTTTCGTAGCATTATTTTGGGCATCAAGATTTACCGACGTCATAGAACGATCGTAACGCCAAGGTTCCTTCCCTGTATAATCTACACTTCTGTAACCATATTCTGTAAACAAAATTTGTCTATCGAGTTTTTTAGAAAACTCTTTTAAGCCTTCTTTATGTTTCTCCCACCCTTTAATACAGTCTTCAATACTTGGGGTTTGCATATCACTCACCGGAAAATAAGCATCAACACCAACATAATCTAATTCGGGCCAAAAAGGTGTTGTCCAAAACTCATCCCAATTAGCAGCATATGTTAGCTTACCTGTATAAATCGTTCTAATTTCTTTAATAAGCTGATGCCAGTATTCAGGTCTATTTTTTATAAATTCTTCAAGCTCTGTTCCTATACAGAACACTTCAACATTTAACTCTTCCGCTAATGCAGCATATTTTAAAATAAAATCAGAATATGAAACTTCTAGCAATTCCCAATCCGTTTCAGTATCTGCTTTTAAAAATCCGGTAAAGTCTCCATGAGAAATCCACAATTGTGGTTTCACCATCACTCGGATATTTTCTTGATGAAGCGCTTCAATATATTGTTTTGCTCCAGAACGGGTTTCTCCATACCATTGACGTTTGGTATTATGAGTAACCTCTGGATGATTTTGATCTCTTATAAACCCAAAAGGCATAACAGCGGCAGCATTAGCATTTATCTGCACTAAAGGTTTTACATGTGAAGAATCTACAACACCTCGAGAGGCTACAAAGCTAACTCCATTAATTTTAGCCGATTGAAACGGAATCGCAGCACAGCCAAAAAGTAAAAAAAGAAAAAGGCAGTAAAAAAAATATCGCATATTATTAAAAATTATGCCTAAATTTAAAGAAATCTCACTTATTGATTAAGGTTTTAACAAAACCTTCGACCTATATATTTTATCACTAACCTAAATCTTACCGAATTTTCGGACAATACCCATGGAACATATCGTTATTATTGGCAACGGCATCTCTGGAGTTACACTCGCTAGACATGTTAGAAAACTTTCAGATAAAAGAATTACAATTATTTCGGGTGAGACCGATTTTTTCTTCTCGCGTACTGCTTTAATGTACATTTATATGGGACATATGAAGTTTGAACACACACAACCTTATGAAAATTGGTTTTGGGAAAAGAACAGGATTGAACTTAAAAAAGGTTTTGTAAGCAAAGTTGAAACAGAGACAAAAACCCTACATTTTAAAGAAGGAGATACACTTCAGTACGATAAATTAATTATCGCAACAGGAAGTAAACCTAATAAATTTGGGTGGCCAGGTCAAGATTTAGAAGGCACATTAGGTATGTATCACAAACAAGATTTAGAAAAGCTTGAAAAATATGCCCCAAATAAAGATGTTTGTAAACGTGCTGTAATTGTTGGAGGAGGATTAATAGGTATTGAATTGGCTGAAATGCTAAATAGCCGAAGTATTCCTGTAACATTTTTAGTACGAGAAGATAGCTTTTGGAATGGCGTTTTACCACAAGGTGAAAGCGAAATGATTAATAGACATATTAAAAATCATCACATAGATTTACGACTTTCAACAAACCTTAGAGCCATTAATTCTGACGAAAACGGGAAGGTAAAATCAGTAATTATTGAAGAAACAGGAGAAGAACTAGAATGTAACGTCGTTGGCTTAACTGCCGGAGTTGCACCAAATATTGACTTTCTAAAAGATTCTGGTATTGAAATAGGACGTGGTGTAAAAGTGAATCGTTTTTTAGAAACAAATATCCCTGATATTTATAGTATTGGTGATTGTGCAGAACAACACGAAGCTATTGGAAACCGAAGACCTATTGAAGCCGTTTGGTACACAGGTCGTATGATGGGTGAAACTTTAGCGCAAACTATTTGTGGCAACCGAATAGCATACAAACCAGGCCATTGGTTTAACTCCGCAAAATTTTTAGATATTGAATATCAAACATACGGTTGGGTATTTGCAGAGCGTGGAAGACCGGAACATGAAGTCCATTTTCATTGGAAACATGAAGACGACACTAAATGTATCACCATTGCTTATGATAAAAACACAAATGAATTTTTAGGAATTAATAATTTTGGAATTCGAATGCGCCATGAAGTTTTTGACCGATGGCTCACCGAAAAACGTGATTTAGATTACGTAATAAATCATTTACCTGAAGCTAATTTTGATCCTGAATTTTATTCAAAATTTGAAAAAGATATTTTAAAAGCCTACAATAACCAATTACAAACTGTATAAAAATGAGCAATAAATTAAATCATAGTATGTCATTGGCTAAACCTGATGCCTTAGATATTACAACAAAACAAAAAGTAGCGCTTGCTATAGGTGTCATTGGGTTATTTATATTCACATTAGCTCTTTTTAATACTAACTTTCCTAATAAAGGGTTATTTCTAACACTTTCATTAGGATCTATAATCGGTGGTATTATTATATATTCTAGAGAAGCTTACCTTACCAAACTAGAAGGTATAAAAAATGATGGTGTTTGGTTTAAATCCATATCATCACGTGGAATTCTAGGATGGATTCTAGGAGTAATTTTAACTTCATTTTATATAGTGCTTTATTTCTTTCCAAAATATCTAGGGTTGGGGACTGATGGAGAAGCAAACACGGGTTTAATTAGTCTTTTTGATCCTTTAAGTCATTTATTAAGTGGAAGAGATGCCAGTCAATGGTTTGTCTACGGAACACTTTACACCGTTGCAATATTAGCTTTTGGTTATAAATTTATTCTAAAATATAGACATAATCGCTACCAACAATTACGTACCGTTTCAGTGATGTTTTTTCAATTGGGTTTTGCCTTTTTGATTCCTGAATTCATGTATGTTATGAATAACGATTTACCATACTACGATCTTAAAAGTATTTGGCCCCTTAATTATTACATTTTTGATGAGTGGTCTGTAAATGGCTTTCTCTCTAATGGAAACATTGGTATTGCATTATTGTTATTTGGTATTATATCGATCTTTGTAATCACACCAATCTTAACCTATAAATATGGTAAACGTTGGTATTGTTCTTGGGTTTGTGGCTGTGGAGGATTAGCTGAAACTGCTGGTGACTCCTTTAGACAATTATCTTCCAAAAAGATGTCTGCCTGGAAATTAGAACGTTGGTTAATCCATACCGTTTTAGTATTTTCTATTGTAATGACCGTAGCCATGATCTATACGTATTTAGGTTATGACAAAAATGATTTCTGGCTAACAAGAGATGTTTTTATCGTTTCAGTTATCGGATTTTTAACTTTAGTCTTTGCGACTGTAATGATCTTTAAAAGACATGAACTAGGTAAAGATGCTAAATACGGAGCTATTGGTTACTTTATCGTTATTATACTTTTACTTGTAATGCATTTTACAGGAACAACAGATCACCTTTTTTATATTAAAGCTGGTGCCTTAAGATCTGCTTATGGTATTTATATCGGATCTATTTTTTCTGGAGTTATAGGAACAGGGTTCTACCCTATTTTAGGAAACCGCTCTTGGTGTCGTTTTGGTTGTCCTATGGCTGCTATTCTTGGTTTTCAACAACGTTTGTTTTCTAAATTTAGAATAACAACTAATGGCGGACAATGTATTTCTTGCGGTAACTGTTCTAACAGTTGTGAAATGGGAATCGACGTAAGAGCTTATGCTCAAAAAGGTGAAAACATTGTACGATCTAGTTGTGTAGGTTGTGGTGTTTGTTCTGCTGTTTGCCCAAGAGGAGTTTTAAAATTAGAAAATGATTCAATGGAAGGACGTATTAATCCAACAGAAATTCTTTTAGGAAACGATGTTGATTTAATGGATTTCGTTAATCAGAAATAATTTGGTTCTAAACTCATTTCAATATTAATACATAATTAAAACGTTCAAAATAATTTTGAACGTTTTAATTTAAATATTGCATCAAGACTTACTGTATTTCATTTCACAAATTGTAACCTTAGTATATTCCACATTTAATAGTTTACAATTAGCTTAGTGTAAATTTTTAGACAAAAAAATTTTCAAAACCGTATTTTAGCGCTCATAAATAGATTAAATGCCCAATATAAAAGTTATTATTCCTGCTTATAACGAAGAAGCGTCGATTCCTCTTGTTATTAAAGATATTCCATCTATCGTTGATGAAATTATTGTAATAAGCAATAAATCAACAGATAACACTGAAATTAATGCAAAAAACGCAGGAGCCACTGTTTTAATTGAAAATCAAAAAGGTTACGGTTATGCCTGTTTAAAGGGCCTAAATTATATTTATCAACAAAAAAATAAACCAGATATTATTGTTTTTTTAGATGGAGATTACAGTGATTATCCTGAAGAATTAACTAAAATAATTCAACCAATTTTAGAAGAAAATAGCGACTTCGTTGTTGGTTCTCGTGTCAAAGAATTACGAGAAGAAGGCTCAATGACAACCCCTCAAATTTTTGGTAATTGGCTCGCAACAAGCTTAATGAAATTATTTTTCCGTTCTACCTTTACAGACCTAGGTCCCTTTAGAGCTATTAAATATGATAAGCTTTTAGGCCTAAAAATGGAAGACAAAACTTATGGCTGGACAGTAGAAATGCAACTTAAAGTTTTAAAGCAAAAACTAAGCTACAAAGAAGTCCCTGTGAATTATAGAAACAGAATAGGTGTCTCAAAAGTTTCAGGAACGATAAAAGGTGCTATCTTTGCAGGCATAAAAATCTTGACATGGATTTTTAAATACAGTTTTAAGTGATTTACCTTCAATACACCATCATCGTTATTTACACTGTTGCTATAGTGCTCATATTTATGTATGCCTTAGCACAGTTAAATTTACTCTACAATTATCTTTCTTCAAAAAAGAAAAGACAAACTTGTGACAAGTTTAACTTTTCAAATTCTGAAGAGATTCCGTTAGTTACCATTCAACTTCCTGTGTACAATGAAATGTATGTTATGGAACGTTTGTTAGATAACATTGCTCTTTTGGAATACCCAAAAGACAAACTAGAAATTCAAGTTTTAGATGATTCTACGGATGAAACTGTTGCAACTACAAAAGCACATATAGAGCAGTTGGCTAAAACTGGTTTAGACATCACACACATAACAAGAACAGATAGAAGTGGCTTTAAAGCAGGTGCCCTTAAAGAAGGTTTAGAAATAGCAAAAGGTGAATACATTGCTATTTTTGATGCTGACTTTTTACCTCAACCCAATTGGTTAAAACGTACTATTCCTTATTTTAAGAATGAAAAAATTGGTGTTGTTCAAACACGTTGGGGACATATTAATAGAAACTATTCTTTACTAACAAAGATCCAAGCTTTTGCTTTAGATGCCCATTTTACTTTAGAGCAAGTGGGACGAAATAGTAAAGGTCACTTTATAAACTTTAATGGTACTGCTGGTGTTTGGCGTAAAACGTGTATCATCGATGCCGGAAATTGGGAAGGTGATACGCTTACCGAAGATTTAGACTTAAGTTATAGAGCACAATTAAAAAATTGGGAATTCAAATATTTAGAAGATGTTGAAACTCCCGCTGAATTACCTGTAGTTATCAGTGCTGCACGTTCGCAACAATTCCGTTGGAATAAAGGTGGCGCAGAAAACTTTAGAAAAATGCGTTGGCGTGTTTTAAAGTCTGATAATATTTCTTCTAAAACCAAAGTACATGGTTTACTTCACCTCTTAAATAGTACAATGTTTTTAAGCATTTTTACGGTTGCTATTTTAAGTATTCCGATGTTGTATATTAAAAATGAATATGCTCACCTAAGAAACTACTTTTATGTAATGAGTTTCTTTGTTATGAGTACCATTATCTTTTTTGTTTGCTATTGGTTTATGTATAAGAATATTTATGGTAGTGGGTTTAAAAAATTCTTCAGCTATATTGGTATGTTCTTTACTTTTTTCTCAATAGCTATGGGCTTTTCGCTTCATAATTCTATTGCAGTAATTGAAGGTCATATTGGTAAACGAAGTGAATTTGTACGTACACCAAAATTTAACATTAGTACACTAAAAGACTCTTGGAAAGGCAATAAATACTTAATAAAAAAAGTATCTCCTCATGTTATTATTGAAGGCTTATTGATGCTTTATTTTGCATTCGGGATGTATAGTGCCTTTATTGTTGGAGATCAAGGTGGTGATTTTGGATTGTTTCCTTTTCACTTAATGCTTTTCATCGGTTTTGGTTATGTATTCTTTAAATCATTATCGTCTAAAGTTTAAATAACATCTAAGCGTAAATAGCCGTAAAGTCTTTAATTATATTATAAAGATTTTTACGGCTATTTTTTTGCTCTAACTTAGCGCTATATTACTCTAAATATTTATTTAGTAGGTAGTGCAACTTTGTTTAAGGTAAATTCCATTTCAGAAATATCTCCTGAAATTTCGTTAATCCTAGAGTTTGTAAAATACAGTTCGTTATTATATATACTAAACGTATCTGCCCATTTTACTTTATCACCTTCTACTAGAGTAGAAATACTTCCATCAGCTTGTCTATATTGTATTTTATTATGCTCTAAATCCGCATAATATAAATTACCATTAGCATCTAAAATCATACCATCTGGTGCAGATGTTTTTGCTATAAACTTAACTTGACTTTCTATTTGAGTTTCATCTTCAAGATCAAAAGCACTTGTAGCAATAGCATATAAACTATAACCCGTAAGTGCATGGTAATACAATGTATCATTGTCTGCATCTAAAGCAATACCATCAGAGTTAATTGCTCTTTCCCATTTTTTATCACCAAAAGTTAAATAAGAAGCTTCGGCACTAGTAGATTTATGATTATCTAAAACTCTTTTAGATACTTCAGAATTCATATCTAAAATTACTAATCCGGCATGACCAGAATCTGTAAAATAGATTTTCTTCTTTTTCTTATCTACACGAAGATCATTTATATAAGAATCCGGATGGTAACTCCCCTCAGAAAGCTTATAAACTTTACTTAAAGTATTATCAACTAAATTAAATACAAAGACACGTGGTGCATCTAATACATTTTGAAACAACTGACTTCTTGTATCTAAAACATACAACTTATCTTCAAAAGCGACAACAGATTGCACGCCTACAAACTTATCTTCAACGACTTCATCTCCAATTTTCCACGAATTCCATTCTGTATTAGGAAAACTTATCTCTTCTTTATTCTTATTAACTTCAACTACAGAATTTTTAACTCCTTCTCTCCATCTTGGGAAATTCACAAAAACACGACCATTATTAGCAACCGAGACTCCTGTAACCTGTTGCCCTTTAAAACTAATAACTTCATTTATTTGTAATGTTGTTGTTGTTGTTGTTGTTGTTGTAGTATCTTTTTGTGTATTCACAACTGTTTCTACTTTTGATTGACGAGCATCTTTACATGAACTCAGTACCATTAAAAAAGCAGCGAAATAAAATATTTTCTTCATAAAATATGTGATTTTTAGTTATTCAAAAGTAGTAAAGAATACTTTATTACGCTGAGATTTTCAACACGAAGAACTATCGTCTAAAAGTATATTTATAAAAACAGTCTAGTAAGTGTAAGCTCTGCATTAAAAAAGAGTCTTAAAACATCTATCTATAAATTTAGCAATTAACTAAACCCCATAAATAATATTTATATTTGATTTATGCTAAACAACACCTTATTTTCAAAGCTAAAAAAGCCCTCTATTTTATTAGTTGTTACAAGCATAATCTTCTATTTTATTTTCGCTTATTACACGACAAGAACAGAATATTACAAAATAGTCGCCCTGTATGCTGCTCTATTTTTTCTGTTTTACAAATTAGTAGATTACAATAAAACAAACCTTAAACTATTAACGTATACAGCATTTATATTACGCCTAATTTTTATTTTTTCGACCCCAAATCTATCACAAGATTTTTATCGTTTTATTTGGGATGGACGGATGATCTTTCAAGGTTTTAACCCTTATTTATACACCCCAGATTCGTTTATTAATAACGGCATATTTCCTATTAACCAAGCGCAAGAATTATATGATGGAATGGGAGAATTAAGCTCTTCTCATTACACCAATTATCCACCTATTAATCAGCTGTGCTTTACTATTGCAGCTTTATTTTCTAGCCATAGTGTTTTAGGCTCCATCATATCAATGCGGCTTATAATTATTGCGGCAGATATTGGTACTCTTTATTTTGGAAAGAAACTCTTAAAACGTTTAAAACTACCTTCAAATAGAATTTTCTGGTATGTTTTAAATCCTTTTATCATTATCGAGTTAACTGGAAATTTACATTTTGAAGGTGTCATGATTTTCTTTCTCATTTGGGCATTCTACTTATTATACTCAGATAAATGGAAACAGGCTGCTGTGATTTTTGCATGTTCAATTTCTGTGAAGTTAATTCCATTAATGTTATTACCGTTATTTTTTAAATTCTTTAAATCAACAATAACCTTAAAAATTTCTTACCGTAAATTAATAACATTTTATACCATCATTGGCTTAACTATACTCCTTCTTTTTCTTCCTTTTTTCTCCATGGAATTTGTAAATAATTACTCAAAGACTGTGGGGCTTTGGTTTGGTAATTTTGAATTTAACGCAAGTATTTATTACTTAATAAGAACTATAGGTTATAGCATAACGGGCTATAATGAAATTGCTATTATTGGTAAAATTCTACCTGTAATATCAGTACTCATCATTCTTGGGCTTTCATTATTTAAACAAAATAACAGCTTACCTAAATTAATTACTTCAATGTTATTAGCCTTTACTTGCTATTTATTTTTAAGTACAACGGTACACCCTTGGTATATTGCAACACTCGTAATTTTTTGTATATTTTCTAATTACAAATTTCCTTTAGTTTGGTCTTTTGTAATTATTTTAAGTTATTTAGCCTACTCTAATACCGCTAATTCTGAGAACTTATGGATTATTGGTTTAGAATATCTCATTGTATTTTTGGTATTTATTTGGGAAGTTTTCTTAAAAAAAAGACTGCCAGTTTCCTAGCAGTCTTTAATTCTTAATTTTTAGCAATACCTATTTAAATTACAACTTCTTAAGCTTAATAATTTTATAGCTTTCGTAGATCTCAGTATAACCATTTTCATCTATTTCTTCATACTCTGTAACTTCGTATGTAATTTCAAAACGTTTACCCATTAAATCTTTAGACTTTAGATTCGTCATTTTTAAAACAGAAGCATCAACCTCAGCGAAATAAACAGTTGCCTCGGTATCTTCATCTTTTTCGTCCTCTCTAATTAAAAAGGCATAACCATCATCCATATCATAACCGTCATAAATCCCTTGAGAAGTTACGGTTGTTATATCTTGAGATTTATCCTTTGTCATTGAAATTGCATTTACGCTTAAAACCATTACCATAAGCACAAATACTGTCATTATTTTTGTATTCATTGTACTAAATTTTATACTGAAATTATTCAGCATTAATTAATATAAGATGTGGTTTTTGGGAATTTGCCACTTCAAGCCCAAATGCTTTTAGAATACAACCTCATGGTTATAATTACTGTGGCTATTTTTCAAATATTTCTTTCTGAAGTTTCGTTGTGCTAGATTAAAAAATAAAGATCCTAAACAATTAATATATTGTTAGACCTATTAAGCTAATTTTTTAGCTTAGATAAAAGGATTAATCTGTAAACTAAAAACTCAGCATCAACTTTTTTTTGTAGATAAAAGTTAAGCTGAGTTTCTATAGTCAATTACAAAATGCTTTTGATATGATAATCTTTATTAAGAAAAATCTTCATCTTCTGCCCCAGGTTCTAATTCTGGATCAACAACTGCATCTGGATCATCATCTTCAAAATCTTCATAATCGTCTTCGTCGTAATTTTCCATCGTCTGTTCTAACTTCGTACTTACCTTAACCAAATATTTGGTATCTTCAGTAGTCACTTCAACAGCTTCGACTTTTTCATTTTTTGCATTTTTAAAAGAAATTACATTTTCATCATCATATCCATCAGGATATTTCTCTACTAAAAGTGATAAGATTTCTGGTGTTAATTTTTTAAAGTCAACTATAACTCGTTTTAAATGTGCGTCTTTTGGTTTCATTCTTTAATATTATTTCTAAAGCTAATTTTTTTTAAATATAATACTTATTTACTTACTCGAATAACATCGTAAATATCTTTTCTCCGATCTTTTAAATTTTTTACTGCCCCAAACGAATGCAATTCTCTAAGCAACCCTAAGTCTACATCTGCAACTAAAATCATCTCTGTATTTGGTGTCGTTTCTGCTTTTATACCATTACTTGGAAAAGCAAAATCACATGGTGTAAATACGGCTGACTGCGCATATTGGATGTCCATATTACTCACATTAGGCAAGTTACCGACACTACCTGCAATGGCTACATAACATTCATTTTCTATGGCACGTGCCTGTGCACAAAGCCTCACACGTGAGTATCCATTTTGGGTATCGGTTAAAAATGGTACAAATAAAATATCCATACCTTCATCTGCCAACAACCGTGATAATTCAGGAAATTCAGAATCATAACAAATTAGAATTCCAATTTTACCAGCATCTGTTTCAAACGTTTTTAGTTCACTTCCACGTTGCATACCCCAAACTTTAGCTTCATCTGGCGTGACATGAATTTTTTCATAGCGTTCTAAACTTCCATCTCTTCGACATAAATACCCCACATTATAAAGCACATCACCAACCAATTCTGGCATACTCCCTGTAATAATATTTATATTGTATGAAATTGATAATTGCTGCATTTTCTCTACAATCGTCTGCGTATAACCTGCTAACTCTCTAATAGCTTGCGGCTCGTGCATGTGATTGTATTTTGCCATTAACGGCGCATTAAAAAACTCTGGAAACACTGCAAAATCAGAACGGTAAGCAGAAACACTATCTACAAAATACTCCACTTGTTGCATTAAATCGTCTAATCCATTATAAGGACGCATTTGCCATTGAATCAACCCTAAACGCACTACTGTTTTTACGCTGCTCGCTTTTTTATTTGGTTTGGTATAATAAATATTATCCCATTCCATTAAAACCGCATATTCACTAGACGCTGTATCTCCTTCTAAATACCCTTTAATAATTCTTAATGGGTGAAAATCATTAGACGTTTGAAAGTTTAAAACCGGATCATGTATTTCCTTACTTTTAACTTTCTGAATGTATTCCTTTGGCGAATATTGATCTTTATATTTATGATAATTAGGCATTCTACCCCCAAAAACAATACCTTTTAAGTTTAGGTTTTCGCACAATTCTTTACGGTAATCATATAAACGACGTCCTAATCTTAACCCTCTAAATTCTGGTTTTATAAAAACATCTATGCCATATAAAACATCTCCATCAGGATCATGATTTTTAAATTTATCTCCCTCAATAATATCGGCATAGGTATGATTATCATCAATCTTATCGTAATCTACAATTAAAGATAACGCACAACCTGCTAACTGACCATCAATTCTAATAACCACCTGACCTTCTGAAAAAATAGAGGTCAAACGCGCAATGTGATCCTTTTTCCAATAGGAATTTAAAACACCACCATAAGCTTCTAACGTTGCTGATTTTAATTCCTCAAAATCACCAACCGTTAAAAAGCTTAATTCTATATTATTAATTTTATGATCTTCCATAATTACATATCTAAAAGATAAGCAAAGATTAAAGGTGCAACAATAGTAGCGTCACTTTCAATGATGAATTTAGGTGTATCAATATCTAATTTACCCCAAGTTATTTTCTCATTTGGAACAGCTCCAGAATACGAACCATAACTCGTTGTACTATCGCTAATTTGACAGAAATAGCTCCAGAATGGTGTTTCTGGACGTTCCATATCTTGATACAACATTGGCACTACACAAATAGGAAAATCGCCAGCAATACCTCCACCGATCTGGAAGAAACCAATACCGTTTTCAGAATTATCGGTGTACCAATCTGCTAAAAACGTCATGTATTCTATACCAGATTTCATAGTACTAGCCTTTAACTCTCCTTTAAGTACGTAGCTTGCAAAGATGTTACCCATAGTACTATCTTCCCAACCTGGACAAACAATAGGTAGGTTTTTTTCGGCTGCAGCATACATCCATGAATCCTTTAAATCTATTTCGTAATGCTCTTCTAAAACACCAGATAATAATAATTTGTACATATATTCATGTGGTAAATAACGTTCACCTTTAGCTTCTGCATCTTTCCAAATTTTAACAATATGTTCTTGAATTCTTCTAAAAGCTTCCTCTTCTGGAATACAAGTATCCGTGACACGATTTAATCCTTTTTCAAGTAAATCCCATTCGTCTTGTGGTGTTAAATCTCTATAATTTGGTACGCGTTTGTAATGCGAATGCGCCACTAAATTCATAATATCTTCTTCTAAATTCGCACCAGTACAAGACACAATTTGCACTTTATCTTTACGAATCATTTCAGCAAAAATCTTACCCAATTCTGCGGTACTCATTGCACCCGCTAAAGACACTAACATCTTTGCACCAGAATTTAATTGTGCTTCGTACCCCTTTGCAGCGTCTACTAAAGCCGCTGAGTTAAAGTGTAAATAATATTTTTCTATAAATTTCGAAATTTCCCCTTTGCTAGTATTCATCTTCTGTATTGAATTTAGATTTTTTATTTCCTTCTTTGTTTGAATCGTTAAAGTTGCTTTCAAAACCATCTTCTATATTTTGATTTTGAAATTTGTAACTCAACATTTTGTAATATAATTTGGCAGCTAAGAAGTCTGAAGATTTATCAGCTTCATTAGGACATAATTCTACAATATCGAAACCAACCACATTCTTCTCGTCAAAAACTTGTTTTAAGAACTCTAGCGTTTCGTAATACAATAATCCTCCCGGCTCAGGTGTTCCTGTGCTTGGCATAATTGAAGGATCAAATGCATCCAAGTCGAATGTAATAAATACGTTATCTGTCATCTGATCAATAGCAGCATCCATCCAACTATCATCTATAGCCATTTGGTGAGCGAAATACGTTTTTTCTTCGTCCATTACCGTTTTCTCGATAATATCCATAGAACGGATTCCAACCTGAATTAAGTTGGTTGTCTGGCTCGCTTCGTAAACAGCACAAGCGTGATTACATGTAGAACCTTCGTAGCTTTCGCGTAAATCTGCGTGTGCATCGATATGAAGTACCGTAAGATCTTCAAACATTTCGTTGAAAGCTCTAATCGTCCCTATTGACACTGAATGTTCACCACCAAAAACAGTTACAAATTTGTTCTTCTTAATATATTTTTTTGTCGCTTGGTGTACGGCTTCTACCATAGCTTCTGGTGATGCATTTTCTGCAACAGCGTCTGCTAGAAATACACCTTGTTGGTAAACTTCAGAATCGGTTTCAATATCATAAAGTTCCATATTAGCCGAAGCATCTAAAAATGCATCAGGACCTTTATCTGCACCTTTTTGCCATGTACTTGTACCATCATAAGGTACAGGAATTAATACAATTTTAGCCGTTTCTAATTTTGCTAAATCTTCTGGAATACCAGCGTAAGTTTTTGTTTTCATTTTATATCATTTTCCGCTAAAACGGAAGTATTTTATTATTCAATAATTTTATTAATACTGTTTACTTAACCTCCTCTTAAGAGTCATACCCTAAAATACCGAGTAAGTTTTCACTTTTTTGCTGTTCTGCAAAAACGCTAGTCTTTAAGTTTCCATCCGCATCTTTTTGAATTAAAACATGCTTTGGTGTTGGTATTAAACAGTGTTGCAAACCGCCAAAACCACCTATAGTTTCTTGGTAAGCACCGGTGTTAAAAAAACCAATATATAAGGGTTTATCTTTATTATATTTTGGTAAATAAATAGCATTAGTGTGTTGCTCACTGTTATAATAATCATCACTATCGCATGTTAAACCGCCTAAAAGCACACGTTCGTAACTATCGTTCCAACGGTTGATTGGCAACATTATAAAACGTTTATTAATAGCCCAAGTATCTGGTAATGTTGTTATAAAAGATGAATTAATCATGTTCCATTTTTCACGATCATTTTGTTGTTTCTGATATAATATTTTATAAAGTGCGCCTCCACTTTCTCCTACGGTAAAACTGCCGAATTCTGTAAAAATATTGGGTACCGCTACCTCTTCTTCTTCACAAACTAGGTTTATTTGATTTACAATTTCATCTACCATATAGGCATAATCAAAATCGAAAGCCAATGAGTTTTTTATAGGAAAACCACCACCAATGTTTAAACTATCTAAAGTTGGGCATATTTTTTTTAAAGCTGTGTATACCTTTAAACACTTATGTAATTCGTTCCAGTAGTAAGCATTGTCTCTTATCCCTGTGTTAATAAAAAAGTGAAGCATCTTTAACTCTACTTTTTTATTATCTTGAATTTGACTTTTATAAAAAGGTACAATGTTTTTGTAGCCAATTCCTAAACGTGAGGTGTAAAATTCAAACTTTGGTTCTTCCTCAGAAGCGATTCTAATTCCAACCTTAAATTTCCCGTTAATCTCTTCAGATAATAAATCAATTTCTTCGTAATTATCTATAATAGGGATACAGTTTTTATGACCGTCATTAATAAGACTTGCTATATTCTCAATGTATTGATCACGTTTAAAACCATTACTTAGCACATAGGTTTCGTCAGTAATTTTACCTTCTTTTTTAAGTGCTTTAACAATATCTATGTCAAAAGCCGAAGAGGTTTCAATATGGATATCATTACTAAGTGCCTCATCTAAAACATGTTTAAAATGAGAGCTTTTAGTGCAATAGCAATAATTGTATTGTCCCTTGTAGTTATACTTTTCAAAAGCATCAGCAAACCATTTTTTAGCACGCTGTATGTTATTAGAAATTTGTGGTAAATATGTAAATTTTAAAGGTGCTCCGTATGCTTCAACCAATTTCATTAGGTCTATATCGTGAAAATGCAAAGCTTTGTCTTCAAGTTTAAATTCGTCTTGAGGAAAGTGAAAGGATTGATCGATGAGATCAATATATTTATTGTTCATGTTGTGGATTAAAAATTCAAGTATAAGATAAAAAATATATGCGTAAACAATGTTAAGGATACGTTATATCATACCTGAATTTGGCTTTGTGTAGTAGGTACAAAACCGTAAATATGCTGACTAGCAGCAATCGATGATGCGGAAGTTAGCTCTAAAATTCGGTTACTTAATCTATAAGCTGCTCTTGAATATGACTTCCTAATTTTCAAGAACCCGAACATATAAACATGTTTCAATTGTTCAGCTAAAATTGGTTTTAAAACCTTGTTAGGTAGGCACCAATTTCGAAGCAAATGTATATTATTTTCTAATACGTTGTTATTTTTTTTATTTTTTTTAAATATTTTATTAGAACACTTACTACTAAAGGAATACAAACTTTATTAGCCCCTATAATTAGAAAAACAAAGACCTAATTATATCTCAATATTTGGAGAGAAAGTATATATTTATTGTTTCAGTTGTATAATAAATTAGCTAATGTTAATAGAAGAATTTATATAAGAACGATAACAAATCAATATTTTGTAATTGAGGAATTATTTATCGACTGTGGATAAATACGTCATAAAATATTACACTCCACACCATAACTAAACTGCAACATTATAAAAAATAATTATCTATTTAATAAAATAGGACGATAATAGAAACCTTCTTTTTATTTATATATTTTGTGATCTTTAAGTGTTATAAACAAAATAAACTAGAGTATTCCCCTCTATGAAAAGAATACGACCTTCTCTTAAATCATCGTATTCTATATTACCAACAAAAAACTCTAATTTATCCATTCTATATTATTTACTAACTTACATCCTGATTTAAAAAATAAAAGATTTGATATAACTTAAATAGAAATTAATCTTATAACCTCAACTATGAAACACAAAGCCAAATACCTTATTTTTTTTATTGCATTAATTGTATTCAGTTTTAAAGTTAATGCGCAAGATGACGGAGACATTGACATGCCTTTTTCAATTCCTACAGAATATAACACACTTAATATACCAACAAGGTATAATGATGCCGTTATTGAACTAAATTTAAGAAATAGCAATTTGAAGTCGTTACCAGATACAATTTCAATTTATAAAAATTTAAAATATCTATACGTTTCCAATAATTCGTTGCAAGAAATCCCTGAAAACATCGGCGATTGTAAAAAATTAAGTATAATTTCTATTGCTAATAATAACCTAAAAAAATTACCAAATTCCATAACTGAATTAGAGCATTTACTAACACTATTTTTGCCAAAAAATAATCTTATAGAACTACCAAAAAATTTAGAAAATTTAAGCCGCTTGCTTCAACTCAACCTTGAGGATAATAACTTAAAATCATTGCCCCGTAATATGGAAGGCTTAAAAGAGTTGTTTGAATTAAACTTGAATAACAACGAACTTACTTCATTACCAAAAACGATAACTAAAGTTACCAAATTAAAAAATTTACTATTAGCAAATAATAATCTCAAAGCGCTTCCTAAAGATATTGGTGATTTACAAAACTTAGAAGGATTAGACTTAAGGAATAATAATATAAAATCAGTTCCTAAAAGCATGAAAAACCTTACAAGTTTAAAGTATGTTATTTTAACAGGAAATCCGATTGCCGAAAAAAGTGAATTAGAATTGAGAGCTCTTTTTCCTCATTGCAAAATTGTAATTGAAGATCTATAAATCAGTTGACAACTAATAATAAGCTTTTATTTTTTTAAAGGATTTTATAACGACAGTCCGCATATTTGATAACATATTTAAATTAAAGATGAGGATCATTATGACTTATAAAATCTATAAGTAGGCTAAAAGACAGAATAGCAAAATGAGGAATACTAGTTTATTTTTTATTTAGAATTGTATCTTCCTAAAACCTGTAATTTCATCGCTAAAAATTTAATATAACGAAAATCCGTAATAAAATTCAAGTTTTACGACTTATAGCTTCAACATACTTTAGGTTTATAAATATGAATCAAACTTAAAGCAGCACAATCGATTTTATTAAATGAACACTTCTTACTTAAATAAAAGCATAACAAAAATCAACAATTACCTTTTTTTAGGTCTTTTATTTTTATGCTCTATTTCTACAAATGCACAAAATACATCTCAAAAATTAGATTTAATTATTGATGCTGACACTGCAAATGAAGTTGATGATTTATATGCGATTGTAAGGGCTATTTTAGAACCTAGTTTTAATTTAATAGCGATAACATCTGCTCAGTTTCATACCTCTCCACTAGCCTCAGACAATACCGTTAGCGAGAGTCAAAAAATTAATGAAGACATTATTAGCCTAATGAATGCTAAAGGTATTTCACTCCCTTTAGGAAGTAACACACCTTTAACTGAATACGGTAAACCTGTTTCTTCTGAAGCTTCTCAGTTTATTATTGAAACGGCGCATAAAATGAAAGGTCATCAAAAACTAAATATTGTTGTTTTAGGTTCATGTACCAATATCTCCTCTGCTATTTTAGAAGATCCTTCAATAATTCCTAAAATTAAAGTCCATTACCTTGGTTTTTGGCATACACCAGAGACCAATATTTATAATAAAAAAGAATTCAATTCAGGAAACGACCCTATTGCTGTAGAAGTTTTACTTAATACAAAAACACTTGATCTTGATGTAATGACCGCGACTACAAGTCAGCACTTAATATTTTCAAAACAAGAAGTCGATTTTCATTTAAAAAACAAAAGAGGTATTTCGAATTATTTAATAAATAGATGGGAAACCTACGAACGCTGGTGGACAAAAGAAGATCCTGAAAAGGAAAAATGGACGATGTGGGATGTTGCCATTATTGAAGCTTTAGCAAAACCAGAATTATCTACCGTAGAAAACCATGTAACACCTCCAGAAAACACACAACGTAATATTGGTATACATACCAAAATAGACGTTGACCAAATGACAACTGATTTTTGGAATGCTTTAAAAAAATTATAACCTACCCTTTTTATGTTTATAGACCAACAAACACCTAGAGAAGACATTAAAAATCTCTTACAAAAAATTGATTTTTTTAATAATGCCAATGAGACCATCACTCACGTTACAAAACCAGGTGAAGGCAACATGAATGTGGTATTACGTATTGAAACTAATTTGCGGTCATTTATTTTAAAACAATCACGTCCATTTGTTCAAAAATATAAGGATATACAAGCACCAATAGAACGTATTGATGTGGAATTTCAATTTTATTCTTCCATTGAAAACAATATTTTAGTTAGTAACCATTTCCCTAAAGTTTTAAAATACAACTCCGAACATCATTTATTAATTTTAGAAGATTTAGGCAAATGTGAAGATATGACCAGTTTATATGATACTCATATAATTGACTTAAGCCAATTAGAATTACTGGTTAATATTGCAGCAAACATTCACAACTCTAAAGCACCTGAAAATTATCCCGAAAACAAAGAGTTGCGACTACTAAATCACCAACATATTTTTGAACTTCCTTTTATAGAAAATAATGGTTTTTGCTTAGATGATATACAACCAGGATTAGAAGCACTTTCTATACCATATAAAAAAGACCTCTTACTAAAAGAGAAAATTAAAGACATAGGACATCAGTATTTATCTGAAGGAACAACGTTATTGCATGGTGATTATTACCCTGCAAGTTGGATGACAAATAAAGATTCACTTTATATTATTGATCCCGAGTTTAGTTTCTTAGGTTTCCCAGAGTTTGATCTTGGTGTACTTGCCGCACATTCGATTATAATAACAAAAGACGAAACATTAATTTCTAACATTGAAGACTATTACCCAAATGAAATAGATAAAAACCTTTTAGCACAAATAACGGGTATTGAAATTATGCGTCGTTTAATAGGGTTAGCACAACTACCAATTTCGACTTCTATAAAAGAAAAAGAAGCACTCTTACAATTAGCTTACAAATTAATTATGAATTAATGTTGCTTCTTAAAACCTGAAGGACTAACACCAACATATTGTTTAAAAAATCTTGAAAAACTACTCATAGAACTAAAACCTAAATCAAAAGCTAACTCTTTTGTTGAAATTTCACTTTTAATCAATCTACGCTTGGCCTCGGTTATTTGGCGTTGTTGAATAATTTGTTTGGCCGTAAGATTTAATTTTTCTTTTAAAATCTGATTCAATCGTTTGGTACTCATCCCAATTTCTTCAGCATAAAAATGAGTATTTGTTTCGTTTAAAAAATTAGCTTCCATCAATTCTAAAAATTGAAAAACTCTTTTTTGGTGAAGATCTTGCTTTAAAAAATCATCTTTCTGAGAACGTATTAAATGAAGTAACAAAACTTTAAGTAAGGTTTTCAGCATTATATAAGATGCTAATTCACTATAAAATTCATCTTTAATGAGGTTAATGATTTGTCGAAGTAAAACAACCTCTTTAGCATCTTTAATTTCTAATTCTGGATACTTATTAAAAAGAAACATCACATCTAAAGCATACTCAATATCATCCTCGTCAATAAGTTCACGTTCAAAATTTAATAATACACCGTGATTCGAATTAAAAATGGTCGTATCAAAAACCTCGTTTAAAGGTTTAAAATGAACAATAACTTTATTTTCTTCAATAAATTTGAAATAAACACCCATAGAATTAACTGAAAGTGAAGCTGTATCACTTTCAAAATCATCTACTATCTGAATTTTATTTTTCCAGTGCTCTTTACTCATTCTCTTTTTCAAGTGAACTCCAAAAATAAGAAGAAATTACCCAAATTTATTGTTTAGATAATTTCTGAAACATTACAAACATTGCAATACCAATGATTAAAGCTAGTGCTGCCGCTGTTCCAAAAATCGCTTCATAATCATTAGAAATGTAATTAATAAACGTAGATAAAAATTGACCACCAAACACTCCCATAGAAAACAAACCTAAGTTTTTCCCTTGGTCATGTACCGTACTTGCCTCAACCATCATGTGGTTAAGTAACGGAATGGTAAAACCAAAACCAACACCTATAAACAATACCGTTAACACTAAAAATGGTGCAGATGTAGCAGTTGCAAGCACCAAATACCCTAACATAAAAAACAGAAAACCAAATGAGACCGTTTTTCCATCTCCAAAAGTTTTTACCATTTTAGGCATCTGACTTGCTGTTACAATAGCAATAAGTGAAATAAAAGCCATTAGGTATCCGGTGTGCGATTCGCTAAATCCAAACGATTCTGGCAAGTATAGAGGTAAGGTTACAAAACCTATAAAAAAGAGCATCATAGCTAATAAAGATGCTGTAAAAATTAGCCTAACTTTAAATTTCTGTTTCTGATTAGATGTCGTATTATCTTGTTCTTCAATTTTTTCAACTTTAGGCTTAGGTAATGTTTTAGCGACTAAAACCAAACATAATAGAGCAATTAAGTAAATATAAAATGGGTATTGCCAATTTAATTCCCCTAAAACTCCTCCGATAGCAAGAAAAACAACACCGCCTAACTCAATAGACATCCCTTGCCAAGCCATCATTTTCATTCTTGCTTCACCTGTAAAAAAATCTGCAATATAAGACGTTACAGAAACCTGAACGGCGACTGTAGCTCCACCTAATAAAAACCGATCTAAAACTAGTAAATAATCATTAGTTATAAAAGCACCTATAACTCCCAAAACTGCATAAGGAATAAGTCCTAAACTTAATAATTTTAGCGTTCCTAACTTATTTAAAAGCCGACCAACTAAAGGTGCAAAAATTACAACACCTAAAGAAGGCAGTGTAATTAACCAACTTGGTGAAAAACTAAGATTTTTATGTTCTACAATTCCTGAAAGTGAGGGTGCTATAACCGTACCCACCATTATGGTTAAACTACTTACGAAAAGCAGTGTAAAAATTCCGAAGTTTGATATTTGTTTCATAACGCAAAATTCAAACTATTATAACGAAACTACTTTACCTGTTTTCTAAATAAGTAAACCGAAATAGACATTGCTATAATGGGAATCACAATTTTACTTTTTTAAAGCCTTTTTACTTAAAATAAGATAACAAATCAGATTTCTTAGAAGCAGAAACCATAATCTCTTTACCGCTACTCAACACAACACTTCCTCCTTTACCTTTTACGTATTTTACAATTTCATTGACGTTTACCAAATAACTTTTGTGTACTCTAGCAAAGTTGGCGTCCTTAAGACTTTCTTCAATATATTTTAAAGTTTTACTAACCAATTTCTTTTTTTTGTTATTTAGATAAATCTCGGTATAGTTATCATCTGCTTTGCAATACATAATATCTGCAGTTTCTATAACTTCAAAACCATCTTGCTGCGGTAGTGTTATTTTTCCACTCACAGCATTTGTTTTTGGTACTAAAACTTGATCTTGAAGCGCATCTTCCTTCGTTCTAATTTCAGTAACATAATCTACAGCCTTAATCAATTCATCTATAGAAATTGGCTTCATTAAATAATAAGAAGCATGTGCATTTAAAGCTTCAATTGCATAGTGATTATAGGCCGTAACAAATATGGTTTCAAAATTAACATCACCAACTTTATCTAGCAAATCAAAAGCATTTCCATAAGGCATTTCTACATCTAAAAACACGACATCTAAATCATGATTTCTAATTAACACCAAAGCTTCTTCAACATTAGCCGCCTCACCTAAAATGGAAATATTAGGGCAATATTTAGTCAAATAATTTCTTAAAATAAGTCGACTCTGCGCTTCGTCTTCAACTATAATGGCATTCAATTTCATACTTAATCCTTTTTTAAGGTTACAACCACTTTTGTTCCGGCATCTTCTAGTTCTTGAAAATCGCTAATTGTAACATCTACTTTATCTTTATACATTTCATTAAGAATAGCAACACGTTTTTTAATATTGTTCATTCCTTTTGAGTTTTGCTTTTTTTGATGCTCTGTTTTTAAAGCTTTAGATCGCAAACGACCAATACCATCATCTACAATGGTTATTGTTATTTCGTCTTTAGATTTTGGTTGAATTTCAATCTTTAAATGTCCCTTTTCTGTTTTGTAACGTAAGCCGTGCCAAACCGCATTTTCAATATAAGGCTGCAATAACATTGGTGGAATCTGAAATTCGTCTACATCAATTGCTGGATCTACCTCTATGGCGTAATCAAATTTATCTTGAAACCTAAAATGTTCTAGTTTAGTATATAAATTTAGCAATTCAATTTCTTTTTTTAGCGGAATAAAATCTTCTTCACTATTTTCTAAAACGGCACGCATTAATTGAGAAAAATCCGTTAAATATTTATTAGCTGTGCGTTCATCGTTAGTAGCAATAAACGTGTTTACAGAGTTTAAAGCATTAAAAATAAAGTGCGGATTCATTTGACTTCGCAACGATTTTAAAGCCAATAAATTATTTGCTAAACGCTGTTGTTTTATGTATTTAAACATTAAATACCCTGTGATTAAAAGTAGAACTAAGCCACCAATTAATGAATAGATAATGAGTTCTTGACGTTTGTTTCGTTCTTGAGTTAATTCATATTTACTTTTAGATAAAGCCCGATCACTTTCTAAAGTTGTTATTCTATTTTGCTGCTCTGCAATGTTTCGGCTAAAACGAGCGGCTTGAGAAATTTCTTGTATTTTTTTTGCATATAATTCGTCGACAACATTTTTATATTCGTTGTTATAAGCAATGGTTTTTTCTGTATTACCTAATCGAGCATTCACTTCAGAGAGCTTACGTGTTGCATCTAGTTTTACATCTAAATCTCCTCTTTCACCAGCCACTTCTCTACTCTTCTCTAAATACGGAATAGCGTTTGTAAAATCATTACTAAGCAAATAAGCATTACCAATTTTATAATTTTGTTTTTGAGATGTAATTGGGCTATCGTTACTAATTATCGAATCGACTTCAATATCCCTAATACCCTGAATAGCGGCTTTTCTAAGTACAATTTCACTCTCATAATCAGCATTTATACTATTAAATTCTGCAACTTTAATTTGTTCCTCAACCGCGCGTTTTTTGTTTTCGCTTTTTGCTAAACTTAACGAATTTGAAAAATAGCTTTTAGCTTTACTCGTCTGCCCTTTCTTGCTATATACCTCTGCTATTTTAGAATTTAAGTCTGTGATTTTTGGTGCAATTAAATGTTTTTGAGCCACCTTTAATCCATCTTGATAAGCAGTTATGGCTTTTTCAAAATTCTTAGCTTTTAAATTTGCATCACCAGTACCTTCAAACCAGATTGCTTTCTCGTAATTCGTTAAGATCTTTTCATCTATTTGCTGATAAGATGAAAGGCTAGTTTTAAAATCTCCATTGTTAAGGTAAGCTTTTGCTAATTTAAGTTCTACAGAAGCTATTTTTGAATTCTGAATACTCACTTTATAGGCAGATATTGCCAAATCAAATTGTTTCCAATAAACATAAACATCGCCTAGCAACTCATGCGCTTCTGCACTTTGATTGGTGTTGACGTTTACATCTAAGGCATCTCCTATAAACTTTATACTTTTTTCTGCATCTCTTTTAAGATAGATATCAGCAGAATCTATCATGTTGTTAAATCTTGTAAAATCTCCTTTACTTCTACTATTATATTTAGATTGTTTTGATTCTATAACTTCTATCGAGATGCGTTCATTAGATTTTACAGTGTAATAAATAGTTTCAAAATCGGGGTGTTTAATAATTAATTCATCACCAATCTTTGCTTTAATATCAAAAGAACCATTAAAATCAGTGGTAACATAACGCCCTCCATTAATTAATACTTCTACATTTTTATAAGGATTTCTAGTCTCTTTTTCATATACAGAACCTCTAATTGTAAATGAAGTATTATGCTCATCAGCGCTCTCTAATTCTCGATTCTGCCCAATGGCTAAAAACCCAATTAGAAAAAGCAGGACTGTTATATAATATGTTTTGGAAATTCTCACTTAATTATTTATTAGTTGGACTAAGCTACATACTTTATTTGGTTTCAAAAAATGAGCATTGGGTAATTAGATGTCTTTTACTTAAAAAATAACGGCTTCTACTAAATTTATAATGCCACTCACTCATTGAGACCACCACTTTACTCATTCTGACTTTTACACTCTCTTTTTTCGACTGAGCTTTACACTATAAATCAAAAAACAGATCCACATGAAAAAAAATAGTTCAATCCTCCTACTACTATTATTTAGCATTACTACCCTTTTAGCTCAGCATAAAGGGAATTATAATGAAATCACTCAAGATATCTCGAGACAGAATATATTAACCTCCGGGAATGCTCAAATCTACAATCCTGCAGTACAAAAACAAATACATCAAAATTTACAACCAAGTAATGTTTTAACTATAGATGTAAAAGCGCTTCAAAATGTAAGTGCAACAACATATACGGCCATTTTTAATGTTTCTCAAATTGGGCTAACGGCAGAGAAAACAAATCAGTTACTAAAAAAACGAATAGATAGTATTAAACAGCGATTAAAAACTAAAGGCATCGCTGAAAACAATATTGCAATTGATGTTATTTCATTTGTTCCTATTTATGAAGTTGAAGTAACTAAAAAACTATTTAGTAAAACCTATACAGAAGTTCCTAAAGGATTTGAATTGCAGCAAAATATTCATATTCAATTTACAAAAACCAATCAATTTGAAGCCATCTTAGAAGCTTGTGCAAAAAGTGAAATCTACAATTTGGTTAAAGTGGATTATTATATTGAAAACATACAAGAAGTCTATAAAAATTTACAAAATCAATTATTGAAACTTATTGAAGAGAAAAAAGCCTATTACAAAGTTTTAGGTTTTGATATGGCAACTTATGACGTAGCTATTGCAGACGATAAATACTGTTATTTCCCTAAAGATTTTTACCAAAGTTACCAAGCTTATAATAGTATTTCTATTGAAGCTTTAGATAAAAGTAAAGGAATTACAACAGCCAAAAAGCAAACCTCTTATTACTACCAACCCTTAACGTATGAAAATTATGATGTGGTTATCAATCCTTCAATTTTAGAACCCGTTGTTCAAATTGGTATGAATATAAAATTACACTTTACACCAAAACCTAAAGAAAAAAAAGAAGCTCCTATTGTAGAAACAAAAATAGATCATAAATACTATGTAATATCTCCAAATGGAACCATTGATGTTAAAGAATTAAATACAAAAAATTAGAACTTATGAAAACACCTTTTAGAACCTTAATATTTGCATTCAGCTTAATATCACTTACTGCTTGCAATGCAAATTCAAAAAACAAACCTCAAGATTTAGCCGTCACAGAAACGGTAATTAAAACAACATCGAAATCTGATAATCCTGAAATTAAAGTAGCATTACTTTTAGATACCAGCAACAGTATGGATGGTTTAATTGACCAAGCAAAGGCACAACTCTGGAAAATAGTTAATGAACTCTCTTATGCTAAATGTGAAGATAAAAGTCCTAATCTTAAAATTGCTCTTTACGAATATGGAAATGATAATCTCAATGCTGATGAAGGTTACTTAAGACAAGTTCTTTCCTTTAGTGATGATTTAGATGAAATTTCGAAATCGCTATTTTCATTAACAACTAATGGCGGTAATGAATACTGTGGCAAAGTTATTAAAACGGCTTTAAACCAACTAGATTGGGGAAATAACACAGAAGACTTAAAACTTATATTTATTGCAGGAAACGAGCCTTACTCACAAGGTGATGTTAGTTATAAAGAGGCTTCAAAATTAGCTCATAAAAACGATGTAACCGTAAATACTATTTTCTGTGGTGATTATAATCAAGGTATAGCAACAAAATGGAAAGACGGAGCCGATTTAACACACGGAAATTATATGGCAATTAATCATAATGAAGCTACCGTTCATATTGCTTCACCATACGATGACAAAATATTAGAACTCAATAAAAAATTAAACACAACCTATATCGCTTATGGATCTGCTGGTAGAAAGAAAATGGAAATGCAAGCTGAACAAGATGCTAATGCCATGAGTTATAATAAATCGAATGCGGTGAGTAGAACAGTAAGTAAAAGCTCAAGATTATATAAAAATAGCTCTTGGGATTTGGTTGATGCCGAACAAGAATCTGATTTTTCTTATGATGAGTTAAAAGAGAGCGAATTACCAGAAGAATTAAAAGGGAAGTCTAAAGCTGAAATTAAAACTTATGTTGAACAGAAAAGTGAAACTCGTAAAAGTCTACAAAATCAAATAGCCACCTTAAATTTAAAACGACGTGAATATATTGCCAAGCAAGACAAAGGCAATTCTAGCAGTTTAGAATCAGCAATGCTTAAAGCCTTAAAAACGCAAGCAGAAAAGAAAAACTATAAGTGGGAATAATCATGATAAAAAAAAGAGGCTCAATGAAAATTGAGCCTCTTTTTTTATATTATTTGTTCCGTCTTAGTTAATAGCAGGACAATTACACTCATACTTCTCTCTTCTACAATTGAAGTTAAATCCTAATGTTAATTGATGAAAACCACCATTATTAAAATTAACTGTATTTGCTTGGTAAGAATACGTATATGCAAAAACAAAATTATTATAATCAACCCCTACAAATGGAGTCACGTATTGTAATTTTTGACTGCTAACACCAGAGCCATCCTGAAATGAAGCTCCATCTAAACTACGTCTGTAAGACAATCCACCCCAAACTTTACCAAAGTCCATTTCTTTATAAACCTTAGCGTTAATATCTATAGAAGATTCTGCCGTAGCATCTCTATACATATACATAATTGAAGGTTCGTAGCTCCATTCACTACCAAATTGGCTAAAAGTATAACCTGTAGAAACCAAATAAGTTCTTAAGTTATCAAATTCAAAACCATCAATACCATTCCAGTTAATACCTTCATTGTTTAAAATATTCTTTGCTGTGAAGTGAGCATAGAAATCTACAAAATGATAAGAAAAACCAAAATCAATATTAAAGTTTGTTGCACTTTGTTCTATCCCAGCAACAGCTTGATCAAATTCCCCTGGAGCTAACCAAGATGATTCATCTAATTTATATTGAATAAACCCTGCACTCAAACCAAATGAAAGCATGTTTAAATCAATTTCATTACGAGAAAACATTAAATGATATGCAAAAGTAGCATAACCACCTGTTGTAGAATGGTACCCGTTAGAATCATTGAAAACAACACCACCAAGGGCAACAGGAGAATCACCTAATCTTCCATTTATACTTAAAGTTTGTAAGCTAGGTGCGTCATCTACCCCAAACCATTGTTGTCTTGCCGTTAATCTTACTTTGGTACAATTTGCAACACCTGCCATAGACGGATGAATTAGATAATAATTATCCGTTAAATAATCCGAATAAACAGGCATCCCTTCTTGTGCAAAACTAAAATTTGCAAAAAAAGCTATAAATGCAATTAAACAATACTTTTTAAATTTCATATTTTTTTATCGTTTGAGGGTAAAATGAGCTTTAAATTCTTTTCGTTCACCTGTACTTGGTTCATCGTATTCTACTGTAAACCAGTAACCATCCGTTGGCATCGCTTCTCCATTAAATTGACCGTCCCAACCATCTCCATCTGGACTTAACTGCTTTAGTAACTTGCCGTATCGGTCAAATATATAAATTTTTGCACTACTTCCAACACCTTCAATGTTCCAAGTTTCATTATTCCCAACACCATTAGGCGTGAAAAACAATGGATAATCTATAACAAATTTTGAGCTCGATCTTAATCCACATCCATTTTTGTCTCTTGCCGTAATTCTCTTGCCGTAATATTTAACGCGAAATTTAAACAAATTATATCGATTGTATAAGTATTACTGTTATAAAACATCCCCCAAAGGATGAATGTTTCATCTTCAGATTTCATACTTTTGTAAAAAAAAGATGTCAAAGACCAAAATATCCATAGTTGCAACTTCGAACGATACAATTAAGAAGTTTGAAGCTGATCGTTTTTTAACAAACCATAATAGTTTCGAATTCAACAATATAGATGATGCTAAAAACTCACCATTAGCACAACAGCTTTTCTATCTTCCCTTTGTAAAGAAGGTTTATATTGCGTCAAACTTTATAGCCATTGAGCGTTTTAATATTGTTGAATGGAAAGATGTAGAAAACGAAGTAGCACTTCAAATTGAAGAATATCTATCTAAAAATGATGTTGTAGTTAAAGAAGATGCCTCTAAACCTAAAGCTGCAGTTACTATTTATGCGGAAAGCACTCCCAATCCCGGTGTACTAAAATTTGTATGTAACAAGGTATTAGTTCCTAATTTATATGAATTTAAATCTATTGAAGAAGCAAAACCCTCTCCATTAGCAACAGCCTTATTTCAATTTCCTTTTGTTAAAAACATTTATATGGAAAAGAATTTTGTTTCAATAACAAAATTTGATATTGTTGAATGGGAAGAAGTCACTCTACAATTACGAGAATTTTTAAAATCTTATGTTGAAGATGGAAAAACAATCTTAAATGATGATGCTCCTAAAAAATTAGAAAGAACCGAAGAGGCTATTGAACAAAAATTTGAAGCTTTAGATGATATTTCTAAAAACATTATAAACATCCTTGAAGAATATATTAAACCTGCTGTTGAAAGTGATGGAGGAAATATTGAATTTATATCTTATGATGATGCTTCTAAAAAAGTAGAGGTTCTATTACAAGGTGCTTGCAGTGGTTGTCCATCATCTACCTTTACTTTAAAAAATGGTATAGAAAACATGTTAAAGGAAATGTTGAAAGACAATTCTATAACTGTTAATGCTATAAATGGATAATAGTTATTGCCTTTAAGTGACTTTTTAAAACTTTTAGGGTCTTAATAATATTACCTAGAAAATCAAAAATATTAACATATAACTCAGACTAAAATTAGTCTAGTTTTCTATTAAAAAAAAGAGAAAATCAACATGGAAACACAAAAATGGATTGACGCTGGTTATAATTTAATTATTCAGTATGGCCCAAAATTAATATTAGCTATTATAATATGGATCATTGGATCTTGGGTGGTTAAAGTGCTAGTTAAGGGATCTCAAAAAGCTATGACTAAAGCTAATTATGATGAAAGTCTTAAAAAATTCTTATTAAATTTAGTCAATTGGATTTTAAAAATTATACTAATTATAGTTGTGTTAGGAACATTAGGTATTGAAACAACATCTTTTGCTGCTATTATTGCTGCCGCTGGTTTAGCTATTGGTTTAGCGCTTCAGGGCTCTCTTGGTAATTTTGCAGGAGGTGTTTTAATTATGATCTTTAAACCTTTTAAAATAGGAGACTATATACAGGCTCAAGGCGAATCTGGAACGGTTAAAGAAATTGAAATTTTCACAACTAAATTAACAACGCCAGATAATAAAGAAGTTATAATTCCAAATGGAAGTTTATCTAATGGAAATATTGTAAACTTTTCTACAGAAGCAACACGTCGTGTAGATTTTACTTTTGGAGTCGGTTATGACTCAGATATTAAGTTAACCAAAGAAACAATTTTAAGTGTTATTAATAAGCACGACTTAATTCTTAAAGATCCAGCACCAGCGATTAATGTTTCTGAGCTAGGAGATAGTTCTATTAATTTCTTTACAAGAGTCTGGGTTAACAAGGCCGATTATTGGGCTGTTAACTTTGATGTAATTGAACAAACTAAAGAAGCTCTTGATGCTGCTGGTATTGACATTCCTTACCCACATCAGGTAGAAATACACAAACAAGGTTAAGCCTTCTTTTTTAAAGCTACAAAATCCTTTAAATAATAGGGTTCAAAATAAGCGACATCTTCGGTGTCGCTTTTTTTATGCTTCATTTCTGACAAAAACGACATCTCATTTGCAGAAGGTAATTTCCCGTCTATAAAGATTGCATTAGGATGTTGAATTAAGCTTTTTGTCTTTTCTACACCATTACCTATAAAATAAACTTTATTGTTTTCTAAAAGCGTGCTAAAACTTTCTTCTGTAAGTATTTCAGCTTCTATCGCTCTATGCAATGCTAATTTTGAAGTGTAAATAGCAGAATAGACCTCCATACGTCTAGCATCTAACATCGGTACAATAAAACCTTCTTCTATCTTAACCTGATGTGCTAAACTTTCTAAAGTAGAAATAGAAATTAAAGGCTTATCTAAAGCAAAACATAATCCTTTTGCCGATGACACTCCAATGCGTAAACCGGTATAAGACCCAGGTCCTTTACTTACTGCTACGGCATCAATTTGGGAGGGTTCTAATTTTGAAGTTTTAAAAAGTTCATCAATAAAGGTGTGTAACGTTTCTGCATGAGAATACCCTAAGCTGTTATCTTCCTTTAAAACTAAAGTCTCCCCATCCTTAGACAGAGAGACTGAACAATTTGTAGTTGCTGTTTCAATATTTAGCACTAATGCCATATGCGGTTGTTGTTTTTTGCAAAACTACAATATATTAATCAAAGATGATATGCTTTTGACTTTAAGACTTTATTCTGATTGCTCTTCAGTCTTTTTATTGGGTACTAAAATTAAATCACCTGGATTTAAATTTTTAGATACCATACTGTAAGGTCCTGTTATGATTTCATCATCCTTTGTTAAGCCTGAAACAATTTCGATATTGGTATCATCTTGTATACCTGTTTTAACAACTCTTAATTTTGCTTTACCATTATCATTAACAAAAACACATTCAAATTTTTGTTCTTCTTCACTTGAATTATTGTCAGCTAATTCTGAAGTTTTAGTATAAGGTTTCTTAGTAGAACTTGTATCTGTCTTGATTACAATTGCACTAATCGGTACAGAGATTGCATCTTTTCTCGTTTTAGTTATAATATCTACGGTAGCGGTCATACCTGGTCTAAATGGCGAATAGGTTTCGGGTTTACCTTCTGTTAAATCTTTATAAGATTCCTCTATAATTCTTACCTTGACCTTAAAATTGGTTACCTGATCTGCTGTTAAATCACCAGCTGCAGAATTTGCAATAGCAGTAACAACACCTTTAAATTGTTTCTTTAAATACGCATCAACTTCAACAATTGTAGAGTCACCTATGCCTACTTTTACAATATCATTTTCATTAACATCAACCTCAACTTCCATATTCTTCAAGTTAGCAACTCGTAGAATTTCTGTTCCTGCCATTTGTTGTGTTCCTACTACACGCTCACCAAGTTCTACACTTAAAAGTGAAATAGTCCCTGTCATAGGGGCATATATTGTAGTTCGGTTTAGATTATCTTTAGCTTCATTAACTGTTGCCGCTGCACTTTGAACATTATAATATGCTGAGTTTGTTCCTGCAGTTGCTGTTTCATAAGCAGCAATAGAACTGTCCCAATCTGACTTAGAGATTACCCCTCTATCAAAAAGTGTTTTATTTCTATCGTAATCTGCCTTTGCTTGTTTTAAGCTAGCTTCAGCTTGCGCTAAACCGGCTCTTACGTTTTGGTAAGAAGCTTGACTTCTACTTACCGCAGACTGAATTAAATCTGGGTTTACTTTTACTAATAAATCCCCTTTATTAACTTCTTGTCCTTCTTTAAATGGCAATTCTAAAATTTCACCTGAAACTTCTGAAGAGATCTTCACCTCAACTTCTGGTTGAATCTTACCTGTAGCAGATACGGTTTCTACAATATCTTTTAAAGTGACTTCTTTTAAGATAACCTCTTTAAAATCGCCTTTTTCACCAAACCATCCCATTTTAGAACCTACCACGACAATTACTAATACTAAAATGACAATTCCGATAATTATTTTTACTGTTTTGCTCATAATTAAAACTTTAATTCTGTTGCTGGAATTCCGAAGTATAACTCAAGAACTTTCAACTTAAATATGTAATCGTATTTTGATCTATTTAATTCAATCTTACTGTTATCGTATCTCACTTTTGATTGACTAAAATCGAAAGCATTTGTTAAACCAACATCGTAACGTTCTTTGGCATAATCATAAGCTAATTCTTGTGACTCTAATGCTAATTCTGCTGCTTCGTAAGATTTTAATGCCCCTTTAGCATCAACATAAGCTTGGTATACTGTAGATTCTAAATCTAATTCTGCTTGTTCTAATTGATACTTTGAGCGTTCTAAACTAATTCTACTTCTTTGAATGTTTCCTTTAGTAGTAAAACCATTTAAAATTGGAATATTTAATTGTAGACCATAACCAATACCATCATTTAAATATAATTGATCTACAAATGGGTCTGCACCTACTTCAGTTACTAACGTATTAGAAAATTCACCTATAACAGCCTGACCTGTGCCTTGAACTGTACCTATTTGTTGCGTGATAGTAGGATTATCTGGATCTACTTCTGAAATAAAAGATTGAGTATCTGTATATCTTGTATTATAACCAAAGAATGCTGATAGTGTTGGGTAATTTACTCCTTTAGCGATCTTTAAATCTACCTCTGCTAATTCTACAGTTTGTTCAGCTATTTTAATTTCTGATCTTGTTTGCCTAGCTGACGCAATAATTTCTGAAACATTTTTATCTGCAATTCCTGAATCTACAATATCATAACCTTCTTCTTCAACATCAAAATTTTCATAATCTTTAATTAAGAGAAGTTGCGCTAAACTAATTAATGAAATTTGAATATTATTTTGGGCCTGAATAATTGATTGTTGCTCACTTGCATCAGTAGCTTTAATTTCTAATAAATCACCTCTAGGTAATGAGCCTGCCTCTACTAATTGTTCTGTTCGCTCTATCTGTTCTTTGGTGACTAAATTTTGAGACAACAATACTTTTAAATTCTCTTTATTAAGAATTACAGTAAGATAGCCGTTAGCTACAAATAAAGAAATATCATCCTTCATTTTATCTAAACTATACTGACTGGATAGCTTAGAAATATCTGCACGCTGCAACTGTCTAAAATTTCTTAATCCATCAAACAAAGTGTAACCTACATTTATGTTTCCGGATGCTGATAAAAATGTAGTTGTTTGTGCATTATTAGTAACGGGATTAAAACTAAGTCCTGTGTTTTCCGAAACTCCTGCACCTGCGCTAAGACTAGGTATAAAATTACCTACAGCTGTTAATTTTTCGATATCTGCAAGTTGCATATCGAGTTCGCTTTGCTTAACAGAGATATTATTCTCTAGCGCATACTCAACACACTCCTTGAGTGTCCATTTTTTATTCTGTGATTGTGCTATTACTCCAAAGAGAAGTAATACTACTAGGATTGATTTTTTCATGATGTCTATTGGTCTATGTAAAACTTAAAATGTTACACTTAATTTAAATATATTACTGCGCATAATCTGGAACACCTTGTAATTGATTCCAAACTTTTATTTTATCGGTTTTAGAAATACCACTTTTAACTTCAACAAAAATACCATCGCTAATACCTAATTCTAAATCTTTTCTTTCAAATTTTTGATCACCAATCGCAACTTCAACAAATGGTTTTTTAGTTTCCTCATCATATTGAACTAAAGCCTCTTTAATAGCTAAAACTTTCTCTGCTTTATTTAAAATAATTGAAGCATTTGCACTTAAACCCGCTCTAATAAATGTTGAGTCTATTTTTTTTAGAGTTCCTTTTATTTCAAATTGAACAGCTCCATTTTCTGCAACACCTTTTGGTGCTATATAATCTAAAACTGCTTCAAATTGCTTATTTTCTATGGCACCAACTGTAATTTCTAGTGGTAAACCTTCTTTTATTTTTCCGACTTCACTTTCATCTACTTTACCTTCAAAAATCATTTGCTTTACATCAGCGATAGATGCTATTGATGTTCCTTTATTAAAATTTGAACGATTGTTACACCATCAAATTAATAATATCAAATAAAAATTAAATTACACCTATAAATTGTATATAGATGTGAATGAAATGATTAGTTATACATAAGACGTATATCTTTTAATAATGTTACAGATATTAATCTATCTTTTCTGAATTATCTGTCTTATTATATTTTCGATAAATAATAAAGCCAATTGTTGCTACCAAAATGTAAGGTACTGCCATTAAAAAAACGATACCATCATTTATACCTTCTGCTGCAGATTGATCTTCTCCACTCTCTAAAACAGCTCTGCACATAGCGCATTGTGCATTTGTAGCGATAAAGAAAAAGAATGCAATAAGTGATAAACCGATTTTACGTTTCATAATTAAATGTAATAAGGTGAAATCATAAGATACACAATAACACCCGTTACTGCAACATACAACCACATTGGAAAAGTTATTTTTGCTATTTTTCGATGACGCGCTCTATCATTCGTGATCCCTCTTACATAAGTAATTAATACAAATGGAATAATAACAACAGATAAAATGATGTGGGTAATTAGAATGAAGTAATAAATGTATTTTAAAACACCCTCACCTCCATACTTTGTAGAATCACTAGTCATGTGATAAATGACATACATCACAAGAAAGACTACGGAAGTCCAAACAGCAGTACTCATTAAATTTTCATGGAGTACTATGTTTTTTTTTCTAATGGCAACAAAAGCAGCGATTAAAAGTAATGCTGTAAACCCATTAATTGTTGCATATATTGGTGGTAAAAAGGTTAATGGCTGAACATCAAACCCTAAGTCTTGTAGTTTAACTCGCGATAAAATAGCTACTACAGCAGGAATGATTATAGATAGTACAACAATCCACTTATTATATTTTTTAGCTTTTTTAGTATCAATGGTATCCATAACTATAGGTATTGTAGCCTCTACAGCTTGTTTAAATAATAAGTGCGTATTACTCTTTTAATAATTTTGCTATATCTTCTTTTAGAATAGTGATTTCTTGTGGAATTCCATCCTCATCGACACCTATAGCTTCTGCAATTAGTCCATTATAGAAAATTTTAGGATTTCCAAAATCATCTGTTCTAGATCGGATAAACCCTTCTTTATCAATTAATGCAAAATTTCCTGAATGTTCAAACCCACCTTCTGCGGTATCATCTTTAGCAGTATAAAGATTAAAACCTTCATTTGCCAACTTATAAATAACAGTTTCATCACCTGTCATAAAGTGCCAATTTGGGTTTGTAACACCATATTTTTCAGCGTAAGCTTTTAAAACTTCTGGTGTATCTATTTCTGGTGAAATTGTAAAAGAAGCCACACCAAAATTTTCGAATTCTTTAAAATCTTCTTGAACTTCTACTAAGTTTCTGTTCATTATAGGACAAATTGTAGGACAGGTTGTAAAGAAAAATTCTACAACATAAACTTTGCCTAAATAATCTTCGTTTGTAATTATTTTACCATCTTGATTTGTAAAACTAAATGAAGGCACTTTTTTAGATTCTCCATTAATTTCTAAATACGCTAAATCACTTTTATGTTGTTTCCCATTATTGGCATGAGGTTTCGAGACCTCTTCACTTCTACTCTCATCCCTTGTGATATCACCATCATTTACACGGTCTACAATTTTCGGAATAAAAATGATTCCAAATAATAAAATAATAAATGTAATTCCGATATACGAATAGTTTGCTTTTTTACTCATTACTCTTATTTATTTCGTTTGCTCTTCTAGTATTAGAATCATCGAATTCCCCTGTTCTTTTCTGACGGTATTCTGTAAAAAGAATTCTTACATCATCACTCATCATATTTTTTATTTCAGCCACCTGGATTGCATCATAAGAATAAACACTGAAAGCTGGTTTGTTTTCTTCAATCTCTCTTTCATCTCTACCGTCAATTCTACCGCGTTGATTAAGATCTTTATCTATAATAAATACATTACTTACAGATAAATCATTTTCTAAACTAACATTTGACTTTAAAGAGTTGTAAAGCATTTTTATTTCGCCTTCTGTACCAAAAGCATAATGCCAATACTTTAGATCTTCATAAGTATTAATCTCTTTTTTAAGCGCTTCAATTTCTTTCTCTGACCCTTCGGGAACAATAATGACTATTTGAAAATTCTTAAAGCCTTTAAACTTATCATAGACCAACTCTTTTAGATTAGATGCAGCGATCATATGTTCTAAAGGTGATTTACCTAGAAACCCTAAAACAGTTATACGGTCTTTTAATGAAAGTTTCTCAACTCTATCTGAATGAAAAGATTGAATTTCAGAAACGTTTTCATTTACGATATTTAAAGGATCGTAATTATGTTTTGCTGGATATAGCATTAACAAGAATGCTACTGGTAGAAAGAATAATATACCAAGAACGATATAGCGTTTTACTTTTACTATTTTCATCTTTTTGAGAACTATAGCCCTTAATTTTAATGGCTTTATAATCTATAATCTATCTTAGAATATAGAAATGCAAAAATAAAAAAGGTGGTTTATATAAACCACCTTTTAATTGTATTTAACACTTTGTTTGTACTTAGTGCTGATATGTTGTTTTTACTTAAAAATCTTTCTTGATTAAAGCATGTTCACCATTGTAAACACTAAATACATAGCCACCCTCTTGTAGTAAAATAAACACTAGGTAACAGATTAAGAAAACCCCTGTCCAAACTATCATTTTTCTAAAACTACCAGTTTCATCTCTTAAGTGCATAAAATCCCATGCAATATAATAAGCTTTTACAACTGTTAAAAGAATGAATATTAAGTTTAATGGTTTCATATATACAATAGGTGATAAAATTAAGTTTCCTATTGTAGCAAAGAAGCCTCCTTCTAATGGATCTAACCAAGTATGCATTAATATATCTGGTTTATAAATACCTAATACAACTTCTACCGCTGTTATTAACGATAAGAAGATTAAAACACCCCAGATCTTCTCAATGTTAGATTTAAATTTCCAACGTCCTCTAAATATTTCTAATTTATGTTCTTGTGCCATAATATATTTTAATTTCTTATTATACTAAATAGAAGAATGTGAATACAAATACCCATACTAAATCGACAAAGTGCCAGTATAATCCCACTTTTTCAACCATCTCATAACTTCCTCTTCTTTCGTAAGTACCTACTACAACATTAAAGAAAATAATGATATTAAGTATAACACCTGAAAGAACGTGAAATCCGTGAAAACCTGTTATAAAGAAAAAGAAATCTGCAAATAGCGATGTTCCATATTCATTAACCTGAAGGTTAGCTCCTTTAACGACAAGCTTTCCGTGTTCTTTAATTTGTTTTAAAGATTCTGCCCTAGATAATATGGTCTTATGACCGTTTTCGTCTAGAAACTGGTTTCTTACTAAAACATTTTCGTTTGCTGCTAAACCAGCATAGATTTCATCCACAGTGTAAGGTGGCAAAGTACCTTCATCTGTAAACCATATTCCGTTTTTACGTTCGTGATCTATACGATCACTTTTTTGAGCAATAGCAATATCGTCAATTGAAACGCGTTTAAATGTTTCTTTACCATCAACAGTAATATATTCACCAAATTGTAAAATATTACCCCCTTTAGTTTGAACGGCACCGTAATCGCCTTTAATAAACGTTCCCCATTCCCAAGCTTGTGAACCTAAAAATATAGCTCCACCAATTATGGTTAAGAACATATATATGGTCACTTTAGACTTGTTCATGTGGTGACCTGCATCTACGGCCAAAACCATAGTTACAGAAGACATAATTAAAATAAACGTCATTACCGCAACATAAATCATTGGCAATTCCTGACCATGTAAAAACGGTACGTGTGTAAACACTTCGTCCGCAATTGGCCATTCGTTTATAAACTTAAATCTTGAAAAACCATAAGCGGCTAAAAAGCCTGAAAATGTTAATGCATCAGATACAATGAAGAACCACATCATCATCTTTCCGTAACTTGCTTTTAGTGGATTATTACCACCTCCCCAAGTTTTTTCTTCTGTACCAGTACTAACTACCGTAGAATCCATAGAATTATTTAAATTTTTTAGATTGGACAAAAATAATCAAATTATATACTTAAAAAAATATAAAAACAAAAAGAGCACAACCCAAAGCACATCTATGAAATGCCAAAAATTAGATGCTAGTTCAAATCCTAACATATTGTTGGAGTTATACTTTTGTTTAAAATGATTATAAATTACAACAATCAAACATATTAGCCCAGCAATGACGTGTGCTATATGCAATATCGCTATTACATAAATGTAAGACATTGTAATATTACTCGTTGGTCCGGTGAAGTAATAACCGTCAGAAATAATTTCACCAAATCCCTTAAATTGACTAAAAATAAATGCAATACCTAAAGCTAAAGTTACCAATAAATACATTGACACTAGTTGCATTTTGTTTTTTTCTAATGCGCGCTTTGCTAAAATAAAGGTTAAGCTACTTATTAAAATAAGTATTAAACTAATAAAAAAAGACCTTGGTAATTGAAAATCTACCAACCAGTCTTCATTAAGTCGTTGTTTACTGCTTACTATAAACGCACTTAATAAACCAGCAAAAGACATAATTAGAGATCCTATAGCGAACCATATCATCATTTTTTTAGATCTTGCGACTTTCTCCGCACTTGTTCCTTGTGTTAAATCCATTTATCTTAAAAATTTATCTGCAACATATATTATTTGTAGCATCGTTATATAAAACACACTAGATAGCATCAGCTGTTTTGCTGTTTGTACTGTACGATCTTTAAATAACTTAAAGGCATAAAACAACATTACCAAACCTAGTATAAAAACTAAAACAGCACCAACAATAGACAATTTTAAATCACCAGACAACCCAAATACTGGAATTATAGAGGCAAGTATTGTCCAAACGCTATACATAATAATTTGTACTGCAGTCCCTTTATCGGGTTTCCCTGTTGGCAACATATGGAAACCTCCTTTTTTATAATCTTCATGTAAAAACCACCCTATAGACCAAAAATGTGGAAATTGCCAAAAAAATTGAATAGCAAATAAAGTTCCTGGCTCTATACCAAATTCGTTACGTGCAGCTACCCAACCTAACATAAAAGGAATTGCGCCTGGTAAAGCACCAACAAAAACAGATAATGAAGTTTTCGTTTTTAGAGGCGTATATACACTTGTATAAAGAAATATTGAAATAGCCCCATACATTGCTGTTTTAGGGTTAATTATATATAAGGTGATTAAACCCAGTATAGTAAATGAAATTGCTATGACAAATGCTGTATTTACAGACATACGCCCTGCAGGAATAGGTCTGTTTTTAGTTCTATCCATGAGCACATCTAAATCGCGCTCAATAATTTGATTATATGCGTTAGAAGCACCAACCATAAAATAACCACCAAAAGCCAATAATGTAAGCGTTGCAAAACTTATAGTTTCAGCACCTAAAAAATATCCCGCTATTGATGAAAACACCACACTTAAGGATAATCCCATCTTGGTAATTTCCTTAAAATCAGTTACCACAGAAACTGTTGATAGTGAAGATTTTGTACTGCTCAAATTATATGAAATTTATTATTCTAAAAACGACTGCGAAGATAACCTGAAAATTAATTCTAACCAACGTTAAACTTTAGTTTTAACAATAGACTTAGAGACCAAAAAAATCAAATTAGATTTTAATTTACCAGATATCTAATATTTAAACTCATTCATAGCCGATTAGATCTATAAACGTTACCGTAACAAGAAGATCAGATGGCATTTATATAGCTACATATCGTTGTACCAATTAAATAAATCTGTCCGAACACCTACACTAAACCAAAGCGTATTTGAGTCTTGAGTTGAAGCAGTTATTGCTTCAGGGTTAAAATCCCGATATATAATATTAGTAAATACTTTTAAATTTGTCGCCGGATTTAATAAATAACCTGCTTGTATTTCTGTCATAAAACTATTTGTTTTATTTCCTTGACCAATTTTTATACCCGTATCTGCATTACGATCATTATAATCCCTGTAAATATCCCCTCCGTAAGAAAAACTATCTTCATCGGTATTAAAATCAAAACCACGTTGCCCTATAATAAATTTAGCATCACCAAACCATCGTTTATAATTATAACGACCAATTAATACCAATTCCTTAAAATTCGCACCCCAAAGATGTGCCATTGGTTGATTAAAATTAGCATAATTAAGAATCTGTGTATTGTGCGAATAAACGTATGGTCTTACACGATTATATTCTGCCTGAAGCAATAGATTATCGACATTAAATGCATTAAAATATTTAGCTCCTAATTGAAAGCCAAACTTATTCTTCCAGCTCTTTTCCCCTGCTTTAACATCACCTAATGAAAATTCATCTAAAACAAACTGCCCATAAAGATTTACCTTATTGTTCCATTTGTATTTAGAAGACAATCCTAAAATAGCATTTCCGGCACCTTGACCCGTTTGAAATTCTATCGCTCTAAAGAATATGATAGGATTTAGATAATTGACATCAAAACCTCTTCCATTAGTATCGGCCCAAATTACAGACTCAAAAAGACCAATATTTAATCGTTTAGAGACGTTCCAACTTAAATAATGATTCGCCATATACTTAGTCAAAAAAGCTTTATCCTCAACAACCTCATCTCTTACATCTTTTAACCACATCCATGTACTTGTATATTTTATTTTCCAAAATGTCGTATTTAATTTTAAGAATGGATAAGGACTAGAAACATCACTCTGAAATAAAGAACGATAACCATCTCCTATAAAATTTTTACCATGACCAAACTGTACATTTAAAAAATCGGCAGGTGTATATGAGACATAAGCTTCTGCTACAGGATAATCGTAAGCATCCTCTTTAAAACGCTTTGCAATACCACGACCAGGAATAACTGCAGGGTCTGGACCAAAAGCTTTTAGACTTTCTGCATATTGATTAAAATAATCCGCAAATCTACCTTGACTTTCATAAATGGACGTTGTTAAATTAAACCGCTTCGCTAAACCTGCCTGAATGTAAACTCCACGAGTATTATTCCAAGTGGTGTTAAAATCTGCCTCTGTATCTTTACCGATCTGCAGATCTAAAATTGGATCTACGGTAAACCAATAGTCTTTACCTTGAACCTCCACGAGGTGCTCATTAAATAATTTTCTACCGAGCCATGAATCAACGTCTTTAGCTAAACTTTCTTTCTCTCCTTTAATATCGTAATATCTTGCTACATCATTATATACAAATGGCTTTGCTGCTGTATGGCTATTGGTACCAACGGCATTCATTTCATCATCAAATCTCGCATAATACGAATGCGTAAATGGTACATTTAATTCGCTGCTATATTCTAAATTTTCAAAAGCAATTTTTTCTTTTCTAATAGCATCAAACTCATCAGATAAAGTTGCATTAAGATTTTCTTTATTAGTTAATACAACCTCATCTCCCGCTTTCACTAAAAATTTTTCAACAGGTTCGGTTAATGGAAGTGCAATCGTAATACTATATTGAACAAAGGTTGGATTCCCATTATAAGTTGCTGGCTCCACTTTTGGTAGTGCATCAAAAACACGTTTTGTTTCTATTTTTAGTTCATCGTAAATAGCATCTGTATACAAGGTTTTAAATTCACCTGTACTATTCACTTCAAATAAAACTTTGACATTACCGACATAAGATTCATCAATCACTACTTGCGGTGTTTTAAAATTTTTATAGATGAAAGTATTCAGTGTATAATTAAAACAAGATTTTAATTGATCAACATCAACAGAATTACACTCCTTAAATACAGGAGATTTCTCATATGATAATAAAGTTTGAGTGTAACCAAAAGTGGTTGTTAAAAGAATAGCAAATAACACAATGCGCTTCATAAAAGACTAATATTAGATGGGCGAAAGATACTTATTTTTTTTAGTAACCTTGAATACTATTTAAGCACAAAAAAACCGTTATTCTGAGAATAACGGCTTACCTATTATTAATCTGTATTACTATTAATTATGAATTTGGTATGAGATTGGAAGCGTATAAATAACACCAACAGGAACGTTGCCTTGTATACCTGGCTCCATTTTTGGAATTTTGTTAATAACACGATTGGCCTCATTTTCTAGCGCAGGATGTGGGCCTCTAATTTTAACATCAGTCACATTCCCTTCTTTATCTATAGTAAATTGTGTATAAATTTTTTGCTTACCAGATAGACCATAATTAGAACCGATATCTACATTAAACTTTTTACCGATTAATTTAGTAATCTTATCTGACATACATTTTTTACGATCTATATTAGCATTATACTTCTCGCAACCTGGATAAACAGGAACTTTTTCTACAGCTACAAAATCTACAATAAGAGGTTCTATTGGTTTCTCAATATCTGGAATTCCCTCTACTGAAAGTGGCATGTTCACTTTTGGTTTATGGTCCTCTGTTAGATCTATTACCTTTTGAATAATTGGATCATCGTTTTCAATTACTTTAAGAACATCCTTTACCTCACTGCTTGGTAATTTTTCAATTTGTTTTGGTTGGATGACCTCTACTATATAAGGAGGGACGTAATCTATTGTAAGCTTATCGACCTGCGCTTCGTCCTTCACAATATTAATGTTGTTTTCTTGAAACTGCATTTCAAAAAGTGCATAAGTACCCAATAAACAAAGTATCAAGCCTATCTGAAAATAAAGGGATGAATTTTTTTGTAAATTTGCATCATGCTTACGCGATTTGTTCACTTCAATAGTGCTCTGACCAGCAATATTGATGTCTTTTTTAGAATTTTTCATAATATTATGATTTAAACGTTAATGTTATGATAAAATCACAATAAGCATACCAAAAACGAAAATCCCGCTCAATAAATTTGAACGGGATTTTTATTTAAGAAAAAATTCTATTTACACTTAGTCTTGTACTTGAAATACAATAGGAATAGAGAACGGCATAACTACAGCCTTTCCCCTTTGTTTACCTGGCTTCATTTTAGGTAAATCTCCAATAACACGTTTTGCTTCTTTCTCTAATCCAGGGTGTGGACCACGAGCTACAATATTTGTAATGTTACCAGATTTATCTACTTTAAACTGAACAAAAATTCTTTTTCTTCCAGGAGGTAAACCTAAATCACCAGCTAAATCTGTATTAAATTTTCTACCGATAAACTTATTCACTTTATCGTTCATACATTTCTTTTTAGCAGCATTTCCTTTTTCTTTTTCACATCCAGGAAAAACAGCTACATTTTCAATAACTGAAAATGGCACTTCTAAATCTTCTTCTACTTCTGCTACTTCTACCTCTTCAACTTCAACAATTTCTGCTTCCATTTCAGTTTCTGTAGATTCTATAACCGTTTCTTCAATCTCCTCTTCATCTTCTACAACTTCAATAATTTCTGGCGCTGCAGGTGGCGGCGGTGGCGGTGGTGGTGGTGTAACAATTTGTTCTGTAATTGGCACTTCTTCGTCTAATTCATCATCTAGATTTAACGAATCTGCAACAACATCAGTTTTATCATAAGTTTTATAATTGATAGCCATGTAGGTAATCCCTAACATTAAGGCAAGACCAACAGCAAAGTACAGCGAACTGTTTCTACTTACATCCGATTTCGGACTTTTTTTAGGTTCCATAGTATTCTTTTTAAATATAACATCGCTAATTTAACTAATAAAAAGTAAAAAAAACAAAGCTTTAGGTTAATTTTATTTTAGATCTATTGATCTGACTTGCAATTAACGTACCAAAAATGGCACCAATACCATTGGCAATCAAATCATAAGTATCATAAGTTCTATTAGAATTAACAAAATATTGCAATAGCTCTAATATAAACCCGAGTATAATAGCTACTACACAAACTATAAAAAGTAAGCGTATAGACTTTGAGTAGTTAACAAAAAGTCCCCAGACTAACGTTAAGCAAAAGTAAGCGACAACATGGTAAATTTTATCATCAAACGACGATCCTAAACTAGGAACACCATTTAATGTAATTAAACTCGCTACAACCAATGACAAAGTATAAAATATTGCCATTAGCAAGAGCCCTTTTTTAACCACCAATATGTGCTTTATACGCTTCTGCAGATAATAAATCATCTAATTGAGATGCATCTGAGAATTTTAATTTAATCATCCAACCTTTTCCGTAAGGATCAGTGTTTACATTTTCAGGCTCATCTTCTAAACCTTCATTAAATTCAACAATCTCACCAGACACAGGTAATATTAAGTCTGAAACTGTTTTTACAGCTTCAACAGTACCAAATACTTCGTCTGCATCTAAGCTTTCATCTAGAGTATCTACTTCTACATAAACAATGTCTCCAAGCTCACCTTGTGCAAAATCTGTAATTCCAACGATAGCTAAATCGCCTTCGACCTTAACCCACTCGTGATCTTTAGTATATTTTAATTCTGATGGTATATTCATTTTTTATAGGATAAAATAGTTATAATTTAGATGCAAATGTAATTTTTTAATGGTTTGAATTCAAGCTTAATTTCCAAAATTATATCTCAGTGTAATTCCTGATCTTATAGAGGTTTGTGGAAATGATGTTGAAATGGCGAATTCTGAGAAGGTATAATCGAAGTAAAAGATAGCCATAAGGTTTTTGCTAAAAGCATAATCTGCATTGTATTGAAGCCCCCAAATGGTTTGCCCTGCAGTGATCTGGTTATTCTCTAAGTCTAAATATCTAATAATCGTTTTATTGTCTCTCACCGAAACGTCTAAACTCATATTTAAATCACTTACAATAATTTGCTTCGGACCTGCAAGTTGCGATCTTATTCTTAAATCTTTAAAACGGTATCCTAAACCTACTGTATATTCTTTACCTTGAATTTCTGTCATTAAATTATTATCAAAACTAAGAGAAAGCAATCTGTCTGTTTTCATTTCGGCTAAGATCTTAACTGAATTTTTCATTTCAAAATCTAAACGAACTAAAGGACTAAACTGTTCTTCTAGGTTAATATTACTAAATAGAGTCCTATTTTTTAAATTCCCGTTTAAATCTTGATTATCAGTATTAATTGAGCCCACACCTGTGTTTGTATCAACAATCAAATTGTCTACCGAAGTATCATAATCTAAATTAGTTACAAACTGGTTTATTGTATAGTTAGATCGGTAACCATGTTGTACAGAAAAACGCTTAAAGTTTTTCTTAAACCATGGAAGTTTCATTAGACCTGTATATTTTAAATTCCAATTAGGTATCGGTACATCTCTAAATGCGTTAGTGCTAACTTTTTCTGGATCTGTTCCCTGATAAGCCGATAAAAATGCAGGTAATAATACACGCTGACTACTTTTACCAAAACCTTCTGGGTAACCATCTGCATCGGTACTGTAAGGTGTATTTCCGTAAAATTCTTTGGCCAACCTATTAGCTATAATTAACCTATTGGCTCTAAAATCATCGAAAGTTGCTGATTGATTCTCGTCACTTGGATTAAAAGCCGTTTTTATTAATGCCGTTGAAATACTAAAATTACCGTAAGAATTAGTGATTAAATCATTATATATATCACTTAAACCATCTCCATTATTATCTGATGTATTAAAACTTTCAGTTGTAGTTTCTGCATATATTCTACTTCCTGTTAAATCTATTTTAAGGTCTGTTAGTGGTTCAATATTCACAGAATAGTCTAAAGTTTTATTCGTTACCTCTGTATATTGTTCGTTAAAATTCTCGTAGGTAGTTAACCAACCATTACTAGCCGCTATACTTCTTACGTCTTTTTGACTACCAAAAGTATATCCTACAGTTGGTCTTAAAGTCCCTATAAACCCAGGGGTTGGCAAATAACCTGGTAAATACGTACCATTATTCTCTGCATAATTAAACTGCATACGTTTTACCATGGTAATCACGTTAATAAATGTGTTATACGCTTTTTCGCTTGTACTTGGTTTATTTTCATCAGCAGCATTAGCATTTTTATCATCTGAACCTGGTTTAGGCGCACGTCTACTTGCAACAGTAGTTCTTGTTCTACCTCTACTCTTCTGCTTTCCTTTCTTCACTAGACCTAACGTTTTATATAAGGTCTCCATGTTTAATGTAGAATTAAGTGTATGTGTATTCGAATTCTGAATAGAGTTTCCTAAGTTATAAGTTTCATAAAGTCCTGTATCGGGATCCTCAACCTCGATTTCTGTAGTTACATCAGAACCTTTTTGCCACTGAAAAGCCCCACTATAAGCATAAGTAGATCTCAAGAAACTAAGCGCTGGTATTTTATATAGCGGTAATTCATAATTAATTTGAATCTGCTGTGTCTGATAATTAGGATCACCAAACTCGAAGAAATCATCCCAAACATCTAATTCAGGATCTTGTAACCCATCTAATTGATCATCAATAAAATAATTACGAACAATATTAGTATTCGCAGCTGAGAAGTTAACGCTTAATGCATCTGTAAGATTATAATTGATGGCGTACTGAAAATCATAAGTATAATATCTTCTAAATAATTCTTCAATTCCAATATTATCATCTGTTAATTCTACTTCTCTATATTTTTGTTTATTAAACTGTCTGTTAAAATCGGAATTAATGGAAAAACTAGATGGTAATAAATTAACATTGAAATCTTTTAAAATTTTCCAATGCTTACTCGTAAATAAAGAATCGTTCTTTTTAAAAGGTTCATATTTTATAGGCTCAAACGCATATACATAATTAGCACCTACTCTTACAGTTTGATCCAGAGAATTTTCAATTTCAAAATCGCGATGCTCTACCTTATTGTAAGAATAATTTAGAGTTAAATTTTCTACATCGTAAAAATGCTTTTTAGCATCTGCTGCCTTTTGCTTTCTTACACCAATAAAGTTTACGCTTTGGCGTTTGGTATAATCTTCTGATTGTTCACTAATACGATCAGCTTCTTCACTGGTAGATGCTGCATCTATTCTGGATTGCAATGTAAGGTCATTATAATATTGATCGTATTTAGGAGTAACCAATTCTTCACTTTGCGAATAATTAAAAGGAAGTTGAACTCCCCATTTTTTTGGTAATAATTGTCCTAATTGTATGTTTGTAACAACATCGTATTGCTGTACATCCTCTAAACTTCTTTCATTTGGACCTTGTTCAATACTACCAAAACCAGTTGTACTTTTACTTCCTACAGCACTAATATTAGCAAAATCTGCAATTTTAGTATCCAAGCTTACAATTGTTGCCCAGCCCCCGTCGTTATCCATATCAGACATGCGAAGCTCATTAAACCATACCTCACTACACGAACTCATGCTTGTTGAACCCGAGTTTTTCACTCCCACCATTAACACCCTAATATCTCCATAGTTTGGATTTCCTTTAATGGCAATACGTTGTTGCTTCTGTGTACCTACAATATTATCGTACGGTACATTTTGATTAGCCAAAGGTGTTTCGTTTAATTCTCCATCTACAACATTATAAAATGTAGCATCTTCATCACTTAAAGTCCCTCCTGAAATACCTAATGATTTTATTTTCTGCAAGAATTCAAGAGGCATTTCAATTTCATTTTGTTCTGGCCAAGCTTGTTCTCTTAAACTACCTTCAGCATCAGAAGATGGTAATAAAGGCACCTCTATTTGATAATAATTTTCAGTAAAATCGTTACCCATTCTAATAAAACCGATCATTTCTCCAGGTTCTAAAAGGTTTCCATCTTGTGCTTCAGCATGAATAAACATTCTTAGCTTTTTATACTGTCGCATGTCTATATCAATATTTTTATAAACCCCTTTAGAATCCGTAGGGTCTAAATCGCAGGCCTGAAGCACTAACGATTGCTCATTTTGATCAATTATCGTATTGTTGTTATTTAATTGTTCTTGTTCTACACCTGGTGGCAATAAATAGCCCGGGTTATCTTGTACACCTGCAACACCAACATTAAATTCTACATTGGGACTATTATTATTGGTATCGCTATCTAAATCTAACGTATAACGTCTCCAATCACTTCTTACCAAATCGAAAGTTGCAAAACGTAAAACCGTGTTCTGAGTAAAATTAGACATATATAAACGCGCAAAACGTATAGAACGTATATCTGAAATACCACCAACAGCCTCACGGACATCACTTTCTGCAATAGGAACCCGGAATTGGTACCATTTAACCTCTCTTGAATCTCCATTAGGTAACGTTACTGTTTCCGTTTTAGTATCATTAACTATAGGATTGGTAAGACTTAGGGAAGCACTAGTAATATCAATTTCATACTCATAATAACTATCAATAGTATTCATTGTGTTATCTCTATTGATATCTTCTACATCTGGTACTGTAGTAGAACCTCTATTGGTATCTGTAAAAGTTTCGGGTGAATTACCTTCCGTACCGTTATATTTTTTATAACGTTCAAAAATATTCCCATCTGTATTTAAATAATAATTGTAATTATCATTTGAAGGATCTTCACCAAACTCAGCACCAAATTCTAAAATTTCTTCTGAATCATTAAAACCATCAAATCCGACATCTTGATTGGTTCGCTCTGCTCCTGTTGTTCCAAACGTATAAACAAGCGATTGATTTTCTGGCACAATACTTCCAAAGTCAGTTCTTCCTAACAACGAAATATCTCCATCTTCTGGCAGCCCATTCTCGTATTGTTTTTGACCATCCTTTAAAATATCTTCTGAGATATTACCAAGGTTTACAAATAATTTACCACCAGTATTAGATGGATTATCTAAAAATGGATCTTGAACCCAAAACTCAATATACTCTACATTAGCTTGTTCAAAATCAGTTGTTGTAATTGCTCTTGAAATACCTGCCCAACTATTAGAAGGTGTTAATGGCGCTTCATTTGTTGCTGCTGGATGAAAATTATAAGGCCCGCGTTCTGTAGGATAGTAAGCTAAATCTAAAGTGTTAATTACAGATGTTTGTCCTTGTACAATATCTTGATCAAAAATCTCTTCTATAAAAACACGACGTGTGTATAAGTCTGAAATATCATCATCTGTAATACCGCTTGGTCTTTGAGTGGAATAAAATATTGGGTCTACCGTGTACCAGTTTAAAAGCGCTCTACCATATCCATTTTCAATTCCATTACCATCTATTCCTGGAACGTTATTAGGTAAATTTAATGGACGACTAGAAAGCGTCCATGAAAGCGGACTTAATAAACTTATAGATCCTTGAGTTCCTTCAAAATCATCAATATAAGCAGTAGCTTCATCATCAAATTCTGAACCACTTGAAGAACCAGGTAATAAATAGGCAAACTCCCCCCTTAATGAAAGACTAGAAGGTACGTCTGTATCAATATTTGGCAACTTATTTACCATTCTGGTTAAAAACGGAACTTCTGTTGAATAGTTTCCGTTAAATCCAAATATAGTATTATTAATAGGCTCTGAACTATAATTTGATTTTTGAGTAATTGGTCGTTCATTAAGATTTAATAATGTAGCCCCCAAAACAAAATTCTCATCAAATTGATGCTCTACATTAACCCCTGTAAATCGCTTTGTTTGCTGACCAAAAACGGCATTATTTTCTACAGAAATATTAATTGGTGTATCTGATGCAATTAATGATTCATCTAAAATTTCTACACGACCTAATGTATAATTCACTGTATAATCTACTCCTTCTACAAGCGTACGGCCACCTGCTGTTACGGTAACAGAACCTCTAGGCACATTAAATGCTCCGATAGGTATTCCGCTATCTCCACCGCTACTGGTATAACGACCTTTTATTTGGAATTTGTTTTTTTCGGCCTCATCTAAAGCTGCTGTCTTGGTCGATTTATACAAAATATCATAAACATATTTCTTCTGATTTTCGTTAAAACCACTTTGTGTATCTCCAACATCTTCATAATCGATATCATTATTGCTTGGGTTTTCATCATCATCTAAAACATCAAATAAATATCGCCCAAACGGTTCTGCCTTAGTAAAAATAATTTTTCCGTTTTGAGATAATATGGTAACACCTTCAACATAATCAAAAAAACCATCACCTTGTGCCTGAGCATCACCATTAAAATTTAACTTATCTAAATGAAAAAGTCTGATTAAAGGGGTTTCACTTATTTGAGAATCATCACTTGTATTATTCGGACTATTATTATCAAAGGTTGGAAAAGGAATCTCTACACCTCCAACTGACACAGGTGTAATGTAGTTTAGTGCCGAAGATTCTGTGTAAAAAATATTTAATGTAAAATCTTCTTTATCTAATTGATAGGCACCAGTATCATAGATATTTTTCATCATTAAATCCCAAATAGGTTGCTCTACAGAAGTTACAGCACTTTTTAGCATTTTCAAAACTAAACTTTGATTACTAATCACATTAGTTCCAGAAGTATCATCTACAGAAGTAGCGTCTACCCCTCCATTAGCAAATTCACCAACCTGAAAAACCTGGCCCCCTAACGTATATTGAAATGCGACCGCTAAAACTTCATCGTTGAGTAAACGTTGACTTAGAGAAATATACCCTAAATCTTCATTTAACACGTAATCTTGTCCTTCTACTAATTTTCTAGCTGATTCCAGTTTACCATAATCAAAACCTTCTTGAATGGCTGTATTTACACCTGCCTGAATATTTGTTATGTTTCTTACAGATTCTGTTAATAGTGAACCTGCGCCACCAATGTTCGTTGGATCAAAATCATTATTTTCGTTATTTGGTTTTGCGTTTGGGTTATTAATAAAACCACCAGGCAATGGATCTAAACCTATGTTACCACCCGACGATTCTCCTAAATCTTGAAATGCAACAATATTTCTTACATTATCTGTTTGGTTAGTTCTATTAGTCACCCAAACTTCTGCTCTTGTAATCTGAAGTCCTTGATTATCTATAAATGGATATTGTAATAAGGCTTTGTCATAAGTCTCTCTAAAATACTGTGCTAAAAAGAAGTGTCTATTTTCATCGTAATCTTGTGCATAAAACTCAAATTCCTCTACTGTTCCTCCGCCTTCTGCGACAACGGATGTAGATTGCGATTGTTGTTCTGAAAACACAGCTGTAACACTAGTCTTACCAAACTGTAATTCTGTTTTTACACCAAAAAGACTTTGAGCACCAGTAATTAAAGAACTGTTTAAGGGCATGCTAACATTACCAACTTCTATTTTACGAATAATATCATCTTCCGTTGGTGTGTATTCTAATTTTACAACTTGTTGAAAATCGAAAGTTGCTTCAGTATCATAATTTGCCGTAACCTGAAGTTTAGTCCCTACTTTCCCTAATAAATTTAAGCTAATTCTCTGATCAAAATCAAAGGTGAAATTCGACCTGTTTTGTGGTGAAAGTGATGGGTTATCTTGTTTTGAGTAGAGAATACCCAAATCTACTTCTACCGAACCTTGCGGGATAATATTTATGGTATTTCCACCAAAAATGGTTTCAAACAAGCCAGAATTCACATAAAACTCTGGTAATAAATTTTTCTGATCTTCTTCTGAACCTTCCTTTTGGCCAGCTGCAGCATCAGCCATTTTTTTATAATAATTCTTTAGTTTCTCTTCTAATACTAATTTCTGAAATTCATCTGGAGTAAGAATTAAGGGGTAATTAATATTGAAGTTTCCGATTTTTTCAGAATATACATAACGATCTAAAATAGGATCATAAGTATATTTAGAAATAATACTTTCTGGATTTGGCATATTTAATTTACCAAATGCAAATGTCGTTTTTGTAGAATCTTGTTCCGTTTCTTCTTCTTGAGCAAAGGCAACATTACCAATTAGCAACAAAAAGGCTAATATAAAGTAGTACCTAGAAGAAAAACTTAGCTTATGGTTGGTTGTATTCAATTGCATTATAAGTTTTTTAGAGCTTCTTTAATTATTTGCTCTACTTGGGCGTCTGGTTGGGCTTTCAATATCTTATCAACAACTTTTTCTGATTGCTTTTTGTTAAAGCCTAAGACATCTAAAGCTGATAACGCTTCTTCTTTGTCAGTATTGTTCAGGGCTAGAGAAAGTTCGTCCATATCAAAGACTTTTAACACTTTATCTTTTAAGTCAATAATTACACGCTGTGCTGTCTTAATACCAATACCTTTTACACTTTGAATTAAAGCCACGTCTCCACTCGCAATTCCTTCTTTAACTTGATCTGTAGAAAGTGATGACAACATAGTACGTGCTGTATTTGCACCAATACCACTTACGGATATAAGTAATTTAAAAATTTCGCGTTCTGCTTTTGAAGCAAAACCATAAAGACTCTGAGAATCCTCACGTACAAGTAAATAAGTATATAATCTTAATTTTTCCTTATCTGGAATTTGAGAATATGTATGTAAAGATATATTGATAAAATAGCCAACACCATTGCAATCTATAACAACGTCTGTTGGATTTTTTTCTACGAGTTTGCCTTCTATATGTGTAATCATTGATAAAGAAAAGTTAAAAAACCAAATGTAATAAAATTATTTTCATTAAAATGAATACCGATCGAGTATGAATGCGAGAACTTTATTAATTAAGTTTAAAAATAAAAAGCCCACTTAAAGTGGGCTTTTTATTTTTAAAACTCTGTATTGTAATATGATTAACTCCACTATTACAGTTCTTTCTCTTGTCTTTTTTCACGTTCTTGTGCATCAACAACCGAAATGGCCGCCATGTTTACAATTTCGTCTACACTAGCACCTAATTGCAAAATATGAACAGGTTTACACATCCCCATCATAATAGGCCCAATGGATTCTGACTTATTCAGTTCTTTTAGTAATTTGTAAGTAATATTTGCAGCATCCAAGTTTGGAAAAACAAGGGTATTGACCTTACGCCCTGCTAATTTAGAAAATGGAAAAATATCTTGAAGCATTTTTGCATTCAGTGCAAAATCAGTTTGCAATTCACCATCAACTATCATTTCTGGATAAGCTTTATGCAAATACGCTACGGCTTCTTTCACTTTTTCTGCTCTTGGATTTTCTGAAGATCCAAAATTAGAATAAGATATCATTGCGGTGACAGGTTCTATGCCAAACATTTTGGTGACCTGAGAAGTCATTCTAGCAATTTTAGCCAAATCTAGAGCTGTAGGGTCAATATTTATTGATGTATCACTTAAAAACATCGGACCACGTTCCGTCATCATTAAATTAGTAGTTGCAACTCTAGAAACGCCGTCTGCCATACCAATTAATTCTAACATTGGTTTTACAACAGAAGGATAATTACGAGAATATCCGGTAATCAATGCATCTGCATCACCAACATTAACCATCATAGCTGCAAAATAATTACGTTCTCGCATCTTCTTTTCTGCTGAATAAATCGTAACACCTTGGCGCTTTCTTTTCTCCCAATATACTTTAGCATATCTATTTTTACGATCCGTTTCTTCGTCCGATTTCGGATCTACAATGGGAACGTCAGCATCAAACTCAATTTCTGCCATTAACTCAAGGATCGTTTCTTTTCGTCCTAATAAAATAGGATGTGCAATGCCTTCTTCATAAACTATTTGTGCGGCTTTTAAAACATCTAACTGATCTGCTTCTGCAAAAACAACCCGTTTCGGATTTGTTTTAGCTCTCCCTAATAGCATCCGCACCAATTTATTATCAGAACCTAAACGTTCTAACAATGAATTTTCGTAACGTGCCCAATCTTCAATTGGTTCTTTAGCCACTCCACTTTCCATTGCGGCTTTTGCAACAGCAGGAGGAACTACTGCTATTAATCTAGGATCAAATGGTTTTGGAATAATATAATCTTTACCAAAAGTTAAGCGTGTTTCTGAATAAGCAATATTGACTTGCTCTGGTACTGGTTCCTTTGCTAATTTAGATAAAGCTTTAACAGCCGCCATTTTCATAGCTTCGTTAATTTTTGTTGCTCTAACATCTAAAGCTCCTCTAAAAATAAAAGGGAAACCAAGAACATTATTAACTTGATTAGGATGGTCACTACGACCTGTTGCCATAATAATATCGTCTCTTGTATCTATTGCTAATTGATAGTTAATCTCTGCAACAGGATTAGCCATTGCAAATACAATAGGATTAGTAGCCATAGATAATAACATCTCTGGAGTAACAATATTTGGTTGCGATAAACCAATAAATACATCAGCATCTTGCATTGCTTCTGTTAATGTATCAATTTTACGATGCGTAGCAAATTCTGCTTTTTGAGAGGTTAAATTATCTCTATCGTCTCTAATAACCCCTTTACTGTCTAACATTACAATATTTTCGCGTTTTGCACCAAAAGCTTGGTATAAACGCGTACAAGAAATTGCAGCTGCACCAGCTCCGCTGACTACAATTTTTACCTCTTCAATCTTTTTTTCTGAGATTTCTAAAGCATTTATTAAAGCTGCTGCTGAAATAATTGCTGTTCCATGCTGATCGTCATGCATTACGGGAATATCTAACTCTTCCTTTAAGCGACGTTCAATTTCAAAAGCTTCAGGTGCTTTTATATCTTCAAGATTAATACCACCAAAAGTAGGTGCTATATTTTTTACTGTTTCTATAAAGGCATCAACATCTTCAGTATTTACTTCAATATCGAAAACATCTATATCAGCGAAAATTTTAAAAAGTAAACCTTTACCTTCCATTACTGGTTTAGAAGCTTCAGGACCAATATTACCTAATCCTAAAACAGCAGTTCCGTTAGAAATTACTGCAACCAAATTTCCCTTGGCTGTATATTTATAGACATTTTCTACATCTTTTGCAATTTCTAAACAGGGCTCAGCCACACCTGGTGAATAAGCTAAAGATAAATCGCGTTGTGATGCATATTTTTTAGTCGGTACTACTTTTATTTTTCCAGGAGTTGGTTTAGCATGATATACTAAGGCTTCTCTTCGTTTGCTTTGTTTGCTCATAATCTAATTGGATTAAGCTACAAATATAAGGATTTGAATGTTTGCTATGGAAGGCAATATTTTTAAAACAGAACACCACTATATAATTCAAATTAATCACGTTTTAAGGTTAACCTTAAAGCTCTTAGATAAAGTCTAATCTTTAAAAAAACCAATATTCCGTTCCAAACCAGAAAACTTGGTCCGTTTCACTGCTGATTTTTGAAACACTTTTTTAAAGGTATCTTCCGTAATTTCTTCCCAATCTTTTTTAGTCATATCCAATAATTCAGGATGTGGATTGAATAAAGGTTCTTTATGTGGTTTTGAAAAGCGATTCCAAGGACACACATCTTGGCAGATATCGCAACCAAACATCCAATCGTTAAATTTGCCTTTAAATTCAGATGGAAGATTTTCTTTCAACTCTATCGTGAAGTAAGAAATACATTTACTTCCATCTACCACATAAGGATCTGTAATGGCTTCCGTTGGGCAAGCATCAATACAAGCCGTACATGAGCCACAATGGTCAGTTACTGGTGTATCGTAGTCTAATTCTAAGTCTATAATCAATTCTGCAATAAAATAGAAAGACCCTACTTTTTGAGTTAAAAGGTTTGAATGTTTCCCTATCCAACCTAAACCAGATTTTGCTGCCCAAGCCTTATCTAAAACAGGTGCTGAATCTACAAAAGCACGTCCGCCAACTTCACCAATTTCATCTTGAATAAAATATAAAAGTGATTTTAACTTGTGTTTTATAACATGATGGTAATCGTTACCATAAGCGTATTTTGAAATCTTGTAAGAATCATCGGTTTGAATTTCTTCAGGATAATAATTCAATAATAAGGAGACAACACTTTTTGAACCTTCCACAAGTAAAGTTGGGTCTAAACGTTTATCGAAATGATTTTCCATGTAACGCATTTCACCATTCATATTCTTATTTAAATATGCTTCTAGTCGTGGTGCTTCTTCTTCTAAAAATCCTGCTTGGCTTATACCACAAGATAAAAAACCGAGACGTTTAGCTTCGGTTTTAATCATTTCACTGTATTTTATTTTATTGTTTAATATCAATGTCTCGCTTCAAACTTTAAAAATGCATTTTTAGGCTTTAAAGTAATCAATGGTGTAATATTAATGCTTTCGAAATTTGGAATCATTTTATAGTTGGAAACTAATTCAGAAACGGCAATAATCATTTCGAACATTGCAAAATTATTACCTATACATTTTCTAGGACCAGCACCAAAGGGAAAATATTGTGATGAGAATTTACGAGATCCTTCATTGAAACGTTCTGGTAAAAATTCATTTGGTTGATCCCATAATTTAGGATGACGATGCATTTCGTAAACGGAGAATAAAAGATTACATCCGGCTTCAAAATCCAAACCATTAAAAGCGTCTGCTTCCTTATTCACACGATCTATAAAATAAACCGGTGGGTATAATCGCATACCTTCTTCAATGACTTGTTGACCAACCTTAGATTTAGTTACCAAATCCATTAAATCATCACTTTCGGAAAGAATAGTATTTCGTTCTACTAAAATTCGTTCTTGCCATTCCGGATGCAATGCTAGAAGTTGTGTTATAAAAGTGAGCGCATTAGATGTAGTTTCGTGACCTGCTGTAAACAGAATTAAAATCTCATCGATAAGTTGCTCTTCTTCCATCGGATTACCATCCTCATATCTGGCATCTAACAACATATCTAACAAATCATTTTCTTTAACTTTTGAAGTTCGTCGTTCGTTAACAATACGTTTTAGAATTTCTCTAGCTTCACCAGTTAAATCAACGTGTTTTTTAATTTCACCGCTTACATTAAACCACCAACCTAAATAGGGTTGACGCAACTCTTTTACCAACATTTTTTGAGCTGCTTCCGTTATGTACTGAAGTCTATTAATATCTTCTTGATTGGCTGCACTACTAAAAAGGGATTTTACTACCGCTTGAAATGCCAAATCATTTAGAATCGGGAATATGTCAATCACCTCATTAGGCACAATCTTAATATATTCTGAAACTATAGCACCTTTAATACTATCTAATAGATTTGCTAATTGTTTTTTATGAAACGCGGGTTGAATTAATTTTCGTTGTTTTTTCCAATGTTCACCTTCAGCTGTTAACAAACCTGTTCCGACATATTTAACTAAGTCTACAGTCTGAATCTTAGACTTGGTATAGTTCTTTTGATTCTTTTGAAGGACATATTCTGCTAAACTAGCATCTCTAACAAATACCACACTATTTTTAAGTCCTATTTTCAATCTGAAAACGTCCCCTTGTTCTTCAAAATTTTGATGATGAAATGGTAAGGGATTCTTCAAAATTTCTAGTGAATGTTTGAAAAACCGACTTAACGGAACTGTTGGTATGTTGTTTTCTGATTTCAAAATATGGCTATTCGTAATTAAATTAGGATTTAAACATTATTTTAAAACTAGCAATCGAATTAATTAAAACAATCCACCTTGCGTTGCCCCTTTAATCTTTCCTAAATGTTTATAAGCTTGTTCTGTAACTTCACGTCCACGAGGAGTCCTCATAATGAATCCTTGCTGAATTAAGAACGGTTCGTATACCTCTTCAATAGTTTCAGTACTTTCACTAACAGCTGTGGCAATAGTACTAATTCCTACAGGTCCGCCTTTAAATTTATCGATAATAGTCATTAAGATCTTATTATCCATTTCATCTAAACCATAAGCATCTACATTAAGTGCTTTTAAAGCAAACTTAGCAATTGCAATATCTATTTTACCATTACCCTTTATTTGGGCAAAATCTCTAACACGTCTTAATAGTGCATTTGCAATACGAGGTGTTCCTCTACTTCTACCCGCAATTTCAATAGCAGCTTCCATAGAAATTGGCATATTTAAAATGGATGCACTACGCTGAACAATCGTAGTGAGTAATTCTGTTTTATAGTATTGTAAACGACTTTGAATACCAAAACGTGCACGCATAGGCGCTGTAAGTAATCCTGATCGCGTCGTTGCACCAATTAAGGTGAATGGATTTAAGTTTAATTGAACGGTTCTTGCATTAGGACCAGATTCAATCATAATATCAATCTTATAATCTTCCATTGCAGAATATAAATACTCTTCTACAATTGGACTTAAACGGTGTATTTCATCAATAAAAAGCACATCTCGTTCATCAAGATTAGTTAATAATCCTGCTAAATCTCCTGGTTTATCTAAAACAGGACCTGAAGTTACTTTTATACCAACATCTAACTCATTAGCTAAAATGTGAGCTAAGGTCGTTTTTCCTAAACCTGGAGGGCCATGAAACAGGGTGTGATCTAACGCTTCTTCACGAAGATTAGCAGCTTGAACAAACACCAATAGATTTTCGAGCACCTGATCTTGACCTGTAAAGTCTTCAAAAGATAAGGGTCTTAATTTCTTTTCGACATCTAGTTCTTCTGAACTAAAATTATCACTATTTGGGTTTAAGTTTTCGTTCATAGTACTTCCCGTGAAAACGGAAATCTTATTAAGTTACACTTCTGTTGGGAATATAGATTCTTAGATTAAATCTGAATGACAACAAAGTCAAAACAAATATAAAGAAAAAGACCTTTGGAAACTATAAGCTGTCCAAAGGTCTTTTTTATCTATTATGAAGTTCCTTTTATCAAAGGAAATAATTTAGTGTTGTAATTCTTCTTCACCTTCCATTAAAGGAATATTCTGAGGAACAAAATCTACATCATGTCCTGGCTTACTATAATCATAAGACCAACGGTATACGTGAGGTATTGCACCTGGCCAGTTACCATGAACATGTTCTACTGGTGTAGTCCATTCTAATGTTGTAGATCTCCATGGATTCTGTTCTGCTTTTTTACCGTAAAATATACTTACAAAGAAGTTATATAAATAAATGATTTGAGCAATTCCACCGATAATAGCAAAAATTGTAATAACAACGTTTGTATTTGTTAAATCATCGAATAAAGGAAATGACGAATTAGTATAATAACGTCTAGGTAAACCTGCCATTCCAATAAAGTGCATTGGGAAGAATACTCCGTAGGCACATATTGCTGTTATCCAAAAGTGAATATAACCTAAGTTCTTGTTCATCATACGACCAAACATTTTTGGATACCAATGATAAATACCTGCAAACATCCCATATAATGCTGATATACCCATTACTAAGTGGAAGTGAGCAATAACAAAATAGGTATCATGAACGTTAATATCTAATGCACTATCACCAAGAATAATCCCTGTTAAACCACCTGTTATGAAAGTAGATACAAAACCGATTGAAAATAACATGGCCGGATTCATCTGGAGGTTTCCCTTCCATAATGTAGTTATCCAGTTAAACGCTTTTACTGCCGACGGTATTGCAATCAATAATGTCGTAAATGTAAATACAGAACCTAAGAAAGGATTCATACCTGATACAAACATATGGTGACCCCAAACAATTGTTGATAAAAAGGCTATCGCTAAAATTGAAGCAATCATAGCACGATAACCAAAAATTGGTTTACGCGAGTTAGTCGCCATAATTTCTGACACTAATCCCATTGCTGGTAAAATAACAATATATACTTCTGGATGACCTAAGAACCAAAACAAGTGTTCGAATAATACTGGTGATCCTCCTTGGTAATGTAATACTTCACCTTGAATAAATATATCTGATAAGAAGAATGATGTCCCAAAACTTCTATCCATTATTAATAATAATGCTGCAGATAATAATACAGGAAATGACACAACACCAATAACTGCTGTTACGAAGAAAGCCCAAATTGTAAGCGGTAATCTAGTCATAGACATACCTTTAGTACGCATATTGATTACTGTAACAATATAATTTAAAGCCCCTATTAAAGATGAAGCAATAAAAATAGCCATGGACACTAACCATAATGTCATCCCTAAACCAGAACCACCTGATGCCATCGGCAATGCAGATAACGGAGGATAAATTGTCCATCCTGCAGCAGCCGGACCAGCTTCTACAAATAATGAACCAACCATAATAACACAAGATATAAAGAACAACCAATAAGATACCATATTTAGGAATCCAGAAGCCATATCTCTAGCACCAATTTGTAATGGAATTAATAAGTTACTAAACGTACCACTTAGTCCTGCTGTTAATACGAAAAAGACCATTATAGTACCATGGATAGTAACAAGCGCGAGATAAACATCTGCACTCATAACACCATCTGGTGCCCATTTACCTAATAAAGCTTCGAACAATACATTTGGCTCTGATGGCCAAGCAATTTGCATACGAAACATAATAGACATTAAAATACCGATAATCCCCATTAGCGTACCTGTAATTAAGTACTGCTTAGCAATCATCTTATGATCTAAACTAAATATATATTTAGTTATAAACGTCTCTTTATGATGATGTTCTGCGTGATCCTCGTGATCGTGCGTTTCTATAGTTGCTGACATAAGTTTATTATCTTTTTCTTAAAAACCTTAATTAATTTAATGAATTAGGAAACGTCTTTTGTTCTTTCATCCACGCATCAAATTCTTCTTGTGTCTCTACAATGATCTTCATCTGCATATTGTAGTGAGACGTACCACAAATTTTATTACATAAAAGTAAGTAATCAAATTCGTATATTAAATCTTGTCCTGATTCTTCAATCGCTGCTGCACGTTCTCTTCTAAGTTCATTGATACCTTTAACCTTATCAACCATCTCAGGAGTTTCACGCATTTCTGAAGTAGTTACAGTTGGTGTGAAACCAAATTGAGTTACCATACCAGGAACACAATTCATTTGAGCTCTAAAGTGAGGCATATAAGCTGAGTGTAATACATCTTGAGATCTCATTTTAAAAACTACAGGTTTACCTACTGGTAAATGTAATTCAGTTACTATAACATCATCAACAGCATTAGGATCTTCTTCATCAACACCCAAAATATTAGAACGATCGATATCAATTAATCTTACATTAGCTTTACCTAATACATTATCTTCACCACTATAGCGCGCTTTCCAGTTAAACTGCTGAGCATATAATTCAATAACCATTGGATCTTCATCTTCATCAATATTCATGATGTCGTTCCATGTAAATAAACCATAGATAATTAATCCTGCTAAAACAATAACAGGGATAATTGTCCAAATAAATTCTAAAGTATTGTTATCTGCGTAGAAAAAAGCTTTCTTGCCTTTTTCACCTTTATACTTAAAAGCAAAATAATGCAATAAAAACTGTGTTATAGTTTGAACTATAAATATAACAACCATAGAAATAACCATAAGATTGTCGACTTCAGAACCATGTTCTGAAGCTGCATTTGATAATAAAGGTAAATCACCTATAAACCAAAAGCATAAAATAGTCATCACATAGATGAAAACTAAAAATCCCATCATTAAATAACCATTGATCTTGTTATCTTGATCGTCTGCTATTTGTGAGTCTGTTGTACCAACCTGAGCAAGATCAAAGATCTTAACCATCTGCCATAAGGCCACTGCTACAAAAAGTACAATTATAATCGTAAATAATGCCGTCATTATCGTTTCTTTTCTTGTTTAATATTAATAATGGAAATGTTCACTTTCCTTAATGAAAGGGTTACCTTTTGCTAGTAATGGATGTTTACCTAGAGATGTAAATACTATAAAAATAAACAATCCTGCAAAGAATAACATCGATCCTATTTCAGGAATTCCAATAAACCATCTATCACCAACTGTTGCAGGCATAATCATATTGAAAATATCCAAATAGTGACCAAATAAGATAACTACACCTGCCATTACTACAAACCAAGGAATACGTTTATAATCACTATTCATTAATAGTAATAACGGGAATAAGAAATTTAAAGCAACCATACCAAAAAATGGTAAGTTATAATCTTCAATACGTGTTACGAAATAGGTTACTTCTTCAGGTATATTAGCATACCATATTAACATAAATTGAGAGAACCATAAGTATGTCCAGAAAATACTAATACCAAACATAAATTTAGCTAAATCATGAATATGACTGTCATTTACAAATTCTAATAGCCCTTTAGATTTAAGGTAAATTGTAACTAAGGCTATTACCGTAATACCACTTACAAACATACTTGCAAATACGTACCATCCAAATAATGTACTAAACCAGTGAGGATCCACACTCATAATCCAATCCCAAGACATCATTGATTCTGTGTAAATATAGAATACTAAGAATGCAGCTGATATTCTGAAATTCTTTTTAAAATTGCTATTATCATTGATATCAGCAAGATCTTGTGCTACAGAAAATTTTCTTGAAAAATGACGGTAAGTTGACCAACCACCTAAGAAGATTAATCCTCTAATCATAAACCAAGTTTTATTTAACCAACTTGATTTGTTTTGTATTAATGCATCATGTGCTACTACGTTTTCATCCATCCAAATGAAGATATGACTGTCTGCAACTAAAACGATAAGTAATACAATTAAACCACCAGGCAAAACATAAGATGTAATCCCTTCCATAACTCTAAAAAGAACTGGTGACCAACCTGCTTGAGCCGCATATTGAATAGCGTAAAATGCTAATACACCTAATGAAATCATAAAGAAAAAGAATGCCGCTACGTATAACGCTGCATAAGGTCTATTGTGTAATTGATGTAACACGTGTTCTTCATGACTTAACTCATGACCTTCCACTTCTGCCTCAGCTCCATGACCATGATCTTTTTCAATATCATCTGTCGATTCGCCATGTACTTCTTCCACGCCCTGCGCTTCAGTAGCGTGTTCACCATCATGATGACTTTCGTTTGCTAAAAACTCTACAATGTTATCTTCGTTTACACTGTGTGAATCTATAAAACCATAACCCACACCTAATGCTCCTAAGATCATTAATATGATAGCTCCTGTTCTTAATCGATTTGAAATTTTATATTCCATTATATAATCTTTATCTAAATCTTACTTTTCTAAATCTGCCTTAAGCTTCTCAACATAAGCAACAACTTGCCAACGTTCTTGTTCATTCAACTGGTTCGCATAAGAACCCATAGTATTTTTACCGTAATAAAGTACATGGTAAATACTACCAGTTGTAATAGCTCTACCTACATCATCGTAACGAGGTACACCTAAGATCTTTTCACGCTCAACCAACTTACCCTTACCATCACCCTTATTACCATGGCAAATACCACAATAAATAGCGTATAAAGGTCCACCTTTATCATAATCTACTTGAGTAGAATCTAACGGACTTTTTAAGTTTTCTTTAGCAAATAAATAACCGTCATTAGTATTCTCTATTTCAAACGGCATAAAATCACCTCTTGGAATAGTTCCTTCTGCAGGTAATTGCGCTTCTACGCCATTAGTGAAAACATCCGACTCTTGGTATGTTTCATAACCAACAGATTCATACATGTTAGGCATGTATTGGTAATTTCTACTAGAGTTATTTTGGCAAGATACAAGACCTACCAACATCCCTAATACTGCGATATATTTTGTAACTATCTTCATATTAATGTGCATCTTCATCTTTCTCAACAATATTTATCTCAACAGCACCTGTTGTTTTCAACAAGTTAGTTAATGATTCTTCGTTATTATGAACCGCAATTTCCATTAAGAAATGGTCATCTGTAGTTCTTGGATCTGGATTCTCAGCTGTTTTAAATGGCCATATTCTACTTCTCATGTAAAAAGTGATAACCATTAAATGGGCAGCAAAAAACACTGTAAGTTCAAACATAATAGGAACAAACGCAGGTAAGTTTTCTAAAAAACTAAAACTTGGTTTACCACCAATATCTTGTGGCCAATCTTGAATCATTATATAGTTCATCATTGCTGATGCAAAAACTAAACCAATACAACCATACAAAAATGCTGTAATTGCCAAACGTGTTGGAGCTAATCCCATTGCCTTGTCTAGTCCGTGAACTGGAAAAGGTGTGAATACATCTTCAATGTGATATTTCTCTGCTCTAACTGTTTTTACAGCTGACATTAATACATCATCATCGGTATAAATAGCATGAATTACTTTTGAAGCTTCCATATATACTATACTAGTTGTTTAATAAGGTTTTTGCTTGTCCTGACCAATCATCACGTTCTGCTCTTCCTGGGAAAGAACCTGTAATTTCGTCTAACAAATCATATTCTCTTTTTGTCATTTTACTTACTTGTAAATAAGTAAAGATACCTATGCCATTAAGTACTTCTTCCATTTTTGGACCAACACCACTAATAACTTTTAAATCATCAACAGTTTCAGATGAAGCATCAAATGTACCAATACCTTTCAATAATTCCTCTAATTGTTTTGAAGTATCTTCGGTAGATTTTGGCGTTATTGCTTTTTCTTCAGTAATCTTTATATGAGATGTTCTAACATCAGCACCAGTACCTGATAATGAATCACCATTTTCTCTTATACGTTTATAACGTTCACCTGAAGACTTTAAAATTGTTTTCACCTCTGCCTGTGCAATTACAGGGAATGTACGTGAGTACAATAAAAATAGCACAAAGAAGAATCCAATTGTTCCTATAAAAATCCCAATATCTACGAAAGTAGGAGAGAACATTGTCCATGATGATGGTAAGTAATCTCTATGTAATGATGTTACGATAATTACAAAACGTTCAAACCACATACCAATATTTACAACAATAGAAATAAAGAATGAGAACATAATACTTGTTCTAAGTTTTTTGAACCACATAAATTGTGGAGAGAATACGTTAAAACTCATCATACACCAGTACGCCCACCAATAAGGACCTGTTGCTCTATTTAAGAATGCAAATTGTTCGTATTCTACCCCAGAATACCAAGCAATAAATAACTCTGTAATATATGCCACACCAACAATAGAACCTGTAAGCATAATTACAATATTCATTAATTCGATGTGCTGTACTGTAATATAATCTTCAAGATTACACACTTTTCTCATAATAATAAGAAGTGTATTTACCATTGCGAATCCTGAGAAGATTGCACCTGCAACGAAGTAAGGAGGGAAAATTGTAGTATGCCATCCTGGAACAATTGAAGTAGCAAAATCGAAAGATACAATAGTGTGTACGGAAAGTACTAAAGGTGTTGCTAAACCAGCAAGTACTAAAGATACTTCTTCAAAACGCTGCCAATCTTTAGCTCTACCTGACCAACCGAAACTTACTAAAGCATAAATTTTCTTTTGGAAAGGACGTACAGCTCTGTCTCTTAACATTGCAAAATCTGGTAATAAACCTGTCCACCAGAATACTAATGATACAGATAAATACGTAGAAATTGCAAATACATCCCAAAGTAAAGGCGAGTTAAAGTTTACCCATAACGAACCAAATTGGTTTGGTATTGGTAATACCCAATAAGCTAACCATGGACGACCCATGTGTATAATTGGGAATAAACCTGCTTGGAATACGGCAAAGATAGTCATGGCCTCCGCTGAACGGTTAATTGCCATTCTCCATTTTTGACGGAATAATAATAGTACCGCTGAAATCAATGTTCCTGCGTGACCAATACCAACCCACCAAACGAAGTTAGTAATATCCCATGCCCAGTTTACAGTCTTGTTAAGACCCCAAACTCCAATACCCGTTGTTACGGTATAAATAATACAACCTATTCCCCAAAGGAATGCGACCAAAGCAATGCTGAATACAATCCACCACGCTTTATTGGCCTTGCCTTCAACTGGTCTTGCGACATCAACAGTAACATCGTGAAACGATTTTTCTCCTGTTATTAAAGGTCTTCTAATAGGTGCTTCGTAATGAGACGCCATAATTATATAATTGTTTCTTTAATTTATTTACGCTTTTGATGTATTTCTCACTTTTGTATGATAAAATACGTTAGGTTTTGTTCCAACATATTCTAACAAGTGATACATACGATCATCTTCTTTTAACTCTGCAATTTTACTGTCTTTATCGTTGATATCACCAAATACCATAGCACCGTTTCCACATGCTGCAGAACAAGCTGTTTGGAATTCTCCATCTTTAACAGGACGTCCATCACGTTTAGCATCAAGAATTGTTTTTTGTGTTTTTTGAATACACATAGAACATTTTTCCATAACACCACGAGATCTTACTACAACATCTGGGTTTAATACCATACGTCCTAAATCGTCATTCATATAGTAATCGAATTCGTCATTCTTATTATATAAGAACCAGTTAAAACGACGTACTTTATAAGGACAGTTGTTAGCACAGTAACGTGTACCTACACAACGGTTATAAGCCATGTGGTTTTGACCTTGACGACCATGAGCTGTTGCCGCAACAGGACAAACTGTTTCACAAGGTGCATGGTTACAATGTTGACACATTACAGGTTGGAATACCACCTGAGGACTCTCAGCTGGATTTTCCAATTCACCAAATTCACTTAATGAACTGCTTAGTCCTGAAATATTGTTTTTCTTATCTAAATCATCTTTAAATGTATCTTCTGAAGAATAATATCGGTCAATACGCAACCAGTGCATATCTCTACTACGTCTCATTTCAGATTTACCTACAACAGGTACATTGTTTTCTGCGTGACAAGCAATTACACATGCACCACAACCTGTACAAGCATTTAAATCGATAGATAGATTAAAATGATGTCCTATAGAACGATCAAACTCATCCCATAAATCAACATCTGGAGATGTTACCGGTGTCTCTATATGGTTTAGAGATACTTCAGGCATTGCATTCCAATGTTTCTTATCTTTAGTATTAAAAATCTCAAGGTTAGTTTCCTTGATAATATCACCACGTCCCATTAAAGTATTATGCAACTGTACACAAGCAAATTCATGCTCTCCAGTAACTTTCTCAATAGTAACGTTTTGTATTGTATTAAAATTTTGATATAATGAATAGGCATTAACACCCGTTTTCATTTCTTCTTTTAAAGCGTTCGATGATCTACCATAACCAAATGATAAACCTGCAGAGCCCTTAGCTTGACCTGGTTGAATAAGTACTGGTACTGTAATTGCTTCAGCTCCTGAAACAGAAACTTTTGCATAACTACCATTTAAACCACCATTTGCAACATTCCAATTCTCTAATCCCAATTTCTCAGCATCGGCTTGAGAAACCGTTAAGTAATTATCCCAAGAAGTTCTTGTTATTGGATCAGGAAATTCTTGCAACCATGGATTATTAGCCTGTTGACCATCACCCATACCTGTTTTGGTATAAAGAGTTAATTCTAATCCATTTTCTTTAACTGAAGCTGCTAATGCTCTCGCTGCTGCTCCACCAGACAATACAGTCCCTAAATTATCATTTCCTATTGTGGTAGAAGTAGAATTGGTAACGTAATCGTCTTTATCTTCATCTTTGATACCAACACCTACGGCAACGTCATGAATGACACCGCCTAAAAATGTTCTATCTTTTTCATCTTTTAACTCTGAAGTAGTTGTTGTAGCCGTAGTTGATGTCCCATTAGAACCAAAACCAACTGAACTACTTACAAAAACACCATCTTGAATTGCTTTATTAAATGAAGCGCCATTTAAAATACTTTGTGTCCAAACAGATTTTAAATAATCTCTGTAAGTACCTGTAGCATTTGTCCAAGTCATTAATACTTCTTGGAACTGCTTTGTATCAAATAATGGACGAATTGTTGGTTGCATCATCGAATAATGACCCGTTTTCATTTCAATATCACCCCAAGACTCTAAATAATGTGGAGCTGCTGCGATATACTGACAATTAGAAGACGTTTCATCTTGCTTCATTGAAAAAGCAATGGATAATTCCGTTTTAGAAAGTCCAGCTTTAAAATCAGCAGCGTTAGGCAAAGTATATAATGGATTTACTCCATTCATAATAATAGCCCCAACTTTCCCAGCTTTCATATCAGCTACTAACTTGGTAACTGCCTTATCGTTACCTTGTCTTGTTTTAATCGCTGTTTTAGAATCAAAAGCTTTACTTCTTAAGTGCTCATTAATATCTAAAACTGTAGTTTGTGCATTAACATCTTGAATTCCTGTTAAAACAACCCCATTACTACCCGCTTTCTTTAACTCAGAAGCTGCTGCTTTAACTGCGGCATCTAAAGCTTGTGGTAAAGCGCCCGGCAAGGCAATACCGGTAACATAACTATACAATTTAGCTAATGCTAGTTTTTGTTGACTAGGTGTTATTGGAATACGCTTGTCTGCATTAGCACCAGCAAGAGACATGTTAGACTCAAACTGAATATGTCTAGACATTTTACCATTTGCAGGCACACGCTTTTTGGCATAAGCAGATTCAAATCCACCACCTTGCCAATCTCCTAAGAAATCTGCACCGATAGAAACAATAGTCATAGCCTTAGAGAAATCGTAATTGGCCATTCCTCTAGTACCATACTTTGCTTGATAAGCATCTAATGTTGCAGATTCTGAAATAGCATCATAGGTCACATGACTTACATTACCATACTTTGATTTAAAATCTGCAATTAATTTATTTGTTGAGGGACTTGGCATTGATTGCGTTAACAATACAATTGCTTTACCATTAAGTCCTTTTAACTTCGAAGTTGTTTCAGACATAAAAGTGTCCCAAGAAATTTCTGACTCACCTTTCATTGGTGATTTAACCCTTAGGCTATCATACAATCCTAAAACAGAAGCATTAACTCTTGCGTTCGCTGTACCATTAGTAGCAGCATCAGTGTTGTTCTCAATCTTAATTGGTCTCCCTTCTCTAGTCTTAACTAAAACACTAGCAAAATCAAAACCATCTGCAATTGTAGTAGCATAATAATTAGCAACACCTGGAATAATTTCTGTTGGTTGAACTATATAAGGTATTGACTTAATCACCGGTCCTTCACAGGCTGCTAAAGAAGCTGCCGCTGTACTGAAACCAACATATTTTAAGAAATCACGACGCGAAGTAGATGAAGACTCTAAAGACTCTTTATCTCCTAAAAATTCGTCTGTAGGAATCTCTTCCACAAATTCATTTTGTTGAAGCGCCTCAACAATAGAGCTATTTTCGTTTAGCTCTTCAACACTTTTCCAGTATTTCTTGTTTGATGACATAGTGTTTATTTATAATTTTCGATTTATGAATTAAGATTTTCAGCTTTGAAAATCGTCATTCATTTCATCTAAATATTTAATTTTATTATTTTATTATCAATTCTCTAACCCTTATAAGCCACTCTCATTATAGCAAGAGATTACTTAAAGATTCTTTAGTAATGGCATTTACCACATTCTAAACCACCCATTTGCGCAACCGTTAACTGATCAACACCATATTTTTTAGATAATTCATCGTGAATTTTAGTATAATACTCGTTATCCTTAACCTTAACATTTGTCTCTCTATGACAGTTAATACACCATCCCATAGTTAAAGGAGCATGTTGATACATGATTTCCATTTCTTCAACAGGACCATGACAAGTCTGACATTCTATACCACCAACTTCTACGTGTTGTGAGTGATTGAAATATGCAAAATCAGGTAAATTGTGAATACGTATCCATTTTACAGGTTTAGAATCTCCAGTATAACCCGTTCCGTCCCATCCTACAGCATCATATAATTTTTGAATTTCAGAATTATAATCTACACCAAACTCAGTACCTTCTGCTAATGTTTCTGGTGCAACTTCTGAAATTGATTTATGACAATTCATACAAACATTTAAAGAAGGAATCCCTGATGTTTTACTCACTCTTGCAGAAGAGTGACAGTACTTACAATCAATACCATTGTCGCCAGCATGTATTCTGTGAGAATAATGAATTGGTTGAACCGGCTCGTAACCCTGATCTACACCTACCTGCATAAAGAAACCATAAACAAAATATCCACTAGCAAGTAAAAATATAACTGTAGTTACTAACACTAAGAATTGATTCTGAGCAAAAGCTTTCCATAATGGTGTTTTCTTTTCTTGTTCTGTAATCAGCTCAATATCTTTTGCCTCAGCAAAACGATTTAATGTACGATTAACTAAAACTAAAGCCATCGCTAATAAAGCAAACAATAATGCTAGAGCTCCAAGAATTAAATCATTAGAGATACCGCCTTGTTGTGTCGCTTCTCCACCACCAGTATTCTCAACAACAACGGGCTCTGGTTTAGGAGCCGCTGTGTAAGCTAAAATATCTGAAATATCTTGATCACTTAATTGCGGGAATGGAGTCATTTGAGTTCCATTATGATCGTTATAAACCTTGTTAGCGTAAGCATCACCAGATTTGATTAACGATGAACTATTTCTAATCCATGCCGACAACCATTCTCTATCTAAACCTTCATCATCTGCAAGTCTTGCTTCAACATTTCTTAAAGCTGGACCCGTCATTGGTGCATCTAACTTGTGACATGCTGCACAATTTGAATTAAAAAGTGACTTCCCATTTACTGGATCACCATCTTGGGCGATAAGAGCGGTTGAAAACGTAAGTAATAGAAAAAGGCAAAGACGAGACATCTTTGCGGTTAAACTACAGTAAATCACCTGTTTCATATTATAATTTGGATTATCTTCTAAACTTTGGTACGATTTTTTCATTCAAAATGAAAAAAGTTATTTGTAAAAAACTCTCGCAAAAGTAACATTTAATGTGGGTTTTAAAAATCTTAGATATGGGTTAATAGATAATTTATACCAATTCTAAATAGTAAGGTTTGAAATTTAATATTAGAATATTCGTTCATTATATATCGATCGCTTGTAGTACAATTAATTACACTTTAAATGTGAATAAAAAATTTGTTTTTGTTAATTTGAATACTATACCTTTGCCTAATAATTTAACTTATGAAATTAAAAAATAAATATTTTGCCGTTGTAATTACTGGTTTAAGCCTTTGCTTCTCAATAAATGCACAAGAAGGAAAAGTAACCGTGAGTCAAGATAGTGATATTGACAAATTACTAGAATTTAAGAAGGATGTTAAAACATCTAAAGTCTATAGAATCCAAGTCTACCAAAATGTAGATATTGATAAGGCACAACGTGAAAAATCGAATTTCTTAAATCAATACAACGAATGGCCTGTAGAAATTGTTTGGAATACGCCTAATTATAAAGTTTGGGTAGGTAACTTCTCTAAACGTTTGGAAGCTGACCGCGCATGGGCTAAAATTAAAGAAAAATACATGTATGCAATCATCTTTCAACCTAAGACTGATGATTAAATAATCATTCATTTTATTCCATAAAAAAACCGACAATTACTTGTCGGTTTTTTTGTTTTATATGAATTCTATTACTTCAACTTCTTTTTCACTTGTACTTCTTGGAATGCTTCTATTACATCACCTTCTGCGATGTCGTTATAGCCTTTAATCTGCATACCACAGTCATAACCTTTAGATACTTCTCTAACATCATCTTTAAATCGTTTTAAAGCTTCTAATGAACCTGTATGAACAACGACTCCATCTCTAATAATTCTGATACCAGAATTTCTAAATATTTTACCATTCATTACCATACAACCTGCAATGTTTCCAACTTTAGATACTTTAAATATTTCTCTAATTTCAGCAGTACCTGTAACCTCTTCCTTAACTTCTGGAGATAACATACCTTCCATTGCATCTTTAAGATCGTTAATCGCTGCATAGATAATAGAATAAGTTCTGATATCGATTTCTTCTTTATCAGCAATCATTCTTGCATTTCCTACTGGACGTACATTAAACCCAACAATAATAGCATCTGAAGCCGTTGCTAATAACACATCACTTTCTGTAATGGCACCAACACCTTTATGTATAATATTAACTTGAATTTCTTCAGTAGATAATTTCTGGAATGAATCTGTTAATGCTTCAACAGAACCATCAACATCACCTTTAAGAATGATATTCAATTCTTGGAAATCACCAAGAGCAATACGTCTTCCAATTTCATCAAGTGTTATATGTCGTTGAGTTCTTACAGACTGTTCACGTTGTAATTGTGCACGTTTTGTTGCAATTTGTTTCGCTTCACGTTCATCTGCAAAGACATTAAACTTATCACCTGCTTGAGGTGCTCCATCTAAACCTAATATAGATACAGGGGTTGCGGGACCAGCTTCTTTGACATCTTGTCCTCGCTCATCTTGCATAGCTTTTACTTTACCACTGTTCTTACCTGCTAAAACGTAATCACCAACTTTTAATGTACCTGCTTGTACTAAAATTGTAGATACATAACCTCTACCTTTATCTAAGTAAGCTTCAACTACTGTTCCGCTTGCTGCTTTATTAGGGTTGGCTTTTAATTCTAAAAGTTCTGCTTCTAATAATACTTTTTCAAGCAAATCTTTAACACCTGTTCCTTTTTTAGCAGAGATATCATGAGATTGAATTTTACCACCCCAATCTTCTACTAATAAATTCATTTGTGCCAATTGCTCTTTTACCTTTTCAGGGTTAGCATCTGGCTTATCAATTTTGTTAATTGCAAATACGATTGGTACTCCTGCAGCTTGTGCATGAGAAATTGCTTCTTTTGTTTGAGGCATAATAGCATCATCCGCAGCAACAACAATAATTGCAATATCTGTAACTTGAGCACCACGAGCACGCATCGCTGTAAAGGCTTCGTGACCTGGTGTATCTAAAAATGCTATTTTCTGACCGTTCTCTAGTTCTACACCATAAGCACCAATGTGCTGTGTGATCCCTCCAGATTCTCCTGCAATAACATTTTCTTTACGTATATAATCTAATAAAGATGTTTTACCATGATCTACGTGACCCATTACGGTTACAATAGGAGCTCTTTCGATTAAATCTTTTGGATCGTCTTCTACAACCACAATTGATTCTTCGATATCTGCTTTGATAAATTCTACATCAAAACCAAATTCTTCAGCAACAATAGTTAACGTTTCTGCATCTAATCTTTGGTTCATGGTAACCATCATACCTAAAGACATACATGCCGAAATAACTTGTGTTACACCAACTTCCATCATCGTAGCCATCTCACTTACTGTAACAAATTCAGTAACCTTAATGGTTTTACTTTCTGCAGCAGCTATTTCTTGATCAATTTCCGTTTGTTGACGGTGATGATCTCTTTTATCTCTACGATATTTTGCTCCTTTACCTTTATTAGATTTACCTTGAAGTTTTTCTAAAGTTTCACGGATTTGCTTTTGAACATCCTCTTCTGTCGGCTCTGTTTTAACCACTTTTGGTCTTGCAGCGTTACCTCCTCTTCCTTTAGGTGCCCCTCTTCTATTATCAAAGTTTGGCTTATTACTAGTATCTCCTGTTTTACTAATTCTACGTCTTTTACGTTTGTTAGCATCTCCAGGTTTTGCTGTTTCTACTTTTTTCTTCTTAGGCTTATTAAATTGAGATAAATCAATTTTTTTACCCGTTGTTGTTGGTCCAGAGAGTTTCTGATACTTCGTCTTTAACGTTTCCTCTACTGGTTCAGCTGGAGCTTCAGGTTTTTCTTCCTTTTTTGCAACAACCCTAGGTTCTGGTCGTGCTGCCTTAGCAACTTTATCGAAGTTAGTTATTTTAGGTTCTACCTTAGCAACTTCTACTTTTTCTTTTTTCTCAACCTTTGGTTCAACCTTTTCAACCTTATCGACTTTTGGAGTCTCTTTAGGTTTTTCCGGTTCCTTAACTTCTACCTTAGGCTCCTCTATTTTAACATCAGGAACTTCTGGTTTAGGAGTTTCTTTAACTTCTGGAGTTTTAGGGGCTTCTTCCTTTTCAGCTTTAGGCTTACTATCTAAGTCTATTTTACCAACTTGTTTTGGACCACTTAACTCAGCTTTAGCTTTGACTACTGCTTCCCTTTCAGCCTTTTGCTTTTGCTTTTCTTCAATTTCACGCTCTCTCTGTTCGCGAAGCTCTTCTTTTTCCTTAAGTTTTGCTTCACTCACTTCTTGGGCTTTTTCACGTTTGGATGCATCTGTCTGAAATTCACCAGATAACGTATTATAAACCTCTTGCGAAATTTTAGTATTAGGACTTTTCTCAATCTCTACACCTTTGGATTCTAAAAAATCCACTGCGCGATCTATTGAGATGTTCAGTTCCCTTAATACTTTATTTAATCTTGTTGTTTGAGCCATAAATTGCCTGTAAAATACTTAAATATATTATATACTAACTATATTAAAACGTTTGATAAATAAATTTCCTATACTTATTTCTACAATACAATAAATTATAACGTTACGCTATGCTTTATTATTTTGATTGGTATAAAGATAAAAAATCATCATTTTATTCAAAATCAATTTTAAATAAAATTAGTATTGTACCAATGTAACTATAAAATGTATTGACTAAAATCATTTTATAATTATACGGATATTATTCTTCAAATTCTTCTCTTAGAATCCTAATGACATCTAAGATTGTTTCTTCTTCTAAATCTGTACGCTTCACTAAATCTTTAACATCTTGTTCTAAGATACTTTTTGCAGTATCTAAACCAGCTTTACTAAATTCAGAAATTACCCATCCTTCTATTTCGTCTGAGAATTCTTTTAATTCCACATCTTCTTCTGCACCTTCTCTAAAGACGTCAATTTCGTAACCCGTTAATTGACCTGCTAAACGAATGTTGTGACCACCTCTACCAATTGCTTTAGAAACCTCTTCTGGTTTCAATAAAACCTCAGCTCTCATGTTTTCTTCATCTAATTTAAGAGAGGTTACTCTTGCTGGGCTTAATGCTCTTGTTACAAAAAGTTGTACATTAGTTGTGTAATTAATAACATCGATATTTTCGTTTCCTAATTCGCGTACAATACCGTGAATTCTAGAACCTTTCATACCTACACAAGCTCCAACTGGGTCAATTCTGTCGTCATAAGAATCTACCGCAACTTTCGCTTTTTCACCAGGAATACGTACTACTTTTTTAACGGTAATTAAACCATCAAAAACTTCTGGTATTTCCTGTTCAAATAATTTTTCTAAAAACAATGGTGATGTTCTAGACATCACAATTGCAGGTTTACTTCCTTTTAACTCAACACTTTCAATAATCCCTCTTACGTTTTCTCCTTTTCTGAAGAAATCTGAAGGAATTTGTTTGTCTTTTGGAAGTATAATTTCATTACCCTCATCATCTAACAAAATAATTGCTCTATGACGAATGTGATGTACTTCTGCTGTATATATTTCGCCTTCTAATTCCTTAAATTGCTTATATATGTTTGTGTTATCATGCTCATGAATCTTAGAAATTAAGTTTTGTCTTAATGCTAAGATAGAACGTCTACCGAGATCAATTAACTTAACTTCTTCAGCAACATCCTCACCAACTTCGAAATCTGGTTCTATTTTTTGAGCTTCTGATAATTCAATTTCTTGATTAGGCTCTTCAACTTCTCCATCCGAAACAACAATACGGTTTCTCCATATCTCTAAATCCCCTTTATCTGGATTTATAATAATATCAAAATTATCGTCATCACCATACTTCTTCTTCAATGCATTACGTAATACATCTTCAAGAATTGCCATTAGCGTAACTCTATCTATTGATTTGTCGTCTTTAAATTCTGAAAATGAATCAATTAACGCTATATTCTCCATGATTGATATGAATTAAAATTTTATTTTAACTTTTGCTTCTCTAATATTGTCGAAGGTAACGGTCGCTGTTTTAATGACTGTTACTTTTCCTTTTCCGACAGGTTTTGGCTCTCTTGTTTTCCAACTTAGAACCACATCTTTTTCATTCACCTCTGTAAGTTCACCTTCAAGACTTTGATTATCTTTCGTCTTAATCTCTAAATTTCTGCCAACATGCTTATCATATTGTCTTGGCAAAATTAAAGGTGATGCAGCTCCTGAAGAAAGAACTTCTAAAGAAAAATCGTGTTCTTCTCTATCTATATTGTTCTCAATAGCTCTGCTAATGAACATACAATCTTCAACTAAAACGCCATTATCGCCGTCAATTATAATTTTAACAGCATTCTCTCCTGACAAAGAAAAGTCAATTAAAAACAAATCTGTCCTCTCGTCTAATGCCGTCTGTAATAAGTCTTCTAGTATTTTCTTTAACATTTCTTAATATAAAAAGAGAGGACTTTTCGTCCTCTCGCTTATTTATTTTTACTAAATAACGGTGCAAATATACGTTATTATATCCAAATTGCCAAGCGATACAATGTTGATTTATTTCCTTAACTTTAAAGAGACTCAATTAATTAATAAAGATAACTGCTATGAATAGAATATTAGTTCCAACGGATTTTTCAGACCATGCCGAAAACGCACTAAAAGTTGCCGCAATGATTGCCAAAAAATATAATGCAGAAATTTACCTTTTGCATATGATGGAAATCCCTATGCGTCAAACAGATCAAGGACAAACAGAAAGCATTATTCCAGAAACTTTATTTTTTATGAATTTAGCTCGTAAAAAATTTGAAACTCTAATGGCTCAAGATTATCTAAAAGACATTACAGTCCATGAAACAGTAAAGGAAGACATTACATTTAATGAAATAAAAGATTCTTGTCTAGAATTTAATATAGATTTAATTATAATGGGCTCTCATGGAGCAACAGGACTTAAAGACATGTTTATAGGCTCTAATGCCGAAAAGGTAGTTCGCTCTTCCGAAGTACCAGTGTTAGTTATTAAAAATGAACATCTTGATTTTAAAATATCAAATTTTGTTTTTGCTTCAGACTTTAAATACGACAATAAAGACACCTATAGACAAGCTGTGAAATTTGCCAAAGCATTTGGATCGAAAATCCACCTACTCTTAGTCATTACATCTAACGATTTTATGACTTCTTATGAAGCTCAATCTAGAATTAAAGATTTTATTTCTGGTCAAAGTTTTGAAAATTACACCATTAACATCCATAATGACTACACCATTGAACAAGGCATTCTCAATGTATCCAAAGATATAGATGCTGACTTAATTGGTATTAGCACACATGGAAGACAAGGTATTGCACATTTTTTTAATGGAAGTATAAGTGAAGATTTAGTTAACCATGCAAATAGACCAGTCATCACATTTAAAATCTAAAATAAAAGCCCTTATAAAACGAAAAAAATCCTAATCATTTCTGACTAGGATTTCTTCTTATGGTTGGCCCACTAGGTTTCGAACCTAGACTCTTCTGTACCAAAAACAGATGTGTTGCCAGTTACACCATGGGCCAATCTCTTATTTGAGGGTGCAAATTTAAAACAAACTTTTAGTTTGACAAAACAAAATATGATTTTTTTTAAAAAAACTTAACGTTAACTTAAAAACCTAGGCGTTTACCTAATAATTAGTAAATTCGCCAGCATTATTAAGCAAGGTTTTTCATGACAGATTTTAACTTTAAAAAGTGGAACAACATCTTAGGATGGTTTGTTTTTACCGTAGCATGCGTCGTTTATGCACTTACCATAGAACCAACCGTTAGTTTTTGGGATGCTGGTGAGTATATTTTAACATCTTCTAAATTACAGGTAGGACACCCACCGGGAGCTCCATTGTTTCAAATGTTTGGAGCATTTTTCTCTACGTTTGCATTAGAACCTTCACAAATTGGGATGATAATGAATATGATGAGTGGTGTTGCAAGTGCATTTACCATTCTTTTTATGTTTTGGACCATCACTATATTGTTGGTAAAACTAACAAAGTATAATGATGATAAAAACACAGGTAAAGCTTACGCTATTTTAGGAAGTGCTTTAGTTGGTAGTTTAGCATTTACCTTTACAGATTCCTTTTGGTTTAATGCCGTAGAGACCGAAGTTTATGCCATGGCTACCTTAATAATGTCTGTTTTATTCTACTTAGGTCTGCGTTGGGAACAAGACATGAATCAACCTCGTGGAAATCGTTGGCTTATTTTAATCGCCTTTGTTATCGGTTTGTCGTTTGGTGTACACTTTATGGGATTATTAACGATTCCTGCTATTGGTCTACTTTATTATTTTAAGAATTACAAAACCATTACAGTCAAAAATTTTATTATTGCAAATATTGCTTCTGCAGCTATTTTGCTTTTTATATTTAAGTTATTACTGCCATCTACACTAGAACTTTTTGGTAATTTAGAGGTGTTTTTTGTGAACTCTATTGGATTACCATTTAATTCAGGTACAATCATTTCTGGTATAATGGTTATAGCCTTGTTTTATTTTGGCCTAAATTATACCAGAAATAAAGGTTTTAAACATGCCAATACATTAGTACTTTGTTTGATGTTTATTTTTATTGGGTTTTCATCTTGGATGATGTTACCTATACGTGCCAATGCTAATGTGGTTATTAACGAGAATAATCCTTCAGATGCTAGAGAGTTATTAGCCTATTATAATTTAGAGCAATATCCAGAAACGCACTTGTTCTACGGTCCCTTTTTTACAGAGATATATTCTGGCGCAGATGAAAACGAACCATTCATTGATGATAAAAAGAATTACGAGCGTGATGACGAAGCTGGTAAATATGTAATTATAAACGATTGGGAGAAAAGTAAACAAAATTACAACCATGAGCATGCTTCTATTCTACCAAGAATGTGGAGTTCAGAACATGCTGAAAACTACATGATGTTTACTGGCTTAATTGATTTTAAGGTAGATCCTGCTTTGCAAACACGTGCATACAATGAAGCTATGAACGCTGGCTTAACAGAAGAACAAGCAAGTCAATATGCTTTGGGTGAAAAACAGAAATTTGACCAAGTAGTTAATGATTTTAAAATGCGTGTTGCTAATGGAGATATTGATTACGAAGGTTATAATCAGTTTTTAAAACGTTATGGTCAACAGTATTTAATTATAGAGAAACCAACTTTTATGGATAACATCTTTTACATGTTTCAATATCAGTTTGGCTATATGTATTGGCGTTATTTTATGTGGAATTTTACTGGACGTCAAGATGATATTCAAGGAAGATACACGTACAAAAATGGAAACTGGATATCAGGCATTTCTTTTATTGATGAAATACATTTAGGTTTATCTCAAGATAATCTGCCAACAGATGTTCTAGATAATAAATCTAGAAACACGTATTATTTCTTGCCTTTATTATTAGGTTTAGCAGGTTTCTTTTTCTTAATGTATTCAGACCTAAAACGTTTTTGGGTTTTATTGGTGTTTTTCTTACTGACAGGTATAGCCATTCAGTTTTACACCAATGTAAGACCTTTTGAACCAAGAGAACGCGATTATTCGGTTGTCGGTTCATTTTACGTATTTGCAATTTGGATTGGGTTTGGTGTTTATGCTATATACGATCTTCTAAGAAAAAGTTTGCAAACGAAACTACTAGCCCCTGCTATCACCTTAGTTTGTCTCGTTATTGTACCAGGTATTTTAGCTGCTAACAATTGGGATGATCACGATCGTTCTGGTAAATACACAACAAATTCTATGGCTCGTAAATATTTAGAATCTTGCGCACCGAACGCTATTCTTTTTACTATTGGAGATAATGATACGTTCCCGCTATGGTATTTACAAGAAATTGAAGGTGTAAGAACAGATGTGCGTGTTGTTAATACAAGTTTATTTCAAACAGATTGGTATATCGATCAAATGAAACGTAAAGCTTACGATAGTGATCCAATACCTTCTCAATTAACACACAACCAGTACCGCGGTGAAGCTAGGGATGTTGTCGCTTATAAAGAGATCAGTGCTAGAATTGCAAACGACACCTTAGACATTAGACAGTTTATGGACTTTGTGGCGAGTGAAAAACCGAACACTAAAGTTAAGTTTGCTGTTGAAACTCAAGGAGACGACCCAAGTCGCTATCCGAAGCATTTATTGAATTCTAATTATTACCCAACACGTAATATTAGTATTCCTGTAAACAAAGAAACGGTTTTGAAAAACGGCACAGTTCAACCTAAAGATGCTGATAAAATTGTAGATAATCTATATACACAAATTAGTGGTGGTTACATTTATAAAAATCGACTTTTAATGTTAGATATATTAGCTAACAATAATTGGGAACGCCCTATCTATTTTACAGGAGGTGCTTTTGGTGCTGAAGATTACGTTTGGTTAAAAGATTATTTACAGCTTGACGGTATGTGCTATAAATTAGTACCTATTAAAACACCTGTTGACAGAGCAAACCCTTATGATATGGGCCGTGTTGATCCTAGCCTTATGTACAATATGGTTAAAGATTGGAAATGGGGTGGCAGTGGAGAAGATATTTACTACGATATTGAAACTCGAAGAAATGGTATTACTTATAGAGGTAATTTAGCGCGACTTATAGAAGAGTTAATTAATGAAGACCAACTAGATAAAGCAGAAGAAGTAGCAGATATTGCCATGGAAAAAATGCCTGTTGATAAATTTGGTTTTTACTCATTACTTGAACCTTATGTAAGTGCTTATTATGAAATTGGTAATGTAGAGAAGGGACGAGCACTATATAAAGATGTAGCTAAAAAATATCAAGAAAACTTAGTTTATTACAGTGGTCTTTCAATAGAAAATCAAGACCGTTTAGTTGGTGATGACATTTATATGGACATACAACGCTACAGATCTTTAATTGATATTCTAGTGATCTATAACGATAAAGAATTTGCTTTACAAGAAACTAAAACGTTCAATAGTTATTTAAGTTTATTTGATGAGTTAATGAATCGTTACAATGCAGATGGTTCACCTGAAGTTCCAGAGGTAACAAATGATATTGACATTCAAAATGCGATTAAAGATACTATTGAAAAAATCGCACCTGAGAATTAGAATGGCATGAAGATTATTCCAGCTAAAACGCCCAACTTTGTAAAAACATTGTTTCCAAATTTTATCTGGAATATCAACACGCCTCATAAAGAACTCTATTTAACTTTTGATGACGGTCCGACTCCCGAAATCACTAATTGGGTTCTTACAACATTAAAAGCGTATAATGCAAAAGCAACATTTTTTTGTATCGGAAATAATATTGAAAAGCATCCACTTATTTTTCAGAAGCTTATAAAAGAAGGCCACACCATTGGAAACCACACCTATAATCATTTAAAAGGTTGGAAAAGCAGAACTGAGGAGTATATTGAAGATATAAATAAAACACAGTTTTTAATAAACACTAGTAAACCTTATATTACTAATAGTGATTTAGAATCTGAAAATCTAAAATTATTTAGACCGCCTTATGGGAAGTTTAAAGGAAAGCAAAGTAAAAGGATACGAGAATTAGGTTATAAGATTGTTTTATGGGACGTTTTACCCTTTGATTGGGATGAATCAGTTTCTAAAGAGATCTGCCTTAAAAATATAATCTCAACAGCAAAAGGAGGTAGCATAATTGTTCTACATGATAGCGTAAAGGCTTCACGAAATTTAAAATACGTTCTTCCCAAGATCCTACAGCACTACAGTGAAAAAGGTTTTGTTTTTAAAGCCATTACATCTTAGAATCAGCTTGGTTTACACATAGTGTTGTATAATATCAATAATATAGTTTGCTTCTTGTGCGCCACTATGCCTCCATTTCATTTCACCGCTTTTATAAATAATTAACGTAGGCAAACTCTTAACACGTAATGCTTCTGCAAGCTCTATATTTTTATTAATATCTATTTTAATAACTTTAACTTTATCTCCTAATGCAGCGGCAACATCTTTAAGTATAGGGTGCATAGCCGTAGATTCAACATTTCCCTCCGTATAAAAGTCTAAAAGAACAGGGACTTGACCATCTATTAATTCTCCAAATTTTGACATACATTATGGTTTTAGTTAAATTAATACTTCAAACTCGTAGCAATAAGCAACTGTAAGTGAAGCATGCATTATATAAAAATAAACAATTCTTTACAATTAAGCACTTTTCGAACCTTTTTTGAGCTCAATCACGGTGATTTCTGGCCAAATACCAACACGTCCAGGATATCCTAAATACCCAAATCCTCGATTAACATTAATATGCTGGTTGAGTTCTGTATAAATACCTCCCCAATGTTTATAGCGCCATTTTGCAGGACTCCATTTAATCCAACCCGGAATTTCTATTCCAAATTGCATACCATGTGTATGGCCACTCAACGTTAGATGATAATGATAAGGGTCATTGAGTACTTTAGCTTCCCAATGACTTGGATCGTGACTCATTAATATCTTAAAATCATCAGACTTTATTTGCGCTGCAGCTTTAGTTAAATCACCTGCTTTCTTAAAACCGCCTTTACCCCAATTCTCAACACCAACTAAGGCCAATCGTTGACCATCTTTTTCAAGATATCGACTTTCATTCAACAATAAATCAAAACCAATTTCTTTTTGAATTATTTTTAAATCTTCAAGATTCTGATGCTTTTCTTCAGGCGAATTCCAATCGACATAATCACCGTAATCGTGATTTCCTAAAACTGAAAATTTACCATCTTTAGCCTTCAATCTTCCAAAGGTATCTTTCCATGGCAGCATTTCAGAGGCTTTATTATTCACCATATCACCTGTAAACAATAGCACATCAGATTCTTGCTCATTTATAAGGTCTACGGCATATTCAATCTTACTTTTATCATCAAAACTTCCTGAATGTATATCACTAATCTGAGTAATCCTATACCCATCAAAGGCTTCAGGCAAATCTTCAAAATGCAACGTATAGTTTAATACTCTAAAGTTATATTTCCCTTTATACATACCGTATAAAAGAGAACTAAAAGGTATCGCTGCTAGACCTAAAGCCACTTGGCTTACAAATTTACGGCGCGATGGTAAATGGAATTCATCTTTTCTCACCACCACCTTATCGTAAAGTCCTATGATTCCTCTAATGATATCTTCACCAAATAAAAATGGCACAAGTACTAAATTAAAGGCCATAAATGTCAGCAAATATCCGAATGCAAAACTTTTAGACGGGGTTAATACGCGACCTTCATTAGTTCCCGTAAACTGAAAGATAAAATTACCAACCACTACAATGGCTACTACAAAAAACAGATAGTAAACCCATGTTTGTTTAGTTACTGTTCTTATGGCTTGAAAACCGTAAGCAGTAAGTATGATAAATAAAATAGCAAAAAGTATCCAACGAATCATCTCATTAATTTGAACGTACAAAATTAAGCATCTGAGAAATGACTTATCTTATGAAAGTGTTAAAAGGTTTACGCACTATACCTCAGGTATTTGAATGAATTATGAAGCTTTATTCTCAAAAAAAACTATTATTGGGATTTAGTTATATGATGTTTCTATACAGGAAAAATGAGATAAATTTAAAAACAAATCTTATTTTCACTTCCATTTTAACTTTAAACCTCTAACCATTTAACCAATAAATAATAAAATGAGTAGTAATCAAAATAATAAATCGGCCTTAGCGACCTTATGTACGGTTTTCTTTTTCTGGGGATTTATAGCGGCATCAAACAGCGTATTTATCCCTTTTTGTAAAACTTATTTTAATATTGATCAGTTTCAATCGCAGTTAGTAGACTTCGCATTCTATGGTGCTTATTATATCGGTGCACTCTCTCTGTTTGTCATATCTAGTGCTGTAAAAAGAGATATATTGAATAATTGGGGGTATAAAAATGGTATTGTTTACGGGTTACTTCTCTCTGCAATCGGTGCTTTTGTTATGTTCCCGGTTACCGCAGGAGCAGAACAAGGACAAACTGGAGTCTTTTATTTGGTACTTATCGCATTTTTTATAGTCGCCCTTGGTTTCTCACTACAACAAACCGCTGCTAATCCTTTTACTGTAGCACTTGGAGATCCCAAAACAGGATCACATCGTTTAAACTTAACAGGTGGCATTAACTCTTTTGGTACAACTATTGGACCGATTGTGGTTAGTTTGGCTATTTTCGGTACGGCATCTTGGTCTACAGATCAATTGGCAGAGAAGATTAATTCTAATGAAATTACACTAGTAACTGTTCAGATATTATACATGTGTGTTGGTGCCTTATTTTTAATCGCTGCCGCATTATTTCATTTTTCAAAAAAACTACCCGCTCTAAAATCTGATACGGCATTTGAACCTGCCAATAAAGCTCGAAACCTTCTAATTTTATTAACCTTAATCATTATAGGTTGCTTTGGTTATATTTTCAGTACCTATTCAGGTGAAGCGGTCGCTACCGAAGACCTAGAACATACACGATTAATTATTCTATTTATTGCGCTTTTTGCTGTTATTGCTACTGTTTTTATAGCCAATACGAGTGCGGCTAAAAAACCTGAAGGTTGGGGTGCTATGAAATACCCGCAACTTGTTTTGGGGATGCTCGCAATATTTACTTATGTGGGCGTTGAAGTTACTATAGGAAGTAATCTTGGTGAACTTTTAAAACAAAGTATTGAAGGCACAAGTCTAAATTCATTAGGGTTACCAGTCTTAAATGACTCGGAGTTAGGGAAATACATTTCCCTTTATTGGGGTGGTCTTATGATTGGACGATGGGTTGGTGCAATTACCGTTTTTAACCCCAGTAAAGGCTTAAAGAAAGTTCTTTTAATCATTGTGCCATATATTGCTTTTGGCGTTATCATTTTAGCCAATTTAGTTAAATACAGTTTTACAATTAATGAAATTCTCTTTTTCGGAATTTGTATTGCCGTGCAAATTGGCGGCTTTTTATTCGCTAAAGACAACCCTGTTAAGACTTTAAAAACATTTAGCTCACTAGGCATATTAGCCATGCTAATTGGTTTATTTTCTTCTGGAAATATTGCTTTATTCGCTTTCTTATCTGGTGGATTGTGTTGTTCCATAATGTGGCCTTGTATTTTTACCTTAAGTATTGCTGGTTTAGGAAAATACACCTCTCAAGGTTCTGCCTTTTTAATTATGATGATTTTAGGAGGAGCAATTATTCCACCTGTTCAAGGAAAGTTAGCAGATGTTTTTAGTATTCAATCTTCTTATTGGATGGCTGTGGCTTGTTTTACTTATTTATTGTTTTATGCTTTTAGAACTAAAACAGTTTTAGACAAGCAAGGTGTAACATATTAGTCTGTTTTAATTCTAAGAAAACAACAGAAGTAAAAAATTGCGCTATACATAAGTATGGATAGCGCAATTTTAATCTCATTTTATTACAAAGCTTTACTTAAAACCACTTAATTGTTAATTGTGCCAATTTCTCCTTAAATCCAGTATAAGGGGGAAACAATAACTCTGTTACTCCAAATGTATGCTGACTCATTACTGAACGTTCATTACTAAAGGATTTAAACCCATAAAACCCATTACTTTTACCGATACCACTGTTATTAACACCCCCAAAAGGCAAATTATGGTTAACATAATGTAGCACACTATTATTAATACAGGTACCACCTGCTCTTGTATTAGTTATAATTTTATTGGTATTTGCTTTACTTTTACTGTAAATATAAAGTGCCAATGGCCTTGGTTTTGAGTTTACGTAAGCAACAGCCATATCTAAACTCTCATAGGCTACAATTGGTAAGATTGGTCCAAAAATTTCTTCCTCTAGCAATTTAGCTTCAGGTTTTAAATCTGAAATTAAAGTCGGCGCTATATATCTTGAAGTACCATCCGTTTCACCTCCAATTTCAAACTTAGCATTTAATGCTTTTGCATTTTCAAGATAAAAGTTTAAACGTTCAAAGTGCTTATCAGTAACTATTTTTCCATAAGATTCTGATGCTTGTGGATTGTCGTGATAAAACGTTTGAATCCATTTTTTACAAGCCGTGATAAATTGAGGTTTTATACATTTATCTATTAAAACATAATCTGGAGAAACACATATTTGACCCGTATTTAAAAATTTAGCCCACATTATTTTTTTTGCAGCTTTATCTATGTTAGCAGTTTTATCAACTATGGTTGGCGACTTACCGCCCAATTCTAAAGTTACTGAGGCTAAATGCTGAGATGCAGCTTTCATCACTATTTTACCAACGTTAGGAGAACCTGTAAAGAAAATATGATTAAACGGTAGTTTTAACAATTCCGTTGAAACCTCTACTTCACCTTGTACCAATGCCACCTCATCTTCACTAAAAATAGTATTTACAATTTTAGACATTAACTCAGATGAGTTAGGTGTCATTTCAGAAGGCTTTATAATAACGGTATTACCTGCTGCAATTGCAGAAACCAAAGGACCGAATGTAAGATTAAACGGAAAGTTCCATGGAGATATAATTAAACAAACCCCTTTTGGCTCGTACTTTATATAAGAGCTAGAACCTATTAGAGCTATCGGCGTACCTACACTTTGTTTTCGCATCCATTGATGTAAATGTTTTTTGGCGTACTTAATATCTCCTACAATCGCATAGATTTCTGTAAGCTCAGTTTCTAAAACAGGTTTCCCTAAATCTTTAAGCAAGGCTTTTTGAATTTCTACTCTGTAAGTAACCTCAATGGCCCACTGAAGTTTATTTAAGGTTTTTATGCGGTCTTTATAACTGCGGTTTCCTATAGCATATTGATTTTCATGCTGTTTAAAAAATAATTCAAAATAAGGATTACTATTAAAATCTTTCATACTTAATGACTGTTATGGGCTTCAAACTTAATTTATGCATTTTATCGACATAACCTATTCAAAAGTGTATTTTACCTCGAAAATGATTGTGTTAAACTTAAAAACTAACGGTTTTTAAGAGATACAAGCACAAATCACGTATTTCAACGAGTTTTTTTACGAGTAACTTCCTTTTAACCGTTTATCGATTGTTTTCATCTAAAAATTTCAACTACACTCTAAATGTTGTGTTTCTTTGAGTTGAAGTTAAAACAAATATAACTTCTTACTATTATGAAAAACGGTTTAATCATCTTATTCTTTTTAACAATGACTTTTGCAGGGTTTGCTCAGCAAGACGAATTAGTTAACAATGAAATTGAAGTTGTTGAAACCACTAAAACCGCAAAATCTGAAACTTCTGAAGCAAGAAATATTACTATTTCTGCTGAAATGAAAGCTAAGGTTTTAAGAATAAATCGTAAAAAAAGTAACGAAATCATCAGTATAAAAGCTTACAGAAGAAGTCTTCAAATTAAAATGAAGACAGTAAAACTTTGTTAAGTTATCAAATAATACGCATTATATAATATTTAAAAAAAAGCCGAAACTTAAGTTTCTGCTTTTTTTGTATCAAGCTAAATACTCATAAAAACTATTTTTATATTTTAAATAAAAAAATCTACTAACAAAAACAATTAGACACTACAAAACACTACTAACAAACCACCTTCCTTCCTAGTAAAACCGACTCTAAGTTTTAAAAAACGAACCACCCAAAAGACATATTTCATCTGATAACTTTTTTGTAGCTTTGATCTCCTTACAAAAACAATCCAATGTCAGACCAAAAACGCCTATTCCTAGTTGATGCTTACGCTTTAATTTTTCGTGGCTACTACGCTTTTATAAAAAACCCAAGAATCAATTCTAAAGGAGAAGATACCTCAGCCATCATGGGCTTTATGAATTCGCTTTTAGATGTGATTAAACGCGAACGACCAGATCATTTAGCTGTTTGTTTTGACAAAGGAGGTAGTGTAGACCGCGTGGAAATGTTCGAAGCTTACAAAGCCAACAGAGACGCAACACCAGAAGGCATTAAAACGGCCATTCCGCATATTTGTAATATTCTTGAAGCCATGCACATTCCAATCATGGTAAAAGAAGGATACGAGGCTGATGATGTCATTGGTACTTTAGCAAAAAAAGCCGAAAAGGAAGGCTACAAAACTTTTATGGTGACTCCAGATAAGGATTTTGCGCAATTGGTTTCTGAAAACATATTTATGTACCGACCTGTTTTTGGAGGCGGATACGAAACTTGGGGCATTCCAGAAGTACAAAAGAAATTTGAAGTTACCGATCCTTTACAAGTCATTGACTTTTTAGGGATGATGGGAGATGCCTCTGATAATATTCCTGGATTACCTGGTGTTGGTGAAAAAACAGCCAAGAAGTTTTTAGCGGCTTATGGCAGTATGGAAAACCTATTTGCGAATTCACATGAGCTTAAAGGTAAGATGAAAGAGAAGATTGAAGCCAATCAAGAACTCGGGCTATTATCTAAAAAATTAGCCACCATTATGCTCGATGTTCCTGTTGATTTTAATGCTGAGGATTTTGAAATGTCAGAACCTGATATTCCAAAAGTGACCGAGATTTTTCAAGAGTTAGAATTTAGACGTCTCATTGATAATTTTAATAAAACCTTTGCTGCTGAAGCCATGCAGTCCGCCGGAACTTCTACTCCAACTTCAGATAAAAAGGAAGCACCGAAAACCACTCCTACGGAAGAAAAATCAGCAGGAGCTGGTCAATTCTCTTTATTTGGAGGTGGCGAACCATCAGCAACTGAAACTATTTCAGAAAACACTAGAAAAACCTCAGCAACCTATTCTCATTTTTACCAAAGCGTTGCGCCTGGTATGGCAACCAAATTGTTTATCAAAAACCTAATGAGTCAAACGTCTGTGTGCTTTGACACCGAAACCACAGGCTTAAATCCATTAACCGCAGAATTGGTTGGGATTGCATTTTCTTGGGAAGTCGGTAAAGGGTTTTACATACCTTTTCCAGAAGATAAAACAGAAGCACAAGAGCTTATAGAAACCTTTAGACCATTTTTTGAAAGCGAAACCATCGAGAAAATTGGTCAGAATTTAAAATACGATATCAAAGTATTAGCCAAATACAATGTTGAGGTAAAAGGTAAATTATTCGATACCATGTTAGCGCATTATTTAATTAATGCAGACATGCGTCACAACATGGATGTTCTTGCTGAAACGTATTTGAACTACACTCCAATTTCTATTACCGAATTGATTGGTAAAAAAGGAAAGAATCAGTTAACCATGCGCGATGTACCTTTAGAAAAACAAACGGAATATGCGGTTGAAGATTCAGACATCACCTTACAACTAAAAGAACATTTCACTACCGAATTAGGCGAAGCCAATACCCAAAAATTATTCGATGAGATTGAAATTCCGCTTTTGCGTGTGTTAGCGGCTATGGAATTAGAAGGTATCAATCTCGATACAAAATTTTTAGATTCCTTATCCGAAGCACTAAATAATGACATTGCAACCCTCGAACAAGAAATTTATGCCACGGCAGGTGAAGAATTCAATATTGCATCTCCAAAACAGTTAGGTATTGTATTGTTTGAAAAAATGAAACTGGTAGATAAACCAAAGAAAACCAAAACCGGACAGTATAAAACAGGTGAAGATATCTTATCCTATTTAGCAAAAGACCATGAGATTATTCAGAAGATTTTAGACTTTAGAGGCCTTTCAAAATTAAAAAGTACCTACGTAGATGCCTTGCCTTTACAAGTAGAACCGTCTACAGGTCGCGTGCATACCGATTACATGCAAACCGTTGCCGCAACTGGGCGTTTAAGTAGTAACAATCCTAATTTACAGAATATCCCAATTCGTACCGAACGTGGTCGCCAAGTACGAAAAGCCTTTGTACCAAGAAACAAAGAGTACACCTTACTAGCTGCCGATTATTCGCAAATAGAATTACGAATCATTGCCGCTTTAAGTGAAGAAGAAACCATGATTGAAGCCTTTAAAAATGGCGAAGATATTCATGCTTCAACCGCATCTAAAGTATTTGGTGTGCCACTAGAAGAAGTTACCAGAGAACAACGTAGCAATGCCAAAACCGTGAATTTCGGAATCATCTATGGTGTGTCTGCCTTTGGATTAAGCAACCAAACTGATTTATCACGTGGTGAAGCCAAAGAACTCATTGACACCTATTACGAAACCTATCCAAAATTAAAAGCCTACATGAGTAAGCAAGTCGATTTTGCTAGAGATCATGGCTATGTCTCTACCGTTTTAGGTCGTCGTCGTTATTTAAAAGACATCAACTCACGTAACGCTGTGGTGAGAGGTGCCGCAGAACGAAATGCCGTAAACGCTCCCATACAAGGAAGCGCTGCCGATATCATTAAAATCGCGATGATTAATATTTATAACAAGCTAGAAGCTGGTAATTATAAATCGAAGATGCTCTTACAAGTGCATGATGAATTGGTCTTCGATATCTACAAACCAGAACTCGAAGAACTCACCACATTAATTAAAACCGAAATGGAAAGTGCATTTATTATGGATGTGCCTTTAGATGTTGAGGTGGATACTGGACTGAATTGGTTGGAGGCGCATTAGGTAGTTTTAATATCTCAAAAATGAACGAATATAACACGATACAAACAGAATACCTAAGAGCTTCTAGAACGATAGAAACAGTATTAGTTTCAAATAAACACTTGAGTGACCTTTTCTTTATTTACAATTATGAAGGAATTTCATTTAGGGTGTTTAAAACTCATCTCGATTTGATAAACTTTTTTTTAAATAAATCAGAAAGTGATTATCATTTTGACACAGGGGATGCGGTTGATGATTTCTTAGCTGAAGTCAAATTAACTGCATAGATTATGAAAATAATTCCAGTCACTTGCGCTATCATTCTATTTGACAAAAAAGTTTTAGCTGTTCAAAGAAGCGAAGCAATGAAACTTCCTTTAAAATGGGAATTTGCAGGAGGAAAAATTGAATCCGGTGAATCTGAAATTGATTGTATTAAAAGGGAAATATTTGAAGAATTAAATATTCAAATTGAAGTAAAAGAAAGGTTGACTCCTGTTATTCATCAATATCCAGATTTTAAAATTAAGTTAATCCCCTTTACTGCTGAATATGTTTCAGGGGATTTGAAGCTTAAAGAACATTCTAATTTTGTTTTAGCAAATAAACAAGAATTGTTTAATTTAGATTGGGCTGAAGCTGATTTACCTATTTTAAAAGAATTTATTAAACTATGAATCAAGGAATATATGAGCAGTTAGTAACACAACTAGTATCTGAAAAATTAAAAGAACTTGATAAAGATAAATTCTTTCTAAAGAAAAACTTAATTGATAAAGAAGAAGCATCTAGCGTTCTTTCCAAGCATTTATCAAAAATACTAAAGCAAGCATTTGATATTATTGGAAAAAACAAAGTTGAACAACAAATTCAAATTGCCAATAAAATAATAAGGCTTTTAAAACAAGAAATAGGCAAACAAGACTTTGATGACGATATAGTAAAAATTGAAGGTGAAATTCTAAAAGCTGTTTTCTCAAAAACAGATGCTCATTTTTCAAATTTAGATTTACATCTAAAAGAAATAACACCTTATACAACTTTAACTCAAAGTGAATTATTTACTGGTGGAAATGGTGGATTATCATTAGAAAGTGAATTAAAGAAAGAAATCCTTTCTTCTGACAAAATTAATTTATTAGTCTCTTTTATAAAGTTTAAAGGAATAATAATTCTTGCAAAAGAATTAAGAGAATTCACAGAACGTGGCGGAAAACTAAACGTAATTACGACAACTTATATTGGAGCGACGGATTATAAAGCCATACAATTACTTTCAAAACTTCCAAATACCGAAGTTAAAATATCCTACAACACAAGCAACGAAAGGTTACACGCAAAAGCTTATCTATTTTATAGAAACTCAGGTTTTCATACTGCATATATTGGTTCTTCAAACTTTTCTAGGTCAGCTCTAACAGATGGACTAGAATGGAATTTAAAAGTTACTACTAAAGAAGTAAGCCACATTATAGACAAATTTCAAAAGACATTTGATGCCTATTGGCAAAGTGAGGACTTCGAGTTATTTGATGATTCTATTCATAAAGAAAAACTACAAGATGCACTAAAACAAAGTAAGTTCAGTAAGCCTTTCGAAAACACAACTGTTCATTTTGACATCAAGCCCTTTCCATATCAAAATGAGGTTTTAGAAAAATTAGAAGTCGAAAGAAGTATACACAATAGATTTAGAAATCTTGTTGTGGCAGCAACAGGAACTGGAAAAACAGTAATTTCGGCTTTCGATTACAAACGTTTTAGAAAGAATAATAAATCATCAAAATTACTTTTTCTGGCACATAGAAAAGAGATTCTGCAAAAATCACTTTCAACTTTTCAAGGTGTTTTAAAAAATAATAACATTGGCGAATTATGGGTTGATGGTTTGGTGCCTGATAACTTTGAGCATGTATTTGCTTCTGTTCAAACTGTAAATAATCAACTTGAAATAGAAAATATTTCAGCAGACTATTATGATTATATAATTATTGATGAATGCCATCACCAAAAAGCAAAAAGTTATAGATCAATCCTAAATTATTTTAAACCAAAAGTACTTCTTGGTCTAACAGCAACACCAGAAAGAATGGATGGTGGAGATATTTTAGAAGATTTTGACAACAAAATTGCAGCAGAAATTAGACTGCCTGAAGCAATGAATAGAAAGTTACTTTGTCCTTTTCAATACTTTGGAATTACTGATAGTATTGATTTATCAAATGTTAAATGGATTAAAGGACGATATGTTGCAAGTGAACTAACAGATATTTATACTGAAAGTGATAGAAGGGTTGGAGAAATAATAACTGCTTTAGACAAATACATAAAAGACATCAACGATGTTAGAGCATTAGGCTACTGTGTTTCTATGGAACACGCAAAATACATGGCTGAAAAATTTACTTTGACAGGATTGAAGGCAGATTATTTAACAAGTAATAATAGTAAAGACAGAGTTCACATTCGTCAAAAATTAGAAAAAAAAGAAATCAACTATTTATTTGTTGTTGATATTTTTAATGAAGGTATTGACATACCTGAAATTGATACTCTATTATTTTTAAGGCCAACAGAGAGTCTAACTATATTTTTGCAACAATTGGGTAGAGGCTTAAGATTATATGAAGAAAAAGATTGCTTAACCGTTTTAGATTTCGTTGGAAACTCTAGACCAGAATATAATTTTGAAAATAAATTCAGAGCCTTAATAGGCAAAACCAATACGACAGTAGTAAAAGAAGTTGAGGACAATTTTCCTCACTTACCTTTAGGTTGTTCAATAATTCTAGAAAAAAAGACGAAAGAAACAATTCTGAAAAATATTTCTGCAGCAACATCATTAAATAAAAGCAAGCTAATTCAAAGAATACAACAATTTCAACACGATACAAATTTACCATTGACTATTGGTAATTTTAGTAAGTTTTATAACATTCCGTTACACTCAATTTATAAAAGAGGAAGTTGGAAAAGACTATGTCAACTTGCAGGTAGGATAAATCAATTTGATTCTGAATATGAAAAAGCAATTGTTTCAGCAATTTCAAACAAGTGGCTTTCAACAAATTCTTTGAGCTATTTTACTTTCATTTTAAAAATTGCAAAACTAAATTTCAACATAAATATTTCTGAGTTTAATACAAATGAAAAAACAATGCTTTTAATGCTACATTACGATGTTTGGCAAAAAGAAGCTGGATTTGAATCTATAGAGAAAAGCATATGGGCTATTGGCTCAAATAGTGTTTTAGTTGAAGAAATAAAAGAAGTTCTTGAGGTGTTAATTGAGAACATAGACTTTAAAGAATTACCTATTGAACTTCCTTATGAGCAACCATTGAAGTTACATAGTCGTTACACTAGAGATCAAATTTTAGCTGCTTTTAAGTTTAGTAGTTTTGAAAAAAAATCATCTAACAGAGAAGGAACAGCTGAAAACAAAGTTTTAAACACCGAAATATTATTTATCAACCTTATTAAATCTGAAGAAAACTTCTCACCAACAACCATGTATGATGATTATGCTGTAAATGAATTATTGTTTCATTGGCAAACTCAAAACTCAGCAAGACCAGATTTAGGCAAAGGACAATCTTACGTTAAACATAAAAAAAACGAAAAGCGAATATTACTATTTATTAGAGAGAAAGCTAAAAACGAGTTTGGCAATAGTTTGGGTTATGTTTTTATTGGAGAAGGAACTTTAAAAGACCATTATGGCTCTAAACCTATGAGTATTAATTGGAAACTTAGCGAACCTATGCCTCATTATTTATGGAAAGATGCAGCTAAACTTTCAATTGGATAAAAAAACCATCAAACAAAAAAAAGCCTCAATTATAAAAGAATCAAGGCCATTTAAATAAGATTTACTTAACGCTATTTTTTCAAAAGCTTATCTGTATGTGTTTTACCATCTCTAGTAACAATAGTTAACATATAAACACCACCAGAAAGACGACTAACATCTAATGCATCTACAGAACCACGTTCCATTAATTTTTGTCCATTCAAATTATAAATAGACACCTGTGCAATCTGTTCGTTCTGAATGCCTGTAATTTTTAATTCATCAGCAACCGGATTTGGATAAATGCGAAACGCTGAGGCATCTGCAACATCATCAACACCTAAGGTGCCGCTCTCAAAACTAAAATTATCGTAAAACGCATCACCGCCATAATTGTTATGCAACATATTAAAACCTACAATATCAACAGACGTGAAATTGCTACGCGTATGTGCTAATACATCATTTAAGTAATACTTAAGTTCAGTTGCCGTTACTTCAATTTTAATATTTACCCAGGTGTTTGGAGTCCATGTCGCATCCTCGATATAAGCAGCTGTATAATTAATATTATCAATCGTATAAATTAACCCTTGATATTCCATAGCAATACCTGCTACAGGAACAAAATTATCATCTGCATCAATACCAAAAAGCGTCATTTCAAAATCTGCTCCATTACTTTCGGTTACCATAACATCGTAAGAGAATGTAAAATCCTCAAATGATTTTGGAGTATCAAAACTTTTTACAGCACCAAAAATTGGTAACCATTGAGGTTCAAAACCCGACTCATAAGAATTTTTAAAAGCATAAGCACCATCTGAAGATTGCTCATTAGAAACAACCTGATTCTGAAGAAAAGCGCCATCGCTATCTTCTGTAACTTCCCAACCATTTTGATTGTTTAGTGTTCCTAAAGTATAAGATTCACTGGTTTCAAAGGAAATTGTTTCCTGACTAAATACACCTCCTGTAAGTAATAACATGAAGGCAATTGTGTAGTTTTTTATCATATTTATTTATTGTTTAGAGCAATAAAATTAATATAAACACAATGGAAAAACGAAATAATTAACAATTGAAAAAACCACAATTCAGTAGTCAATTGATTCCCTGATTGCTATAAATATTTAAACTTGCTTTATAAATTATTTATTAAAATTAATCTATAAAGCAGTATAACTTATCCTTAACGTCGCTTCTTAGCCTTACTGCGTTTCTTACCCTTAAACCTCACCTTATCCTCAGGTTTACGTTGATTAAAAGGAACGGCATCATTAAAGGTGTTTTTAGCATCACCTTTGGGTTTATTCTTCTGCCACTTTTCGGTTTTCTCTGGAAGTAGAACGCTTAGTAAATCCTCACGGCCTAATTTGTTTAAGGTCTTCTTAATCCACGCTTTGTTTTCATCCTTGTACCAGAAGAAAAAACGGTGTTGCTCGTCCTTTTCCTTTTTAGTAATAGGCGTGTTGACTTTCTTTAAAGTGTAAGGATGGTAACCACTATAATAAATAACCGTAGCAACCGTCATTGGTGTTGGCGTAAAACCTTGTACTTGCTCTAACTGGAAACCCATATCTTTAGTTTCAGCAGCTAGATTAGCCATATCTTCCACTTCACAAGCGGGGTGATTCGATATAAAATACGGAATCAACTGAAGCTTTAAACCTTTCTTAATATTAATCTTATCAAAACGTTCTTTAAACTTATGAAAGTACTTAAACGACGGCTTACGCATTAACTTTAAAACTGGATCACTCGTATGTTCTGGTGCTACTTTAAGGCGGCCAGAAACATGCTTCGTCATCACTTCTTCCGTATAATCATCTAACTCTTTAGGATCGGCATTTTTATTAAATTCTGGCACCAACATATCATGTCTAATCCCCGAACCGATAAATGATTTCTTCACTTTTGGATGCTTATCTACCGCTTGGTACAATTCCGTTAACGGCTTATGAGAGGTATCTAAATTACTACAAATCACTGGCGAAATACAACTCGGCGCCACACACTTGTCGCAAATAGATTGCACTTTCCCTTTCATCTGATACATATTGGCACTTGGTCCACCAATATCAGACAAATACCCTTTAAAATCAGGCATATTAGCCACTGTATCTACTTCTTTTAAAATAGACTCTTGACTACGAGACGCAATAAATTTCCCTTGGTGTGCCGAAATGGTACAAAAGCTACACCCACCAAAACACCCACGGTGAATATTGATGGAAAACTTAATCATTTCAAACGCAGGGATCGGTCCACGCTTATTATATTTAGGATGTGGTAATCGTGTATATGGATAATCAAAAGACGCATCAATTTCGGCTTCCGTCATGGTTGGGTACGGCGGATTAATCATCAAGGTCTTATCCCCTATTTTCTGAAAAATTCGTCTTGCAGCCAACTTATTAGATTCCTGCTCAATCACCTTAAAATTAGAAGCGTATTTCTTCTTGTCTTTTAGACAAACTTCATGCGAAGAGATTTCAATATCTTCCCAATTACTATTCTTAGGTATTTTTTCGTCTTCTTTTAAAAGTACTGCTGTCTGTAAAACCGTATTTATACTATTAAAAGGCACTCCTCTTTCTAGTAAACGCACTACTTCACGCAAAGGTTGCTCGCCCATTCCGTACACTAACATATCTGCTTTAGACGTTTCTAAAATAGAAGGCATTAGCTTATCACTCCAAAAATCGTAATGTGTAACACGACGTAATGATGCTTCAATACCACCAATTAAAACCGGTGTATCTGGCCATTTTTCTTTTAAAATATTAGTATAAACGCTTGTTGCATAATCGGGTCTAAACCCAATATCTCCATTAGGCGTATATGCATCCTTATCTCTACGTTTTTTATTTGCGTTATAATTGCTAATCATAGGATCCATACAGCCACCTGTAACACCAAAAAATAGTTTTGGTTTCCCCATTTTCACAAAATCCTGAAGATTATCTTTCACATTAGGTTGCGGCACAATAGCGACGCGTAACCCAAAACTCTCTAACATACGTCCTATAACAGCAGGACCAAACGTTGGATGATCTACATAAGCATCTCCGCTAAACAGAATAACATCGAGTGCTTCCCATCCGCGAATTTTCACCTCTTTGTTTGTGGTAGGTAACCAATCTGAAAGTTGTAATTCGTTCTTCACGTTGCAAAAGTAGTTAAAATATTGCCGCTTAGGCAGTACAAAAAGTTAAGGTATTTTATTTGGGCGTTACCCAGGGGTCGTGCTTTCGGCAGTCGCTTTTTTGTATTGCATAAGTGCAACAATACAAAAAGAGCTTCAACAAATGCCTCCATCACTAACGCGGGCGCATCTGCTAAGACCTATGTTTTAGTCTAAAATTCTGCTGAATTTATAAGTTAAGCGCTTTTATACTTTCAATTTTATTACGCTCTAAATAGGCGTCAATTGTTTCAAAATGCTCAATAACACGTTTTTCTTTAAACTCAAAGACTTTTTTAGATAAGCCTTGTAGAAAATCACGATCGTGAGAAACTAAAATTAAAGTCCCATCAAAATTCTGAAGTGCTTCCTTTAAAACATCTTTAGATTTTAAATCTAAGTGATTTGTAGGCTCATCGAGAATTAATAAGTTCACAGGTTCTAATAATAACTTTACCATAGCTAATCTGGTTTTTTCACCACCAGAAAGTACACTTACTTTTTTATCAATATCATCGCCCTTAAACATAAAACCACCCAAGATACTTTTAATCTGAGTTCTTACATCGCCTTTTGCTACATCATCAACCGTCTGAAAAATAGTTAAATCTTCATCTAACAAAGCCGCTTGGTTCTGCGCAAAATAGCCAACTTTCACATTATGACCTAAACTACAAGTTCCATCTACATCAATCTCTCCTAGGATAGCTTTAATCATCGTCGACTTTCCTTCACCATTTCGACCTACAAAACAGACTTTCTCACCTCTAGCGATAGACATATTAGCATCATTAAACACTATATGATTATCATAAGATTTAGAAACCTCTTTAACCGTTACTGGGTAATCACCCGAACGCTGCGTCGCTGGGAAACGTAATTTTAATGCTGAGGTATCTACATCATCAATCTCAATGATCTGTAATTTTTCAAGCATACGCTCACGAGACGTTACTTGATTTGTTTTAGAATATGTTCCTTTAAAACGTTCTATAAATTGCATATTATCTGCAATAAATTTCTGCTGTTCTTGGTAAGCCTTTACTTGGTGCACACGTCTATCTTCTCGTAATTGAAGATAATGTGTATAGTTTGCTTTATAATCGTAAATACGTCCCATAGTTACTTCAATAGTTCTATTGGTAATGTTATCTACAAACGCTCTATCGTGAGAAATAACCACAACGGCATTAGCTTTATTCAGTAAAAAATCTTCTAACCAAATTACCGATTCTATATCAATATGGTTGGTAGGCTCATCTAATAAAATTAAATCTGGTTTTTGTAATAAAATTTTAGCCAGTTCAATTCGCATACGGAAACCACCAGAAAACTCACTCGTAAGTCTTGTAAAGTCTTCCTGTTTAAATCCTAAACCTTTTAAGGCTTTTTCTACTTCAGCATCATAATTTACATCTTCTAAAGCGTAATACTTCTCACCTAAATCAGAAACACGCTCAATGATTTTCATGTACTCATCAGACTCGTAATCGGTTCTTGTCTCCAATTGCTTGTTAAGCCCTTCCATTTCGTCACGCATTTCGTACACATGCTTAAAAGCTTTAGACGCTTCATCAAAAACCGTAGTATCATCTTCCGTTAATAAATGTTGTGGCAAATAAGCAATCACAGCATCTTTAGGACATCTTACATTACCACGCGTAGCACTTTGCACACCAGCAATAATTTTCATCATGGTAGACTTACCCGCTCCATTTTTACCCATTAAGGCAATTTTATCATTGGCATTAATAGTAAAAGACACGTCACTAAAAAGCGTGTGTCCACTAAATTCTACCGCTAAATTATCTACTGAAATCATGTTCTGAATTTTGAATTTGCAAAACTACTAAATGGAAAGACACCATCTAGAATTTGTTTACTAAATAATACCACGATAACAACAGCTATTATTTATAGCGCCTAAATTTGACCTATTAGATTTTAATTAGCTGATTAAAACCTAATTATAATTAATAATAATAACCCCATTAGCACCTCTAAAACCATAAGATGCAGCTAAACCATCTTTAAGAATAGTAACATTTTTTATACTCGAAGGAACAATATCTGAAATGGCACTAGTGGGTGAGCCATTAACGATAAATAAAGGTTCACTTGATCCATTAAAACTCGTATCATAACCTCTTACTCTAATTTGATTGTCACTACTTATTTTGAGCATAGGTTGTTTCACTCTGAGATAATCAAAAATATTAGTAAAATACTGTTCTTCCTTTTTTCTTGTTTTTTTCTTACCCTCCATAGCGAGTAATTCAAGATACTTCCCTTTGATTAAACTATTACTATTAAATGTAATTACAACATCCTCAGAAACATTAAACTCCGTGGTTTGAAAACCTTCTTTTTCTGAATAAGCAGAAATATTAATTGGATATTCTGATGCTTTTATTTTCAACAAACCTTTTCTATTAGTCGTTTTTCTATTTTTATCATCATCCAAAAAAATTATCGCATCAGACACAGCATTTCCTAATGAATCTTTTACCATAACAGTAATAGCGACTTTTTTTGTCTTTTTTTGTGTAAAACCAATTAATGAAAATGTAAAAGCAGCTAAGAATAAAGTGTATTTTAATTTCATAATCTATAAATTTAATTCATAATATACTGCTTTTTTTATAATATATCTTAAAAATAAAAAACTAACTTACAAACACATTAAAACGAATCGAGCCTAAATTTGTATAGAAATAAATATTATAATGAACTAATATTGTAATCTGAAACCAAAATATGAGTATTATTTCAAAAGACATATCAAAAGCTATCGCATTATTAAATACGGAAGACATTGTAGCGATACCAACAGAAACTGTTTATGGTTTAGCGGGAAACATATACAGTGAAAAAGCCATAAAATCTATTTTTGAAACGAAGAAGCGTCCGTTTTTTAATCCGCTTATTGTTCATATACCTTCTATAGACCAGTTACCAAATATTGTTGCTTACATCCCTAAAAAAGCACAATTGTTAGCCGAAGCTTTTTGGCCAGGGCCAATCACTTTGGTTTTAAAGAAACAAGATACAATTCCTGATTTAATTACTGGCGGCAAAGATACCGTTGCCGTACGCGTACCAAATCACCCAACGATATTAGAATTATTAAATCAATTAGATTTTCCGTTAGCAGCACCATCAGCCAACCCTTTTAGTAGTATTAGTCCAACCACAGCAGCACACGTGGAAACTTATTTTAAGGATAGCATTAAGATGGTTTTAGATGGCGGACATTGTACAAGTGGTATAGAATCTACTATTATAGGTTTTGAAAATGACGAACCTATTATATATAGATTAGGTTCTACAGCACTAGAAGATATTGAAGCTGTAGTTGGAAAAATAGAAATAAAAAACACCGTTAAGAGTCAGATAGCAGATATCCCAAATGCTCCAGGAATGTTAGCACGTCATTATGCACCAAAGACAAAAACCATCTTAACAAATAACGTTTTTGAAGCTGTAAAACTTCAAAAAGAGAAACGTATTGGCGTCTTAGTTTTTAAAACTAAAATTGAATCACCCAATATTTCTTCACAAATTATACTTTCAGAAAAAGGTGAGATGCCAGAAGCGGCATCACATCTCTACGATGCATTACACCAATTAGACAAGCAAGATTTAGACATCATTATTACTGAAGAATTCCCAGATTTTGGTTTAGGTAAATCTATAAATGACAGACTAACAAGAGCGACAAAAAACTAATATATATGGTTGTTTTTTAAACCGTCTGATTTTCAGCATAAAAAAACATTTCATTAAGATTTGGTTTATCCATTCTTTATCGTAAATTTGCAAACTCTTTTTTGAAGAGGAATGTTTAATCAATTGCGTCATTTAAGGCGCGATTATAAATCAAATTAGTGTGGACACATTAAGCTACAAAACAGTTTCAGCAAACAAAGCTACCGTTAATAAGGAGTGGGTTTTAGTTGACGCTGAAGGACAAACTTTAGGTCGCCTAGCTTCAAGAGTAGCAATACTTTTAAGAGGTAAGCACAAGCCTAATTTTACGCCACACGTTGATTGCGGTGATAACGTAATAGTTATCAATGCTGAAAAAATCAACTTAACGGGTAACAAATGGACGGAAAAAAGTTATATCCGTCATACAGGTTATCCAGGTGGTCAAAGAAGTCTGACAGCTACTGAATTGTTTGAGAAAGACCCAAACAGATTAGTAGAAAAGTCAGTAAAAGGAATGTTACCTAAAAACAAATTAGGAGCAGCTCTTTTTAGAAATTTAACAGTTGTTACAGGAACTGCTCATTCTCACGAAGCGCAAAAACCTAAAACAATGAATTTAAAAGAAATTAACTAAATGGAAGTAATTCACAAAATTGGCCGTAGAAAGACGGCTGTTGCTCGTGTGTACCTTGCTGAAGGAAGTGGCAAAATCACGGTAAACAAAAAAGACATGGCGGATTATTTTACTACTGCAACTTTGCAGTATAAAGTAAACCAACCTTTAGCCTTGACTAACAATGATGGCAACTTTGATATTACTGTTAACGTATATGGAGGTGGTATCACCGGCCAGGCAGAAGCAATACGTTTAGGTTTATCTCGTATTATGTGCGAAATTGATCCTGAAAACAGATTAGTATTAAAGCCAGAAGGTCTATTAACGAGAGATCCAAGAATGGTAGAAAGAAAGAAATTCGGACAGAAAAAAGCCCGAAAGAAATTCCAATTCTCAAAACGTTAATATCCAAACAACACTTAATTCAGAACTTGATTTCTCAGGTTCTGAATTATTTTATTTTATTAAATTAATTCTGAAATTGTTTCAGATTTTAAAGTTTAGCATCTAAATGATTAAGGCGAGCACAAGCGACCACTTAATCATTGCTAATTTAACAGAACGTAAACTATTACAAAATGGAAAAAGTAGAAGTAAAAGAATTACTTGAAGCAGGTGTACACTTCGGTCACCTTACTCGTAAGTGGAATCCAAACATGGCTCCTTACATCTATATGGAGCGTAACGGCATCCATATTATCAATCTTTACAAAACAGCAGCAAAAATTCAAGAGACTTCTGAAGCATTAGCTAAAATAGCTGCATCAGGAAAGAAGATATTATTTGTTGCTACAAAAAAACAAGCTAAAGACATCGTTGCTGCAAAAGCAGGAGCAGTAAACCAACCATACATTACAGAACGTTGGCCTGGTGGAATGTTAACTAACTTTGTTACTATTAGAAAAGCAGTTAAAAAAATGGCTACTATTGATAGAATGAAGAAAGATGGTACATTCAACTCTTTATCTAAAAAAGAACGTTTACAAGTAGATCGTTTACGTGCAAAATTAGAAAAGAATTTAGGTTCTATTTCTGATATGACACGTTTACCAGGTGCTTTATTTGTTGTAGATATTATGCGTGAGCATATTGCAATTAAAGAAGCTCAAAAATTAAACATTCCAATTTTCGCAATGGTAGATACCAACTCTGACCCTCGTGAAGTTGATTATTTAATTCCTGCAAATGACGATGCTTCTAAATCTATCGACAAAGTTTTATCTATCGTAACTTCTGCAGTAGCAGATGGTCTAAACGAAAGAAAAGCTGAACGTGCTGAAAAAGACGCAAAATCTCAAAAAGGAGAAGCAAAAGCTGCACCTGCTAAACCAGCAGAAAAAACAGCAGTTGCTGATCAAGAAGAAGAATAATAACATTTAGAATATATTCAAAAGTCGTTTAATTCTTTTCTTGCAAGAAAAATAATTATTCGACTTTTTTTTAATTTAGAAACTATGGAAAACACTGTAAAAGTTACTGCAGCAGAAGTAAATAAGCTTAGACAAGCTACTGGTGCTGGTATGATGGATTGTAAAAAAGCTTTAGTTGAAGCTGGTGGCGATTTTGATAAAGCCATTGAAGTTTTACGTAAAAAAGGACAAAAAGTTGCAGAAAAAAGAGCTGACAGAGATTCTTCTGAAGGTGCTGCAATCGCAAAAATTAATGCAGATAACACTTCTGGTGTTGCTATTGTGTTAGGTTGTGAAACTGACTTTGTTGGTAAAAATGAAAATTTCGTAGCATTAGCTAATCAATTAGCTGATATCGCTTTAAACCAAGATACAAAAGAAGCTTTTTTAGCTGCTGATTTTGAAGGAATGACTGTTGCTGAAAAATTAGTTGAACAAACTGGTGTTATCGGTGAAAAATTAGACATTACTTCTTTCGAAAAATTAGAAGCGCCTTATGTTGGACAATATGTTCACATTAACAAAATTGCTGCTTTAGTAGGTTTATCTGCAAAAGTAGACAACGTAGAAACTTTAGTTAAAGATGTTGCAATGCAAGTTGCTTCTATGGGAGCATCTTCTTTATCTTACAAAGATTTCGATCCTGCATTTGTTGCCTCAGAAACTGAAGCACGAATCGCTGTTATTGAAAAAGATAACATTGAATTAGGACGTTTAGGTAAAACCTTAAAGAATGTACCAAGTTACATCTCTATGGCACAATTAACTCCTGAGGTTATTGCTGAAGCTGAAGAAACTGCTAAAGCTGAATTAAAAGCTGAAGGTAAACCAGAACAAATTTGGGATAGAATTTTACCAGGTAAAATGGAGCGTTTCATTTCTGATAATACATCTTTAGATCAAGAGCAATGTTTATTAGATCAGAAGTTTATTAAAGACGAAAAGCAAACTGTTGCTGATTACGTTAAAACTTATGGTGACGTTTCTGTTACAGGTTTCAAACGTTCTTCAGTAGGATAATCTTATTCTTATTTAATAGAATTTATATATTTAAAGCCACTATTTTTATAGAATAGTGGCTTTTTTATAGAATAGTGGCTTTTTTATAGAATAGTGGCTTTTTTATTTCTTAAAAGACACTATAACAAATAAACTATAGGTCTCATTAGAGTTTAAAATAAAATATTCTTTTGCATTTTTTTCACTTTTACAGATGCTAATAATTGCTTAGCTTTGCTCAACTTTTAAATCACTTAATTAAATAAGCTATAAAACACCTATACTTATTTTAAAAACATGTTATCTAGCACATAACATTAGCCTTTAAAATTGCAATAGAAACGATCTAATGAAATATAAAAGAATACTACTTAAATTATCTGGTGAAGCCTTAATGGGAAATCGTCAATACGGAATAGACCCAGAACGTTTATCTGAATACGCAAAAGATATTAAAGAAATCACGGAACTAGGTGTTGAAGTAGCAATAGTTATTGGTGGTGGAAATATTTTTAGAGGTGTTGCAGGCGCAATGCATGGTATGGATCGAGTACAAGGCGACCATATGGGTATGTTAGCAACTGTAATAAACGGGTTAGCATTGCAAAACGCGTTGGAAGACGCAGATATTAAAACACGTTTGCAAACTGCAATTAAAATAAATGAAGTTGCCGAACCGTTTATAAGACGAAAAGCAATGAGTCATCTAAGAAAAGGTCGTGTTGTTATATTTGGTGGAGGCACAGGAAATCCTTATTTCACAACAGATTCTGCAGCAGTGTTAAGAGCTATAGAAATAGAAGCAGACGTTATATTAAAAGGAACACGTGTAGACGGTATTTATAATGCAGATCCTGAGATAGATAGTACAGCTATAAAGTTTGATCATATTACTTTTGATGATGTTTTAAGAAAAGGTTTAAAAGTAATGGATACCACTGCATTTACTTTAAGTCAAGAAAACAAATTGCCAATTATTGTTTTTGATATGAATAAAAAAGGAAACTTATTAAAAGTTGTTTCTGGAGAAAATATAGGAACTAAAGTTAACTTATAGATTTTTACTTAAATTTTGATCATTAATAATTAAGATTTTTAACTATGGACGAAGACATTAAATTTATAATAGATAGTACGAAAGAATCAATGGATGCTGCATTAAAGCATCTTGAGAAACAGTTTTCAAATATTAGAGCAGGTAAAGCTAGTCCTGCAATGCTAGGAAGTGTAATGGTAGATTATTATGGTTCTCAGACTCCACTAAGTCAGGTTGCCAATGTTAACACACCAGATGGTAGAACCATCACTGTACAACCTTGGGAAAAAAATATGCTTCAAGAAATTGAACGCGGTATAATGATTGCGAATTTAGGTTTCAACCCGATGAATAATGGTGATCTTATTATTATTAATGTGCCACCTTTAACGGAAGAACGCCGTAGAGATTTAGCAAAACAAGCCAAATCTGAGTCTGAAGATGCCAAAATTGGTATTAGAAATGCTCGTAAAGATGCTAACCATGAAATAAAAGACACAGATATCTCTGAAGATTCGCAGAAAGATGCGGAAGGCGACATTCAGAAATTAACTGATATCTATGTTAAAAAAATAGAATCACTCTTAGAAGTGAAAGAAAAAGAGATTATGACTGTATAATCTTTATATCATTACATAGGCATCCCAAAACTATACTTTGGGATGCTTTTTTCAACTCATAAATTAAATATCATAAATGCTAAAGCACCTGTTTGTCGTTTTCTTTATAACGCTTGCAACCAACAGTTATGCACAGCAATTACCTTCTAGTAAATCAGATTCTACAAAAATCACACAAGACTCTATAAAAAAAACTGAGTTCTTAAAACACATAGGCAACGGTTACCTTCCTTTTCACTATTTCAATTTAGATTTAAGATATCTTATTAAATTTAATCAATATGAAGGATTAAGAAGTGGATTGGGTGGAGTTACAAATGATCGTTTTTCTGAACATTACCGTATTGATGGTTATACTGTTTATGGTTTTAAAGACAAAGCTTTCAAATATAAAATAGGGGGTGGTTTTAGAATTAATCAAGGAACAGACACTTGGGTTAATTTAGCTTATGTTGACGATTTACAAGAAACTGGTAGTTCAAAATTTTTAACAGACAAACGGTTTTTTACTTTTTTTGAGCCACGCTTATTGAATATAGACTTGTTTCACCGTCATATAACCAAATCTGTTTCTATACAACATAAGATATCTAATCACTTACTTTCTGAAACACAATTTGCTGTTTCTAAAATAGACCCAACTTATAATTATACTTATTTATTAGATAATAAAAGCTATACTACTTTTGATTTAAGTACAGCAAAAATGAGTTTACAATGGAGTCCCTTTAGCACATATAAAATTATTAATGAAGATGTTAAAGAAATAAAAAGTGGTTATCCAAAATTTACATTGCAGTTAACCCAAGGGTTCAAATCTGTATTTGGTAGTGACTTTAATTTTTCAAAAATAGACTTTAGAACGATACAACAATTTAATTACAAAAATGGTTCTAGTACAAATATTACATTAGTCGCAGGGACTGTAGGAGGTGATGCACCCATAACTCACTTATATCATGCTTACCCAAATAATATTACTAAAGAAACCATATTACAACGTTTTTCTGTTGCTGGCTTAAATAGTTTTGAAACAATGTATTTTAATGAATTTTTCAGTGATAAATTTTCAACATTACAACTAAAGCATTCCTTTAAACCATTTAATATTTCTGACCATTTTAAACCACAACTTGTTTTAATTTCGCGTTATGCTGTTGGAGATATGAATAGTATTAGCAGACATCAAGGCATAGAGTTTAACACTTTAGACAAGCTCTATTCAGAATCTGGGTTTGAAATCAACAAATTACTCTTTGGGTTTGGACTAAGTTTCGCCTATAGATATGGTGGTTATCACTTGCCAAAACTAGAAGATAACATTGCCTTTAAGTTTACCTTTAACATTTCGCTTTAAACCAAATTATATTACTGTTAATTAACCAACAATTCCTTAGGTTTTTTCTACCTTTGCCGCTCATTTCTCTCTAAACGAGATTTATGAATTGTGATGATTTCATCAAAATAATAAAGTTTATTTTTAATCAATATCTTATGAGCTTGCTCAAAGGAAGTTATTAATTCATGTTCAAAATTTTAACCACAGGATTCTGGGAAGCCATCGCAAGACTTATTCTTCGTAATAAAATCTTCATACTTATAGCGATTATTTTGGCGACTATATTTTTTAGTACGCAATGGAAATACATGCAATTTTCATCTACAGAAGCTAACCTATTGCCAGACGACCACGAAGTGAACCTAACGTACAATAATTTTTTAAAGATTTTTGGAGAAGAAGGAAACCTAGTTGTTTTAGGAGTAAAAGATTCGACAATATTTACTGTAAAACAGCTTAATGCTTGGAATAATTTAGCCGATTCATTTAAAGATTATGATGAAGTAGATGCTGTTTTATCTATTAAGGATCTTAAGAAATTAGTCAAAAATACCGAAGAGGTAAAATTTGATCTTGAGCCATTTATTCAAGATTCTATTTCTAGTATGGAAGAGATTCTTAAACTGGAAGACGATCTTTTTAAAAAATATCCTTTTTACGACAACTTCTTATTTAATGCTGAAACAAAAACCTTAAGAACGGCACTCTATCTAAAGAAAGATTTTATAAACACACCTGCTAGAAAAGTATTTATTTTAAATGTTCTTCAAGAAAAAGTAGATGCCTTTGAAGAACAAACAGGACTTGATGTTAGGGTTTCAGGGATGCCCTATATTCGTACTTTAAGTTCCCAGAGTATTATAGACGAAATCCCTATTTTTATTGGCGGTGCACTATTTGTAACCTCATTAATATTTTTCTTATTCTTTAGGTCTTTTAGAGCAACATTTATTTCACTTATTGTAGTTTGTATTGGTGTCATGTGGACCTTCGGTATCTTAGGTTTATTAGGTTACGAAATCACGGTACTGACAGCGTTAATACCTCCATTAATTATTGTTATTGGTATTCCTAATTGTGTTTTCTTAATCAACAAATATCAGCAAGAAGTAAAATCTCATGGAAATAAAGTAAAATCATTGCAGCGTGTAATTACCAAGGTTGGTAACGCTACATTGATGACTAATGTTACTACAGCTTCAGGGTTTGCTACTTTTATCTTTACAGAAAGCACCTTACTCAAAGAGTTTGGTATTGTGGCCTCTTTAAGTATTCTAGCTATATTTTTATTATGCTTACTTGTTATTCCTATTATGTATACGTTCTTACCTTACCCGAAAGAGCGTCACTTAGAGCATTTAAACAAACGTTGGATTGGACGTTTTGTTGGATGGATGGAATCTATGGTAAAGAACAAAAAAATAACCATTTACATTACCACGCTTATTTTAATAGTTACAAGTATCATTGGTATTTATCAAATTAAAATTTCAGGAAGTCTTATAGAAGACATGCCACAGAATACAGAGTTTTTTAGGGACATCCGATTTTTTGAATCTGAGTTTAATGGTATTATGCCTTTAGAAATACTTATTGATACCAAACGCAAAAAAGGAGTTATGAAATTATCGACTCTAAAACGTATGGATGAGCTTGAAGAATTAATTCACCATATACCAGAATTATCAAGACCTATCTCTGTAGTTAGCCTAGTAAAATATAGTAAACAAGCCTATTATAATGGTAATCCTAAGTATTACCAATTACCAACAAGTCAAGAGAACAGTTTCATCTTATCTTATGCTAAAAACTCTACTTCTAACACCGATATGCTGAGTGATTTTGTAGATAGCACTGGGCAATATGCGCGTATTACTACCTTTATGAAAGATATTGGTACAGACAAAATGGAACGCATAGAAGAAGATCTCCAAGATGAAATAGACAAATTATTTCCTAAAGAACGTTATGAAGTTACCATTACGGGTAAAGCATTAGTTTTTCAAAAAGGAACAAAATATTTAGTCAAAAATCTAATGATATCATTAACACTTGCAATTATACTAATTGCTTTGTTTATGGCATATTTGTTCCGTTCATTTAAAATGATTGTGGTTTCATTAATACCAAATTTATTACCTCTATTAATTACTGCAGGGATTATGGGATATATTGGTGTACCTATTAAACCTTCAACAATTTTAGTTTTTAGTATTGCCTTTGGTATTTCAGTAGATGATACGATTCACTTTTTGGCAAAATACAGACAAGAACTGCAAGCTAATAACTGGAAAATACGAAAATCCGTCTATGGAGCTTTAAGAGAAACAGGTGTTAGTATGATTTATACGTCTATTGTATTATTCTTTGGCTTCTCTGTATTCACAATTTCAAGCTTTGGTGGCACAGTGGCTCTAGGTGCTTTAGTATCTATAACTCTTTTGTTTGCCATGCTATCTAACCTACTATTATTACCTTCGCTTCTATTATCTTTAGAACGTAATATTGCGAATAAAGAAGTCTTAAGAAAGCCTTCAATTGATATTATTCCACCTGAAGATGATGTGGAGAATAATGATTTCAAAGAAAATAAAGATTAACAATTAGCATTCAAAATAATTTAAAAATGACTTCAAAAACTGTAGCTGAACTACTATCTCAAGAAGTAACTTTACAAGATGTTACCGTAAAAGGATGGGTTAGAACTTTTAGAGCAAACCGATTTATCGCCTTAAACGATGGTTCAACAATAAATAATATCCAATGTGTCGTTGATTTTGAAAATTTTGACGAAGCCACCTTAAAACGTGTTACCACAGGTGCTGCTATTCATATTACAGGTGAGTTAGTAGAAAGTCAAGGAAAAGGACAATCTGTAGAAATTGTCGTAAAAACATTAGAAATCTTAGGTGATTCTGACCCTGAAACCTACCCTATTCAACCAAAAAAGCACTCTTTTGAGTTTTTAAGAGAAAATGCACATCTACGCACAAGAACAAATACATTCAGTGCTGTAATGCGCTTACGTTCGTCTTTATCTTTTGCTGTTCATAAATATTTTAACGAGAATGGTTTTAACTATATGCACACACCAATTATAACTGGTAGTGATGCTGAAGGTGCAGGTGAAATGTTTAAAGTCTCTAATTTAGATGCAAAAACACCACCATTAAAAGAAGATGGTTCTATAAATTATAAAGAAGATTTCTTCGGGAAAGAAACGAACTTAACCGTTTCTGGTCAGTTGGAAGCTGAAACTTATGCCATGTCTTTAGGTAAAGTTTATACTTTTGGACCAACATTTAGAGCTGAAAATTCTAATACTACACGTCACTTAGCTGAATTCTGGATGATTGAACCAGAAGTTGCTTTCATGGACTTGGATGGAAACATGGATTTAGCTGAAGATTTTATGAAATCTGTATTAAGCTATGTCTTAGAACATAACAAAGCAGATTTAGAGTTTTTAGATAAACGTCTTTTAGACGAAGAAAAAACAAAACCTCAAGCAGAGCGCAGTGAAATGAGCTTAATTGAGAAAATTAACTTCGTTGTAGAAAATAACTTTAAGCGTGTAAGTTATACCGAAGCAATAGATATTTTAAAGAACTGTAAGCCAAATAAGAAAAAGAAATTCAACTATATTATTGAAGAATGGGGAGCAGATTTACAATCTGAACACGAGCGTTTCTTAGTTGAAAAACATTTTAAATGTCCGGTAATTTTATTTGATTATCCAGCGAACATTAAAGCATTCTATATGCGTTTAAATGAAGATGGTAAAACGGTCAGAGCAATGGATATTCTTTTTCCAGGTATTGGAGAAATGGTTGGAGGGTCTCAACGTGAAGAACGTTTAGATGTTTTAAAAGAAAAAATGAAAGCATTAGACATTTCTGAAGAAGAATTATGGTGGTATTTAGATTTACGTAAATATGGATCTGCTGTTCATTCTGGATTTGGATTAGGCTTTGAACGCTTAGTAATGTTCGCAACAGGAATGGGTAATATAAGAGATGTTATTCCTTTTCCTAGAACACCTCAAAATGCTGAGTTTTAATCACTATATTTAAACCTGTCAGGTTCTAAAAAATCTGATGGGTTTTTTCTTATTTTTATAATCCATTAGAAATAATATGTCTCTAAAGCAGTTTTTACAATTTAAGCTATCTCAGAAGCTTTCACCACAGCAGATTCAACTTATGAAGTTGATACAACTGCCTACACAAGCTTTTGAGCAACGTTTAAAGCAAGAATTAGAAGAAAACCCAGCTTTAGATACTGGAAAAGAATCTGATGAAGCAGCTGAGGATAATTTTGATGAGTTTGACAACTCAGAAACGGAATATGAAGACAATGATACCATTGAAACTGATGATATTAATATTGATGAATATCTAAGCGATGATGAAGTACCAGAATACCGTACACAAGCCAATAATTACAGCGCAGATGACGAGGACAAGACAATGCCTTATGCTGCAGGCACCTCTTTTACACAACATTTAATAAATCAATTAAACACTTTTAGACTCACAGAAAATGAAGAAGAAATTGCGTACTTCTTAGTAGGTAGTGTTGATGAAAGTGGTTACATACGTCGCTCTTTAGCAGATATAACAGATGATTTAGCTTTTACTCAAAATATTTATACAACTGAGCAAGAGGTTGAAAAAGTATTAAAAATAGTACATCAATTAGATCCCGCAGGTGTTGGTGCACGTAATTTGCAAGAATGCTTAAGTATACAATTACATCGAAAAGAACAAAATCTTAACATTGAGTTAGCCACTACCATTATTGATAAGGGTTTTGAGCAATTCACAAAGAAGCATTATAAAAAATTAATGCAAAAATTTAACATCGATGAGGAAGAACTTAAAGATGCTATTGAAGAAGTTGAAAGACTAAACCCTAAACCAGGCGGATCTTACGCAGGAAATAACAAAATTGTAGAACATATTGTACCCGATTTTGCCATTAAAATTATAGATGGTGAATTAGAGTTAACGCTTAACGGGAGAAATGCACCTGAGCTTCACGTATCTCGTGAATATAACAACATGCTTAAAGGCTATAAGGAAACTAAAGAAAAGTCCAAAGCACAAAAGGATGCCGTGATGTTTATTAAACAAAAATTAGATGCTGCAAAGTGGTTTATAGAAGCTGTAAGACAACGACAACAGACTTTATTTGTTACCATGAGTTCTATAATGCATTATCAAAAAGAATATTTTTTAAGTGGTGATGAGCGTAATTTACGTCCTATGATTTTAAAAGATATTGCAGATGAAATTGAAATGGATGTTTCTACAATATCGCGTGTTGCCAACAGTAAATATGTTGATACTCCTTACGGTACTAAATTGATAAAAGAGTTTTTCTCGGAATCTATGACTAACGATCAAGGAGAAGAAGTTTCTACTAGGGAAATTAAAAAAATTCTTGAAACTGTCATCGAAGAAGAGAGCAAAAAGAAACCTTTAACAGATGAAGCTCTTTCTAAGATATTAAAAGAAAAAGGGTACCCAATTGCAAGACGAACAGTCGCGAAATACAGAGAGCAACTCGATATTCCTGTCGCGCGTTTAAGAAAAGAATTATAAGAAGACTTCCGCAATGAAACATTTTATTCTAAAAGGAGTGTCCTTCGTTTTTCATCCTTTAATAATGCCGTTATTAGGAGTACTGTTCTACTTTTCAAAAACACCTAGGTACATTCCGCTACCTGTAATGAAAGCTAAGATATTTTCGATTGTAATACTCACCATCATCTTACCAATACTTTTATTCTTTCTATTAAAGACCATCAACAAAGTTAATAGTATCTATTTAAAGAGCACCAGAGAACGCTTAATCCCTTTATTTATAAATTGCATTATTCTAGTGCTGATTTTAATAAGAGTGTTAACAGCCGACGAAATAATAGAATTATATTACTTCTTTTTAGGTATATTATTTTCTACATTAATGTGTTTTATACTAGCTGTATTTCGATTAAAAGCCAGTATACATATGATAGCAGCATCAGGGTTTTTAATGTTTGCAATAGCATTAAGTTTGCATTATCAAATTAACATAACAGGCACTATTGCACTAATGATGATTATAATGGGAGCCATAGCAACTTCTCGTTTGCATCTTAAAGCACATACGAATCAAGAGCTCATATTAGGAGTTTTTACTGGCCTAATACCACAACTTATACTTTTGAATTATTGGTTATAAAATATAAAATATTAAACCAATTTTTAAGGACTTCATATCCATACTTTCACCGCTAAGTTCAGAATTATCATCAAACATTGTGTTTAAACCATAATACACATGAAAATTCCAAGTACTATAACCCGCACTCATAGTTAACCCATATTGAAGCTTATTAAAGCTATCATTATTAGATACATTTACATTGCCTAAACTACTGCGAAATTTAGCAGTACTATGTAATAAATATCCTAACTTAAAACCCGTGTAAATACGCCAAAAATTATAATTGTTAGCTGTCGATGTTCTCCACCTAATTTCAAAAGGAACTTCAACTAGATAAGTTGCAATCTTATTTTTAGACACATCATAATCACTTTCATCTATAATTGCAAATGAAAGATCATTATCTGTTTCTTCAATTAATAGATTTTTTAAATGATAAGCATTAGTGGAAATCCCCAGACCTAACCCCAAAGAAACGTTACGTTTCTCGTTAATAGGCATATCTCTAATAAAACCTACCTGAAAACCTGATGAAAAACCATTTTGGGATACCCCTGACGGTTTATTGTTGAGTAAATTATAGGTAATTGAAGCATAAAATTGATCCTCTCTATAATCCTTATAAAGCTCTGAATTATTAGTATCATCTCTTTGAGCATAACCTATTAATCCTATCAAACTTATTAAGACTAAAACATAACTTTTCATACTTATAAAATTACTAAATATTTAATCGCTTTTAAACAAAAAAACGTCCCGATTTCTCAGGACGTTTCTTATATAAAATTAAGAAATTTTACACTTATTGTTCAAGTTTTGTATTAGCAATATACATTACTTTTAATGCATTTGCTTTACGTAACTCTTGTTTAATATCAGATACTAAACCTGCATTCGTATTTTTATCTACTTTAAGGCCTACTACAACTTTACTTTGCAGTTCTTCATTCATTTCACTGATTCCTTGGTAAATTGAAGGCTGAACGTCTTCAACTGTTATAAAAGCATCATTAAACTGAATTCTTGGCTCTTCTCCAAATTGCTTGTATTGACTACTAGGTTTACCTGCATAGATAAAAATAGTTCTGTCTTTTTTAAGCTGTTCTACTTGATCTGCACTTGGTAGTGCATTTTCAATCATCAAAGAACTGTCTCGCATTACAGTCGCAACCATAAAAAAGAAAAGCAACATAAATACAATATCAGGAAGAGATGCCGTTGAAATCGCTGGCATTTCACCTTTTTCTTTTTTTCTAAATTTAGACATATTAGTTTCTTTTAGTTTTTATCTGGTTCTGCTTCAGACAATTTCATAGGGAATAATTTCTTAACGGTTTCTATACGCTCATTAAGCACTTCATCCTTACTATATTGATTCTTCTCTTTCTCTTCTAACATTGCTGTAAAAACTTTGTCAGAGTTCGGATAATACTTTTTGTATAATCTCGCTGCTTCACGTTCACGTAAGTAGTTATAGGCTGCAACCAACTCATTCTGTACTTCCATGTACTTCTCATAAGTGGTTTCCCTGTCATGCTTCATTGAGATAATTGCTTTATCAGGATGATCCGATGACTCGGATGAACCTTCTCCTTTACAATAATCACAAGATTGACCTGCTGGGTTTGTACCCCCACCATTATCTAAAAAATCGATTGCTGCTTGTCTCAACTCTGTTATAGGAAGTTCTTCTTCCTCTACTAAAAGTTGATTGTTTCTGTTAATATTAACAGTAAATAGATTCTTTTGTTTAATAACTGGCGGCTCTACTTCAGTGTCATCAATAGGTGGCAAACTTCTTAATAATCCTTTATCTTTTTCAATAGTAGTTGTTACTAAGAAAAAAATAAGTAATAAGAATGCAATGTCAGCCATTGATCCTGCATTTACTTCGGGTGCTGATCTTTTTGCCATAATATATTATTTGCTAATTATTCTTTTTGCTCCTGCAAAAATCATCGCTCCTGCAGCAATTGCTAATAGTAAATAAAAAGACACTAGTCCAGCTCCTACAAGTTGTGATGTGCTTTCAGTTGCATATCCTCCTTCTTGAAGCGTATAAGACATAGCATCACCACCAGAGATTACATATGCTATAATTAAGACAACAGCAAATGATCCAACTCCTATTAAAGTGTTTTTAAGGCCTTCAGTATTTGTAAATAAGTTTTTTAATACAAAAAACAATACAAAAACTAATACTAAAGCCAAAATAACATACGCTACATAAGCCATTGGGTCAACTAAACCGTCTTCACCGCCTGTTTTAATAGCTTCATCTCCTACGGCTAAAATACGCACTAAGAAAATAATACCTAAAAAACCAAGTATAGCTACAAGTATTTTTGATATAGTTTTAAAATTCATAATTACTTTTTATTTTTTATGTCTTACTAATAAATCCATCAAAGTGATTGATGCATCTTCCATATCGTTTACAATACTATCAATTTTAGCAATGATATAATTATAAAAGATTTGAAGTATAATAGCTACGATAAGTCCGAAAACTGTTGTTAAAAGTGCTACTTTAATACCACCTGCTACTAATGAAGGGTTCATGTCACCTGCAGCTTCAATTTTATCGAAAGCAGAAATCATACCTATTACAGTACCCATGAAACCAAGCATTGGTGCTAAAGCGATAAATAAAGAGATCCAAGAAACATTCTTTTCTAATTGACCCATTTGAACACCACCATAAGCTACTACAGCTTTTTCAGCAGCATCAGTACCTTCATCAACTCTATCTAAACCTTGATAGAATATAGAGGCCACTGGTCCTTTTGTATTTCTACAAACTTCTTTAGCTGCTTCAACACCACCTGAGTTAAGTGCATCTTCTACATTTTGAGTTAATTTTTTAGTGTTTGTTGTTGAAAGGTTTAAATAAATAATTCTTTCAATTGCAATTGCTAATCCTAGGATTAAACATAATAATACAACTCCCATAAAGCCTGCACCACCTTCGATAAAACGCTTTTTTAATTCTTGATGGAAACTCAAATCTTCAGAAACTGGTTCCTCTTGAGCTACAGTTGTAATAGTTGCTGTTGTAGTAGCGAATGTTGTTGCGTTCGCATTAACAGTTCCGATAGCCATTAAACATGTTATGGCAAGGATAGAAAATAATCTTTTCATTGTCTAAATCTTAATTTTATTAGTTAAAGTGTTAAAGATAAAAAAAAATATGCAATTACAACATAAATATCAGCAGAGAGGAAGGGATTCGAACCCTCGATACCCTTTTGGGGTATACACACTTTCCAGGCGTGCGCCTTCGACCACTCGGCCACCTCTCTCTAAAATTTATTTCAAAATTACAATGTGCCAAATAACAAAAAAATACGCAAACCCTAAAATTTATAATGTTATTTTTAAGACATTTCTCCTCTAAGAGATGTTTCAAAAATAGTTTTAAAATCTTTTTGTTCTATATTTTCTCCTAAAAGATACATTAATTTAGCAATGGCTGCTTCTGTAGTGATGTCTCTTCCAGATATTACGCCTAATAATCTGAGTTGTGAACTAGTTTCATATTGCCCCATATTCACACTTCCACCAGCACATTGGGTTACATTTACAACATGTAGTCCCTTTCTTATAGCATTTTCAATTAATTCTAAAAACCAAGGTTCTGTTGTGGCATTTCCTGCCCCATAAGTTTCAATAATTAATCCTTTTATTAAATTACTTGTAAGAACAGCTTCACAAATTGGTCTTGAAATTCCTGGAAATAATTTCAGTACTCCAATATTTGTATCCATTGCGGTTCGTAAAATCAGTTCTTTATTGGCTTTTGGCTTCCATAGAGATTCTGAATTTACATTTAAATGCACTCCCGATTCTGCTAAATTAGGATAATTAAATGACTCAAAAGCCTCAAAATGTTCCGCATTTAGTTTTGTTGTTCTGTTACCCCTGTATAATTTGTATTCAAAATACAAACCGACCTCTCTAATAACGGGTAATCCTTCAATATTTAAAGAGGCCATCTGTATAGATGTAATAAGGTTTTCCTTAGCATCCGTACGTAAATCTCCGATTGGTAATTGTGAGCCTGTTAATATTACAGGTTTTGCTAAATTTTCGAGCATAAAGCTTAGTGCTGATGCTGTATAACTCATTGTATCACTACCATGTAAGACAACAAAACCATCAAACTTTAAATAGTTTTCACCAATAATAGTAGCGATATCAGCCCAATACTTAGGCTGCATATTTGATGAATCTATAGGTTCTTCAAAAGAAATGGTTTCTATTGAACAATCTAAAAGGTGCAATTCAGGAATTTTAATAAGTAGACTATCAAAGTCAAACGCTTTTAACGAACCTGTATAAACATCTTTGATCATACCAATGGTTCCACCTGTATATATTAATAGGATGTGCGGTTGTTTTGTCATTTAGATTCCGAATATAGCTTTTGAATTTTCTGTTGTTACATCTGCAACTTCATCTTCAGTAACATTGTATATTTCAGCTAATTTTTCTACTACTTTATTAATATAAGCACTCTCATTACGTTTACCTCGAAATGGTTTTGGGGCTAAATACGGCGAGTCTGTTTCTAAAACAATATACTTAAGGTCTATTTGGTTTAAAAACTGATCTATCTTACCGTTTTTAAAAGTTACGACTCCTCCTATACCCAATTTCATATTATAAGAAATAGCTTTTTTAGCTTGTTCTAAAGTCCCTGTAAAACAGTGAAAAATACCGAATAAATCGGGTCCTTTTTCTGATTCTAAAACTTCAAAAACCTCATCAAAAGCATCTCTACAATGAATTACTATTGGTAACTTATATTTCTTTGCTAACCTTATTTGTTGTGTAAAGGCATCAACCTGAATACCTAATGTAGATGTATCCCAATAGAGGTCAATCCCTATTTCACCAATGGCAAAAAATGATCTTGAAGCCAATTGTGCTTCTACATGCCCTAATTCTTCTTTGTAATTATCTTTTACAGATGTAGGGTGTAAACCCATCATTAAAAACACATGCTCAGGAAAATCTTTTTCTAATTGAAGCATCGATTCTGTATATGCCGAATCTATTGCAGGAATAAAGAACCGAGTAACACCTGCCTCAATAGCACGTTGAATCATCTCTGACCTATCCGCATCAAAAGCATCACTATATAAATGTGTATGTGTATCTGTAATTATCATTTTGCAAAAATAAAAAAGTCATCTTGGTTTTGATGACTTTCTTTTTAGAATTTCTTGCAAAGTAAAGCAGATAAAATAGAGTTTCGTTAATGCTTTATTAAAATATTGAAATTTTATAATTAATCGAGTTGATTTAGCAACTCTTGAGCCACTTTATAATGCTCAGAATTTTGAGATATTGTTTTTAAAGTTTCTACTACAGCTGTTATGTTTTCTTGTTTAAGATAACTTAAAGCCAAAATCCACTTCGCATTATCTTGGTAAGCAGAGTTTCCTTGAGACAGTTTAAGAAGCAACTCATCGGCTTCTTGGAACTGATTAGTTTCTACCAACGCTATACTCTTATAAAGTTGAATTTCTAAATTAGAATAATCGTTTTCTAATATCTCATTAAAAGCTATGATTGCTTCTTTATAATCCTTAGAGTTAAAGCTATGCTCTGCTTTAGTCATTGCTTCATTTTCACCACTTCTAACAGTTAAACTAATTGTATTAAAACTATTGTAATCCTCATAAGTTGGATCACTAAACTGGTTGAATACAAAAAATCCAATTAAAATGATTACCGAAGCTGCAATGCCATATTTATAAAAATTAAATTTATGAGAAGGCTGTTCTATCGTTTTATCCTTTTCTAATTTATTGAAATACATATTAGAAATCACATCTAGGTTAGCCTTAAAATCAGAATTTTCTTGTTCATTCTCAATTTCATGTTTTAAATGTGAAGACATATCTTTATAAATTTCAAATGCTTGTTTAAATGAAACATCGGTTTTTAATTTTTCTTCAAAAACAATGGATTCATCTTTAGACAAATCACCTAACAGATAACTTTCAAACTGTATATAATCTTGCTCTTCCATAACTTTAATTCTTCAGTTGGTTAAATTTTGGTGATGCCTGCACTAATTTAGTTAATTGCCCAATACACAGTGATTTTTTCTTCCGTGCATAAGCATAAGTAATTTTAAGACTTTTAGCAACTTCTTCCATTGACTTAATTTTAAAAGTAGCGTTTAGTAAATCTCTGCATGCTTCACCAAGTTCTAAAAACGCTTCTTTAAATAAAGCTTCCTTATTTTCAAAAACAGAACTTTCAAAGGATAACATTGGGGCATCATCATCCTCAGATAAAACTTCTTCATTAATTGTTACCTCTTTACCTCCAATTTTTTTTAATTGATTTAACCATTTTCGTTTACACAATAAAAAAAAGTAGGCATCAAAAGGGCAAGTAAGCTCTAGCTTATTTTGTTTCGCTTGGTTATAGATTGTTATAATAGTTTCTTGGATTACATCTTGTGCATCATAAGCATCCCCACTATTCTTCTTTATATAGTTAATCACTTTAGGTGCAAACTTATCATAGATAGTTTGAATGATAAAGGTATTGTTTGCCGCTAGTCCGTCAACATACTTTTGATCTTCGTGTATTTTTTTTGCGCTCATGAACCCTTTATTTTCAACGAATTTAAAAAATCTTTCTAAAATGAGGGTAACAATTCTAAACAGCTTTTGATTTAAGGGTGTAACAATAAAAAACGGAACATATAAAAAGACAACTATTTAGTCATCTTAATTATTTATATAAGTACGAATAACATTTAAAAGCCAATATTATGAAAACTAAAAACCATCTCTTTTGTAAACCTAGTACAGAACCTATTTTTATTAAAAAACTATGCAGCCTTTTTGCCCTAATCACAGTAACCGTATTATTAACTACGAGTTGCAATCCAGAAGATGACAACCAAAGTGAAACACCTAATATTGCATCACCTACAGCTCAAGAATTTGATAACATTAGAGCTATTGCATTAGAGAATCACACACAAATGTTTACGTTTAACACAGAAGACACTTACATTTCTTTAACCTCAGCAAATGGTGTTCAAATTAACATTAACGCCAATTGTCTTACCGCTAATGGCAATCCTGTTACCGGAGATATTACTTTAGAATATATTGAGCTTTTTGAAAAAGGAAGTATGTTAACCACTAATAAACCTACAATGGGCGTGTTACCAGGAGGAGGTAAAGCTTTATTAATTTCTGGAGGTGAATTCTTTATAGAAGCAACACAAAATGGAACTGTTTTAGATACGACTTGTAGTTTTCAGTTAATAATCCCTTCTAGCCTGACAGGTAGTTCTGACCCTGATATGACGCTATGGAATGGAGAAATTGACGCCGATGGAAACTTAGCTTGGGAAGAAGCTGATAATGAAAATGGAGAAGAAGAAGGAGAAGTTTTCTTAGAAGGCGAAAATTATTATACTAATATTGAAGGATTTGGTTGGACTAACGTAGATCGTTTTTACAGTGATCCAAGACCAAAAACAACACTTCAAGTACAAGCACCAGAGGGTTACGACAATCAAAACAGTGCTATTTATTTATCTTACGATGGTGAAGCACCCGCCTTAGCTTACTTAGATACTTTTGATGAAGACTTAAATATTTTTAGTGAGCATTACGGACAAATTCCAATTGGCTTAGCTTGCCATGTAATTTTTATAACAGAATCTGATGGGATATGGAGATACGCTATTAAGCCAATGATTATTGCGGAAAACGATATAATAACATTTAATTTAGGGGAGACTATAGTTGGTACTGAAGCTTCATTAACAGCTTTAATGAATGATTTGCCTTAAATCAGAAGTACCTACTTAGTCATCAAGTCAGAAATTAATTTTTCTGACTTTTTGTGCATTCTTCAATCTGCTTAAATTATAATTGTTAAATTTAGTCGCTATAAATACCTATAAATGAAATCAATCCACTTTTTTTGTCTAGCTTTTAGTTTCTCTATTTTCAGTTTTGCACAGCAAGAAATAGAGAAAGATACTACACGCGGAACAGCTACTATTATTCATAAAAACTTAGGGAACGCTGTTGAGTTTAATGCAGATGCCCCAGTACTCAACCAAATTGCGGGAGCACCAAAAGCATTTTACACTAATTTTTGGGAATTTGGAGATGGTACTTTTAGTAAAGAAGAAAATCCTAAAAAAACATATAAGAAAAACGGAGAGTATACCGTAAGATTATGGGCAACCAACAACTATGACACCGGGAAACCACCTGTAACACGTCCTAAAAAAATTAATGTTAGCAATGCAAATGATAATTTTGAAGAGGAAGCGTCCATGGACTCTGCTTTAAGCCTTCAACGTAATAGAGAACCTATACCTAACGAAGAAATAGTTGTTGTTTTCAGCTACAAGAACACTAAAACCTACACAATAAACGGTAAATTCTTACTCTTCTATAATGAAGCAAAATATGATACCGATAACTTTAACCTCATTGAAACAAGACCCTATCACAAAGAAAAAGAAATCACCGATGATATCGTTTATGCTTCAAAATTTGATTCTGATGTTTATTATGCATCCGCAGAAGATGATATAATGTCTTTAAAAGCAAAACCACAAGACACTACAGTGAGAAGAAATCTTCCTCTAACCTTAGAAGAAGCTAAATTTGCTTATAGAAACTCAAGTCAATTACGTTTTGAAAATATGGAACCAAACGAAGAACGTCACGTATTTTACAGTTTAAAAACCACTAAAGAAATGCTAAAAGATACCTCTGCGATAATTTCAGTAAGAGGTGTTTATGTTCCTGATGATAGTTATGACAACCACCACGTAAAAGATATGGAAATGGAAATCGTAACCTCGCATGACCCTAATAAAATGTCATCTAATTCTACATTTCTTAATTACAGATTGGTAAGATATAAACGACCAAAATTTAAAATCAGATTTCAAAATAATGGCGAAGGTCCTGCATCAACCATTCGTTTAGAAACCGATGTGCCAGATATGTTTGATAAAACTTCGATTGAAGTTTTAGATATGTATCCCAAAGTAAAAATTTGTCCTAAATACGATGTTGCTTATAGTTGCCTTGACACTACTTATACCGACAAACAAGCCATTTTTACTTTCAAAAATATTTATCTACCTGGAAGTGAACAAAAAAATGTAAAAGTTTACGATTCTACTAAAGGTTTTGTGCAATACCGTGTAAAGTTTTCTAAAGACTTCCATAAAGAAAAAACAAAATCTAGAACTGCAATTATCTTTGATAAAAACGAACCGATAATTACCAATTATTCTACAACGCGTTTTTTACCAGGAATTTCTATTGGTGCCAAAGCGGGTTATAATTCATTTTCAGATCTTAAAAATTCTGAAAGTTATTTTATTGGTGCCACAATTTCGCCCTACAAATCGTATCGTTGGTATTGGCAAGTAGAACTTTTAAACAGTTTTCATAAATTTAAAAATAACACCGAAATCAAAGAAGAAATTGTAGATGATGGCGCTATTGGTTTTCCATACACAGAACGCACCACCACCAATAAAAGTTATAATAATATAGATTGGGAAATTCCGGTATTGGTAAGATATAATGTAAATAACTATATCGGCTTAGGTGCTGGCATTATAGGTGCTTTTTCTGTAAATGAAAAGCAAGAACAATCTATTTTAATAGAGCAATTTGAAGGACAAGGTGCTGATTTATTTCTTTTTGATAGCAGTACTACCAATGCAGAAGTTTCAGAATCTTTCACCAATTTTAGAAAAGGTTTTTTAGTTGAAGCTACAGCTGGTTTTGCTCGCATAGGACCAAGTCTTGGTGCTCGTTATGTATTTAACTTAGAAGAGGATTACAATTATCTACAACTATATGCTATTTGGAAATTCTAACATGATTAAAAAGGGGGTTGTTATATTTTTAATTTTGCTATCGGCAATATGTTATGCTCAAGATTTAGAAGAATCTATTTATGTAGCCACAGAAACATTTCATCAAAATCAAACAAATGAGGGTTTAGAGCAATTAAACATCAAAAGTCTTCAATTTGAAAAACAACTCAATAAAGAAGATGATTATTATGCCTTTATTAATCTATTAGTTAATAAAGCCTATTTTCTTAATAAAATAAATCGTTCAAAAGAAGCGATTTCTGCCTACGAAAAAGCACACGAAATCTACATTCATCAACACATCAATTCTTATGATATTGTAGAATATTGCCTTATTCCTTTAGGTATTCTCTACCACAAAACTAACGCTTACTTAAAAGCCGAACAGATTATTACCCTTTATATAAATCTGGCGCAAAAACAGAACAACAATCAACAGCAAATTACTGGGTTTATCAATTTAGCCAAGCTTTATCAATCCTTAAGCAAGCATCAACAAGTAATGGCTATTGTAGCTAAAGGACTTAAAATTGAAGGTATAAAAAACCGACAAAAACGGAATCTAAATTATATTAAAAGAAAAAGCGAATTACTTATAGAAAGCAATCAAAAGCGTTTATCGTTAGACAATGATGTTATTGGCCCAAGATTTAATCCTAAAAACGCAGAAACCTATCAGCTTAATTACGAAACGGCTTTAGAAAATGAAGATTATGAAACTGCATATACTAATTTAAATCTATTAAAAAATTTAAAAATCAATAAACTAACATCAGCAAGAAGTAGAGCTAAATTTAATTTTCAAGAAGCACAATTACATTATTTAAGAGATGAAAATGATAAAGCTTTAGCTAAATTAAGAACTTGCTTAGCCATTTTACTTCCTAATTTTGATAAAACTCAACGTCCTAAACCAAAAGATTTATATCCTGAAAATACCTTTATGGATATTTTTGACTTATGGGCAGCATTAGAAACCGATCCTGAAAAAAAATTACAGTATTATGATTTAAGTTTTTATATATCAGAATCGCTTACACAAGAAAACACCAACCAAGAAAGCTACATTCTTAGCGCCAATACCAATAAAGACCGTAGTGAAAAATGTATCCGTATTTTATATGATTTATTTCAAATTAAAGGGGAAAGCAGTTACATAAAACGTGCATTTCAATATGCTGAACGCAATAAAGCTTTAGGCTTAAAATGGTACACTAATAAACGTACATTTTTAAAACAACACCCAAAAGACAGTCTTCTATTAGCAGAACAGCAGCTACTAAAACAGCAGCAACATTTTTCTAATAAATTATTAAACAGACCCATTAACAAAACTCAACTTTTAGAACGCGATACTCTGCAATTACAACTCATTACCACAAGTACACAACTAAAAAAATTGCAAGATTCTATTACCAAAACCTACAACAAATCTTCATTATACAATTTAAATATTGAAGTTTTAAAGTCGAAATTAAAAACAGATGAAGCTTGTTTGGTTGAATATTTTTCTGGAAATAATGACATCTACCAATTTATTTTCTCGCCAAATCATATCGCTTTTAACCGTATTGAAAATACTGTTTCAAATCGAAATAGTATTTCTAAATTTATTAGTTATTTCGAAAATGCATCAGTTATAAATAATGATGTTTTACAATTTACGGAAGATGCTTTTCAACTTTATACCGTATTAAATTTAAAAGACATCGCTACGTATCAAAATGTAGTAATTATTGCAGATGGACTTTTAAATTTTATTCCTTTTGAAAGTTTACTCACCAACGCAACTACAACGTCTAATTATTCCGACATGCCTTTTATGGTAAAAAAGCATCGTATTGCCTACCAAACTAGCGCTTCCTTTTATAACGACACAAAACCTTATGCATTTAAAAACTCAGCATTAGGTGTTTTTCCTGTTTTTGACAATAGCAATATTAAACTCACCTATTCTATTGATGAAGCAGAACGCTTAGATGATGCCATTAAAACAGAATTTTTAATGTACAACGCTGCAACTAAAAAAGATGTTTTAAAACAAATTAACGATTACAGTATTTTACATCTTTCTACACATGCCAATAGTGGTGATTTTACAACGGCAGCAAATATAGATTTTATAGATTCTAAACTATCCCTACAAGAATTGTACAACCTAGATTTAAAGAGTGACTTGGTGGTTTTAAGTGCTTGTGAAACCGGTGTAGGAATGCTTCAAAAGGGAGAAGGCAGCATGAATTTAGCACGTGGCTTTAAATACGCAGGCATCTCTAATATGGTTGTTTCCCTGTGGAAAATTAATGATTTATCCACCTCAAAAATTATGTCTCATTTTTATAATGATCTTAGGCAAACTGAATCTGCTTTTTCCGCTAATCAAAGTTCTAAATTAGCATACCTAAATTCTGATACTATTTCTAATGCTAAAAAATCACCTTATTATTGGAGTGCTTTTATTTATTCTGGAGATGTAACGCCAGCAAAATCTTTCAATTATATAAATATGATTATTTATAGTATTATCGGCTTGATAATTGCTAGTTTAATTCTGTTATTAATTTATAAAAGACAACTATGGAAACGTTAAAAGACTTCCTTACAAATAAAGGCTATTCTAAAGTTAAATTGAAGTTCACAAAAACCAATCATTTTGAAATAAAAGCAACTATTAATGGCGTAAAAGGTCGATTTATTTTAGATACTGGTGCTTCAAATAGCTGTGTCGGTTTTGAAGCCATTGAACGTTTTAATCTTAAAGTTAAAGATTCGGAAATAAAAGCAGTTGGTGCTGGGGCTTCTGACATGCTGACACAAATTTCTAATTCAAATTCCGTTAAGCTCGGAAAATGGAAAAAGAGTCGTGTTGCGCTTATTTTATTTAATCTTTCTCATGTTAACAACGGACTTATTAATCATGATGCAGACCCTGTAGATGGTATACTTGGTGCGGATATCTTAAAAAAAGGAAAGGCTGTTATCGATTATGAAAAGAAATATTTATACCTCAAGTTATAAGAAAGCTGACAATGTTATTATTCACAAAACCATTAAATAAACAGAAGATTCTTTCTATCTTTAAAAATCATAGCTGAATGAATAACAAAATGAACCCTACCATTATTATTGCTGATGACCATCCTTTGGTCTTAAAAGGCTTACACGATTTTTTAATTGAAAAAGAATTTAATGTTTTAGCAAGTGCCAAAAACGGAAAAGAAGCCTTAACTTTAGTAAAAGCTCATAGGCCAGACATTGCTATATTAGATATAAAAATGCCCTTCTTTACAGGTTTACAGATTGCCGAAAAATGTAAAGTAGATAATATTCCTACAAAAATTGTACTTATTACTTTTGAGAAAGATGAGAAAACATACTATGATGCTAAAGCTCTGGATATTTATGGTTATGTATTAAAAGAATTTGCATTAGTAGAAATTGAAAACTGCATCGCTTCTGTCATAAACAACAAACCTTATTTTAGTCCTGAGTTATTAAATTTTTTAGAAATACATAAGTTACCTGAAAATTTTGATTCCCTTACAAATCATGAAAAAGGCATTGTTAAATTAATATCGCAAAACAAAACAGGTGTAGAGATAGCCGACTTACTTTTAATCTCACCTAGAACCGTAGAAAAGCATAAAAGTAATATTATAAAAAAATTAAAATTAGATAAAAAGCAAAATAGCTTATTGATTTGGGCTAAAGAAAATTCTACCTTTTTTGACACTTAAACTGTATTAATTTTGAAAATACGTAAAGTTACGTATAGTTTAGTATTAGTTTTTTTGTGACCTTTACATCATGCTACAAATGTAGGGGTTGTAGTATACAATTTTGTTATTAGTTAACTCTCAAAACAGGGAATAATTAATTCTTAGGGACTATTAAGGCCTTGAACATAAGTTCAAGGCCTTATTTTTTATAAAAACTCTAAATTTACGTAAAGTTACGTATAGTATTGTCTTATAATAAGTTGCAACTTTACACCAGTTATTAATTCATTCCTCAATAAAACAGTTAAGACCTATGGACACAATGAAAAAAAATTCATCAAATACAAGGGACAAAATTTTTATAATATTATTAGTCGTTAGTTCAGTAATTGTAATTTCGGCTAATATTGTTGTTAATTTCTTTCATTAATTTTAGTTAGTTTTTTTTAATAAGGGTAAAAAAAAAGCGCAATCTCAATGAGATTGCGCTTTTTAATTATAAATATTTTAGACTTTATAGTTCTAAAGCTTTCTTTATATCGTTATCCATTAATAACTCTTCAGGACTTTCTAACGCTTCTTTTATAGCGACTAAGAATCCTACAGACTCTTTTCCATCAATGATTCTATGGTCATAAGATAAAGCGACATACATCATTGGATGAATTTCAACTTTACCTGCTACAGCAATAGGACGTTCAATGATATTATGCATTCCTAAAATTCCACTTTGAGGAGGATTAATAATAGGTGTAGATAACATACTTCCAAAGACACCACCATTTGTAATAGTAAATGTACCACCTGTCATTTCATCTACAGTTATTTGTCCATCTCTAGCTCTTAGTGCTAAACGTTTTACTTCAGATTCAATACCTCTAAATGATAAATTCTCAGCATTTCTAATTACTGGCACCATTAATCCTTTTGGACCTGAAACAGCAATACTAATATCTACAAAATCATAAGTTAACATTTCCTTTCCATCGATCATAGAGTTAACCGCAGGATACATTTTTAATGCTCTTACAACTGCCAAAGAAAAGAAACTCATAAATCCAAGACCTACACCATGCTTTGCTTTAAACGCTTCTTTGTACTGCTTACGCAATTCGAAAATCGGTGTCATATTAACCTCATTAAATGTAGTTAACATCGCTGTTGTGTTTTTCACTTCCACTAAACGTTCTGCAACCTTACGACGCAACATAGACATTTTACTATGAGTTGTACCTCGGCTTCCCCCTGTTGGAGTTCCCATTGATGGTACAGCCTTTACAGCATCATCTTGAGTAATTCTTCCATCTTTACCTGAACCAGCAACAGCACTTGCGTCCATTCCTTTTTCAGCTAATACTTTTTTAGCTGCTGGACTTGCAACTCCTGAAGCATAAGTGTTTTTAGCAGGATTTGAAGCTTTTTCACCTGTATTTGCAGTTTGATCTTGTTCTTTCTTCAATTCGTCCGCAACATTTGTGTCACCACCGCCTTCATCACCACCTTTGTAAGTCTCAGAAGCATCTCCTCCATCTTCTGGTTTTGCTGCACTTGTATCTATTAAACACACCACAGCACCAACAGCAACAGCATCACCTTCTTCTGCTTTAAGTGTAATTATTCCGCTAGCTTCCGCTGGCAACTCTAATGTTGCTTTGTCACTATCTACCTCAGCAATGGCTTGATCTTTTTCTACATAATCTCCGTCTTGCACTAACCATTCTGCAATTTCCACCTCAGTAATTGACTCGCCTGGTGAAGGCACTTTCATTTCTAAAATCATATTGTAATTTTTATAACCTATGGTTTTACTTTGTACTTGTTTATTGGTATCAGTATTAATGATACGATAGATTTATTATCTCTGATTATTTTTTGATTTATCAAAAACGAAATCAATAACTTCCTTATGCCTTTTCTTAGAACGCACAGAACTTCCTGCTGCAGGAGCACCATAAGGCCTTCTACTTGCAACTCTAAACTGTTTAGTTTCGTCAAAATTCATTAACATATGGCTGTAAGCTCCCATGTTTCTTGGTTCTTCTTGAGCCCAAACAATATCATCTGCATTTTTATATTTCTCAAGTATTACTCTCATATCTTGAGCTGGCAAAGGGAACAATTGCTCAATTCTCACTAAAGCAATATCTTCTCTTTCAAGATGCTCTTGTTCCTCTAATAAATCATAATAAAACTTACCAGTTACAAAAACAAGTGTTTTTATCTTATCTACCTTAGCAGTAGCATCATCAATTAACATTTGAAAACTTCCATTTGCAAATTCATCTACAGTAGAAACTACTTTTGGATGACGTAATAAACTTTTTGGAGTAAATACAATTAAAGGTTTTCTGTAACCTGCTTTTACTTGTCTACGTAACAAATGAAACATATTTGCAGGTGTTGTACAATCGGCAACAAACATATTATCCTTTGCGCAAAGTTGTAAGTAACGCTCCATACGACCCGATGAATGTTCTGCTCCCTGACCTTCATAGCCATGAGGTAATAACATAACCAATCCGTTTTGTAACTTCCACTTATCTTCTGCTGCAGAAATGTATTGGTCTAGCATTATTTGCGCTCCATTACTGAAATCACCAAATTGCGCTTCCCAAATAGTTAATGTTTCTGGACTTGCCATCGCATAACCGTAATCAAAACCTACGACACCATATTCTGATAATAATGAGTTATATATAAAGAATCTTCCTTGTTTATCACTTAATTGATTATGAAGAACAATCTCTTCTTCACTATCTTCAACTTTTACAACAGCATGACGATGAGAAAACGTCCCGCGCTCTACATCTTGCCCAGAAATGCGAATATCATTCCCCTCTAATAATATGGAGCCATAAGCTAAATGCTCTGCCATTGCCCAATCTAATCGATTCTCATCAAACATTGTTTGTCTCGATTCTATTAAACGTTGAATTTTTCTTATAAATTTTTTATCTTCAGGTAAAGTAGATATAACTTTTGCAATTTTCTCGAGCGCTTCTTTAGGATATGTAGTATCTACAGTCTCCATCATTCTATTCTCTTCTGCAGAAGTAAAGTTCATCCATTCGTTTTGCATAAATGGTGTGATCTCTGTTTTCTTAACCTTACGAGAATCTTCAAGCTTTTCCTCAAGTTTATCTTTATATTCTTTTTCTATTTTAGCAACAAAGTCGTTATTAATAACCCCTTCTGCTAATAAACGAGCTGCATAAATATCTCTCGGGTTATTGTGTTTTGCTATAGCTTTGTATAATAAAGGTTGTGTAAATTTAGGCTCATCACCTTCATTATGCCCATATTTTCTATAACCTAACATATCTAGAAAGACATCGCGCTTAAACTTCATTCTAAAGTGCAAAGCAAATAACGTGGCATGTACTACGGCTTCAACATCATCTGCATTAACATGTAATACAGGAGAAAGTGTCACTTTACCAACATCTGTACAGTACGTACTAGAACGTGCGTCTAAATAATTGGTCGTAAAACCAATTTGGTTATTAACAACGATATGTATTGTTCCGTTTGTTTTATAACCGTCTAATTGTGCCATCTGCACCAGCTCGTATACTAAACCTTGACCTGCAATAGCAGCATCACCATGAACAATTATTGGTAGTACTTGTGACGGATTATCTGAATATTTATCGTCTTGCTTTGCTCTAACGATCCCCTCCACAACAGCTCCAACGGTTTCTAAATGCGATGGATTTGGTGCAATATTTAAATTTATTTTTTTGCCAGCATCACTAACACGATCACTTGTCCAACCTAAATGGTATTTTACATCTCCATCAAATACGGTTTGCTCGTAATCTTTACCATCAAACTCGCTAAAAATATCTTTTGCAGATTTACCAAAGATGTTTGTTAAAGTACTAAGACGACCACGATGGGCCATTCCCATAACAAATTCTTTTACATCATAGCCAGAAGCATGTTCAATTAAAGCATCTAAAGCTGGTATTAACGCTTCACCTCCTTCTAAAGAAAATCGTTTTTGACCTACATATTTGGTATGAAGGAAATTTTCAAATGAAACAGCTTCATTTAATTTTCTTAAAATTGTTTTCTTCTGATCAGGAGAAAACTGCGGATGATTATCATTGATATTAAGTTTCTGCTGAATCCACTTAATTTCTTCAGGTTTTCTGATGTACATATATTCTACACCAATAGATTCGCAATACACTTTTTCTAAATGATCAATGATAACTTGTAAAGTCGCTGAAGATCCTAAACCTAATACTTCTCCTGCGGAGAAAACAGTTTGTAAATCACTTTGTGACAATCCAAAATTTTCAACCTCTAGGGTTGGTGCATACTTACGTCTTGCTCGTACAGGATTTGTTTTAGTAAACAAATGGCCTCTACTTCTATAGCCTTCTATAAGTTTTAATACTTGAAATTCTTTTTGAATTTGTTCTGGCACTTGCGTGGAAACACTTTCACTAGTTTCACCATCTAAATCATAATTTTCTGATCCAAAGTCGTAACCTTGAAAAAAGGCGCGCCAACTTGGCTCTACGGAATCAGGGTTTATGAGATATTGGTCATATAAATCAGCAAAGTGTGCTGTATGTGCCGCGTTGAGAAAGGAATATTTATCCATTTTACTTTTTGAGACGTTGTCGTTTCAACATAATTTAGTCAAAAATACAACTTTTAGTAAATATAGATAAGGATTTATTATATTTATAACATATTGATTAGAACTATTAAAACAATGGCAAATTTGAAGCATATACTGACACCCAAAATATTATTATGTAGTCTAATAATCTATTTCTTTACATTATTTTCATTCGCTCAGAATTACACTTCAGGTAAGAGTGATTTTTGGAGTCACGTAGAATTCGGTGGAGGTTTAGGCCTTAATTTTGGAGACGGTTTTTTTAGCGGATCTATAACACCAAATGCCCTCTATAGATTTAATCCCTATGTGGCCACAGGTGTTGGGTTAAATTATTCTTATAGCAGCCAAAAAGATGTTTTTAAATCCACGGTTTTAGGAGGAAGTATTATTGGTCTTGTTAATCCATATAGAGAAGTTCAAATTTCTGCAGAATTTGAACAATTACATGTTAGTCGAAATTTTGACAGCAACTTTGTTACAAATCTTGATGAAGATTATTGGTATCCTGCCTTATTTATAGGTGCTGGTTACTCAAATGGAAATGTTACAATTGGTATAAGGTATGATGTTCTATATGACAAAGATGAAAGTATCTACACTGAAGCCTGGATGCCTTTTGTAAGATTTACATTTTAATAAAACCCAACTTACCCTATTTACATTTAACTAACCCCCACAATTAACTTGTGGGGGTTGTCAATTATTGATTATAACAGTTTACAATTTTTACCATTTATAAAATTCCTAACTCAATTAAAAAAGACTTAATCACACTTGTTAAAGAAAATTAAATATAGTCAAAAAATTAAATCGGACAAAAATATCCTAATCATGATAAATGTCATGTATTTTCCAATGCTCCCTCTTTAAATTTGTTGAAATAAAACCTATAACAATGAAAAAAATATTTAAACTATTAGCAGTGTTCGCTATTGCAACCGTGTTTAGTTGTGGTAGTAACGACAAAAAGAAAGAAGAAACAGGTTACGGTAAAAAAACACCAGCCAAAGTAGAGAAAAAGGTACCTGCTTCACAACGTATAGAACTCTCCAATAAAGGTGTTGGCTCAATAACCTCTATAAGTCTAGACGCAGAAATAAACCAAGATATGGTTACACATGGTAAAGATGTGTATGCAAAAATGTGTACTGCATGCCATAAAGCAGACAAAAAATTCATTGGCCCAGCACCAACAGGTATTTTTGAAAGAAGATCACCTGAATGGGTAATGAACATGATTCTAAACCCAGAACAAATGGTTAAAGAAGATCCATTGGCTAAGGACTTATTAATGGAATTTAATGGTGCCCCTATGGCCAACCAACATCTTACCGAAGAAGAAGCTAGAGCCGTCTTAGAATATTTTAGAACCCTATAATAGAACGTTATGAAGCTAATTAAATAATTTCTTTTTATTAGCTTCATTAAGCTGTTCTTGTAAAACGACACTAGACAATCATCAGCTGAGACTTTAGACACTAAAACATCAACTACAAAAAAACAGGATAAACTTTCATTTAATATAAACAAGGTAAAGCGACCGTATTAAGTACTGCATTAGGCTCTAAAGGCCATACCAAATTAGTCTCAGCAGCAAAAGCAACATCTTTAGAAAATGCTTTAACAAACACATGGCTATTAATGGTATTTACTCTAATAAATAAAGGGTTTACAACTTTACCAAAAAGTACTATTTAAAATTTACTGAAACTAGAAAACAAAGATGCCTTAGCTAATATTTTAAAATACCACGTAACTGCTTCTAATTATTCTAAAGAATTTAAAAAAACAGATCTAGCCAACAATGGTTACGTTAAGGTAGAAGTTGTAAATGGAGAACCACTTATTGGTGGTGCAAAAATATTGACAAATTACAAGGCTCGAAGCGGTATTGCACATCTTATCGATAAGGTACTATTACCACTTACGGGATAAAAACACTAACCAAAATTAATTAACAATGAAGAATATAATAATAGCAACATTTACAACTGTAATTGCTCTAACAACATTTACAAGTTGTAATAATTCGGGGAAGCCAGGCGGTAAGTCTGGTGCCTTAGGAAGTAATATCGCTGAAAAAGTTTATGTAGCTCCTGGCGAGCATGATGAATTTTACGCCTTTATGTCTGGAGGTTACAGTGGTAACGTAACGGTTTATGGTTTACCTTCTGGTAGAATGTTTAAAGAAATCCCTGTATTTTCACAATTTGCAACTTCTGGTTATGGGTATTCTGAAGAAACAAAACCTATGTTAAACACCTCTCACGGATTTATTCCTTGGGGAGATGCGCATCATCCCGATATTTCTCAATCAAAAGGAGAATTAGATGGGCGTTGGCTATTTATAAATGAAAACAACACACCACGTATTGCAAGACTTAGTCTTACCACATTTGAAACCGAAGAAATTATTGAGGTGCCTAACAGTGCAGGTAACCACAGTTCTTCTTTTGTAACAGAAAACACAGAATATGTAGTAGCAGGAACACGTTTTTCTGTTCCAATTCCACAACGTGATATGCCCATTAAAGAGTACAAAGGAAACTTTCAAGGGGCTTTATCGTTTATTAGTGTAGCACCAGAAACAGGGAACATGGATATTAAATTCCAAATCCTAATGCCTGGTTTTAACTACGATTTATCACATCCTGGACGTGGAAAATCTCATGGTTGGTTCTTCTTTACAACGTATAATACAGAAGAAGCAAATACCCTTTTAGAAGTTAATGCCTCTCAAAATGACAAAGATTTTATTGCAGCTATTAATTGGAAAAAAATTGAAGACTATGTAAATAATGGAGGTGGAACAATGATGCCTGCTAATTATGCCCATAATATATATGACGAAGAAACACACACAGCAACTTCGACTATGAAAAAAGAAGTCCGTGTTGTAAATCCAATTGAAGTTCCTGGGGCTGTTTATTTTATTCCAACACCAAAATCACCTCATGGTTGTGCTGTAGATCCTTCCGGAGAATATATTGTAGGTAATGGTAAATTATCCGCAAACGTAACAGTACATTCATTTACAAAAATGCTAGATGCTATTAAAAATGAAAAATTTGCAGGTGAAGCTTACGGAATTCCAATTTTAAACTTCGAAGATGTTTTAGCAGGCGTAGTAAACCAAGCAGGACTAGGACCATTACACACAGAGTTTGATGGAAAAGGAAATGCATATACGACCTTCTTTATTTCTTCTGAAGTGGTAAAATGGAAATTAGGCACTTGGGAAGTTATCGATAGAAAACCTACTTATTACTCTGTTGGACACTTAACAATTCCTGGAGGAAACTCTGGAAAACCACAAGGTAAATACATGTTTGCAATGAATAAAATAACAAAAGATCGTTATTTACCTACAGGTCCAGAAATGGAACATTCTGCACAATTGTATGATATTTCTGGAGATAAAATGGAATTACTTTTAGATTTCCCTACACATGGTGAGCCACATTATGCTGCTGCAATGGAAGCAAGCATTATTAAAGAGCAATCTCAAAAAATCTATAAACTAGCAGACAACAAACATCCATATGCAGCAAAATCTGATGCTGACACTAAAGTTGTTAGAGAAGGTAAAGACGTACATATTTACATGACAACTATTAGAAGTCATTTTTCACCAGATAATATTGAAGGTATTAAAGTAGGAGACAAAGTATACTTCCATATTACAAATTTAGAACAAGATTTTGATGTACCTCATGGATTTGCAATGATTGGGCAAACTAACTCAGGGTTGTTAATTATGCCAGGGCAAACCAAAACATCTGTATGGGAACCAAAAGAAGTTGGTGTATGGCCATTCTATTGTACCGATTTCTGCTCTGCATTACACCAAGAAATGCAAGGTTACATTAGGGTATCGGCAGCAAACGCGGATACACCTTTAAAATGGTCTTTAGGAGAAGATATAGAATAACAACAAACCTAATACAACCTAGAGGAATTTTAGTTTAGTGTTTATTTCTCTAACAAAGGCGAGAGTAGATTTTTCGCTCTTGCCTTTCTTATCTAAAACACTTCCCTCTGTTTACACAGAAGCCTCACTAAATACATTAATATAAATATTAAATAAGATGAAAAAGGCTAGCATTATAATGATTATAGGTTCATTACTATTATTAGGACTTTTTAAGTTTCCGTTATGGAACATAATGCTTGGGGCTCCACAATACCCAGATCCTTTAGGAATGAATATTTATATTAATGGTATTAAAGGAGTTTCAGAATTCGACTTACAAAATATAGATGGTTTAAATCACTATATAGGTATGAAAAAAATACCAAAAGCAGATGAAATGTGGGAGTTTTCAGTATTTCCGAAGGTTATATTTGGAATGTCCATGTTAGGAATTATTATTGGTCTGTTAGGCTACTTTAGCAAAATAAGTTATAAGTATTTTATAGGCTGGTTTATAGCAATGTCTGTATTAGGAGTTTTAGGCATGTACGATTTCAATAATTGGTTAATCGATTACGGTGGTAATTTAGATCCTCATGCCATTATAAAAGTAACCAATCCGGATGGCTCTCCAATGTCGTACAAACCACCACTAATTGGGTTTAAAAAGCTTTTAAATTTTGATGTTACTTCGTTACCACATACTGGTGGATATCTAATGTTTATTGGTATGGCATTAACTATAGTTGCTTTTTGGTTAGGCAGAAAAGCAAGTTTAAAGAAAAGAACATCATAATGCTGTATTTTCAAAACACTAAAAACATGAAAACACTAACACACTATTCTATCCTTGCGTTATTATTATTATTATTAATTTTTAGTTGTAACGTAACACCTCAACCCATAGTTTACGGAAGTGATGGTTGCAGCTTTTGCACAATGACCATTGTAGACAAAGTTCATGCTGCAGAAATTGTAACTAAAAAAGGGAAAGTCTATAAATTTGATGCAACAGAATGTATGATCAATTATTTAGAAGATTTTGATACCTCTAAAATAAAACTATACTTAGCTACAAATTACACAGAACCAGAAGTCTTTACAGACGCTACAAGAGCAACGTTTTTAATAAGTGAAAATATTCCTAGCCCAATGGGAGCTTTTTTATCGGCTTTTGAAAACAAAACGGATGCAGAAAAGTTTCAATCAGAAAAAGGAGGTCAATTATATACATGGAATCAACTTCTCTCAAAGTTAAATAATTAAGTCATGCTTTTAAAACTCATTATATTCTTACACATTATTTGCGCAACGATTTGGACTGGCGGTCACCTAATTCTATCATTCGGATTTTTACCTAAAGCGTTATCAAAAAATGACTTCAGTATCATAGAGCAATTTGAATCAAGATTTGAACGCATTGGCATTCCTGCATTACTTATTTTAGTAATAACTGGTATTTATATGGCTATTATTTACACCACAGATTTTTTTGAATTCGACATTTCAAATCATCAAAACAAGCATATATACATTAAGTTACTCTTATTGTTAAGCACTGTTTTACTTGCCGTACATGCGCGCTTTTTTTTAATTCCAAAGAAAAAATTAAAGCCACTAGCTTACCACATAGGTTTGGTTACCCTGATCGCTGTGTTATTCGTTTTTGTGGGATTTAGTTTAAGATCAGGAGGATTATTATAGCTTATGAAAAACATTAAAATCACATTATTAATATTAGTTGCATTGTTAGCAAATCGCAATGGCTTTGCTTATCAGATTGAAGTTTGTAAAACCTGTCCTATTTCAACATTAAGCGACGGTATTGCACAAGCAAAGGATTTTGACACCATTACAATCAAAAAAGGAACGTATAAGGAACACAATGTTATTGTGAACAAACCATTAACCATAATCGGTGAAAATTATCCAATTATAGATGGCGAGTTAAAAGGTGAAATCATTACGATTATTTCAGATAATGTCACCATAGACGGTTTATTTATTATTAATGTTGGCACTAGTTACACAGAAGATTATGCAGCCGTCCGTATTAAAAATAGTAAAAATTTTAAAATTCAAAATTTAGTTTTAGAAAAACTATTCTTCGGAATTTATATCGAAAAATCAAGAGATGGTAAAGTCTTTCATAATAAAATAATTGGAGAGGCAGTTGAAGAATATAACTCAGGAAACGGCATTCAACTTTGGTACAGTAAAAACATCCAGATTGAACATAATTTTGTGCAGCATGTTAGAGACGGTATTTATCTAGAGTTTTCTAATTTTTGTACTATTAAAAACAATGTCAGCGCATTAAACGTACGCTATGGCTTACACTTTATGTTTTCTAACGACGATTTATACGAAGACAATACTTTTGAAAACAATGGAGCTGGTGTGGCGGTGATGTTTTCAAAACGTATAAAAATGTTCAATAACACGTTCAAAGAAAATTGGGGAACGGCTTCCTATGGTTTATTACTTAAAGAAATTAATGATGCCGAAATTGAAGGTAACACCTTTGAGGATAACACCATTGGTATTAACGTAGAAGGCTCTAATCGCATCAACTACAAGCATAATACATTTAAAGAAAATGGTTGGGCAATTAAGGTAAAAGGAGCTTGTTATACCAATATTTTCACAGAGAACAATTTCTTATATAATTCCTTTGACATTGCTTACAACAGCAAAGTCAATGACAATGCATTTGATAAAAATTACTGGAGCAGTTACACAGGTTACGATTTAGACAAAAATGGCATTGGTGATATCCCTTACAGACCTGTAAAACTATTTTCTTATATCGTAAATCGTACACCAGAAACCATCATTTTACTGCGAAGTATGTTTATAGATATAATCGATTTTTCCGAAAAAGTATCACCTGTTTTTACACCAGATGATTTATTGGACAACAACCCTCAAATAAAAAAGAGAAAATGGTAACCATAGAAAATTTACATAAAAAATTCGGAAAGAATCAAGTACTTAGTGGTGTTGATCTCAATATAAGCGAAGGCGGAATTTTCGCTGTACTTGGCCCAAATGGCTCAGGTAAAACCACATTGATAAAATCAGTTTTGGGTATGGTAATTCCAGATAAAGGAAACATCACTGTACTTGGCGAAAACATTAAAAAGAATTCCGAATACAGACATAAAATCGACTATTTACCACAAATAGCCAACTTTCCGAGTAACCTACGTGTTAAAGAATTAATCAAAATGATTAAAGATTTACGCAAACCAACCAATGAAGATGAGCGTTTAATTGAACTTTTTAGACTTGAACCCTTTTTAGACAAAAAATTAGGTAACCTCTCAGGTGGAACTAAGCAAAAAGTGAATCTCGTTTTAACTTTTATGTTTGATAGTCCGTTAATTATTTTAGACGAACCAACCACAGGTTTAGACCCAATTTCACTCATTAGATTAAAAGATTTAATTAAAGCTGAAAAAGCCAAAGGTAAAACAGTGCTCATTACCTCACACATTATGAGTTTTGTTGAAGAAATTTCAGATGAAATTGTATTTATCCTAGAAGGTAAAATTTACTTTAAAGGCACCATCCAAAAATTAAAAACCAAGACCAATCAACCCGATTTCGAACATGCGATTGCGTCTATATTAACCGATAACCATGCTTAAGATATTAAAATATAGTTTTTACGACCTTATGCGTAGTCGCTGGAGTTACGTGTATTTTGCTTTTTATTTATTATTAGGTGTTGTGTTATTATTTTTAAACAACGACCTTTCAAAAGCAGTTATTACTTTAATGAATGTTATCATCGTTTTAGTACCGTTAATAGGCACCATTTTTGGTGTGATGTACTATTATAATTCACAAGAATTTACAGAATTACTTTTAGCACAACCTATTAAACGTTCGTCCATATTCTTAGGACAATATTTAGGTGTTGCACTATCATTATCTATGAGTTTAATTTTAGGATTAGGCATACCATTTGTATTTTATGGTTTATTTGAAAGCAGTGCCATTTGGGATTTTTCACTACTACTAATTACTGGTACATTTTTAACCTTAATTTTTACCGCTTTAGCCTTCAACATTGCTTTATCTAACGAGAACAAAATTAAAGGATTTGGTTATGCCATCTTACTTTGGTTGTTCTTGGCTGTTATTTATGATGGACTCTTTTTAATGACATTAATTTTATTTGAAGATTATCCGCTAGATAAAGTATCACTTATTGGCACTATGCTAAATCCAATAGATTTATCGAGAACGCTTATCCTTTTAAAACTAGATATTTCTGCATTATTAGGATATACAGGTGCGGTTTTCAAACAATTTTTCGGAACAAGTTTCGGTTTAATTGTATCTTTTGTGATGCTCACCATTTGGATTGTTATGCCTGTTTTACGCATCATATTTAAATCGAAGAAAAAAGATTTTTAATTATGAAACGAATATTATCAAATTCAGTCATTATCATAATGATGTTGTTAAGTTGTTATTCTTGCAAAAACAACATAACAGAACCTCAAGCCATTCAACTTGAAGGTTTAACACTCAACAATAACGAAAAGTGGATTGCTAATAAAGAAACTCATATTGGTATGAAACGTATTGATTCTATTTTAAAAAATAATACTTCAACAAGTGGAAAAGTATTAGGCGATGTACTTTCAAAACAAACAAGCTATATTATTAAAAGCTGCGATATGGAAGGCGAAGCTCACGACCAGCTTCATGTGGTACTCGTCCCTATTCTAGAAGAAATCACGGATATAAAAGATGTAGAAAACGCTTCAGAATTAGAGCAAAAAGTAAATCACTTAAAAAACTTAACAGCCACCTATTTCGAATATTTTAAGATTAACTGACAAAAATCATCTAATTAAAGACAAAATTGTCCGAATTTAGCAATATGATATTAAAGGTTACATATAGAGTCACTGCTTTGTTTTTAACATTCGTTTTATTAGCGAATAATATTAACAATGTGGTTATTGTAACCGATTTTATGATGAACCAAGATTTTATTGCTAAAACGCTTTGTGTTCAAAAAAACAATCAAAAAGGCTGTAATGGTAAATGTCATTTAGCCAAACAATTAGTACAACATAACACAGATTCAAGTTCAGATGCACCAATACCATCAAGCGACAGAACGCGCTTAGACGTTTTTGTTATTTATGAAACTACAAACCATACCAACTCAAATTTAATTCAATTAGAAAGGTTTCAAAACAACACACATTACAGAATAAAACAACCAGTTTCTGGGTATTATGATATCCATACACCACCACCAGATTTAAGTTAATTTTTTTGAAGCTCTACTTAGAGCAAACTTCTGTTTTTTGAAACCACATCGGCTTCGAACAGGATACTTACATTAAAAAATAACTTAAACACTTTAAAATGAAACTTAAATATTTATTACCAATCGCATTTATTACACTTTTCTTTTCATGTTCTACAGACGACGATGACAATACAACAATAGTTAATGAAGTTGAAGGATTAGAACTTATTCAAACCATTGTTAATGACAACCAAACCATAGAATTTTACAACGAAAAAGGTCTGTTTGAAACTGGCTATAATTTAATTAGCCTCAGAATTAAAGATAACACAACAGACAGCTATATAGAAGATGCTATCCTTTCTTGGATGCCAATGATGCAAATGCCAACTATGGAACATTCTTCGCCTAAATCTTCAATTTCAAAAGCTTTAGGAAAAGATACTATTTATGAAGGTTTTATCATCTACCAAATGACAAATACAGATGCTTCTGGTTGGTCACTAACGTTAAATTACACTATTGATGGCACTGATTATTCGGTTACAGAAACGATATCTGTATTTCAATATGAAAATCAAAACACAGCGAGTTTTATGGGAAGTGATGACACCAAATATATCTTGGCACTTATTGAACCAAAAGACCCAAGTATTGCTGTAAATACAATGAAAGTTGGTTTGTTTAAAATGGAAAACATGATGACGTTTCCAGTTGTAGAAGACTATACCATAGCTTTAGACCCAAGAATGCCAGGCATGGGAAATCACACCTCACCTAACAATACAGATTTAACTTATAATAATGCAGATAATTTCTATTATGGCGATTTATCATTAACAATGACTGGTTACTGGAAACTAAACCTAAAGTTAATGAATGCAGACGATAGTGTTTTAAAAGGAGAAGACGTTACCGATGAAAACGAAGCGAGTAGCTTGTATTTAGAACTGGAATTTTAATTTATTCCTTACTGTCATTAAGAATGAGGCACAAAGTGAAGAATCTCAACTTTAATAGTGGTTGTGATTCTTCAGTTTCGCCTCTAACTTCTAAGACACATTTTTGCCAATTCATTTAAAACACTAAAATTTTTAGCCATGAAAATGCTAATAACAGTCATTCTATGTCTGCTATTGTCTTCTTTGGGATTTGCCCAAGACAACAATAAAGAGATTAAAAAAGACACTACAAAATTAGAAGAAGTCCTCGTACTTTCAAGACGTAAATTAAGCAATCACAGACAAGAAAAAACACTGTCTAGCATTGATGACTATCTTGAAAAATCTAATAAAGTAACCATGATAAAACGTGGTAATTACGCTTGGGAACCAACCATTAACAACATGACAAGTGAGCGTTTGGTAGTGACTATCGATGGTATGCAAATTTTTGGTGCTTGTACTGATAAAATGGACCCAATAACGTCTTATGTTGATGTTTCTAATCTCGAAAAAGTAACCATTGGTTCTGGTCAAGAAGGCACAGAAAATGGACATTCAATTGGTGGTGGAATAGATTTAAAATTACCATCCTCTAAATTTAATGGTTCTGGTTTTAAATCTGGATTAGACCTAGGTTATGAAACCAACGGCAACTATAAAGCAACTGGATTAGATGTAGAATATACAGGTAATAAATTCTTTATTAGCACAGATGGCATTTATAGAAAATCCGATAATTATGATGCTGGTGGTAATGAAGAAATCTTGTATTCTCAATTCGAAAAATATAACATTTCACTAAAATCGGGTTACAAATTCTCTGAAACTCAAAGTTTAGATGCTAGCATTATTTATGATAAAGCTACAGATGTAGGTTATCCGGCTTTGCCAATGGATGTTTCTTTAGCTGAAGCTTTAATTGCATCTCTAACGCACTATTACAAACCTGAAGATAAAGCCTTAAAATCATTAGAAACCAAATTGTATTTTAATACCATAACGCATATTATGGACGATACAAAGCGACCTGTTGTAGCTATAAGAATGGACATGCCAGGTTGGAGTGATACTTATGGATTTTACAGCAAAGCTGATGTTGTGAAAAACAAACATCATTTTACATTCAACTTTAACGGATTTTATAATAAGTCACTTGCAGAAATGACCATGTTTTCTAACAACCCTAGCGAACCAGATATGTTTATGTACACTTGGCCAGACATTAGAACGCTATATTCTGGTATTTTCATTAAGGATGACTTTCATTTTAGTGCACATGAAACACTCGCATCTTCTATACGTTTAGGCTATCACAATAACAAAATAGCAAAAGAAGTTGGTGTACAAAGTCTAGAGATATTTCATGATAATGTGCAAGACCAAAACAATCGATTTTTAGTGAGTTTGTCATCAGCATATCAACTAAAAAAAGAGAATTATAATCTATCCTTTGGTTTAGGTTATGGCGAACGCGCACCATCGGTTAGTGAAGGTTATGGCTTTTTCTTATTCAACAGTTTTGATAATTACGATTATATAGGCAATCCAAATTTAAAAGATGAAAAAGCCTTAGAAGCGAACTTTAGTTTTAAACAAAAATTCAACGATTTTGAAATTGGTTTAGAATCATCCTACTTCCATATTATGGATTATATTATCGGTGAGATTGCGCCAGACGTAAGCTCAATGACTATTGGTGCAAATGGTGTGCGTGTTTATACAGCATTAGACCATGCCTCTATTTTTAATACGTATGTAAATAGTAGTTATAAAATATCGGAACGTTTTGCAATCAACGGAACGGTTGGTTACAATTATGGAAAAGGGAATGATGGTGAAAATTTACCACTCATAAAACCATTTTCTTACTTTGCTGAATTCAATTACAATACACCTAAATTTAATGCTGCATTGCAATTAAATGGTAACGGAAACCAAAGTAATTATAGTAGTAGGTATGGTGAAAATGAAACTGCTGATTATGCGATACTCAATCTTAACTTAGGAAACGTTTTCCATAATAAACTTGGAAAAACAGTATTAAAATATGGTGTTGAAAACATATTAGACACTAAATATTCTACCTATGCAGATTGGAATAACTTCCCTAGACAAGGACGTAATTTTTATGTGAATTTATCTTTTGTATTTCCGTAAACTTAAAAACTGAATTGCTAATTATCTTTTTTACCATTAATGATATTGAATAAAACTAAGCCAATTCCCAATGGTAAAAAAATGCTAAACAAAAACAATAACAGATAATAATTAGGAAGAATTCCATTGCCGAAGTAAAACATAACACCTTGAATTAACAAAAGTAATTCCGTTAACACAAAACCTAATAGAAAGCTATAAATACCAAAGTTTAGACTTCTAGAAACGCTAACTATTTTACTTTTTAATATAAAAGCAAATAGAAATCCTGAAATCACGCCAAGCATTAATAAATGAATAAATCCAATAACGAAATTGCGATGTTCATATACAACAATTGAAAAATCTGGTAAAATAGAAAGGGACTGAAACACTACTTTTAAGATAAAACAAACCAGTGCAAAACTATACATATAAAAAACAAGTTTACTTCTGTCGCTTGATAAGGAATTTAGCTTCGGTTTTATAAGTTGAAAGAATTTATAAAGCGCTATAATTTGAATAACAACACCTATTCCATTTATCCATATTAAACTAATATGTGGCGCGAACCATTGTATGGGTAATGCAAAGGTTAATACCGTTGAAACTATTAATAGCCAAAAAAACTGTCTGAATTGTTTAGAGTCTTCCACCTTTAAAAAATGAAAAAATACAGCAATAACAGCTATTAAAAACCATCCATTAAACTGAAAATGCAGAAAGAACTGAATCGCAATTTGGTAAAACGCAGAAGCTTGCCCAAGTGTTGCAACAGCAGGTCCTAAACACCAAACACCAATAGTAGAAACCACCATAAAAATGAGTGACGTTTTTAGTAGCTTCCTACTCACTAAAGAATTTACTTTTTGATGCTTAAAAATAAGATAAACAAAATAGTAACTACAAAAAATATGCAGTGTAGAAAATGAAATGGAAATAATAGCATACCCTTGAAACGGAAAACTAATCATCATACCAACCACAGCAAATTCTGTTAACCAAAATAACCGATTGAAAATTTTAGGTTTCTCGGGAATAAAATAGTGTACAAAAAGCGTAAACAACATTAAATAAACCCAACCCAACATGGCAACATGAGAATGTGCATGGGTAAGAAATCTATAATTTAAACCAATAGATTCTAAAAATGAAAAGCGCAATGCCAAACCCATTACCGCAGCAATTAGAAAATTAATTAAACATATAACTACTAACTTTTTTGGCATCGTTTTAATTTACGAATTAGAAATTTAAGGATTAAAAAGAAGAAAATCCCAGAATGCTTAGGGAAAACATCTCAGGATTTTTTTCAAAATTAGAAATTAATTAGGGTCTGCTATTAACCAAATTGTTGTTCTAATTTTATAGCTTCAGGAAACAATATATTGTTTTCTAAATGTATGTGTAAATGCAAATCTTTTTCAAATTCCTCTAGCATTGCATACGTTACTTTGTAGGTATTACAAGCGTCTGCTGGTGGATTGTAATTATCCGTCAATTCTGCAATTTCTCTAAAGCGCTCGCCTTCTGTATCATGCTCGTGCTTCATCATTTCAATTGGGTTTTCAACAGTTTCGAATTGTGGTGATTTTATAGCACTATTGGTAAGCTTCGCATTTACCATGTTTTTAATAAAAGGAAATAAAATAAGTTCTTCTTTTTTTAAATGCGCTGATAATTCACCAGCCGAAGCTTTAAATAACTCATTTATTTTGAATAATTCTGGATGACGCTCACCATGCACTTTACATAATTTATTTAAAAACTGAAGTAGTACAGGGATTTTCTCTTCCACATATCTATGGTGTTTCTTTTCGACATACTCAGCCAACAAATCTAATGGCCAAGATTTATAATCGATACTTTCACCACCTTTAGAATCTAAAACTTGATTTAATTCATCTAATAACATATTGCTATCAATGCCTTTTTTGTCGCAAGCCTCTTCTACTGTTCTGTTACCATTGCAACAAAAATCAATTTTATATTTAGAAAAAATAGCTGCTGTTCTAAAATCATCAGCAACGTACTCACCTATTTCTTTTTGTGTGTTTTTTTGAATTGTTTCCATATTATAATTTTATCTAGGACAATTTAGTCCTATTTATATTCAAATTTTTTTTAGATTTTTAGAAATGAAACTCCAGATTTGATATCTAAAGCCAATTGTTCTAAGTTAGTGTTTTCTAGCATATCCCTAAGTTCTTCTCTAATTGTTTTAAATTTATCGTGTACCGGACATGGATGATTTTCATCACAAGTATGTAAACCTAACCCACAACCTTTATAAATATTATCGCCATCAATGGCATAAACGATTTGAGAAAGTTTTGTTTCTGCTATTTGAGCTTTATCAATTTCAAACCCACCATAAGCCCCTCTTACAGATTTTACAATATTATTTTTAACCAATGCTTGTAGAATCTTAGCCGTAAAAGCTTGAGGAGAGTCGATCTCTTCTGAAATTTCTTTAGGACTTACACGTCTATTTTCTGCGGAATTAATTGCAATAAAAATTGCTGCTTTTATGCCGTACTCACAAGCTTTAGAAAACATCTACTACTATTGTTTTAGATTACAAAAATACAATTATTATTTTAAACAAGACAAGATTATCCGGTATAAATAAATTTAAGCATATTTTGCTTTATACCAAACTTTTTGCCATTCGCGTTGTAGAAGTATAAAAGTGACTTCTTCTGATAACTTTAAAACATCGCTACCGTCTAAATTTTTAATTTTAGATTCGGGTACATCTACAATGTATAATAAGTTAAGATAATCCGAGAATTTAGAATTAATAAGATGAAATACCGTTTCTTGAAGGACTAATTTTAAACTGGTTGGTAATGTTTCTTTATCAAACTCTAAATCAATATTGGCATATAATAAATCCTTATTCAGCTGTACGATAAGTTTTTTGTAAAGGTCTAAACCTTCTGCCTCAGCTATTAAAACTTCAAAATTTGATGGTAAAGTCATTACACACGTCTATTCATTAATTGCTCTCCAAACAATCGTAGAGATTGTTTTCTATCTTCTGCAATATTTAAGGTTTCTAATACAGTGAAAGCTTGTTGCGTATAATCTTTTACTGCTAGTTGTGTTGCTTCAGCAGCTTTAGATTTAAGAAATAATTGCTTTACGGTTTCTACTTTTTCGTCATTAGAAAACTCTTTATTATTAATCGCTGCTTTTAGGTTTAAAGTATCTCCCTCCGTTCCTAGCTCTAAAGTCTTAAGATATAAATAAGTTTTTTTATTTTCAAGAATATCACCTCCAACCTGTTTTCCAAACGTTTCCGGATTACCAAAAGCATCCAAATAATCGTCTTGTAACTGAAACGCAATACCTAACAAGCGGCCAAATTCGTAAATTGCATCTTGATCATTATCTGAAGCTTTAGCCACAATAGCTCCCATTTTCATGGCAGCACCAACTAAAACAGCAGTCTTGAATTCTATCATTTTAAGATACTCAGAAATCGTAACATCGTCTCGTGTTTCAAAATCGATATCATATTGTTGTCCCTCACAAACTTCTAAGGCTGTTTTACTAAATAATTTTGCCAAAGCCTGAAATGTTATAGCATCATAATTCTCAAAAAGTTGATACGCCATAATTAACATCGCATCCCCAGAGAGAATTGCAGTGTTTATATTCCACTTTTCATGCACAGTCTCCTCACCTCTTCTTAAAGGTGCATCATCCATAATATCATCGTGAACTAATGAAAAATTATGAAATACCTCAATAGATAAAGCAGCATCCATGGCATTTTTAGCACTACCACCAAAAACCTCAGCCGTCATTAGCGTTAAAATTGGTCTTAATCGTTTTCCTCCTAATTGAAGGATATAATTAATAGGCTTATAGAGATTCTGCGGCTGTTTATTTACGGTAAAACTCTCTAAATACTGTAGAAAGGGTTTTTGGTACTGTTCTATGTGTTGCATAAGGCAAAAATAAATCAATTGTTTTAATTATAAAGACTGTCAAGTTTTAAAAAATTCATAAACAAAAGGATTCGTTTAAAAAATCCTTAAAACTTAGGAAACTTTTTTGGTTTTTAAAGTTTCCTGTTGTAGTTTTGCACTTTCTAAAAAAAACAGATTTCCATAACGAGGAAACATTAATAATGAAAGATAAAATAATACTTAAATCCGTTGACTTGTTCTTAAACCTAGGGTTTAAAAGCGTTACAATGGATGATATTGCTAATGAAATGGGGATTTCTAAAAAAACCATTTATCAGAATTTTCAAAACAAAACGAAGTTAGTTGAAGCTACTGCCATGAATGTTTTTGAGAATATTTCTCATGGCATTGACTGTATTTGCGCACTTAACAAAAACCCGATTGAGGAAATTTACGATATAAAAAAGTTTGTAATGAACCACCTTAAAGACGAAAAATCATCGCCACAATACCAGCTTCAAAAATATTATCCAAAGATTTATTCGAATTTAAAACGAAATCAATTTGATAAAATGATGACTTGCGTAACTCATAATTTAGAGCGCGGTGTTGCACAAGGCATTTACAGAGACTCTATAGATATCGATTTTATAGCAAGACTTTACTTTAATAGTATGTTATCTTTAAAGGATCCTGAACTTTTCCCCCGAGAAAATTTTTCAATCTCTATGTTAATGAACAATTACTTAGAATACCACTTAAGAGGCATTTGCTCAACAGAAGGAATTAAAACACTCACACAGTTAAATACCAATCAAAATTAAACGATGAAAAAAACACTAATTATAATAGTCGCTTTCATTATTTCTCAAACTGGTTTTTCACAAGAACAACCAACAAGTCTTACGCTACAAGAAGCCATAGACTATGCTTTAGAAAATAATAGAACTGCCATTAATGCGGCTCGCGATATAGATGCGGCAAAACAACAAAAATGGGAAACTACAGCATCTGGTTTACCTCAGATAAGTGCAAGCGTAGATTATCAGAATTACTTAAAACAACAAGTATCTGTTATTCCGGCTGAATTTCTTGGCGGACAAGAAGGCGATTTAGCAGAAGTTGTTTTTAATACCAAACAAAGTGTAACCGCCTTTGCAACAGTATCTCAAAAAATATTTGATGGCTCTTATATTGTAGGTTTACAATCTGCCAAAGTATATTTAGAAATTTCTAAAAATGCTAAAGTAAAAACAGATTTAGAAGTCAGAAAAGCAGTTATTGAAGCTTATGGAAATGTACTTTTAGCCGAAGAAAGTGTTGCTATTTTAGAAAGAAACATTGAAGTACTTGAAAAAAACCTTTACGAAACTAATAAGATCTTTGAAAATGGTTTAGAAGAAGAAGAAAGTGTAGAGCAACTTAAAATAACATTATCTGGTGTTCAAAGTAGTCTAAACAATACCAATAGATTAAAAAAACTGGCCTACCAAATGCTTAATTTCACTTTAGGGTTAGACGTTCACGATGCATTAACTTTAATTGATAATTTAGAAACATTAACTGAAAATAATATTTCTCTTAATATTTTAAGTATAGAAGAAAACCCAGAAAGCACCATTGACTATCTTATTGCTCAAAACGATGCAGAAGCTAAAACCTTATTATTAAAATTAGAAAAAAGCAAAGCGTTACCAACCTTAAATGCTTTTTTAAATGGTGGTTACTCTGGTTATGATGATGAGTTTAATTTTACTAAGAAAAGTCAAGATTGGTTTGGTTCATCTTTATTTGGTGTAAGCTTAGATATTCCAATATTTAGCTCAGGTATGCGAAATGCGTCTACACAACGTGCTCAAATTAATTTAGAAAAAGCAGAAACTGAACTTACCGAAACTGAACAACGTATAAAACTAGAAATTGCATCTGCTAAAAGTGATTACCAATTTGCTATAGAAGATTACGACAACAAAAAAGAGAATTTAGCACTTGCCGAACGTATTGAAACCAAAAACCAAACTAAGTTTTTTGAAGGTATCGGTTCTAGTTTTGAGCTAAGACAAGCACAAACTCAACTGTATGCTGCACAACAAGAATTACTACAAGCAATGTTAGATGTTGTTAACTCTAAAGCCGCTTTAGAAACCGTTTTAAACACACCAATCAATAATTAAAATCACTATTAGAAATGAAATATATATCGCTATTAATAATCGTTGCTGCCCTATCAGTATCGTGTTCTGGAAAAAAGAAAAATTCTGTAGAATACGTTATAGAAAATGGTAGTCTAGAAACTATAAGAACAAAAAGAGTTGAACTTGTTGCAGATCAACAAGATATTAATGATAAAATAAAACGTTTAGACGAAAAAATAAAAACTTTAGATACAACTCAAAACGTTCCTTTAATCACAACGTTTAAAGCAGAACCTAAAGTATTTGTTCATGTTTTAGAATTACAAGGTAATGTTACCACCAAAAACCTTTTAACTATAACACCAGAGTACAATGGTATTTTAACCAACGTTTATGTAACAGAAGGTCAGAAAGTAACTAAAGGTCAAACTTTAGCTAAAATTGATGATGGTGGATTAAGTCAACAATTAGCACAGTTAAAAATACAAGCCGAATTAGCTAAAACAACTTACGAGCGCCAACAACGTTTATGGGAACAAAACATTGGTAGTGAAATTCAGTTTTTACAATCTAAATCTACTTACCAATCGCAACAAGAAGCAGTAAACCAACTGAATCAGCAAATAGCAAAAACGACTGTAAGAGCACCTTTTTCTGGTACAATTGATGATATTATTACAGAACAAGGAAGTGTTGTTGCAGCTGGCCAATCTCCATTAATGCGAATTGTAAACCTAGAAAATATGTATATTGAAACAGAGGTTCCAGAACGTTATGTTTCAGAGGTTACAAAAGGAAAAAGTGTAAGTGTAAATATTCCTGTTTTAGGAAAAACTATAGACACTAAAATTCGTCAAGCTGGTGATTTTATTAATCCTGCTAACCGAACGTTTAAGATCGAAGTAGAAATTCCTAATAAAGATAAAGCCATTAAACCTAACTTATCTGCGCGTTTAAAAATTAACGATTACACCAGCGAAAATGCGTTATTAATTCCACAAAGTGTCGTTTCAGAAAATTCTGAAGGTGAGCAATACGTTTATGTTGTAACCAACAAAAATGCTAAGGGTGTTGGAACTGCCAACCGTGTTATAATTGAAACAGGTAAAACTCAAGAAGATATAATTGAAGTTTTAAAAGGTCTTGAGTCTGGTGCAGAAATCATCCAAGAAGGTGCACGTAGCGTTAGAGACGGACAATCTGTAGAAGTTATTAATTATGAAACTAAAAAATAATGGCTGAAAACAAAAAAAATACCGAAAAGGAATTTAGTTGGTCATCGTGGGCAATTAATAATAAGACCACTATGTATGTGCTTATTGCTGTATTTTTCTATTTAGGAATTTCAGCTTTTTTCGACATGCCTAGAGAAGCTTTTCCGGAGGTCAATGAAACTAAAATTTACGTCAGCACTATCTACCCAGGTAATACTGCTGAAGATATTGAAAAGTTAATTACAGACCCTGTAGAAGACAAGCTAAAGACGGTTAGTAATGTTGTAGAAATCACCTCAACCTCTCAAGAAGATTATTCTATGGTGGTTATTGAGTTCGATGAACATATTACCGTAGAGCAAGCCAAACAGAAGATTAAAGACGAAATTGACTCGGAAACAGCTGGTGAAGATTGGCCAACATTTAACGGTGCAAAAGTAGAACCTGATGTTTTTGAATTGAGTCTTTCTGAAGAAATGCCAATTCTTAATATTAATATTTCAGGCGATTATCCTATTGAAAAATTAAAGGATTATGCTGAATATCTTCAAGAGGAAATTGAAGATTTACAAGAAATTAAAAAAGCAGATATTCGTGGTGCACAAGATAAAGAAGTAGAAGTTGCGGTAGACATCTATAAAATGATGGCTGCTAAAGTAACTTTTAATGATATTTTGGCCGCTATTGGAAATGGAAATATTACCCAATCTGCAGGTAATTTAAAAGCTAGTGGACAACGACGTACCATTCGTATTATTGGTGAAATTGAGAAACCTTCAGAACTTGAAAATTTTGTTGTAAAATCAGATAATGGTAATCCTATCTATTTAAAAGATGTGGCAACGGTTTCTTTTCATGAAGAAGACAAAACCACTTATGCCAGAAAATCTGAAAAACCAGTTGTTATGCTAGACGTTAAAAAGCGTGCTGGTAAAAACATGGTTGCAGCTGCAGAGCAAACACAGGTTATTGTACAAAATGCGATTGATAATGAATTTCCTAAAGATTTAGAAGTTACCATAACAAATGACCAATCACCAGTAACGATTGGTAAGGTTGATGATTTAGTAAACAACATCATCTTTGGTGTTATTTTAGTCGTTACGGTTTTAATGTTCTTCTTAGGCTTTAAAAATGCTTTATTCGTTGGTTTTGCAATTCCAATGTCTATGTTTATGTCTCTTATGATTTTAGGCCTTATTGGTTATAGTTTAAATACTATGGTGTTATTCGGACTTATTATGGGGCTCGGAATGTTAGTAGATAATGGTATTGTGGTTGTAGAGAACGTCTATCGTTTAATGGAAGACGAAGGCATGGGCCGCATTGAAGCTGCTAAAAAAGGTATTGGTGAAATTGCATATCCCATTATTATATCTACAGCAACAACCGTAGCTGCCTTTGTACCTATTGGTCTTTGGCCGGGTATTATGGGAGAGTTTATGAAAATTTTACCAATCACATTATCTATTGTATTAGGTTCTTCATTGATTGTTGCTATCTTTTTTAACTCGGTATTAGTCTCTCGTTACATGACTACGGAAGATAAAGATATGCCGTTAAAGCAAATTATTAAAATCACAATTATTATTGCTGCTTTTGGTGCATTAATCCTTGCTTTTGGCGGTGCATATAGTGGTTTAGGAACCATAATGATTTTTACAGCAATTATGCTTTGGGCATACCGCTATTTCATTAGAGGTTGGGCTAATAGTTTTCAGAATAAAGCTTTAGTTAATCTAGAGAATTGGTACGAAGTTCGTTTAAGAAATGCGCTATCTAAAAAGCAACCTTATATTTTAACTATTGTTACTTTTTTATTACTAATTGCTGCGTTTGTTTCTTTTGGTGTTTCTTTAGCTTCACAACGGACTAAAGTAGAATTCTTTCCAGATAACAAACCCAACCAAATTATTGTCTATATAGAATATCCTCAAGGTACAGCGATTGAAAAAACCAATGCTATTACCGCACAGATTGAAAAACGTGTTGATGCTGTCATTAACGTAGATCAATACATGGATGGTAAGAAAAACTTCTTAGTAGAAAGTGCTGTGTCTCAAGTTGGAGAGGGAGCAGGAAACCCACAAACAGACATGGGTTCTGGTGCAGAAATGCCACATAAAGCTAAAATTACAGCTTCTATGCGCGAATACAAATTTAGAAAAGGTGAAGACAGTGAACTTTTACGTCAAAAAGTGCAAGAAGCTTTAGTCGGTATTTTTCCTGGCGTATTAATTTCTGTTGAAAAAGATGCCAACGGACCACCTGCAGGTTCACCAATTAATATTGAAATAGACGGTAACGACTATAATGAATTAATTGCTACCGCAGAGCAAATGCGAACTTTTATCAACTCAAAAAACATTCAAGGAATTGATGAACTTAAAATAGATGTTAACAAGGATAAGCCTTCTATGTTAGTTGAAATTGATAGAAAGAAAGCAGGAGAATTAGGTGTTACTGCAAAGCAAATAGGAGATCAATTACGTAACTCTATATTTGGTTCTAAAGCCGGAATTTTTAAAGAAGATGGTGATGATTTTGATATCTATGTGCGTTTTAACGAAGCTAATCGTTACGATAAAAGTGCGCTTTTTAATCAAAACATAACATTTAGAGATAATACGGGACAAATTAAAGAAATTCCTTTATCTACCGTTGCTAAGCAAAAAAACAACTCTGGTTTTAGTGCTATAAAACACAAAAACTCTAAACGTGTTGTTACCGTTTATTCTGCATTATCTCCAGGCTTTACAGATGCAGGTGCTATTGTAACTCAGATTCAAAATGAAATGAAAAGCTATGAAGGTTTATCTGAAGATATTCATATAGATTATACCGGTCAGATTGAAGAGCAGAATAAACAAATGGCCTTTTTAGTTGGTGCATTCTTTACAGGTCTAGGATTAATTTTCTTTATTCTAATTTTTCAATTCAACTCTATTTCTAAGCCAACCATTATTATGATTGCGATTTTCTTGAGTTTTATTGGTGTGTTTGGAGGTATTGTTATTTCAGGAAGTGCTTTTGTTATTATGATGACGATGGTTGGTATTATTTCCCTTGCCGGAATTGTGGTAAATAATGGCGTAGTTCTTTTAGATTATGCACAACTATTAATAGACAGAAAGAAAAATGAATTAGACCTTGAAGAAACGGAATACTTAACTACCGAAGATTTATTTGAAAGTATTGTTAGAGCTGGTAAAGCACGTTTAAGACCTGTTTTATTAACTGCCATTACTACCATATTAGGATTAATCCCTTTGGCTATAGGTTTAAACATTAACTTCTTTACTTTATTTTCGGACTTAGATCCTAACATTTATATGGGTGGAGATAACGTTGTCTTTTGGGGGCCATTAGCTTGGACCGTTATTTATGGTTTATTTGTAGCAACGTTCTTAACCTTAATTGTGGTTCCTATTTTATTCTTCTTAAGTGTGAAATTAAAGATGTGGATGCGAACCAAGTTTACATCAGAACCTTTAAGAACTAATAAAACTGAAGTGTTTGAACAATTAGAAGGTACGTCTCATTTTAACATTGAGAAATAAGTATAAGGTTTCTAGTATAGAAAACACGCTGCATAAAAAGATGAAATTTCATCTTTTTATGCAGCGTGTTTTGTTTTTAGGATATTATTTATACAATTTCAAACCTTCTTCAAAGTCATATTTAACCTAAAATGAAATGCTTTATTCATTCTTCAAATTATTATAGTCACTTATCACGAAAAATCCTGTTTCCTTATCTAATAATAATTAAACTTAGTTAAATTTGCACCCGCATTCATAATTGCAATAGCAAGGATGAACAAAATTAAAATTTCATTATGTACAGAAGTCACAATTGTGGTGAACTAAGAACATCACACAACAATACAGAAGTTACACTTTCAGGATGGGTTCAAGGTGTTAGAGATAAAGGTTTTATGATTTATTTAGATCTTAGAGACCGTTACGGCATTACACAACTCTATTTTGATGAAGAAAGCACACCAAAAGCCATTATGGAAAAGGCTTCAAAATTGGGGCGTGAATTCGTTATTCAAGTGAAAGGTCAAGTTGTAGAACGTGCTTCTAAAAACCCAAATATTCCAACAGGAGATATTGAAGTTTTAGTTTCAGAATTAAACATTTTAAATACGTCATTAACACCACCTTTTACTATTGAGGATAAAACAGATGGCGGAGATGATGTACGAATGAAATATCGCTATTTAGATATTCGTCGTAATCCTGTAAAAAACAACTTAATTTTTAGAGCAAAAGTTACGCAAGCGGTAAGAAACTTTCTTTCTAACGATGGTTTTATTGAAGTGGAGACACCATATTTAATAAAATCGACACCAGAAGGTGCTCGTGATTTTGTTGTACCTTCTCGTATGAATGAAGGTCAATTTTATGCCCTTCCACAATCTCCTCAAACGTTCAAGCAACTATTGATGGTTGGTGGTATGGATAAATATTTCCAGATTGTAAAGTGTTTTAGAGATGAAGATTTACGTGCAGACCGTCAGCCAGAATTCACACAAATAGATTGTGAAATGGCTTTTGTTGAACAAGAAGATATCTTAAATGTTTTTGAAAACTTAACACGCCACTTACTAAAAGAAGTAAACGGTGTTGAAATTGAAAAGTTTCCAAGAATGTTATATGATGATGCCATGCGTCTTTACGGAAATGACAAACCAGATATAAGATTTGGAATGGAGTTTGGAGAACTTAACGAAGTTACACAACATAAAGAATTTGGTGTTTTTAACAATGCAGAATTAGTAGTTGGTATTGCGGTACCAGGTGGAAATTCTTACACAAGAAAAGAAATTGATAAATTAATAGACTGGGTAAAGCGTCCACAAGTTGGAGCTTTAGGTATGATCTATTCGCGTTGTAACGATGATGGTACTTACAAATCTTCAGTAGATAAATTTTACGATCAAGAAGATTTAGCTAAATGGGCAGAAATCACAGGAGCAAAAGCAGGTGATTTAGTATGTGTTTTATCTGGAGACACTAATAAAGTAAGAGCACAATTAAGTGCTTTGCGTATGGAATTAGCAACACGTTTAGGATTAAGAGATCCTAAAGTATTTGCACCGCTTTGGGTGATTGATTTCCCTTTATTAGAACTCGATGAAGAAACGGGCAACTACCACGCCATGCACCACCCTTTTACATCACCAAAACCAAGACAAATAGAATTGTTAGATTCTAAACCAGGTGAAGTAAAAGCTAATGCTTACGATTTAGTTTTAAATGGTAATGAAATAGGAGGTGGTTCTATTAGAATACACGATAAAAAAACACAGGCTATAATGCTGAAACATTTAGGCTTTTCTGAAGAAGATGCTAAAGCACAATTTGGTTTCTTAATGGATGCTTTTGAATATGGAGCACCACCACACGGAGGTTTAGCTTTTGGTTTAGATCGATTGGTTGCCATTTTAGGAGGCCAAGAAACTATTAGAGATTTTATTGCTTTTCCAAAAAATAATTCAGGCCGCGATGTTATGATAGATGCACCTGCAAAAATCGATGATGAGCAGCTCACTGAATTAAGTCTAAAATTAAATTTAAAATCTTAAAAATAAAAAATCCTGCAACTCGCAGGATTTTTTATTAGCTTTAAGACTCGTTATGCCAAGAAAACATCCCATACTGAAAAAGATATTAATCTGGAGAACTAAACATATCTCAGACAAGCAGTTTGTGTTTTTCCTCAGCGTTCTTGTTGGTATTACCTCTGGAATTGGAGCTGTAATACTCAAAAACTTAACACACTTTATCCAACACCTATTAGAAGGTAATTTAGTAAGGTATTACCACCATGCTTTTTATTTTTTATTTCCTATAATTGGATTGTTTTTAGTTTATCTCATTATAAAATATGTTATAAGAGCTAAAGTAAGTCATGGTATTCCATCTACTTTATACGCTATAGCAAAACGTAAAGGAGTTATAAAACGCTACCAAATGTTTGGTTCTATTTTTACAGCACCTTTAACTGTAGGTTTTGGTGGATCAGTAGGATTAGAAGGACCATCTGTTGCTACAGGAGCAGCAATAAGTTCCAATATTTCTAGGTTATTTAGAATGAACCAGAAAACCAAAACATTACTTATTGGTTGTGCTGCGGCTGGTGCATTATCTTCAATTTTTAAAGCGCCAATTGCCGCTATCATCTTTGCTATTGAAGTCTTCAGTTTAGATTTAACTATGGTTTCTATGCTGCCTTTATTGTTAGCATCACTATCGGCTATTATCACTTCATATTTTTTCTTTGGAGACGATGTATTATTGCCTTTTAAAATAGAAGATAACTTTATAATATCTGATGTTCCTTTTTATGCTTTCTTAGGCGTTTGTGCTGCTTTTACTTCTATTTATTTTAATCAAGTTTATGAGAAAGTTCAAGACTTTTTTGATAAGTTAAATTCCCCAATAAAGAAACTTCTTGTTGGAGGTCTTGCCATTGGTATTTTAGTGTTTTTTATTCCGCCGCTTTATGGTGAAGGGTTTGAAACTATGAATAGCTTAATTGCAGGAAATCCAGAAAAAGCACTTGAAACCAATTTTTTTCATTTAGATCTCACTAACATTTGGGTCGTTATTGCGCTTTTAGCTGGTCTCGTCTTTTTTAAGATTTTTGCAAGTGCCATAACCTTTGGTGCAGGTGGTGTTGGTGGTATTTTTGCACCTACCCTATTTATGGGAAGCTTAATGGGCAACTGTATCGCTAAAATTATTAATAATTGTGGCTTATTTAGCACACCTGTTTCTGAAAGTAATTTTACTCTTGTAGGCATGGCTGGCTTATTAGCTGGTGTATTACAAGCACCATTAACTGCCATTTTTTTAATTGCAGAATTGACTGGGGGTTATGATTTATTTATTCCTTTAATGATAACCTCTGCGATTGCATTTGGTATTACCAGATATTACACGCCTCATTCTGTTTACACCATGGAATTAGGCAGAAAAGGTGATTTAATTACTCACGATAAAGATCATGCCATTTTAACACTAATGGATATTCATAAAGTTATAGAAACTAATTTTACCAGTGTTACAACAAAAATGACTTTAGGCGAAATTGTGAATACTGCCGTTATTAAATCTAACCGAAATATTTTTCCTGTTTTAGACGAAAACAGGAAAAAACTAAAAGGGGTAATTCTTTTAGACGACATAAGATCTATTATGTTTGACCAGAAGTTATATAATGAGGTGTTAGCAATAGAGGTGATGCAAAAACCACCCGCAATCATAGATATTGACACTGATAAAATGACCGTTATTATGAAGAAATTTCAAGATAGCAATGCCTGGAATTTACCCGTAATTAAAGATGGCGTCTATATCGGATTTATTTCAAAATCAAAATTATTAACAGCTTATCGACGCGAATTAATTAATATTACATCTTAATATAAGAAAGTAAATTGACGACTATGAAACCCATAAAAATCATCACATTTATAGCTTTTATTGCATCTTTAACAAGTATACTCTGTGGTTTAATATTCACATTAGAATACAGCCAAAAATTTATTGGCTTTGGAGTACTCGGTTTATTCTTTGTAGTTTTTCCTCTATTTTCTTACTATAGATGGAAAGATAAAGACGTACAAGATTATATGTTAACTAAAGAAAATCTTGACAAAATGCGAGAGAATCAACGCGACTCTAAAAGATAATCTATCGGATTGTATTTTAGGCTTAAATCTAAAATTAAACAATTTAATAACATTGAATTTTAATTTTTATTTATCTTTGTCCTTTAATTTTTATTTATATTATAATGACTGGAACAGTTAAATTTTTTAATGATTCAAAAGGATTTGGATTCATTACCAACGAAGAAACAGGAAAAGACATCTTTGTACATGTATCAAACCTTAATGGCGTAGAATTACGCGAAGGTGACAATGTAGAGTACGATGAAGAAGAAGGAAGAAAAGGTTTAGTAGCTGCAAATGTGCAGGTATTGTAAGTATATATCTTAAAGTTTCAACGCTCAACCTCTGGTTGGGCGTTTTTTTTGACTTTTTTTTAAATAAAATGTTTTATCCATTACTATAATGATGCGTTATTACTAATAAATAAAGGCCTCATATGTTTTAAAACATATGAGGCCTTTATTTATTCAGCATCTCTTTCTAAGCTTAACTATTTAAATACGATAGGTAAATCTGACTTAGAAATCTTAGCAATATAATAAGGTTGCGTCATTACACTTGTTGCCATGCCACTTGGACCAACATGATTAACTGTTACCAAAACTTCTTTATCTGTTGTTATAACACCTACATCTATTTTGTGACCACCACTATTCTTTACATCAGTAAAGATTGCAATTATTGTATAATCAGTAAAGTCAATTTTAGTTTCTAAAAAACCATCCGAAACATTATTAACTGTATTTATTTGATGGATTAAATTATCCCAATCACTTTGATTATCAATAATAATATTTTGTTCTTTTATACCTTCAGAACCTGAACCATGTAAGTTACCTTTTGCGATTAAAATAGGTTCTATAGCTTTCATTTTCGTACTATTCTGACTGGTTTTACATCCAAATAAACCAATTGCAAATAATATAATTAGCTTTACTTTCATCATGTTTATTATTTAATTTTATTAATTCAAATTTCTTTTTTCTACGAAGAAACGTTTCATTAAAGCCGATGCTTCTTCTGCTAAAACACCACTAATCACTTCCGTCTTTGGATGTAATTTTGTTCCCATAGTTTTAAAACCTCTTTGCATATCTGATGCTCCAAAAACAATTTTAGAAATCTGACTCCAATACAATGCACCAGCACACATTTGGCAAGGTTCTAAAGTGACGTATAGCGTACATTTATTTAAATATTTCCCTCCTAAAAAATTCGCAGCAGATGTAATGGCTTGCATTTCCGCATGAGCAGTAACATCGTTTAACAATTCTGTAAGATTATGTGTTCTAGCGATCACTCTATCTTCTACCACAATTATTGCGCCAACTGGAATTTCACCTTTTTCAAAAGCAGCCTCAGCTTCTTGAAGTGCTTTTCGCATAAAATAAGTATCATCAAATGGGTTTATCATAAAAATTTAAAAAATAAAGATACATTACTTCTTTATTATTTTTTCATTGTAGTTAATATTAATACCTATAATTCTTAATATATATAATCCGGACTGTAATCTACCAGTATCTATCGTAACGCTATTAAATGATTCTTTTTGTATTTCATATACAATTCTACCATTAATATCAACGATACTAATATTAACATTACTTAAAGTATTGCTTGACAAGATTGATAATTCTGTATTTATAGGATTTGGATAAATACTAAAATTAACCTTATCAAATTCAGTAATATTTAAACTAGAGCAATTAGCTAAAGAAGGATCACTACTTATTGGCATTGTAAAATCTTCTATTTGATCATTACGAGAATCTGCATCTCCTTGCTCAGCATTTACACCTAAACCTCTAGCTGCAAACACTTCCCAAATTAAACACTGATCAACACCTCCTGTCGTTAACATATCAGCTGCTAAAATCGCATCTCTACCATCTACAAATCCAGGACTACATGGTTGTAACTTTAAGCCATCAATAACTAAATTCATCACTTTATTATTACCACCATTTCCATTATATAAATCAGAATCAAAACCGTATTTATCTATATAGGCCCATGTTAAATCCCATAATGTCGTTGCCCAAACAAAACCAATACCATGGGGTTGAGAGAGTGTGTTTGATGCATTATATGTAAATCCATTATCTGCAAAATCAGTATTATAACGTGCAGGTCTAATACCACCACCTGTAATTGGCTCACTAATGGCAAATGTTCCTATTCCTCTTCCATCTGTAGGAAGGTCTGATGCTTTCATAGTAACCATCAATGCAAACCAATCTGACCATCCTTCTCCCATCTGCTCATTGTTTTGTAGACAACCAGCAGCAGACGGACCACCTGCTAATCTATTAGAAATACCATGACCATATTCGTGAGCTATAATTCCATTATCAAATGCACCATCAATAAAATCTGTTAAATCTGGTCCTACTAAACTCACCGTAATGCTTTCCCCATTCTCTAATGCCGTAATTAATGTCTCTCCAACATCTTGCGTTACCATTATTGAAGGTATAGATACTAAATCCCCATCCGTTCCTGGCCCCATCTCAATGGCTGCACCCGGCTCATTATTAACTACAATTACACCAATAGCACCTGCATTCTCTACCGCTAAAACCTTTGCTCCAAACTCACATACCCCACGTCTCAGAATAGCTATATTTCCATTAAGCTGAGCAGTATTAATAATTGTTTCGCAAGCATTTAAAACATCTGCCGTAGTATCAATAGTTCTTATTAAATTAGATGTAACAGGCACTACAGTCAATAACGCACCAAACGAAGCACCAATACCGTTATACGCTCCCATTAAACTCCCATTTTCTACTAAAACGCGTTCACTTGTATTACCACCTGGAGGCGACCATAAAAACATTTGCATTCTTGGATTAATACCATCTGGAGGAGTTCCAAAATTAGCATTATTAAAGCCACTTCCGTCTTGGGCATCAGCGAAAACAAAATCGCTACCATTACCTTGATTACTATAATTTGTTGTTTGAAAATTCCCAGAACTCTCATCAAATCCATGATTAAACCATATGTCATGCATCATATTATTCATATAAAATAAATTGGTGATAGCAGCTTCCTGATAATCTAATGGTGACAAATTGAAATCTAATGGAAAATCAAAATTTAATAATGCTGTTCCTTCTGGAGAAAAGCTATTGATAGCATCGTTACCTCTAATATCGTCCTTTGCCCAAACATTATTACCTCTTGCAATAGTAAAATCTGCACCAGAAACCCCATCATCATCATGCCATCCAAATGGTGAAGCACTAGAACTAGCAGGCTCTGTAATAATTTGTCTAGAACCATGATTTGGACTTTCTAAAGGAAGCGGAAAAACATTATAACTAGAACCATCAACTAAAACAGATTTAGGAGCAAACATTAGATGACTAAAATCTTGTTGGTTCTTTTGTATGGAATGATCGCGTTCTTTATCAAAGACACAGGTTAAAATTAAATCATTAAATTCTATTATTTCATTAGTCATTGCATTTACCCTTACACTCCACCAATGCTTATTATCATTACTGTATACAATAAAGTCCCATGCCAACATTAAGTTGTCTTCTTGTGCTACAAAAACTAATTCAACTTTTATATTTTGTGTTGAAATTCCAGAATGAGTAAATACATACTGATTCCCCTTATGCTCTAATTCTTTCATATTTTGCACATTTCCTAATTGAAATTGTTCTGCAACTTTAAGAATAGAAGCATTGGGTGAAAAATTTGGTGTTGTAGAATTAACTTTAGAAGATATATTATTTAAAAACCTATTAGCATAATAGAATATTTCACCATCTTTAATAGCTATGCTAGATACAACATTAAAAAGTCTGAAACCTTGATAAGTTTGATTTAAATAAACGTGCGTTACTTCTGTATTTTCAGCGTAATACTCATTGTTTATTACAGGATTTTCTAAGTCTTTATCTTTAAAATCGAAATCTGTCTTTTTATCCTTTAAATAATTAACAATTAAGGTTCCGTATTTTGAAGATTTTAGGTCACTTTGACCAAATGAACAAGAAATGGATAAGAATAATAAAAGGCTTAAGTAGATGTATTTTTTTATCATAAGTAGAGATTAATAGTCCAATTTAAGTCTTTAAAACAAATGCTTACTTACAATGATTCTTTTATTTAACAAAAAGAGAGCGAAAAAAGCATACATAAGAGTCTCTAAATCTCGTATTTTTACACCGTGAATAAGACATTTTTAGACCATATTAACCTTCCTGAAGATTTACGTCATCTCAAACCAGATGATTTACCTCTACTTGCCCAAGAGTTACGTAATTTCATTATTAATATAGTCGCAACCAAAGAAGGGCATTTAGGTGCTAGTTTGGGCGTGGTAGAATTAACCATTGCGCTTCATTATGTATTTAACACGCCTCATGACTTACTAATCTGGGACGTTGGACACCAAGCTTACGGCCATAAATTATTAACAGGGAGAAAAGATATATTTGAGACCAATAGACAACTAAAAGGGATTAGTGGTTTTCCAAAACGTAATGAAAGTAATTACGATACTTTTGGTGTAGGACATTCATCTACTTCTATTTCTGCGGCCTTAGGAATGGCGATTGCCTCACAACTTAAAGGAGAAGACAAACACCATATTGCTGTTATTGGTGATGCATCTATTGCAAGCGGAATGGCTTTTGAAGGTCTAAACCATGCCGGAGTCACAAATGTTAATCTACTTGTTATTTTAAATGATAATGCTATTGGCATTGACCCAAGTGTTGGGGCTCTAAAACAATACCTTACCAATGTAAAGAAAGGCACTGAGAAGCAAGATAATATATTTGAAGCTTTAAATTTTAATTATTCCGGTCCTATTGATGGTCATAATTTACCTTTGTTACTTTCAGAATTAGAACGATTAAAAACAATTAAAGGCCCCAAATTTTTACACCTTATTACTACAAAAGGGAAAGGTTTAAAACAAGCCGAATTAGACCAAGTAAAATACCACGCACCAGGAAAATTTGATGCAAAAACAGGTGAACTTCCTTTAAAATCTAATAAAAAGCTTCCCCCTAAGTTTCAAGATGTATTTGGTGAAACTATTGTAGAATTAGCATTAAAAAATGATAAAATTGTAGGGATAACACCCGCTATGCCAACAGGTAGTTCCTTAAAATATATGATGGAAACGATTCCTGATCGTGCTTTTGATGTTGGTATTGCGGAACAGCATGCTGTAACGCTTGCCGCAGGAATGGCAACACAAGGTCTTATTCCGTTTTGTAATATCTATTCTACGTTTTTACAACGCGCTTACGATCAAATTATACACGATGTAGCTTTACAAAACTTACCTGTGATTTTTTGCTTAGATCGTGCTGGATTAGTTGGCGAAGATGGAGCAACACACCATGGTGTTTTTGATTTAGCTTACCTTAATTGCATCCCTAACTTGGTTATTTTTGCACCAAGAGATGCTATTGCACTAAGAAACATAATGTATACAGCGCAATTAGGTATTGATTTCCCTATTGCTATTCGCTATCCACGTGGTCGCGGTCATCTATTAGATTGGAAAAAACCTTTTAAAAAGATTGAAATAGGAAAAGGTATTCCTCTAAAATTAGGAAATAAAATCGCCATACTTTCTATTGGTACTATTGCAAAAACAGTTGAAGATGCTATTTTATTTTATGAGAAAAAGGAAGCGATTAGCCATTACGATATGCAATTTGTAAAACCTTTAGATGAAAGCTTACTGCATGATATTTTAAAAAACCATAAAGCTATAATCACCATTGAAGAAGGAACGCTTATTGGTGGCTTTGGAAGTTCAATTCTAGCGTTTGCTAATACACACCATTACAACCAAAAAATAAGAACACTTGGTATTGAAGATCAATTTATTGAACACGGAACAGTAAATCAATTATTACAACTGCAAAAATTAGATTCTGATTCTATAAAAAAAACAATTGAAGATTTATTCTTCGTGATTAATAATAGCTAAGTCCTGCTGGTTCATTACCTGTTCAGTCTTTATGGTTTCGTAACTTGTTTGTTCTAAATTTTCGCTAGAAATATCATCTAACAATAACAGACATGTTACAACAACTACAAAAATGACTAGTCCTCCGAGTATATTATTCTCCATAAACAAATATTTAATTGATTCTACTTGTAGTAAAAGAAAACAAAATATCGCTAAAAAACAAATTTAAACGATTAAAAACATAATTTCGTACTGTATTTCTTCAACCTATAGAATTTGTCCTTGAAGTTTTTTATGTAATAGCATAGCATTTGTATCTGATAATTTTGAAATATAAAGACAAATAGCTAACAGGTTTTCATATAAAGATTCATTACTAAGTTTTACAATTTCAGGCAATGTACTAAGCAGTAATTTATCGTAATTAGACATCTTACCTTCATAATAATTAAAGGCCATTTTTCCGAAAGATTCTAACAATTGATTCAAAATCTGATAACCAGCAATTTCCTTATTAATAACCTCCTTAGAACGGTATACATTATTAATACTAATATCAATAATATCTTTTATTTGTGCTTTATACTGACTTACATCTAACAAGCCCGTTTCAAATTCACCAGCCAAAATTGCATCTTCATGTTTCATAAAAAGTGTTGCGGCTTCATTTATTAATCTTCCAATGGCTAACGCTCGCAAATAGCTTACACGATCTACAGTCGTTTTTAGGGTATTGTAATTTTCAGTTTTAATACTATCTCTAACTAAATTAATTAAATACTCTAAAGCATATTCTTCATCAATTAACCCTAGATTAATACCATCCTCAAAATCAATAATAGTATAACAAATATCATCTGCAGCTTCAACTAAATAGGCTAATGGATGCCTTTGAAAACTTAAATAGTCCTCATGTCTTTTAATTAGACCTAAGTCAGTAGCAATATCATTAAACATTTGTTTTTCACTCTGAAAAAAGCCATATTTCTTATCTACAATATGATTGGTTGGTTTCTTTGGTAAAGATTCTTTTGGGTACTTCATAAAAGCACCTAAGGTTGCATAACTTAAACGCAAACCACCTTCTCTACCTTCTCTACTTTCCGTTAATATTTTAAAACCATTAGCGTTACCTTCAAAATCGCATAGGTCTTGATATTCTTTAGCCGTTAACAAGTCTTTAAAATTAGCACCACTTCCTTCTTTAAAATAAGCACCTATTGCTTTTTCACCAGAATGACCAAACGGTGGATTTCCAATATCGTGAGCTAAAGCCGCAGCTGCAACAATAGCACCAAAGTCATTCATTTTATAACCGTGAGAAGTTTCTAAATGTGGGTGCTTTTTTAATAGCAACTGCCCCACTCTTCTTCCTAAAGACCTACCTACAACACTTACCTCTAAGCTATGTGTTAACCGCGTGTGTACAAAATCTGTTTTAGACAATGGAACAACCTGAGTTTTATCTTGTAATCCTCTAAATTCCGCAGAAAATATAATACGATCATAATCGACCTCAAAGCCTAAACGTGTTTCGTCTTGTTCTTTTCTTAATCTTTTATTTGTATCGCCATAGCGCTTTAACGAGAGTAGTTGTTCCCAATTCATAGTTTAAATCTTAGAAGATGCAAGATATATAAATTGCTATACAATACATTATATAAGGCTTGGTAAGATTAAGCAAAAACCAATGTTACCTAATTGTTTCCATATCCAAAACTAGTTAATATTAAGGATACGTTTTACTAACCTTTTGATTACAAATTGGTAATTTTAGAATAACTCAATTAGCGAATTATCACAGTTTCTTTGCGGAATATATTTAAGATTAAACTTTAATGAAAATAAGAATAATATTTACGTTACTAACGTCATTAATTGCATCATTGTGTTTCGCTCAAGAAACTGGTACGATCACAGGTAAACTGACTGATAAAGATTTCAACAATGAACCTCTACCTTTCGCTAATGTTATTGTTAAAGGTACAACTATTGGAACTACATCTGACTTTGACGGGTCATACACCCTTGAAAACTTAGAAACAGGTTCACATACAATCTCATACAGTTTTGTAGGGTATGATACGCAAGAAATTATTATTAATGTAATTGCGGGTAAAACAACTACTATGAATGTATCAATGAGCGCAAGCTCAGCAAGCTTGGATGAGGTTGTTATAACAACCTCGGCTCGAAAAGAAAGCGAGGTAGCACTTCTTTTAGACCAAAAAAAAGCTGTAGAGATAAAAGAGAGTATTGGTGCAGAGCAATTAGCTAGGTTAGGTGTTTCAGATGCATCTGCAGCAACAGCTAAAATATCTGGAGTTTCAAAATCAGAAGGAACAGGTCAAATTTATGTTAGAGGTTTAGGAGATAGATATCTTACAACCACTTTAAATGGTCTACCTGTACCTTCAGATAACATAGACCAAAAAAATATTAGCTTAGACCTTTTCCCTACTAGATTTGTACAAAATGTTTCTATAAGTAAAACTTTTTCGCCAATTAATTCTGCTGATCAAGCTTCAGGTAATATTGATATCGTCTCTAAAAAAATTACAAAATCAAAAGAATTTGGAGTCAGTCTAGGTGCAGGTGTTAATAGTAATGCCGCAGGAGTATTTAATGACTTTAAGGTCACTGCAAATAATAGTGATGTAAATCTTGGAATATACAGCCGTTCTTATGACGCAGACAACTTAGGTAATTCACTTACACAACAGAGTTGGGATACTCAAAATGTTAGTGCGCCTATTAATTCATCAGTATCATTTAATGCCGGTGGAAAGTTTGGAGAATCAAAACGATTAGGGCTATACTTCAGTGCAGGACAATCTGTAGATCACGAATATCGCGAAGGTATTTTTAAACAATACGACCAAGGAAATATTAGAGATTTTATTAGAGATAACGACAACAAAACCTGGCTAAGAACAGTAAACACTGTAGGTATGTTAAATGCTGTATATAAGTTGGATGACAACAATAATCTAAGCTTTAACACTTTTGGAATTAATAAAGTTTTAGAAGAAACTTATGAGGCAGGTAGAAAAGGAACTTCAGAACGTTTTGAAGAATTAGATAACACTGATGAAGGTTTTCAATTTGTTAGAGATCAAAACATCAAGAATACCTTATTATCTGTTACACAATTACTAGGTGAGCATAATATTTCTGAAAACAATACTTTAGAGTGGGCTGCAGGATATAACTATGTTTCAGCAAATGAACCAAATCGTATCAGAAACGAACTTAACTTCATCAACGATACAGACCTTATTGAATTTGCTTTTATTGGAGGAACACAACAACGTAAATCCGTACAAGAAATTACTGACACAGAATATAGTGCAAATATTATAGATAAGGTTGTTTTAAAACAAAATGATGATGGTGATGATCTATTAAAATTAACCTTTGGAGGAACCATGAGAAACAAATCTCGTGACTTTAGATCACAATTTTACGGAGTTGTTGAACAAACTAGAGGATCATTAAACCCAACATCTGTTGATGGCCTTTCAAACATTTTTACCCAACAAAATTTTGATAATGGTTTATTAGATTTCAATCCAGTATCACCAGATTTTTATGATGGAAACTTAACTTCTTTTGCTGGTTTTGTTGACTTTGTAGGTGTATTTAATAAGTTCACAGCACAAGTAGGGTTACGCTACCAAAAGGATGAAATAGATGTTAATTTTGATGTTGGTAACTACATTAATCCAGAAACATTTTTACCACGTATTGGGCAATCATTACAAAATTACGAACGTCTATACCCTTCTCTAAATTTAAAATATGACTTAACAGAGAAGTCAGCGATACGTTTAGCAGGTAGTTTTAGTCAAACACTACCAGAATTTAAAGAAATTGCACCATTTGAATATGTATCTCCTGAAGGACTTATAACATCAGGAAATCCAGATATCATAGCTTCAAAAAATATTAATTTAGATTTAAAATATGAGTTATTTCCTAGCAACGATGAGTTAATTTCTTTAACTGCTTTTTATAAGCGCATCGAAGATCCAATAAACAAAACATTACGATTAGGAGCAGATGGAAGTGTCTTTTCTTATTTCAATACAGGTAACGAAGCAACCGTAATTGGTGCAGAATTAGAAGGACGTGTCTATATTATTAAAAAACAAGACTCAATGCCTAACCTAAAGTTATCGGGTAATATCTCTTACTTAGACCATGTTCAAGATCTAAAGGAAGTAAGAAATAGCAATGGGGACTTAACAAGAACCTATAGATACGGTGGAAAAACTGAAATAGGATTAGAAGGAGCATCAGATTGGATAACGAATATCGCACTTACTTTCAATACAGGAACGAAACATCCATATGAAATTACACTTTCTGGTAACTACGCATCTGACAAAATCTATTCATTAGGTGCACCAAGAAATCAGAGTCAGCCTGAAACTTTTTTTAACGGAGAAATAATTGAAGAAGGTGTAGTAAGATTAGACTTTATTTTGAATAAGGAAATCAATGACAAATGGAATTTAAGTCTTACTGCTCAAAACCTATTGAATCCGACTATAAATCGAGTACAAAACAATCAATCGTCAGCAACAGGCCTAACCTCTCAGGACACTGTGCTTTCATATAATACAGGGGTGAATACATCACTTTCTATTAGCTACAAATTTTAACCAAAAAAAATAATTTAAATTTTAAAACGATGAAAACTTTAAGCAGATTATTAAGTTTAGCAATGGTTACAGGTGTTTTATTTACATCTTGTGATAGCGATGATGACGGTGGCGGGGATACACCTACTGTCGAAACAAATTTAGCGGGTGTTATAGCGTCGAACAGAACATTAGACGCAACGGAGCAGTACACAATTGCAAGTACTGTAATTGTACCAGAAGGTGTAACTTTAACAATTCCTGCAGGTACAGAGATTGTATCTAACGTAGGTACAGAAAACTACATCACAATATTACAAGGAGGTAAAATAGATGTACAAGGAACAGCTGATAGTCCTGTTATAATGAGATCTAACGGAGATGCAGGGTCTTGGGGTGGTTTAGTTATCTGTGGTAACGCTACAACAAGTGAAGGAGTTAATGCTACTGCTGAAGTAGGTAACTTATCTTATGGTGGAACAAATGATGCCGATGATTCTGGTAATATTGATTATTTAATTATTAGAGATGCAGGTGCTCAAATCAATGCAGACTCTCAGTTTAATGGTTTAACATTATATGCTGTTGGTACATCTACTACAATTGATAATGTTGCTATTATTAATGGATCTGACGATGGTGTTGAGTTTTTTGGTGGAACTGTATCTCCAAACAACATGTATTTAGAAAACAATGAAGATGACGCTGTTGACTGGACAGAGGGATGGAACGGAACCTTAACTAACGCTTACGTTACAAACACAATCAGTAGTTTTTCTACTGCAATTGAAGCCGATGGTGTAAACAACAACCCAACTTTAGTTAACTTTACTGCAATTTCTGCAAACGGAGGAACTGCTATCCAAATCAAAAATGATTCAGGCGCAACTATCAACGGTTTAACTTTAACAGGTTTTGAAACTACTTTTGATTTTAGAGATGACGCTCCAGTATCTAATTTAATGGTTGATGGTGAAAATGCTGATGTTGCTGAAGATGCTGTCTATTCTACATCATCAACAAATGCAAGTTTATTTGCATGGGTAACAAATGCAAGTGATATTTCTGGTTCTACTTTACCTGCAAATATCTCTAGCGATTTAACGCTTGATGCTTCTACAACTTACACAATAAATGGTCCTGTTTTAGTAAACAGTGGAGCAACATTAACTATTCCTGCAGGAACAAACATCGTTTCTCAATCAGGTACTGCTAACTATATTGCTGTATTAAAAGGAGCTACTATTGATATCCAAGGAACTGAAGCAAATCCAGTTATAATGAACTCTGATGACGGAGAAGCTTGGGGTGGATTATTAATTTGTGGTAATGCTACAACAACAGAAGGTGTAAATGCAATTGCTGAAGTTGGTGGATTATCTTATGGAGGATCAGATGATTCTGATAACTCTGGTAGCATCAATTATTTAATTTTAAAAGATACTGGCGCACAAATTAATGCGGATTCTCAATTTAATGGATTAACATTATATGCTGTTGGTAATGGAACAACATTAACAAACATTGCTGTAATAGGTGGTGCTGATGATGGTGTTGAATTTTTTGGAGGAACAGTTAACTTAACTAATTTCTATGCAGAAAACTTACAAGATGATTCTGTGGATTGGACTGAAGGATGGAATGGAACATTAACAAACACATTTGTTAATTTAACTATCGATGGTTTTTCTACTGCTATTGAAGCAGATGGTGTTAACAACAACCCAACTATAGTAAACTTTACTGCAGTTTCAACTAATGGAGGGACAGCTGTTCAAATTAAGAACAACTCAGGATGTACTATAACTGGTTTAACATTAACAGGATTTGATGATCAATTTGATTTCAGAGATGATGCTCCAGTTTCAAATGTTTTAGCTGATAATGCTAATGCTGACGAAACTGCAAGTTATACTACTTCTACAGTAGTAGCAACTGATTTTTCTTGGGCAACCAACTAATATTTAAAATAAAAACAATAAAAAAGCATCCTGAAAAGGATGCTTTTTTTATTTCATAAAATTTAAAACTCCGCTTTAGTTCGAAGCTAATATTTTTTTACTGTTGCTCCACTCATATACGTTAGCAATAGTATTTTCAGAATAATCAACTTCCTTTAATTTATTATCATTCCAGAAAAACCATTTACCAACTTTTTTACCAGCTTCATAAGTTCCAAAAGCTAATTTGTTTCCTTTAGCATCATAACTCGTCCATTCACCTTGTAACTTACCATCAGTGTCAAATGTACCTGTTTGCTGTACCTCTCCATTATCATGGTAATAAGTTGCTACTACTAAATTATCTTTTTTCTCTAATTTTGGATTGGTTTTATCTTGTGCGAAAGAAAACCCTACACACAGCATTACTAATAACGTTACTATCTTTTTCATAATTTCTTGGGTTTTATTAATGTTAACATTACGAATATAACACTAATTTTACATTTAAACAACATTAACATAACATTTAGGTAACATTAAAACTTTAATATATTCATTTACAGCTATTTAAGTGTTTCAACACAAGTTACATAACATCTAAAACTCATAATTTTATATCATTAAAATAATCGCTAGCGCAAATTAGAGACCTACAAAGTCTAAGCGTTCCAATAAAATAACCTTTTAAACCTTCAAAAAACACTATTAATTTCAAGTTTATTAACCTGTAATTATAATCTTCAATTATAGTCGGATCTTAATATTAGCAGGAAAACCAAGAATAACGTTTCAGAATTTTCTGTCACAAATTACTGTGCTTTAAAATAAACTAAATGAGTTCTACATTTTAGACTCCTTAAATTTTGTTCTAAATCACCACACTTTCAACATAGATCTTAATATATTTACAGTACAAACCTATTGCGTATAAAGCATCAATTTTCGCTTTGAGATTGCCTTTAATAATAACATTGAGGTAACATTCTGTTGAAAATAAAAAAGGTACTTTGCATTCAATTTTTATTATAATTTTAATGGACAACCTTTATATCTATATGCTTGTTGCACTAGCTTTTTTAGCTGTAGCAGACTTAGTAGTTGGTGTAAGTAATGATGCTGTAAACTTTTTAAATTCTGCAATAGGATCTAAAGCGGTATCGTTTAAAACGATAATGATAGTAGCCAGTCTTGGTGTTGCTGTCGGTGCCTTAACCTCTAGCGGAATGATGGAAGTTGCACGTAAGGGTATTTTTAATCCTGGAGAATTTATGTTTAATGAAATTATGGTCATATTTATGGCTGTAATGCTCACAGACATTCTACTGCTCGATTTCTTTAATACCTTAGGTATGCCAACATCAACAACAGTTTCTATTGTTTTTGAACTTTTAGGGGCTTCTGTGGCTGTAGCATTAATTAAAATATATAGCGATAGTTCTCAAACTATTGTAGACCTAAGTACATACATTAATAACTCTAAAGCCATAGAAATTATATTAGGAATACTACTCTCTGTAGTTGTTGCTTTTTCTATTGGTGCAGTTATTCAATATGCCTCAAGGTTATTATTAACTTTTAAGTTTCAAGAAAAGCCATCTTGGTATGGGGCTATTTTTAGTGGTGTTGCTAACACCTCTATTCTATACTTCATATTAATAAAGGGAGTTAAGAACGCTAGTTTTATGAGTGCGGATCTTACCAACTTAATAGCATCTAATCCCGTGGCATTAATAGCGATTAGTTTTATAGTTTTAACATTAATTTCTTATTTAGTAATTCATACATTTAAAACCAATATATACACCGTTATCATAGTCGTCGGTACGTTTGCACTTGCCGTAGCATTTGCGGGTAACGATTTAGTGAATTTTATTGGTGTACCCATTGCAGCTTATAATTCTTATGAAGCCTGGTCTACTAGTGGAGCTTTACCAACAGAATATGTAATGACAGCTTTAAGTGCACCTGTACAAACACAACCTATATTATTACTTATTGCAGGCCTTATTATGGTATTAACCTTATGGTTTTCTAGCAAAGCACGTTCAGTGGTTAAAACCTCTGTAGATTTATCGAGACAAGATGAAGTTAAGGAACGTTTTGAACCTAACTTTTTATCTCGGATGATCGTTAGATCTACAATTACAATATCAAACACCTTAAATAGTGTATTACCCAAACCTTATATGGAATGGGCAGACAAACAATTTGTAAAGCCAAAAGTGATTGGAAAAGCAGAGGATTTACCAGCGTTTGACCTAGTAAGAGCAGCTGTAAACTTAATGGTAGCTAGTGTATTAATTTCTATTGCTACATCAATGAAACTACCTTTATCTACAACATACGTCACCTTTATGGTTGCTATGGGTACGTCTTTAGCCGATAGAGCTTGGGGAAGTGAAAGTGCTGTGTATAGAGTTGCTGGTGTATTAAATGTTATTGGAGGTTGGTTCTTTACAGCATTCAGCGCATTTGTTGCTGCAGCAATTATGGCTTTTATTTTATATCATGGAGAAGGTTATGCTTTAGTAGGCTTGTTAGTTTTAGCGATACTTTTATTATTAAGGAGTTTTATATCGCATCGTCAGAGTTCTAAAATGATGAAAGAAGAAGATCAATTAGAAAAAGCTGAAAGTAGCTCTACACAAGGTGTTATACACGAAAGTGCTTCTAACATTGCTAGTGTTGTAAAACGTGGTAATAAAATTTATTCTTCAGCTATTAATGGTTTAGCTGTTCAAGATTTAAAAGTATTAAAGAAGAACAAAAAGCAAATAGACAAGCTTTCTAATGAAATTGATGATTTAAGAGATAACATCTTCTATTTTATTAAAAACCTAGAAGAGCCAAGTCTGTCAGCCAGTAATTTTTATATTAATATTTTAGGCTATTTACAAGACATTACCCAATCTTTAGATTACATTTCTAAAACGAGTCATAAGCACGTTAATAACAATCATAAGAAATTAAAATTCTCTCAGATAAAAGAGTTAAAAGAAATAGATGAAAAAATTGAAGCTTTATTTAACAATGCTCAAATAGCTTTTGATTCTAGATCTTTTGAGAAAATTGGCGAAATTTTAAATGATAGATCTAAAGTTTACAACTTAGTGACTGAAAAAATTCAGAAACAAGTAGAGCGTACACGTACTGAAGAATCAAGCCCTAAAAACACTACATTATACTTCAGTTTATTATTAGAGACTAAAGATCTCTTATCTGCAATGATGAATCTTTTAGAAGAGTATTACAATGCGCACGATAGTTCTGTGAAACCAGCGACGTTAACTACTGAAAAAGAAACACAAGAAGAAGAATAAAAATTATTAGTATTCACCTAATAATTAGATAATTATAATGAAACGCTTTGTTTTTTCAAAAAAAATTAAGGCGTTTCAACATCCAAAATACGACTTATGGCGTATATGTACTTTAGAAATTAATTAAATTAAAACCTACGATGAAAAAAATTTCAATCCTATTAGTTACAACCGTTATGTTAACTGCTTGTGTTTCAAAAAAGAAATACGTAGCCCTAGAGCAGCAAAACGGAGAGATTACAAGCGAACTAACTAAAACAAGAGTAGAAAAAGAAGATTTAGAAAATAAATTTGCTGCAATAGAAGCTCGCGTTAGCGATTACAATTCTAAAATACAATCTTTAAACGAAGAAGTTGAAAGCGGTAAGTCTAAATTTCAAATAGCTGAAGATGGTACTGTAGCATCTGTAGCTAGTAAAGAAAAGATGAAAGAAACATTGAAAAATGTAGATGCTGCAAAATTAGCTGGAGCAAAAACTTTGAAAGATTCAATGAATTTAGCCATTCAGTACAACTTAAGCAAAGCTATGAACACTAGCGATCTTAATGAAGACGAAGATATCGTAGTAGATATTAACGAAACTGTTGTTATGATCTCTATTGATGACGATATGTTATTTAACACAGCAAGTTACAGAGTTGGAAACAAAGCTGACAAAATTTTACAAAAATTAGCTGACGTCATTAACTCTGAGCCAAGTTTAGATGTTATGGTTGAGGGTCATACAGATGCTAGAAGCATCAGCACTGATAAAATTGCAGACAACTGGGATTTAAGTGTATTACGTGCAACATCTGTTGTTAGAAAATTACAAGGCCAGTTTAAAGTTGCACCAGAGCAATTAATTGCATCTGGTCGTAGTAGCTACCAACCTCTAGTTGAAAATGATACTAAAGAAAACAGAGCTAAAAACCGTAGAACACGTATTATCTTAATGCCAAACATTGATAAGTTCTTCGCGTTAATGGAAGAAAAATAAGAAAAAAATCTTTTTAGATTTTAACACAAAAAAGCATCCTCCCGTAAAATTCGGCATTGGATGCTTTTTTTTATGCCCTAATGTGTAATTTGTAGCAAAATTAAAGCTATGAAATCATTTTTTACATACAGCCTCTTCCTTATCGCTTTTTTAAGTTACGGCCAGAATATAAGTCCTGAAACCTTATTAGATAAAGCCATTACATATCATGACCCTAACGGAAATTGGAAGACATTTAGTGAGACCTTCACTGTAGAAATGACGACACCAGAATTCGCAAAACGTACCAGTATCATTTCAATTAATTTACCCGCTGAATATTTTAGCGTTACCGCCACAAAAGATACCACTACCACCACTTACACTTTAAACAAGCATAAATGTACTATGAGGTATAACGGAAAGGTTTTAGATAGCTCAACTGCTAAACAAAAGAACATGACTTGCGATAGAGCTACGTTGTACAAAAACTACTATTCGTATTTATATGGTTTACCGATGAAGTTGAAAGACGCCGGCACCAATCTTAATGATAAGGTTGAAAAGAAAACCTTTAAAGGCAAAGACTATTTGGTTTTAAAAGTGACTTATGATGAAGCCGTAGGAAGCGATGTTTGGTACTTCTATTTTAACCCTAAGACTTATGCCTTGGAAATCTATCAGTTCTTTAAAACAGACGAGAATGGTAAAGAGAAACCAGATAGTGGTGAATATATCTTACTTTCTGAAGAAACACTTCTAAACGGTATTAAAATCCCTAAAGTAAGAGCTTGGTATTATAACAAAGCTGATAAATATTTAGGAACAGATACTTTGGTTGAAGAGTAGATTTTCAACTTATGGTTTTAATTAGAATTTGGTTTAAAACAATTTTGATTATAAAATTCTAATACGTCTATTAAGTTATCTTTTGAAAATTCTTTATTCTCAACTTTCTCTAACAAAGCAGAACAATCTTTAAAGTATTTATTCATTGATTTCTTAAAGCTTTTAGCAAAAGGTAGTCCTTTAGTATAGAGATGTTCTACATGATCACTATCACCAAGACCAACATAGTAACTATATCTCGGAATATCTATTTCTATATAAATGTTACGACTTTGACTTAAACTTATTTCCTGACCATTATCTAATATTACAGTTTGATTTGGAAGCGTATGAAATGGTACTTCATTTAAAATATGAAATGGTACTTCATTTAAAAATGAATTAGATAAAACACCGCCTTCATAAACTCTCACATAAAGGCTTAAATTATCTATAGCAACAATTTCCATAATTTCTGGATACTTATCACCATCAATATATTTATAACGGAATTTTCTGTAATAATCGTTTTCTAGAATATCTACACCGATAAGATCTTTTGATTTATAGGTTTTATATTTTAAGGTATCATTCTTGAATTTAACAGAAACAATTGAACTAATTCCGCTAATCTCACCATACCCTTTAATTTGAGTACTGTCTTTTAAAATAAGGACTGCCTGGCCTGATTGCGCCACCATTGAAGTACTTATTGAGATTAGTAATAGGAATAGAATGTTTTTCATATTTAATTTATAATACTTTAAGATCACGAAGCAAAACTCTAATATAAAAAAAGCATCTCATTTCTGAGATGCTTTTTTTTATATAACATTATATACTCCCTTTTTAACTCTCTAGCAGTTTTGGTAAATAATCTAATGCTAAAGGGTCACGTTCTTTGAAATAGTTTTGTGCATTTTCAGGTATCCATTTATCAAATATAAACTTTCTAAAGGTTGGTAACACCTCTAAAGGATACATACGAGCTTCAACATCTGGCCTGTCATCCAGAAATGAATGGTCGTAAAACCTGTGTGATCCATTAAATTCGGAACCGATTTTTTTAAGAAAGTTTGAAAACATTATTCCAACTGAAATATCTGGCATTATTTGTTTTCCTGTTTCACTTCTATCTGGGATTTCATATCCTACCTTTTCTAATTCAGCATTTAGTGTTACAAATAACTCACTAATAACAGAAAAGTAATTTCTATCTATTTTATGAAGATTATCTTTATATCTTAAATAAAAATTAGGTTCTTGGCTTCTGTCAATCCTTCCGTAAAAACCTTTTTTTCTGACTGAAGGAATAACTTCCTCGAATAACCAGTCTTCAAATTTTTCAGCGGATTCTAATTTTGATTTAACGGTTAATCTATAAATGTTTGGTTCATTGATTAATGTAACTTTTTGGTTTCCACTTTGAGTCGGGATATCGTGTTTCTTGACACCCTTTATTTTACAAAGTCCAGCTACAGCCTCTTTTCCGTTTGAATAACCTAATACGTTAGTAACATCAGCTGCTACAAACCAAATTTCACCATCAATTTCTACTGTTCTAATTTCGTTGAACATTTGTTCTTCTTCTGATTCAAACTTGAATATTTCTATTTGCATCTTTTAAATATTATTTATGTATAAACACCTTATTTTAAAGTTTATACAATTATTAACAAAAAGTGGTTTATAAGTAATTCAGATTCATAAAGCCTGAAAAACACTACGATTTTAGACCACTAACTCATTTATGGAAATATTTAACTTGGTAGAAATATTCAAATTTCGTTTCTTTGCAGAACGAAAGCGAGACGAGTTAATCTCATTTCTATTTTTTCATACAATATTAGGGGTCGGATCCAAATTTGTATTCAAATAAACCAAGAGGAATATTCACATGTTCCTTTTTTTATGCCTTTTTTCTACTCCTCATTTTTAATTTAATTAAACTTATTATTTAATCTCTTTTTTAAGCGACACCCATGAATCTTTAATTGTGACACTTTATACAAATAAAAATTTGTAAAAACCTAAATATCAAGATGATACACCAACTTTAGCACTTTGAAATTTCGCCTAAAAAACCACCCATATTTCAGAGTGGTTTTAAATTAGCACTTGTATTATACTAGCTATTAACCTTCACAACTAGCACAATCTTTCTTTTGCTTAAACTTCTGTGCAGCATTCATACTGTGTTGGTAGTACAATGATTTTACACCTAACTGCCAAGCGGTAACATAAAGCTTATTAATATCTTTAACGGGCATATCTGGATGCACCATAATATTCAATGACTGTGATTGATCTATGTGGTTTTGTCTGTTTGCCGCCTGATAAATAATGGTCATTTGGTCAATTTCAGAATAGGTTTTAAATACGTCTTTTTCTTCTTCTGTAAGCTCATCTAAATGTTGTACAGAACCATCGTAATCACGGATGCTTTTCCAAATTGCACTAGTGTTTAATCCTTTGTCTTCTAAAAGCGCTACTAAATACGGGTTTTTAATCGTCGTTTTAATTTTAGCAATATCTTTTACATAACTATTAGACCATATTGGCTCAATACCCTGAGATACTTGTCCTAAAATAAACGCTGAAGATGTTGTTGGTGCTACAGCATTTAAGGTTGTGTTACGCCTTCCGTAGCCTTTTAAAACTTCTGGCTCACCAAATAACTTAGCTAATTCTTCTGATGCTTTTACAGATTTGTCTTTAATTGTTTTAAAGATCTCACTATTTAAATCAAAAGCTTCTTTACTATCAAAACTTACCATTTTAGATTGTAATAAAGAGTGCCATCCTAAAGCTCCTAAACCTAAAGCTCTGTTTTCTTTAGCAAACGTGTATGCTTTTTCCATAAACATAAATGTATGTCTATCGTCACGGTTTTCAGAATCTCTGTAAACTTCTAATTTGGTAATAAATTCTTCTAAAACCGCATCTAAAAAGTAGACCATAGTTTCTACAGCATCGGTATCTTTCCACTTATCGTAATGTAATAAGTTGATAGAAGATAGTACACAAACAAAAGACCAACGGTCGTTTGTAGGCAACATAATTTCTGAACATAAGTTACTCGCGTAAATCTCATGATTCTTATCTTTATAAACATCTGGAGCTTTATTATTAGCATTGTCTCTAAAGAAAATATAAGGATATCCTATTTCTCCTCTACGTTGTAATACTTTTGCCCAGATGGCTCTTTTATCAGAATCGCCATCAATCATTTCTTGCATCCACTCGTTACCAACAGTAACACCATGGGTTAACTCTTGTATTGGATTTCCTTCCGTACCTATTTCTAAAAACTCGTGAATATCTGCATGCTCAATTGGTAAGTATGGAGAAAAACGACCTCTTCTCACTGAACCTTGACTTACAACATCGACCATTTTTTCGAACAATTGCATAATATGAACTGCTCCTGAAGATTCACCGTTATTTTTTACCGGTGCACCTCTATGTCTTAATTTACCAAAATAACCAGAAGTACCACCCCCTAATTTAGACATCATACCAACTTCAGACTGTGTATATAGAATATCTCCCATATCATCAGAAATGTGCGAACCAAAACAACTGATTGGTAAGCCACGTTTTTTTCCGAAGTTAGACCAAACCGGTGATGCTAATGAATAGTAACCTTCGGCCATGTAGCCATAAAACTTATCGGCAAAACCATCGATGCCTAATATTTTTTCTGCATTATCAGCAATTTCTCTTATACGCTCTTCAGGTGTTGTATCTCCTGTTAGGTATCCTGAGGCTAAAAACTGACGACTATTTTCTGTTAACCACTTAATTTCTGGTGCTGCTTTAGCTTCTTTTATTGCTTCTTTTCTAGCTTTAATTAATTCATCGTGGCTAGATGTTTTTGTTGATTCGTGAATCACTGTATTTTTAATGTCTTGGTTCATATGGTCGTTGTGGTTTAAAATAAGTCGTCTCCGGTTACACTTTTTTGTCTCTTAGCATAGTTTATAGAACGTTTTACGAAGAAATCTCCATGTTTTGTTCCTATAATCTCATCATCAAACCATTCGGTTTGTGCCAATAAGGTTTCATCAACATCAAATACTTTTTCGATGCCAATGCTTTCTAATGAATTATTAAATCTGTTTTTAATAAATTCATTAATTACATTTTTAGGTAAAAACTCTAGTTCACCTGCTTCAAAAATCCAATCCACTAGTTTACTTTCAGAATCATAAGCTTCAACACATAATTCTCTTACTAGAGTGCTATGTTCTGCGTCGAACCAAGTTGGATTTTCTTTTTTGATAATTTTGATAATATCAATCCCAAAATCACCATGAATTTGCTCTTCTTTCGAAGTCGCTTCAACCACATTAGACACTCCTTTAAGCATGTTTTTATGTTTGTTAAATGCCATGATGATTAAGAATTGTGAAAATAAAGACACATGCTCAATAAATAAAGAGAACAATAAAATTGACTCTGCATATTCTTTATTGTCTTCACTTTTTGCATTCTTTAAAGCGGTTTCTAAATAATGAACACGTCTCATTATTACCGGCTTTTTCTTAAGATTCTTAAATTCGTTATTAAGACCTAATATCTCTAATAAATGCGAGTAAGCATCGTGGTGACGTACTTCACTTTCTGCAAATGTTGCACCTACAGATCCTATTTCGGGCTTAGGCATTTTGTTATAAATCTCCCCCCAAAATGATTTTACTGCAACTTCTATCTGAGAAATTGCAAGCATGGTATTTTTAATCGCATTTTGCTCAACGATGGTTAACCTTGTTTTAAAATCCTGAATATCACTTGTAAAGTTAAATTCTGAATGAATCCAGTACGAGTGTCTAATAGCATCTACATACTCATTAAGTTCTGGATATTCGTAAGGTTTTAAGTTAATACGCTTTTCAAAAATGTTTGTTTTTCTACTTCTTGCTTGCTCGTCTCTATATAAAATGTAAGCTTTTGCTACATCATGAAAAGCACTTTTCATTAATTTTTCTTCAACAAGATCTTGTACCTCTTCTACCGTAGGTAAATAATTGTGATCTGTTTTTTTTCTATCTAGAAGTGTTTGTAATACATCTACAGAAATACCATTAGCGTCTTCTTTGCTTCCATTTCCAACAGAAAGCATTGCTTTTTCAATGGCGTTAGAAATTTTATTTAAAACAAACGGACTTGTTTCATAATCTCTTTTTATAATCTGGGTAATCTCCATAGTTTATCTTTTAATTTTAAAGACTAGATATCCATTAGAATGTTAGTGAATCATTCCAAATTCTATTAGTAATACCGTAAAACGTGTTTTAATTTTTCCTTTAGAGGAATGTAAAGGGCTTGATTTTAAATTTGATGTATCGAATTTTAATCTTAAAAAAACATTCGAGAATCATTTTCATTTTGCCTGATGCAAAGATTGACAATTGTAGTCAAAAAAGAAAGGTGATTTGATAAACGTTGTCAACAAGTTTTTAACAAAGCGGTTTAACGCCTGTAAAACATGAAGTTTTACAAAAAAACAATCAAACCCTTATAAAACAAGACTTTAGACCTTATTCGAAATTAATATTTTTGTAAGTTTTTTCTGATTAAATTAAACGTCAATAAGCGTATTTACTGACGATTTAAAATTAATTTTAAAACATTTATAAAACAAAAAAGAGCGTTGAAAACAACGCTCTTTTTATCCTAATACTAACTAAATTTTATAATAAGCAATTTTAAAAATCACTTATCTAAAATTGACATTTTAATGAAAAGATTAGAATTTTTACAAACTCTAATCTTTTCTGACTAATAGCTGCTCAGTCAAAAAAAGCAAACCCCTAATTCGCTATAATAATTTTGACTAATCTCACTACACAAATATCCATATTTTATTCCGATAATTAACATTGTTATGTATAATTGGTACATAAATATGTATAGTTGGGTTATTAAATTAATACCACACCTTTTTAACCTTTTAAACCTAAAAAAAAAGCATTGTATATACAATTACCTTCTGTATAATCAATATATTGTTATATTTAGCGCATATACCTTAAATATGCTTACAGCCGTAATTGTAGATGATGAGCCCAAGGCTATACAGAGTTTAATTTGGGAACTCAGTAATTTTAATAACGAGATAGAAGTTACAAAAACCTTTACAAATCCAGATGAAGCATTAGGCTATCTTAGGTCTCACACGCCCGATTGCTTATTTCTCGATGTGCAAATGCCCACCATGGATGGCTTTCAGTTTTTAGATAAATTAAAAGATATTAATTTCTCGGTTATAATCACCACAGCCTATGACGAATACGCGATTAAGGCTTTAAAAAATGATGCTATTGATTATCTATTAAAACCAATTGACTCTGATGATTTAAAGGATTGTATTTTAAAAATAAAAAAACACAGTGAACGCTCTATTAACTCCAATCAATTAGAACGTATGCTTATAAATTTTAATTCGCAATTTGATAAAAAAAAGATCACCATTGACACCGATGGAAAATTGTTGTTTTTAGATGTTGATGATCTTGTCTATATAGCATCTGACGGTAATTACAGCACTATATATTTAAATAACAATAAGAAAATAGTACTTACAAAAAAATTAAAGGAAGTAAACGCGATGTTACCCGAACATTACTTTTTTAGAATCCACAACTCTTATATTATAAATCTCAATAAAATTAAAGCTTTTGTAAAAAACGAAGGTTATGTAATTATGGAGAGCGACCACAAGATACCTGTAGCAAGACAAAGAAAATCGGACTTTTTAGAAAAATTCTAGTTTATGAACATTACATATTTTGGTAAACTCATAAATTTACTGAGCCTAATTTTTATATTTACTGTTAACAGTTATGCACAACAGTCAACTTTTGACAAGTCATTGAGCTTCATTGAAATAAACAAGCCCAAAACTCATGCAGCAATTGATTCATTATTAAAACCGTTTAGACGAGATACCGATAAGATGGAACAATTACTCACTCTATCTAAACAACATACTTATAATGAAGGCGCTTGCTACGCTGTGAATGCCTTAGGAGTAATTCAAAGAGACAAGTCTAATTACGACAACGCTTTAGATTTACATCAAGAAGCACAGGCTTATGCAGAAAAAGCAAATAGTGACGAATTCAAGATTATAAGTTTTAATATGATTGGTGTTGTCTACAGACGTATGGACATTGTAAAACTAGCACTAGATTACCACACCAAGGCCTTAAAATTAGCAAACTCTATAGAACAACCTACAACATCAATATCACATAATATTGCTGTTTCTCAAAATAGTATTGGGAATATTTATCTCGTATTAAAACAATATGATTTAGCCATCTCTCAATTTAATAAATCGTTGACTATTGGGAAAAGAATAGATGATAAATTAGGGCTCGCCATCAACTACCACAACATTGGCTACGCAGAAGAAGCAAAAGAACATTTAGATAACGCTTTAGTCAATTACCAAACGTCACTTAATTACAATAACAATATTGACTCAGAAATTGGACGTGTTATTTGTTACAATAGCATTGGTCTAATTTATCTTAAAAAGGGAAACTATAAAGCTGCAAGACCAATTATTTCAGAAGCCTTAAAAAAAGCCTTGGATCTCGAAGATCAATTTTATATTGTAGCTTCTTATATTAGTTTTGGAAAGCTAGAACTGCAAACAAATCAGCTTAACTCTGCCAATGAACATTTAAAAAAGGCACTTCAAATCTCTAAAGCATATAATTTAAAATCTTCAGTTGCAGAATCTAGTAAATTATTATCAGAAATTTCTAAGAAAAATGGTGACTTTAAAGCTGCGCTCAACTACTATCAAGACGCTGAAGAAATAGAAAATACCATTCTAACAAAACAAAATTTACAATACGTAAATGATATTGTAGTTGCTTATGAAAATGAGAACAAAAACAATCAAATTAAAGCATTGGCCGAAGAAAACGAATCCGTTCGTCTACACTTAGAACGAAATAAAAAAATTATACTCTATACGTCACTACTTTTAATTCCTTTAAGTATTTCTACATTTCTTATTTACAGAACAAGAGCTCTTAAACGCGACAAGCATATTTTAACTTTAGAACAAGATATGTTACGAAGCCAGATGAATCCACACTTCATCTTTAACTCACTCAACTCCATTAAGTTATATATAATAAATAACGACAAAGCAAATGCAGTTTATTATCTTAACAAATTTTCAAAATTAATACGAAAGATTTTAATAGCATCTAAGGAAAAGGAAACTTCACTCCATGATGAAATTGAAACCATGAAAATTTACATGAATATTGAAAACATTCGATTTTCTAACGAAATAGATTTTGTTATTAATATAGATCCTACAATAAACACAGAAGTTATTAAAATACCATCATTAGTGCTTCAACCTTTTTTAGAAAACGCACTATGGCATGGTTTATCTTCAAAAGATAGTGGTAAAAAAATAGCCTTAAATATTAGTAGAACTTCTTCTCGTTATATAATTGTAGACATTATAGACAATGGTATTGGACGCGTTGCATCTAAAAAAATAAATGACAACAAACATTTAGAAAGAAAATCTTTAGGCATAGATATCACCAAAGCTAGACTCGAAAACTTTTCAGAATCATATATAGGATCTTACTCCCTAGAAATAAAAGACTTATATAACTCTAAAAAACCTATAGGCACAAAGGTTTCCTTAAAAATACCAACATTAAAAGTTACGTAATCTTATTTTTTAGATAAGCTCTACTTATGCTTCTCTGCTACTTTTTCTAATTCAGCATACCAATCTTCTCCAAATTTCCTAATCAATGCTTCCTTTACAAACTTATAAACAGGCACTTGCAATTCCTTACCTAAAGAACAGGCATCATCACAAATTTCCCATTTATCATAGTTAACTCCAGAAAATTCAGAATAATCTTTTACTCGAATAGGATACAAGTGACAAGATACTGGTTTTTTCCATTGAATTTCTCCTTGGTTATAAGCCTCTTCAATAGCACAAAGGGCCGTCTTTTTTTCATCAAAAATAACATAGGCACAATCTGCACCATTAATTAATGGAGTTTCAAAATCGCCAAATTCCGTTGTTATTGACGTTCCTTGAGCTTCAATAACAGCTATACCTTCTTTACGAAGAAATGGTTTTACTTTAGGGTAAATATCCTCTAAAATCTTTACCTCATCTTTACCTACAGGCGCACCAGCATCTCCATCAATACAACAAGCTCCTTTGCAAGCCGACAGATTACAAACAAAATCTTTTTCTATAATATCTTCTGAGACTATAGTTTTTCCGAGTTGAAACATATTTTATAAATTAGTCACAAAAATGACTGTTATTAATTCTTTTAGGCCCCAAATATACTGTAAATTGTTACTTTTAATAAGCAATAATCAGACATAAAAACACGAAATAAAAATACCCAAATATTACCCATATTTATTATTGTAAATATGGAATAATAGTGCACCTTTGCAAAAAATTTCAAACCTTATCGTGAAATTTGACGTTTAAAAAACTATAAGACAAACACTTATATTAACAAATTCAGATTTTTACAAAATTTAAATTACAACAATATGCACCTAAATTTCAAAGAAATATTTACAGCCTTCATGATCCTCTTTGCAGTTATTGATATTATTGGAAATATTCCTATAATTATTGATTTGCGTAAAAAAGTAGGACATATACAGAGTGGAAAAGCTTCTATAATTGCAGGTGTAATTATGATAATATTTTTATTTGTAGGAAAAAGTTTATTAAGTCTTATTGGTATTGACGTCAACTCTTTTGCTGTTGCAGGTGCATTTGTTATCTTTTTTATTGCCTTAGAAATGGTTTTGGGCATCACGCTTTATAAAGATGATGAACACAGTGCTGTTACAGCTTCGGTTTTTCCATTAGCATTTCCTCTTATGGCAGGACCAGGAACTTTAACCACCTTATTATCTTTACGTGCAGAATTTGCTATTGAAAATATCATTGTTGCTGTAATAAGCAATGTCTTAGTTATTTTTATTGTTTTGAAAACATCAGCTAAAATTGAACGCATTATAGGATCTAATGGAATTAACATTATAAGAAAGATTTTTGGTGTAATTTTGTTAGCAATTGCAGTAAAACTGTTTGCACATAACATTAAAGCTTTATTAGCTTAAAATTTTAAATATGAAGATATTCACACTTGTTTTAACCGTCATTGGAATTGGACTTGTAATTTTTAATGCTACAAAATTAAATTTTGAAGCACTTTTTACAGGCGAAAGTCAAACTGCATTAATTACAATCGTGGCTGCACTCTGTGCTATTATTCTTTTACAAATTCTAAGAATTTCTAAGAAAATTGAAAAGCTAGATAATAAACGTTAATGGTCTTTAATACATTAATAATAGGTGGTGGAGCAGCTGGTTTATCTTGTGCATTAGTTTTAGGTTCTGCAAAAAACAAACCTTTTGCAAAAGATAAATCTATTGGTATTATAATGCACCAAAAGACATCACACCTTCAGAACGCATTATTTAATAATGTATTAGGACTACAACCTGGAACTTTAGGAGAAAACGTTTTAAATGATGGTAAAACACAATTAGAAAACCTTTATCCACATATTGAGCAAATTGAAAATGAAAAGGTGAGCTCAATTGAAAAAACTGAAAATCATTATATAATAACCACAAATACGCATGTCTACCAATCTGAGATAGTCGTAATCGCTGTTGGATACACTAATTTAATGACCATTAAAGGTTTAGAAGATTATATTGGACCACACCCGAGAGCTGCTACTGAAAAAGATAGAATCTGGTTAAAGAATACAGATCATCTTATTGAAAAAAACTTATATGTGGCTGGTACTTTAGCAGGGTGGAGAAGTCAGTTTGCTATGGCTTGTGGTAGCGGATCTCATGTCGCAACTGATATTTTAACCCTTTGGAATGATGGCAAACAAACTAAGATTCACGATAAAATATAAATCTTAATCTTGCTTATAATTGGGATATTCTGAACTTAGAATAATCACCTCTTGCACCATAACATCATCTTTATTTATAATTTCTTCAAATGCGTTATCATCATATAATTGAAGTGCTAATGTTGCTTTAATAATTCGTTTTATTTCGGCATCATAAACCGCAAAACTAATACTGGTTCGCTCTCTTTGATTTACATATTCTTGAAAACGGATAGCAATAGCATCGCTGACTTCAAAATTATTAATAAAATCATATTTAGAAATATCCTGATATAAAGTACGATCTTTATCTAATTCTTCAAAAACAAAATAACCAAAATATCCTCGACGTCTTAAATAATTAATGGTTTCATTATCAAATAAGTTATCTACGGGTACAAAAACATCTGGAATGATACCTCCACCTCCATAAACTACTTTTCCTTTCGGTGTTGTAAATTTTAAAGAATCATCTACAACAATACTTTCTTCATCTGCTAATTCACCTGTTCTAAGTCGTTTATAATAATCGTTGTAATAACTTTCACTATCACCGTTAGTATAAGGTTTTTGTATGGATCTCCCTGTTGGTGTAAAATATCTAGAAACCGTTAAGCGAACCGCACTACCATCACCTAAAGCCATTTCTCTTTGCACTAAACCTTTGCCGTAAGAACGCCTACCTACAATGATACCTTTATCATTATCTTGAAGTGCGCCTGCAATCACTTCACTTGCTGATGCAGAATTTTCATTGATAAGAATATAAAGTTCACCATCCTCAAAATCACCATTTCTTGTTGCATATATATGCTCTTCTTTCCCTCTTTTATCTTTTGTGAACAATATAAGTTTACCGTCCTCTAAAAATTCGTCTGCAATTTGCTCTGCTATACCTAAAAAACCTCCAGGATTATCTCGTAAATCTAAGGCAAGTTTAGTAGCACCAAGATCTTTTAATTCATCTAATGCAATTTTAAATTCTCTATAGGTTGATTCCGCAAAACGATTCATTTTTATATACCCTAAATTATCCGTTAGCATATATGTTGCTGTAACACTTTTAATTGGTATGTTTTTACGTTTTACATTAAACTCTAGTAATTCATCTTCTCCTTTTCTGTAAACCGTAAGTTTAACGCTGGTATTTCTATCACCTTTTAGTTTTTCACCGATGGTCTCACTAGAGATATTAGCGCCGTAAAGCGTATCTGAATTTGCAAGAAGAATACGATCGCCACTAATAATACCCGCCCTTTCACTTGGTCCATTTTTAGTGGGTTTTACAACTGCAATACTATCTTTGTAGGGATAAAAATTAATACCAATGCCCACAAAATCACCTTTCATGTTTTCAGTAACACGTTCTAAATCTTCTTTAGGAATATAAGTAGAATGTGGATCTAAATTATGCAGTATGCCATTTACAGTAACATCTACAATGCTGTCCGTATTAACTTCCTCTACATATTCATAATCTATATAATCGATTAATCTGTTCAGCTTGTTTTTCTTACTATTCGTAGTAAAAAGATTATCTGAAGTATCCGAAAAATTTAATTTCCCACCTATAACAACACCTGCTGCTATTGCAACACCTATAATAAGTGGTATATATTTATTTTTTGTTGCCATTAGGCATTTAAATCTTCTATAAGTTCAAGCTGAATTCCTGCTTTTTCAAGAAATTTAATTCCTGAATCATCTTTATAACCTTGATGGTAAACAACTCTAACAATTCCTGCTTGGTGAATTAATTTACTACACTCCTTACAAGGTGATAATGTAATATACAGCGTAGCTCCTTGGCAAGATTGTGTAGATGAAGCCACTTTTAAAATCGCATTTGCTTCAGCGTGCAACACATACCATTTGGTATAACCCTCATCATCTTCGCAGTAATTTTCAAAACCTGTAGGTGTTCCGTTATAACCATCAGAAATGATCATTCTATCCTTTACAATTAAAGCTCCTACTTGTTTGCGTTCGCAATGAGATAGTTTCCCCCACTCTTTAGCAATTCGCAAATAAGCTTTATCGTATCGAAGCTGTTTTATTTTTGACATTAATAAATTTTGTTATTCTGATGCATGTTGTTAATAACGAAGATAATCGGATAGTATTTTATTCCTCTTTTTCTTCGCGTTAAAATTTTACCAAACTTTCTGTTAATTCATCAAATCGCTTCCTAAAATCATCGGAATCACTAATCCTACAACAATAGATGAAAGAACCATAATCCAATCGCGGCGTGAAAATCTGAATACTGTCTGACATAAGAAACCAATAAATAACACAATAAATACAATAATAACTTGGGCAAGTTCAATACCTAAAGCAAACTCTATTAGTAGTTCTAATTTATTTTCAGATTGGCCCGAAAACATTTTAAACTCTCTAGCGAAACCTAATCCATGAACAATTCCAAAAAACAAAGTGGTAAAAAACAACAGACCAACTTTATTGTCTTTAGATTTTTTACCCGCCGTAAACACATTATAGAGTGCCATTATTAAAATCGTTACAGGTATCAAAAACTCTACTAGTTCGCCATTAATACTCACAACTCCGTATGCCGCTAACACCAATGATAGCGTATGACCTACAGTAAAAGTTGTCACTAAAAGCAAAACGCGTTTCCAATCGTTAAACAGGTAAGGAACAGCTAATACCATTAAAAAAAGAATATGGTCGTAACCATTGATATCTAAGACGTGGTTCATGCCATATTGAACATTAAACCAAAAATTTTCTAGCATATGTAATATTTTAGGGAATTCCAAAGTTACAATTAAAATGCAATATGCCCTCGATAAAAAAAAAGTGAATAAAATTTGTTTAATACTAATTTCTTTCGCAATATTGTAGTTCACAAAGTTCAAATAACTTATTGAAATGTTATCAAGAAAGGTGGAGGGATAGACCCTATGAAACCTTAGCAACCCTTAAACTTATTAAGAAGGTGCTAAATTCTACTTAATTTTCGATTCATTTATCGAATAATTTAGATAGATAACCCAATATAATTACCTCATCACGGTAATTTATACCCTTGTAGCATTTTTCTATTTACACGTCAAATTTTTGACGCATTTGATTTTTGGTTTATCATAAAACTAAGAAAAATGAGTTCAAAACACATTGAAACAGAAGCTATAAGAACACAAATTGAGCGTTCTCAATATCTAGAACATTCTAGCCCTTTGTATTTAACATCTAGCTACGTATTTGAAGATGCTGAAGATATGCGCGCATCGTTTGCTGACGAAAAACAACGTAATATTTACAGTCGCTATTCTAACCCTAACTCATCAGAATTCGTAGAAAAGGTGTGTCTAATGGAAGGTGCAGAACGTGGTTACGCTTTTGCTTCTGGTATGTCCGCCGTGTTTTCAACTTTTGCAGCATTACTCGATGCTGGCGATCATATCGTTTCTTGTCGTAGTATTTTTGGTTCCACTCAAACCTTATTTAACAACATACTACCGAAATGGAATATTTCGAGCAGCTATTTTAAAATTGATGAATTAGATAAAATTGAAAATCTAATTCAACCTAATACTAAAGTGATTTATGCTGAGAGCCCTACAAATCCTGCTGTAGACATTTTAGATTTACAACGCTTAGGAGATATTGCAAAAAAGCACAATCTTATATTTATAATAGACAATTGTTTTGCAACACCATACTTGCAGCAGCCTATAAAATTTGGTGCCAATTTAGTAATTCATTCTGCTACTAAATTAATGGATGGACAAGGTAGAGTGTTGGGTGGTGTCACAGTTGGTAGTGTAGATCTAATCCAAAAAATATATTTATTTTCTAGAAATACAGGTCCTGCTTTATCACCATTTAATGCCTGGGTTTTATCTAAAAGTTTAGAAACCTTACCTGTTAGAGTCGATAGACATTGCGATAATGCATTAAAAGTTGCGACATTTTTAGAGTCTAACGACAATGTAAACTTTGTAAAATATCCATTTCTAAAATCGCATCCACAATACGAATTAGCAAAAAAACAAATGAAACTAGGAGGCAATGTTGTTGCTTTTGAAATAAAAGGAGGCATTGAAGCAGGCAGAAAGTTCCTTAACTCCATTAAGTTATTATCACTTTCAGCAAATTTAGGTGATACACGAAGTATTGTAACACATCCTGCATCTACAACACATGCAAAAATACCAGAAGATGTCCGTTTAGAAACAGGTATAACTTCAGGATTAATCAGAGTATCTGTTGGCTTGGAACATCCAGAAGATATTATTAACGATTTAAAACAAGCTTTAGAAAACTAAGGTTAGTTCGAGTGATTTTATGCCATCGGAATAAAGTTGCATCGAGAACACACACATATTATGAGCACAATAACAGACGAATTACAAAAGCGAATCTTGGTTTTAGATGGAGCTATGGGAACTATGCTTCAACAATACAATTTTCAAGAAGAAGATTTTAGAGGCGAACGTTTTAAAGATTACCCATCACCTTTACAAGGAAATAACGATTTACTATCACTTACACAACCTGAAGCTATTGCAGAAATTCATGCAAAATATTTTGAAGCTGGCGCAGACATCGTAGAAACTAATACGTTTTCTGGAACTACAATCGCTATGGCAGATTATGACATGGAAGATTTAGCATATGAGTTGAATTTTGAATCGGCTAAAATCGCAAAACAAGTCGCTGACAAATTCACAAAAGAAAACCCCGAAAAACCGCGTTTTGTTGCAGGAAGTATTGGCCCAACAAATAAAACAGCAAGTTTATCACCAGATGTGAATCGACCAGAATACAGAGCGATTACATTTAATGAATTACGCATCGCCTACAAACAACAAGTAGAAGCCTTAATTGATGGAGGCGTTGATTTGCTTTTAGTCGAAACTATTTTTGATACATTAAATGCAAAAGCAGCTTTATTCGCCATTGAAGAAGTAAAAGAAGAACGCCATATTGATATTCCAATAATGGTTTCAGGAACCATAACAGATGCTTCTGGTAGAACATTATCCGGGCAAACGGTCGAAGCCTTTTTAACTTCAATTTCACATATTCCATTATTGAGTGTTGGATTTAATTGTGCCCTTGGAGCGCAACAATTAAAACCTTATTTGCAAAGACTTTCTAACGAAACGGAATTTTTCACTTCGGCCCATCCTAACGCAGGTTTACCAAATGCCTTTGGAGAATACGAAGAAACACCAAAGCAAATGCAACAATATATTGAAGACTATTTAAAAGATGGATTAATAAATATAATTGGTGGTTGCTGCGGTACGAGTCCTGACCATATAAAAGCCATTGCTGAAGCTGCCAAAAACTACGAACCAAGAAAAATTGTCATTTCTGCATAACCAGGAATCTACTTTTAAAAGACTGACATGACTGAAACAAAAAAATACCTTACCCTTTCTGGTTTAGAACCCTTAGTAATAACACCAGAAAGCAACTTCATTAACGTTGGAGAACGCACAAACGTTACTGGTTCCCGAAAATTTCTTCGACTTATAAAAGAAGAAAAATACGATGAAGCTTTAGAAGTCGCAAGAGATCAGGTTGATGGTGGTGCACAAATTCTGGACGTTAACATGGATGAAGGGATGTTAGATGGTGTTTATGCCATGACGACCTTTTTAAATTTGATTGCTTCAGAACCCGATATTTCTCGAATCCCCTTAATGATTGATAGTTCTAAATGGGAAATCATAGAAGCTGGCTTACAAGTCGCTCAAGGAAAATGTGTAGTAAATTCTATCAGTTTAAAGGAAGGTGAAGCCCAATTTAAACATCATGCAAAACTCATAAAACGTTATGGAGCTGCTGTAGTCGTGATGGCTTTTGACGAAGATGGTCAAGCCGATAATTACAATAGACGGATCGAAATTTGTAAACGTTCGTATCATATTTTGGTTAACGAGCTTAAATTCCCTGCTCAAGATATCATTTTTGACCCAAACATTTTTCCTGTAGCAACAGGTATGGATGAGCATCGCAGAAATGCGCTCGACTTTTTTGAAGCGACCAAATGGATTAGAGAAAACCTACCTTATGCTAATGTTTCTGGTGGTGTAAGTAATGTATCGTTTTCTTTTAGAGGAAATAATATTGTACGTGAAGCAATGCACTCAGCTTTTTTATACCATGCGATTAAAAATGGTATGAATATGGGTATTGTTAATCCAACAATGCTCGAGATTTATGATGAAATTGACAAAGATTTATTAGAACGCGTAGAAGATGTTTTGTTTGATAGACGTGATGACGCCACTGAGCGTTTATTAGATTTTGCTGAATCCTTAAAAGGACAGAAAAAAGAACATGAAGAAAAGGTATTAGAATGGAGAAGTAATCCTTTACAGGAACGAATTACACATGCCTTAGTTAAAGGTATTGATGCTTTTATTCTTGAAGATGTGGAAGAAGCACGTGTAGCTTCAGACAAACCAATTCATGTTATAGAAGGTCATTTAATGATTGGTATGAACGTGGTTGGTGATTTATTTGGAAGCGGTAAAATGTTTTTACCTCAAGTGGTAAAATCGGCACGCGTAATGAAAAAAGCTGTTGCTTACCTTCAACCTTTTATTGAAGCCGAAAAAGATGGAAAACAAGAATTTGCAGGTCGTATTTTAATGGCCACCGTAAAAGGCGATGTGCATGATATTGGAAAGAATATTGTAAGCGTTGTTTTAGGCTGTAACAATTACGAAATCATTGACCTTGGTGTTATGGTTCCACCAGAAAAAATAATTGAAACGGCCATAAGAGAAAAGGTGGATATTATTGGGTTGAGCGGATTAATTACACCATCACTTGATGAAATGGTTTATGTTTCTAAAGAGCTAGAAAAACAAAACGTAAAAATCCCTCTTATTATTGGAGGCGCAACAACCTCTAGAGCACATTCGGCTGTAAAAATTGCACCACATTACACAAATACTGTTGTTCATATCAATGATGCATCGAGAGCAGTAACTGTCGTTGGAGATTTACTCAAAAAAGACAGCAAAATATATAAAAATCAGATTCGTGAGGAGTACGATTTGTTTAGAGAACAATTCTTAAAACGAACTCGGAAAAAAGAATATTTAACGATTAAAGACGCGCGAAAAAACAAATTTAATATTGATTGGAATACTTCTGAAATCGTAAAACCAAAACAATTAGGGGTTCAAGTTATTGAAGATTTTGATATTACTAAACTTGAAGAATTTATAGATTGGTCACCATTTTTTAGAAGTTGGGATTTACACGGAAAATATCCTGCGATTTTAACGGATAATGTCGTTGGAGAACAAGCCACAGAATTATTTGCTGATGCAAAAGTATTATTGAAACGTATTTTTGATGAAAAGCTGTTAAAAGCAAAAGCCATTTTTGGTTTGTTTGAAGCCAATACGACTAATGATGATGATATTGAGATTAAGGATACTTCAGGTAAAATAGTAGATACATTTTTAACGCTACGTCAACAATCCAAAAAATCAGAAGGAAAACCAAACATTGCTTTATCAGATTTTATAGCACCAAAAGCAACAGAAAAACAAGATTATATGGGTTGTTTTTGTGTGTCAACCGGATTTGGAACCGCAGAATTAGCGGCTCAATTTGAAGCAGAGCACGATGATTATAATTCGATTATGATTAAAGCACTTGCCGATAGGCTAGCCGAAGCTTTTGCAGAATACTTACACAAAGAAGTTAGAATTAACCATTGGAATTACACCAATGACAACAACCTAACTAACGATGATTTAATTAAAGAAAACTATAAAGGTATTCGTCCTGCACCTGGTTATCCTGCTTGTCCTGATCACTTAGAAAAGAAAACTATTTGGAACCTTTTAAAGGTTAAAGAAAACATTGGAGTTGAGCTTACAGAAAGTTTAGCAATGTGGCCAGCCGCCAGTGTTAGTGGTTACTATTTTGCAAACCCAGAAGCTAAATATTTTGGATTAGGAAAAATAAAAGAAGATCAGGTTGAAGATTACTCTAAAAGAAGAAATATTTCAAATGAAGAAGCAACGAAATGGTTGAGTCCTAACATTGCAGATTAACTGTCATTCCTGCGCAAGCAGGAATCTATTTTATAATATAATTAGTAATTAAAAAGATTCCCACTTTCGTGGGAAGTGCGTATGAAAGTAACAGATCACATAAAAAACGCTAACGGAAAAACATTATTTTCTTTTGAAATTATTCCACCAAGAAAAGGAAATAGTATTCAGCAATTGTATAACAATATTGACCCTTTAATGGAATTCAAACCACCTTTTATAGATGTGACTACCTCTAGAGAAGAGTATCTTTATATTGAAAAGCAAGGGCTGTTAGATCGTAAAATTACACGTATGCGGCCTGGAACTGTTGGTATTTGTGCTGCGATAAAACATAAGTATGATGTAGATACGGTTCCGCATGTATTATGTGGTGGATTTACAAAAGAAGAAACCGAATATTTATTGGTTGATTGTCATTACTTAGGTTTAAATAATGTGATGGCATTACGAGGAGATGCGATGAAACATCAGCAATATTTTGAAGCTTGCGATGGTGGACATCAATTTGCAAAAGGCTTGGTGAGTCAGATTCAGAATCTAAACAATGGACACTATTTACATGATGTTCTTGAAGCTGATGATAAATCTGATTTTTGTATTGGTGTTGCTGGTTACCCTGAAAAACATCTTGAATCCCCTTCTTTAAAAACAGATTTAAAACGCTTAAAAGAAAAAGTAGATGCAGGTGCAGATTACGTAGTTACCCAAATGTTTTTTGATAACAATAAGTATTTTGAATTTGTAAAAGCGGCAAAGGCAGAAGGGATAAATGTGCCTATAATTCCAGGTATAAAACCCTTAGCTGTAAAACGTCATTTACAATTATTACCACAAGTCTTTAAAATTGATTTACCTGAGGATTTAATAGAAGCTGTTGATGGCTGTAAATCGAACGAGCAAGTACGACAAGTTGGTGTAGAATGGGCTATACAGCAATCTAAAGAATTGCAACAAGCAGGTGTGCCAGTATTGCACTACTACTCTATGGGAAAAAGTGATAATGTAAAAGCGATTGCTTCAGAACTATTTTAAATATTAAGCTTTTTTCTTTGTAATCACATTCAACGTTAAGCCCAAGACAATAAGTAAAATTCCGAAAACAGTCCAAATGGTATAAATTTCACTAAACCAGAATAAGCCGATGATCATGGTAAAAATAACCTCTAGATATTTAAGTGGTGCTATTTGATTGGTCTCGCCTACTTGCATGGCTTTGGTCATGTACAATTGCGCAAAATAGCCAAAAACACCTAAACTTAATAATACTAGCCATTCTTTACCAACAGGATTTACCCAATCGGTAATAGCTAACACACCACCAATAACCGCTGATATAATCATAAAATAATTGACTACAACTACTGGGTGATCTCCACTTCCAATTTTCCGTATAGTGATATAAACTAGTCCTACAAACACCGCCGAAATTAAAGCAAACACAATACCTTTAATATCCATTTCGGTATCAAATCCTTTTAACACAAGTACACCAATAAATGCAATTAGGAAAAATAACCATTGAATAGGTTTTATTTTTTCGTTTAGAAATAGCAAGGCAAAAAATGCCGCAAATATTGGACCGATATATCGAATGGAAACTGCTGTTCCCATGGCAATATATTTTATAGACAAAAAGAATAATGTCATAGAAATGAGCCCGAAGATACTTCGCATTACTAAGAGTCCTTTTTTATTTCCTAATAACGAAATTTTATTTTTCAATAAAAATGGCATCGTAAAAAACAAAGACCCTATAGATCTAAAAAAAACAATTTGATAGACACCAAAATTATCTAAAGACTTCACAAAAGCATTCATTAGCGTAAATGCTAAAGCGCTTATAACCATGTATTGTATTGCTTTTTTCAGAATGTATTTGGGGTTGAAAGCTTAGAATTTAAGCTAGTTTTTACTAAGAAGCAATTTACATAATATATCACGAAAATTTAATAGAAAATAGTGCAATTTTCTACATCTAACATAGCATCGCAATCGAATGACATTACTTTGGTCTTGATTAAAATTTAGAGTTAGTAACTTTTAAAATTAACAGTACTGATGATTACTATAATGTCATTTTTATATGCTTCGGAAGAAATACTATTTTTATTTTTTAGTAAGTTAAAAAAGTAAAATAAACTTTTATCATTCTTTAAAGTCGTACTAGTCTAAAAACGCTCCTTCTGTATACAAAAAAAGTATCTGAGCCTAATTTAAAATAATGGTTACACTATTTTAAATTAGGCTCAGCTACTTAAATAACAATATCTTATTATGGGTTTGCACCACATGACCAGTGCAAACCCAAAATTATAAGACGAAAAGAATAAATCTTTTCTACTCCCTAGTAACAAATTTAATATCCTGGATTCTGTGGTAATAAGTTAGGGTTTCTTTCTAACTCATCTTCAGGTAATGGTAATAAATAATCAGTTGAAGAAAAGTTCGACTTTGCTCCTTCTAAACCAGAAGTACCAAAAGCCACTCCACCAAGCTGTCTTCTTACTATATCATACCATCTTTTTCCTTCAAAAGCAAGTTCTAATCTACGTTCCTCTAAAACATCTGCTACAGTTACAGTTCCTGTAAGGTCTGCTGGAACAGTACTTGGTGCCACAGTTACAGCAACACTCGCTCCTGTCATAGTCTCACCACCCATTCTTGCTCTTGCTCTTACTTGATTAACATAGTTTAATGCAGATGCATTATTTCCTAATTCTACTGCAGATTCAGCAGCAATCAACAACACCTCAGCATAACGAATCATAGAATAATTATGACTTGTTGCTCTTGCATTTGCACGAGCAAAAGGCTCAGGAAAGCGCGTGTATTTTGCGATATATGGTACGTTTTTAGCGAATTCATGTGCACTGACATCAAATTGAGTATAAGGATATTCTACATCAGGTGTCTCTGGATCATTATCATCATCAAATTTTGCAGTATCATCTAAACTAACGGCTCTTCTGTAATCACCTGCATCCCAAGTTGTGTAAACCTCAAGAGATGGTACAGCAATGGACCATCCACCACCTGAATTTCTAACATCTCCTCTAATACCAGTCATTGGTGCGATTTGATCATAAGCATTGTCATCAGCTTCAAAATTATTATAATCTAAAGCAAATATTGGCTCTAAAGAAGCATCTATAACACTTGCATCAAATAAATTCTGAAAATTAGATTCTAAAGCTAAATTATAAGTTCCTGCGTTATTAATGACTTCTGTAGACTCATCATAAGCAAGTTGCCATTCTTCCATTGTTAAATAAACTAAAGCTAAATAAGAACTTGCTGCTGCTTTAGAAGGTATTGCTCTAGATGTCACCGTATTTGGCAACCATGCTTTAGCAAACTCTAAATCTGAAATAATATTTGCATAAACTTCTGATGCTGGTGTTCTACTCATAGAAGTCGCTGCATCTACATCTGTAATTGGCGCATCAATGTAAGGTACATCTCCAAATAACCTTACTAAATGAAAATAGTAAAATGCTCTTGCAAAGTATGCTTGTGCTGTAACAGGATTTTTAATTTCATCTGCTACACCAACGTCTTCTGCACCTGCAATTGCTTGGTTAGCTGCTGCAATCCCTTGATATGTTTTTGGCCAAAACTCACTTATCATACCATTACTGGCCAACGTAGTAAATTCGTCCATTTCAACCCTTCTTGTTTCGTTAGAAGCAAGAGCAACCATATCCGAACGTAACATTAATGCTACAGAGAGTTTTCTTCCCCAAAACATTTCATTAATAGCGTGTGTTAACGAACCATCTACTGCTGTTTGTATATCTCCTGTAGTTTGAAAAAATCCTTCAGGTGATAATAAACCAACTGGTTCTTCTTCTAAATCTGAACATCCAAATACGGATACTCCTATGAGTAATAATAAAATTTTATATGATTTCATTTTTTTTTCTTTTAAATTAAAAAATAGTTCTTCTTTAATTAGTCTTAAAACTTAACGTTAAGACTAAAGTTTACAGACTTAACTGTTGGATAGTTTCCAAAATCAAATCCTTGAGCTGTATTAGCAGAAGTATTATTATCTCCACCAGCACCAAAATAATTAACTTCAGGATCTAAACCTGAGTAATCGGTAATAGTTAATAAATTCTGTGCGCTAAGTGTTAATCTTAAGTTATCAATTCCTAAGTTTTCAATAAGCTCTTGAGGAAAGTTATAACCTATTGCTATATTTTTTAATCTAATATAGCTACCATCTTCTACAAAACGAGAAGAAACTTCTCTATTACTGTTATTTCCAACACGTGGAGTGTTTGTATCTGTATTAGTTGGTGTCCATGCACTATAAAAATTATCTCGTGTAGTGTTTGCATCACCGTTAGATAACTGAGAATTCGTTAAGTTAAAGATATCTCCACCTTGAGAACCTTGAAAAAAGATACTCACATCAAAATTCTTGTAGCTAAAGTTGTTAGTTATCCCAAATGTATAATCAGGGTTTGGGTTACCAATTGTTCCTCTATCTGCTTCTGTAATATCTCCACTCCCATCTAAATCTGCAAATAATGGATCACCAGCAACACCTCCTGCTAAAGTTGCTGTACCTGATGGTAATGCTCCCCCTTGATAAACACCACTGTAATCATAACCCCAGAAAAGACCAACTTCTTCACCTACTCTTAAGACATAACTTCTATCATGACTAAAATAACTTGGAGTTGCATCGAAAAATAAATCGGCATCGTTTGCCAAACTCACAACTTCATTTTTGTTAAATGCAATATTAAAATCAGTACTCCAACTAAAGTTTTCGTTAGTAATGTTTCTTGTATTTAATGCAACTTCGAATCCTGTATTGTTTATTTCACCAATATTCGCTAAAATATCATCACCAGTGTAACCTAAGTACTCAGTAATAGTGTTATTAGTTAATATAAGATCCTTAGTATCAATATCATAATAATCTAATGAAAGCGTCACTCTATTATTAAAAAAACCTAAATCTAGACCTAAATTTGTTTGATAAGAAGACTCCCATTTTAAATCTGGGTTTGCTGCTTGTTCAGGTGTAATTGCACTGACAGTACCTCCATTACTAGACGCATAAAGTGTTTCAAATCTAGCTAAAGACTCGTAAGCACCAATAGATGGGTTACCAGTAACACCATAACTAACTCTTAATTTTAAGTTTGAAATTGTTTCACTCTCTTTTAAGAAATCTTCACTAGATACTTTCCAACCTAAAGCTGCTGAAGGAAAAAGAGCGTACTTTTCATTTTCTGAAAAGTTAGAGGCACCATCTCTTCTAATTGTAGCTGTTAATAAGTATTTATCATCATAATCATAATTTACTCTACCAAATTGAGACTGAATCTCTACTTCTGAGATAGAAGAATCTGGTTGTAATATATTAGTTGCAGAACTTAAACCATAAAAAGAAAAATTATCTGAGATAAATCCTGTAGCTTCAGAATAAAAATTTTCTGAAACAGTTTTTTGATAAGAATAACCTGCTAATAATGTTAAGTTTCCTTTTCCTAATTCTTTAGTATAAGTTAAGTAATTCTCACTTAACATAGTAGTAGACTTATCTTGCTCTACTGACGCCCTACCACTTTCCGCACCAGCGGTTTGAACCAACACTGATGGTAAATAAATACCTCTTGTTTGATTTTGAGTACTAAAACCATACGTAGTTTTAAAAGTAAGATCTTCTATAATATCATAATTCGCATAAAAATTAACTCTAAAATTATCTGTTTTAGTTTCATCAATTCTCTCCGTAGCGACAGCATATGGATTATCAACAGGATCCCCAACTGTATTTCCAAAGGTATAACTTCCATCAGTATTATATAAAGGTTGATCCGGCGCATACCTCATTGCTAAGGTAATAACATCATCTCCACCAGCTGAAACAGAACCATTAGATTGCGTAGCAGCACCATTCTTTGTCCCTCTACTTCCAAAAAGATTTAATCCTAATTTTAATTTATCTGAAACTTTAGCATCAATATTAGATAAGAAAGTTAAACGTTCAAAATCAGAATTAACTAATACACCATCTTGTTTAAAATAATTACCCGAAGCATAGAAGTTAATATTATCAGATCCACCTGAAAAAGAAAGTTGGTGATTTGCAGTACTACCAGACTTATAAATTAAGTCTTGCCAATCTGTATCAGCAGTTCCCTGAGGGTAAGCTGAAGTTACACCATTATTTGCTCTAATTTGATTTTGATAATCTGCAAATTCATCTGCATTTAATAAATCAATTTGGTTAGAAATACTTTGAACCGCGTAAGTAGAATTTAATTCTATAGAAATTTTACCAGTTTTTCCTTTTTTAGTGGTTACTAAAACAACACCATTAGAACCTCTTGAACCATAAATTGCAGTTGCTGAGGCATCCTTTAAAACTTCTAATGATTCAATATCGTTTGACTGAGGCATTGTAGCTCCAACAAATCCATCTACAACAATAAGAGGAGAACTACTAGCATTAATTGAAGTGTTACCTCTAATTTTAATATTAATAGGAGCACCTGGCTCACCACCATTATTAGACTGAACAACAACACCAGCTGCACGTCCTTGAAGAGCTTGAGCAGCATCTAATACAGGGAACGCATTTAATTCTTCTGATTTAACGGAAGAAACCGCACCTGTAATATCACTCTTTTTACGTGTACCATAACCAACAACGACAATTTCATCAAGTTGACTAGCGTCTTCTGCCAGTGTTACATCTATTACTGTTTTACTCCCTACAGTTACATCTTGTGGGACAAAACCAATATAACTAAACACTAACACAGCATCACTATTTTGTACTACAATAGTATAATTACCATCAAAATCCGTTGTAGCTCCTGTAGCGGTACCTTTAACAAGAATATTTGCTCCTGGCAAGGGGAGACCTTCAGGCTGACTAACTACAGTACCTGTTACTGTTTGCTGAGCATTTAATGCTAAGCCAAATAAAATAAACACCACTAATGGCACCCATTTCATTTTAATAAATTTAAGCTGTTTTTGCATAAGATTAGTTTTTAATTTGTTCTTTAAATATTACACTCACGATTTATTATTGTTAATGCTATCAGCATGTAGAGACAATAAATTATCGTGTTACCAAAATTGGTTGACCAGATTGGTTGACCAAATATAGTTAATTTTCTGTTAACTATAACGTTTTCGGAATTAATCCATAAAATATCTTAAAAAAAATAGAGCCTTAAGTCTTTACGGCAGTAAAAACCTCACATACAAAGACTTAATTAAAATAGTCATTCTTAAGAATACATCGAAATAACATTAAATAACACCTAATTTGACTAAAAACAGGTACGTATTTCAGTTTTTTTTAAACATTTCTAACTAAAAAACGCAGATTTCATCGTAAATCGAGAATTTCTTAAAAAAGAATAAATAAACTATTACTTTGACAAAATGAAGTGTGAAAAATCTAGTAATTACTAATCTGTTAACAGATTTAGCAGACTGTTGTAAGAGCGCCTTTTTATTTCTTCTAAAGGCAAATTATCTTTAACATTTAGTAATTCTAACGGAATGGAATTATAAGCATAGTCAGATATATGCTTTTCATCTTTCGAAATCACAATAACTCCATCAGTAGATCCATCATTTAAACTTTTGATGTAATCCATTTCTTTAGAATGTGAATTGAAGGATTGATATAATAAAATCCTATAACCAAAATCTTCTGCAGATTTTTGAACATAACAGAGTGCTTGGTTATAGGACTTATTAGTAACCTCTGGTAAAATCACAGCAATTGTAGATTGTGATTTTTTAACCCTTAATGCTACCGCATAATTGTTGGGAACATAATTAAATTCTTTAGCAATGGCCTGAATAGAATTACGCGTCGTTTTACTAACATCTAACTTATTATTTAATGCTTTTGACACTGTAGAAACAGAAAAGCCTGAAATAAGTGAGAGCTCCTTAATGGTTACTATTGATGATTTCAACTACGCAAAGATTTAATAATATCTAATGCATTTTTAGTGTCTGATTCAATTTTAGCTAAATCATAGTTGCCATCAGCACCTTTAGCGATCAATTGAGACCCCATACCAACACAAGTAACACCCGCTTTAAACCATCCTTCTAAATTTTCTCTAGTTGGTGCTACACCTCCTGTTGGCATAACACTAGTCCATGGTTGAGGGCCTTTTATTGCTTTAACAAAATCAGGACCATAAATACCTCCTGGAAATAATTTCACAACCTCACAACCTAACTCTTCAGCTCTACAAATCTCTGTTAAAGACCCACAACCTGGTGACCAAGCAACTTTACGTCTATTACAAACGATTGCAATATCTTCTCTTAAAACTGGTGTTACAATAAAATTAGCACCTAAGGCCATAAATCGAGAAGCTGAAGCTGCATCTGTAACAGAACCAACTCCCATAATCATTCCTGGTAATTCTTTAAGAACCCATTTATTAAGCTCTCCAAAAACTTCGTGAGCAAAATCACCTCTTGCAGTAAACTCTAGTAAACGTGCACCACCATCATAAGTAGCTTTGATTACTTTTTTACCAATTTCTAAATCTGCGTTATAAAATAAAGGAACCATTCCGGTCTCTTTCATAACATTTGCGACTTCTATTCTTGTATAATTTGCCATATCTTATCTTGCTACACGTCCAGAGGCATCTCCCCCCATTAATTTTTCTACTTCAGAAACCGTTACTAAGTTAGCATCCCCTTTAATTGTATGTTTTAAACATGAAGCTGCAACTGCAAAGTCTAATGCATTTTGGTCGTCTTCAGGATATTTTAATAATCCATAAATTAATCCTCCCATAAATGAATCACCACCACCTACTCTATCAACGATATCTGTAATTTGGTACTGACGCGTTTCGTACATTTTGGTACCATCATATAAAACTCCAGCCCAAGTATTGTGAGATGCAGAAATAGAACCTCTTAAAGTTGTAATTACTTTTTTAGCTCTTGGGAATTTTTCCATCATTTGTTTACAAACTGATAAAAATGCTTCCGCTTTTACATCATGTCCATTTTTATGAACGTCTAAACCTTCTGGGTGAATACCAAAATGCTTTTCTGCATCTTCCTCATTTCCTAAAACAACATCACAGTAAGACGTTAATTCTGTCATTACTTTTTCTCTATGTGCATCATCACAATATGTCCAAAGTTTTGCTCTATAATTTAAATCTGTTGAGATTGTAACCCCCATTTCGCTAGCGACTTTTACAGCTTCTAAACACGCATCTGCGGCACCTTGAGAAATTGCTGGTGTAATCCCTGTCCAATGAAACCAAGCAACATCTTTAAAAGCAGCTTTCCAATCTACCATTCCTGGCTCAATTTCAGAAATTGCAGAATGTGCTCTATCATATACAACTTTACTACCTCTACTTACAGCACCAGTTTCTAAGAAATAAATCCCTAAACGATCTCCTCCATAAACAATTTTGTCTACACCAACACCTCTTTTACGCATTTCCATCATGGCACATTCGCCAATATCATTTTTAGGTAAACGTGTAACAAAGTCTACTGGTACTCCGTAATTAGCTAATGATACTGCTACGTTAGACTCTCCACCACCGTAAACGACATCAAAAGTTGATGCTTGTGAAAACCTTAAAAATTGTTGCGGAGCTAACCTCAGCATAATCTCTCCAAAAGTGACTACTTTTTTCATTCTAAATATTCGTTTAATTAGTTATAATTTGTTGTTTTGCTTAAACGTTTAACCACACTATTTAAAATAAATCAAAACGAGATGGTTTTGATTGTTTTAGTTAAAAGCATTACTTTTGCTTAAACGTTTAAGCAAATATATAAAAAGTAGGTGAATAAAAAAAGAACAACCATAAAAGACATCGCAAATGTGTTAAATATTTCACCTGCAGCAGTTTCTAAAGCTTTACACGATGACTCTCGTATTAGCCTAAAAACAAAAGCAGCTGTTAAGCGTGTAGCAAAAGAATTAAACTATCAACCTAATCATTTGGCTAGTGCTTTAAGAAGAGGGAAAAGCAACTTAGTGGGGGTCGTTGTACCTAAAACAAATAGTAATTTCTTTTCATCGGTAGTTGAACAAATGGAAGCTGTGCTTAACAAAGCAGGCTACAATATTATCATTACGCAGTCTAACGAATCTTTTGAAAAGGAATGCAAAAATATAGACACATTATTATATACTCAAGTTGATGGTATTATTGCCTCGATGGCCAACGAAACTGTTGACTTATCTTATTACGAAAAAATTAAAGCCAATGGTATTCCACTCATATTATTTGATCGTGGTGAGAATGATCTTAATGTAGATTATGTTGGTATAGACGATTATAATAGTAGCCATGTTATTGTAGAACATCTCATTTCTAAAGGGTGTAAACGCATTGCCCATATCGGAGGTTATAGAAGAACTCGAATATTTAATAATAGAATTAAAGGCTACATTGATGCTATTTCAAAGAATAACCTACCCATCGATGATAGCTTAATTATTGAGAGTTCTTTAACCCTTGAGGATGGTAGAAAAGAAATGGCGCATCTTCTTCAATTAGAAAACAGACCAGATGCCGTCTATGTTGCTAGTGATTATGCTGCTCTAGGTGCGCTGCAGGTATTAAACGAAAACAACATAAAAGTACCTGAAGAAATTCGATTAATAGGTTTTGGCAACGAACCTTTTACATCTTTAGTAACACCGTCAATCTCTAGTATTGATCAGCACAGCAAAGATATTGGTAGAATTGCTGCCGAAACATTTTTAAAACGTGTTGAAGAACCTAAATTGAAACAAAGCTTAAATAAAATCATCCTCAATGCCGAATTAATAATCAGGGATTCATCAAAATAAATAAGCGCTATTGTATGACTACAATAACGCTTATTAAAATTATAATATGCCTTACTTTTAAATACCTAAAGCTTGACCACCACCAATTTGGATAGTTTCTGCTGTTACAAAAGAAGCATCTTCACTTGCTAAGAATGAAATTACACCAGCTACATCTTTAGGCTGACCTAATCTTCCTAACATAATGTTATTTGCCCATGAAGCAAACACCTCTGGCTTAGTTGCTTTAATCTGCGCATGAAAAGGAGTATCAATTGTACCTGGAGATACCGCATTAACTCTAATTCCATATTCAGCTAAATCTTTTGCTAATGCTCTAGTAATTGCATGAACACCTGCTTTAGATGTACCGTAGATACCAGCTCCTGGTCCACCTGCTGTCCATCCTGCATTAGATGTATAGTTAATTATAGATGGATGTGCTCCTTTTTTAAGAAAAGGTATTGCTGCTCTTGAAGCAAAAAATACAGAATCTAAGTTTAAAGCCATTACAAATCTATAAAAGTCTGTAGTCATTTCTTCAAATCGAGAACGACCACCTAAACCACCTGCGTTGTTTACAAGAACATCGATTCTACCGTACTTTTCACCAATTTTAGTAATGTTAGAAGTTACTTCATCTTCTTTAGTTACATCAAACCCTACGTATTCTGCAGTAATTCCTTCTGCAGTAAGTTCTTTTACTTTTTCAGCACCTGCTTCATCTTCTATACCATTTAAAACAACAGTATAACCATCTTTTCCTAATCTTTTTGCTACTTCAAAACCTATTCCGCCTGTAGCTCCTGTTACTATAGCTACTTTTCCTTTATTATTACTCATTTTTATTGATTTTACTGATTTAATATATAATTATGTTATACTTTTTTTGTCATTGGTTTTACTTTTGGAATAAATATCCAAACACTAGCAACTGTTAATAGTGCTAAAGTTGCACCTATTATAAAAGCTGGCGTATAATTTCCACCGCTTGTTAACCAAGGTACTAAATAGGTTAAACCTGCTGCTGTAAGTTTAGCTGCCATACCCGAAAATCCAGCTAAAGAACCTACTGTTTTTCCACTAAAAAGATCACTAGGTAGCGTTTGCACATTCCCAATCGCTGTTTGAAAACCGAATAAAATAACGGCCATTAATATTACTGCTGTTGTTGCACCTGGGTTTTGCATATCTGTTATACTAGTATCTATAGCACCAAGACCATTCAAAAAATGAATAACAGCTGTCTCAATACCTAGTGGATTAGACATTGCTAATAATGCTGGCAACATGACTAAACAACCTAGAGTAATTACCATCTTACGTGTTTTATCAACGTTCCATCCCTTTTTTAGTTTACTTCGCGCTAAAATACCACCATAATAAGCACCAACCATGGCACCTGCATAAGGCACCCAACCATATAATGCCATTGACTTAACGTCCATAGCAAAAACTTCATTTAGGTAAATAGGTATCCAGAAAACAAACAGCCACCAAATTGGGTCAATCGCTGCTGAAGCTAATATAACACCCCAACTTTGTTTATGGCCAAGTAACTCAGCAGTATTAGGGTTGTATTCTTGATCAGGGACTCCATCACCATCAAAATCCTCATTTTTTTGCCCTGTTAAAATATACTCGCGTTCTTCATCGGTAATCCATGGGTGATCTTTAGGAGCTGCTTTTACTAAAATCCACCAAGGTATTAACCAAAGCAAACCCGCTAAACCTATAAGAATGAATATCGATTTCCAACTAAAATATATTGATAACGTTGCAATTAACGGTATGGAAATAATTCCACCAATTGCAGCCCCTGAATTAAAAATACCCTGGGCAAGAGCACGCTCTTTCGTAGGAAACCATTCCGCATTTCCTTTAGTTGCTCCTGGCCAGTTTCCTGCTTCTGAAACCCCTAATATGGCACGGAATATTCCAAAACTTAAAATACCGTTAGCAAAAGCATGTAATGCTGTAGCAACAGACCAAACACCTATTGAGAGTACAAATCCCATTCGGGTACCTACCCAATCAAAAATCTTACCAAATATCGCTTGTCCAAATGCATAAGAAAAAACGAATATGATCGAAATTAATGCATAAATAGCTTTTGTTTCGTCAGCCGTGTGACCTGGATATAAATCATTTGCTATTTCTGGCCAAAGAACGCTTAGTGACGTACGATCTATATAATTTATAATTGTCGCAATCGCTATTAACGCAACTATCCACCAGCGTAAGCCTTTAACTTTTTTACTTTTTCCCATAATTAATTTAGGTATTAAATATTGTAACAATAATGATATAACTCACTAAAGTGATCTTTCATTTTTTGTTTTGCTATTTGTGGATTTTGTTGTTCAATTGCATTATAAATAGCTCTATGCTCTTCTATGCCTTGTAACGATCTACTATTATCACAAACATGATGTTTTTCAAAATTTGTAATAATCTCAGGCGTTATCATTAACATAAAAGTATTAATAGTTGCATTTCCACTTGCCTTAGCTATAGCTAGGTGAAATAGAAGATCTTCTTGTACTGCATCTTCACCATTAGTCACCTTATTTTCATAAGCTAATAAAGTAGATTTCAAATTTTCTAAGTCTGCCCTTGTTCTTCTTATAGAAGCTAACCTCACCGTTTTTAATTCTAAAAGAATCCTTGTTTCTACTAAGGCTTTAAAATCTTGATCTTCTAATCTTAGAATATCATCTATCATCCCATTCATCGCAGTAACTCCTATATTCGCAACAAATGTTCCACTTTGCGGTCTTGATATTAATAGACCATAAAGTTCTAATTTCTGAATAGCTTCTCTTACCACACCTCTTGATACTCCAAATTTTTCAGACAAAGTTCGCTCAGAAGGTAACTTATCACCTGGCTCAAGATTTTTTACATTTATGAGCTCTCCAATACTTGAGATTATCTCATTTTGAATTTTTGAACTTTCTGATTTTGTAGCCGTATCTAATTTCATATCAATTTGTAATAAGGGATGAATTTTCCATCCAAAAATAAGGTAGTTATTATTTATTATTATCGTCCTACCATTAATTTAAGTGATAAAAACAAATTAACAAACCTCTATCTTAAAGCAAGAATCTCAAAAAAACCAAAACAAACATCGTTAATGTTGATTTAACTTTTAATTCTTCCATAAGCTTTCAACCAATTAAAAATCAAGTGTTTAATTTAAAAAATCATCTGACATAATTCAACTACTAGCATAAACATATTAATCGAAAATTATATCAAAAAAAATTAGACAAAAAAATTGGTTAACCAGATTGGTTAACCAAATATATGTAAAATAATGTTAATTACAACGTTTTCGTATAAGAATCTCTGTTAAAAATTTAACTCCTAACAGAGATTTTTAATGTTACTCCATAAAATCTTCACGGATAGGACTGAAGACATCAATTAAGATACCAGCTTTTGTACATTTAGCACCATGTAATACGTGAGGTGGAATATAAACTGAATCACCATCTTTTACCGTTTGAGTAACCCCTCCGATTGAGAATTCCCATTCTCCATCAATAGCGTATGTTACTTGAGAATGATGATGTTCATGCTCGTAACCTATAGCTCCAACTTCAAAGAATACTTTAACAAGCATGATTTTATCATCATAACCCATGATCTTCCTTTTTATACCTTCACCTACAATTTCCCAGTCCTGTTTTTCATCTAATAAAAATTCTTTACTTGATCCGAATGATTTCATAATTCTATAATTTTAATTTATATGATTTTTTTTTATTTTAAATAATAAGCACCTGTCCATTGGTAATTATTATCTCCTATTTTCAATGTGTGCTTGGCCTCTTTTTTTGCATTTGCATTAGATAAAATTAACAGTTTAGTTCCGCCAGACACCATTTTTAATTCTAAAGCTGTATAACGATCATCATTAGATATTACTTTTATTGATTGAAAATTACTATAAGCATTTTCTGCCGTTTCACTTACTACATCATAGATACCATGTGGTTCTATTATTGAGGCAAAAACAGTAGATTGTGTAGCTTCTTTTCTTAAAATAAGCACAGGATCTCTACGTAAATTAAACTCTGGGTCGTTAGCACCTATTCGCGCTAAAACAACATCATCATCTGTTTGAGTTGCTGAAGTTATACTATAAAAAACATAGTTGTTTCTCCACGTAAATTGAATTTGATCTGCATTAGCTTTACTCTCACTTTCTTTCCAAAGATGTTGGTATCCATTTTTAGCACCTAATGGCATTAAACTTTTAGGAGCTGGCGTTTTAAAACTTGTAGAAACTATTTGTCCGAAATAGTAATATGGTAAATCATATTGGTTAGCTTTATCTGAATCTACTCTAAACACATCAATAATAAAAGGTTTAGCAAACGTCGTATCATTTACCATCACCATTGTACGATGAAAACTTGTACCTGGATATGCATTATGTTCTTTAGCACCCATTATTTGAACATCTGGATTAGATACGTCAAAAACATAACGTTCTGAATGATTCTTGCTTCCTGTAACAAAATCATAATCGAAGTGTGATGTTTCGTTCTGAATTACAGTATTATGAGCAATTGTATGCTTAGCAAAAGTTTTATTTTCTTTTAAATAACCCCCTCCATTTTTCTGTTCTACATTAACAAAACGAGATAACCCATAATCTTGAAGTACCTCTTCCCCGTTCTCATATAACGAAAATGATAATTTATCATAATGGCCATGACTTAAACCTTGACCAGTATATTTCATTACAAGTGTGATACCCTCTTCTTCTTTATTGTATCGAAGAATACCAACAGCGCCTTCATCTCCTTTTGTTCCATCTGTAAGTTCCATCGATTTCTTAACAAATGGTTCTTCTTTTCCTTCCTTTAAACCAATAGCAACTGCCAAACCAGATGCATCTAACTGTACTTTATTTTGGGATTTAGCAACGGATAATAATTCTGGTTTTTCACCACCATAATAATAAGCAATATCTACTGCTGATACTAATGACGCCGTGTAGTAAGACATTCCTTTTTGACCATCATTTAATGGGAAAAACTCTCCATCTGCATCGGTTAAATTTAACAAAGCATCAACAGCCTTTAATAAAACACCATCTTTGTATTCAAAAATCTTTAATTCTGGTTTTTTATTTTCTAAAGCTTCTGCAAATATCATAAAAGGATACATTGCATAACGCTGATAATATGGCCCTTCAGTATAAAAACCATCTGGCGAAAACGGACTATCTAAATTAGCTAAAAAGCCTGCTCTACCATCTTTGTCTTTTATTATTCCACCATCATTATCCATTTCTGTCGGATCAATATTATCTTCTTTTAAACCATATAATGCTCTTTCTAATAACTCTTCATCATCTATAACCAAACCAATCATCCCAACAGCTACATTTCCCCAAGTACTATGGTTATGAACTCTATTGAAAAACTTAGGAGTTTCTATTGAAAGAAAGTCGGCATAAGGTCTAAATAATGTTTTATTTAAATAATCGGTTTGTTCTGCTGGTAACCAATCATAAATACAATCATATGCCTGACTTGTATAAACTAACCAATTAGAATCGTTAAGACATTGCCAGAAAAATTTTCCTCTAGAGTACGAACGTTCTTGAGGATGACGACCCAATGTAGGGTACATCTCTGCATATTCTAAAAGCATATCTCTTACATAAATAGCATATTTTTCATCACCAAGAAGTTGAAACAAAACTCCTGCTCTTTGCATATTACTGTAATTAGCTTTATGTTGTGTATGCGTGTAACCACCTGCCATGTCCTTTGGAATAGGTACATCGATACCTTCTTCTATAGCTAAGTCTACTTCTTCTTTTACAACCGCTAAAGTTTCATCAAAAACAGGAATATTGCCTAAGTGTAACTTTATCTCTGAAACGCTTTGAGACGTTAGAATTAGGTTAGGGTGTTGATTTGAAGCTTCTGAATTAGACAAGACTGTGGAATTCGTTTCTTCTTTGCAAGATAAAAAAACCAGCAAAAATATAGGTATTAGTTTAGAGATTGTTTTCATTGTTTACTTAGCGTTTATTTAGTTTAGAGAGATTTTCTTATTTAGTTGTATAGGAATCTATATTACATTTTATCAGCTTCAATAATTAGGACTGTAGTTTCTTTATTTTTTAATTTACCTAGCGCTTTATTAGAACTATTAGCTTCAGCTTCTAGATATAAGATATTGTATTCTGTAACTATTTTTTTCTACAGATTTACAATAAAAAAAATAACGCTCAGCTAATTTCTTTTCTGAAATTTTTCGATTAGCTGAACGTTATTTTTTATTGATGAATTTAAATAGTTGGGTAATTCTTGATTAGAAAGCACACGATTTGATGGTATATTTTGAGCTTTCGCTACAAAACAAAACATAACACACACCAAAAAGGCTCTAAAGTGGTTCATATTAATAGACTAACTTCAATTTTAAATTTTGAACCACTTTAATTTCACCAGAGTTTTGCACAACATTATTTACTGGTTCCTGACCTTTTTCTCCCCAAAGTATTGCTGTATATGTTACAGGGTTATTTTTAAAGGTGTTATTTGCAAATTCTACATTAACGATACCACGTGTTTTTATTAGTACTTTCTCACTATCATTTTGTCCAGAATTAGAAACTGTATTTCCTTTAAAGACCAAGTTACCACCGATAGTAGACTCGTCGTAACCTCCACGATAATAGTTTAACACGTCTTCACCAACATTAGTAAAGGTATTGTCTACGATATAAACAAACTCACTATTATAATCACCTTTATCATTCGTTTCTTTATGAAGCTGAATACCTTTAGCAATGTCTTTAAAAACTGAATACCTAACAGAAATTGTATCAGCAAATGATCCCTTAGAGACTTCTAAAACACTACTAAAATTACTGATTTCAGTATTTTTTAACCAAAGGCCATAGGCACTTTTCATATTTTTATCTAAAGTTTTAAAAGCCGATTGTGTATTATTTCCTCTCATAATAACATCTTCTATATGAAGAACGCCTTGAGGATTTAGATCGAAAGCCGTTCTGCTAGATGTAAATACCAATTCTGCTTTTTTAGTCTTATCTTTTGAAGTCACTGTAAGCTCTTTATCAATAGGAAGTGTAATACTAATTTCATAAACCCCAGGACTTAAACTAATCGTATCACCAGCGTTCGCTTCTGTTAAAGCCTGAGTAAAATCTTCAGAATTACTAATTTCAATCGTTTTCGCTTTTTCTTTAAATTTTACATTTGAAAACCAATCCGTACCATAATTAGATCTATCAAATAGATCCTTATGACCTGAAGCATTAATTATAGCCCCAGCTGTATTGTTCTCTAAAGTTCGCTTTGTTCCAAAAATATCAGTTTCAATGGTTTCGAAATCAAAACCTTTATAAATTTCTGTTGAAGCTACCTTAACAATTTTTAAGCCCTCTGAAACATTTTCAACCTGCATTTCTGCAGTAATTAATCCTTCTGTCTGAACTTCACTTTTATTAGCACTGTTTGAATAGTTAGCTTTAAAAAGTACACCATCGACCTCATCATAATTTTCAATAGGATAATCAAAAGGGGTTTCGTTGTATAAAATATTATTAGCAACAATGGTTCTTGTTGGTCTTGCTGAACGAATTTCTGATTTTGGTAAAACTTCACTCTGACTTACGTTAGAACCTACACTAAAATGAAAGGGAGTTTCACAATCTATAAACGAGTTGTAAGCAATAACAGCATCTGTAACTTGATTATATCTGTTTTGAGGTGATTTCGGAATACCATTCATCACAGCCAAAGGTGCTCTAAAAGTTTCACCTTTTAATTTGTAGAAATAATTATTAGTAATCCAATGTCCTGTATTTACAACACGAATTCCTCCAATAAATTTTGAATTATCGTTACCAATAAAAATGTTACCGTCTATAGTAGCATAATTACCATGTCTTAATACTAAAGAACCTTCACTTTCAAAAAACACATTGTTTTTAAAGACATTATAATTAGACTTACTAGAAATAATTTCTACCTCGCCATTACAACGATCAAATAAATTATTTTCTACGTTGGTATGAGATGGCACCATTGATGTACCACTATCTCCTAATTGTAAAGTTTCTCCATGTGGCCCTCCTTTTCTTGGTCTCGGTCCAAAATGATTATTTACAATTTGATGAAAATTCCTTATATGCTCATTACCTTTAAGCATTACCATTATGGTTGGTCCGTAATTAGACTTTCCGGCAATGTAATTATTACTTAGCTCGTTGTGTCTTCCCCATAACTCTACCCAATGATCTTTTACATCTCTATCTGGTTGCGTAAATCCGTCAATAACACAATTGGTTACTTTAGAGTAATTAGCAACTTCACTATCACTTACTTTAAAACGAATAACTTCTTTTGTTGGAGTATATCCATTTCTAAAATATAAACCTGAAACCGTTAAGTAATCTCCACCAATTTGCAGATTAGATTTACCTTCTATAAACACTTTTCCTGGAGTCTCAGCTTTTAAAGTAATTGGCTTACCTTCTTCTCCATTGGCAACAAATTTAATTTCAATATCTTTATAAACTCCATTCTTTAATACTAGTTCATCTCCTGGTTTAGCATTTTTAAAAGCTTCATTTAGAGCTTCGGCATTAGAAATTAGATCCTTTTTTATTGTTGTTTCTGCTTCTTCACAAGAAAAAGTTAACAGAAATAAACTGAAAATCAAAAGATAATTCTTCATATTATATATCATTAGTAGGTAACATTTAGTTCGTAATATTCTAATTCAGAAAATGCGCCATCTGAGGTAGAGCTCAGATAATTACTTGTTTTGAAGTAATTTTGATAAGGCCATTTTTCTAAACTAACATCTTGATAAACCATTGGTTTATCATTGTTAAGTTGTAATTTTAATCTTGCATCTCATATGGTAATTCTATTATTAAATATATCTACATCAAAACCAACATAACCCTTGTTGATTTTTTCAACTTTCTCAGCATCCAATATTTTCAATAGCGCATATCCAGGTTGAGATGTGCTTAGCAACGTATAAAACATAAAGTCTTCCGTAACCTCTTCACTTGTTAAACAGTTAAATCCAAGTATAGCAAAGAAAAAGAGAAAGGATACAAATCTAAACTTCATATTATCATCATTATACAAAAACTGGTTAACCAGATTGGTTAACCAAAAATATGATAATTTTCCAATTAAAAAAAGTTATTAGGATAATTCTGTATACAATATAGTTAATTTTACAAATAAAATTAAGATCAAAGCCATATGCCTTCTAGGTTTGATAGACTATTATTAAGAATTAGAGTTTAATAAACTTTAGCACATTATTCTAGTACAAAACAAAAAAACTCACAGCTCCTTAAAATGGTTAATCTTAATAACTTTGTCGTCATTTATTTTCAGTTGTCTTCTGAGAAGAAGAAACAATAGCTACAACATCTCTATTTTTTTAATCTTAAACCACAGTCATTAGCAATCTTTTAAGCCTAACTTGAGTTAAGTAAAATCCTTACACAAGTAATAAAGAAAACAGTATTATTAAGCAAACTCTTTAAGTATAACCAAAAAAGGAACTTTTAAATAAGATCCTACAACCAAACCATATTGCTCTTGCTCCTGCTGCTACTATAGTCCCCATTACGATAAGATCAATTTTATGTGTAGCTACAAACGTTTCTATATTAGAAATTAAAACACCTAACCTACCATAAATTTTAAATGTAAAACCGTATTTTAAAAAAAACAATGACTTGAGTTAGTCTAAAAAAATTATACAGGCACAATACCATAAACTTCATTCAACAAAAAAACACCTATAAAAAATAACAATGTATAAATGACTTGTACCATTTTAATATTTATAATCTCGAGCCATTTAACTGTTTTAGCAGGAAACATAAATAATGAGAGCCCTAAAAACAAAGAGGTCCAACCGATTAGCGTAACAATGAGTTTATAGTTTGGTTCCCAAATATTATGAAACAATGTATTTAATAGCCCTATAATTATAGCTACGAAAGAAAAAATAATGAGGAATTTTTCATCCTTAAGGTCATTAAATATTTGTTTAATCCGTTTGGGATTAAGACTCAATATTAAAAAGAAGATGATGAGATACCACCCCCAAAACTTTGCCAAAAAAAATTGAAGTGTCCATATTTTAAGTGATTTATTCATGCAATACTAAAAAAGGAATATCGGTATGATAACTTATTTTTTCTACCCTAGAGTGAAATAAAATGCTTTGAAAATAGTTTAAATTTTTTGCAACCATAGCAATCATATCAATCGCTTTGTGCTCTACAAAAGACTGTATGGCATCTTCTACTTTTTTACATTCTAGATTTTTAAAGCTTGGTTTGTAATCTTCAAAATACGTCTTAAATATATCAAGGTTTGTTAGCTGTTCAGCATTTAATTCAGCTTCTCTTCTCTGAATATGAACAATATTTAAATTGGCATTATATGTTTTTAGAATGCTTGTAAGTGGCTCTAAGGTCTTTAAATCGTAAGCTAAATTAAAATCTGAAGGAAAAGCAATTTCTTTAATAGTATTATATTTTGCACGTTCTGGTATTACCATAGTTGTACACTTTACTTTAGTTATTACGTCTCCTGTATGACTACCAACAATGTGTTTTTTTAATCCAGACGCTCCTTTAGTTCCCATAACAAGCGTATCTATTTTTTGTTCTAAAACATGCTTTCGTATAGATTCTAAAAAAAAACCATACTCGGTGATGGTATAAAAGTGATGGTTCTCGTTAACGCTATCAGTGTCATTAATTTTATGTAACAAAGTAGCTAAGCGTTGCTTTGAGGGCTTAATATAAAGATCGTCAATTTGATCTGCTGCACCTGCATCATCTGCCATAAAACGATCTATGATGCACACATTTAAGATGTAGAAATTGCATTCTACTGTTTTGTAAAATTCAATAGCATACAATATGGCGTTCCAAGAGTTTGGGGAGAAGTCTGTAGGTAATAAAATATTCATCGCGTAATTTCTTAGTGCCTACAAATCTATAGCGCTAAGCAAAATTAAAACATGATATTCGTCACTAATGGAAAATACGTTTATGAAATTAATGGATGTCTTGTAACTTTCTAAGATCTATAACCTTGATCGTTCGACCTTCCATTTCAATAATACCTTGCTTTTTAAAATCGGACATCGTTCTTATCAAGGTCTCAGTAGCAATACCTGCTACACTTGCCAAATCACTACGCGATATCCTTATAGGGTCTTCTGGTTTAGAATTTATTTTCTCAGCAAATCTTAAAATTGTTGCAGCCGTTTTGCGTCTTACAGAACTATAGGCCATTTGTAATAACTGATCCTTAACACCTGTAATTCCGTCGGATAATAACTGAATGATTTCTAAACTTATTTTATGATTTTTATCTAACACATCTTTTAACTCAGATTTAGAAACCCCAACCATTTCAACGTCTTGCATTGTAGTTGCACTCTCTTTGTATGCAATATTTTGCGTAAATGACGTGTATCCAAAAATTTCGTCTTCTTTATGCAGTGCGGTTGTTAATTCTTTTCCTTCTTCGTCATATTTAAAACACTTTACAACACCTTTTAGAATAAGGTAGATAAAATTAGAATTCTGACCTTCTTTATAAATAATTGCATTTTTTTTATAATTAAAAACAGTTCCGTTATCGTCAAAAAAGTTTTTTAGATCATTTAAAGTTCTTAATTCATCTTCGTTGTCTTGAGGATTTGCAGTGGTTTGGTAGGATTCTCGCTCTTCTTTTAAAATAGCAGCTTTAGCAATTCTACTTTCAATAGCACTGATAATTTCATCCTCACTAAATGGTTTAGTAATATAATCATCGGCACCTAAATCCATACCTTTCCTAACGTCTTGGCGTTCAGTTTTTGCTGATAGAAATATAAAAGGGATAAACTTTGTAATACTGTTTTTAGATAACTCTTCTAACACTCCATAGCCGTCAAGAATGGGCATCATAATATCGCAAACTATGATATCTGGCAGATGGGTATTCGCCATTTCTACACCTAACTTACCATTGGCAGCGGTTAGAACACTATAATTAGAAAGCTCTAATAATTCTGCTGTATTTTCTCTTAGTACCGTATCGTCTTCTATCAGTAATACTGTTTTCATATTTGTGCTTGGTTTGGAAGTTCAATAATAAAAGTAGAGCCTTTGTGCTCAACACTTTTAAAGGTAATGCTGCCGTTTAGATTTTCTAAATGATCTTTTACAATATTCAAACCAATACCAGTACCTTGCATTAGCAAAGCATTTTCTGCTCTAAAATAGCGATTGAATATGTTTTTTTGATCTATCAGCGGAATACCAATTCCATTATCTTTGACTTTGAATGTTGTTTTAGTTTCGTTTTGTGTAATCTCGATATTTATAATGGTGTGCTCGGATGAATATTTAATAGCATTATAAATAAGGTTTGATAAAGATAGTTCTACAATTTTTTCATCTTGATACATTGATATTTCATCAATATTTTCTGGGTAATTAATATGCTGTCCATCTTTTAATAGCATATTAGCATTATAGATCACTTCATTTACTACTTTACTCAGCTGAAATTTGGTAAACTTATAATTAATTTTACCTTTTTCTAATTTCTCTACAGAAAGAAAATCATTTAAAATGGTATTTAGATATTGTACTTTATCTGTAATCGTTTTTACGTGTTTTTCTCTTTTTTCTTGCTGTTCAGTTAGCTTATATTTATTAAGAAGTATTGTTGAAGTTAATATACCGCTTAAAGGTGTTTTAAATTCGTGAGAAACCATAGAAAGAAACTTTGTTTTTAAATCGTTCAGTTCTTTTTCAGCAGCTAAAGCAGTTTTTAGTTCTTCTGTTCTTGTTTCAACAGTTTTTTCTAAATTTTGTGTATAGTTTTTTTGCTCTGTGATATCTAAAATAATAGCCACATAAACATCTTTATCACCTAAAAGAGATCGTTGCAGATGAACGTTTGCAGGATATGTTGTACCCGATTTCCTCTTATGAATCGTTTCAAACTCAAGCTTTTCAACCGATCCTTTTTTAAGTACCTCGATCTCTTTTCTAAATTGTGCTTCGGTATACTCTGGCTTTATATCTATAGGCGTCATTTTACTGAGCTCTTCCATACTGTAACCTAAGTTTTTTTGAGCCCCATAGTTTACATTAATAAATAGTAAAGTATTAGAATCAAATACAAAAATCTCATTCAAAGATTCTAGAATGATATTTGCTAAATGATTTTTTTCTTGCTCAAGCTTTTTACGTTCTGTAATATCTATGACTAAAGCCATAATATAATTACTTCCAAAAATACTAAAGGGATTTAAACTCGCTTCAATAGGAAAAATACTCCCATCTTTTTTGGCTCCATGAATATCGCGACCATTACCCATACTGCGCTTTTTGTTGTCCTTAACAAAGCCTTTAAAATGCTGACCATGATTGGCATGGTAATTTTGAGGAATTAAAATATTAAGTGGCTGATTGTCTAGTTCTTTTTTTGCATAACCAAACATCTGTTCACCCGCGTTGTTAACTTTTACGATTTTCTGATGTTCGTCAACAATCACTACGCCTTCTGAAACAGAATTTAATAGAATATTAAAAATTTCTTGATCTTGTTGAAACATCTTAAAAAGGTTGAGTTTTAAAAAATATAAAGATAAAAAACCTATTGAATATATCAGCACCTCGCTAATTAACTTACATAAGTTATTATTAACACCTCCTATAGTTCCCTACATAAACCACGCTATACTTTAGACTGTAAGATTATTAAGACATCAACAGCCGTTTCTCTTTGGTTTACTGATTTTTACATAAACATTGTAATTTTAACACTCTAATCATTTACAGCTCAATTTCTTTAAAACATCAAAACTCTTTTTTAGTCAAAAAAAGAGTCTTCAAAAATATAGGTTGAGCTATTTTTAATTTTTTAATTTTGAAGTCATAATGAAATATACTCTACCCTAAAAGGTCTATTATTATTTTAAAACTTTTAGCTTTAAAAAAATCAATTTCATGATACGTTTCTTCATTGTTAGTCTCCTTTGCCTAATTTTAGGAAATACTTCTAGTTCTATAGAGGAAAATCTTAATTTCGATATTATTCATAAAGGTAAAATTGTTGGCAGTCTCAAAGCCACAAAAACAACCAAACACTCCAAAACCTATTACCAAAGCTCTACAACTATTACAACTAGAATACTTAAAGATATTCGAGTTAATTATAAATACGACGTAATTTTTAGTGATGATTTATTAGAATCATCAACTGTAAATATTAGTATAAATGAGAAATCACATGCAGAAACACACACGCAAAAGAACGGAACAGATTATGATGTAATTAAAAACAACACAAATAAAGACACTTTAAAAGAAGCAATTCACTATGCAACAGTTCAACTTTATTTTGAAGAACCTAAAAACATTAGTCAATGCTATTCTGAACAAGATGCCAGTTTTAATACCATAAAACCCTTAGGCAATCACACGTATAAAAAAGTTAATTTAAAAGGAAAAGAAAACATCTATTACTATAAAAAAGGGGCTCTAAAAAAAGCAACGATTGACGGAGGATTAATTAAATTTGAAATCATAGCAACACATGAATAACACTTAAAATTTTAATGAAAATTAATACATAATTCTATTAAAACAGTTCTTCTCGCTATGACGTCATCATTTAAAATTAACTATAAAAATTTGTAACTTACATACAACTTAAAAGCATGAATATAGGATTGGTATTATCTGGTGGAGGTGCTCGTGGGGCGGCTCACATCGGAACAATTAAAGCATTAGAAGAAGCCGAAATATTCCCAACACATATTGCAGGAACAAGCTCTGGCGCCATTGTTGGTGCACTCTATGCCGCAGGGTTTACTTGGTCTGATATTCTTAATTTCTTCAAAACCATCCCCCTGTTTAATGCCAAAAGATTTGCAAGAAAAAAACCTGGGTTTTTAAATTCTGATAATTTCTACGACGACTTAAAAACATATTTTCCTGAAGATAATTTTGAAGCTTTAAAAAAACCATTATTTATTCCTGCTGCAAATATCGTAGACGGCACTTCTAAAATGTTTAGCAAAGGGCAACTTATAAAACCTATTATAGCATCTGCGTCTTTTCCAGGTGTTTTTACACCAACAGAAATTAACGGAAAACATTACGTAGACGGAGGAACATTAAACAACTTCCCTGTAGAACCATTAATAGCCAAATGCGATAAAATTATAGGCGTCTATGTAAATCCCTTAAAAGAAGTAACCATGAAAGACCTAAAACATTCTTACTCTGTAGTAGAACGTTCTTATAAAATTATGGTTGCTGCAGAATCTATGGCTAAATTCTCGTATTGCGATATGATAATTAGCCCTCAAGAATTAGTAAATTACAACACTTTTGGGATGAATAATGTTGATGCTATTTTTCAACTAGGTTATGAAACAACCAAAAGAGCATTAGAAGAAAAAAGAGAGCTGTTTAAATCTCAAGATTAAAAAAGAAATTCATCTGCGCAAATACTTATCTTTTTTCTGAGTCAATAAGTTATTAAAACCACTAGTATCTCTAATAGAATATTTAATAGATCAGGCTTATTTAAATAAAAATAGCATAACTTAACTGTGAATTTCCGGAAAACTTGTTTTTATGAAATTAGACACACGCAACATCACCTTACCAAGTTTATTTTTCCGAACAAAAAATGATAAATGTTGGACTGCAGAATACCTGAGTGAGAGTTGCCTAAACCTAACAGGGTATACAAGTACAGATTTTACTAAAAAGCACATACATTTAGGCCACCTTATTTTAGAAGAGGATAGAGATAAGGTCTGGAATACCATACAGCAGGCATTAGACAATAAGCAAACATTCTATCTTAACTATCACATAAAACATAAAAATGGAAACCTTAAGTTTTTGCATGAGCAAGGTCAGGGTATTTATGATGAAAACAGCACCATAATTGCCGTAGAACGGTTTATTCAAGACGTTTCAGAAGTAAAAAAAACGGATTTACAACTGATTCAGAACACTACCGAAAAACTTTCTAGTTATGCAGAAGAACTCGAAAATACGGTTCAAGAACGCACTAACGAGTTCAAATATATTGTTCAAAAATTAACAGAATCTAATCTTAATTTAGAAGATCAGATCCAAGAAACTAGAATTGCAGAAAGCAAAGTGTTGCACACTAAGTTTTTGCTGGAAAATATCTCTCATAATTTCCCAAAAGGATTTGTCATTGTTTTTGATTTAAATTTTAAAATTCTTTTAGTTGAAGGAGAAGAAGTGGTTGATTGGGGCTTTAAAGATAAAGAAGATGTAAGAAGCATATTAGAGGATATTTTAGGACTTACAGAAACGGCAAAGGAAAAAATTAAATTAAATATTGAAGAAACTTTAAAAGGAAAACATTGCTCTTTTGAAATAGAATTTAATAACCAATGTTACTTAGTGAACACCACACCTTTAATGAATCTAGAAAATAAGATTGAACAGATTTTAATGGTGTATAATAATATTACACTTCAGAAAAATGTTGAACTTGAAATTTTAAATACCCTAAAAAAAGAACAGGAGTTAAGTGAATTAAAATCACGATTTATCTCTATGGCTTCGCATGAATTTAGAACGCCTCTTAGTGCCATTTTATCTTCAGCAATTTTAATAGAAAAATTAAATGCCTCAGGCAAAGAAGACAAAAGACTAAAACACGTCTCCAAAATTAGATCTAACGTTAAAAACTTAGTTGTGATTCTCAATGATTTTCTGTCATTGAGCAAACTTCAAGAAGGCAAAGTAATAGCAAAACCTTCACGTTTTGATCTTATCGACTTTTCAAAATCAGTTGTAGAAGAAATGGAAAGTGTTAAAAAAAGCGGGCAAACTATTAATTTTGAATCTAAAAACTATAAAATTGATGTGTTTTTAGATCAAAAATTAATGCAGCATGTCCTTTTCAATTTACTCTCTAATGCCATTAAGTATTCTAAAGAAAATAAAACTATCGTTTTTAAAATAAAAACTAAAAAAAATCAAGTTTTTATAGCCATAATTGATGAAGGAATTGGGATTCCAAAAGAAGAAATAGAACATATGTTTCAGCGTTTTTACCGGGCCAATAACACCACTAATATCGAAGGAACAGGTTTAGGATTAAACATCGTAAAACAATACACTGAGCTTATGGGGGGGACTATAAAAATTGAAAGTATACTGAATGTTGGGTCAACATTTAATATTCAACTTCCCTTAAAAATGACATAAAATGAAAAAGATACTATTAATAGAAGATAATCAGGATGTACGAGAAAACACTGCTGATATTCTAGAACTAGAAAACTACGATGTCATTACCGCTGAAAATGGAAACATAGGTGTAGACAAAGCTTTAAAAAGTCTTCCAGATCTCATTTTATGTGATATTATGATGCCAGAATTAGATGGTTATGAAGTTTATGAGCGGTTAAGTCAGAATTCTAAAACGGCAAGTATTCCTTTTATTTTTCTTACTGCTAAATCCGAAAAATCAGATTTTAGAACAGGAATGAATCTTGGTGCTGATGATTATTTAACCAAACCTTTTGAAGAAGATGAATTACTAGGAGCTATTGCATGTCGTTTAAGCAAGAACAGTTTTTTGAAGAAAGAATTTTCTAAAAATATAGACGGCATTAATCAATTCTTGGATGAAGCTTCAGATTATTTAAATCTTGAAGCACTTTCAAAAGATCGTAACCTTCAAGTTTATAAAATTAAAGATCGAATTTTCGATGAAGGTAATGCTGCTCATCATTTATATTTTATACAAAGTGGAAATGTAAAAACTTATAGAACAACAGAAACCGGCAAAGAATTTGTAACAGGAATGTATGGTGCTGGTGATTTTATTGGGCAATTATCATTGTTAGGAGATAAAGGGCTTTACATAGAAACAGCGAGTGTTTTAGAAGATGCTGAGGTGTATGCAATACCTAAAGCCGATTTCACAAAACTCTTATACGGAAACAAAGAGGTATCTAATAAATTTATCGGAATGATTTCTAATAGTTTAATTACGCTACAAGAACATTTAGTAGATATGGCTTTTGCTACCGTAAGACAACGCACTGCTAAAGCACTTTTAGAATTAGATGCAAAAGGCATGATTAAAGATGAAGAACATGCTGGCATCAGCATTCCTAGAGAAGATTTTGCCGGACTGATAGGCACAGCTACAGAAACAGCGATTAGAATGTTAACAGAATTTAAACACGAAGGTTTAATTGGGGTTGAAACAAATAGAAGACTTGTCTTGCTAGATAGAAAAGGTTTAGAAACAATTGTAGAATTTGGGTAATCTGAATTAAGACTCACTGAAATAATATAGAGGAGTGATGTAAGTCATTTCTGTAAACATGTCGTTCTACTACATTTGTTACAGAACTAGCACCTAGGTTGCTGATATTAAATTATTCATGAACCCTACTACAGAACACACGAAAGAAAAAAGCGTTTTTTTAAAGTCTTACCCCAAAATTGAACTAATTAAAAATGTGATAAATAATATTTATCATACGCCTAATGTTTACATTCAAATTTCTGTTTTAGGTAAGTTAGCAACAGAAGAATTAAATCCTACTTTTCTAAACTCAAAGACTCATCTACAGACATACTGTGAAAACGACTTAAAACTTTCTTCAAAGTTTGGAACAATCTTAAATCCTGAAATAGGCCCTTTTTTTATTGCAGGATTTCTTGCACCTATGTTTTTACAAGAAGTTAATGGTAAAACCATAGGCTCAATGCCAACGGGGCTTTTCGGTATTTTAAGTGGACTTGGCATCAACCAAAATAACATATGCACTCACTTAAGAACATTAAAAAAAGGCAATTATATTCTTATTTTGAGAGGTTCAAATTCTGAACTTAATAAACTAAAGTCACAATTAAAAATAGCAAATTAAAAGCATAGTAATCAATTGTTTTGGTTACAAAAAAATTAATCCACTACAACAGATTACGCTCAATTCTTAACGACTGACCCAGATCATTTCATATCACTTAAAAAGTACAGACCTTTATACTATAATTAGTAAATAAGCATCTCATGAAAACTACAGCTTCATATACTCAAAATAAAAAAGAGTTTCGTGTTTTTGTAACCGAATCATTTTCAAATCTTGTTCAATTAAAAAAAGAAGGGAATCAAATTTTGTTTGATGCTCTAGTGATGAAGATAATGCCAGAGATTAAAAAGTATGTTAATAATCAGATAAAAACAGCCATAAAAAAAGGAAACTTTTCAAAAAACAAATACAAAGCAGACGATATTATAGATCAGCTTTTTATTGAAATTCACGATCACATCGATGAGGTTTCACATGCTAAAGGTTTTTATCTCTGGCTATTTAAAAAAACAAATTATTTATTAGATGATATTATTGTGGAAGAAGAGTTTGATGATTTCTTTTTCAAAAACATCGATGATTATACACAACCAGAATGGGATGCAATGCAAGAGAATTACAGCAAAGATGCTGGCGGTGATTTTCTACTTATTGAAGAGCTAGATGATCTGTCTTACAATCATAACGATTACACATTAAATCCTATTTTTATAGAAGACAATCAAAAGGCATTAGCAGAGAAAATAGATAATGATTTAAGTACTGAAGAAATTAATAATCACATTAAAATGGTATTACATAATCTACCTGTTACCATGCGAAATGTTTTTGAGTTATCAGTTATTCAACATTTAGAATTAGAAGAAATTGCTAAAATAAATAACAATACACTCAAGGAAGTTGAAGAGCTTTTGAAAAACGCAAAAGACGCATTACACAAAAGTTTTCTCAACAGATATTTCATAGGTTAATAAACCCTTTTTGTCATGAACTACAAGGATTATTATAAAATATTAGGCGTTGCTAAAAATGCTTCCTCACAAGAGATTAAAAAAGCATATCGAAAATTAGCGGGCAAACATCATCCCGATAAAAATCCGGATAATAAAATAGCTGAAGAAAAATTTAAAGAAATTAACGAGGCTAATGAGATTTTAAGTGATAAGGAAAAACGTGAGAAATATGATGCGCTAGGCTCTAATTGGGAAGCATACCAAAACACAGGAGATGACTGGCGTGATTACGCAAACCAAGCCAACCGAAGAAATACTAGCTCTAATCAGGGAGGTCCTTCAGATTTCTTTAGACAAAGTGCGCAAGGTGGTGAAGATTTTTCTAGCTTTTTTGAAAATTTTTTTGGTCCCGAAGGACGAAGCGTCAAAGGACAACGACCTAATTCTTCAGGTGGAAATACTCAAGCAGAAATGCCAATTACCCTCTTAGAAGCTTATCAGGGAAGCAAAAGAACTTTTGAAATTCACAATCAAAATTTACGTATTACCATAAAACCAGGTTCTTATGATGGTCAACAGCTAAAAATAAAAGGCAAAGGACAACGAGGAGCCCAAGGTGGTGCTAGAGGTGATTTGTATATTATTTTAAAAGTACAAGACGACGCTAGGTTTCAAAGAAAAGGAGATAACCTTCTTTACAATGCTTCTGTAAACTTATATACCGCTATTTTGGGTGGTAAAATTGATATTTCTACACTTACAGGAACCTTAAAAATTACGATTCCAAAAGGTAGTGAAACAGGAAAAACACTTAGACTTAAAGGGAAAGGAATGCCAAAATATAATGCCCCCTCAACCTATGGAGACTTACTTATAAAACTAAATATAAATCTACCTAAAGACCTTACAATGGCAGAAGAAGATTTGTTTAAACAATTACAAAGTTTAAGAGAACCACAAACGGCAAATTAAATTTAAAATATAAAATTATTTAAACTCAACCTAGTGCTAAAAATCACAACTCGTTAATATTACTAAACAACATTTATGACGTACTAACATAAAACAAAAATCATGGAATTATCAATATATACAGGGGTTTATGACATTACAGATACGGTTCAAAATTTTATGAACGTATATTATGCAACGCACATGAATTATTTGGCAAGTGATCTTTTAAAGAAAGGATTATCTCCTGAGCAAATAAATAAAGCTGTTACTATTGCCATAAAAGTTGCTAACACCTCAGGCATTGAAGCACACAAACATTTTCTACCAGTTTATAGTGGGTTGAGAGAAGGTATTATACAAGATTGCAAATTATCTCATTTAGGTTATGGATTAGTTTTGCTTAATGCAGATCCGTCTGCAACTGTTGTCAGTGAATTTCAAGTCGATGTTTTAAAAAGCTTTATAAAATAGAGTTAAACATTGCCCATTTTATTTACCAATACAAAAGCACATAAAAAGATTTAAAAGCGATATAAAAATTGCTTCATAGTGATGAAAAATGATATCATTGCAAGTGGAATGCGTTTTTAAGTTTTATAACAAATGAATACAAAATTATCCAATTCAGTATTATACTTAATGAGTATATCTGCTGGACTTGTGGTGGCGAATCTTTATTACAATCAACCACTTCTACATCAAATATCTGTTGATTTTGGAGTTAGTGAATCGACTGTTAGTAATGTACCACTCGCTACACAATTAGGTTATGCTTTTGGATTATTATTTATCATTCCTCTAGGCGATAAAATTTCTAATAAAAAAATATTACAATATGATTTTGCTTTAATGGTAATTTCACTTATTGCAGCAGCGATGTCTAGCACATTATTGCTACTTATTGCTAGCAGTTTTCTTATTGGCTTTTCTTCGGCTATTCCACAACTATTTGTTCCCATGGCAGCACAATTATCTGATGATAAAGGACGTGGACGTGCTATTGGTATTGTGATGAGTGGATTACTCATTGGAATCCTTGGATCTCGTGTAATAAGCGGTATTGTAGGTGAATGGTTTGGATGGCGATTTATGTATTTTGCTGCAACCTGTTTAATGGTGTTGCTCTTTATTTTACTTCAATTTAAGTTGCCAAAAATAAACCCAAGTTATACAGATAGTTATGGCAGCTTATTAAAATCTATTGGCTATTATTTTAAAACAGAACCTACAGTAAGGCTAGCAGCATTGCGGGGAGGACTCGGCTTTGCAGGACTAAGTATTTTTTGGACGACTTTTGTTTTTTTAATGGAAGATCACTTTGGTTATGGCAGTGATGTTACTGGCGCTTTTGGTCTCTTTGGTGTTATAGGCGCATTGGCAGCTGCTGTTGTAGGAAAGTTAAATGATAAATTCAATAAGAATAAGATCATTATCTTTTCTGCTTTACTAATAATTTTCTCTTGGGTCATTTTCTACCTCTCAGGAAACTCGCTTATTGGTTTAGCAATTGGTGTTATTTTAGTCGATTTAGGATTACAAATCCTTCATATTACCAATCAAAATATTATTTTTTCAAAAAATCCCGAAGCAAGAAACCGTGTTAATACCATTTATATGGTTGGTTTTTTTATTGGTGGTGCATTAGGTACAACATTAGGAGCATTTGCATGGGAACATTATGCCTGGAAAGGTGTTTCTGTTTTAGGCATTTTAATATCAGTGGCAATTCTACTCACTCAATTGTTATCTAAACATCAGCACAAATAATATAAAGATGCCTAATTATTTTTGACTTTTCTATTTACTTTCTCCGAATAAATCCAGGCAAAAATTGCTAAAACTAAATACAGAATTATGATGGCTAACATCTGTTTCCATTCATTTTTAAATTCATAATACAAAATCAATAGTCCACCAATACCAAGTCCTATAATGGACAGGATCGTTATAAATGTTGAAGACTTTGTTTTATCTCTTATTTTGAAATTAGCAATTGCCATTAATAATGAAACGAGTAAAAAAGTAATACTTCCAAACTCTAAAATTAATTCTAAACCACCCAATAAAATTAAAATACTTGCCATAACAGACATGGCTATAATTGCATTTTGAGGTGTGTTCTTTTTTCGGATAGATAACCAATGTGGAAAGTAACCATCCTTAGCGATAACTGCCATTTGTCTCGACGAACCAAAAACGGTTCCACTAATAGCACTACTCGTTGCTAAAATAGCACCCAAAATAACAATATTAGTTCCTAAACTTCCCAACACATTTCCTGCACCTGCAGCCAATGCAAATTCTTTATTTTTAATAATCTCTTCGGTAGGGATTGCAAATAATGCACCTACAGAAAGCACAACATAAATAAGTATCGCTAATGTAATAGCCATATAGATTGCTCTAGGTATATTTTTATCCGGATTTTTCATTTCGTTAACGGCATTAATAACGAGTTGAAAACCTTCATAAGCAACAAAGGTTAAGGATGCTACAATTAAAATAGAGAATAGGCTTGATTTTTCAGCATCGATTACCATATTACCCATAAAAGTGCCAAAATCAGTAGTTCCATGTTGAATAAGTACTACTGATATAATTGTAAGTAAAACCAATTTGGTGTACACCATAACGTCCTCGATTTTCCCCATCCCATTGACGCTCCATATATTTATAAAGGTGAATAAGGCTATTACAGCCATCGCAATTCCTTTTCTAATCCAAATATCATTGGCAAAATCAGTACTACTAATAGCGTAAGAGGAAAACGTGTAAGCATACAATGCTAATGTGCTTATATATCCAAAAATAACAAACCAACCGACTACAGATGCTAAAAATTTAGAGGTAGGATACGTACGTTTAAAAAAGGAATATGTTGCGCCTTCGTCTTTATAAAAAAGTCCTAATTTTACATAAGAATAAGCTGCCAAAGCTGCTATACAGCCACCAATAACAATCGCAACAGGTGCCAAATTACCAACAATAGATACTGCAATACCAAGAACTGTAAAAATACCTCCGCCAACCATACCTCCTAAAGCAATAGCTACGAGTTCTGCTAAGCCTAAATTTTTGTTTCGTTTTCTGTGAATGGTCATCTATTTATTTTGTTAGGCACGCATGCCAGAATACCACAAAGTTAAAACAACTTATTATGCTGCAGAATGACTTTCGTCAGTCAACTAAAATGATCTTTATAAAACTTCTTTCATATGCTTGTAATTGGTTTTAACCATTTCTAAAACCTCATCCATTCTTCCTCCTAAAATCATTTTACTGATAGATAAAGCATAGCCTTTCATTTGGTCAAATTCCATTTTTGGTGGCATAGCTAAAGCCTGTGGATTGGTAAAAACATTAACTAATACAGGACCATCATGTATAAAGGCTTCTTTTAATGCCGCTTTTACACCACTTGGTTCTGCTACTGAAATCCCTTTGAACCCCATGGCTTCTGCAACCATTTTAAAATCGGGATTTACCATCTCAGTTTCATGATTAGGAAGTCCTTCAACTTGCATTTCTAACTGTACCATTCCTAAAGATCTGTTATTAAAAACAATCAATTTTATTGGAAGGTTGTACTGCTTAATTGTTGCTAAATCACCTAACAGCATAGAAAGTCCTCCATCTCCACAGAATGCAATGACTTGTCGGTCTGGATAAGCCAATTGTGCTCCAATAGCCATTGGCATGGCATTAGCCATGGAACCATGATTAAAAGAACCTAACATAATTCGTTTTCCTGTGCCATCAATATATCTAGCGCCCCAAACACAACACATGCCTGTATCTACAGTAAAAACAGTATCGTCATTGGCCATTTCATTAATAGTCGATGCTACAAATTCTGGACTGATATGTTTTTCAGAGCCAGTTTCTTCCACATAGATATTTAAATTTTCTTTTACTTTATCATAAAATTCTAATTGCGCTTTTAAGAAACTATCATCTTCTTTTTCTTTAATTAATGGCAGTAGTGCCGCAACAGTATCTGTTATTTTTCCGGTTAGTCCTATTTCTAATTTGGCACGTCTACCTAGGCGTTCTGGTTTTATATCTACCTGAATAATTTTATTTTTTACAGGCATAAAATGTTCATATGGAAAATCGGTTCCTAATAAAATAACCACATCAGATTCGTGCATGGCATGAAAAGCTGAAGGCACACCAAGCAAGCCTGTCATCCCAACTTCGTAAGGATTGTTATATTGCATTCCCATTTTTCCTCGGAAAGAATAACCAATAGGTGCTTTTAATAATTGTGCTAATTTTATAATATCATCATGTGCTTCTCTTGCTCCAATACCACAATAAATAGAAATTTTTGGATGTTTGTTAACGAGGTCCGCAAATTTTTGCATCTCATGATCTGAGGGACGCAAAATAGTTTCACTATGATAATTGTACATCGATGTGGCACTTTCTTCCGCGGGCATGGAAGAAACATCGCCGGGCAAGCCAAACACAGCAACCCCTTTTTTATGAACCGCATTTTGCATCGCTGCTTGTAACATACGCGGCACTTGTTTTGGTGTGCTTGCTAATTCATTATAAACACTACAATCATCAAATAACTTATAGGTATTTGTGGCTTGAAAATAGTCTACGCCAAATTCGGGTGTATTTATAGTAGACGCAATCGCAATCATTGGAACTCCAGAGCGGTTAGCATCATACAATCCATTGATTAAATGCACATGTCCAGGCCCACTACTTCCGGCACAACAAGCTAAACCATCTAATTCGGCTTCAGCAGCAGCAGCATAGGCACCAACTTCTTCGTGGCGAACGTGAATCCATTTAATTTTCCCGTTTCTCCTTACCGCATCATTTAACTCATTTAAACTGTCGCCAGTAACGGCATAAATTCTTTTCACGTTATTCTCTACTAACATTTCTACGATTTGGTCTGCTACTTTTATTCCCATAATTTATTGTTTTTCTTAAATGAGTTGATACTTAAAGGTATTGGAATCGAAGTCTAATAGGTTACCTTTTGCTTAAATAGATTATTTTTTATGAAACTTTAACAAGGTAATAGGCATGGTGTTAATATTTTTAATAATTTAAATTACTATTTCGCTCATTTGTTCTAACTGATGATGCTCTTTTAAATTCATACCCCTGTCAAATTCATAGACGTTTAAAATCCCTGTTTGTACTTCTACAGTTGAAATTTCGGATGCCGGAATATTTAAAATTTCGGTCATTAATGCGCGAATAGAATTTCCGTGTGCAGCAACCAAAACGGTTTTGCCTTTTACTAATTCAGGAACTATCACTTCAAAATAATATGCTACAGTTCTTTCTTTAGTTTGTTCAAGAGATTCTGTTGTTGGCAGTTCGCTTGCAGTAAGCTGACTGTATTTAGAATCAAACTTAGGATAGCGTTCATCATCTATAGATAAAGCAGGAGCGGAATCGCTGTACCCTCTTCTTACGTTCCAAAAGAGATCTTCCCCAACCTCCTTTTCTACTTCGTCTTTATTTTGGCCTTGCCAAGCTCCGTAGTGTCTTTCGTTTAATTTCCAGCTTTTAATAAAATCGATGTATGATATATCTGCTGTTTCCATAATTATAGAAGCTGTTTTAATGGCTCTTTTTAGGTAGGATGAAAAACAAATGTCAATATTGATTTTTTGATCTCTAATAAGTTCTCCTGCAATTTTGGCTTCTTCAAGTCCTTCTGGTGCAAGGTCTACATCGGTCCATCCGGTAAATATGTTTTTCATATTCCAGATGCTTTTGCCATGTCTGACTAATATTAGCTTTCCCATTCTTAATTTGAATTTTAGAACTTTTTATTTCTTCATTATTAATCCATAATGTCTTCACCTAGCGCATTATGCAATTGGTATAATTTCTCTTCTTCTCTTTTAATGCGTTTTCGAAGTCTATTTTTACGTGCTTTTTGATAAGAATTAGACATAGAATCTTCATAGTTGTGAAGACGAGACTCTAACTTTTTAATTCTATTTTTTGTTTTGCTCTTAAGACTATTTAACGCGGATTTTCTTTGTGCTTCTAATATTTCGATTTTAGTGTTTCGTTGAATTTTTAGATGGTCAATTTTCAATTTAATATTATCTTTTTCTTGAGCTGTTGCTACTTTAAAATTTTCGCGTTCTTCTTCAATTTTCTCTTCTAAATCTTCAATTTCGTCATTAATAAAATTATCATATTCTAATTGAGCTTCACTTCTTATAATTTCTGAACTATAAGATTTCAATGCTTCATCGATAAACATAGGGTCATCTTCAGTAACCTCTGCTATGATAGCAATAGTACCTATCGTCATTTTATGACTTACATTTTTGATAAATTGATTTTCGAATTTGAAATGACTAATGTCCCAATAAGCACCAAAAGCGGTTCCTGTGTAGAGACCAATAATAAATCCTATTGGCCCCGCCAAAGCACCAGTAAAACCACCTAAAGCCATACCTGTAAATGTCCTCCAACCCTCACTATCTGTTTGATTTTTTAAAACTTTGTATTGATTGTTTTCTGTTTTTCGAATTATAATATGCTCATAGAGTGTAATATCTCCATAAGAATCTAATTCTTTAATTTGGTGTAAAGCATCTATCGCTTTTGCTTCTTCCTTAAAAGGAATGACGATTATATTTGCCATGATATTAGGTTTTAAAATGTTACTAATGATTCAACTTTTTATCTAATTGAATTAGTTATACTTCAAAATTAATGAGTTAATACACCGATCGCACTGACCTAAATCAGTACTAAGCGTTTTTATTATAATTTTAACAACAGCTTTTAAATCACTAACTAAACTAGTTAATAAAACAGGACCTCTTTTTTATAAAAAAAAGAGGTCCAAACAAAATAAACAACTATAAAACTTGTCTTATTAAATAGTAATGTGACATATAAATAATAATTAACGTGCTACATATACTGATCCAAAAACAAGAAAAATCCATTTTTAAGCGCTGTATAAATTTCTCGTTGAGCTTCTAAACGTTTTCTAAATATGATATGCTTTTTAGCCAACTCTGTATCTATGACATCTTTCGCTATTTTACTTTGTCTAGCGATACGAGTTTCATGGTCTTCTATAATTTCTTCTAAATCTTCAATAACACCTCCGTGAAGTACAAATTCGTTTTGATAATGCTCTAACTGCTTTAATACCTCTTTATTCGTCCATCGTGTTACGAGCTCACTTAATCTGTTATTGAAGGATCTTAATTCATCTTTCCAAAACTCTAATTCACCTCTCCAAAGTCGATGCTCAAAATGCATATTTGAGTTATATAAAACTTCTGTTTTCATGATATTATATATTTGAAAGTTTTTTTCTACTGAAAAGCATCAGATTTTATTGATATCAGTAGGTGTCTCAATTAAAACACTTTTGTCTCCTAATAATAAAATGGGCTGTTTCATAATTTCAGGATTATGTTGAATCATTTTTAACCAATCATCTGTAGAAAAGTTATGATGTTCAAATTGTTTATTATAAGCTGGATGTTCTTGATTTACTAAATTGGCTACAGTAAGTCCTAATCGTTTGGCTAATTCTACAATTTGTAATCCGGTAAGCTTTGTTTTTAAAAGGTCTACTTCTTTAACTATAATACCTTCAGCTTTTGCATACGCTAAAGTTTGCTTTGCTCTCACAGATTTAGAATTATAGAATAAGGTAATTTGCCTGTTTGATGTTGCTATTTCTCCCATAATTATTTTTTATAAAGTACTAGTTCTTATTTTTTCTTCCTTTAAATAATTTTCTAATAACACTTGTAAACTTTCTAAATACGCTTGCATAACCCCCTTGTCCATTTGTGGATGTTGGCTAACAGGTATCGTAATCGGGTTTTCATCTAATGAGCGGTAAAGCTCCGGGTAATCTATTTCAATTGTTGTTGTGAGTGCTGTGATCGCTGTTAATATGTTTTGTAGATTTTTCATTAGGCTTAATATTTAAAAGATTCAAAAAACAATAACTCATTATCTTATACTCTAATGATTGATTTTTTTTACCAACAACTCATCTTTAATCATACACGCCGTAATATTAAAAACATCTTTTCTATGAGATCTAAAGTTTTTAATAATTGAATAAGACCATTTTCTAGTTTTTCAGAGATATGATGAAGCTGTTTTATTTACTCTAATTAGTAATACGTCACATTGTTTATCTACTTTAAATAGGTTGACTTCAATCTATTGAACAAGTTCAATATTTTATTTTTTTTATGCCCTTAAAAAATATTTACCAATTAAATGTTGAAGAAATTTTAAGTCCTCTGTATAGCATAACCTATCAGTTTACCAATGTTCTGCTAACACATATAATTGTTGCCAATTTGCTAATTAAATAAAATTAGCTTTTAGTCTCCATCTAAAAATTTAAATAATTATAGCATTTTACACTGTAAAGATAGTTGAGCTCTTTTGGTTACAAAATGACCTAGATCAGTTAGAAGCATGAATTATAGTAGTGCAGAAAATATAAATAAAGAAGTATATAATAGCCTAAACAGCAGAGCTAAAAACAAAAAAACTCTATAAAAACAGCGTTTTATAGAGTTGTTGTACTCAAGGCGGGAATCGAACCCGCACGTCTTGCAACATTGGATTTTGAATCCAACGTGTCTACCAATTCCACCACTTGAGCAATTTCGGACAGCAAAAGTAGGCAATTATTTCTTTCAATGAACAAAAAAATAGTAGGTTTTATAATTTTTTGAAGCAAAATAATTTTCTAAATTTGGCATCACGTAAAAAACACAACACAACACAACTAAAACCCTATAAACAAATGCCTTACGAAACCACAGAAGCCAAAATTTTCACTTGTGCTCAAAGTCAAGAATTAGCTGAGCAAATTGCTAAAGCGTATGGCGTTAAATTAGGTAACGTTATTACGTCTACCTATAGCGATGGTGAATTTCAACCATCTTACGAAGAGTCGATTCGAGGAACACGTATTTTTATTATTGGGTCTACACATCCTGGACCAGAAAACTTAATGGAAATGCTTTTAATGATTGATGCCGCTAAACGCGCATCAGCAAGACACATTACAGCTGTTATGCCTTATTTTGGTTGGGCTAGACAAGACAGAAAAGACAAACCAAGAGTTCCTATTGCTGCAAAATTAGTTGCCAAAATGCTAGAGGTAGCTGGCGCAACTAGAATTATTACAATGGATTTACATGCGGATCAAATTCAAGGTTTCTTTGAAAAACCAGTAGACCACTTATTTGCATCTACAGTATTTTTACCTTATTTAAAAAGTTTAAATTTAGATAACCTTACGATTGCTTCACCAGATATGGGTGGATCAAAACGTGCGTATGCTTACTCTAAAGCTTTAAAAAGCGATGTTGTAATCTGTTACAAACAACGTGCAAAAGCCAATATAATTTCTCATATGGAACTTATTGGTGATGTTACGGGCAAGAACGTTATCCTTGTTGATGATATGGTAGATACAGCAGGAACACTTACTAAAGCAGCCGATTTAATGATGGAACGTGGTGCTTTAAGTGTAAGAGCAATTTGTACACACCCTATTCTATCTGGTGACGCTTACGAAAAACTTGAAAACTCTAAACTTGAAGAATTAATTGTAACCAATTCTATTCCTTTAAAACAACAGAGTAAAAAATTAAGAGTATTAAGTTGTGCTAATTTATTTGCAGAAGTAATGCAAAATGTACACCACAACAAATCTATTAGTAATAAGTTTGTAATGTAAAACGCCCTTATTTCAATCTGCTTATTTACCCTTTTAAGGATTTAAAAGTTTAATAAATAAGCTAGTAATAAAAAACAAGCAACTTACACTAGTATTCTCATATAAAATTTCTAAATTTGCACCCCTCAAAATGAGGGAATTAAAATTTAACAAACAAACATTTCAAAAATGAAATCAATTACAATTAACGGATCTCAAAGAGAAAGCGTAGGCAAAAAGGCAACTAAAGCCTTACGTAATGCTGGTCAGGTTCCTTGCGTTATATACGGAGGAGACAAGCCATTACATTTCTCATCACCAGAATTGGCATTTTCTAAACTTGTATATACAGCTAGCGCTCATACAGTTGTGATTGCCTTAGATAACGGTGTAGAATACAGTGCAATTATGCAAGATATTCAATTTCACCCTGTAACAGACAAAATTATACACATCGATTTCTATCAAATATTTGATAATAAAGAAATCACTATGGAGATTCCTGTACATACAGTAGGATCTTCTAAAGGTGTTATGAATGGTGGTAACTTAAGAATGCCTTTCCGTAAACTTAGAGTAAAAGCTATTCCTTCTAAACTTCCAGATTTTGTTGAAATAGATATTTCTTCATTAAAAATTGGTAGCAAACTTTACATCACTGAAATCGGAAACGAAGACTACAAATTTGTACACCCAGACAACACTGTTGTTTGCCAAGTAAGACGTAGTAGATTAGCCGTTGTTGATGCTGATGATGACGAAGAAGAAGAAGATGGAGCTGAAGAAGCTGCTGAAACAGCACAAGAATAAATAATATTATTTATTGTATATAAAAAGACGATCTGAAAAGATCGTCTTTTTTTTGTGCTTAATTGTAACTCTATAAGATTATTAAAACCAGAAACCAAGATTAAAAAACCAATAGCTTTTACCTATATCAGGTGAGTAGCTATACTTGGCCTCTAAAGGTCCTAAAAAAGTTTCTAATGAGTAACCAACAGCATAACCACTATACTTCAGTAGGTAAATAAATTCTCCGCTATCAAAAATACCATCATCAATATTTGCGTAGTTTGCTGCTAATGAAACATGATGGTTTTTAAAAAACTCGTAGTCTAAGGTAAATGTAGATTTTAAAAAACTATCTCCAGTTAGAGCTAAATAATCATAGCCATAGAACGAAGAAAAATTATTTATAAAATTAGACCCATAACCTCCAATTCCAAAATCTAAGGCGTTCGTAGATTTATCTCCGATCTTGAAACCACCACTAGCCTCAGTTTTCAAAGATAATTTATCATTAAAACTAAAGGCGTAACCAAGATCTGCTTTCGCGATTGAAAAATCTAAAAAACTAGTATTAAAGCCAGAAGCATCTAAATACAGATGAAAATTACCATTAAAGTAAAACCCACTTTTTGGAAAATGGAAATTATCATAATTATCAAATTTTAGGTTACCAAATACACTAAAATAATCAGTGTTTTCAAAAACGATCTCATCATCTTCAGCTTCATCTAAGATTGTTTCAGACGTTATTTTAAGACGCTTATGCTCAGCACCTAATCTTAAAGCAAAATCTTTTCTAAATATAGTTTGAAGATATATCTGGTTTGTGAAATCAGACATTTCTACATCAACTTTATTTAAGTTATCTATTAACGGTGACTCTTCTTCTAAAACTAAACTAGAAGCAACACTTTTATTAAACTGGTTGTAGCGCGATTTTAAACCGACACTAATATAAAACCCTTTATCTATAAAATAATCAAAATTATATCGTGAGTTATCTCCTAGAATAACATCTAGTGAAGCAATATCATTATTAAACAGTAATTTCTTTTTGGTTAGGTTAGCTAGTATAGCGCTTTTATAAAGCCCGTCGTAATGAATACCCAATCGTAAAAACGTCGTCGTTTTAGATTCTACAATCTTACCTACAAAATTATATTCTGCTTCTTTATCTGTAGGTTTTAAATAATACCTGAAAGTATCAAAATTATTGGTTGCCATAAGATTATTTATGCCTTGTCTAAAATCTGAATAACTTATTTTTTCATCTCCTTGAAACTTCAATCTCCCCAACATATAAGATCTAGTGTAGCGCTCATTTCCATCTAAATTAACACCAATAATCTTAAGGCTATCTAAAACTTTCTGTTCATTATGTGCTTTATAATTAGGTTGTCTACTTTTTACATCTTGAAGTTTGTTGAGTTGCGTTCTAGCTGCAGATTCACCATGAGCGATAATATCTTTTCCTTCATCAAAAGATATTAATGAAAAAGTAGAAATATCTGGTTTAATATAAATATCTACCAATTCTGCTTTGCTTTTCATAGCATTGATCGTACGAAAATTATTAATTTGCAATAAGATATCTGGAGCAGATTTTAAAGCTTCACGGTCTTTAAGTCCATCTTGAACATCGACACCTATAATAACATCCATGCCTTTAGCGCGCAATTCTTCTACAGGAAAATTATTAGTTACACCTCCATCTATTAAAACGTTACCATCTATAACAACAGGTTGAAATAATGAAGGTAATGCTCCGCTCGCCGTAACAGCTTCTGCTAGTTTTCCTTTATCCATAATTAAAGACGCACCAGTTTCCATGTTTGTAGCAATACAAAAAAACGGAATTGGCAACTTACTAAAATCATTAATATTGCTCACAGGAAGCATTAACTGATACATTAAATTATAAACATTCTGCCCACGAGATAATGCCGAAGGAAGTGAAATTTTAAACTTATCAAAAGGGAGGTTAACGACATATTTTTGAGCACTTTCTCTTTCGTAAAATGATTTAGAAGCTCTTGGAAAATCATCATTGATTAAAGCATCAAAATCTTGAGATTCAAAGATTTCTTCTAATTGTTTACCAGAATAACCTGAAGCATATAAGGAACCAATCATAGCCCCCATACTTGTACCTGCGATATAATCTATGTTTATTTTTAAACTATCTATAACTTTTAAAACACCTATATGCGCAAATCCTTTTGCACCACCACCACTTAAAACCAAACCAATTTTAGGTTCTGATTGGGATGTACTGTTTTGTGCTTTTAATGAAAAAAGTACAATTAAAAATAATAATGCTATGAGATGGTTTTTTTTCATTCTATTTAACCTATATGAACAAAGCCCAATAGGAATATCTTTTTTAACACTAGGTTTCTTCTTTATGATAATAATTATATACTTTGCTTGCTCTAGACACTCCTACAACAGCTTCCAATTCATCTAACTTAGCGTTAGCAATTCGTTTTACAGTTTTAAATTGCTTCATTAAATCAACAATAGTTTGCTCCCCAACTCCAGAAATGTTTTCTAATTCTGTAGTTAAAGCACCTTTACTTCTTCTATTTCTATGATGTTCTATTCCAAAACGATGCGCTTCATTTCTTAAAAATTGAATCACCTTTAATGTTTCACTTTTCTTATCCAAATATAAAGGAATGGGATCATCTGGATAAAACAATTCTTCCAATCTTTTAGCAATACCAATAATGGCAATGGTATGACGCAAACCTAAAGCGTCTAAACTTTTTAAAGCTGATGATAATTGTCCTTTACCTCCATCAATAATAATAAGCTGTGGCAAAGGTTCATCTTCATCTAACAAACGTTTGTAACGTCTATAAACAACCTCTTCCATAGATGCAAAATCATCAGGACCTACAACTGTTTTAATATTAAAATGACGGTAATCCTTTTTACTCGGTTTTCCGTTTTTAAAAACTACACAAGCAGCAACTGGGTTTGTTCCTTGAATGTTAGAGTTATCAAAACATTCAATATGTCTTGGTTCTTCAGGTAATAGTAAATCTGCTTTCATCTGAGCCATAATTCGGTTAGCATGCCGATCTGGATCTACAATCTTTATCTGCTTCATCTTATCCATGCGGTAATACTTAGCATTTCTAACAGATAAATCTAAGATACTCTTTTTATCCCCAAGTTTCGGAATTGTTATTTTTATATCATCTCCTAAATCAACCTTAAACGGGACATAAATTTCTTTTGAGTTAGAATTAAAACGTTGTCTAATCTCTGTTATCGCTAACGCCAATAACTGCTCATCAGTTTCTTGTAGTTTCTTTTTTAATTCTAAAGTATGAGATCTAATAATAGAACCATAACTCAACTGTAAAAAATTAACATAAGCATAGCCTTCATCACTTACAATTGAAAACACATCGACATTACTAATCTTAGGGTTTACAATGGTAGACTTGGCTTGATAATTTTCTAAAACTTCGAGTTTTTCTTTTATTTTTTGTGCATCTTCAAATTGCATGGCCTCTGCATGCTGACGCATCTGAATTCGAAATTGTTGTAAAGAATCTTTAAAATTTCCTTTTAAAATTTCTCTTATAGCAATAATATTAGCCTGATATTCTTCTTCTGTTTCATAACCTTCGCAAGGTCCAAGACAATTTCCTAAGTGGTATTCTAAACAAACTTTATATTTTCCTGAATTAATTTTAGATTCAGACAAATCATAATTACAAGTTCTTAATTGGTACAACCCCTTTATTAAACCTAACAGTGTTTTTACAGTTTTCATGCTGGTGTAAGGTCCAAAATATTCAGAGCCATCTTTTATAACACGTCGTGTTGGAAATACGCGAGGAAAACGTTCTTTCTTAATACAAATCCAAGGATAAGATTTATCATCCTTTAAAAGCACATTGTATTTAGGTTTATACTTTTTTATAAGATTATTTTCGAGCAGCAATGCATCGTTTTCAGTGGCTACAACAATATGCTTTACCGAAACAATATTTTTAACTAAAACGCGTGTTTTACCATAATCGTGATGCTTGTTAAAGTAACTGCTTACCCGTTTTTTTATATCTTTAGCTTTTCCGACGTAAATTAAACGCTCATCTGCATCAAAATATTGATAGACACCTGGCTGGTGCGGAAGGGTTTTTATTTGTATGTCTAATGGAGATTCTGGCATTTAATCAAAGGTAATAATAACTATGTATATTTAATGCACTTTATGATTACCTTGCGCCTCATTTTTATAAAATTTAAACATGACAAAAAAAACCTTAGGCCGTGTTGATAAAGTCGATTTCCCCGAATTAAAACTCAACACAATCGATGTTAAAATAGATACAGGCGCTTATACATCTGCCATTCATTGCTCTAAAGTTAGAGAACAGGATGGTAAACTTTACTGTATTTTTGAGAGTAAAGGACATCCTAATTTTAAAAGTGACGAAGTTGTTTTTGACACTTATACCTATACCGATGTTAAAAGCAGTAACGGTTGTAAAGAAAACCGTTATAAAATAAAAACAACTGTAATATTCTTTGGAAAAAAGTATAAGATTAACCTAACTTTAAGCACTAGAGCTGACATGAAATTCCCAGTGCTTATCGGTCGTCAGTTCTTAAAACATAAATATTTGGTCGATGTCGACCTAGAAAACGAATCTTTTAAACAAACCCTAATTAAATGAACATAGTAATTCTTTCGCGAAATGCAGAACTCTATTCTACCCAACGATTAATCGAAGAAGGCGAAAAGAGAGGTCATAAAATTGAAATTATTGATCCTTTAAAATGCGACATTATTATAGAAAAGGAAAAACCAACCATTTATTATAAAGATCGTTACTTAGATTATGTTGATGCTATTATTCCTAGAATTGGAGCGTCAATAACTTTTTACGGTTGTGCTGTAGTAAGACAGTTTGAAGAAATGGGTGTTTTTACTATTGCGGCATCTGATGCTATTACGCGATCTCGTGATAAATTAAGAAGTTTGCAACGTTTAAGTAAAGCAGGTATTGGGATGCCAAAAACAGTTTTTACTAACTATTCTAGAGATGTTGAAGAAGTTATTAATTACGTTGGTGGAACTCCTGTTATTATCAAATTATTAGAAGGTACACAAGGGCTTGGTGTTGTTTTAGCTGAAACTAAAAACGCGGCAGAATCTGTATTAGAAGCCTTTAATGGTTTGCAAGCCAGAGTTATTGTACAAGAGTTTATTAAGGAGGCTAAAGGTGCCGATTTAAGAGCTTTAGTTGTAGACGGGCAAGTTGTTGGTGCTATGAAACGCCAAGGTAAAGAAGGCGAATTTAGATCTAATTTACATCGTGGTGGTTCTGCCAATATTATAAAATTAGATGAAGATGAACTGAAGTTAGCTATGAATGCCGCTAAAGTTTTAAAACTACCTGTTTGTGGTGTAGATATGCTACAATCTTCACGTGGTCCTTTATTATTAGAAGTAAATTCTACTCCTGGTTTAGAGGGTATTGAAGGTGCAACACATAAAAATATAGCTAAAGCAATTATTACATTTATTGAGCGTAATAGGAAATAACGTCCACAGGACATAAAGTATTTACATGAACGAACCAGATATATTACGAATTTTAGGAAAAAATGTAGGTTTAGGGCAAAGTGCTAAAGTAAGTTTTAATGTCGCAAAATTGCATACTCAAAACACTATTGATGTTCCGGTAATTATTGAACGTTCTAAAAAACCAGGTCCTGTTATTTTAATTTCAGCTGGAATCCATGGAGATGAAATAAATGGTGTAGAAATTGTGCGCCAAATTATTTCTAAAGGAATCAACAAACCAAAACGAGGAACTATAATTTGTATTCCAGTAATTAACGTTTTTGGCTTTATTCATCTCGACAGGGAATTTCCTGATGGTCGCGACCTCAATCGTGTTTTTCCGGGGACTAGCGGTGGCTCGCTAGCAAGCAGAGTTGCTTTTAAATTAGTAACCGAAATTTTACCGCACATAGACCTTGTTTTAGATTTCCATACGGGTGGAGCAGACCGATTTAATTCGGCGCAAATACGAATCATAAAAGATAACGATCGACTAGAAGAATTGGCTAATGTTTTTGGTGCTCCTTTTGTTTTATATTCTAAAAACATTAGCAAATCTTTTAGAACAACGTGCCAAAAATCAGGAATTCCTATTCTTCTTTTTGAAGGTGGAAAATCATCAAACATTGATAATACCATTACCAATTCTGGTGTTAACGGCATTAAACGTGTTTTAAATCATCTTAATATGCTAAGTCGAAATTTTAAAGTTTCTGACCCAAAAAAACCTTGTATATACGTCCTAAATAGTAAATGGATACGAGCGCATTATTCAGGTATGTTTAAAGCTATTGTAACTATAAATTCTGAGGTTAAAAAAGGTGATATCTTAGGAAATATTACGGACCCATATGGTAGTTTTAATTACTTTGTAAAAGCACCAAACGATGGTTACGTTTTTAATATTAACGAATCTCCAATTATATACCAAGGAGATGCTATTTTTCATATTTCGACAAAAGTTAGAGCATGAAAAAATCAGAACTTCGTAAAAAATATAAACAGTTAAGAAAAGAGCTAACTGAAAATAAAGTAGAAGATTTTAGTCTTGAAATCGCTAATCAATTATTAAAATTAGACATCTGGAATAAAACCTTTTTTCATCTCTTTTTAACTATTGAAGAACAAAAGGAAATTAACACCGATTACATTTTAAACATTCTTTCTGGGAAGGATAAGAATATCATTATCTCTAAAAGTAATTTTGAAGATTATTCCATGACGCACTACCTGCTTATGGATAACACCAGAATTAAAAAGAATAAATACAACATTCCAGAACCAGTTGAGGGCATAGAAATTCCATCATCGCAATTAGAAGTGGTTTTTATACCGCTTTTAGCTTTTGATAAAACAGGACAAAGAATTGGTTATGGAAAAGGGTTTTACGATCGCTTTTTAGCCAATTGCAAACCAGAAACTTTAAAAATCGGCCTGTCTTTTTTTGATGTTGAAAATGAAACGTTTGAGGCTTTAGAAAACGATATTAAATTGGATTATTGTGTAACTCCAAATCAGGTGTTTCAATTTTAGCAGGTTCTTCAAATGCTTTCTTATTAAACACAATTAAAATGCCTATTCCTGTACTAATGGCCATATCGGCAACATTAAAAACAGGATCGAAAAAAGAAAAATACTTACCGCCAATTAAGGGCAAATTATCTGGCATTACACCACTCCAAATAGGAAAATATAACATATCTACCACATTACCATGAAAAACACCAGCATAACCACCGTTTTCAGGTAAAAATGTGGCCACTTGCATTATACTGTCATTGAATAAAACACCGTAAAAAACAGAATCTATAATATTACCTAAAGCTCCTGCAAAAATGATTGAAATAGCAAACACCAAGGTTTTAGATTTCTTTTGCTTAGTAACATTTACCAACCAAAACCCAATACCTGTAACAGCGACAATTCTAAATAATGTTAAAAACAATTTTGCTGATCTATCGGAAATTAAAGTGGTAAAATCACTCAATTTGGTTCCCCAAGCCATGCCGTCGTTTTCGATAAAAGCAATTTTAAACCAAGAAAAAACAGTAACATCTTCACCTAACTGAAAATGAGTTTTTATATAAATTTTACTGATTTGGTCTATCAATAAAATTAAAATAACGACAAATGAGGCTTTCTTTAAAGACATGCAATGATTTTAAGTAAAAATAAAGGATTAATTGGGCTTTGCAACTGTAATATTTCCTTTAATAGATTTTAACTTCCATATAGAATCTGAATTAAAAAGCGCATCTATAGAAATTTCACCATGATTAGAATCCGCCTCAAAAACCCCTTCTGCAATAACGTCAATATCCCCTTCTATTGTATTAATTGTAGCGATATTAGATTTACCCTTCATATTACATTTTCCGCTTAACAATTCAATATAAAGCGATTTAAAATCCCCTTCTAAATCTACCGAACCAATATCACTTATAATATTTACAGCTAATTTTTCTGGAATTACCAACTGTAAAGTTGCTGCTATAATCTTATGTGCACTTCGTTTATTATCTGGAATATCAAATAACGACACATGTTCTAAACTTAAATAAAGTGTATGATTCTCTTCTTCTAAAACGATCTGAAAATCATTTTGATATTCGCCATCTAAAGTAGAAATTACACTAATATGATTTGTTTTTAATGTTGAAACCGAAATATTAAAAATCTGATCTCCGTTAATGGTAATCGTTTCTATTTGCGCGGCTGACAATTGTTTTTCAAGCGTATTTTGAGCTGATGAAATAAGCACCGAAAAAAAGAGCACTATTATAAAACATAAAGACCTTACCGATTGTAAAAATCGGTAAGGTCTTTTATTATAGACTAAAGCCATAAAAATATAACCTAAAGGTTTTATGATTTTAGTGGAATTCAAAATACAATCTCAATTAATAAGATTTCTGTTTTTACAGAAATTTATTGCATATTCTTTGCCTCAATGCTTAACGTGGCATGTGGCACTAACTTTAAACGCTCTTTGTTAATCAGTTTTCCTGTAACACGACAAATACCAAACGTTTTATTTTCGATACGGATAATCGCATTTTTTAAATCGCGAATAAATTTCTCTTGACGAATTGCCAATGCTGAGTTAGATTCCTTACTCATCGTTGCACTTCCTTCTTCAAATGCTTTAAATGTAGGTGATGTATCATCAGTCCCATTATCAAAATCATTCATATAAGCACTCTTAATAAGTTGTAAGTCGTGCTCTGCTTTTTTAATTTTATCTTGAAGTATTAATCTAAATTCTTCTAAATCTTTATCAGCGTATCTAATTTTAGTTTCTGTAGCCATAGTCTTAATGTTTTTTAATAAACAATTTGGTATTTACGTCATCAAATACAATTTCTATACCATTGTTTAAAGTGTCCATAATTTGTAAATCTTCTGTTAATGTTTCAGATTTAATATACGCTTCATTTGAAGATATGGCCTTAACGATTTGGTCATCTTTCAGAATTTGTACGTCAATTCTGTCAGTAAGCTCAAATCCTGAGTCTTTTCGCATATTTTGAATACGGTTTACTAACTCCCTAGCAATTCCTTCTTCACGTAAATCTTCATTGATAGTAACGTCTAAAGCCACTGTTAAAGCGCCTTCATTAGCTACTAGCCATCCTTCAATGTCTTGCGATGTAATCTCCACATCATCAAGTCCCAAAGTAATATTTTTTCCGTTAATCTCAACGTCTATAGTTCCATTTTGCTCAATATTCTTAATATCATCAGCACTAAAACCTCTTACTACATTAGCAATCAGCTTCATATCCTTACCAAATTTAGGACCTAAAGTCTTAAAATTAGGTTTTATCTGCTTCACTAAGATATCAGAAGCATCTTCTAAAAGTTCTATTTCTTTAATGTTAACTTCATGTTTAATTAACTCAGAAACAGCTTCGATCTCTTCTTTTTGTTGTTGATTCTGAATAGGAATCATTATTTTTTGAAGTGGCTGACGTACCTTAATTTTTTCCTTAGCTCTTAATGATAATACTAATGAACAAATAGTTTGAGCACTATACATTTTACGCTCTAAAACAGCATCAATAACATTGGTATCTGCCACTGGGAAATCTGCTAAATGCACACTTTCAAAAGTTTCTTTTTTAGTCACAGCATTTAAATCTAAATACAAACGATCCATAAAGAATGGTGCAATTGGCGCTCCAAGCTTAGCGATGGTTTCCATACATGTATAAAGTGTTTGGTATGCCGAAATTTTATCAGTTTGGTAATCCCCTTTCCAAAAACGTCTTCTACTTAAACGCACGTACCAGTTACTTAAATGATCTTGTGTAAAGTCTGAAATTGCTCGTGCTGCTTTTGTTGGCTCATATTCTGCATAGTATTGATCTACACGTTGAATTAATGTGTTTAATTCTGAAAGTACCCAACGGTCAATTTCTGGACGTTCCTCTAAAGGAAGATCTGCTTCACTATAATTAAAACCATCAATATTGGTATATAATGTGAAGAATGAATACGTATTATAAAGTGTTCCGAAAAACTTACGACTCACCTCAGCAATACCTTCGCTATCAAATTTTAAGTTATCCCAAGGATTAGCATTACTAATCATGTACCAACGTGTGGCATCTGCCCCGTATTTAGATAAGGTTTCAAAAGGGTCTACGGCGTTACCTAAACGCTTAGACATCTTTTGGCCATTCTTATCTAAAACCAATCCATTAGACACAACGTTTTTATAGGCTACAGAATCGAAAACCATAGTTCCTATAGCATGAAGCGTATAGAACCATCCACGTGTTTGATCTACACCTTCAGCAATAAAGTCTGCCGGAAATGCTTCTTTATTATCAATTAAGTTTTTATTTTCAAAAGGATAATGCCATTGTGCATAAGGCATAGAACCAGAATCGAACCAAACATCAATTAAATCACTTTCACGATTCATCGGTTGACCTGATGCTGAAACTAAAACAATTTTATCAACTACATTTTTATGCAGATCGATAGTTTCGTAATTCGCTTCTGACATGTTACCGACTTCAAATTCAGCAAATATATCTTCAGACATTACACCTGCTTCTACAGATTTTGCTATTTCAGATTTTAATTCTGCAACAGAACCAATACAAATTTGTTCTTTTCCGTCTTCTGTTCTCCAGATTGGTAATGGAATTCCCCAAAAACGAGATCGCGATAAATTCCAGTCGTTTGCGTTTGCTAACCAGTTTCCAAAACGTCCTTCACCAGTTGATTTTGGCTTCCAGTTAATAGACGTATTTAACTCGTGCATTCTCCCTTTAACGTCGGTAACTTTAATAAACCAAGAATCTAACGGATAGTATAAAATTGGTTTATCGGTTCTCCAACAATTTGGGTAACTGTGCTTATATTTTTCGACTTTAAAAGCCTTATTTTCTGTTTTTAATTGAATAGCAAGCTCTACATCTACAGAACGTTCTGGTGCTTCACCATCATCATAATATTCGTTCTTTACATATTTACCTGCATATTCAGCCATTTCTGGTCTAAACTTTCCTTGTAAATCTACTAATGGCACTAAATTACCATTATCATCTTTTACTAAAAGTGGTGGAATTTCTGGTGAGGCTTGTTTGGCAACCAAGGCATCATCGGCTCCAAATGTTGGTGCTGTATGTACGATACCTGTACCGTCTTCAACCGTTACGAAATCTCCAGAGATGATTCTAAAAGCATTTTCAGGATTATCGTTTGGTAATGCGTATGGCAATAATTGCTCGTAAGTGATACCTACTAAATCTTTTCCAACGAATTCTTTAACCACATAAAAAGGAATTTTTTTATCACCTTCTTTATAGTCTATTAATTCTGGTTTAGTTTCAACGCGTTTAAATTTACCATCAAATTGTTTGTTGACTAAGTTCTTAGCCAAAACCACATTCATAGGTTTAAATGTGTATTGATTGTAAGTTTCAACTAAAACATAGTCTATTTTAGGTCCAACCGTTAATGCGGTGTTACTAGGAAGCGTCCACGGTGTTGTTGTCCATGCTAAAAAGAAAATATCACCTTCATTCTGAAGAAATTCTGGCAAGGATTCTGCATTGGCTTTAAACTGAGCAACAATAGTAGTATCGGTAACATCTTGGTAAGTTCCTGGCTGATTCAATTCGTGTGAACTTAAACCTGTCCCTGCCTTAGGTGAATACGGCTGAATGGTATACCCTTTATATATTAAGTTTTTTTCGTAAATCTGTTTGAGCAACCACCATACACTTTCCATGTATTTAGATTTGTAGGTAATGTACGGATCGTCCATATCTACCCAATAACCCATTTTTTTGGTAAGGTCGTTCCAAGTATCCGTATAACGCATTACGGTTTTTTTACACGCTTCGTTGTAATCTTCAACCGTAATCTTTTTACCAATGTCTTCTTTGGTAATACCAAGTTCCTTTTCTACACCAAGCTCTACGGGTAAACCATGTGTATCCCAACCTGCTTTACGTTTAACTTGAAAACCTTTCATGGTTTTATAACGTGGAAAAATATCTTTAATCGCACGTGCTAAAACGTGGTGTACACCAGGCAAACCGTTTGCTGAAGGAGGTCCTTCAAAAAAAACAAAAGGTGGTTTTCCTTCTCTTGTGGTTACACTTTTATCGAAGATATCGTTAGCTTCCCAATAGTTACCGATTTCATCTGCAACGTTTGGCAAGTTAAGTCCTTTGTATTCAGGGAACTTTGTGCTCATTATTCTGTTTTATTTTCGAGGTGCGAAATTACAGAATTTTAGGGAAATAGTTAAACGTTTTATAGGCTATGTATAGAATGAAAAAAAAATCCTTTTCAGACTTAAAATATCTGTAGAATAATTGTAAAAAAAGAAGGGTAAGAAAAAAATTCCTTACCCCCTCTTTTTTAAAGCTATAAACATATGATTTATTAAAGATTATTTTACAATAATCTTCTTAGCATGTACAACACCATTAACCATATTTAACTTTATAACATAAGTACCAGCACTTAAGTTATGAACTTCGTATGCTAAGTAAGTACCGCTTGAAACATTGGTTTGATATATCGCATTTCCAAGAACTCCAAAGACCTCTAAAGTATTAATTTTTTCATTTTCTGGATTATGAATAATTATTTTATTCCCACCTGATATATTATAAAATTTAAGATTAGTTTTTGTTCTATCCGCAATAGAAAGTGCAGCTTCTTCATCTTGAAAAACAATTTCTAATCTATCATTAAATTCCCCATCTGATGATACAAATTCAAAAGACTGAGTACTTCTTAAATCAAAATACATATTGGTGAAATTATCTCTTATATAAATTTCTTGATCTTCGGGTATATTTTCAGTTTCAGTAATTTCTATTGTATAACTATAGTCTCCAGAGGACCTTAAAGTTAAAGGCACTATTTTATTAGCAGTAATTGGATCATAAGCCTGAATAACAGCAAATTCATCCGCTAATACAAGGTTTAAATCATCTGCATAGGTTTCAACATTGATGGCCTCGTAACCATAATCATAAGCGTCTGATGTGTGTTCGCTAAAACCTAAAAGCAATTCTCGCTTGGTCGCTGGCCCGTTAACAGAATTAAATTCTAAACGTATTTTTTGCATCAGGCGTTCTTCTGATGTTTCAGAATCACTTTCATTTTCGGAACTTACAGTGCTTCTAAAGAAAACAGAACCATTATCATAAGAGTCATCCGCATCAGATTCTTTGACAAATACACGTTGACTGTTTTTGAAAGCAATGGTTCCACTAGATTCAATTTCCGTAATAAACCCTTGCCCAACGGGCAAATATCTAGATGGACTTTTTGTACCATCTTGACTTCCATTTGTAGCGCCTTCTATACCAACAAATTGATAGGCGCGTGTAGAACCTGTTTTATTAACTTGTGCATAACCTCCATTATACGCGTTTAAGTAATGCGATGCTCCGCTCCATTGTTGCCAAAGTTGAATGGTACCGTCTATAACACTTTCATTATCATCAATAAACTCATGCAGATCTATCGCAGAAGCATAAGGATTCCCTAATAAATAGTCTGTTTTAGATACCGCAGCAACGGATCCATTACCACCGGTATCTGTAACGTCAACTAAAATAGTTCCATTATTGGGTTTACCTTGAAATAAATATTGCTGAGCTGTATCAGAAATACCTGTCCCTTTTTGCGTGTAACCAACGCCTGGTTCTAATGCCGTGTTTGGATCAATAGCCTCATAATCATCATAGACAACTCCATTTTTGTAAGTATACAGCCAACGCGTACTCACTTTTCCTGTTTCTTGATAGGCGGTTGTAAATTCAAAATTAGTGCCATCCTGCTTTTTAAGCATATTTAGTCTAAAAATTGAATTATTACTATTGTCGGTGCTGACTGCATTATTGTTTATAAATGAAGTCTGACCTAAAACCCCTACTGGAGAGGCCCAATAGTTATACCAATAAGCACTTGAACTGCCTTCTTGGCGTCTTAATATTTTACCTGTTGCTGAAGTTACTAAATCACTCTCTATGCCTTGTAAAAGCTGAGAGTCTTGTTGCAAATCAATAGTTCCATTTAGCTCTAAATACTTAGTGACATTGAGTTGTAAATCTTCCGCAGAGCTCCCTACCGTAAAAACAATAGACTCATCGGCTGCCGTTTTCTCATCTACTAACAGCGCTAAAGCGTGAATACCTTTTAAACCTCTTGGTTCATCACTTAAACTTTGAGAGGTTGTTAAATTAATATTATTTTTAATGTGATAGATACCCCAAGTATAGGTTTCTTCTGATTGCAAGACATGATCCGCTACTTCATCTCCCGGAATAGCCCAAAGGCTTCCATATAACCAGGTCGTTTTATCATGCCAATTTCCATCTTGTACAGTAGTAAAAGGCATTGGTGCTGTTTGAGGCTCTACTGTGTTAATATGATATAAAATAGCATCATTACCATAATTAGATGCGTCGCTAAGTTGTGTTGAAGTAATCCCAGACATTGTATAATACAACTCTAAATCATTCCATAGGAGGCTACCAATATGATGTGGTGTAATTGATCCTTTCAAATCTCCTCCGTCGTTTTCAATCTCCTGATATACAATTTCTTGAATTTCACTTTCAGTTAAATTGTCATTAAATACTCTGACTTCGTCTATAGATCCCTCAAAATAACGAGTACTTGATTCATTTTCTCTACCAAGCATAAATTTTTCCTCAGTTGCTGTAGTTGCACTTTGCAATCCAACTAGAGTTCTAGAGCCAGAATTAAAAGACTGTGATGTCCCTAATTTTCCGTCATAGAAAACACTTACAGTACCACTACTAAAATCTAGATTAACCGTGATATGTCTCCAAATCCCTGTACGGAATACATCATTATTTCCAACAGATAAATTGGAAATGGATCCATCTGAAAATTCTGCGGCTATATTTACAATAAGGCTTGAATCGCTAATAAATATTTCAACACCATTGTCTTCCCCTAAAATGAAATAGGTATTATTATCGTCAACGGCACTTTTTACCCATGCCATTAAAGTAATATTATCATTATTACTGGCATTAAAATTAGACAAGAGTTCTGGACCTACAACATAGTCATCAACACCATCAAAATCCATAGTTGCAGCAGTTACATAAACATCAAAATCATCTCTGTAATCTAAATCTCCTCCAAATAATAAATCTCCATCTGTATCTGGTAAAATAGATAAGTCTGATGGATTCTCAATAGCTTCATTAACATCAAAAAGAGGATCATTAATATTAGTTGTTTCGAAGTTATCGTCTAAACCATCTCCGTCTGCATCATTTCCTGATTGTGTATTAGCCATCCCATTTTCTTGAATATCTGGTATTCCATCATTGTCACTATCAGAATCTATAAAATCGGGGATATCATCACCATCCGTATCGATTAAGCTTATAAAGCCAGAGCCGTAATTATCGTCTACACCATCTCCATTTAGATCTACCATTGTTGCTCCACTACCACTCGGAAGAATGTAACCACCTGTAGTTTGAGCCTCAACATTATCTGGTATACCATCATTATCTGAATCGATATCTAAATAATCTAGTATACCGTCATTATCTGTATCCATACAACTCACGTTTTCTGATAAGACTGAAAAAGGAATTAATTTTTTAGAAATAGTGGCACTTGAATAAGACACACTTAAAGACTCTTGTCCATTTCGCTCAAAAAATAATATAGTAATTGGATAAGTGCCCGGAGTTAGCGCAATAGTTCCCGATCTTTCTTGTGTAGAATGTAGCCCATCATTATCAACGATCTCACTGCCATCAATAAACAATTTAGAACCATCATCAGAAGTCGTATAAAACGTATATATTTCATCTGTATTAATTGTAATAAAACCAGTATATCGAATAGCAAAATTATCACTATCCCCAGGGCTATTTAATGCCCAAAGTGCATCCACATCAATTTCAGACACACTCCCCGTTGCTGTAGCTCCTGTGGTTGGAATATTATCAACACTTGGTGAAACATTTATATTATAAAACTCATAAGACAGACTTTCGGGAATTTTACCACACAAAACACTTTCATTTACATTTAGTATACCATCATTATCACTATCTAAATCTGTAGTATCCCCTATACCATCACTATCCGTATCCAAATCCACATTAAGAACGGCACTATTTTCGATTTGCACACACAAATTAGCGGCATGTGTTACCACTAAATTGTACACATTACCATCTAACCCCGTAACATCTAAAATATTTAAAGTATTAGATGTGACATCTGTATAAACACCTCCATTGTTTAGATTTACACCATTTAATTGCCATTGGTAGTTTAGGCCTGTACTTACGTCCGTAGTGTTACTTGAATAATCTGGTACACCTGATGATGTAAACGTCGTTGTGCTTGTTGCTGTTGCACTTGTTATGGTAAAGCTTGTCCCTGTACCTGTTACGATTAACTGATCGACTAAAGCTGTATCATCTACAGCAACTTCTGTCGCGGTAGTCACATTTGTAGTTGTACCTGTGTATGCCGTAGAAGTACCTATCACTAAACCACTAGTGTTGAAACCTGTACCATCTACTTGTCCGTCTGCATTGCTATCTGCATGGCCTGCTTCTATAACATCATTACAACCATCACCATCACTATCTGTATTCTGAAAGTCAAAATTACCATCACCAGAAGTGTCTATTGGTATTGTCGCTTCCGCAGCATCGTCTACTCCGTTGTTGTTACTATCATTAAATGCTGCGTCGTTACTATCTATTACCCCATCGTTATTGGTATCTAAATTTCCGTTGCCAGATTCATCGACATCATAAATACCATCGTTATCTGAATCTAAATCTAAATAATCTGGAATACCATCATCATCTGTGTCTCTACAATTATTTTCTGATAATACGGTAAAAGGAATATCTGTTATAGAAATAGTTGCGCTCTCATATGACATACTTAAAGACTCACCTCCAGATCTTTCAAAAAACAGTATCGTGATTGGATAAATGCCCTGAGTAAGTGCTACGGTTCCTGATTTTAGGGTTACACCATGTAAACCATCGTTATCAACAACTTCGTTTCCGTCAATAAACAATTTAGAACCGTCATCTGAGCTAGTATAAAATGTATAAGTTTCTGTTGTATTAATGTTAATAAAACCAGTATATCGAATAGCAAAATTATCACTATCTCCAGGTGTAATTGCAGCCCAAAGTGCATCTACATCTATCTCAGACACACTACCTGTGGCTGTGGCTCCAGTCGTTGGAATATTATCGACACTTGGTGAGACATTTAGATTATAAAACTCATAAGACAAGCTTTGGGTCATTTCAGTGCATGCAGCACCTTCATTGACATCTAGTATACCATCATTATCATTATCTAAATCTGCACTGTCCTCTATTCCGTCTCCATCCGTATCTGTTGTACTAATATCATTATTCAACAAAGAATTAATCTGATAGCCTTCAACTACTCCTGCTTTATTCTTATAATCACAAGCTGCAACGTTACCGACATCTCCACTCATTAATCCAACGCGCATCCTAGCAAGTCCATTCTGAGCATAGGAAGGTATAGGGATAGTTATAGGTACTTGTACTGTTTTAGTACCCCCAACATTATGATTATCTTGAAACGTAAATAAGAATTGCTCACCGTCATCATCAAAATCATCATCAATTGTATTAAAATTAAGCCATACCGCAATAGTAGATAACTCGGTTTGCCATCCATTCATCGTTACAGTAATATGACCGCTTACGGTTTCACCTGCAACAGCATCAACCACATAAGTATCTAGATAACAATTATAGGTGTCTAAAACAATTGACCTTTTATTTTGAATATCATCTAATTCTACTTTAGAAACATGAAACATCCAGTCATCATAATTTTCGATATTATTAGAAGGTACAAAAGACACCCCATACCCCTTAAGAGATATAAAAAGTAATATAAAAAGTAATTTCAAATTATTTTTTACCGTCATAGCAAATCACATTAACCATTGATTTTAAGGTGATTAGGCAAAAAATCAATATTTATATAAGACAAACATAGGATAAAATCTAGAAGAAAAACGATTAAACACTTATTTATTCGACAAAACGCTTATGTATCACAAAATCAGAAGGGATGCGCAACTAAACCAAAAACCCCACCAAATCCTCAATCTTAGAGATCAATTGAATTTTAATTACTGAATTTTTAAGAGCTATTTTATTGTATTTAGATACAAAAATGGTAGAAAACCCTAATTTCTCAGCTTCCAGAATACGTTGTTCTACACGTTGTACAGGGCGGATTTCGCCAGACAAGCCGACCTCGGCGGCAAAACAATATTCTCTTGGTAAAGCAACATCTTCATTAGAAGATAGAATGGAAGCGACCACGGCTAAATCTATAGCAGGATCGTCCACTGTAATTCCGCCAGTGATATTTAAAAAGACATCTTTGGCTCCCAATCGAAATCCTGCTCGTTTTTCTAAAACAGCCAATAACATGTTAAGACGCTTCGCATTAAAACCGGTAGCAGAACGTTGTGGAGTACCGTAAACTGCCGTACTAACTAAGGCCTGAACCTCAATCATTAACGGACGCATACCTTCTAGCGTTGCTGCAATTGCATTACCTGAAAGTTCACCGTCTTTTTGAGAAATTAAAATCTCTGAAGGATTAGAAACCTCACGCAAACCAGAACCTTGCATTTCGTAAATACCCAACTCATTAGTAGAACCAAATCTATTTTTATTGGCGCGAAGAATTCTAAAGACATGATTTCGGTCGCCTTCAAATTGAAGCACCGTATCTACCATGTGTTCTAATATTTTTGGACCTGCAATATTTCCGTCTTTCGTTATATGCCCAATTAACAACACGGGTGTCGCTGTTTCTTTAGCAAACTTTATAAGTTCTGTTGTGCACTCTTTAATTTGAGAAATACTACCAGCGGAAGATTCAATATAATCACTATGCAATGTTTGAATAGAATCGATAATAACAATGTCGGGCTCTAAAGCTTCAATCTGCTTAAATATATTTTGTGTTTTAGTTTCGGTAAGAATATAGCAATTACTACTACTTGGATTAATACGTTCTGCACGCATTTTTATTTGCTTTTGGCTTTCTTCTCCAGAAACATAAAGCGTTTTATACTGTAATTTTAAGGCGATTTGAAGTAATAATGTGCTTTTACCGATACCTGGTTCTCCTCCCAAAAGTGTTAATGAACCATGAACCATTCCTCCACCAAGAACCCGATTAAACTCTCCGTCTCGCATATCTAAACGCGCCTCTTGAGAGGTATCGATTTCGTTAATTAATAAAGGTTTTATGGTGCGTTTTGTAGTTGCCGTAGGAAGTTTCCAGTCACTTTTCTCTGGTTTTTGGATCACTTCTTCTGCAATAGTGTTCCATTCTTTACAAGACGTACATTGTCCTTGCCATTTAGAATACTGACTACCACAATTCTGACAAAAAAAGGTTGTTTTTACTTTAGCCATAACATTTACCGCACTAGCGGAAATCTATTTTAAAATTTAAAACGACTAAATTAAAACAATTTTAGTTGCTGGCTTTAAGCCAGCTAAAAACAGTGAAAACTTTTAGTGTTGAGAGTTGAATATGCCAATTAGAGAAAAGGTATACTTGTAATTTATCAAATAAGGACCTTAATAAATAATCTGAAAATTTTCAATAGTTCTATTCTTCATCGACTTTGTCTTCATCAATTTCTTCGTCTAAATCAACTACAGTAAGCTCATCAATTTTTTCAAAAATATACTCTCTGTTGATATGACTTACATCATTTAATGTAAGCGCAGATTCATAAAGCTTCTTTGCTTTTTTAGTTTTACCTAATCGCTCTGCAGATTGTGCTAAATAATATGTACCTAACAAGGATTCTGGGTGAAGCTTACTCGCTAAATCTCCTAATTTTGCAAGCGATTTTAAATCTTCACGTTGTTCTGCAATCTGAGCTACTTTCTCTATTTCTTCAGTACTAATAACCTTTTTAATTCCAAATAGCTCCTCAATTCGGTCGTATCTGTCAGTTAAATAACGATCTAGGGTTCCTTCATATGGCAAAACTTTTTCTTCTAATTCTTTTTCTCTAAGCGGATTATAGATATCGAAAATCTTTTCAAAAGATCGAGCCAATGCACTTGTTACTAAAGTATAATGAGTTTCATTTGAAAAATCATCGAAATAATAAGTTAAATGCTGATTATCTACGACTGAGATTTGGTCGTTAGTAGAAAGAATACTTTCTCTTATTTGAGGAATATCCTTCTCTGCAGTTGCCATGTAATAAAAGATATCGCTTTTAAAAAGTGATAGACGCTTAGATATAAAGTTATTTATTGAGCCTGAAAAATCAGGACTAATACACACGTAAGCCTGAAACGCTAAGTCTTCTTTAAATAAATAAGAATTAATAAAATTACCCATAGTATCATGACCAACTGCAACCCTAAACTTACTAGTATTGTATTTATTATCGATATATGGTAACAATTCATCGGAAACAAAATCATGAAATCTCAGTCCAGATTCTGTTGGTAAACCTGTTGCAGGATCATAATAAGCATCATAGAAACGATTTTCCCCTTGCATAACACCAACAATAATGGAGCCAGGCATATTATCAAAATAAGTTTGAAAATCTACTTGACCAGCTACAGGTTCAAATAAATAATCTCCGTCAAATACTATAATAACAGGGTACTTTATATCTGCTTTGGGATCGTAGTTTTTTGGAAGCTTAATTTTTAACTTACGTTTAGTATTTAACTCTGAAGAAGCTATTTGCTGATAAGTAACTTGTGCAAACGAAACTGCATAGATAAAACAAGCAAGAACTATAAGAATAGTTTTTCTCATGATAAGTAATGTTTAAATTTGGGAATTCAAACATACTTAATTATTCATTAATAATCGCTAAGTTGTATTATTTTTTCGATGAAATACAAATCTATTTCATTTTATCTTGAATTTCATACATTTTATCGAGCATAATATCTTTGTCTATAGTTTGAGAAGGCTCTAATAATAAACCAGATTTATAATGTTGTAATGCTCTTTTAAGATTTCCTTCTTTTTCATTACACATCCCAGAGTAATAAGCACTTAACATAGATTTTGAATATGTTTTATTAATTAACTTAGAAAGTTCTTTTAAAGATTCTAAATCATCTCGCTTATTACTTGCAGCAGCAATAGCTCTGATATCATTTTCGATTATAGTTTTTTCAAAACCATAGAAATGTTCAATCGCTTCATATTTTTTAACCAAGTACTCAAAAGGACTGCCGTTAAAAGTCAGTACTTTCTCTTTATATTCTTTAGCATTAATAGGTTTAAATGGCGTGAAAATTTGATTTAATGCTTTTGGAATCCCTCTTCCAACTAATGAATAATGATTAGCATCTTCGAAGTCATCGAACTCATAAATTAAATTTTTATTCTCTATTGCTGATATAGCATTGTTGTTTTCTATTATTGATGCTCGCATCGATTTTATATCTGCGTCTGCTGTTGCCATATAATAAAAGGTCTCTTGTTGTAAAATAGCAAGACGCTGCGTTAATCTCCCGACCATTTCTGGTGCAAAATCTGGGCTTAATGCTACATAAGCTCTAAATATAGGCTCATCTTTAAATAAATAATAATTAATAAAATTAGCACTTAAATCATGACCTACGATGATTCTAAAGTTAGAAGTATTATAATTACTTTCAAGAAAAGGCAATAATTCTGCTGCCATAAATTCATAAAATGCAGCACCGTTATGTGAAGGAAAATTGGTTTCATCATCATAATAAAAATCATCCGTTCTAGTCGTTGCTTGGTTTATACCAACAACGATACAATCTGGAATATCTTCCCAATACGACTGATAATCGATATTACCCGCAACGGGCTCAAATAAATAATCTCCATCTAAAACAATAATTAAGGGATATGATCGCTTTTCATCTGGATTATAATTTCTAGGTAATTGAATTTTTAATTCGCGTTCCCCTTCAAGCTTATAAGAATCAATAGTTTTATAAATTGCCTGAGCATAGCTATTTAACCCTATAAAAAGAGTCATCAGAAGCAAGTAAAAATTCTTCATATTGTACATGGAGTAAAAATTTTATAGAAAGGTAAAAAATAATTTATAATGTCCTATTTTTTCTATTGTAAATAGGTAAATATAACAAAGATACCCCCCCTAAAACAATAATAACTAAAGTTTGAGTTGACCACATAATCCATCCAAAAGCTCTGCTTGGATCTTCTGCTATTCCAAATAAAGAAAATGCAATAACTACAGCTTCGGGAAAAGACCCTATACCTCCATTGGTTGCTGCAATACTAAAACTAGCAAGTATAAAACCAATAAGCACTGGTGTTAAAGTGATATGCTCTAATTCTGGTAAAGCGTTAGTAGTGATGTAAAACATAAGCACATACATAGACCAAATAAACAAAGTATGACCTATAAATGCCCATTTATTCTTCATCTTAAAAATGCTTAACGCTCCCTCTAAAAGACCAATAATAAAGGATTTAACTTTCACAGCGAGCTTAGAATGACTTTTTTTTATAAATAAAAATATTAAAAGCACAGCTATGACAGATGATATCCCTACTAAAATTAACGATAATCCTGATGGATTAAATTTTTCTACAAAAAAACTATAGATAAATTCAAATTCTAAAAAAAAGGCAATTCCAACTATTGAGAGCAACATAATGGTATCTGCAATACGCTCGGCGACTACCGTCCCAAAACCTTTATCAAAAGGAATGCCCTCATAGTTTGTTAGGATTGTAGCTCGGGCGACCTCACCTGCCCTGGGAATCGTAAAATTAATAAGATATGCTGAGTACACTGCCATAATACTATTTGCAAACTTAGGCTTAAAACCCAAAGGTTCCGCCATATACAACCAACGATAAGCACGAGATAAATGACTTAACACTCCTAGTATAGCTCCCAAAATAATCCAACTATAGTCAGCATCTTTAAAATATTGAACTAGTATAGGCACTGAGATTTTAGACAAAGAATACCACACCAATCCAACTCCTAAGAGTAAAGGCAACACAATTTTTAAAATGGTTTTAGGTTGACCCACCAATTTATTTTAACAAATTGGTAGCTTCGTCTGGAAACACTAATGAAGGATTAAATACTTTGGCTTCTTCGATATCCATAGTACCATAAGTAATTAAAATTAGAATATCACCAACAGCCACTTTACGAGCTGCTGCTCCATTAAGCGTAATTTCACCACTGTTACGTGGCCCAGGAATACAGTAAGTTTCCAAACGTTCACCATTGTTATTATTAACAATCTGAACTTTTTCACCTTGTATAATATTAGCAGCTTCCATTAAATCTTCATCAATAGTAATACTACCAATATAATTTAAGTCTGCTCCTGTAACTTTTACACGATGAATTTTCGATTTTACAACTTGAATTTGCATGCTACAAAGATAATTAATTTAAAGCGATATTATCTATTAATCGTATATCGCCTGCATATACCGCAATAAATGCTCTATATGTATTATTTGATGATTTTATTTGTATTGGCTTTAAGGTTGCTACATCTGCAATTACAAAATACTCTAATTCTAAAAGTGATTGTGCTTTAAATTGCTCACTAACCCATTCCGTTACTACTTCTGCACTTTCTGTGCCAAACTTAGCCTTAGCGGTATTAATTGTTTTATAAATAAATGGTGCCACATCCCTATGCACTGCAGTTAACCTTGCATTTCTAGAACTCATAGCCAAACCATCTTTTGCTCTATAAATTGAACAACCAACGACTTTAACAGGTATTTGATGCAATTCAACCATTTTTTTTATGATCTGAAGTTGCTGAAAATCTTTTTCTCCAAAGTAAGCCACATCTGGTTTTACAATTTCGAATAAACGTTTCACTATAGTCCCCACTCCATCAAAATGACCTTTTCTAAAAGCTCCTTCCATTTCATGCTCTAAACCCTCAAAATGAAACGACTCAGAAACAACCTGATCCCCATATATATCTTCATTAGACGGTGTATAAACAATAATCTTACTATTGCTCACCGTATTTAACAATTCAATATCAGCATCAATAGTTCTAGGGTAATTAGTTAGATCTTCTGGATTATCGAATTGTGTTGGATTAATAAAAATACTAACAACAACAATTTGATTATCCCTTAGTCCTCTATTCACTAATGATACATGTCCATTGTGTAGAGCTCCCATTGTAGGCACAAACCCAATGGTGTTTCCTTCTGCCTTTAAAGCATCTATGTGATGCGATAAATCAATTTTATTTAAAAATACTTTCACTTTGATAATAAAAATTAACGCGTGCAAACATAATATAATACTAGCAATCTGCCCAAATTTTTGTAATTTTGCATGTTTTTTACTATTAATTTCAAAAGCAGCAGATTTATGAAAGATAAACGAATATTATATGTGTCTTCGGAAGTAGTTCCATATTTACCAGAAACTGAGATTTCTTCAATGTCATTTGAAGCACCGCGAATGGTAAACAAACAAGGGGGTCAGATAAGAATATTTATGCCTCGCTTTGGTAATATTAATGAAAGAAGACACCAGCTTCATGAAGTGATTAGACTTTCTGGGATTAATTTAGTGATTAACGATCTAGACATGCCTTTAATTATAAAAGTAGCATCTATCCCTAAAGAAAGAATTCAAGTTTATTTTATAGATAATGAAGATTATTTTAAAAGAAAAGCAACTTTAACAGATGAAAACGGAAACTTATTCCCAGATAATGACGAGCGTGCTATTTTCTTTGCTAAAGGCGTTATAGAAACTGTTAAAAAATTAAATTGGGCACCAGACATTATACATGTTAATGGTTGGCTTGCATCCTTACTACCATTATACTTAAAGGAATTTTATAAAACCGAACCATTATTTACAGAAAGTAAAATAGTAACTTCTGTATACAATCAAAGCTTTGAAGGTACGTTAGATAAAGACATGATCTCTAAAGTAGGTTTTGACGGGCTAGATGCAACAGCTACAGAATTATTAAAAACGCCTAATTATGTTAATTTAATGAAAGTGGCCATAGATAACTCTGACGCTATTATTAGAGGCTCTGAAGAATTACCTGAAGAATTAGACACGTATTTAACCGATTTAGAAAAACCAGTATTAGACTATTATTCAATTGAAGAATTTGCAGATCCGTATACTGATTTTTACAATAATACTGTATTAAATAGCTAATATTACTTATGAAAAAGAATAAAATTATTTTACAGCTTATAGCGTTTAGTTTAATTATAATCAGCTTTATAGCTTGCGAAAGTGATTTTGCAGACCTAGAATCTGACGTCTTAAATAGCGATATAGCAACTACGTTTGATACTGACTCTGATCAATACGATGTAATTACCTACACTAAGGCCTTAAATCCTGTACAAACAAATAACTTAATATTAAATACTCTAGGGGTTTATGATGATGCTTACGGACGAACAACATCGAGCTTTGTTACACAATTAACACCTTCAACTTACAGTCCTGATTTTGGAGATGAAGTAATCGTTGATTCTGTTGTTGTAACGCTTCCCTTTTTCAGTACTGCAACAGGCACCGATACTGACGGAAACCTTACTTATACTATTGATTCCGTAATATCTACAGGAGATAGCTATAACGACATAAAATTAAGAATCTTTGAAAATAATTATTTTCTTAGAAATTTTGATCCTAGTGGTGATTTTGGAGAAAGTCAAGCTTACTATTCTAATAAAACAGCATCTTCCTCAGAAATAATATCTGAAGGAGCTTTAGAAGGTACAGAATTAGATTTTTTAGCAGCACAAGAAACTTCTCACACAGCAGACACTAACATCATAAATATTAGTGAAGAAGTATATGTATTGGAAACAGCAGACACCGAAGATGATGATACAGATACTGTAGTAACCGAAAGACAAGCACCAGGAATAAGAATAAAACTTGATCCTACTTTTTGGGAACAAAAAATAATAGCAAAAGAAGGAGACCCTGTTCTAAGTAACGAAAATAATTTTTTAAATTATTTTAGAGGTCTTTACTTTAAAGCTGAGGCCGTTGATAACAAAGGGAGCTTTATGTACTTAAACACAAGTAGTGGTAATAATGCTAACGTTACCATTTATTACTCTAAATTAACAGCATCGACGACTGATGAAGCTGACGCAAGGGATAACGCAACATATGTGCTGAACCTAGCAACTAATAAAGTTAATTTTCAAGTTAATGATTTTACATTACCAATAAATGAAGGAGATTCTGATAATGGAGACAGTAGACTTTATCTTAAAGGTGGAGAAGGCGCTGTTGCAGGAATAAAATTATTTGATGGTGTTGACGATGAAACAGGACTAAGTAATTTTGATAAATTTAGAAATAAATTTGTCAATCTTGAAAACAACGAATACACAAGTTCTAAACGCTTAGTTAATGAAGCAAACCTAATATTCTATGTCGATAGAGATCAATTAGATATTTTAGGTGAAGATCCAGAAAACGAACCGGACCGTATATACCTATATGATGTAGCAAATAACAGGCCATTGACTGATTATGATAATGACTTTACAAATAGTATTTCACCTTCATTTTCAAAAACTAATCACCTTGGTCGTCTAGAACGTGTTGATGGAGAAAACGATGGAAAGGGTATAAAGTACAAATTAAAAATCACTGAACATATTAATAATTTATTATTAAGAGATTCTACAAACGTTGAGCTAGGTTTAGCGGTTTCAATGAACGTAAATCTTGAAGGAGCTTTTTTACAAAATAAGATCCAAAATTCTGATGATTCTAATTCAACACTTCCAATAAGTTCTATTTTATCACCTAGAGGAACCATATTACATGGTAACAATACATCTGACGAGAGTAAACGAGTATATTTAGAAATATACTATACAGAACCAAATTAATTAAAAAATAATCTATGTGTGGAATTGTTGGATATATCGGTCATCAAGAGGCTTATCCTATTATTATTAATGGACTTCAAAGATTAGAATATCGAGGTTACGATAGTGCTGGTATTGCCTTATATGATGGTACCAATATAAAACTATCAAAAACTAAGGGTAAAGTTTCTGATTTGAAAAATAAAATAGAAAGTGAAATTTCTACAGATGGCACCTTAGGTATTGGTCATACGCGTTGGGCAACTCATGGAGTTCCTAACGACGTTAATTCTCACCCACACAGTTCTAATTCTGGAGACCTTGTAATTATTCACAATGGAATTATTGAAAATTATGATTCTCTAAAGAAAGAATTAATCAAACGTGGTTATACTTTTAAATCAGATACAGACACAGAGGTGTTAATTAACCTTATTGAAGACGTACAAAAAAGTGAAAACCTAAAACTAGGTAAAGCCGTTCAAATTGCGCTGAACCAAGTTGTAGGTGCATATGCCATCGCTGTATTTGACAAAAAGAAACCAAATGAAATTGTAGTTGCAAAATTAGGCAGCCCTTTAGCTATTGGTATTGGAGATGACGAATTTTTTATAGCCAGTGATGCTTCCCCTTTTATTGAATATACTAAAAATGCCATTTATCTTGAAGATAAAGAAATGGCCATTATTAGACGAGGTAAAAAGATCAAAGTTCGAAAAATCGAGAATGATACTGAAGTTGACCCTTACATCCAAGAGCTAAAATTAAATTTAGAGCAAATAGAAAAAGGAGGTTACGAACATTTTATGTTAAAAGAAATTTTTGAACAACCAAGCGCTATTCTAGATACTTTTAGAGGTCGACTTCTCAGTAATGAAGCGATTATTAAAATGGTTGGTGTTGAAGATAACATGAAAAAATTCTTAGCCGCAGATCGTATTATAATTGTGGCTTGCGGTACATCTTGGCATGCAGGCCTAGTTGCTGAATATATTTTTGAAGATTTAGCAAGAATACCTGTTGAGGTAGAATACGCTTCAGAATTCAGGTATAGAAATCCTGTTATAACAGAAAAAGATGTTGTTATTGCAATCTCTCAGTCTGGCGAAACCGCAGATACTTTAGCTGCAATAAAATTAGCCAAATCTAAGGGAGCTTTTGTTTTCGGAGTATGTAATGTCGTAGGTTCTACTATAGCAAGAGAAACGCATGCAGGTGCTTATACACATGCCGGTCCAGAAATTGGAGTGGCTTCAACTAAAGCATTTACAACCCAAATAACAGTATTAACATTAATAGCCTTACGTTTAGCAAGAGCGAAAGGCACAATGTCGAGCTCAGAATTTAGACACCACTTAATTGAATTAGAAACTATTCCAGGCAAAGTTGAAGAAGCATTAAAATCTGATGCATATGTAGAAACTGTTTCTGAAATTTATAAAGATTCTAAAAATTTCTTATATCTAGGACGTGGCTTTAATTTTCCTGTAGCATTAGAAGGGGCTTTAAAATTAAAAGAAATTTCTTATATCCATGCAGAAGGTTATCCTGCTGCAGAAATGAAACATGGACCTATTGCCTTAATTGACGAACAAATGCCTGTAGTTGTTATTGCGACTAAAAAAGGACATTACGAAAAAGTAGTTAGTAACATTCAAGAAATAAAATCTAGAAAAGGTAAAATTATAGGTATTGTAACAAAAGGAGATACAAGTGTAAAAGAATTAGCAGATCACGTTATTGAAGTGCCTGATACATTAGAATGCTTATCACCACTATTAACCACAATACCATTACAACTATTGTCTTATCATATTGCTGTAATGTTAAATAAAAATGTGGATCAACCTCGTAATTTAGCAAAATCAGTTACGGTGGAGTAAGCGTAATTATTACATACAATTTTTATAACCGACTTAAAATTGAAATTATTCAATCTTAAGTCGGTTTTTTTATACCCTTATCACAAGCATTTATATTACAACAGAAATAAATCTTCCTGAGCTCAATATAATCTTAAGTAATTAAACATCGACAACATATTAAAAAGCACCGCAATTAAGTATTATTCGATTTTAAGATCTTATTTTGTCAATATGAAACTATACAACTACATTTTTTAAGAATTTATTTATAAATTATCATTTATTTAACTAAATTGCTAATCTAAATAAACTAAATCTCTAACATGAAGACAATCTTAAAGCTTTTTATCATGCTTTTTTGTGTGGTATCCTTTGGTCAAACCACAATAAAAGGTGAAATCACCGACAATACAGGATTACCATTACCTGGTGCAAATATTATTATAGTTGGCACAACTATAGGTACCGTATCTGATTTCGACGGAGTTTATACCCTAACCACAGATCAAAGCCCACCTTTTTCCATTCAAATTACATATACTGGATTTGAAAATCAAACTATAAAAGTCACCTCAAGCAGTCAAACAATTAATGTAACCATGGCTGAAGGCAACGAACTTGATGAGGTTGTGATCTCTGCATCTCGTACACCCGAACGTATTTTTGAATCGCCTGTAACCGTTGAGCGATTTGGACTTAAAGAAATTAAAAATACGGCATCTGCAGATTTCTATGGTGGATTAGAAAATCTAAAAGGAGTGGATGTAAACACAAGTAGTTTAACTTTTAAATCGGTTAACACAAGAGGATTTGCCACAACAGCTAATACACGATTTATGCAATTAGTAGACGGAATGGATAACTCTACCCCTGCTTTAAATTTCCCAATAGGAAATCTTGTTGGCCTTATTGAAACAGATGTGCAAAGTGTAGAATTACTGCCAGGCGCGTCATCTGCTTTATATGGTGCAAATGCCTTTAATGGTGTTTTATTTATGCGAAGTAAAAACCCTTTTGATTATCAAGGGATAAGCGCTTTTGTTAAAAAAGGAATCACTTCTCAAAAAGCTGCTGGCGATAATGAATATACAGATCTAGGTATAAGAATGGCTTATAAGTTTAGTGATAAATTTGCAGCAAAAGTAAACTTCGGTTATTTAAATGGTACAGACTGGGCAGCAACAAGTGAAGTAGATAGTGACTTATTTGGTGGTACAAGAGCAACCAATTTAAACTATAACGGTATTAACGTTTATGGAGATGAAGTATCTGCTAATATTAACGATTTAGCAGGAGGAACAGGTATTGTTCCAGATGTATTTGTAAGTAGAACAGGTTATAATGAACGTGATTTAACCGAAAATAAAGCACAAAGTATTAAAGCAGATTGGGGATTATATTACCGCCCAATAACAGATAGCAATTTCGAAATACAATATGTAGGTAAAGTGGGTACAGGTACAACAATATACCAAGGTACTAATAGATATAACATCGACGGATTCTTTCAAGAACAACATAAACTAGAATTAAAAAATGACAATTACTTTGTAAGGGGTTATGTTGTAGCCGATAAAGCTGGTGATTCTTATGATATGGTATTTACAGGAATTAACATTAACAGAGCTTGGAAAAGTGATGCCGATTGGTTTGGAGATTACATCAATACTTACGTGGCAGCAACATTAGGTGGTGGTGCTACAGATACACAAGCACATGCTGCAGCAAGAGCCGCTGCAGAAACAGGAAGATTTGAACCTGGCTCAACGCAATTTAATAATGCATTCAATAGAATTATTAAAGATCCAGATTTAGCTACTGGATCCCAATTCCAGGATGCTTCTAAATATTACCATGCAGATGGTAATTACAATTTTAGTCACTTAACAGATATAGCAGATATTCAAGTTGGTGGTTCTTATAGACAATATAAGCTGAATTCTTTCGGATCTATCTACACCGATTACGACGGGACCATTGATTATAGTGAGTTTGGTGTTTACACACAAATTCAAAAGGAATTAGAATTAAATGACGATATGAATTTAAAAATAACAGCCTCTGCGCGTTATGATAAATCAGAGTATTTTGACGGCTTTGTTTCACCTAGATTATCTTTAGGATTAACACTTAATGAAAATCATAATATTAGAGCCTCTGCCCAAACTGGTTTCAGAAATCCAACAACCCAAGATTTATTTATTGGTTTAGATGCTGGTAGAGCCATATTAGTGGGTTCTGCACCAGATAATTTAGAGCGTTATACAAGAGATTTCACAGCAAGTGATGGAACGGTATATACACAAACAGGTGCTGCTGCATACAATAACTCATATTCTGCATCATCAGTACAAGAGTTTGGTGAGACTGGTGATACCTCAGTATTAAGAGTGGCAAATCCAGATCTTGTATCTCCAGAGAAAGTAACTTCTTTTGAAGTTGGCTATAGAGGTAAATTCGATAAATTAACCATCGATTTTAGTACGTATTATAATAAATACCAAGATTTCATTTCTTCAGAAGTGGTTATAGCCCCGCTATATGGTTCTGTTGATGATGGTTCTGCAATTGCAGCGATAGCAAGTAGCGATTTTACCACTTATAGTGCTTACACAAATTCTCAAGTAGACGTAAATTCTTACGGGGCTTCTATAGGTTTATCTACAAAAGTATTAAGTGATTTCGATTTAGGCGGAAGCTACACGTTTACAAAACAAGATTTTGACCAAGCAGCTAATCCTAATTTTGAAACCAATTTTAACACACCAGAACATAAATTTAAAGCGCATTTTGGAAACACAGAGTTATTTAAAAATTTCGGTTTTAACGTAGCTTATAAATTTAGCGATGATTATTTCTGGGAAGCTACATTTGGAGATGGTATTGTACCAGAATTCCATACGGTGGATGCCCAAATTAATTATAAAATCCCAAGCTTAAAGTCGACTATTAAAATAGGTGGAACAAACATTGGAGGCAAAGAATATTTCACGGTCTTCGGATCGGGCTATATCGGTTCAATGTATTACGCTTCTTGGACAATTAATAACTTATAAACAATACAAAATGAAAAACATAAAATATGTATTACTGTCAGCAGTCCTTATAGGATTTACAGCTTGTAATGATGAAGAGGATTTTGAAGACCAGTTAGACAATCCCACTACAGAAGTGGTATTGCCAGCATTGACACAAGGTGAAGCCGACTTTTCAAAGTATATTGCTGTTGGTGCATCATTTTCTGGAGGGTTTATGGATAATGCATTATTTATTGCGGGGCAACAAAACTCATTTCCAAATTTACTATCTCAAAAATTTGCTTTAGTTGGTGGTGGCGAATTTACGCAACCATTAATGAATGACAATATTGGAGGATTTGTATTAGGAGCTACTGTTGTCTCAGCACCTAGGTTATATTTTGATGGTAGTGGCCCCGCGCTTTTACCTGCAACACCAACAACACAAATATCAGATGTATTATCCGGGTCATTTAATAACTATGGTATTCCTGGAGCTAAAAGTTTTCATCTCGGAATAGCTGGTTATGGCACTTTAAATCCTTATTTCGGCAGAATGGCCTCAACTCCAGCAGCTACCATTTTAGGTGATGCTATCGCACAAAACCCAACGTTTTTCACCTTATCCGAAATAGGTGGTAATGATGTACTATCATATGCTACTTCTGGAGGAACTGGCATCGATCAAACAAATAATTTCGATCCTTCAACTTATGGAACAAATGACATAACAGATCCTAATGTGTTTGCAGCTTCTTTTGGCGCCACTGTAGATGCCTTAACAGCAAATGGAGCAAAAGGAGTTGTTGCTAATCTTCCATATATTACAACATTAGCACATTTTACAACAGTACCATATAACCCGTTAGACCCAACCAATGAAGCTTTTGGACCTCAAATTCCTTTATTAAATTCTATTTTTGGGGCATTAAATCCAATTTTCGAAGCCGTAGACCCAAGTAGAGCTATCGTTTTTTCTGAAACCGATGCCAGCGCGGTAGTTATTAAAGATGAAACACTTGTTGACATTTCTACTACAATTGAAGGAGCCCTAAACGCAAGTCCAACATTTCCCGCATTTATTGCACAATTTGGTTTACCTGCAGAGGCAGTGCCTTTAGTGGCTAACTTACTAGGAAATACTTACGGGCAATCGAGACAGGCCACAGAAGATGACTTATTAGTTTTACCGAGCAGTTCAATAATTGGTACTGTAAATGAGGATTATGCTGAAGCCTTAGAGTTACAAGGATTACCAGAAGCGCTTGCTGCGCAGTTTGCTGCTGAAGGAATTACACTTCCACTAGAGGATAAATGGGTTTTAATTCCCAGCGAACAATCATCGATAAGAGTCGCAACAGATGCTTACAATGATATTATTGATGATATAGCAACCAGTAAAGGGCTCGCTTTTGTAGATTTTAAATCTATTTTAGAACAAGCCTCAACAACAGGGTTTATTTCAGGAAACTTTATTTTAACTACAGATTTAGTCACTGGCGGCTTAGTTAGTTTAGACGGAGTTCATTTAACGTCTAGAGGATATGCCTTAATGGCAAATGAAATGATGCGAGCTATAGATGAAACCTACGGATCTAATTTTGAAGCCTCAGGTAATTTTGTAAATGCAGGTGATTATCCCACAAATTTTCCGCCAACACTACAATAAATTCAACTTAAAAACAGTAATTTAAACGCCCGCTGTTTAAGGGCGTTTTCTATGCATAAAAAAGCCGCAAATTTTGATGCGGTATTTAAATTAAAACTCATATCTTTGCAGCGCGAAAAACCGACGTATTCAAGTAGATTGATTAAGTCTTTTTTTTACATTTAAACAATTGCAAAACAAAAACATAAGAGTAATGTCAAAAGTTACAGGTAAAGTTGCACAAATCGTAGGTCCAGTTATCGATGTAGAATTCGCTACTGATTCAGAGCTTCCAAAGATTTATGATTCATTAGAAATTAATAGACCAGATGGTTCTAAATTAGTATTAGAAGTACAATCTCACATTGGTGAAGATACTGTACGTACTATTGCTATGGATTCTTCAGATGGGTTAAGTAGAGGAACAGAAGTTCTTGCTACAGGTTCTCCAATACAAATGCCAATTGGTGAAGATGTTTATGGACGTCTTTTCAATGTTATTGGTGATGCTATTGATGGATTAGGTGATTTACCTAAAGCTGGTGAAGCGGGTTTACCGATTCACAGACAAGCTCCAAGATTCGAAGATTTATCAACATCTACGGAAGTTTTATTTACAGGTATTAAAGTAATCGATTTAATTGAGCCTTATGCTAAAGGGGGGAAAATTGGTTTATTTGGTGGTGCTGGTGTAGGTAAAACGGTATTAATCCAAGAGTTGATTAACAATATTGCAAAAGGTCACGGTGGACTTTCTGTATTTGCAGGTGTTGGTGAAAGAACACGTGAAGGAAACGATTTACTTCGTGAAATGTTAGAGTCTGGTATTATCAAATATGGTGATGACTTTATGCATTCTATGGAAGAAGGAGGATGGGATTTATCTAAAGTTGATAAATCTGGAATGAAAGAATCTAAAGCGACTTTCGTATTCGGACAAATGAATGAGCCTCCCGGAGCTCGTGCTCGTGTAGCGCTTTCAGGATTAACTATTGCTGAGTATTTTCGTGATGGTGCTGGTGAAGGACAAGGAAAAGATGTATTATTCTTCGTAGATAATATCTTCCGTTTTACACAAGCTGGTTCAGAGGTATCTGCATTATTAGGTCGTATGCCTTCTGCAGTAGGTTACCAACCAACATTAGCAACCGAAATGGGTGCGATGCAAGAACGTATTACTTCAACAAAAAGAGGTTCTATTACATCTGTACAAGCGGTTTACGTACCTGCAGATGATTTAACGGATCCAGCTCCAGCAACAACGTTTGCCCATTTAGATGCAACAACAGTATTGTCTCGTAAAATTGCAGAGTTAGGTATTTACCCAGCGGTAGATCCATTAGATTCTACATCAAGAATCTTAACGGCTGATATTTTAGGTGCAGAACATTACGATTGTGCACAACGTGTAAAAGAGTTATTACAACGTTATAAAGAATTACAAGATATTATTGCCATCCTTGGTATGGAAGAATTATCTGAAGAGGATAAAATGGCTGTTGGTAGAGCAAGACGTGTACAACGTTTCTTATCACAACCTTTCCACGTAGCTGAGCAATTTACAGGTCTTAAAGGTGTTTTAGTAGACATTAAAGAAACGATTAAAGGTTTTAATATGATTATGGATGGTGAATTAGATCACTTACCAGAAGCAGCATTTAACCTTAAAGGTTCTATTGAAGAGGCTATTGAAGCAGGAGAAAAAATGTTAGCTGAAGCGTAAATCAGTTAGCAGTAATCAGTCTTCAGTCTCTTCCGTGTGACTGCAAACCGTAAACTGCAACTGCAAACTAAAAGAATATGTATTTAGAAATTGTATCACCAGAAAACACATTATTTAGTGGAGAAGTTACTTCTGTTGCTGTTCCTGGCGTTAATGGTGAGTTTGAAATGTTAACCAATCACGCACCTATTGTATCTATTCTTACAAAAGGACATATAAAAGTTGCTGGTAACACTATTCAATTAGAAAAAGAAGTTGAAGCTAAATTTACAAAATCTGATAAAGGAGTTTGGTTAGCTATCAATTCTGGAACATTAGAAATGAAAGATAATAAGCTAATTATTTTAGCAGATTAATATTGAGTTCCATTATAAAATAAAAAAGCGCGAAATAATAATTTCGCGCTTTTTTTTGTTTCAAAATTCATCTAATGTTATAATCGTTTTATAGCTTCAAGTTCTACTTTAAGCTCTTGAAACATCGTCATAATACTACTTAATTTTAGCTCCTTTTCATCATACTCTTGGGTATTAATACAACATGTAAATTCCCAAATTTCTAAAATATTTTCACGAGCAATTAAATACGGTTCATAAGATTTATTATCAGAACTTAATAATAAATGAACAAGATCCCCTTCAGGTATATAAACACGTTTATACACCAAGCCATCATCTTTAGTTAAGATAATATAAGTTCTCCCATTTTTAACATCCGCAATAGCATCAACAAATTTAGCCACGATAAAAGCACCGTCTTTTACCGGCAACATAGAATCTCCTTTAATAGGAAATGCACGATGCGTACCAGTAGGTAAAAAAGGCAATTTTATTTTTTGAAGTTGCTCTATATATTCCGGATCATCATAACCAGAAAGGTAACCTGCAGAAGCTTTAGCGGGTATAATTTCTATTAAATCCTCATTGTCTTCATTAACCGTTACCGGAAACAAGACACGCTTATTACCAACCTCAATAAAAGAGGTGTTTTTTGCTTTGCGCAAATCGTTTCTGACTAATATATCTATAGGAATACTAAAATAACTAGACAAGTCGATCAATCGATCTATTGGGGGTTCTGAGCGTCCTTCTTCATAAGAACCAATCATAGACCGACTCCACGCTAATTCGTCTGCCAAACGTTCTTGAGACATCTTTTTTAGCGTCCGAAGATGCTTTATATTAACTTGAATTGGTTTCATTTATAATTTTATTTTGTTAGTCATCAATTAAAAACAAGGCATGTTAACATTATAAATCCGCAAAACTCATAATCCTTACCCTCTTCACTATTCATTATTCATTATTCACTATTTTAAATATTACTACAAATGTAAGCAATAAAAACTACACATAGTAGCTAATTTTACAAACCAATTAGGAACTATGTATTTAAACTGCCACACCTATTTTAGCCTTCGTTATGGAACCATACAACCAGAGCAATTACTTGCTATTGCCTCAGAAAATGGAGTTCAAACGCTTGCTTTAACAGATATAAATAGCACATCTGCTTGCTTAGATGTTATGCGGTTATCTAAAAAGTATAAAATAAAACCGGTGCTTGGTGTCGATTTTAGAAATGGTGCACAACAGCAGTTTATTCTTATTGCTAAAAATAATTTAGGCTACCAAAACATCAACACATATTTATCAAAATTGCTTCATAATGCGGAATTGCAAATACCCGAAAAGCCCGAGGAAGATTTAGAGAATTGCTTTGTAATTTACCCGTATAAAAATGAAGAGCAATTCAATCTAAAACCTAATGAATTTTTAGGTATTGCACCACAAGACCTCAACCGTTTAAAATTTTCCAAATGGAACCAATTCAAACATAAACTCGTCATTTTAAAAACAGTCTCTTTTCAAAATAAAAAAGGCTTTAATACACACCGCTTATTGCGTGCTATTGATAATAATACCTTGTTAAGTAAACTTCCTAAGTCTGAAGAAGGTAAAGAAAGTGACCAAATGCTCCCTTACAATGATTTATGTGAAACTTATGCAGAATACCCAAATCTTATTACAAATACAGAAGCACTCTTAAAAGACTGTTCTACCTATTTTGAACTTGAAAACCCAGAACCAAAAAACCAAAAATGTTTAACAGAAAATGAAACATCAGATTTTCAATTATTAAAACAATTAGCCTACAATGGTATTGCATATCGTTACGGAACTGAAGTAGAACAAAAGGTGTATGATCGTATTGAAAAAGAATTGCGCATAATTGAACAAAAAAGTTTCGTTTCTTATTTTTTAATCAACTGGAAAATTTTAGAATACGCACGCAGTAAAGACTATTACTACGTTGGTCGTGGTAGTGGAGCTAATAGCATTATTGCTTACCTATTACAAATCACAGATGTAGATCCAATTGAACTCGATCTATATTTTGAGCGCTTCATTAATCTATTCCGTCAGAATCCACCCGATTTTGATCTCGATTTTTCATGGAAAGACAGAGATGATATTACAAAATATATTTTCAACACCTTTAAACACACAGCGCTTATTGCAGTATATAACACCTTTAAATTTAAAGCTTCCGTTCGCGAATTAGGAAAAGTTTTTGGCCTACCAAAGTCCGAAATGGATAAACTCACCAGAGGAAAATACACCCTTAATCAACTCGATAACGTATCGCAACTCGTCATTAAATACAGTACGTATATTGAAGGATTTCCTAATTATTTAGGCATTCATGCTGGCGGTATTTTAATTTCAGAAGAACCAATTCACGCATACTGCGCTACATTTATGCCTCCAAAAGGTTACGCTACCACACAATTTGATATGGTGACAGCAGAAGATGCCGGTCTCTATAAATTTGACATCTTAAGTCAGCGTGGTTTAGGCAAAATCAAAGAAGCTGTAGAAATTATTAATGCCAATTATACAGAGCAACCACCAATAGACATTCACGACATTAAAGGGTTTAAAAAAGATGAACGCATCAAAGACCTACTACGCAATGCAAAAGCTATTGGTTGTTTTTATGTCGAATCACCAGCCATGCGCATGTTACTTAAAAAACTACAAGTAGACAATTATTTGGGCTTAGTAGCCGCAAGTTCTATTATTAGACCCGGTGTTGCTAAAAGCGGCATGATGCGTCAATATATTTTACGTTACCGTCACCCTGAAAAACGAAAAGAAGCACATCCTGTTTTACAAAAAATTATGCCAGAAACCTATGGCATTATGGTGTACCAAGAAGATGTGATAAAAGTCGCTCACCTTTTTGGTGGTTTGGATTTGGGAGAATCAGATATGTTACGACGTGGTATGTCTGGTAAATTTAGATCTCGAGATGAGTTCTCAAAAGTGAAGCAAAAATTTTTCGATAACTGTGAACAAGATGGAAAACCTTACGAGCTAGTGGCAGACATTTGGAGACAAATAGAAAGCTTTGCAGGTTATGCGTTTGCCAAAGGCCATTCGGCTTCTTATGCCGTAGAAAGTTACCAAAGCCTGTTTTTAAAAGCCTATTATCCGTTAGAGTATATGACCGCAACTCTCAATAATTTTGGTGGATTTTACAGCACAGAACTTTATGTACACGAAGCCAGAATGCATAACGGAATTATTGAAGCTCCATGTATTAATCGCTCTTTTAATCAAGCCATCATAAACCAAAAAACCATCTTTTTAGGTTTTATGTTTTTACAATCCTTAGAATCTAAAACCATAAATCGGATTCTTAATGAGCGCCAAGAACATGGCAAATTTAAATCGCTCGATGATTTTATAGAACGTGTTCCAATCTCTATGGAACAGATCTCCATTTTAATTAAAATAAATGCCTTTCGATTTACAAAAATTAACAAACGTGAGTTGCTTTGGGAAGCGCATTTAAAAATTAGTAAAACCGTCATCAAAGAAGACATCATTACGCTATTTAAAACCGAACGCGTGACATACAACACACCTGAACTACCGAGTACAGAGTTAGAAAATGCTTTTGATTCGATTGAATTATTAGGTTTTAGTCTTTGTAATCCATTTTATTTATTAGAAAAACGCTCGATTAGTAATTTACGCGCTAAACACTTAACACAACTAGAAAACAAACTTATTAGCATTGAAGGTTACTTGATTACCACAAAAAACACCAAAACATCGAATGGTAAAATGATGCATTTTGGAACGTTTTTAGATCGCGATGGTGATTTTTTAGACACCGTTCATTTTCCTCCTGTTGTAGCCAAATACCCATTTAGAGGGAAAGGAATTTATAGCATTATAGGAAAAGTAATGGTAGAATTTGATTGTGTCACTATTGAAGTTTCAAAAATGGAACGTTTGGCAATTATTGAAGATCCGCGTTATTCGGTAAAGTCTTTAAATCCTACATTTCAGAATAAAAAAAGCTTTCAAGATCTCAAATTGGCACAAGGATAAAACCAAAATCGACTCATCACTTTGAGTGGTTTATGAGGCACGAGTAAATTTGTATCGAGAAGCTCTCATTAATCATAAGGTTCTCGATACAACATTTTTTTCCGCTTTAGCTACAAAAATTGCCACTCGAACTGACGTTAATTATAAAAACAACAAATCCTACAAGGTCCTTTTTTGACCTTCTAGGTATACCATCTCTTAAATACACAAGGTTTTAAAAGCCTTGAAGAAAACTTAAATTATCTAAAATCAAGCATGAGCAACAACCGCAACATCGTACACATGGATCTCGACACCTTTTTTGTGTCCTGTGAAAGACATATGGATAGTAGTCTTAACGGCAAACCTATTCTTATTGGTGGCACAAGCGATAGAGGCGTTGTAGCGTCTTGCAGTTACGAAGCCAGAACTTTCGGTATACATTCTGCTATGCCAATGCGTATGGCCAAACAATTATGCCCAGAAGCCATTGTGCTTAGAGGAAATTCTGGGATTTACACTAAATTTTCAAATGACGTTACCGATGTGATTAAAGAAAGTGTGCCGCTTTATGAAAAAACATCTATTGATGAGTTTTACATGGATCTTACCGGAATGGATAAATTTTTTGGTTGCCACAAACTAGCTTCAGAACTCCGCCAGAAAATAATTAGAGAAACAGGTTTACCTATTTCATTTGGATTATCGCTTAACAAAACGGTGTCTAAAATTGCGACTGGTGAAGCCAAACCTAACAACGAAATTAGAATCCTTCCGGGTGATGAAAAACCATTTCTAGCTCCACTTTCGGTTAAAAAGATTCCTATGGTTGGCAATGTGACTTATAAAACCCTGTGTGACTTAGGCGTAAAGCGTATACAAACCGTACAAGAAATGCCTATGCAACTCATGCATAAAGTATTAGGCAAAAACGGTTTAATGATTTGGAAAAAAGCCAATGGCATAGACAATTCGCCTGTAATACAATATCATGAACGTAAATCTATTTCTACAGAGCGTACGTTTAATCAAGACACTACAGATGTTACCAAACTTAAAGGTATGGTCGTTGCAATGACTGAGAATTTAGCCTATCAATTACGTCGTGGTCATAAATTAACGGCTTGCGTGACGTTTAAGATTCGGTATTCAGATTTTCAAACCTATACACAACAGCAACGCATTCCATATAGCGCCATGGACCATATGCTCATTCCTGTGGTATTAGGTTTATTTAAAAAACTATACCACCGTAGACTTTTAGTGCGATTAATTGGTGTAAAATTTAGTCATTTGGTAGAAGGTGGCCACCAAGTAAACTTGTTTGAAGACAACGAAATGCACCTCAACCTAACCAATGCCATGGATAAAATGCGCGAACGCTATGGAGACCGAGCCGTAATGAGTGCGGCTGGTATGGAAGCCAAAACCATTAGTCGTTTTAACCCGTTTAATGGCGAACCTCCTCCGCTATTACCTAATCGACGTCGTTAGAATTTATAAACTCTCAGGTGACAAAAATTCGAAAAACAAAAAATGTGAACGAGAAATTGTATCTTTATAACATACGAGAATTAAAAAGATGGATTTAGAAGCAAGAAAATACAAGTTTATACAACAGCTATCTGAAGTCAATGAAACACTTTTAGATAAATTAGAATACGTCCTAAAAAAAGGAATACAAAATTCTGAAAGAATTACTCTAGATCAATATAACAACGAGATCGATGAAGCAATTGAAGATATCGAAAAAGGTGAATTTTATACCCAAAACGAGGCTAAGAAAATAGCTGATCAATGGTAAAAATTGTTTGGCGGAAATTAGCATTATTGCAATTAAAAGAAGCTTTCGATTATATAAAAAAAGACTCCTTACAGTCAGCTGAAAACGTAAGAAACGCAATCTTTTCTGCAACAGACAACTTAAAATACAATCCTGAAATTTATCCTTTAGACAAGTATCGCAAAAATAACGATGGCACCTTTAGAGCTTTTGAAATTTATAGTTACCGTATAGCCTATCAAATAACCAAATTAGAATACTTCGTGTTCGGCATACAAAACAAGAGCCTTTAGGCTATTAGAAATCTTTAAGCCTCCTATAGTTCTTCAAACCCTACTTACGACCCAACCAAGCATCACGATTTGCTTTCTCTCCTTCAGATAATTCATCTAAACTTGAAATAGCATAAGACGTATCGGCATCTAAAGTGAGTTTTACAGTATGTTGCTTTCCAAAGCGCTCGTAAACCACATCGACGGTTTGGTTAGGTTTCACCGTACCTAAAACCATATTTAAGTCTGAAGTTTCATTGAGTGCAACACCATCAATTTTAAGTAATTTATCTCCTTTTTCAAGTCCTGCGTTATAAGCTCCAGAACCGACCATTGTATTACTTGTAATCACTTGATTGTTCAAACGCAATCCAAAAGCAGGCTGTGCTGTGTTTTGTTGCAACTGAACACCAACCGTTTTAAATAAGGTTTCAAAATCGGGCATGCCGCTTTTGTAGATATAATTATTAAAAAAGGCATCACCAAATTCAGCACCCGCATAATCCTTTAACGTTTGTTGTAAATCAGCAATAGTATAATACGTTTCTGTTTTTCCATAAGTTTCCCAAACCAATGTCATGTAATCGTCTAGATTCAAGTTTTCTGCTCTAAGTGATAAATCTAAAGCCAGACCTAACATACTTCCATAAGAATAATAAGAGATAAATGTATTGTCGCGATTAATATCATCCACCGAACGTGCGGCATCTACAAATGGCGCTTGGTAGCTCATCTCAATAGGATTAAAAAACTGACGTCCTGGTGAATTCCACACGTAATTAAAAGTGCCTGTCAATCCTTTTATATAATCTTCTTGGGCTATAAGTCCGGCTCTGGTTAAGGTTAAATCGTCATAATAACTGGTAAAGCCTTCAGCAAACCAAAGCTCTCCACTCATGTTAGCGTCTTCAAAATTAAAGGGCTCTAAACTTTGTGGCCGTATGCGTTCTACATTCCAGCAATGAAAAAACTCATGAGACACCGTCCCAATATTACGATCGGCACCATCAGCTAAACTTCGCGTGCTGGTGACAATGGTAGAATTTCGATGCTCCATACCATCCCCTGTGGCATTAGGAATATAACAACCTAAAAACGTGTATTCTCCATAATCGTAAGTTGGTAATTCGCCAAAAACAGCCTTCTGCTGTAAGATTGCTTTTTTAACGTTTTCAAAATAGGCATCAAATTCTGTTGCAGTTCCATTATGGTGTAAAGCGAAATTGATTTTTTGACCATCTACCTCAAACGAACGCACCATATGGTCACTAATTTCCGTTGGACTATCCATAAAATACTGTAAGTTGTCAGCGGAATAGCTGTTATCTTTTAAGTGTTTTAACTGTGTTGCAATTTTCCAGTTTAGGTCTTCGCGCGGTTTAAATTCAATATTGAAGATGTCGTTTTCCAAACTCGGAGCATACATAAAGGTCGCTGGCATATTAAGATGCGCATGGGTTTCATCAACTTGTGCGTAGGTACCATCACCATGATTGGCGTATAAGGTGTAATTGACTATTATAGTGCCATCGTGATTGTTCACGTTCCAAGAATACGGATCTGGACGTGTCGTTTCTAACACATGGCCTTCACTATCTGTAACTTTTACGTTGTAAACATTCTTAGCAAATTCATGAATAGCATAGCGTCCTGGTGAGCTTCTCGACATTCTAAATACGGCTTCACCAGATTTTAAACCTTTAAAAGTAGCCGTGATTTGAGCTTCATGATGCACTGCATTTTCAAACGAAATGATATAACTTGAACTTCCACCAATAGTTGATTCCGTTTCAGAAGTTGTATCGTCTTTGCAATTCACTAAACATAAAAAGGACAGTAATAAAATTAGGCTTCGCATCTATTCAATTTTTTAGACACCCAAGATACTAATTTTTAAAACCTTTTAATCCTCTACGTATTCTAATATATCACTAGGCTGACAGTCCAAAGCTTTACAAATAGCTTCCAAAGTTGAAAATCGAATAGCCTTTGCCTTTCCTGTTTTTAAAATGGAAAGATTTGCGGTTGTGATACCAACCAGTTCTGCAAGTTCATTGCTCTTCATGCCACGCTGGGCTAATATGAGGTCTAAGTTGACTATTATGGACATGATTATACAGTTAGATCGTTTTCTTGTTGAATTTGATTTCCATTTTTTAAAAGTTCGCTAAAGATTATAAGAGCGATGCCAATTATGAATATCCATATATTAAAATTTAATCTTGGTCTAATCAAAACATTTGTTGGATTTAAAATAAGAGTATTATCAATACGAGATGTTATCGTCATTAATTCATAATAAAAGCTAAAAATAAACGACACTAAAAACTTAAATAAAGTAGCAAAAACTAACAACAACCCTAAACATTTAACATTCTTAAACAATTCTAAAGAGAATTCAATACGCCTATTTAATATGTTAAATATTTGTTTCAAAAAATAAACTAATAAAATTGCAAATATTACAGAGGAGTATGCATTCATACATAGCAACACATTCAACCAACCTATTGAAGACTTAACCCGAATGCCAATATCACTTTTTATACTAGAACTAGTTGATATAAAATTCTCTTTACCACAATGAGTTTTTATAGCGGTTTCATTTATACTTATACTTCTTTTAGAATTAGGTGAAATAGAAGAGCTGTCTATTAAACTATTATTAAGTAAATCATCTCCTTTTTTATAATAAGAAGTATAGTTAAATTCATCATCATAATTATAACTAACAATAGAGTCATAAAGTGTTAAGCTCAATCTTGCTGGTATCTTATAACCTACTGAATAATTACCTCGCACTAAAGCAAGACTAAGATTCTTTGTAAATAACTCGTTATATATGTTTAGTGAGAGAAAAAATAAAAATGACCAGAATAGGAATTTAAAAAATCTATAAAGGCTTTTAATTAAAGTATTTATGCTCATAATTATATGGTTAAATTATTTTCTTCCTTAGCGTATTTCGCCACCTTAAACACCTCGCTCAATACCATAAAAAACAGCCCTAAACAAATAAGCATCACATAAGGACTTAAGCCTAAGTTTATCTTTAATTGACTTTTAAAAACCAATTGCCCTACAAAAACCAATACAGAAGAAGCAATCCCAACACTAGTAAGCAAATAACCAATCTTATAAAAATTGACTATTACATCCATATGAAAAGGTTTAACCTTCTGAAAATAACGCAAGGTTTTCCTAAACAGATACACACAATAAATAGTTATAAAAGCCAAAGCAATAAAGACCAAGCCAAATAACTGTGCAGCCATTAAAGAGGTTTCAATATTAGACGTATCTGTATCCAATATCATATTCAAAGATTCTGGCTCAATAAACATGTAAACTGCAAAAAATGCAAGTAGCAATAGTGCAGGAATACAAGTCACTATCCAAACAAAATCTATTAAACTTTTTAAAATGATTAATTTTCGCATTGTAAATAATTATATAGTTAAGTCGTTTTCTTCTTTCATAGCCTTAGTATCTCTAAGAACTGTACTCATTAGCATTAAAAATAATCCCATTGTAATTATTAATAAATAGACCAATGTTTTTTCACTTAAACCAAGCAAAGCGTGCCGTTTAAAAAACCTATTGCTCACCTCATCAATAACCCATAAAGCAACTGAAGAAAAAACCATAAGTTTTCCCGAATCAAACATACCTCTCATAAGTTCTGTATTATAAAAATTATTTTTTAATAGCAATTTGGTCGCCTTTCTTAATTTCCAAAGCGCAACGACAAATACAGCATAAACCACAAGCTTAAAAAAGGTATAACGATAAAGCATGGCTTCCGTCTTATAAATTAATACATCCTCACTAAAACCAATAAAATCTTGTTTTATACCAAAGAGGGTCGTTGCTAAAACAAAAATCCCTAAACCAATGCTAATTAAAATAATAATAATAACATTTAGTATCAAATAAAGTGTTTTCGCAGAATTCATAATTATCGTTTTACGATAACAAATATAATAAAATTATCGAAAAACAATAATTTTATTATTGAAAAACAATGATTATTATATTAGACCTTTCTGGTTTTAAAAACCTAACAGGTATTAAGGTCTTTTCCTATATTTGAAACATGAAACATCCATAACTCGCTTTTGATACCCAAAGAAATGATAAAATGCATGCACCATGTGACCGATAAAAAACAATAAATATAAACACATGAAACCCAATACCATCATTTCAGAAAGTGCGAGACCAATTTGGCAAATCCCCATTGCTGCTTTATTTTTTACTATGGCTTTCGGGATTATGGGTTACAAGATTTTTCTTTGGGCTACTACAGATCGTCCACTTGGTATCCGAATTATAGATTTTGAAGGTGTTATTTATTTCGCGGGTATTGGTGCTAGTTTTTGTTCTAGAAAACGAATTCATATCGATATTTCAAATTCCCGATTTAGACCAACCATAGAGGTTGGACCTTTAAAAATAGGGTCTTGGCAAACCATTAAAAACTACCAATATGTTTCTGTATTTCATCAACCCACAGTAGGTGGTGATTATATATTTGAAGTGAATCTGTGGTACGACAACAACAAGCATTTTGAATTGTATGAAGAAAACAACTATACAGAAGCCTTTCTTATAGGTTATGAACTTTCAGAACAATTAAATATTGATTTACTAGATGCTACAGTTCCTAATGACTTTAAATGGATAGATAAAGACGAATGGAAAGCTAAAATGACAAAAAATAATATAGAATAAAGTTCTTTTAAACTGTTCTGGTTTTTAAAAACTTAACAGCTCAACAAAAGATTACACTATCTTTACAAAATGCAAGACACCTTTGTTACCATAGCTAGATTTCAATATTCTTCTGAAGCAGAAATTATGAAAGGCCGATTAGAATCAGACGGCATTCAAGTCTTCTTAAAAGATAACATCACCATTGATACCGATCCTTTAGTAAGCAACGCCATTGGTGGCATAAAATTGAAAGTCTTAGCTAAAGATGAAGATATAGCAAGAGAGATCTTACAATCTATTCAACAATATTCTGTAGATAATGAAGGGGAACCTATCACCTGCCCTAACTGTAAAAAAAACCGTATTGAACTCTATTCTACCATCACTAATTTTAAATCCTTAGTTTCTTTTCTTATTGGTTTCCTTACCGGAACCTTACCTTTCAGTACGCGTTACCAATACAAATGTGACGATTGTAAAACCGAATTTCCGCTTAAAAACTAAGCACCTTATCATAAGCGAGTTTTAACTTTTTAATCACATTTTCTAGCTCATCTTCGTTTAAATGTCCAAAACCAAAACGAATGGCACAGGTATTTTTATCTTGGTATAAAATAGTTTTCGGTAGAAATAAATCAACTTTCTCTGCTTCTTCTGCGAGCTTCACTAAAGAAATGGTTTCTACAAACTGCAACCATATAGCCAAACCCCCTAAAGGTTTTTCCCAAATGATAATCCCTTCAAAATAAAACGTCAAATAATGACACAAACAATCACGACGTTGCTTATAAGTCACAATATTTTTTTTCTTTAGACGGTAAATTTCACCTTCAGAAATAAGCTCGGACAACATTTGCTCTTGTATTAAATCGCCTTGTTTATCTAATAATTGCAAGTAATTTTTGGCTTCTTGAATAAAATTTTCTGGCGCTACCACAAATCCTGTATGAAAACTGGGAAATAACGATTGCCCTAATTTACCCAAATAAATAACCATACCATTGGTATTAGCACTTGCCATAGGTAACATAGCAGAACCATCAAACTGAAAATCGTAATCGTAATCATCTTCTACAATGGCAAACCCATAAGTTTTTGCTAATTCTAACAACTCTAAACGGCGCTTAGCACTTAAAGTTACAGTTGTCGGATAATCTCTATTGGCACAGACATACACACAACGAATACTTTGTTTTACAAAATGCTTTCGTATATAGTCTACATTTAAACCTTCTTCATCTACCGGAATGGTTCGAATTGTAGCGCCTGCTTCTTGAAAAATCATGTTGGATGCATAATTACTTAACTGCCCAACGAGTACCAAATCATTTGGCGCTATTAAAAGCTGAGACACCACATAAAGATTCATCTCAGTACTTCGCGTATTCATTAAATTATCCGAATTAATATGAAAGCCTCGTGTGGCATTCAAATAATTACAAAGCTGTGTGCTAAAAACAGAAGGCGTTAAAGCTGACGTTTTATTCCATTTATTAATAAGGGGCTTACGTTTCATCGCTGCACTATACCATCTAGAAAATTGATGCACAGGATGCAATCTTAAATCGGGTTGCCCGTCGTTAATAGTATATTTCGCGGTCGTTTCTTGTGTTGTGGAAGCCAAATGAAAGGACTTCTGAAACGGAAAACCGGCTACTTTTGCGTACGTATAAGCATGATCTAAATGTTGCGTTGTAGCTTTAATTTTAGTCGCAGATGTTTCAGGAAGCAAAACAAAAGTCCCTTTATTAGCTACAATATCGACCCAACCTTGTGATGCTAATTCTTCGTAAATAGCAACAGCTGTATTTCTGTGAATATTTAATAGCTGACTAAAGACGCGGGTTCCCGGCAATTTGCTACCTTTATCTAAATAACCGCGTTGTATTGCATTTATAATCTGCTGAGCAACTTGCACATATACAGGTTGCACAATAGATTTATCAAAAGTAACGAGTTGTTTTATAATTTGACTAACCGGACTATTCATTGTTTTATAACTGGACTACTTTAATCGTCCGGAAAGTTACGACTTTTGCAACGTTCAAAACCAAATCAGATGTAGAATGTAAGTTTTGAACCTTAACAATTTATTGCAAAATTTAAATTAATGAAAAATACAATCTATCTTTTCACATGTCTTCTAATTACTTGTTTTAAGCTGAATGCACAAGAGCAAGAAGTAAAAACAGATTCCTTAAGTGAAGTAGTCATTACCTCAACACGAATAGACCTACCCTTTAAAGAAAACTCGAGAACTATAAATATTATCACTGCTGCAGATATTAAAAGAAGCGCTGCAATTACCGTTGTAGATTTATTACAGCAAGTGGCTGGCGTAGATATTAGACGCCGTGGAACCGGTGGAAGTCAGGCCGATTTATTTATTAGAGGTGGCGGATTTGACCAAACCCTTTTATTAATCGATGGTATTAAAATGGATGATGTGCAAACAGGACACAATACCTTAAATGCGGCTGTACCAATTGAAGTGATTGAGCGTATTGAAATTATTAAAGGTCCTGCGGCTCGTGTCTTTGGACAAAATGCATTTACAGGTGCTATCAATATCGTTACAAAATCGACGTTAGATAATTCGGTTTCGGCAAGTGTAGAAACGGGCTCTTTTGGACAACTTAATGGTTCGGTAACCGTGGGTTCTGAATTAGAGAATTCTACACACATACTTCATGTGGATAGAATGACTTCGGAAGGCTACCGCAGTAATTCGGATTATGATAATTCTAATTACTTTCTAAAAAGCACGTTTAATAAAAATGCGCAAGCTATTGAAATGATCACCACGTTTTCTGAACGTAAATTTGGGGCTGAAAACTTCTACACAACAAGCCCTGATTTTAATGAATATGAAGAAACTCAAAATAGTTTAATAGCATTTACTACAAAGTTTCAATCTGAAAAACTTAAAATTCAACCACGTATCTACTGGAAACGTAACCAAGATATTTTCCTTTTAAAACGTTTTGAGCCTAATTTCTTTAGAAACGTTCATATTTCGAATAAAATAGGAGCAGAAGCGAATGCCTCTTACACCTCTAAACTAGGGGTTACTGGCTTTGGTATTGATATGTCTAAAACCTATTTACGCAGTAATAATTTAGGAGACCGTAATCGTTTTATGACGACCGTTTTCTTAGAACACCGTTTCCAATTTATAGATGACCGTTTAGATATTACACCTGGAGTTGCCGTAACGTATTTTTCAGATTTTAAATTTAATGGGTTCCCAGGGCTAGATGTTGGTTTTGATATCACCAATAATTTAAAAGCCTACGGAAATATTGGTTTTACTTACAGAATACCAACTTACACAGATCTCTATTACAACGACCCAAGAACCATTGGTAATGCAGACTTAGAACCCGAAGAAGCTTTTTCTCAGGAAATCGGAATAAAATACAATGCTCAAAAAATTAGAGCAAGCCTATCTGTTTTTAATAGAGATGCCACTAACCTTATCGATTTTGTGAGACCCAATACGGTTGATGAAATTTACACAGCCACCAATATTGCAGAAGTCAATACCAAAGGATTAGAATTAGATGTTGCTTACAATTTTAACGTGAACAATTACAAGCAAACTTTAGCTTTTGGGTATGCGTATTTAGACGATAATATTTTAGAGCAAAACGAAGAATTATCACGTTACTCTTTAAACACTTTAAAACATCATTTTACAACAAGATTAAGTACTAAATTATTCAAAAACATAAGCCAAAATATCATTTACAAATATGCAGAACGTACCACCGGACAAACCTATAATGTTTGGGATGCCTCTATTGTAATGAGCCTAAAACAAGTAGAGCTTTCGGTAACTGCAAGTAATATTTTTGATGCAGATTATATAGAATCTGGCTACACACCAATGCCACCGAGCAACATATTATTTGGTATGCGTTACAAATTTCGTTAATAGTTTTTCATTCCTGCGAAGACAGGAATCTAAAGTTACGTATAAAAATAGAATCCTCACCTTCTTAAAACAAATTAAAGCTTTTAAGAAATCTATCTTTTGATTAAACATTTTAAAAATCTGCAAGACCATTAAAAGTCTTGCAGATTTTCTATTGTCTAACAAAGCTTTCACGCTATTATTATATAACTTTAGCTTTGTCATTCCTTTTTACCATTCCCTTTGTCATTCCTGCGAAGGCAGGAATCCACTTACATCTTCTATCTATTCAAAACCGATAATGACTACCAAAACGCCACTTCGAGTGATTATTTGTAACACAAAGAAAAATAATCGTATCCAGAAGCAAATATCTTGTCATTCCTGCGAAGGCAACAATCCACTTAAACCCTATCTATTCAAAACAGATAATGACTACCAAAACGTCACTTCGAGTGATTATTTATAACGCAAAGAAAAATAATCGTATCCAAAAGCAAACATCTTGTCATTCTTGCGAAGGCAACAATCCACTTAACCCTATCTATTCAAAACAGATAATGACTACCAAAACGTCACTTCGAGTGATTTTAAGGAACGAAAACCAGTATCGAGAACCTATCAAAAAATAGCCTTTAAGGCTCTAAAACAAAATGTTTTTTAAATTTTCTGTAACAAAACTTTAACAAACGCTACTTATAGATTGTAACCCAATTGTTACCCAAATCTAATTAACGAAAGAAATAAGTACAGAAACGACCGTACTACAACCCAATCATTAGCCCTTTCTGTGGTCTATAATTTTGAATCATAGCACTTAAAAAAACTAATAATCGCTTAGCACACGTAACCCAGTTCGCTTCCAAAAAAAAGGTTGCATAAGTTAACAATGGTCGTATATTTATTAACTCAAAATTCAAACGGAATCTCATGGCAGAATGGTACTTAAATTTAGATTTTCTAGCACAAGTATATTGGCTCGTGGCTATTATCGGTTCGCTCATCTTTTCCATCGTTATGGTATTAACTTTTGTTGGAGGTGATGCTGATGAGATTGGTGATATTGATTCGGATATAGATGCCGATGCTGGATTTCAATTTATATCCTTTAAAAACCTTGTTGCTTTCTTCACCATCTTTGGTTGGAGTGGTATTGCCTGTATGGATGCAGGACTATCAAAACCTCTAACAATTATTATATCTATTATTTCTGGTTTATTAATGATGGTAATTATGGCCTCGCTTTTTTACTTTGTAAGTAAACTTTCGGATAGCGGAACTTTAAAATATAAAAATGCATTAGACGCTATTGGTGAAGTGTACTTAACCATAGGAGCAGACAGAGCTTCCATGGGAAAAGTGACCGTAAGCGTTCAGGGATCTATGCGCGAATTAGATGCGTTAACAGATTCCTTAACCGAGCTAAAATCCGGAACCATAATTAAAGTGGTCGATGTGACTTCTAACGGAATCCTCATCGTAGATAGAACACGCAAACCTATTCAACCTTCAAAAGTTCAGAATAGTCAAGCATTACCTAATAACCCAAAAAAGAAACTATTATAATTAAAATTTAACCAATCAAACCGATATGCAAATGAACTTACTAACCATTCAAGAAACAGTTAATCTACAAGGTCTTGGCGGACCTATGCTACTAATTTTCGTAGCGCTATTTATTGTAGTCACATTACTGATTTTAATAAAACGCTACAAACGTTGTCCTTCAGATAGAATCTTAGTGGTCTATGGAAAAGTTGGAGGCGGTCAATCGGCCAAATGTATCCATGGTGGTGCGGCTTTTATTATTCCTGTAATTCAAGATTATGAATTTTTAGAATTAACACCAATTTCAATTGAAGTGAACTTGGTTAATGCCTTATCTAAGCAAAACATTAGAGTTAACGTACCATCTCGTTTTACAATTGGGGTCTCTACAGAACCTGGTGTTATGCAAAATGCAGCAGAGCGTTTATTAGGTTTAGGAGCACAAGATGTTCAAGAACTAGCAAAAGAAATCATTTTTGGTCAGTTGCGTTTAGTCGTAGCGTCTATGGATATTGAAGAAATTAACAATGACCGTGACAAGTTTTTAACTAACATTTCGCAATCTGTAGAAACAGAATTAAAGAAAGTAGGTTTAAAACTGATCAACGTAAACATTACAGATATTGTTGATGAGTCAGGTTATATCGAAGCACTTGGTAAAGAGGCAGCAGCACACGCCATTAATGCAGCACGTAAATCGGTTGCAGAGAAAACTAGAGATGGTTCTATTGGTGAAGCTAACGCGGTACAAGATGAAAGAACTCAGGTAGCTGCAGCAAATGCACAAGCCGTAGAAGGAGAAAACACTGCAAAAATTGCCGTTGCAAATTCAGATTCATTACGTCGTCAGCGTGAAGCAGAAGCAGAACGTGTAGCAAATGCCTCTGAAAAAGTACAAACAGCAAAAGCTTTAGAAGAATCTTATGCTGCAGAACAATTAGCAGAAACAGCAAGAGCAGAGCGTGTACGTTCGTCTCAAATGGCAGATATTATTGTACCTGCTGAAATTGATAAGCAAAAAGCGGAAATTGATGCAGAAGCAGATGCAGAACGCACAAGAAGACAAGCAAAAGGGGAAGCGGATGCCATCCTTTTTAAAGCACAAGCCGAAGCACAAGGACAGTTTGAAATCTTAACCAAGCAAGCTGCTGGTATGGAGCAAATTGTAAAAGCGGCTGGAAACAATAGTAGAGATGCGGTATTATTATTAATTGCTGACAAATTACCAGAATTGGTAAGAATCCAATCGGAAGCTATTAAGAATATTAAAATTGACAAAGTAACCGTTTGGGATAATGGTAGCGGTGGAGAAGACGGAAAGTCATCTACAGCAAACTTCTTATCTGGCATGTACAAATCCGTACCACCTTTGCAAGAAATGTTTAATATGGCTGGGATGGATTTACCAGAGTATTTAAAGGGAAAAGATAAAAAAGCAATTGAAGCTATTGATGCTGAGATCGAAAAATAATCTTATGCCCAAAACATCCGTTTTAGTCTAGACGTCAGTTCGAGTGATTTATATCTCGGAAGCTTTCGAGATATAAATGGTATCTAGAACAGATGATAAGTGAAAGACCTAAAAAAGGCTTTAATTAATTTTGAAGCCTTTTTTAGGTCTTTCATTTTAAACATTAACTTAGGTTTTGTAACTTTAAATTCTAAACCTTTACGCCTTTTGAAACTTAATCTTCAAGACATACCACGTGTTAAAACCATCACTAAGGAAGATTTTATAAAAAATTACTTCAAACCACAAAAACCAGTGGTTATAGAACACTATATTGAAGATTGGCCTGCCTACACCAAATGGAACCTAGATTATATTAAAGAAGTAGCAGGAGACAAAACGGTACCACTTTACGATGACAGACCTGTTCATTTTAAAAATGGCTTCAACCAAGCCCATGCCAAAATGAAAATGAGCGATTATGTCGATTTACTAAAACGCGAACCTACAAAATACCGCATTTTCCTATGGAACATCCTAAAAGAAGTTCCACAATTACAAAACGATTTTACGTTTCCCGATTTCGGACTCCGTCTCATGAAAAAACTACCGATGCTATTCTTTGGCGGAAAAGACGCATACACCTTTATGCACTACGATATTGACTTGGCTAATATTTTTCACTTTCATTTTGAAGGCAAAAAACAGTGCATCCTATTCGACCAAAAACAAAACCCATACCTATATAAAGTACCTTACGCACTCATTACCCGAGAAGATATTGATTTTTCTAATCCAGACTTAGAAAAATGGCCAGCGCTAAAAAAAGCAAAAGGCTGGGGCTGCAACCTCAACCATGGAGAAGTCCTTTATATGCCCGAGGGCTACTGGCATTACATGCGCTACCTTACCCCTGGCTTTTCAATGAGCCTACGCGCTATACCTCGAAATCCTAAAAACTTAGGCAAAGCCATTTATAACATTTTTGTAATGCGCAACATAGATAATGCATTGAGAAAACTTAAAGGACAAAAATGGATCAACTGGAAAAACAAGCAAGCAATTCGTAACACCAAGTAATACAACCCTATTTCTAAAATACTATTTGTATATTTGACCCTCATTTTTAAAATCAAAAAACATGAAAAACAGTTTACTTGCAGTAGCTTTATTAGCATTTAGTTTTGGTAACGCTCAAGCTTTTGAAGGCAAAGGAGATCAAAAATTTCAAGTGGGTGCCAACCTTCAAGATTACGCAACCGGAGTTAATGTAAGTTTCGATCACGGTTTAGGTGAAAACATTTCTATAGGGGTATCTTCTTCTTACGCTTTAGGTGGCGCAAGCGGAATTGAAGATCTTGATTTTGAAGACCGTTTCGACTTAAAAGCACGTTTTAACGCCAACTTAGGTAACGTTATTAACATTGATGAGAATTTTGACTTCTATCCAGGTTTAAACTTAAGCTTAAAAAACTTTGGTGGTCATGTGGGTGCGCGTTATTTCTTTACAGAAGGCTTTGGGGTGTATACAGAAGCTTCTTTTCCTTTAGCGAAATACGAAGAAAATTCAATTGACATACATAACCAATTTGCAGTGAACCTTGGAATGACGTTTAATTTATAAACGCTCACCAATACACATATAAAAAGAGGTCGACTAAATTTATTTTAGTTGACCTCTTTTTTTTGTTATTAACTATTAATATTACATGGATCGTAACACAGATGTTATACAACGTGCTGTCCTATTGTCACATTGAGCGCAGTCGAAAGCGCTCACCAACCAAATCTAAACCAACATAATCCACTCCGAATCAAACATTCCCTTTTTATTTCAAATACGCATTAATTTTATCGTAAACCAAAGCAGATTCCCACCCCCGATACAACAAATAATCCGCCACCTTTTTCTTCTTCTTATATACATTTGGTTCCTTAACTTGGGCAATGCGTTTTTGCACCAAGTCATCTAAGGTTTGTTCATAAGCATCAAGATCAATTTCTTTAAGCGCTACATCCATACTGTATTTAGAAATGGCTCTAAATTTCAGCTCACGTACCAACCTATTTTTACCCCATTTTTTCATTCTAAACTTCCCACGTACAAAAGCCTTAGCAAAACGTTCCTCGTTTAGAAAGTTATGCTCAATTAAATGCACAATAATGTTATCAATAGCTTCTGGAATCATGCGCATGTCCCTTAACTTTTGCCGCACTTCTTTATGGCAACGCTCTTGGTAAGCGCAGTAATGCTCTAGTTTACGCTTGGCCTCATCTACAGTATAGGTTTTAATAGTATCCATAAGTTTCAAAAGTACAATATTGTTCTTTATTTACTTTAAAGCAGCGCAGCGTTTTTAACCTACACTAAAAGATTTCTAGGCTTTTAAAAAGAGAACATCAACTATATTTTACACACAACGGCAATCGCAGAACCCAAACCTTAAAACTAGAAAACACCATTAAAGAATTCTCAGTGTTTTTGCCAAATTCATGCATTATTAATCAAAAATTTTTAAAACAAGCTTAAAAACAGAGTTTTAAACGGCTTTAATTGCATTTCATAGATTATTGTTTGCGGTTTATTAATGTTTTGTTAATAAAAACATATCTTACTCAATACCAACAGGCCCAAGGTATTAATATACCTTTGAAGGCAATCAACGTTCTCATAACCCTCTCTTATATGAAAAAAAACTACTCGCTTTTTTTAATCACTTTTTTATGTTTCAGTTTGTTTGGGTATGGGCAAATCACTGAAGGTTTTGAAACAGGAATGCCTACAAGTTACACTACTGGAAATAGAAATTTATCTTCTGGCGTTTGGACTGGAACCAATATACTAAGAGGAACGACTGTTGTTAACGCTGGGACCTATTCATGTCAAATCAAAAGTCAAACTGGCTCACAAATCACTTCACCTAACATTGCTTCAGGAGGCTTAGGAACAATTAGTTTTTATGGAAGTGGTTCTACATCATCAAAAGTTCAAGTGAACTATCGTATAAATGGTGGAGCTTGGACTCCTGCTACCGGATCGACATTTAGTTTAACAACTACAACCCGTTTATATGTTGCCACTGTAAATAACGGAAGTGCAGATATAGAGTTTCAATTCTACAGAACTAATGGAACTGTATATATTGATGATATATCAACAACTAACTATTCAATATCAGATGGTACGACAAGTACTAGTGGGGAGGTTACCACAATGGCTGTTGAGCCTTGTGGCTCTGAAAGTTTTGAATCTGTATCTCTTACTTCAACTTATTCTGATGGTTCATATACAGGCGACAATGGAGTTACTTGGACTTATGTTAAGTCTAGAGATCAAGATGGTGATAACAATGGTTCTGGCATAAGTGGAAATGCTTTAATGTTAAGACGATTATCAGACGGTAGTAAAGTAACCTCTTCTAGTGTTTCTGGAGGTATTGCCAATTTTTCAGTTAAGTTGTATAAAGGATTTACAGGTGGTGGAGACAGACAAGTTGCACTCTATATAGATGGGATTTTAAAAGGAACATCAATTGCCTTTGATGATTATGAAGAACATACTTTTACTGTAACAGGAATTAATATCTCAGGAAATGTTAGTGTAGAATTACATAATATAAAATCAAAACAAGTTATTGTAGACGATATAGAATGGACATGCTACACCCCCTGCACACCACCAGCAGCCCCGACAGGAACTATAAATGGTGCTTCTGTTGTTTGTAATAGCGCTAATCTAGTATATAATGTTGCAGGAGGTACTATTGGTAATTCTTACTGGCAATCTTCCACTACGGGAACCAGCACAATTAATGATGCAGCATATATTTATAATGTAAGTACTTCTGGTAATTATTACGTTAGAAATTACAATGCGGCGACTATGTGTTGGTCCATAAACGCTGTTGGTCCTTTTAACCTTGAAATAAATAATCCTATAGCTATAACCTCACAACCAGAAAATACCTCTGCGACTACAGGTGCAAATGCCACTTTTAGTGTCGTAGCTACTAATGCTGTTTCGTACCAATGGCAAGTAAATACAGGTTCGGGATGGAATAATGTTACCGGAGGTTCGGGAGCTACTACGGATACTTACACCACAGCAGCGATATCTACACCAATGGATGGCAATCAATACCGTTCTATCCTTACTAATAGCTGTGGAAACACGACCTCTAGTGTGGTAACGTTAAACTTAACTAATGAGGCACCCAACAACGTAAGAAATATTCAAGGTTGTTTTGAAGATACAAGTGTGACTTTAAATTGGGATGCACCAGCTTCTGGTGTAACCCCAACAGGTTATGTGGTATTTGCAAGAGATGGAGGCACAGACCCAACAGGAACAAAAACAGATGCCAACACCTATACAGCTAATACTAACTTTGCAGCGGCAACACCGATAACACCAGCCTCTTTAGGCCGTGTGGTTTATAAAGGAATAGCAACTACAGCAACCATAACGGGTTTAACTGAGGATAACAACTATTCATTTACGGTCTACGCTTATGTTAGCGAATCGTTAACAGGATGGGCTAATGGTGCCACAGCAGGAAGTACCATTACTAATGGTTTGGCTCAAGGAGATATAATCAACCTAATGGCCACACCATTGACAAATCGAGTGACCTTAAACTGGAATAATCCACTACCTACAGCATGTTGGGATCAATTAATTATCGTAGCTAATCAAGGTGCTGTTACGTTTACACCATCGAGTAATGGTTCTGCTTATACAGGTAATGATAATGATGTTTACACAACAACAAATCAATTGGTGTACGAAACAACGTCTAGTGTGTCAACCAAATCAATTACAGGTTTAATAAATGGTACTAATTATTGCTTTAAAATATTTATTAGACGAGGAACCACATGGACAGAAGGTGTCGAAACGTGTGCAACTCCGACTTTAACCTATTGTGATTCTTATGGAAATGGAAGTGATACTTTTTTAACACTTACCAATAATGTTCAATTTAACACTATCGACAATGGTTCCGATGATACCGATAATGCTTATTCAGATTATACAGCAATATCTACGACGGTAACCCTTGGTCAAACTTATAATTTAGAAGTTAGAGTGAATACAGATGGTGAATACTTTACAACCACCATGGTTTGGATAGATTGGAACAACGATGGTGATTTTTCAGATACTAATGAAGATTACGACCTAGGAGTGGCATATAACGCTGTAGATGGTTCTACTGACGCCAGCCCATTATCTATTGAAGTGCCATCAAATGCTGTTATAGCGGCAACCAGAATGCGTGTTTCTACAAAATACTACGATACCGATTTCACAATAGATCCACCAACACCTTGCGAAACTGGCTTTGATGGTGAAGTTGAAGATTATACAATTAATATAATACAACCTGTAAACGCTGAAATAAACGTTAAAGGAAATAACATCTCTATCGCCAACGGATTTAATACCCCTTACGGTTTAAACAATACCTTATATGCATCTACAAACGTAGGAGCTACTGGTCCTGAAAAAACCTATTTTATTGAAAACATCGGTGCAACATCCTTAAATTTAACAGGGACACCAAAAGTAGAAATTATTGGAGCACATGCTAGTGATTTTATAGTAACATTACAACCGAGCACAACTATTGGCTCCGGGTCTAGTTCAGAGTTTAGAATAGAATTTATCCCAACTTCGGATGGTGTGCGCACGGCACAAGTAAGTATTGAAAATTCAGATAGCGATGAAAACCCATATATATTCGATATTAAAGGTTCAGCAGTATGCAGTACCGTATTAACCAGTGCTATTTGGCCAACGGAAGGTCCAGAAAATACAGAAATCACGATTACATCTGCTAACAATCTAAGCAGTGCCACGGCTACCATAAATGACATAGCGATGATAACAGTCACATCATCAGCTTCAGAATTAGTGGTTATATTACCCGCAGGTGCTACTAGCGGAGATATTACGGTGTTATTTTCAACAGGTTGTTCTTCTGCAAATGCGTTTACAGTATTAAATAATGAGATCACAAGTTGTGAAACCACGTCTGCATCGACACCTCCAACCGGCTTATTTATAAGCCAAATATCTGATGCGACCACGGGAAGTTCGTCGTTAATTGAAATATTTAACGGAACTGCTTCGACAGTTAACTTAAATAATTATAGCATTAGAGTTTTTAATAATGGAAACGGATCACCATCTTCTACGCTAAATTTAACAGGAACAATAGCTTCTGGAGCCATACACGTTATTAGTATTGGCACATCGTCTTGCGATTTTTCTGCAGCAGGTTTAGACGGAAGTTTACCTCACCAAGCATTTGATACTGCTAGTGGAATTAACTTCGATAATGATAGTTCAGATTTAATAGAACTTTACAACATTACGACGTCGACCTCAATAGACGTTTTTGGAGTTTTTGGCAGCGACAATTGGGCTAATGGTTTAGGCGCAGGTGATAACGGTATAAATTTTAGCAGGTTAAATACAGCGAGTATATTACCATCAACAGTTTTTGACCTTGCCGATTGGCAGGTTACAGATTGGACCACCTGTGAGGACGCAAATTATAGTAACTTTGGCACTTATGATTTTGCTTTGGCTACGCCGCCTACAGTATCAGTTCTAGCTCCACCTGTCTTTAATTGTACGAACCCAATTCAGATATCAATAACAGCAACTGAGGGAGTAACATCTGGCTTGGAGTTAACTTACCAATGGTTTTATTTAGAACCAGAAACTTCAACGTTTATCTCCATACCAAATAACGCTTATTTCAACAATGTAACGACATCAACATTAGACCTTATAAATCCATTATTATTTATAGATTATCAATTCTATTGTCAAATTAGAGAAGACGTAGCAACCTGTCAAAAAACGAGTAATGCTGTAAAATTAGAAATAGCTACTGCAGTTTGGGACGGTACAGCATGGTCTACACCTCCTGGTTTAGATAGTTTCGTAATAATTGACAGCAATTACGATACAGCCATAGGCAGCACACAGACAAGTTTTGAAGCGTGTAGCTGTACAATTACAACAAACTCCGAGTTAATCATCAATGACAATACGTATGTGGTTGTAGAAAACGATCTTGTTGTAGATGGTAAATTAACAATTAATCCTTATGGTTCTTTTGTGCAGATTAATAACACAGGAACAACGTCGGGTAATGTCTTATCCGATAGAACTAAAATAAAAGTCATAAAAAAGACGCCAATATTAGAAACGCACTATGAATATGTCTATTGGAGCGTACCTGTTTCTGGTGAACAAATCAGTAATGGATTAGCGGAAGCTAACGCAAATAGAATCTATTCATACAGTGGCCAAAACTATCTAGATGCGACAAAAGAAACAGGAAATAATAATGCAACAGTTCCAGGACAAGATGATGTTGATGACAATGGTGATGATTGGATATTAACAAATAGCACAACTATAATGCAATCAGGAGTTGGCTATGCTGCGACACAAAATAGTTTTACCGTTTTTCCTACACAAATCGATTATATCTTTGAAGGCCCTTTTAACAATGGCATCTACAATGTTCCTATTTACAGAAATGACTCAGAATTAAATGATAATAACTGGAACCTCATTGGTAACCCATACCCTTCAGCTATTGATGCAGACCTTTTCTTAGCGGCCAATGCTAGTATTGACCAAACTGTTGATGCGCCTATTAACGGAGCGCTATACTTTTGGTCGCATGAGACCGCTGCGACTGATTCTACTAATGGTAATGAAAACTTAAATTACGCACAAAGTGATTATGCCATTATCAACGGATCGGGTGAAACCATGGGTGGAGACGGTATAACTCCAAACAGATTTATTCCGTCTGGTCAGGCATTCTTTATTTCAATGGGCAATGAAGCAACCGCTACAACAGTAAGTGGCAATATTAAAACAGCAGACGTAGTGTTTAATAACAATATGAGAGTCACAGAAGATAATAATCAATTTTTTAGATCAGCAACCACCGATGAGACTAACAAATTATGGTTAAACTTAAATACAGACAACGGAGCATTTAATCAAATTTTAGTAGCCTATGTTAACGGTGCGACTGATGTAGATGATGGGATGTATTATGATGCAAAAAGAAATTTATCTACAGAAGTAAACGCAGTTATATATTCATTACTTGAAAATACGGATAGTAAACAATTTGCCATTCAAGGTAAAAATCCGAATAACCTAAACTTAGAAGAAGTAATTCACCTTGGTTTTTATACAAACATTATAGAACCTACAATTTATAGGATTTCAATACACCAACTAAAAGGTGCCTTTATGATGGAAAATGCCGTTTACGTTAATGACAAATTATTAAATACAACGCACAACCTTAAAAATTCAGATTACACATTTACTTCTGAAACTGGTGAGTTTAACAACCGCTTCCAAATTGTATTTAACCCTTTAACACTTTCAATAAAAGATAATGTCATCGATACCAACACCATAACCATCACAGAGCTACAAAATGGCATGGTTGAGTTTAGAGTTAAAAACACACATACCATAAAACAAGTGGCCATTATAGATCTTACAGGACGACGAATCTATAACCTAAAAGGAAACAGTGCTACGGAAGTATATAATTTATCAAAATTAAGCCAAGCAGCATACATCGCTAAGATCACGTTATCTAACGGACAAGTACTTAACAAAAAAGCAATAAAACAACGCTAACCAACCATGGTTTAAGACTGAAAGAGCCGCATTTATATGAGGCGCTTTCTACTGACAGTCCTTTTAATAATATTCAAACTTATTTTATAAAGACTTAGAGGTGCTATCAAACAGATAATTCCTAGCGTTTTTTTCGACTCCTACAAATAACTAGGAAAAAGACATAAAAATCTTACAAAAAAGTAAGAAAACACAACAAAAAACACTTAAAATGCTATTTTCTTCGCTAAAAAGCGTGTTTTTTAGCCTGTTTTCTTAAATTCTTGAAGTTTTTATTAAATAAATTTATACCTTACAAGTGCTTGACTTACAATCCCCAAAGTTTGTCTTACATAACTTAACCGACTTCAATTATGTTTACATCTTACAAACACTCCATCCTATTGGCCTTATTTTTGTGCTTTCCCTTATCGAGCTACACACAGGCAACACTTCCATTATCAAGAACCATATGGGACACCCCACCAACAGGCTGGACAGACTCATCATCAGATACTTATACATCAATTTTTGCTTGTTCAACTTCAAATAGTACTAAATTCAATTCAGATGGACAAAATAAAATAGTTTATTTTAATACTACACCCGATGAATTGACATTTGTTACTAAAACGACAAATATACTATCGACATCATCGCTGCTGGTAGAGGAATCAACAGATGGCATCAGCTATACTGAGGTCGTAGAATTAACATCGAACCTTATTAACCTATCAATGGGTTGTGAATTTAAAGGCCCATATCTCTTAAATTCGAATACGCGCTATGTAAAATGGACCTATACAAAACCATCAATAGGAGGGGAAAATATGGCCATAGATGATGTAGAAATAACAGCTAGTGCCGTAAGTCCTTGCACAATAGTATCGCTAGGGTTAACAGATATTTATTGCGATGATAACCTAACAATATACCCGCTTTTAGATGACAATATCACCTTTAAATTAAACCCAACAGGAACCAACTTAGGAACAACTTATAATGTATCGGTTGATGGGATAAACTCTGTAACACCTACTTCAGGTATTTACGGCGTTGAAACAGACTTTACACTACAAGCAGGATCTGCATTTAATGGAGATGTTATAGTAACAATAACAGATATCAGTGGTAATTGCACACAAAACGTTGTACTAACAAATCCCGGACCTTGTTCTGGAATAATCCCAACACCAACCATAACAGTTTCTCAAAATACATTGAGCAACCTAGATTACACATATGGCTCAGGCCCATCAGCAGAACAATCTTTTGATATAGAAGGATTATTACTGATTGCAGGCATAAGAGTTAATGCCCCTACTAATTTTTTAATTTCATTAACTAGTGGAGGTCCTTATACATCGACATTAGATATCCCTATTCTTCCAATAAATTTAGCAAATGGCACAAATACAATATATGTTGTTTTAGAGGACGGATTAGAAATTAACACCTATAGTGGCACAATTACCACAACCTATTTAACTTCGGGGTTAACAACAACACCTTCGGTCAGTGTTAGCGGTGAAGTAACTACTGGCTCATCTAACCCTGAAATAGACATAGAGCGCAACACAGGAACCTCTATACCAACTGGATCAACTGCAAATACCACTTACAATACTGTCTTTTTAACCACAACTATAGGATCTTCTTCAGCCGCAAAAGATTTTTATGTAAGTAATGAAGGTACAGCAGACTTGAGCTTAACATCAATTACGTCCTCTAATTCAGAATTTACAATAACACTAAACCCTGCAGCAACTACCATTACAGCCGGAACAGAAGAAATCTTTCAAATAACATATACACCTACAGCAACTGGCCTAAGCACTTCTACTATCAACATAGTAAGTAATGATGCCGATGAAAACCCATACACATTTGAGGTAAGTGGAATCGGAGAGTGCGTTTCTGGATCTATAGATCTACTCCCTAATACAGGACCCGTCGGTACAACGGTTAATGTAACATCTACTACAGCTAATTTCGGATTATCAACAACAGCGAGTATTGGTGGAATTAGTGCTAACGTAAACGTAATATCAGCTTTAGAAATAGAAGTTACAATACCAACAGGAGCGCTTACTGGAAGTATAGAAATCTATGATGATTTAGGCTGTTTAAGTTATGAAGTTTTCACCGTAGTGAATAATTTAATAGCAGATTGTGACGGAAACTCCACAACAATGCCTGTCAACCTTTTCATAAGTGAAATTACAGATGCAGGATCAGGATCTCATTCCTATATTGAAATTTATAATGGCACCGGAACAAGTGTTAACCTCAACGATTACGAGATAAGAATACATAACAACGGAGCAACATCGGCAACAGCCACAATTGAACTATCAGGAAGTTTAGCAAATGATAATGCATATCTTCTCGCTATAGGTGGTGAGAACGCAGAAGATCCTGAAGGTGGTTTTACAGCAGATCAATTTAGCAACACAGGTGGGGTTAATGATAATGATAACATAAGACTATATTTTGACAATGGAACTACAGAAACATGGTTAGACCTATGGGGAGAAACATCAGGAGACCCTTTTACCATTACATCTAAAGATTACACTTATAGCAGAAAAAATTCAGGTATAACTGCACCTAGTACAATTTGGAATCCTGCAGATTGGGAAACTATAACCCCTGTAGATTATAGTGATATTAGTAATTTCGATTTCTCTACAGGCGAAGCACCAACAATAACCCTGCAACCATTAGACACCGGTACATCTTGCAGCTTGTCTGCTAGCTTCACTATAGCAGGTACAGAAAGCTATAATGAAACAGATGATACAAAAAATTTAACCTACCAATGGTACTACAATGCCCCTGGAGCCGCTACATGGACGGAAATAGTCCCAAGCGACACCAATTATACAGGGCAGCAATCAGCAAACCTCATAACTAACAATAACTACGCCCTAAAAGGATACCAATACTACTGTCAATTACGAGAAGATAGCGCAACCTGTTATACAGCTTCTAATGCAGCCAAGTTAGAGGTGTTAACATCTGAATGGAACGGAACAAATTGGTCTACAGCACCAACAATTGACCGTGTTGTAATCCTTAATGAAAACTACAATACCACTACAGAAGTGAGTTTCAGCGCATGCAGACTAATTATTAATGCAGGTAAAACGCTAACAATAACAGATAGTAAATACGCTGAAGTCTATTACGACGTTACCAACAACGGAACATTCAACATAGAAAACAATGGATCATTGGTACAAATAGATGATAATACCACCAATACTGGAAACCTCAGCATGGAGCGCACCACATCGATACGCAAGCTAGATTATGTCTATTGGTCAACTCCAATACAAGGGTTTAACATTAATGACGTATCACCGGCATCACCTACCAATAAAATTTACAAATGGCACCCTACAGTAACAAATACAAATGGAAGTGAAGGCAATTGGCAATCGGCAACAGGAGAAACAATGACCCCTGGCGTAGGGTATATCATTAGAGGCCCAGAGGCTTTTGGAACAACACTTACAGATTACACAGCTACTTTTAATAATGGAGTACCTTTCAACGGAACATATACAGTACCTGTCTCTAGAGGATCAAACCCTATCACCTTCGACATTATAGATGACAACTGGAACTTATTAGGTAATCCCTACCCCTCTGCAATAAGCGCAGACGCATTGCTTTCTACAAACACAAATTTAAAAGGATACATCAACATATGGACACATGGTACATTACCAAACAACGCCACTTCAGAACCTTACTATGACTATTTTTCAACAAACTATAATGAAGAAGACTATTTAACATATAACAGTACCGGACCCAATACCGGACCCAATACTTTTGATGGAACTATAGCTGCTGCACAAGGATTTATGGTAAATATGGTTGATGGATCTGCAACAACTGATAATGTGGTTTTTAATAATACCATGCGAAACACAGCACTGAGCAACTCTGGTTTTTACAGAACAGCAAATGTTGAAAAACACAGAATATGGTTAGATTTAGTACCCGAAGGAGAGTCTTCTAAACGTATCCTTATTGGTTATATTGAAAATGCCACCGATGAAGCAGACCGAATGTACGATGCAATTGCAGAATTAAGTAGCGTAAATAACTTCTACTCCATTATAGATAACCAGCCTTACAAAATTCAAGGGTTACAATTACCTTTTAATGCAACAGATGTAATTCCTTTAGGTATAAAAGCGACAAACACTTCTAATTACACGCTTGGTATACATACAGTAGATGGTTTATTTGAAACTGAAAGCCAAACCGTGTATTTAAAAGATAATACCTTAGGCATTACACACAATCTAGGCCTACAACCTTATATGTTCACTCTAGAAGAAGGAACTTTTAACGAGCGTTTCGAGATCGTATTCAGACAAGAAGACGTCTTATCCACTGATGATAATGTCATCGATGCCAACACCATAACCATTACAGAGCTACATAATGGCATGGTTGAGTTTAGAATAGGAAATACACACACAATTAAACAGATTGCCATTATAGATATTACAGGAAGAGTAATCTACAATCTAAAAGGCAACACTTCTGCCGAGGTTTACGATTTATCTAAACTGAGTAAAGCGGCATACATCGCTAAAATAACTTTATCTAACGGACAGATTATTAGTAAAAAAGCAATTAAACAACACTAACTTACCAACCTTCGTTTAAAACTTAAGAAAAGCCTCTTTTTACAGAGGTTTTTTTCTATAGATAACTACAATACTTATAAAACTATTTTACTACAAATTTAATTAGAGATTCACCGAAGATACTTAATGGATACTCCCTACATACCGTATAGGTAATCCATAGCTAGTTTATGCTAATGACACGCAGGCCGAAAGGGTAAATACAAGTATTTTTCTAGCAAAAAAAAGAGTTTTTTAACTTAAAGCGTATATTTTAAAGCTAAAATTAAATTTCGACCTGCAGCCGACAACCCAGAAGAATAAGGTCGGTAGCGCTGATCTGTAATATTCTCCAAACTAGCGGTAAGACTAAGGTGCTTATCATACTGATATTGTGTTCGTAAATTTAAAGTGTGCCATGATGGTGCATAAGGATTACCATCTCCATCTAAAGCATAGATATAATCCTTTTCCGTCTCAGATGGCGCCAATTCATTAAAACCCAATTCACTATTATAAACCATATAAGCATCAAACAATAACTGTTTTGTTTTCCAAATTAAATGCGTCCGACCAAAGTTTGGGGCAACATGACGTATAGGTTCTTCTATGCCATCATTATCTTCTGTACCACCAACAACATTATATTGTGATCGTAATTTTAAATCCTTATTAAAGTTAACCTCTAATCCTGCTTCAAAACCATAAATCCAAGCTTTAGAAGCATTCTGCATGGCCTGCACGGTACTTAATTCACCATCATAAAGTAGTTCCGTTTCACCATTTAATTCGTAAGCTCTTCGTATTAAAGCATCATCTAGAAAAGTATAATAAGTGGCTAAATCTAAAATTATTTTGTTATTAAAATCGAGTTTTAAACCCAACTCTACACCATAAGCATATTCAGCTTTCAAATCTTTATTAGGCACAACCACAGCACCAGGTTCCGAATCAAACACCTTACCTACATCATCTATATTTGGAGCTCTAAAGGCCGTAGAAGCATTTAGTTTCCATTGCATGACAGTGTTAGGAAACCAAGTTACACCTGCCGTTCCTGTAAAGGCGCCTGTACTTAATTGCGCTTCATTAAACGGAAGATTTAAAAAGACATTGTTTGCCGTAAAGTTGGCTTTAGACCAAACTTGATTATAACGTAATCCCGATTGAAACACAAATTTAGTACTAGGCTTATACTTTAGACTGGTATAAGCTGCAAAGGACTGCCAAGTCGCACCATTAGGATACCGCGTAACATCTAAAACACGAGTATCGGTGTCTATATTTTGTTCTTCACCGAAAGAGCCAACCTTATTATAAATATATTCTACACCGTAAAAAAGGGACGTCTTAGTGCCAAACCGCTTTTCTAAATCTAAATTAAAAGACACTGCATCAACGTTCTCTTCACGCACATTCCTTAAGCGAGATCCAAAATCACGATCCATTCTACTTTCTTTGAAATTTTGATAAGCCAAGGTAGTTTGAATCTTATCATACAAATTAGAATGACTACTTATTTTAGTAAGTTGAAAGTTACCCATAAACCATTGTTGAGGTCCGTAATTCCATTCGGCAGAACGTAATTGATCATCAGAGTAACGCAATAATCTATCGTATCTAGAAAAGTCTGACGTTGTAGAGTAATAGAGTCCTAAATCAAAATCTAAAGTATGAGCTGGTTTATACCTTATCTTCTGCATCAAATTAATTTGATTGTAACCTGTTGGGGTTTGTACATTAGAATTTGAATTGATCCGTACCATATCTTCACCATTCTCTATTACCACATATTCTGGTCTTAAATAATCTTCTGGTCCGTTAGATCCCATTCGTAAATCACCAAAATCAGTGTAACTCACACTACTTAAAAAGGCCCACTTATCATAACCAAGATTAAAATCTAAATGGCCTGTTTTTTCGTCATTGGCAGAAGCAAACCGGGTTAGGGCGTTGACACTAAATTCTAATTCATTAGAATTAGCGAGTTGAGGTTTTTTAGTATAAAAGCTCATTACACCACCAATGGCATCACTTCCGTAAACCACAGAACCAGCACCAAGTGTAACTTCGGTGTGGTCTAAAGCAAATGGATCTATTGCGATAACATTTTGAAGGTTTCCACCTCTAAAAATAGCATTGTTCATCCGAACTCCGTCCACCGTTATTAAAAGCCGATTGGTAGAAAAACCTCTAATCATAGGACTACCACCACCCATTTGACTTTTTTGAATATAGATATTTCCAGAGTTTTCTAAAACATCTGCACTCGTTTGTGGATTGGCTAATGCAATTGCCTCAGCTCCTATACTGACAATTGTTTGAGGAATATCTCGTTTATTTTGCTCAAACTTAGAGGCAGAAATAACGATTTTATCTAAGCTTTCTACGTTAAGCTTAAGGTAAATTATCGTGTTATTAGAAGCTATTTCAGTTTTTGTAAATTGTTGGTTTTCGTATAAAAAATCTTTTAAAAATATAATTTCATTACTATGGAAAATAGATAAGGAAGCTTTACCGTTTATATCGGTTACAACAACTTTACTTTGATCTAGATTATACAAGGCAATACCAGGAATTGGAGAATGACTATCGACCTCTAAAACCGTTATATTTTGACCAAAAACGAACTGTAATGCAAAAAACAAAAAAAGACTATAAGACGTTTTAAGTTGCACTTGTAAATTCATAATTAGTATAAAATATGAGAGAAAATAACCTAATGAAACACTTCATTAAGGATCTGAAGTGACTTAGGTTTTCTAAAACTCCCTAAATGTAATTCAAAATAATTCAACAATATATTTAAAAACTCTTGCCGTTGTGCCGCGTTGATTTCAACTGTATTTAAGGTATCAAAATTTGTGCCTAACAAACGTTTTAACAATGTTAAATTTTCACCAGAAAGCGAATAAATGCCATAATTAGAAGCTTCAAAAATCCCAGATTCTAAATTAAAATAAGGGTAGTCATTATTAATATTTTCGGGCTGAAACCCTAAATAACGTGTTAACTTTAAAAGAAATAAAATATGAAAATTAGAGAACTGATCTTCATTATCTAAGTACTGCAGCGCCGTGCCTATAAAATGGAAGAGATCTTTATTTTTTTCTTCTTCCTTTAATACATTAGAAAGTATTTCGGATAAAAACAGCACAATAGAGCTCTTATAGATATTAGTATGAAGGCTTTTGTAGATGTAATTAAATTTAACTTCTTTAATATAATGAAGCGATTGGTTGGGCTTGTAACTTTCTTCTATTTCAAGTTGAGACAAAACTTGATAATACACGGTTTTTGATAATCCTTTCTTTGATTTCAGAACCCCTCTTAGCAAATAGCTTACTACACCGCGTTGCTCCGTATAACACTTCACAATAAGATCGTGGTCTCTAAACTTTAATTTTGAAAGCACTATGCTATTATTTTTTGAAAGCATATTTTATCGTACTATAAGAACTTTAAGCACCTTGGTTTCAAATGAATCTAAATCTGAGATTAGAATGACATAAACACCTGTTCTTACCACATTATTACCAAGGTTTTTACCATTCCAAATGGCTGTACCACCGTCTATGGCAAAATTATAATTTGCCCCCGAAGATCTTAAGTTAACATTAGACTGTGCTTCTGCTACCAAATTTCCTTCAATATCAGTAATTTTAATATTAACACGTTCTGTTAAACCACTAATCTTAACTCCTTTATTAATATCATTAAGATCATTGAAACCTAAAATATTATATTCTGGACGCACAGGATTTGGATATACAAATGCATCCTCTAGCGAGTCACCAACTGCTGAACCACCTGCTTTGTAAGCAAGCAAACCTTTTGTTGTCGCTATGTAAACAATACCGTTGTCTTGATCTACAGAAATATCATTAATTTGATTAGAAGGCAGTGGTGAGTTATCTTTTGTAAAATGATGAATCGTTGTTTGACCATCTGGTGAAAAATAGAAAATACCAGAGTCTAATGTTCCAATCCATTTATTGTTAGACCCATCTACTTTAATATCTGTAATGGTTTCTCCTTCTAATAATTCTTTAGCAATGCCCTCTTCTAATATAATAATAGAATTTAGTGTTGGACTTACATTATCGTAAAACCCCGAGGTATTATAAAGCACTCGCAATCCATTTGTAGACCCTGTCCAGAGTTGACTATTATTGTCTAAAGCTAAACTTATAAAACGCGAATAGGGATCTACACCTTGTGATTCCGAATTAATATTACGTAACGGATCACTTGTTATGGTTTCGTTATAAGCTATTAGTCCATTTGAGTAAGATCCAATCCATTTCGTTCCATTATTATCAATCTCCATATCAAAGAATCCTTCTTCAGAATCAGGCTGATCAATTAAATCTGAAAAATTATAAGAGCGCCAAGTTCCTGAATTTGGATCGTAAGATTTTAGAGGGCTTTCAATTCTACTTGTTATGGTCCATAACAATCCAGAACTATCAAAATCAGTTGCAGAAACTCTTATATCAACATCATTTGGATTATCTGTTATCAAAGATTCCAATCCACTATTGGTTTGATTATATAATATTGTCGGTTCAAAGTTATTTATTTCTAATAGTCCATTAAAAAATGAGCTTATAAAAACCTGATTTGAATTAAAAATATTTGGAGTAATCTCATTTAATTCTACAGCACCAAAAAGACTATCAACGGGCAAATCATTCCAAACTTCATTATTTAAATAACTTATGCCTTTAGACGTTAAAGGGTAAGGATTTAAAACACTTGTGTATTCACCGTAGGTAGCCCAAACGGTTTGTGTCGTTGCATTTAACTTATAGATTCCATTTTCTAATGGGCCGTTGGGTTTTATTTCGATGTATTCTGAAGCAACAGGAATAGTGTTATTTATAACTCCAAAATCAGTTGTACCAATATAAACTTCTTCATTTAGAACAACTGCTGAAGTAAACTCAGTATCAAAATCTCCTGAAGGCTGAAAACTTTCGACCAACTGAATATCATCATCATAAACATAAACATTATCTAAAGTTGTATAGACTAAAAACGACTCTGAACTGTAAGCCCCTTGAGGTATTAATGGTAAAGTGAATAATGTACTTACCGAGGCACCATCTATTTCACGAACGGCTCTGTCACCTCGAGCGGTATATAATTTATTATTTAATGCATTTATAGTATAATAATTTCCAGTTAAAACGGTTTCCCATTGCTGATAATCTATTAAATTAGGATTGCTTAAGTCAGCTTTTTTTAAACCATTACCGTCAAAGCAGGCTGCATAAATTTCGTTATTTAAAATGGAAACTTGTTTCACTATAACCTGAGTCCCACCAGCTCCTATATAATATGTATCACCAAACTCTAAACGCTGTAAGTCATAAATAGAAATCCCATAATCTGTAGAGATATAAATCAACCCTTCGTTTTCATAAAAATGATTAACGCGCTTATTAAGAGGGGTAATATTTTGCTTATCTAAAATATCTACAATAGATAATACCGAACCATCTTCTTCAGAATAAATTTCAATTAATCCTGTTTCATAACCTACTAATAAATATTGATAATTTTCACTGTAATAAATAGCGCTAATTTGCTCTCCAGACAACCCTTCTACTGATGAAATAGTAATCAGTTCATGTGTTAATGTGTTATATTCAAAAATTGCATTTTCAGCCGCTGCAAATATTTTGTTTTCTCCAGTTGTAATAGCTACAATATTATTGTAAGAATAATGGCCTTGCCATAGGGCTGAATAATCTTGACTATAACCTGACGCAGTTAAGCCAAAAACTATAATTAAAATTTTAAAAAAGGATTTAAACATCAACTAATAAGGTTTGCTCAAAGATATTTAATACTAACGATAATTTTAAGCTAATCATATATTATATCCTAAAAAAGCTTCTGTAACCAAACAGAAGCTTTTAAAGTTATTATTCTATCAGTTTAATTACACTACACCCTGAGCTAACATCGCGTCTGCAATCTTTACAAAGGCAGCTATGTTTGCCCCTTTAATATAATCAACGGATCCGTCTTCTGTTTTTCCATAAGTGGCACAAGATTCATGGATTGCTTCCATAATAGTCTTTAGACGCGTATCGACTTCTTCTTTAGACCAACTTAAACGAAGTGAATTCTGACTCATTTCTAATCCAGATGTAGAAACACCACCTGCATTTGAAGCTTTACCTGGAGCAAATAATAATTTTGCCTCTTGAAATACATGAATTGCCTCTGGTGTTGAAGGCATATTTGCACCTTCTGCTACACATATACAACCATTTTCTACTAATTGCTTAGCTTCATCTCCGTTCAATTCATTTTGAGTGGCACATGGTAAAGCAATGTCACATGAGATTGACCAAGGTCTTTGACCTGAATAGTATTTAGCGCTAGGGTATTGCTCAGTATATTCACTTATACGCCCTCGTTTTACATTCTTAAGGTCCATTATATAGTTAAGCTTATCTTTATCTATACCTTCTTCATCTAAAATATAACCACCAGAATCTGACATTGTAATTATAGTAGCTCCTAATTCAATGGCTTTCTCTGCTGCAAATTGAGCCACATTACCGGACCCAGACATCACAACACGCTTATCTTTTAGAGTTTCCTCCTTTACTTTTAACATGTTTTGAACAAAATAAACCACACCATAACCCGTAGATTCTGGTCGCATTAAAGAACCTCCCCATGTTGCGCCTTTACCTGTTAAAACTCCAGTAAATTCATTTCTAAGCTTCTTATAAATCCCAAACATATAACCAATTTCTCTTCCTCCTACACCAATATCTCCTGCTGGAACATCTGTATTTGGCCCTATATGCCTGAATAATTCACTCATAAAGGCTTGGCAGAAACGCATTACTTCACCATCTGACTTTCCTTTTGGGTCAAAGTCAGATCCACCTTTTCCACCACCCATTGGGAGTGTCGTTAAAGCATTTTTAAATACTTGCTCAAAAGCTAAAAACTTTAAAATACTTGCATTTACAGATGGATGGAAACGTAAACCTCCTTTATAAGGACCAATAGCAGAATTCATCTGTACCCTATACCCTCTATTAACTTTTATTTCTCCTTGATCATCTACCCAACTAATTCGAAATGAAATCAGTCGTTCAGGCTCAACCATTCTTAATAAAATATTTTTACCACGATACAATTTATGTTCAGAAATATACGGAATTATAGACTCTGCAACCTCTTTAACTGCTTGTAAAAATTCTGGTTCATGACTATTTCTAACTTTTACCTCTGCTAAAAAATCGTCTATTTCTTTTTTCATTTAACTATAATTTAATTTTGAAATTAGCTAATACATTGACCAGTTCTAAATATTAATCTATATTTGGCAAAATATTAGGATATTTTATTTTAATATATTGTAGCGTCCTTATTGCTTTAAGAACAAGACAAATATCTATCTTATTATTTTTGATGCTATAAAGATATTTATTCATTCTGAAACAAGATTAAATATTATTAAAAAATCAAAAAAAAGCACTCATTTAATTGAGTTTAATAGGTTGTCTGTCGAGTTTTTATATATTTGCTCGGTAAGAGCTTCAATTTTAGAATTACATGACACTAAGAATAAAACAACTACTCTTTCCATTGATACTTTTATTATCAGTGCAACTGAGCTATTCGCAGATAGGCTTTTCTAGTGAAATTGGTATTATAGCTGGTCCTGTAGCTTACCAATCTGACTTTGGTGAACGTTCTGATTTCGATACAAATTCAGGTAACGTTGGTTTTGGTATCGGTATTGTTTACTACATGAATTTTGACTATATCGCTAACTACAGTCGATCATTCAGAAATAGTTATTTTAGAGATCACTTTAAAGTACGTGCGGAATTATCTTGGAATAAAACAACACTTAATCATTACGGACAGTGGGCAGACAAGAATAGTGTTGCAGGTGAAAAATTAAGAACACATTCTGGAGAAGCTCAAAATTGGAATTTAGGTGCACAATTAGAATTTTACCCTATGAGTCTTAAATCTTTCTCATACGGACGTAGAGGTGGTGATAAATTTGCTCCTTTTATAAGTCTAGGTGCACAATATGTAGCATTTAATCCTAGTGTTACAACAACTTACGGAGACCAGAATATAAATAATGCAGATAATTTTTTCCCTAGTTGGGAACCTGGGTCTATAACAGACGAAAACGGATCTACACTTTCTATCGTAGGTAGTGTTGGTGTTAGATATAAACTGACTACACTTTCAGATTTAATGGTCGATTTTAGAATTCAAAGCTTTTTTGATGATAAAACAGATGGTTTAGATCATCAGTTAGCATCTAACAAAACGAATGATTGGCTCGTTTGGTTAAACTTTGGGTATATTATTTATTTAGACTAAAAGTTACTTTACAATATAAAAAAAAGCCAAATCATACGATTTGGCTTTTTTAATATTTATAAATTCATGTAGAAATTAACTTCCTATAGCTTGCTTTAAATCACTAAGCAAATCGTCTTCATCTTCAATACCTACACTTAACCGAATCATAGAATCTACAATACCTAATTTTTCTCGTTCTTCTTTAGGAACACTAGCATGGGTCATACTTGCCGGATGCCCTGCTAAAGATTCTACACCACCTAAAGATTCAGCTAAAGTGAAAATTTTTAGGGTTTCAACAATTTTAATCGCTTCTTCGTAATTATTTCCTTTAGTTGTAAATGAAACCATACCTCCAAAATCTTTCATTTGTAATTTTGCTATATTATGGTTAGGATGATTTGTAAACCCTGGCCAATACACATTTTCTATCTTAGGATGATTCGCTAAATATTCGGCAACAGCTTTAGCGTTTTCACAATGACGTTGCATACGGACATGTAAAGTTTTAATTCCTCTTAAAGCCAAAAAGGCATCTTGAGGTCCACAAATGGCACCACTTGCATTTTGAATAAAATATAAACGGCCTGCTAAATCTTTGTCCTTAACAATTAAAGCTCCCATAACCAAATCACTATGACCACCCAAATATTTGGTTGCAGAATGCATTACAATATCAGCACCCAAATCTAAAGGCTGTTGTAAGTATGGCGTAGCAAATGTATTATCTACAGCAAACCATACATTATGTTTTTTTGCAATTTTAGCAGTACCTTTAATATCTATAATATTTAACATTGGGTTGGTTGGCGTTTCTACCCAAATTAGTTTTGTATTCGTATTAATATAATCTTCAATAGCTTCAACGTTATCCATATTCACAAGATGAAATACAATACCAAAATCTTCAAATATCTTAGTAAATAATCTATAGGTTCCTCCATATAAATCACTTGTAGAAATAACTTCATCTCCTGGTTTTAGCAATTTTAAAATCGCATCAATCGCTGCTAAACCCGATCCAAAAGCTAAACCATAAGTCCCATTTTCTATACTAGCCAAAGATTTCTCTAAAGCATGACGTGTAGGATTACCAGAGCGTGCATATTCAAAACCTTTATGACCACCCGGTGTAGATTGCGCAAAAGTTGAAGTTTGATAAATTGGTGGCATAACGGAACCATAAGCTGCATCTGGCTCTTGACCACCATGAATTGTTTTAGTATTAAATTTCATAATTGTATGTTTTAAAAAAATGACTCTCTCTCTCTCTCTTATGTATCCAGTTAAAAAAATAACGAATGAAGCATCACAAAACTAAAAGATAATTCGCTGTATTGAAAAGTATACAATACCTTTATATCATGTTTAACAAAAGAAAAATAACTTTGAAACACATATTCCCATTTATAATCATTTTAGTACTTTTTAGTGCTTGTGATGAAGAAGTAAAACCGTTAGAGTTTAAAATTCACAATATTGATACAGCTTATGAAGCTAATATCACTGTTGCTTTTGATGAAGCTAAAAAAAACAAAGAACTTAGTAAAACTATAAATAAAGCGATAGAAAATGCAATAGTTAAAACTGTAAATTCATCGGAAAATGCTACAGATCTTGAAACTGTATTAACAAATTTTAATAATGAATATTTAAAATTTAAAACAGAATACCCTGAAGTATCCGAACCTATTTGGGAATTGAACATTGAAACAGAGCTAACGTATCAGTCTGAGGATGCTATTACAATTGCTATTAGCACTTACGAGTTTAAAGGTGGCGCGCACGGTAACGATCAAATAAAATTATTAAATCTTGACGCTAAAACTGGAAAAACATTAACAATTAATGATTTAATTAACGATATAAATGGTTTTAAAACGCTTGCTGAATCTAAATTCATGGAGTCCATACAAGAGGATGATACCAGCACACCTGTAGAAAACATCTTTTTCGGAGAACCGTTTCAATTACCAGAAAATATAGGATTCAGTGAAGAAGGTTTAATCTTAATTTATAACGTGTATGAAGTTACTTCTTACGATTTAGGCTACACCGAATTTATGATTCCTTTTGAAAAAGCTGAATCGTTTTTAAAACTTCATTAATTTTTAGATCGTGTTAATCGTCTAATTAAAGGCTCTACTGTTAAGCCTTGACCGATAATTGATACGACCACGACTACATATGTGATAACTAGGAATAATTCTCTATGCATGTCTTTAGTTAAACTTAAAGCTAATGCAATAGAGATTCCACCGCGTAAGCCACCCCAAGTCATAATTAAATTAGTTTTAGGTACAAAATCTAAACGCTTTGCAAAAAACTTAATGGGTATAAATAGAGAAATATAACGACACATTAATATAATAGGAATTGCAAATAAACCTGCGTAGATAAATTTACCATCTAAAGTTAGAATCAACATTTCCATCCCTATCATAACAAATAGAATTGTGTTTAATAACACATCAACTAATTCCCAAAACTTATCAACGTAAAGTTCGGTAGTTTCAGACATTGCCGAATTACGAACGGTATCATTCCCCACAATTAATCCCGCTGTAACCATAGCTAAAGGTGCAGATAAATGAAATTGATGTGCTAACATTGTTCCCCCCATAACTGCTGCTAGTGTTAATATAACTTCAATTTCATAACTATCAATAGAACGCATAAGTTGGTAGGTAATCCAACCTAACATTACACCTAAAACGATACCTCCAATAACTTCTTGACCAAATAAGGTTGCAATATCAGATAACTCAATAGCAGCATCTGGCTTTGCAGCAATCGCAAAAATGGTTAAAAACACGACAACTCCAACTCCATCGTTAAATAATGATTCACCAACAATTTTAGTTTCTAATTTTTTTGGTGCTCCTGCTTTTTTCAAAATTCCTAAAACTGCAATAGGATCTGTTGGTGAAATTAGTGCCCCAAATAATAAGCAGTAAATAAAATCAATATTTAAACCCATCATTTTTAGCACATAAAACATAGCAATACCGACTAAAAATGTTGACACTAAAACGCCCAAAGTCGCAAAGGCCAAAATAGGACCTCTTTGAACTCTCAGCTGATTAAAATTGGTGTGTAATGCACCTGCAAATAAGAGGAAACTCAGCATAATATCAAGCAACACTGTTTCAAAATCTATCATTGAGATAAATTCTTTTTCCTGTAATAACAAGGTATCATCAAATTGACCAATAACAACGACAACTACTGTAAATACAATGGTAATTACCATTAAACCAATTGTGATTGGCAATTTTAAAAATCGCTCATTTATGTAACCAAAAAGAGCTGACAAAACGATTAAAATGGTGGTAATTGAATAGTAATCCATAAAGCTATAATGATTTTCTGAGTGCTAAAATATAACCTAAATGCATACCTTCATGAAAATTATTGAATTCAATAGCTTCTTCTACATTATGCAATGTACTTTTCATGCCAACCGTGTATTCATAATAGGTCTTAAAAACACCTTTGGTATAATCTTCTTTGGTTTTCTCAATCGTAGAGATCAATAGGTCTTTTATTACATCGACTTCTTGCTGTGATAAATTATTTTCGGGTTGCGTTCCATTTCTAAATTTCGTTACCATATCATCAGATACCAACATTGACAAACCCGATAAATGATAAACCAAACGCTGTTGCGTAACAATCGTATGCGTAATATTCCAAATAATATTATTTGTAAATCCTTCGGGTATTTTATTAAGTTCGGCTAAGGAATGTTCATCAACAAAACGCACTAATAATTCTCTGTTTTTAAGAGTTATGCCGAAGGTCCAATCCATAAATTGATAATTTTTTTAAATGTAATTAAATTTCATTATAATTAAGGTTAATTTGCATTTTGAAAAATTAGAAACTCACTATTATGAATAAAATATACTACCTCAGCAGCTGTAGCACTTGTAGCCGCATTCTTAAAGAACTAGATATCTCAGACGATTTTCAACTTCAAGATATAAAGAAAGACCCTATTACAAAAGAGCAAATAGAACAGATGCGAGCTTTAACCGATAGCTACGAAAGTTTATTTAGCAAACGCGCTATGCTATACAAAGAATTAGATTTAAAAAATAAATCTTTAACGGAAGAAGATTATAAAAGCTACATTCTAGAACATTATACTTTTTTAAAACGCCCTGTCATCTTATTTAAAGATTCTATTTTTATCGGTAATGCTAAAAAAACTGTAGAAGCTGCCAAAGTAGCGATACACGGATAAAAAAGTTTAATCTTTTTTTCATTTTTATAACAGCATCAGCTTACTCTAAATTGAAAACAAAACTAATTTGCAAATAACATCTGAAGTCTTTACAACTATAGACGCTATTCCTCAATCTTATTGGGATAGCCTTAAATGCTGTACCGATATTTACTATTCACCTGAGTTTTTAAAAGCTTTTGAGTCTGCCAACACAGATATTTCTTTTAATTATATTTTCATTTTAAAAAATAGGGAAGCCATTGCCTTTGCAAACACACAAATTGTAACCATTGGTATTAAAACTATTACCAAAAACATTAGTATGTCTAATAAATTGAGATGTACGGTTAACAACATGTTTTGTAATAATCACATCAAAGTTCTATTTTGTGGGAATGTGTTTTTAAGTGGTGAATACGGCACATTTTTAAAAGATGGGGAGGATAAAATTAAAACTTTTAAAGCTTTGGCTGATGGCGCGAAAGGACTAGCACAAAGCACAAAAAAGCTGAGTACTACTTTTATTAAAGATTTTAAAAATGAATCGCTTTGCATAACCAATGAACTTAAAACTCTAGATTATGCCGCCATGCAAGTGGAGCCTAATATGATTATTACTTTAAAACCAGAATGGCATTCTTTTGAAGATTACACCAAAGCTTTAAAATCTAAATACCGAGTTAAAGCAAATAGATCTGATGCAAAAAGTGAAAGTTTACAGGTTCGTTTTTTTACTGAACAAGATATTACAAAACATAAAAATGAACTTCAAGAACTTTACCAAAACACTATTGCTAACGCTGATTTTAATGCTCAAATTCTAAATTTAAAAACTTACATTCACCTTAAAAAAGCCTTTAAAGACCAGTTTATAGTCAAAGGATATTTTCTAGACCAAAAATTAGTCGGTTTTTTATCAGCAATGCAAAACGACAAGAATCTTGATGCACATTTTATTGGTATCGATTATGAGCAAAATAAAGAATTTGCCATTTATCCTCGTATTTTAAATGACTACGTTAGATTAGGTATTGCTACAAAATCGACAAAAATTAATCTAGGAAGAACCGCTTCTGAAATAAAAAGTACGCTCGGTGCACAACCTGAAGACCTAACCTGTTATTGCAAACACAAAAGGTATTTACCTAACCAGGTTTTAAAACCGTTTATTAAAAATGTGCAGATAAAATCTTTTAAGCAACATTCTGTTTTTAAGTAAAAACAAAACCTATGAAATTATAAAAAATCGCATAGGTTTTATATTTATAAATTAAGAAATTTTAAATTCCCATAGGCTTCGGTCTTACTCCATGTTTACGCGTATCTTCTTTTGTTAACACTTTAAAACTCTCTGATTTCGGAAATTTATGAGCTAAATCTAACAGAACTTCTGGTAAACCTGATAATTTTCTTGCCTTAAGATCTATCCAACCACCTTGCATTTCGCAATACGCCAAATGGTCTCCTTTATGGTTATAAAAATTATGTTCAAACATAAAATACATACCATCTTCACTAATACCCGAAACTTCAATTGTAACTGTAATTGGAGTACCTAAAAATGATTCTTTAAAATAATACATATGTTCATAGAACACTACAGGACCTACATTATGCTTCATGATTTCTGGCATAGAAAACCCTTGCTCTGAAAAGAAAGACATCCTTGCATGACTCATAAAATTGGTATAGGCAGAATTTGCTAAATGACCATTGGCATCTACATCGCTCCAGCGAATTTCAAACTGTTTTTTGTACATAAATTTTGTTTCTGTTGTGAATTACAAAGTTATAAAACTACATTAGTTCGCCTTAATTCTCGCTAAACTATTTAATCAAATAATAAAACCATTCAATTTTGTACCTTTGCGCAACTTTAATTGCAATGCTTTAATGATACAATCCATGACTGGTTATGGGAAATCTGTTCTTCAGCTCCCAACAAAAAAGATTTCAATAGAATTAAAATCTTTAAATAGTAAAAGTTTAGACCTCAACGCTCGCATGCCTTCTATGTACAGAGCAAAAGAATTAGGGATAAGAAAACTTATTGCAAACAGCCTTGTTAGAGGTAAGGTCGATTTTTCACTTTTTGTAGAAATCACAGGTGAAGACACTAGCTCTAAAATTAACCAAACCGTAGTTAAGGAATACATTAAACAACTTAAAGAAGTTGTAGATGGTGATGCTACAGAGCTTTTAAAAATGGCCATTCGTATGCCAGACGCTATAACTACAGAGCGTGACGACATTGATGAAGATGAATGGACACTTATTAGTGAAGAAATTGACAAAGCCATTGCCAACATCGTAGAATACCGTAAGGATGAAGGCGCTACTCTAAACCAAGATTTCACGGAAAGAGTTGCAACCTTAAAACGTTTACTCGAGGAAGTAATTGCAATAGACCCGGAGCGTATTGATGGTGTAAGAGCTCGTTTAGAAAAAGGCGTTTCTGACCTTAAAGAAAAAGTAGATGAAAACCGTTTTGAACAAGAATTAGTTTATTACATTGAAAAATTTGACATCACCGAAGAAAAAGTACGCTTAGATAATCACTTAGAGTATTTTATAAAAACTTTAAATTCTGACGAATCTAACGGAAAAAAACTAGGATTTATTTCTCAAGAAATGGGAAGAGAGATTAACACCATCGGTTCAAAATCTAATTATGCCCCAATGCAAAAATTAGTAGTTCAGATGAAAGATGAACTTGAAAAAATTAAAGAACAATTATTAAATGTTCTTTAACATTAGTAAGCAAAAAACATTATACTTTGTCATACATTAAAAACGAAAAACAAGGCAAGCTTATTGTCTTTTCAGCACCTTCAGGATCTGGAAAAACAACTATAGTGCGTCACTTGTTAAACCAACCAGACCTTAATTTAGAATTTTCTATTTCTGCAACATCACGCGAAAAACGTGGTAACGAAATACACGGTAAAGATTATTACTATTTATCCATAGAAGAGTTTAAAAACCGCATTAAAAATGATGAGTTTTTAGAATGGGAAGAAGTTTACAGAGATAATTTCTACGGTACCTTAAAAACTGAAATCGCTCGTATTTGGGCACAAGGAAAACACGTTATTTTTGATATTGATGTTTCAGGCGGACTTCGTATTAAAAGAAAATTTCCAGATCAAACAATTGCTATTTTTGTTAAGCCACCAGACCTAAATGAATTGGTAAGACGTTTAAAAGAACGTGGTGAGGAAAGTGAAGACAAAATAAGCATGCGTGTTTCTAAAGCACCTGCAGAATTAGCAACTGCTCCACTTTTCGATGAAATTGTCATCAACTCTAATTTAGATGAAGCTTTAGCAAATGCTCATAAACTAGTTGCAGATTTTATAGCAAAATAATATGAAGGTTGGTTTATATTTTGGTACGTTTAACCCTATTCATATTGGGCATCTCACTATTGCCAATCATTTAGTTGAACATAGCGATTTAGATGAAATTTGGTTTGTGGTAACCCCGTTAAGTCCTTTTAAAAAGAAAAGCAGCTTACTAGACAATTACCAACGTTTAGATATGGTTCATTTGGCTACAAAGGACTATGATAAATTACGCCCGAGTGATATAGAATTTGGATTAAAACAACCCAACTACACCATTAACACTTTAACGTACCTCTTTGAGAAACACCCAGAATTTGAGTTTTCTCTCATTATGGGAGAAGACAATTTAAAGAGTTTTCACAAGTGGAAAAACAACGAAATAATTTTAGAAAATCATAGTATTTATGTGTATCCTAGATTATCGGAAGGCAAGGTTGTTAACGAATTAAAAGATCATCCTAAGGTTATAAAAGTTGAAGCGCCAATTATGGAACTTTCCTCTACTTTTATTAGAAATGAAATTAAAGCAGGAAACAATATTAGACCAATGCTCCCTAATGACGTTTGGAAACTTATAGATGAAATGGGGTTTTATCGTTAGTATAATGTCATTCTAAACAGAATCACAGCCATTAAAAATGATAAAAAGCATCTTCATAATGCGTTATTTTCTTAGTTGTTTTATTCTTTAATACGGCTGTAATATCAAAACGAGTTTCTAGATCAATAGCATTGCTTGTAATATATTCATCCATTGCTTTTACCAACAACTTAATCTTACTTGGTGTTACAAACTCTTGTGGATCTCCAAAAAAATCAGAATTTCGAGTTTTAACCTCTACACAAACCATAAAACCATTGTGTTTTGCTATAATATCTATCTCTGCTTTTTGAAACACATAATTTCGTTCCACAATTTCATATCCTTTTTTAATAAGATAATCCGTTGCCAATTGCTCTCCTAGTTGACCAAGTTCATTGTGTTCTGCCATTATTCCTGAGAAAGTAAGAATCTAAATTTCGCAAATTTTAGATTCAAAATTAAAACCTTGTACTACGCTTATATGTTCTTAAAGATAAGCAATTAAATAGTTTGAGTCAAAACCTCTTTCTTTCAAGCACATAAAATAGTACAATTAGTCCTATCTTTAATTTAATTTCAAAGTTGATAAAATGGCGAGTCATGTTAAGTGTCCTAATTGTGGTGTCTACAATACAAATGAAGAATATTGTACCCAATGTAATACGCTTTTGTCTTATAAAAAAAGACGCGAATTAGCCTTTGCTCAAGACAAAAAAGACCGTTTAGAACGCGAGCGTCTTCAAAATGAAGCTTCCCCTTCTTTCTATGAAAAGTACAAAGACCATAAATTTTTAATCGTGCGTGTTTTTGTAAAAATCACACATTCTATTTGGCTCGGTTTTATGGCTATTGGTGTATTTATCGCTTGGCTCATTACAGCAATTGCAGCATAAAGATCAAGAAATGATTAAATAAATTCTGTGTGAGCTTTAGAAAACAATAAGACTTTGAAAATATTAAAACAGCCTTTATTCTTAATCAGTGTTGGCATGGCTACTGCTATCTATATTGCAAATCGATTTGAAACACCGCTACCAAATTGGATCTATTTTTACGTGAATGACTTTCTATGTATGCCTATTGTTTTAAGTCTATGCTTGGCTGTTTTACACATCTATAAAAAAACAGAAATACTTTACGTGCCATTAGTAATCATTATGCTATTAACCACTTTTTTCGCTTTGTATTTTGAAGCCTTCCTACCAGAAACAAACGCACGCTACACAAGTGACCTTATAGATGTTGTACTCTATTTTTTAGGCGCGTTTCTATTTTATAAATTTCAAAAAAAGTTATTTTGAATATTTTAAAGTCGACTGTCCTTTACCCACAACTAATTTCACTTCTTTTCCTAATATCAACGCACGATTGTCTTTTTCGTGACCCGCAGGCATATGAAACGTAATCGGAAAATCATATTCCGATAAAGCATCTAAAATCAACTGCTCTACAGAAGTTCCCCAAAGCGTTGTGTTTTTTCGCATTCTCGTCATGTCACCAACTACAAGTCCGCTTAAATTATCAAAGTAACCCGCGCGTTTCAAGCTTTGTAACATACGATCTACATGATATTTATATTCTCCTATTTCTTCAATAAAAAGAATTTTACCATCCGTATCTAAACTTTCTTCAGAACCTAACATGGTATGTAAAATGGTAAGATTTCCACCTATTAGTTCACCCGATGCTTCGCCTACTCTATTATATTCCGATCCTTTTAAAGTATAACCTACAGGCTGACCAAAAATGGTAGATTTAAACGTAGCAACTGTTTCTTTAATGGTGCTTATATCGTTTGGTAAACTCACACACATTAAAGCATGTAACGACTGAAAACCTTCCTTATGCATTTGATTGTGCAAAGCTGTTATATCTGAATAGCCAATTAGCCATTTAGGGTTTTCTTTAAATTTGGTATAATTCAATTTATCTAAAATACGAACCGTTCCATAACCACCACGGGCACACCAAATCGCACTTATTTTAGGATCGTCCATCGCTTTTTGTAAATCGGCACAACGCTCATCATCGGTCCCTGCAAAATGATCCGCTTTACTAAACACATGTTCTCCAACAACAGCATGTAATCCCCAACTTTTTAAAAGTCGTACGGCATGTTGTACTTCATCTGCTCTATTTTTTAAAATTCCAGAGGGTGCTACAATAGCAACCGTATCTCCTGCTTTTAAATATGGTGGTTGAATTAATTTTGAAGTCATTCCAATAGATTTATTAGTTTCTATTTGGGCTTGTATTTTCGATGATATCATAAAAATAACGGTAAAAACAAGAGCCATTAAGTGTGGTCTAAAAGTCATAAATTTCGCTTTTGGTAAAAGTACATTTTTTTTCTAAATCCCTTATATATTGCGTACTTTTGTAGCCTCAAAAAATAAGAAAAACATGTCTAAAAGATATACCATAACAGCAGCATTACCATATACTAACGGCCCAATTCATATTGGTCATTTAGCCGGTGTTTATGTGCCTGCCGATATTTATTCTAGATACTTAAGATTAACAGGTAATGATGTTGCCTTTATTTGCGGAAGCGACGAGCATGGTGTGCCCATCACCATTAAAGCAAAAAAAGAAGGCGTAACACCACAGGATATTGTGGATAAATATCATGCTATTATCAAACAATCTTTTCTAGATTTTGGTATTTCATTTGACAACTACTCACGTACCTCAGCTAAAATCCACCATGATACGGCTCAAGAGTTCTTTAAAACACTTTACAAAAAAAATGAGTTTGTAGAAGAAGTTACAGAACAATTATACGATGCAGAAGCCAATCAGTTTTTAGCAGACCGTTTTGTAACAGGAACTTGCCCTAAGTGTGGGAATGAAGAAGCTTATGGTGATCAATGTGAAAGCTGTGGATCGAGTTTAAATGCTACAGATTTAATAAATCCTAAATCAGCAATAACAGGAAATGTACCAAGTTTAAAAGAAACTAAGCACTGGTTCTTACCTTTAAATAAGCATGAAGAATTTCTTCGCGAATGGATTTTAAAAGGGCATAAAAAAGACTGGAAACCTAACGTTTATGGTCAGGTTAAATCTTGGATCGATGATGGTTTACGTCCACGTGCCGTAACTAGAGATTTAGACTGGGGAATTCCGGTACCTGTTGAAGGTGGCGAAGGAAAAGTACTTTACGTTTGGTTTGATGCGCCAATTGGTTACATCTCTGCAACTAAAGAATGGGCAGAACGCGAAGGTAAAAACTGGGAAGATTACTGGAAAGACGAAGACACTAAATTGGTGCATTTTATAGGAAAAGATAATATTGTATTTCACTGTATCATTTTCCCTTCTATGTTAAAAGCTGAAGGTTCTTATATTTTACCAGAAAACGTTCCTGCAAATGAGTTTTTAAACTTAGAAGGTCAAAAATTATCGACTTCTAAAAACTGGGCGGTTTGGTTACCCGATTATTTAATAGATTTCCCTAATCAGCAAGATGTGTTGCGTTATGCTTTAACTGCAAACGCACCAGAAACGAAGGATAACGATTTTACTTGGAAAGATTTTCAGGCAAGAAATAATAATGAATTGGTAGCAATCTTCGGAAACTTTATTAATCGCGTGGTTGTTTTAAGTAATAAATATTACGATGGCATTATTCCTGCACCTTCTGATTATTTAGAAATTGACGAAGAAACTTTGGCTGCTGTAAAAGCATATCCTGCTGTAATTTCTAGCTCAATTGAACGTTACCGTTTTAGAGAAGCGAGCCAAGAATTAATGAATTTAGCACGACTAGGAAATAAATACTTAGCAGACGAAGAACCTTGGAAAACAATTAAAACAGATGAAGCACGTACCAAAACAGTAATGTTTGTGGCTTTACAAATTGCTTCTGCCTTAGCTGTTTTATCTGAACCCTTTTTACCATTTACTTCAGATAAGTTAAAAGGTATTTTAAATATGAATGACAATGGTTGGGAAGATGTTTCTACTAAAGACATTCTTATTCCTGCATTACATCACATAGGAAAAGCAGATTTGTTATTCTCTAAAATTGAAGACGAACAAATAGAAGCGCAATTAGAAAAATTAATTGCTAGCAAAAAAGCGAACGAAGCAGCAAATAAAGTGATTGAGCCACAAAAAGACGAAATTGTATTTGAAGATTTTACAAAATTAGATTTACGTGTCGGAACCATTATTGAAGCTGAAAAAATGCCTAAAACCAAAAAACTTTTAGTCTTAAAAGTAGATACAGGTATTGATAAACGAACTATTGTTTCTGGAATTGCTGAAAGCTTTTCACCAGAAGATGTTATTGGCAAACGTGTTACTGTTTTAGTGAACTTAGCACCTCGAAAATTAAGAGGTGTAGAAAGTCAAGGAATGATTTTAATGACCGAAGACGAAGGTGGAAATTTAGTCTTTGTTAATCCAGACACCGATGGTGTAAATAATGGACTTCAAATAAGCTAATTACATTTACCATAGGTATTAAATTTATATAGGTTTCATTTTATAAAGACTACAAAATGGAACCTATTTTATATTCCTATTTTTGCTAATGCATCAATATTTTTTTCTTTACAAGTAAGAAAACCTTTGTCTTTAAACTAATTTTGACCAAAATCATTATTTAAAAGACTATGAAAAAACTAGCAATATTGTGCTTAACAGTCTGTTTTTTGGCTTGTGGCACATCAAAAACAGTACGTCAATCTAAAAAAACAATTAAAGGAGATTGGTCATTAACATCCGTAAAATATTCTGCTATTGGAGATTTAAAAATCACGCTTCTTAACGATGCTGAAAAAGCCTGTTTCGAAAATAGTAAATGGCAATTTATACCCAATAACAATACCGGAACATATACACTGTCTGGAATGAACTGCGATACAGATCAACGTAATTTCTCATTTACAATAGACGAGGTAGACGAAGATACTGGCTTGTATAATTTTCTATTAAAACCTACAAACGAGAAAGGAAAATCGGAAACCAATGTTGGATACCGTATGGATTTAACAGCACTTTCCGAAACTTCAATGCAATGGGAACAAGTCTTGACTCTAGATGGAAAACCCATTACCATTACTATGAATTTCACAAAAGCATAAAACAAAATGTTCAAAAAATTATCATTGAAAGAAATGATGATAGTGAACATCAATCATAAAAAAAGATAAATACATGAAAAATTATAAATCGAATATAGCCTTAACCTTATCACTAGTTTTAGTATTAATGACAAGCTGTAAAGCTGTAGACAATGCAAATAACAAACAAAAAGGTGGAGTCATCGGTGCAACGGGCGGCGCCCTTTTAGGTGCTATCATAGGAAATAATGTTGGTAGCGGAAACAATAGCGAATTAGGAGCTGTAATTGGCGGTGTTGTTGGTGGAGGTGCTGGTGTTTTAATCGGGAATAAAATGGATAAACAAGCTCAAGAAATTGAACAAGAAATCCCTGGTGCAACTGTAGAGCGCGTAGATGATGGTATCGTCTTAACCTTTGATGAACAAAGTGGTGTTTATTTTGATACCGAAAAATATAACGTTAATAGTAAATCACAAGAAACACTTAATAAATTAGCAAGTGTATTTTCTGAATATCCAGAAACTAATATTCTGGTCGTTGGTCACACCGATAGTTCTGGTAATGATGCTTATAATATGACTCTATCTAAAAACAGAGCTGAAGCTGTAACTAATTATTTAATGGCTAAAGGTTTAAGTAGTGGAAGATTTACAACCCATTGGTTTGGAGAAGAGCAACCTATGTATGATAATACAACAGCAGAAGGACGTTCTAAAAACCGACGTGTTAATATCGCTATTGTACCAAATGAAACTATGGTTAAGGATGCCGAAAAAGAAGCTGGGACTAATTAATAACTTTTATTAAAACTATTCGGCTATTTCAGCGGAGTTAAATATATTACAGACCTTATAATTTTAAATTTATAAGGTCTTTTTTTATGATGATAAAATATATAGTTCAACACACGCAATTAGCAGAAAAAAATATAAAAAGCACCATTCAATTACTGAATGAAGACTGCACCATACCTTTTATTTCACGCTACAGAAAAGAAGCTACAGGAAACTTAGACGAAGTACAGATTGGAGACATCGTTAAATATAAAGAACAATTTGAAGCTTTAGAAAAACGAAAAATAGCCATTTTAAAAGCTTTAGAAGAACAAGATGTTTTAACGGACGAACTAAAACAAAAGATTGAAAAAACACAAGATCTCATAACGCTTGAAGATCTCTATTTACCCTACAAGAAAAAACGGAAAACAAAAGCAGAAACAGCTCGTAAAAATGGTTTAGAGCCTTTAGCAAAAATCATCATGAGTCAAAAAGCAAATGATATCGAATCTATCGCATACAAATATGTAAAGGGAGATATTAAAACGACAGATGAAGCTTTAGAAGGTGCAAGACACATTATTGCTGAATGGATTAATGAACGAGCAGATATTAGAAATAGTTTAAGAAATCAATTAGAACGACAAGCTCAAATTTCTACTAAAGTTATAAAGACGAAAAAGGAAGATGAGAAGGCACAGAAATTTAGAGATTATTTTGATTGGTCGGAGTCCTTATCTCGTATTCCTTCCCATAGACTACTCGCTATCCTAAGAGCAGAAAGCGAAGGTTTTATTCGTTTTAAAATTGAAATTGACGAAGTTAGAGCCTTAGAACTTATTGACAACAGAATTATACGAAGTCAGAATGCTTGTGCAGACCAAATAGAATTAGCAATATCAGATGCTTATAAACGTTTATTATTTCCGTCGTTGAGCAAAGAAACTTTAAATAATGCCAAAGACAAAGCAGACGAATCTGCGATTACGGTTTTTGCAAAAAATCTAAAACAATTATTATTAGGGTCACCTATAGGAGAAAAGTGCGTTTTAGCGATAGATCCGGGTTTTAAAAGTGGTTGTAAAGTGGTTTGTTTAGATGCTCAAGGGAATTTAAAACATAATGAAACCATATTTCCACATCCACCCCAAAATGATAGTATTGGTGCTATTAAAAAGATTTCGTCTTTAGCGGAAGCTCACAAAATTGAAGCCATTGCTATAGGAAACGGAACAGCATCTAGAGAAACTAAAGCTTTGATTCGTAAAATTCATTTTAAAAATGATTTAGAAGTCTTTGTGGTTAGTGAAGCTGGTGCTAGTATTTATTCGGCATCCCCAATTGCTCGTGAAGAATTCCCTAATTATGATGTTACCGTTCGTGGTTCGGTTTCTATTGGTAGAAGATTGCAAGATCCGCTGGCCGAACTAGTAAAAATTGATGCAAAATCCATTGGTGTAGGGCAATACCAGCACGATGTTGACCAAGCCAAGCTTCAAAAACAATTGGATACGGTTATAGAAAACTGCGTAAATGCTGTTGGTGTAAACATCAATTCTGCTAGTAAACCTTTATTGAGCCATGTCTCTGGAATTGGACCTAAATTAGCTGAAAATATTTTTGATTATAGAGTAGAACACGGTGTTTTTAAATCACGAAAAGACATTTTAAAAGTACCGCGTTTAGGAGGCAAAGCTTTTGAACAAAGTGCTGCATTTTTAAGAATCAAAGGCGCTAAAAATCCACTAGACGATTCTGCTGTACATCCAGAAAGCTATGCTATTATAAAAAAAATGGCTAAAGATGAAGGTGTTTCGCTTCAAGAATTAATTGGTAATAAATCAAAACTTCAAAATATTGATTTAAAAAAATATGTATCTCAAGAGGTTGGTTTGCTAACGCTTCAAGATATTATTAAAGAATTAGAAAAGCCAGGTTTAGATATTAGGGAAAAAGCTAAGGTTTTCACTTTTGATCAAAATATAAAAACGATTACCGATTTACACGAAGGACAAACACTACCCGGAATCGTAAATAACATCACTAATTTTGGTTGTTTTGTAGATGTTGGCATTAAGGAGAGCGGTTTAATACATGTATCTAATTTGTCTGATAGTTTTGTCAAAGATGTTAATGAACACGTGCAATTACATCAACAAATTATGGTGAAGGTTTTAGAGGTTGATGTGACTAGAAAACGAATTCAATTAAAACTTATTAAATAATGCTAAAAATAGCGTTTCACCCAATATACAGACACCATGTACCCGAAAGTCACCGCTTTCCTATGGAAAAATACGAGTTGTTACCGCAACAGCTTTTGCACGAAGGAACTTGCGATCAGGATAATTTTTTTGAACCAAAAAAACCAAATGACAAACACATTCTGGCTGTTCATACACCAGAATATTATTACGATTTGGTAAATTTAACACTAGATCAAAGAGCTGCACGGAAAATAGGATTTCCACTGAGTAGAAATTTAATTAAGCGAGAAGTTATTATAGCTGATGGTACCATAAAAGCAAGTGAATTTGCAGTGCAGTATGGCATTGCCATGAATATTTCAGGTGGTACACATCATGCCTTTACAGACCGAGGTGAAGCCTTTTGTTTATTACACGATCAAGCTATTGCTGCACGATATCTTCAAAGTAATAGCTTAGCTAAAAAAATTTTAATTGTAGATTTAGATGTGCATCAAGGAAATGGAACAGCCGAAATATTTGAGAATGACACGTCTGTTTTTACCTTTTCTATGCACGGAAAAAACAACTATCCTTTTAAGAAAGAGCAAAGTGATTTAGACATCGCGTTAGAAAATAATACAGATGACACCACGTATTTAGAGCTATTAAAAGCAACGCTTCCAAAGTTAATAGACAAAGAACAACCCGATTTTATTTACTACTTATGTGGTGTAGATGTTATAGCTTCAGATAAATTAGGGCAGCTTAGTTTGTCCATAGAAGGGTGTAAAGCCAGAGATCGTTTTGTTTTAGAACAGTGCAAGCTTAATCAAATCCCTGTAATGTGTAGTATGGGAGGTGGCTATTCACCAGATATAAAAAAAATTGTTGATGCGCATGCTAACACATTTCGATTAGCTCAAGATATTTTCTTTTAGCGATAACCGTTCTGTATCGAAATGCCTATTTTGCTAATAAGCAGTATTAAAAGCAAATTCACCCAAATATTTTATCAAAGGATGAAGTATTCTTATATTTGAATTAAAACACCACACTATGTTATCAAAATCAATTGAAGCCGCATTAAATAAACAAATTAGAATTGAAGCAGAATCGTCTCAAGCTTATTTAGCTATGGCAATTTGGGCGGAAGTTAAAGGATTAGAAGGTATTTCTAATTTTATGTACGACCAATCGGACGAAGAACGCGCACACATGTTAAAACTTGTAAAATTTGTTAACGAGCGTGGCGGACACGCACATGTTTCGGAATTAACAGCACCTAACGTTACTTTTGAGTCTTATAAATCTATGTTTGAAAAGCTTTTAGAACACGAAATTTTTGTTTCGGAAAGCATCAATGACCTAGTCCATATTTCTTTGCAAGAAAAAGATTATGCCACGCACAACTTCTTACAGTGGTACGTTGCAGAACAAATTGAAGAAGAGGCTACAGCAAGGACTATCCTTGATAAAGTAAAAATGATTGGTGATGATAAAGGTGGCTTATATCTTTTTGATAGAGACATTCAACAACTTACAGTAAGCTCAGCAGCAGAAACTCCAGGTATATAAATGTTAAATATTATTTAGATTAAATATAAATAGTTATTTTTGTTCTATTGATTTTTTATGCAATGGGCAAAAAGAAGAAAAATAAGAAGTTAAAGAAAGAACGTATTAAAGTTCTTGAAGCTACAGGATTAGATACCTTAAATAAGGTAAAATCTAAATGCTGCAAGAAATTTAAGAAATCAGAAAACAAGCGTTGTAAAAAATGTCCTTGTTTTGATTTGCTTAAAAAAGTAGCATAAATATGAAACCCAAATGACAATAGTAATAATTGTCATTTGGGTTTTATAATTTCAATTATTTACCTAACATTAATAGCTCGCTACAAACAATCTCTGTAATATAGCGTTTAACCCCGTCTTTATCTTCCCAAGATCTTGAGGTCAATTTTCCCTCAATAGCAACTTCTTTACCTTTAGTTACAAACTTTTCTACAACCTCTGCCGTTTTACCCCAAGCCACAACATTATGCCATTGTGTATCGGTTACCTTTTCTCCTTTAGCATTTTTATAGGTTTCGTTTGTAGCTACTGAGAATTTTGCTAATCTTTTTCCAGATTCAAAATTGGTGATTTCTGGGTCATTTCCTAAGTTACCAATCAACTGTACTTTGTTTTTAAGTGTATTCATAATATCTAAATTTAATGGTTAAACAGTTAATACTATTGAACCTAAATCGATTCAACACTGCAAAGATGTAATGACTGACAAATAATATTCGGTAGTTACCTATTTACATTCGTTTGTAATTACTTGTAATCGTTTAAAAACAGGTAAACGACTATTAAACTTAGCTTTTAAGGGAGTTTTTAAATTATTATAAATGTTGGGATTAAGAGACTTCTATTTTTAAAACCTGATTTTTTATACATATCAAGGACAATTATGTAAATAAGGAAACCCTTTAATTAGCTAAAATAGACTCAAAAATTAATTATAGTAGCCACAAAAAATAATCAACAATTTAGAACATCCAAATACAACAAATGGCTAGAAATTAAAACACCTCTTTATTTACATAAAGAGGTGTCTACTAAAATACGAATGTCTGTATTTGTATTATAGTCCTTTTAAAAGTTCTTCGATAGTTTTAGCCATTACAACACCTGGTAATTTTACCGGAGCCGCAACTTCTGCTAAAAATGTTCCTTTAACTTCACCTGTTTTATAAGTTGTAAAACCAATACGGTATAAACCAGCAGTTAAAGCGTTTGTAGGGCTACCTACTTCACTTTTATATCTTAATAAAGAGTTGTAACTGCTTCCACTAGGTTGCTTTGGCATTTCACTACTATCATCGTTCCTAGCAAGTGTAGTCCAAGTTGCACTTTTAGCAGCTTCTTCTGTAATATCCTCTTTTTTGAAAATAGTAGAACGCTCTAAAGTAATGTAAGTATCAAAATAATCACTAGAAGATTCGTTTGCTTCATAAGCCTCAGACTTAATAGCATCTTTAACTTTAGTTTTTGCAACAGGAGAAAGCATTCTTACACCCAATTCTGGTGCAACAGCAGGAACCCATAAATAAATGTAATAGAATTTTTTTCCTTCTATTACTTCATCTTCATTTCCTTCAGAAGCATATCCTAAATAAGAGATAACATCTGTGTAAGGTACTTTAATTGTTTTTGGTCCAATTTTCTTTTCAACTGAACTTCCAAACTTTTTTAATTTTTGAGCTTCTGCATTAAATACACAACAGAAAGCGAATACTGATAATACGAGTAATTTAATTTTCATAATTGTTTAGGTGATTTTTAGTTAATTTATAGACATTCGTTATTTATTTTAATTTAAAGGCGACAGTTAATTTATGAGCTACCTAAATTGAAGGTCATTAACTTTAAACACTGAACCTATACTTTGGTCTGTTTCTAACATTTCTATGCAAAATTATACCAACTAACTCTTCGGTATAACCCTTAATTTAGTAAAAACAAAAACCCTGAAAACAGGGGCATAAATATATTTAACTCATAACTAATAATGTATAGTTTTTAAATTTATATAAAAAATTATAAGTAGCTCATTAACTAGTCTTTGGTACTAATAGAAGTTAATTATATATTCTCTATTCAAAATTTATTTACTAAATTAGGTCCTCAACACGTTAAAGCGTATTAATCTTAATTTAAACTTACCTTGTTTATGTTGTCTAATGAAGAAATTGGTAACCAATTAAAAAGTGAATTAGAAATCGCTATTTCTGAATATAAGTCATCCAATAAATTTAAAAAAACTGAAAAAGTCTTTAATAAATTAATGTCTTATGATTTTGATGAATACAAAAGCGACTTAAAAAAGAAGGTTGTAAAGAAAATTAAAAAGAGATGGACAAATCCTAAAGAAGGGATAAACCCAGAACAAAAATTAGATGCCATCTTATTTGAACACGAATTCCCGCAAGAAAAAGATCAAAAAACCAAACTATACGGAATTATTAATTGGAAGAAAGAAACCATTAAACATGTAAAGGTTAAAATGGGATTCTCTTATGATTTCGCTGACGGATTAGAACAAATTAAAGGTCTAAAAACTCAATTCTTTAATCCATTTGTAAAAAAGAAATTAGGGAAATCTTATTATGAAAATGGGGTTTTAATTACCGAAGACAGAGAGCTAGCAAAATGTTTTCAACTCAAAGGAATTATAGCCATTCATGAAGTATTTAATGAACTAAATGACAAAAATGCTTTTGATAAAATAAACAAAAACGAGAATTTTCATTTCGTTTTTGGCGAACATGATGATGAATACTATTTAATTCTATCCATATAAAATTCAACTTATCATTTAATGGATTTAGCAAGACATTGTCGTTTATGCGATCATCAAATAACGAGTTTAAAAATTGGTACAACCTGTGCTCTAAACAATCGAAAGCCAGAATTTAATAAAACTTGTTCTAAAATCGAGCTAAATAAAAAGTTTGAAGATCAACTAGAATATGTTAACATAGATTACCAAAATCATAAGCGAAAAAAGCTTTTAACCTACACCTATTTTGTTGTATTTGCCGTAATGGGAATCGCAGTAATAATCGGAGGATTTTTATTTGGTAAATTCACCTTAGAAAGCAGAATTATATCCTCAGTAACAATAACGATTATAGTTATCGGAATTACCTTACTCGGAAAAGCATTTGGTACTTTAAACACATACCGACAAGATATTGAGATCGCTAAAAGCAAAAAAGATAACATCGATGAAGTTCTAAAAGAATACAATATTACATATGATATTCAGGTGATGTTTGGAAAAGAAATTCACGGAGCTCAAGATGTTTATGCAGAATTAAAAATAGATCACTAATGAAAACATATTTCACACTTAACAACGGTATTAAAATTCCATCTTTAGGTTTCGGAACCTGGAAAACACCCGATGGAGAAACTGCTATAAAATCAATAAAAACAGCCATAGAAATTGGTTATAAACATATTGATGCAGCAGCAATTTATGCAAATGAAGAAGGTGTTGGCGCAGGGATTAAAGCCTGTGGTATTGAACGCAAAGATCTTTTTATAACCAGTAAATTATGGAATGCTGAACGTGGATATGAAAGCACATTAAAAGCTTTTGAAAAAACCTTAGAAGATTTACAACTCGATTATTTAGATCTATACCTTATACATTGGCCAGCTGCAGCACATCAGTTTGAAAATTGGCAAGAGATAAATGCAGAAACTTGGAGGGCCATGGAAAAACTATACAATGAAGGAAAAATTAAAAGCCTTGGTGTAAGTAATTTTATGCCGCATCATTTAGAACCTTTAATGAAAACAGCTAAAACAAAACCTTCTGTAAATCAAATTGAATATCATCCAGGATTTACACAACCAGACTGTGTAAAGTTTTGTGCGGATAACAATATTCAAGTTGAAGGCTGGAGCCCTCTTGGTCGTGGTGAAGTTTTAAATAATGGTATTTTAAAATCTATTGCTAAAAAATATAATAAATCTGTTGCTCAAGTTTGCATTCGTTGGGCTTTACAGAACGGTGTAATACCATTACCAAAATCAGTTACACCACACCGTATAGAAGAAAATTTTGATGTGTTTAATTTTCAATTAACAGCATCAGATATGACTGTCATTAATGGCTTAGAAAAAATTGGGGCTTCAGGCTTAGATCCAGATTCAGTTGAATTTTAGTCTCCATTAGTTACTATTCTAAAATATAAAAAATATTAATACCAGTAAAACAATTCAACCTAACAAACGATGACTAAAACTTTCAATTCCAAAATATCTTACGGCTTATTAATTGTAGTATTTGTCGTGTTTTTTGGATCATTAATACCTACATTAATTTATGGAGGTCTTACTTTAAAAACAATACCTATTCTATTATTTATAGCACTGATCTATGCGCTTATATTACACATGTTCTTCAACACAACATATACCCTAACTCATAATATACTTAAAATTAAATGTGGTTTTTTCCATTATAAACCTATTGTAATTAGTGAAATTAAAGAAATATCAAAATCTTCTAATATTATTTCATCACCAGCAGCCTCATTTGATCGTATTGAGATTAAATATGGAAAAAATAATGAGATGATTCTTTCCCCAAAAGACAAATATAAATTTGCAGACTTCTTAACAAGGATAAATCCCAGGATAAAAAACAACCTATCTGAAAATTAAAAACAGTAATCCTAAAACCATTGTCATTACCTTATCGTTTTAATAAATAATTTAAGCTATGAAGAAATTTTTAGGATTTATTATTATTGTGATGCTCACTTCATGCAGAAACTCAGCAAAAAAACAAATAACGACAGAAACAAAGTTTGAAGAGATTATTCATACCAACTACGAGCTAAACAAAGTTTCTAAAAATGCAAAGGGAGTCTTAATTCTTTTTGGTGGTTTTCCAGAAAATGCACAAGATATTAAGCGTGAGTTTAAAATATTAAAAGATGCGAAAAATAATGCTATTTCAGTTCTCTTTATGAACTATAGTGGTAAATTATGGCTAAATCAAGATGAAAAAATACAATTATCTAAACAGCTTAAAAATATTTTTAAAACAAACAAATTACCAACCGATAACATCTTTATCGGCGGATTCTCTAGTGGAGGAAACATAGCATTATTAATTAGTAATTTTATAGCAGGTTATAATCCTAGTATAAAACCTAAAGGGGTTTTTATAGTAGACGCGCCATTAGATTTAATCGGGTTATACAATACAGCACAAAAAAATATTGAGCGCGATTTTTCAAATTATACAAAAGAAGAGAGTCTCTGGATTCTTGAGACATTGAGCAATGCTTTTGGAAATCCTAAGGATAGTATTTCTAATTATGAAACTTATGCTGTCTTCACTTCAGAAACAAAAAATATAGATAATCTTTCACATTTAAAACACACCAAAATTAGATTATATACAGAACCAGATACCCTTTGGTGGCAAAAAACGACAATGGCAGAGTATAAAGAACTAAATGCCTACGCTATTAAATCACTTTCTGAAACTTTGAAATCCTCACATTTTAAAGCCATTCAATATATACCTACAAAAAATAAAGGTTATAGATCTAATGGAGAAAGACATCCACACAGTTGGTCTATTGTTGACACAAAAGATTTAATAAATTGGATGCAACTAAAAGAGCAACCTTAAATTAAATTATAGTTAAGATAGGCTAAAAACGCAGTAATTTATCTCGTTTTTTTCATTTTAGCTGAAATAATGCCCCGTTAGTGGGCAAATTGGCTCTTTTCTAATTTATTTTATAATTTAGTAATAATTAAAGCAGTCCCCTATACACACTGCTAATCCATAAATATCCCTATATGAAAACAAATTTAACAAACGTAAAAAAAGAATTAGAGAGCTATGCTAGTGAATCTGGTATGACAGAAATGCAAGTTTTAGACAAATTAAAAGATTATTACTTTAATAAAGAAGTGAATAAAAATTTAAAACTCTATAAAAAAGGAAAAAAGAAAGTCAGTGAAATAAATAGAGACTTAAAAATTTCTTCGCGTAAATTCTATGCTATTTTAGATAAGAAAAACATTAGCTATACCAAATACAATAAATCTAAGACGGAAGAGGAAGTAGAATAAAGCTTACCTTTAGCTCGTATATGAAACGAATGCTAAGTTATATTTATCCGGTAACCAAAACTATTACTTCTAAGTATAGTGGTGAATTAGAAATTACGTGGTATAACGGAAAAAAGCATCTCAATTCTCAGAATGCCAACTACAGTTATGGCTCATTACAACGAATTTTAAAATTTGGACTTGAGAAAATTAATCTCACCAACTTTAATTCCATTCTTATTTTAGGCATGGGTGGTGGCAGTGTTATAAAAACCTTACGAGAAGATTTTAATTATAACAACGCCATTGAAGCGGTAGAGCTAGATTCTGTTGTGGTAGATATTGCCAAAACAGAATTTGGCATTATCGAAAACAATCTATTAAAAATACATTGTATGGATGCATTTCAATTTGTGCAAACAAACACAAAAAAATTCGATTTAATCATTGTAGATCTTTATATAGATCTTACTGTACCAAGTAAGTTTTTAGATCAGGAGTTTTGGAACCAAGTATTAAGTTCAAAATCTATAAAAGGCACCGTTCTATTTAATGCCTCAGTAAATGCTTCTAATGAAGCTAAAGTAGATAGTTTGGTTAATTACCTTAAATCAAAAGTTTTTCAAGTAGATATCTACAAAAAAGTAAATAACACTAACACCGTAATCATTGCCAGAGGTTTATAATGAATTTTAATTAGTATATTGTAAGAACTTAATTTTACAACATGCGAAAAAAATGCCCAGAATGTGGTGATGAAATTATCGGCAGAATTGATAAAAAGTACTGCAGTGATGGCTGTAGAAATGCGCAAAACAACCGAATTAATAAAGATTCTAAAAATCTAATAAGAAACACAAATAACCGCTTAAGGAAAAATTATAGAATCTTAGAAGCTCTTAATCCTAATAAAAAAACAAAGTGTTCTAGAGCCAAACTTATAGAAAAAGGTTTTGATTTTAATTATTTTACCAGTACCTACACCACTAAGGCAGGCACCATATACTACTTTGTCTACGACCAGGGCTATTTACCACTAGAAGGAGACTATTACGCTTTAGTAAAGCGAGATGATTAAGAGCTTTTTTTGGTAGTACTATTCCAATTTTCACCTTTTAGATTAAGTGCGGCAATTAAAATATCTTTCTGACTAATTTGCCCTACCAATTTTCCATTTTCAACAATAGGAAAACGTCTTCTTTTAGATTGTAAAAACTTATTTGCAGCATCAAAAACATCCATATTACCATCAATAGTTTCAACATCTGTAGCCATGCGCTTATCAACTGTATCATGCTTTAAAGGCATATTGTAATAGCGACTTTCACTTAATTGTTTTAGACAGTCACCTTCAGAGATAATCCCAATTAATTCTTGTCTATCATTAACTACAGGGCCACCAGAAATCTTATTTCGTATTAAAGCTTCTACAACCTCTTGTACAGACTGATTGGGCTTAAATGTGATGAGATTTGTAGACATGTAATCTCTTACCTTTAACGTAATTGTTTCATTTACAAATTGTTGCTTACGAGCACCTTGAAAACTTTTAATAGCCATAATATTGTTGTTTATTAATTAGAGATAAACTTAAAGTTACTGAAAATTAATGACTTAAAAAAACATCAACAATAAAGACTAAATATGCAGTATCTTTAATCTCTAAAAATTACTCTTACATTTTGAATACACAAATTAGCATTATAGGATGCGGTTGGTTAGGTTTTTCTTTAGCTAAAAAACTAGTAGAGACCGGTTTTAATATCAACGGTTCAACCACTACAACAGACAAATTAAATCTTTTAAAAGAACACGACATCAATCCGTTTTTGGTGACTTTAAATCCCTCTGAAATATCAGGTGATTACACTCAATTTTTAACAGGAAGTGATACCGTTATTATTAATATTCCTCCTGGATTAAGAAAAAATCCAAATAAAAATCATGTCGCGGAAATAAAACACTTGATTCATGAAATTGAAAAACAAAAAGTAAAACAAGTTTTATACATTAGTTCTACTTCTGTTTTTCAGAATGAAATAAATTTTCCAATTATAACTGTATCAACTGTTCCTAATGCAATTTCTAATAGTGGAAGACAGCTTATAGAAATTGAAAAAATGCTTCAGGAAAATTCAAATTTTAAAACAACCATTTTACGTTTTGGTGGTTTGGTAGATGAAGAGCGCCATCCTGGTCAATTTTTATCAGGTCAAAAAGAGATTTCAAATCCTGAGGCTCCAACTAATTTAATTCATAAAACTGATTGTATAGCTATTATAACTTCGATACTTAAAAATGATCTTTGGGGTAAAGCTATAAACGCTGCTTATCCTAAACACCAAACTAAAAAAACCTATTATACTAACTATTGTAAGCTTCAAAATTTACCACTTCCGATTTTTAATACTTTAGAAGAAAGTAAAGGGAAAATTATAGAATCTAAAATAATGGTACAACTTTTGAAATACACCTTTAAAGTAGCACCATAGAAATTAATAGATTTTTAAGATCATTTACTATTAATTTTTATAGATTTAGACCATTAATTTTTTAAATGATTAAACAACAATAAATAAAGAACAAATGAAGACGATTACAATTGCAATTCTCATGTTATTTTCAGCAGGTATTTTTGCACAAACTAACGCAGGATTAAAAGAACATTATCAAGCCTATTATAAGCAAATGAAAAAGCAAGGGGATACGCAAGGTGTTATAAATGCCATGACGCATCTTAACATTTTAGAACCTTCTGTAGAACGTACAGATACTTTGGCATACATCTATCTTTCTGAAAGACAATATATGCAAGCCTTAAATACTATTGGAGTAGACAAAAATGCTACAGATTCTGATATGAATGTAGAAGTAAAAGCATTAGCTTTAAAAAACTTAAATCAGCCTAAAATGGCTTTAGAACATTTTGAAGTATTAAATAAACGTGATCCTAATGTTTATTTAGCTTATGAAATGGCTGAAATGAAAATTCAAACAAACGATTTAGCTGGTGCTAAACTAAATCTTTCATATGCGTTAGATAACGTAACAGACGATATGAAGCGTGCTTTCTACGAGAAACAAAAGCCTTATGAAACATCTATGAAAGCAGCTATTATGTATTTAAAAGGACTATTGACTTTTTCAGAAAACAAAACAGCTAACATAGATGCAGCACTTAAATTTATGAATGATGCTTTAGCTATCGATCCTAATTTTAGTTTAGCTAAAATTAGTAGAGAAGCCCTAGAGGCTCAAAAAGCACAGCAGGCACAACAAGCTGCTGCTGATAAAAAGTAACCGTTTAGAATGATCTAAAATATAAAAGGTGCAGCTCAATGAGCTGCACCTTTTATTTAATAATCTTAATATAACATTTACCAAATTCTAACACGCTTTTCTGGCGCTAAATACATAGAATCGCCTTCTTTAATATTAAAAGCTTCATAGAAAGCATCAATATTTTTTAAAGGTTGTGTTGCTCTATAAATACCAGGAGAATGTGGATCTGATTTAATCTGTGATCTTAGTCCTTCTTCTCTAGTTAAAGTTCTCCAAACAGTTGCCCAAGACATAAAGAAACGTTGTTCTGGAGTAAATCCATCAACATTTTCTGGTCTTCCATGTTCTTCAAAATATAACTGTAAACCGTCATAAGCACCAAGAACACCACCTAAATCTCCAATATTTTCACCTAAAGTATAAGCTCCATTAATATAAACACTATCTAAAACCTGAATAGCAGAATACTGCTCAGCTAAGGCGTTACCTCGTTTTTCAAATTCAGTTAAATCTTCTGGTGTCCACCAGTTATTTACATTTCCATCGCCATCAAAACGTGCTCCAGAATCATCAAAAGCATGAGAAATTTCATGGCCAATTACAGCACCTATTCCCCCGTAATTTACAGCTTCATCTGCTGTATAGTTATAGAATGGTGGTTGTAAAATAGCAGCAGGAAAAACAATCTCATTGTTCATTGGGTTAAAATAAGCGTTCACAGTTTGTGGTGCCATTCCCCATTTAGATTTATCCACAGGTTCATTAATATCGGCTAAGTTTTTTTTCTGTGCCCAAGCACCAACAGCCATCATGTTTTCTGCATATGTGTTACCTTCTTCTATTTGCATAGCTGAGTAATCTTCCCATTCATCTGGATAAGCAATCTTAACTGTAAATTTATCTAGCTTAACAATGGCTTTCTTTTTCGTTTCTTCGCTCATCCAATCTAGCTTATTAATTCTATTTTGGAATGCCTTGATAACATTTGCAATCATCTTTTCAGCTTTAACTTTTGCTTCTGGCGGAAATTTAGCTTGCACATATAGTTGTCCAATAGCTTCACCAACACTTCCATCTACAGTTCCTAAAGCACGTTCATCTGCAGGGCGCATCGCTTTAGATCCATTTAAAGTTTTACCATAGAACTCCCAGTTAGCTTTCTCCATCTCAGTGGTAAGCATTCCTGCAGCATTATCTAAAGTATTCCATACCATCATAGTTTTTAGGTCTTCTACAGGAGTCGACTTTAAAAATGTATCCATAGCTTTCATATACTTAGGTTGCATCACCATAAGTGTATCTACTTTTTTATCAATACCCATATCGTCCATTAATTTCTGCCAATTAATAGAAGGACTCATTGCTTGTAAATCTGCCAGAGCAGTTGGGTTATTAAAGTTTCTGATATCTCTACTTGCTACTTTGTCTAAACGAGGCTCTGCTAACTGAGTTTCTAATACTAAAATTTTCTCTGCTGCTACACGTGCATCTGTTTCTGGGTAATTTACATACTGAAGCATTTTAGTAATATGATCTACATACTTCTCTCTTATTTCAACCGTTTTTGCATCTTGATCAATATAATAATCACGTTGCAATCCTAAACCTCCGGGAAATACCCAAGCAGTATTCATACTACTATCATTAAGATCCGCGTTAGCTCCAATACCTGCAAATGGTGCACCAACACCCAAGGTAGAGGCATACACCGTTTGCATATCACTTAAATTTTTAATCGCTGTTATTTTGTCTAATATAGGCTGTAATGGAGCAATACCCGCTTTGTTACGAGCAATCGTATCTAACTCAGACTCATAAATTAATAACGCTTTTCTTTGATCTGATCCTTCTGTGTAAGTACCTAATTCTTTAGATGTTTTTAAAATTTCTAAAACATCATGCCTAGTAGATTTACGTAAAACACCAAATCCTCCCCAACTAGATTCATCATCTGGTATTGTATTACTCTTAGCCCAATTACCGTTGACATAATTATAAAAATCATCCTTTGGATCTACCGTTGTATCCATATTCTCTAACACAATCCCCGGCGTTTTTACCTCCGCTATAGCTGTGTCTTTTTTGGCCTCCTCTTTACATGAAACTATTGTAAAAAATGCCAAACCTGATATCGCAATTACGCGACTAAAATTGGTTTTCATAATTTATTATTGTTTAGTTTTAATTGAATATAATTATAGGTCTATAAACATTTCTAAATGTTACAAGCAATAATAACTTTAATATTTAGAGATCATATTATTCAGGAAGTATTTTATTGTACATATCTCGTTCTAATTTTTTATTTATCATATCATTTAAATTAGAAAATGCGATAAAAAGACCTTTAATGCTTGCTATCTTTTCTTTACGTTCAATGTTATCTAAGGTAAGGTTCTCATTAAGTTTTAAAAGTTCTGTTTCAATAATCGCATTCCGAGACAAAATTGGATTTGTACTAAATTCACTTGGTAACCCCTTTTTAAAATCAGTAATAAACTTTTTCAATGTTTCCTTATCACCATCAAAAAATGAAAAATCTCCTCGTTTCAAAAAACTTAACTGTCTTAACAACTCTTGGTATTCCCCCCAGGATAGAATCGCTTCTTTTGACTCAGGACTAAGAACAAAATCCTTATAATCAATATTTTCAATGGTTTTTGCTGTAATTCTAGAGTTCTCCTCTACATCTACAATAGTATCTACCGTAGCGTCACTTTTGGAATCATCATCACAATTAGTAACAAGAATACAACTCAATATTAAAATGACAAATCTAATCTTCATAACACTGTATTAATTTGAATGTAAATATACTAAACATTACTTTTCTATTTTTAATATATAAAAATACAAAATTGTGGAATCCATAAAATTAAACCATTTATTTTTTGAAAACTTTAATATTAGAACGGATTAATTCTTACTACTTTTGGCAGAAACTATTAAACATTTAGATGTCTTCAAAAATATTAATTATTGGTGCCTGTGGGCAAATAGGAACAGAACTAACTACTAAGTTAAGAGAAATACATGGAGTAGATAACGTGGTAGCTAGCGATATTAACACTCGCAATTTAGAGCTTGTTAATGCTGGCCCTTTTGTAATTTTAGATGCTAAAAACTTCAACGCTATTAAAGATTGTTGCATTAGTCACAAAATAGATACAATTTATTTAATGGCAGCCCTATTAAGTGCAACAGGTGAAAAATACCCTATGGAAGCGTGGGACTTAAATATGAATTCACTTTTTCATGTATTAAACTTAGCAAAAACCAAGCAAATTAAAAAGATCTTTTGGCCAAGCAGTATCGCTGTTTTTGGACCAACAACTCCTAGAGAGCATACACCACAACATACCATATGCGAGCCGACCACAGTTTACGGTATAACCAAGCAAGTAGGAGAACGTTGGTGTGAATACTACTATAATAAATACGATGTAGACGTAAGAAGTATTAGATATCCTGGAATTATCAGTCATAAAGCGTTGCCAGGAGGAGGAACAACTGATTATGCTGTTGAAATTTATCATGAAGCTATTAAAAAAGGTAAATATGAAAGTTTCTTGTCAGAAAAAACACACCTTCCAATGATGTTTATGGACGATGCTATAAAAGCAACAATAGATATTATGTCAGTACCATCTAAAGATTTAACTATTAGATCTTCTTATAACTTATCTGCTATCAGTTTTACCCCTGAAGACATAGCCAATAGTATAAAAGCAGAAATTCCACATTTTACGATAACCTATAAACCAGATTTTAGACAAGAAATTGCTGACAGTTGGCCTTCTTCAATAGATGATAGTGTAGCACGTAAAGATTGGAATTGGTCGCACGATTTTAATTTAGAAAGAATGACTTCAGAAATGCTAACTAACCTAAACAAGAAGTATAAACCCTAAACCTTATATCTCTTTAGAACAAAAAAGTCCCATCTATTACAGATGGGACTTTTTTGTTTTAGGTATTAGCTTGTATAAGCCAAACTTTATAAACTCTAGAACGATTCTCTTGGCTTCTCTTTAGCTAGCTCTAGTGTCTTAAACACAGCCTACCTTCTAAGCTTTATTAGTTTATAAAAGAAGCAGTAAAAAAGGATATAAAAGCAAAAAACCCTTACTAGTTATCTAGTAAGGGTTCTTAAAAAGGCGGCGACCTACTCTTC
>NZ_JABFDJ010000020.1 GCF_013403925.1 Winogradskyella wichelsiae
TAATTGCTTTGTTTCTGCTTATCTGGAATATTCCTTCGGAATATTCTCAGGTTCGTAAAAGTTTACTAAATTAGTTGCCTAACCACGCAACTAAGCATACACAAACACGTTGGCAAACATTATGAAAACGCACATCAAAATAATAATCACGATTTTAATTGTTTTTTGTTCTTGTCAAAGAGCAAAGGATAAAGGACAGGAATTGATTGAAAAATCAAAATCAGAAATTGCGAATGTTTCAAAAAAAGCTTGGAAAAAATCTGTGAATTTTGCTTTCAACTCATTTTCATCAACTGAAAAAGTGAATTTAAGTGATATATATTCCGATGAAAATATTCCAGAAATGGACGAAATGAAAAGTGTTCAAATAAACTTTCCACCCAATTTTTATTCTTGTTATTTTAAATACAAATCGGACAAAACAGAAATTTTAAAGTTTCTATCGGATTTAAAAACTAAACAAACTGAAATATCTGATACAGAAACCGAAAAGACTGATGGAAGTGAAATGAAAAAGAATTTGGAATTTATTGAGAGTGAAATGCCTGAATTTAAAAAAGAAATTTCATTTTTTTACGAAATTGAAAACATAGAGAATATTGAATTTTATCGATGTAATAAATATCCAAATGCGAATTATCTAGCAGTTGATATTAATAATGGAATTATATATCATTTAATTGAAAAATATTGGGATTAAAAAATAACGATTTGCCAACACCGTGTATAATTAATTGCTTCGTTTCTGATCATCTGGAATATTCCTGCGGAATATTCACAGGTTCGTAAATGTTTGCTATCTTAGTTGCTAAACCACGCAACTAACCATACACAAACACGTTAGCTTTAATGCTGAACAAAAATTACGAATAAAATTAAAACAAAAATTATGAATTATTTTTTAACGATTGGAACTTGGCAACTAATTCTGATATTAGCAGTCTTATTTCTTGGAATTCTACCAACAATAATTGCTCTTGTAGATATTTTAAAAAGCGAGTTCAAAGGGAATAATAAAATTGTTTGGGTATTAGTTGTTTTATTTTTCAACTTTTTTGGTGCGATTTTATATTTATTAATTGGTAGAGAACAAAAAATAAAGATTGAGAAATCATAAATCCGATTTTGAGCAAGTTTGCTGAATTGAAAAAGAACTAGTTTATTTTGATTTTTTTTTTGAGTTTTAAGAAAGTAAAAACCGAAAATACTCGGTTGCGGAATTTTGAAAAACACGCTGAATTCTCACTCAAACTCTGAATTAAATTACGTTTGACTTTTTAGCTCGTTTTCGGAATAGAAATCTGAATTAAAAACTCGGAATCTCACTCAAACGGAATTTAGCAAGTTGCGGAATTGAAAATTTAGCGAAAAAATAAAATTGGAAAGAAATATTAAGCTGACAAAAAAGCACTAAAAGCTAACAACGTGTATAATTAATTGCTTACTTCTCAACTACTTACGAAAATTCCGCTGGAATTTTCTATCTGTGATTTGTTTGCTAACTTAGTTGCTTAACCACGCAACTAACCATACACAAACACGTTAGCGCACATAGCTCACTCAGCTCAAAAAAATTAAAAGCTGCGTAAAAGTGGTTTAAAATTAATTCTTTAAAATCTTACTCAACCGACTTTTGACAAATCAAAACGCAAAGTTTACGCGCGACTGACTTTACTCTTGTGTTTAAAAAAATCTGACTTTTGCCAAGCAATACGCAACGGTTGCTTTGGACTTTTCTCTGTTTCTCTAAAAATTTTGAGTTTAGAAATAAACTTATGAGTAAAACATAAAACTACGTGCGCTAACATTGTATAAAAATAATGCGTAATTTAGTACCAAATCAAGAGTAAATGTGTGTTTGCATGCATCTGATTTTCCTTCGGAAAATCCTCGCACACAAACTACGCACTATTCTTATACGTAACCGTTATGTTTTATTTGAAAAAATGAGTGCTTACAGAAAACAACATATAGTTCCAGAAACATACTTAAAACATTTTTCAACTAAATCAGATGGAATTGGAATTTTTGTAATCGATAGTGATGACAAGTATAGAAAAGGAATTCAAAAGAAAAATTCTGGAGACAAGATATTTTGGATACCGAATTATTCAGATACTGATTTTTTCGAGGACAGAAAAGCACTTGAAAAAATGTTCGGAACTGATATTGAAAACAGCTATAATGACATAATTTCTGCCATAGAACTGGAAAAACCCGACATTGACTTTAGCATAAAAGAGGAACTTATAAAATGGATATTTTACACTAAATTGAGAAGTCCTATTTGGGAAAATCATCTTGAAAACTTTACTGATTATGATTATTTTAAAAAACAAGCAGAAGATTTTGCAAGTAGTACAGTAAGTATGCGATGGACAATTTATAAAAGTCCAGAGAGAAAATATTGGTGGACTTCTGACAATCCTGGATTTTGTCATAATTTAAAGGAAATGGAAGCTACACAAAAAATCGAACCAAAACCAATTTACAATATAGTTGGCGTTGACTCTATTTTATATTATCCATTATCAAAAAAGTATTACTTGAATATTCATCCATACAACAATGGAGAAGACTTGAATTTGAATGCGACAAATACAAATGTAAGATTTAAACAAGCTGATTTATCACTATTCAGAATCTTGAATTATTCAACACTTGTAACACAGAAAAGACTGATAATTTCGTCTGAAATGGAACCTTTAAAAGAAATTGAAAAAATAAAAAACAAAACATAACACCGTATAAAAATAATTGCGGTTTAGTGCTTAATCCAAGGTCGTTGCGTGTTTGTAACATCTGATTTTCCTTCGGAAAATCCTCGCATACAAACCCGCAACTATTCTTATACATAAACGTTAGCGCACATAGCTCACTCAGCTCAAAAAAATTAAAAGCTGCGTAAAAGTGGTTTAAAAACAATTCTTTAAAATCTTACTCAACTGACTTTTGACAAAGAATACGCAAAATTTACGCGCGGTTGACTTTACTCTTGCGTTTTAAAAATCTGACTTTTGCCAAGCAATACGCAACGGTTGCTTTGGACTTTTCTCTGTTTCTCTAAAAATTTTGAGTTTAGAAATAAACTTATGAGTAAAACATAAAACTACGTGCGCTAACATTGTATAAAAATAATGCGTAATTTAGTACCAAATCAAGAGTAAATGTGTGTTTGCATGCATCTGATTTTCCTTCGGAAAATCCTCGCACACAAACTACGCACTATTCTTATACGTAAACGTTAGCGCACATAGCTCACTCAGCTCAAAAAAATTAAAAGCTGCGTAAAAGTGGTTTAAAATTAATTCTTTAAAATCTTACTCAACCGACTTTTGACAAATCAAAACGCAAAGTTTACGCGCGACTGACTTTACTCTTGTGTTTAAAAAAATCTGACTTTTGCCAAGCAATACGCAACGGTTGCTTTGGACTTTTCTCTGTTTCTCTAAAAATTTTGAGTTTA
>NZ_JABFDJ010000021.1 GCF_013403925.1 Winogradskyella wichelsiae
CGAAAAAATAATGTAAATTTACCTGAACTTACGATTTAAGAACTGACCTAGTTCAAACTATTTTTTGCCTTCTAAACGGCTGAAAAAAAAATCTTTTGAACGTCTAAATATTAACCAAAAAGAGTCAACCTATATCAGTATAATACAAAACTGAATGAGCCCTGAAGTACCTATTATAGTAATTTTAATCGGAATTCCGATATTTTTTATTTTACGTTGGATATTAAAGCGATTTATAAAAAATAAGAAAACCAGAAATTGGATTTCAATTTTAGGAACTATAATTATTGCACCCATTTTATATATCGGACTTGTAATGGCTTTCTTCAGTTATTTATTTTACGAACCTCAATACGATTTTAAAAAAGAACGATGGTTTGCCGACAAAAACGCAAGATTTGAAATGCGAGACGATTTAGTAAATAGTGGAATTTTAATCGGAAAATCAAAAAGTGAAATTATTGACTTGATTGGAAAATCGGAAAGTAATGATTCGACTGAAATTTGGACTTACGACTTGGGAATGTCTGGTGCTGGATTTGGTTGGCAATTTAATAGTTTGCAATTGACTTTTGAAAACGGGAAAGTTACTGACGTTAAAAAATACGAAATAGTTGATTAAAAAACTGGTTACAACACCGTGTATAATTAATTGCTTTGGCAAGTGCCTATTTGGAAAATTCCTTCGGAATTTTCTCGCGTTCGTTTTTGTTTACTAAATTAGTTGCTTAAATATGCAACTAACCATACACAAACACGTTGTGGTTAATTTTGACCAACAATTGAGAACTATTAACTAAATTTAAACAATGGAACGTATGAAAAAACACCGATTGAAAAACTATTTGAAACTCGGAATTCTACTTTTTGGAATTGCGATATTCGTAATTGCTTGCGAAAAAGACAACTTTGCAGAAGAAAAAACTTTGGAGACTATTACCGAAGAACTTCCAATCTCAATAAAATCGATTTCCATTTCCGAAGTTGGAGAGACTTTTAATTCTCTTAAGAACAAATACCAACTAAACAATCATTTTGAACTACAGCAAACTGAAAACACACAATTAAGAGTTAGCTCAGAATCAGATAATGCTTCATCAAGCATTACTATTTATACAGACGAAGTCAAAGAAATCACCCAAGGTGATTATACTTCATATACAATGCTTATTGAATCCTTGGATGATGACCCAAACACCTTTTACAATATCACAATAGAAGATAAAAATGGCACAGAAGGTATGTTTGTAACCCAATACAAAACGGAAAACACATCTGATGATTTACAAAACCAAGCTTTTAGTAGTATACAAACGGAGCGAATAAACAATTTAACAGAACCTTTAGGCCCAGAGGATTTTGGCAATGAAGACCCAAGTTCTTCAGGAAGTGGTTCAGGAGGTGGAGGCGGAAATACAAACTATCCAACCGATTGTAATGGTACAGTTATACCCACAACAATAGCGATAGAATACAACTGTGGTTGTGGACACAATGTATTGCAATGGCAATTGGGAATTTGTTCGGGGTCTAGTTGTGGTGACCCTTTTTTACCTTACATAGAATATCAGACAACTTATGAATGTTTAGATTCTGGGGTAAGTGACCCACCAAACGGTGGCGACCCCAATAATGGCAACCCACCAAATAGTGGTGGTAGTACTAACAGTGGCGGAGACACTTACACTAATACCAACCCATCTTTAACATCACCTATAGATAGAGAACAAGATGCTGTCTCACAAGAATCCGATAATTGTAGAACCCTTAAAGATTTAAGAAAAACAGATTCATTAAGTCTTAACATAAAACCTATTATAGACCAACTAAAAGCTAAAACAAACGAAAAGAAAGAATGGTATCAAGAAGTGCAACGCCAATTTGGCGATACAGATTACGAAACATTTCCAACACCAGGAGGCATAAAAGAAGGTATAGATGATAGAACATCTAAATTCACTACGAGTACTTTTAACATTGGGATAATACATACACATCCTAAAGGAAAAAAGCCTATGTTTTCTTGGACAGATATAAGAGCAACTAGAGATATTTACAGAGAAGTAGGAGCTTTTGGTAAAGAGCAGGTATTTAATATTTGTGTAAATCATAATGGCACAGTATATGCATTAAAAATAGATGATTACGAAGCATTAAATGCTAAAATAGAAAGTGATTGGACAAATGCTAGAGGAAATACAGATGAAAAAAAACGTAGTGGTATTGAATGGAAATTGGGAAAATAATTTAAAAATGACAATAATTTAGAACGAGCATTTTTAAGGAAGTTTAAAGATCATGGCATTTCTTTATATAAAGCTGCTGATGATAATATAAGTAATTGGAACAAGTTGGAATTAGAAAACCCAAATTCAAGAAACTCTGATGTAAATCCGTTACCTTGTAACTAAAAAATTTAAAACAATGAAAAAAACTATAACACTAATAACAGTATTAATTTTTACATTATCTTTTTTTAACTGTAAGGCACAAACACCAATAAAATCAATTGATAGTTTAGGTTGGGATAATTTAAATAATGCCTATTATAAAGATTTAAATAACCAGTTAAATGACTTTGAGGGTACTTGGCTCTATACCAATGGTACTACATCTTTAAAAATAGTATTAGAGAAAAAGCTAATGATATACAACGGTGAATATTATGAAGATTTAATAGTTGGCGAATACCAATATATAGAAAATGGTGTAGAAAAAATAAATACATTAAGCCAACTTAATCAAGATTTAGGAGAAAATCATAATATTTATGGGAATTTTTTAGACGATAATTGTACTTATTCGTCGATAGATGATTGTATAGACGGCGAAATACGATTAGGACTTGCAATGGTTGACCCTTTAATACAATCGGTTTCAGAACTTACTTTACATAAGCGTGTCATTAACGGTCAGCAAGCTTTAAAGGCATGGTATTGCTGGTGTGCAGGTGCAATTACTGTTCAAGAAGGAGAAGCAGGATCACCAGAACCAACTATAGGAACTCAATTAGAAAACATTGTGTTTATAAAACAATAAAACTAACCACAACAAAGTATATAAAAAATAGCAGTTAAGAGCCAAACTCAAGATTTGGTTCTTTTCTATTATCTTTTTTTATAATGTGAAAAGAAATAACATTTTTACCTGCTACTTTTCATATACAAAACCGTTAGCGTCAATTACAACGCTGAATTTTCCTGAAATAGGTTGACTAAAAATTAAGCAATTAATTACAGTCACTTATGAAAACACAAAATGAACACTG
>NZ_JABFDJ010000022.1 GCF_013403925.1 Winogradskyella wichelsiae
CATTTAAGAATATATAAAGGATATATATAACATATGTTATATATATCTTATATTTGGGTGTATATAGAACATATGTTATATATACTATTGTTAGCAAACATTTAACCACTGTTATGGGGAGAAAGGTAGAGTAAACGATATGGATATAAAGGAAATCGAAAAAATATCAAAAAAATTCATATCAGAACTTCAAAAAAGAAGCGATAATATAGGTTACATACACGACTTAGACAAAACAACAGGTAATAATAATAAATCCCATTCGATAATAAAATTTTTAATAAAAGATGTTAAACTATTAAATAATCATATAGGAAGAAGCTATATTTTAAATGAAGACGGTATTAATTTTAAATCTTTTAAATCATTAAGATTAAAGAGAATTGCAACGAATAACTTTAGCAACATATTAGCATTTATAGCTATATGTATTTCTATATATAGTTTGTTTAATAATTCTAACGAAACAAATCAACAATTATTAGAACTAAATGAGGAAATAAAGTACCAAGAGCAAAACATCGAAACCCAAAAACAAAATCTGGATAATGCGACAATTCGTATAAAGTTTTTAGAAGATTCTTTAATGATTGAAAAAAAGTAGTTGCCATAATAATTTAAATTTTAGTTAATAATGAGTGATTTAATAAATGAATATTATAATTCCAACGATTTAAAAGAAAAGTTAGAATTAAAAAAAGAACTTTTAAAAAACAATAATTCAAGAGAATTTAAAGTTGCCGTAATGGCTCATTACGATGCTTTCAAAAATTCAGGTGAAAAAATGTTTTTAGACACTATGCTTCAATTTCATCATTAACAACCATAACCAAACGAGGCTCGTCATTGTTAATTTCAGAAGTATCAATATTGACATTATTGTAGCCGTGTTTTTGAGCTAACTTAAGAACATCTTTACAAAATTCGTTGTCAGGATGAAACGAAATAATAGAAATACAATTTTTATCCATAATAATTTAAATTTTAGTTAATAATGAAAATAACAGTAAAAGACTACAAAGACCATATACGAAAAAAGTTAGATAATTTATTAGATTCTAATTCAATCAAAGAAATGGAATTTATTAAGATTGAGATAATTCACTTACTTGATAGAATAAACGAAAAAGATATCAGTACTGAGGTTATAGAAAATCAAATAAATGAACTTATAGAAATGTTTGAAAAAGGATATAAAACTGAAAGATTAGAACCTTTTAATTATCTTCTTATTTGGATTGACAATGAGTTTTATAATAAGATTTAAACTTTTTTTCTAAAGAATGAACGAATATATTTAATTGATTTAAATCGTGTTGATTTACTTCTTTTTTATCTAATTTAATTTTATTTTCCAAGCTCTTTAATTTAGAATATATAATAGTAAATTCTGTAAAATCAGAAAGTTCTTTTTGAGCTTCGTCAGATTGAGCCATAATAATAAAAAGATTTGCTAACAAAGTATATAATTAATAAGGGTTTCTTTGTTAATATTAAATTCAGTTTGTTTTTTTAATTCAGTCATAATACATAATTAGTTTATATTAAACCCTTACTAACTATATACTGTAACCGTTACCTTGCATTAAAAAAAAAGCTCACTCAAATGTGAATTTTTCGAGAAAAAATAAAGTTTTTTAAAGAGCTTAACCAAATTAAAACTTAAAAAAAATAGTTGCGGAAATTTAGCAAGTTTACAGAATAAATAAAAATAAAAAAATCAGTACGCTGACTGAATAACTGACCGAAATTGATTGCGGATAATTAAATATTTTAAGCTGACTTAGAAAGTGACCGAACCTACTCTTTCCTGAAAATTTGAAACGCTATAAAAAAAAGAAAAACAAAACGCAATTAGAAACCTAAATTTAAAAACGCAAGGTAACAATGTATAAAAATAATGCTTAACTTTATTCCTTAATCGAAAGGAAAGTGTTCGTTTGCTTGCTTCTGATTTTCCTTCGGAAAATCCTCGCACACAAAACCGCACTATTCTTATACTAACCGTTAGCCATAATATGAGAAACGGAACGAAAATTGATATTACCCAGTAAATTGAACCAATGAAAAATGTAATTCTGATTTTATCAATCATCTTTTCTAATCTGATTTTTTGCCAAACCGAAAAGTGTAGTGTTCAAGAAATACAACTTGAGACTTATGAATTCGTGCTGAATAATCTGAATCGAATAAATAAGAAATTTGAAAATAAGGAATCTCTTATTGAAGTTTCAATTGACTTCAAAAAACATACGCCTGAACAGGAAGTAACAAAAGATTACGCTGAAATTAAAAATATAGACTATTATCTGGTCTCGCCTGAAAACTCATATAGCGGAGAAAATAAAGAAAAAATAAAAGTCTATTCCAAACTTGACAAATTAGTAGTTGATAAAATAAATAATTGCATTTCTAATTCAACAGAATTTAAAGAGCATCTTTACGGAAATATCACGTTTCGAATTCCATTAAATAAAAAAAATATTGGAATCGCAATCGAACAAGTAAAATCGACGATAGAAGAATAAAATACTATGGCTAACATCGTGTAAAATTAATTGCTAGTTCTAGCCTACTTACGAATATTCCTGCGGAATATTCTATTCGGTTTTTATTTGCTAAATTAGTTACTTAAACACGCAACTAATCTTACACAAACACGTTAGGCACAAGTTGACCAAAAATGCGAACAGAAGAATATAATAGAATAACGAAAGAAGGAAACGTACTTGATTTTGGAACGCTAAAAGAAACTAAAAAGCAACTCGGAATAAATAAGTTGACGGAACTTGAATCTGAAATTGACCGAATATTAACGGAAAACAAAATTCTAAAGCCTGAATTGCATAATAAATCGAATGAAATAGAAACGGACTTTTATCTGATTGACCTAAATACTGACCAAATAGAACAGATAGTTTTTATGTTTGGAGATTTGGAAGTTGGGAGTCTCGGACTGAATTACGAAACGACTTATTCCGCTAGCTTTTTTGCTAAAATGCTTGATAAGTGGAATAATTTGCCAGATTATAGATGAAAAAATAAAAAACCAGTGCCTAACACCGTATAAAAAAAATTGCTAGTTTTACCTAAACCAAAGTTAGTTGCTCGTTTGCTAGCTTCTGATTTTCCTTCGGAAAATCCTCGCACACAAACACGCAACTTTCCTTATACATAAACGTTGTAAAACATTTAAAAAAAATCGGAACTTCATTTAAAACTCACAATTCTTGAATAAAAATAAAGAAAAATTTG
>NZ_JABFDJ010000023.1 GCF_013403925.1 Winogradskyella wichelsiae
GGAATATTCTATCTGTGATTTATTTGCTAAATTAGTTGCTTAACCACGCAACTAACCATACACAACAACGTTGGCAACAAGCTAAAAACCAATCTTAATGGACAAAGAAAAACCGAGACTTGCAAGATTGACAGCAATTTTGACTCAATTACAATCGAAACGAATTGTAACTGCAAAAGACATTGCCGAAAAACATAATGTAAGTATCAGAACGGTTTATCGAGACATCCGAACACTTGAAAAATCGGGAATTCCAATTGTAACGGAAGAAGGAAAAGGCTATTCAGTAATGGAAGGTTATAAAATTCCACCTGTAATGTTTACTCAAGATGAGGCGAATGCTCTTATAACGGCTGAACAATTGATTAGCAAAAACAAAGACCAATCTTTGACCGAACAATATGAAAGTGCAATAAACAAAATCAAATCTGTTTTAAAATACAACCAAAAAGAAAAAACAGAATTATTGACAAACAGAATTCAAGTTCGCAACAATCGGGAAAATGAAAAAACAAGTAATTACCTCATAAAACTTCAATCTACTATTTCAAATTATCAAGTGGTAAAAATGGATTATCTGTCATTGGCAGATAATAAAAGTCAAAGAGAAATAGAACCATTTGCACTTTACACGACACAAGAAAATTGGGTGCTTATTGCTTTTTGCAGAGAAAAAAAGGACTTCAGAGCCTTTAGACTTGACTGCATCCAAAAATTAGAAATCTTGGAGAAGAATTTTAAACCTCATAAAATGACGTTGCAAGGATATCTTGAAAATTGTAGCTCAAAATATAAAAACACCCCTGACACACCTTTGTCACAAGGTCAATCTAAATTTGCATTAAATCAAAAAATATAAATAAGATGCAAATAGTAAAAATTGAACCTTTTAAAATTATCGGAATTTCGATAAGAACAACAAATGAAAACGGACAAGCTTCTCAAGAAATTGCCGATTTATGGCAACGATTTATGTCCGAAAACGTAATTTCTAAAATTCCGAACAAAATAGACAATTCCGTTTATTCATTATACACGGAATACGAAAGCGACCACACAAAACCTTACACAGCAATTCTTGGCTGTAAAGTTGAAAATTTAGATGGTGTGCCAAATGGAATGGTTGGAAAATCATTTAATGGAGGAACTTATTCCAAAACGACATCAAAAGGAGATTTAATGCAAGGTTTGGTCGTAAACCAATGGTCGAAAATATTTGAAATGGAATTGGACAGAACCTATGATGCCGACTTTGAAATTTTTGGAGAAAAGGCTCAAAATCCAACAGATGCAGAAGTCGAGTTTTATGTAGGCATTAAAGGCTAACAAAAATATGCGAATAAAAAAGTTTGAAATAAAAACAGACGAAAGAGTAAATGAGGTTTTTGCAAATTATCCCGACTTTGTTCGGGATAAAATGCAATTCCTACGTGAATTGGTAATTGAAACAGCGGAAGAAACCGAAGGAATTACCAGATTGGAAGAAACTCTAAAATGGGGAGAACCGAGTTTTGTAACTAAAAACGGTAGTACATTGCGAATGGATTGGAAAGAAAAATCACCAGACCAATACGCTATGTATTTTCAATGTACAAGCAGATTAGTAAATACGTTTAGATTGGTTTTTGACCACAAATTTGAATATGAGGGAAAACGAGCAATTGTGTTTAAATTAAACCAAAAAGTTCCAGAAATGGAATTAAAAGAATGTATAAAAGCTTCTTTGACTTATCACAACGTGAAGGAATTAATTACGTTAGGAATTTGAGAAATTAAATACGAATGAACAAAAGCCAGTTGCCAACACCGTATATAATTTATTGCTGGCTTCTTGCCTACTTGCGAAAGTCCTCGCGGACTTTCTTTGTCCGTAATTATTTACTAAATTAGTTGCTTGAAACACGCAACAAACCATATACAACAACGTTGTGTGTAATGTTAAAACAACGTTAGTTCTAAAAAAAATGAGTACATTATAGTTTAATTTTATTATATTTGATTATGGCAAAAAATATAGAAAGAATAAATAAACGAGTTATTACATTTAAGCATTCGGATTCATCTCTGACCAGTCCTCGTGTAAGCATAATTCTAAGTAATCCTTCTGATTCAGCCAAATTAGCAAAAGCAGTAAGAACACTTAGACATAAAAAACCTGCTCATTTTAAGGTTTCTAGAGAAACAGGTGTGAAAATCGAAAAAGCGAAAACAGAACTTCAAAAAGCATAACTTAAGTGAGTATTGCTTTATCTACATTGGTATTGTTTTTTTTATTAATACCAGGTATAGTTTTTAGACGCTTTTATTATTCTGAGGAATTTTCTAGAGAATATTTTAAAGAAACTTTTTTTGGAGTTTTTATATCTACAATAATACCTAGTCTACTTTTTCATTTCGTTTGGTATTTTTCTGTAAAACTTTTTTGTCAACAAGTTAACTTATACATTTTAGGAGATATAGTTTCCCAACAACCTTCACAATCATCTTTTCAAAACATACAAGATAATTCCTTTAAAATTCTTTTCTATAATCTGACAATGTTCATAGCTTCAGGATTTTCTGGTTATTGGTCAAAGAAACTTGTCAGAAAATATAAATTAGATAGAAGTTTTAAATTTTTTAGATTCCAAAATTCTTGGCATTATATTTTAAAAGGAGAATTTTTTGACTTTCCTAGAGCTGATATTTCTTTAGATAGAGATACTGTTGAAGATATTGAATTCGTTTTCGTTGATGCTATACTTGAAATCAACGGAGAATCTTATTTGTATGATGGAATCTTAGTCGATTACGAACTAAGTAACACTGGAAGTGGATTAGAAACAATTAGCTTAACTAATGCACAAAGAAGAAAAATTTCTGATGATAGTAAAATATCAAAAAAGGGAAAGAAAAAAGATAACTCAAAAAAATACTATCCAATATCTGGACATATTTTAGTTCTTAAGTACAATGAGACCAGAAACCTGAATTTCACTTACTTCACTTTAGAATATGATAATGGGAATTTCACACCGAGATTGGTTGAATAAAAACACTACACACAACACCGTGTATAATTAATTGCTGCATTGAGCTTACTTGCGAATATTCCTGCGGAATATTCACGGGTTCGTAAAAGTTTACTAATTTAGTTGCTTAACCACGCAACTAACCATACACAAAACCGTTGGCAGTAATTTAAAACAAAATCATTCTAATTTAAAAAATGAAATTTATCAAATTTGCAATGCTCCTTTTGACT
>NZ_JABFDJ010000024.1 GCF_013403925.1 Winogradskyella wichelsiae
TTTTTATTTTAATGTTTTTGTTTTTATAAGCTGTACTTTGATGGTTTTGCAATGTTTTCCTGCATTAAAGCCAACGTTGTTGTGTATGGTTAGTTGCGTGGTTTAGCAACTAAATTAGTAAACTTTTACGAACCTGTGAATATTCCGCAGGAATATTCGCAAGTAGGGAAGAACAAAGCAATTAATTATACACTGTGTTGTGTGCAGTTTTTTATTCCGCTATTCTTTTCTTTAAGTCCATTCTTTCGTGCAGTATTCTTGTTATCTCTACATAATTTTCATTCAGAGTTCTGTAAAAAATTATATGTCGATTTACCTTAATTCCGAGAAGTTGTTTTGATATTCCTTCGTAGTTTTTTCCTAAATGAGGATTTTCTGCAATTTCTTGACAATCAGAAATCAGTCCATCGTAATATTTGTCAGCTTGTTTTTCCGACCAAACCTCAAAGGTATAATCCCAAATCTTTGATAAATCCTCAACAGCTTTGTTCGTCAACTTATATTCAGCCATTCGAGTGCTTTTTCGCTTTTAGAGATTCAAGATGCTTTTTTGGGTCAAAATCGTGAGCTATTCCGCTGTCAATTCCTTCTTGTATTGCAGTTTTCAAAGCAATTACTTTACTTTCTTCTTCCTCTAAAAGTCTCAATCCAGCACGAATTACTTCACTGACGTTTTTAAATCTTCCTTCACTAATTCGGCTTTGCACGAATTGGTCGAAATAATTTCCGAGTGATATTGATGTGTTTTTGTTCATTTGATACTAATTTAACTCAAATATACCAAAAATTGGTATAATAGCAAAATTTGCCTCAAATTGCACACAACGGTCTCGGCTATGAGTAGTTGCGTGGGTTAGTACTTAACTTTGCAAGTACACACCAAGTTGAAAATCCGCGAAGATTTTCAGAAGTAGGCGAGAACAAGCAATTACTTATAGCCATTGTTGTAGTGCGTTATTTTTTTATTTTTTAGTTCTACTATGAATCTATGATTGTTATCAAAATAATTTTTTGCTATCTCAAATGCTTGATTATATTTTTCGGTTGATAGAAATATGTCTTTTTTATTCTCTTTAATTATGTCTCCTTCTAAATTCAGTAGATATGCATCATATATTGTTACTTCTTTATTGAAACAATTTGTTTTCGTTAATTGGGCTTTCTTTAAGAAATCTAAAGCTTGGTCATATTTTTTCTGTTTTAATTTTAATTCAATAATATTTGAATAACATATAAGCTGATTTACATTGCTTTGTTTGCCATAAAAACCATCTAGTTTTTTTATTGCAATTGTATATAGTGAATCAGCTTTTTTATACTTTTTGCGATGAAATTGATTTGTTGCTAAACCATTGTATGCAATTCCTATTTTAGAAGATTTACTAATTCCAAAATTTTTATGGCATTCAATTGTTACTTTAAAAATTGAGTCAGATAGTTTTTTATTAAATCCAGTATTGATATTCCCTAAATCGTTATGAAAAGTAGTAGTACTTGAATAATTGGTTTCATACTCGGATAAAAAGTTGATAATTTTTAAGTTAAGGCTATTTCTATCATAGCTAATATCCAGCTTGTCATTTATTTGAGCTATTTTTAATTCGATTGAATTTTTTTGGACTTCTTCAAAGTCTTTAGGATTATTAAGAGCTTTTACGTAATACTTTTTTGATTCAATATAATTTCCTTTTATAAAGTTATAATATGCTAAAAGTTCATCTATAAATGCTTGATTATAGCTTTTATTATTAATTTGAGAAATTAAATCTTGAGTAGTTTTTATTTGCTTTTCAAAGTTCTTGTAATTTGAGTTTTCAAGTTCTAATTTTAGTAATAACAGATTTGAAAAAAATAAACTGTTCGGTTTGTTTTCTTGCTCAAAACATTTACAAGTTTTTTTAGCAACATCTAAAGCTTCTTTAATATTTTCTTTTTGTAGAATTCTAGTTTTGTAAAATAAATATCGGCAGTCGTTATTTGAAGTGATTTTCCCATATTTATTTAAATATGTTTTTGCAGTTTCGGTGCTATCTGTAATCAAATAATTTTTAATCAATCGAACATAGGTGCTCTTAAATGAATTTATATTGTTAATACTGTCTTGATTTAAGATAATTAAAGATGCTTTATTTAAGTCTATAGCATTACTATAATATGAACGTGTGTAATAATTGTTAGACGCGTTTTCTAATATGTAGTGATAGTCGATGTCAAAAGTGTCTTTTATTTTTAGATAATTATCAACCAAATAATCAAGTTCAGAATCATAATTGTCATAATCTGAAAGTTTATTATATGTTAATAATAGATTATAACGATTCCAATATATATCACTTTCTGTAGATTTTACATATTTAGGCTTATGTTCTTTATGTCTTAAAACACTATCTGCTTTTATATAATTGTTTAAGGCATTTTTAAAATCATTTTTATTATAAAAATCATCTCCATAATCTATATAAGCATCTGATAAAAATTCATATGTTCCTGAAAAGTCTTGATAGTAGAGAGTATCATAATTTCTCCATTTCTTACCGTATACAATAGCTTCTTTAGCTTTGTTAATAGCTTGGTCATATGCTTTTAAATTCATAAATTTTTTATACTCGTCTATTTTTTCAAACATTAATAAGTTATTCGATAAACTAGAATCTGGCCTAAGCATTCTTAATAAGAAATCCCTATAGGTTTTAAAATGAACACTAGAAAAAGTAAAAAATGAAGTAATAACCGCTATAGTTATAGACCTAAAAAAAATATATTTAAGTTCTTTATTAAAATTATTTTTATTATAAATCCATAATCCAATTAATATAATTGAGAATATGATATTTATGGAAACTAAAATCTTTCTAAATACAGATACTGGAAGCCATAATGTAAATGTGAAAACACCTAGAGCAGAGCCTACACTTATTCCTGCTAATATTTTCAGTTTGGCTTTATTATTTTGATAATTTAAAAAATAAAAGCCACCAAATATGTAGCAAATACTTAAAATAGAGGTGCTAATTAAAAGAGGAGTAGTAAAATAATGTCCGAATATTAAAACTCCGAGAAAAAGAGATAGAATAATAATGATTAAGATTTTCTCACTTTTTTTCATTTAGTTTCTTGTTTTTGTATTATACTGATATAGGTTGACTCTTTTTGGTTAATATTTAGACGTTCAAAAGATTTTTTTTTCAGCGGTTTAG
>NZ_JABFDJ010000025.1 GCF_013403925.1 Winogradskyella wichelsiae
AATTCAGAGTTGTATAAGTTCCAATTTAGAGTTGGATTTTGCCGCACACGCATTGCTGCCAACGGGTTTGTGTATGGCTCGTTGTGGAAAATCAGCTATGATTTTCCGCCGTAACCGAAAGATAGCAAATTGCAATGAATTCCGATTAGGAATTCAGCCGCAATGAGCTATACACGTTGTTGTAAGCAGTTTTTTATTGTCCATATATTGCAGCTAAAATCAATGGAATTGTTATCAAAACAGAGATTATAGCTGGTTTTATCCAACTCCTTTTTCTATGTTGAAATTCCTTTCCGATAAATTTATTCCAAAAGTATTCTGTCAAAATTCCTCCACCTGCGATATTAAAAATCAAAGCGATATTGCCTCCAATATTTAGTAGGTTCACAACGACGAGTGTAATAATTGTATATAAAATTCCAAAAATCAAAACTTGAATTCTTCCAGTTTGATTGTCGGTTTGCTTCATATTATACATTAGTAAAACCGCCCCGAAAATAGTTGAGAATAACCCAGAAAATACCATAATCACTTTTTTAGAATGAAGTTCAGGTGCATTTGGGTCGTCCGTTGTATTGTTTTTCTTTTTGTCTTCCTCGATAGTCTTTTTACGAGCTATTTCTTTTTTTTCCTTTTCGATTTTGATTTCGCTTTCAACAGATTCCAATTCAGGTGATTTTCCGATACGTTCTTTCAAAATATGAATAGAGGCTGCAATAGCTTGTTCGTTATAGCTTTTTTTGTTTTCTAAAATATATTCTAATTCCGAGTCAGTTTTATGTTGGAATTTTTCAATAAATCTATTTTCACTCATTATTTGATTTGGTTCTATTATTTTGGGTCAAATTGCTTACAACGTGTTTGTGTATGGTTAGTTGCGTGGTTTAGCAACTAAGTTAGTAAACTTTTACGAACCCGTGAATATTCCGCAGGAATATTCGCAAGTAGAGAAGAATACAGCAATTAATTATACACGGTGTTGTAAGTAGTTATTTATTTCTACTATATTTTGATATATCAACGTTGCCTGCTTTAAAAACACCTTTTTTTATTTGCTTATTAATTTCAGCTATTGATTTGTCAAACTCTTCAGGGTTTTCAAAAGTTGAACTTATGTAAGGTCCAGTTTCTATTCCGCTTGGTCCAGTCCATCCTAACTTAATGTTTGAATAAAGCTCTTTTCCTATTTTGAACCATAAGTTGTTTAAATCTTCGTTAACTTTTTCTGTCAGCTTAAATTTAGTAGAAACTTTAGTATACTTTTTGGGAATAGGATATCTACCCCAATATGGTATTGCATCTGACAAAATCGACAATAATTTTCTTTCATTTTTATCAAATGATATTGAATCAATTTTGTCAACAAGTATTTCTAAATTATGATTTGAACTTATTTCAGGTGATATTTTTCCATCAGAAACATAAGAGTTATTTTCAGATATTATGAGTCCTTTCAATATGTTTTCAATTGAAAACCCATAATTTAAAAAGTAACCTCTTTCAAGTCTTAAACCTTTTTCGTTTTCAGGATATCTATTAATTTCAGTTACTGAATTAGAGAAGATGAGTTCTGCAATTTCTTTTAGTTCCTCTGAATAGTCTAACCAAGAAGTAGGAGCAGAGTCAACATCAAAAGTATATTGTTTATTATGTTCAAATTTCCCCATTAGATTGGCTAATTACTTACAACGTTTTTGTATATGACTCGTAGCTAGCAAATTAGCGATTAATTTTCGGTTAAGCACGAGCCGAATTTTTTAATTTTCTTATTACTTTTTATCAATAAGCCAAATTAAAAAATTTGGCGGACTTGCAAATATACCTTAACTTCGATTAAGCAACTGATTAGCTATGAGTTATATACGTTGTTGTGCGTTCGTTTTTTATTCGATTAGTTTATCAATATTCTTGTCAGTTAAATTTTGAACGTTTTTGGTTATTTTTTCCATATCCCAATTCCACCATTTTAAATCTAACAATTTATTTATAATTTCGTCTGAAAATCGCTTTTTGATTTCAGTTGCTGGATTTCCTCCGACTATTGAATACGGTTCAACATCTTTTACTACAGTTGAATTTGTTGCTATAATTGCTCCGTCTCCGATAGTAACTCCTGCCATAATTGTAGCATTATACCCAATCCAAACATCATTTCCGATATTTATATTTCCTTTTGTTGGATATTCTTTACCTTTCATTGCATTTTTCCAGCCATTTCCGAAAATTGAAAATGGATAGCTTGTCAGTGAATTTGTTAAATGATTTGCCCCATTCATAATGAATTTAACGTCAGATGCTATCATACAGAATTTACCTACGATTAATTTGTCGTTTATAAAGTCAAAATGATATTTTACATTCTTCTCAAAATTATCAACGTTTTCAAAATCGTCATAATAGGTATAGTCACCAACAATTATATTTGGATTTTTAATGATGTTTTTTAAAAAGCATAATTTATTATAATTCTCAAGTGGAAATGTTTTGTTTTTATCAGGTGTTATCATTTTCTGTAATAATGTTTAATATGAATTCAGCTCTTTCATTTATTGGCTTCTTTGGGATTTCGATAATAGTATAACCATAATTTTTATACGTTTCTGTCATTTTTTGAAATGTTATAACTGCTTCGTCCCAATTCTGTTTTCGCTCGCTATCCGTTTTATAAATTTCACGCCAAGGTGGAAGCATAAATATACTTTTATTATATCTCCAACTTTCCGCATAGGATTTCATCTGTTCAGTTATTTCCGATTGAATTAGCTCTGCATAACAAATGGTATCTAAAAATCCACGATCAAAAAAAATGAAATTTTCTTTATTCTTTTTTTTATCAAATTGCTCATAACTTCTTATTGAGCGGTCAAACATTATACTTTTATACATCTCTTTATTTTTCCAAGGTAATGCTTCGCCATTAATTTCGTTTTGCTCTTTTATTAATTCACGAGCGATTTCAGGAACTATTTCATAATTTCTATTTTTTTAGCTCCTTTAACAGACTTGTTTTTCCTGTTCCCGGACCTCCTGTTATGATAAAGAAATTGTTGTTAAATTTATGTTTGATTGTATTCGATTTTAGTTTTTTCAAATGACGCACAACGGTTTTGTGTATGGTTAGTTGCGTGGTTAAGCAACTAAGTTAGTAAACATTTACGAACCCGTGAATATTCCG
>NZ_JABFDJ010000026.1 GCF_013403925.1 Winogradskyella wichelsiae
AATTCAGAGTTGTATAAGTTCCAATTTAGAGTTGGATTTTGCCGCACACGCATTGCTGCCAACGGGTTTGTGTATGGTTAGTTGCGTGTTTAGTCAACTAATTTAGTAAACAAAAACGAACGCGAGAAAATTCCGAAGGAATTTTCCAAATAATCACTTGCCCAAGCAATTAATTATACACGGTGTTGGGCTTTCGTACTTTTAATCTATGTCTTTTTTTAACTTATCAGGATTTTGTCGAGTGTCAAAAATTGTAATAATTTCTATTTCTTTTTGTTCAGCTATTATTCTGTAGAAAAATGTCGTTTGCTTTGTTACAACACATTTATAAAGATTCTTAAATTCCGATGATTTTGGGCAACTATCAGGTTGATTTGATATTTGTTTGATTTTATCACTTAATTTTGAGATAAACTTGTCACGAGTTTTTACGTTCCACTCTTCCAGTAAATATTGAGATAGCTTTAGAAGCTTTGATTCGGCAAGTTCGGATAAGAATACTTTCATTAAGAAATTTTCTTTAGGAATGACTCGAAGGAAACTCGTTTTCCTTTATCCAATTCCTCAATACCTTTTTTTATTTCAGATTGTTCAGATAAAGACAATTCGTCCCAAAAATCTGCTTTTTCTTTTTTTACAAAGTCAGCTATTCTTTGGATGAAGTCAGTATTTTCAGTCTCCAAAATTGTTTTTAGCAGTTCAAGTTTTGTTGTTCGAATATCCATTTTAAAATTTCTTTAATTCAAATGTACAAAAAATATGATTCAGTACGGACGTTTTTTGTATGAAGCCCAACGGTCTCGTATAACCGTCAGTTACGGCTTAAAGTTAAACAATCTTTCGGCAGAGACCGACGGTAGCAATTCCGCGTGGATTCGGACGTAGTCGAATCCGCCGTAATTGCGGTTATACATTGTTAGCCACAGTATTTTTTCACATTGTTTTCTTTCCGTCATAATAAATATAGTGTAAAGCTCGAATTGCATTCACGCAATGATTTCCCCAATGTGAGGTAAATCCGAATTTTAATTGCCAAAGTCCGTCTTCGATAGCTTCGTCAGTTCCGATTTGGTCAATTTTATACATTTCTTCTTTTAAGTCAGCGTATATGTCCGCAACATCATCTACTAACCAGCCTTGTGTCGGTTCGTTTTCCTTTTCATAAGTTGGGTCAAATACTTCCCAATAAAAACAGTCTTTTCCAAGTGAGGAAATCAGATTGACATTCCGTTTTTTTATTTTCTCTTCTGAAACGTTATCGAATTCCGATTTTTCGCTTGAGTGAATTAATTCGACCGATTTTAGGGAAAGTCCAGCGTTATATAATTCAGTCAGTTTTTTGTGGATTTCAGGATAGAATTCCTGTTCCGTTATAGCATTATTTTCTACCAGTTCAATAAATCCGCGTGCAATTTTTAAGAAATCTTGAGTTTCCTTTGATTCGAGTAATGATTGTATTTCTTTAGTCAAATTTTGCATTGGTGGTCATATTGTGGCTAACGGTTTTGTGTATGGTTAGTTGCGTGGTTAAGCAACTAATTTAGTAAACTTTTACGAACCCGTGAAAATTCCGCAGGAATTTTCGCAAGTAGGCAAGAACCAAGCAATTAATTATACACGGTGTTATGCACTTTAATTAATTTTTCTTAATATCATAAAGTTTCTTACACTATAATATTTGTCTAATTTTTCCCAATCGAGTTTTTCCATTTCGGTAATTCCATTAGTATATAATTCATTGTCTATTAAAAATTCAGTCTCAAATGGCTCTCCGTTTAAATTACAATAAAAGAATCTTACCCAATGAGTATTATTTTGTAAGTTTTGACTTTTAACTAATTCTTCTATTTTTTCAAATGTTTTTTCAGGAATATTAAATTCGTCTGATGATTTAATTCCGTAGTTCCCGATAAACACTTTATATTTTGAATTTCCAATAGTCCATTCTTCGATTGTTATTTGTTCGTCCGTCGAATCATTAAAAGCATTAAGAATTACGTGAAAATCATTTTTAGTAAAATTCAAAAGATTTTGTTGAGATGCTATTAATTTTGATTTACCAATATCTCCAAAAGATTCATAAATCACTCTGTCATCGACTAATTGTATTTTCATATCTAATCTTGACGAATAACTTTCTGGATAATCTTGAAAAATTAAATTATTTTCTATAGTAATTTTTTCCTTTGTGTTTATGTTTATAATTCCATTTTCATCTGATGAAGTTTCAATATTATGAGCTTTAAACATTTCAATTATTGAAGTGTCAAGTTCCTTAATTAACAAATCACTTTCTGTTGGTTTGTCAGAACAAGCTAAGTTTAAAAATGATAAAATTCCCATTAAGTATTTCATTCAGAGTTGAGTGAGTTTATTGTGCATAACGTGTTTGTGTATGGTTAGTTGCGTGGTTAAGCAACTAAGTTAGCAAACATTTACGAACCCGTGAATATTCCGCAGGAATATTCGCAAGTAAGCTCAATGAAGCAATTAATTATACACGGTGTTGTAAACTGTTATTTATTCAGTTCGCTTTTTAGTTTATCATATTCAGGCCAATTACTACCCATTGAATGGTACTTTAAAATCAGCGTTGAATCATTCATAACTGCTTGGTAATATGTTCCAGCGTGATAAGGAAGTTCCATTTTCAGTCCGCTATCAAGCAATGATTTTAAATATTTTACAATTGCTTTCTCGTGATTTTCATTCAGACGAATAGTTTTCTTTTCCGCAATTTTCCGATTTTCATCATACGGATTTCCACAATCAAATATATCTTCAGTATATTCTGCATAAAGTATTTTATCCTCTCGATAAATATCAAATTTTTCATTGTGTCCGCCCCATTCTCCACATTCGTCAAAACTTGAACTTAATTCTAATCGGTTAAGTCCCATTACGTTTCCTAAAATCCGTTTTTGATACTCATCCATAAAATCCGCTTTTGGTTTCTTTTTAGAAGTTCCACAACTTCCAGCAAAAACTGAAATAATTAAAATGAACAGGACTTTTTTCATAATTGTTTACAACGGTTTTGTGTATGGTTAGTTGCGTGGTTAAGCAACTAAGTTAGTAAACATTTACGAACCCGTGAATATTCCG
>NZ_JABFDJ010000027.1 GCF_013403925.1 Winogradskyella wichelsiae
CAGTGTTCATTTTGTGTTTTCATAAGTGACTGTAATTAATTGCTTAATTTTTAGTCAACCTATTTCAGGAAAATTCATTGATCATATGTTTGCTAACGTGTTTGTGTATGCTTAGTTGCGTGGTTAAGCATTAAAGTTAGCAAATAAATCACAGATAGAAAATTCCAGCGGAATTTTCGTAAGTCGGCAGTGACCAAGCAATTAATTATACACAGTGTTAGCTTTGAGTTGTTTTAAGGTAGAGTTGAATTGTCCAGCATTTTATAATTCTGTTCTATTTATTGGAATAAATAAGAATAATGGTATATTAGTTCTATAAAAAAAATCATGAAAAAAAACTTCACTCTTTCGTTTATATTATTATCGTTTATCGCTTTTGCTCAGTGTCCAACAGGCAATGTCAGCTTTTACACGCAAACAGATATTGATGCTTTCATAGTTAATTATCCAAATTGCACCGAAATTAGTGGTGATCTCACAATAGCTGATTATAATAATCTGCTACTGAATTTAAATGGATTGAATAACATTACTTCAGTAACAGGTAATCTTAGCATAAGTAATCTTAGAGAAACCATGGATATAAGTGGTCTAAATAATCTTAACACTATTGGTGGTGGTATCTATTTTCAATACAATAATAATTCTGACTTCAGTGGATTCTCTAATATACAAAGTGTTAATGGGGATATTTATATTTCAGGTAATAGCTCGATAACTTTCGGAGGGTTCACAAATTTAAGCTCTGTAGGTGGCGGGATTTTTTTTAATCAAAATAATAGCGAATATATTGTCGGTTTTGAAAGTTTATTATCTATTGGTACCGAATTTTTAATAGATAATAATGATGCGCTGTCGGATATAAGTGGTTTTAATAATCTGTTATCCATTGGTTCAAATTTTGTGTTAGATGACAATGAAAGTTTAATTTCATTAAGTGGTTTTAACAGTTTAACAAATGTAGGTATGACCATTAGAATAATGGATAACCCTCTTATGAATTCTATTCCAGAATTAAATAGTGTTAATGCAATTGTATCTGATTTAATAATTGAAAACACTGGTTTAAGTGGAATTACAGGATTCAATCAAGTTGCGACTATTGGCGGAGATATTATTATTAAAAATAATTCTAGTTTAACAGTAATTGGGGGCTTAGGTCTTGCTAGTCAATTAACAGGTGAATTACGTATAGAAAATAATGATGCCTTGATTAGTTTAAGTGGCTTGAGTCAACTAAATTCTATAGGTTCCGAGCTTTTCATTAATGGAAATGATCTATTAGATCAAGTTACAGGTTTAAGTTCATTAACTATAGTTGGTTCTGATATATATATTGGTTCAAATGCTATTAATAATTTTGATGGTTTTGACAGCCTTCAAGAAGTTCAAGGAACTTTATTTATAACTAATAACAGTGGGATTAATGCTTTGAGTGGGTTTAATCAACTTAACAAGGTTAGTGGCCTATCTATCTCATCTAATGATTTTAGCGATTTAACAGGTTTCGAAAATCTATTAGAAATAGAAGGAGGTTTGTCAATATTGAATAACCCCATACAAACTTTATCGGGTTTTGATAATTTAACAAGTGTCACAGATGGAGTATGGATTTATAACAACGAAAACATGACTCTTTTAAATGAATTTAATAGTTTAATTTCAATAGGAGGGTCATTAACTATTCAAGACAATTTACAATTGATAGAAACTGGTGGATTTAATGCATTAGTTTCAGTTGGTAATGAATTGAATTTTTTATCGAACGTTAACTTGCTAAATGTTAGTGGTTTTCAAACATTAGAGTCTGTAGATAAAAGGATTTATTTTAATTATAACAATGAGCTATTTGAAATTAGTGGTTTTAATAGTTTAACAAGCATAAACCAATTTGATGGCAACTCTGGACTCATTTTTTGGTATAATCCAAATCTAGAAATCATAAGTGGATTTAATAATTTGGTTAATCTTGGGTCTAATTTATTTTTTGGTAGTAGCTTAGGCTTAAACAATATTACTGGTTTTAATAACTTAGAATCGGCAAAAATGATAGGTTTTAATAACACAGCCTTATTGAATTTTACAGAGTTGAGTAATTTACATACAATTGAAACTAATTTGTTTATTGGTTATAACAATAGTTTAGTTAATTTAAATGGTCTAGAAAATGTTATTTCTGACATGAATAACGTAATAATAAATGATAATCCCATATTGAATAATATAGATGGAGTGGCTAATATTGGAACTATTACTGAATATGTGAGAATTCAGTATAATTACCTTTTAAGCGATTGCAGTATTGATTCTGTATGTTTTCATTTAGGAAATAGTGGAAACGCAATAATAGAAAGTAATAATCCTGGGTGTAACAGTGTTACTGAAGTTTTAAATACTTGTATTTTGTCTGTTGAAGATGAAGAGTTTGATTCTTTTACTATTTATCCAAATCCTACAGAAGGAATTATTAATATTAAGAGTCACTATTCACAAAGTTACACTATTAAAGTACATGACATCTTGGGAAGAGTTGTAATAGAAGAAGCAACAGAAAATAAAGCAAAACTTGATTTATCAAATTTAATCAACGGAGTATATTTAGTTTCTATACAGTATGGATTGAAAAGTTATTCGGTAAGAATTATTAAACAATAATTTAGTGCGTGCTTAATAATTTAAATATTCTACAACTAGCCGTAACATTGTCTTTGTATTATTTAGCGATTGATTGACTCATTCAACAAGATTGAATTCAGAGTTTTTATTTTAAATTTCGATTGAGTTAATTTTAGAGAATAGAGTGATAAAAGTCGAAAAACATTTAATGCTAAATTAATTTTGAAAAGTTTGGATTTCAGTTTTCTGTATTATACTGATATAGGTTGACTCTTTTTGGTTAATATTTAGACGTTCAAAAGATTTTTTTTTCAGCGGTTTAGA
>NZ_JABFDJ010000028.1 GCF_013403925.1 Winogradskyella wichelsiae
CAGTGTTCATTTTGTGTTTTCATAAGTGACTGTAATTAATTGCTTAATTTTTAGTCAACCTATTTCAGGAAAATTCATTTTCCTAATTGGTGGCAACGTGATTGTGTATGGTTAGTTGCGTGGTTTAGCAACTAAGTTAGCAAACATTTACGAACCCGTGAATATTCCGCAGGAATATTCGCAAGTAAGCAAGAACAAAGCAATTAATTATACACGGTGTTGCCCACAGTATTTTTAATTTGTAAGTGTTAATTCAATTGCCATTAAACTATATTTATCTTTATATTTTTTACTTGTTCCAACGTTTTTCCAAACTTTTCTCCACTTTCCTTGATTATAAATCCAACTATTTTCATCAGTTTCAGCAGGAACAGTTCCGATTGCAGGTTCATAAGAGATTCCTTCTAGTTTTTTTCTCGAACCTTCCATTGTATATTTATATTCGTACTTATTATTTTCAATAATTAACCATTCAATTGCAATGAAAAAACCATTATCAGGAAATTCAATATTTAGTTCAGAAATATCTATTTCAGTTGTTTTCTTTCCTTTTTTTGCAATTCCCAATATATTTTGGTCATAAATATAGTTCTCTGGTTCTCCATTTTCGTTTACACCATAAAGGCGAATATTAAATTTAGAATCTTTTACATCACTTTTTGTTAGAATTCTTATCTTTTTTAAAAATGGTGTATTGTCATATTTGTCCTTATATTCAAAAAATCTCGCAGTAATCCAAGGTTTTATTCCACAGCCAAAGTAATGATTGATTTTAGACTTTTTGAATTCTCCAATTATTAATTCTTGTGTTGATTTTTTTGAACTGATAATTACTTCGTCCAATTCCGTTGTTATTGGTTTTAATTCAAGAGTTTCTTTTATTAAATCCGAGGATATTTTTATTGTCTCAAAACCGATTGCAGAAAAAAGAATAATTTTCGTGCTATCAATTTCTAATTTAAATTCTCCTTTTTCATTTGAAGTTGTTCCAATATTTTCGTTTTCTACCCAAATATTTACGTAAGGTATATTTTCTTTCGTTTCGCTGTTAATAATCACTGATTTTAACTGACAAAAACTAAGGTTTGAAATAAGTAAAAATGTTATTGCAAGTAGTTTTTTCATATTGTGGGCAACGTTGTTGTGTATGGTTAGTTGCGTGGTTAAGCAACTAAGTTAGTAAACATTTACGAACCAGTGAATATTCCGCAGGAATATTCGCAAGTAGGCTAGAACCAAGCAATTAATTATACACGGTGTTGCCCACAGTTTTTATTCCACGTCGTAATTTCCATTCGCCCACTTTATTGTCGGTTCAATCCATTCATTTAATGGTTTAAATAAAAATCCGTGTCCCATTCCTGTATTCAGTTCGATTTCTTTAAAGTGTTTTATTTCGCAATTCGAGATTTTCTTTCGTTCCAATGAAGAAACTCCAAATGGGTCGGACTTTTCGTAAATCGTTAAAATATTTCCGCAAAAATTGATTTCAGGTATATTTTGAATATCGCTATTCCTAAAACTTGCAATAAATACAAAATTCAAATCTTGATTACTTGCTAAAGTCGAAACGTATTGAGCGATATATCCGCCTTTTGAAGTTCCAACCACAGTTATTTTTCTCGGTTCTGTTCCGCTCTTTATTAAACTGTCAATTTGGGTTACGATTCCGATTGCGTATTCTCTTGCGTTAACATTTCCATTCCGTTTTTCGGATATTACTTTAAGTCCTTCTTTTTTAAATTCAGCAATAATTTCGTTGTATTCAGTCCGCCCAAATTCGGGATGCAACTCATTCAGTTCGTGTTCTTCTAAAAATCGATTGTGAAGGAAGAAAACAAATCGGTCATCATTTTTGTTTCCGCACGCAAATAAAGTTGAGCAAAAAAGAATTCCAATTAATAGACTTATTTTCATTGATTTACGATTTTTCTCAAATTGTGGGCAACGGTTTTGTGTATGGTTTGTTGCGTGGTTAAGCAACTAAGTTAGTAAACTTTTACGAACCCGTGAATATTCCGCAGGAATATTCGCAAGTAGAGAAGAACCAAGCAATTAATTATACACGGTGTTAGCAAACGTATTTTATAATCGATATACAATTTCGGTTATTATCAAACGCTTTATGAAATAGTCATCAAAGTCTAAATTAGCACCTGTCATTTTTTTAGCTATCAGTCTTATGTTTAACGTTCCAACTTCTTGAGTCTTTTCAGTATATTTTTGAACGAATTTATTTTTTTTAGATGCAGTATTCAATGCCTCTCTATATTTTCCGAAATAATTTATATCGTAATAATTTACAAGTGTTGTTATTAGAGAATCGTTATTATTAATTTTAGGAATAGTTGCTTCTAAAGTTCCAATTTTATATTCTCCTTTAGTATTTAAATATTTTCTTCTAACTCGATATTCAGTTCGAGTCTTTTTTTGATTTTCCACAACCCAAATAGAATCAGGTATTCCATATACTACATTTTTTAAATTACTTTGATTAAATTTTTTGAGTTGTATTTCTGTTGGTTTTGCCCAATTTAATTTTCTTTTAGATTCGATATCTATTAAAAATTCTGCGTATGCTTTTTTTGTGATTAAATTTGGATAATTAGTTTTCAGAAATCCATTTTCAAATTCAGTCACAATTGAAGTTAAAGTTTCGCTTTCTTTTTTTCCTAAAATCTTTTCAAATTTCACTATTTGATTTTTATTCGAACAGCTAATAATTAGAAGTAGAAATATAAATGTTAGTAGAATTTTCGTTGGTTTTTGTATTATACTGATATAGGTTGACTCTTTTTGGTTAATATTTAGACGTTCAAAAGATTTTTTTTTCAGCGGTTTAG
>NZ_JABFDJ010000029.1 GCF_013403925.1 Winogradskyella wichelsiae
GAATCTTTGTAAGATTCATTGGTGGCGATTGAAAATTTTGCAACTTTCTTACCGTTTTCAAGGTTTGTAATTTCTGGCACGTTTCCTACGTTACCAATTAACTGTACTTTGTTTTTTAGAGTACTCATAATTAAAAAATTTAAAGATTAATATTGACCTATCTGAACGATTCAGAAAGGCTTTGTTATTGATTTACTTATTATATCCAGAGCGTTTTCCTTTTTTTGTTTTTTAACTTTTGTTCCGCTTCCTTTTTATTTATTTTGTAAGATTTCATAAGATTCATTTTAGATTTACTTCCCATAGAGCCGACGCTGTTACCTTCTTTTTGTTGCTTAGTGCTTTCGATATTCAGCTTTGTTTAGACATATAAAAAGTGCGAGGCACGAGCCTGATTATGCTGTCGTTCAAAGCTGAATGTTGTTATTTTGCTGTCAAAAAAAGGGATGACGGTGCTGGATTACGGAAGTGATTCTAAAGTCTTTGTGAAATATAAAATCATAGGAAAAGGAACACAATGACAAATACATTTTTATCCTTTTTAGCGAACTTGATTCACGCTTTTTACGTGAGAATAGAGTGTTCCTTCCCTGCAGAGCGGAAAGGGTTAACGGAATGAAGCGTCAAAAGTGGGGATTAGGTTCAAGACCTTTTTTAATGAAGCTCTTTTATCGGAATGAAGCTTTTTGCGGAATGTAGAGAAATGTGCTGAATGGAATACGATGAATTTTTATCCCTGAGCGTTTAATGTAAATTATCAAAATAAAGATGCAAAAAATCGTTTATTCTAAGTAAGATTAATTATGACTTTTAATCATTCAACATTTTTACTGTAGCATCAGGACTAAACCTAAATACTCTAAAAAAACATCCTCTATCTGTTACCATTATTGCAGATAATCTGTAGCTAGCGTAATAAGTATCATTCTACAAAAATGAGTCTACTACTATAATTATATTCTATAGAACTTGATTGTACTGTTCTAACATTTTACATAAAGTCATAATATTCAATGAGGACTTTCTATTTCTGAACCATATAATCCTGCCATTTTATTAGTACATATTTATGAACACCATGCTCTACTCTTTTTAAAAATCCATATTCATACACAAAAAGATAAACATCACCTTTTGTGTTTTTCCAATAATGTGTGAAAAAATTTGGATCAAATCCTTCTGGAGTAAGCATGCTTGACCGAACTATAACTTTACCGCCTTTATTATATTCCTTCAATATTTTTCTGTTAAGTTTTAGCTGATTGTCGACTTTATTATAAAATCGTTCTGGTTTATCTTTTGCTTGTTGATATTGATAAGCACTTTTACACTGTGGGTCGCAAAATTTCTTATCGGTTCTTCCCTTTAACTCGTTCTTACAATACAGACAAGTTTTATAAAATCTCATGTTCCTTATATTAAGTGTATGTTATACGTATCCTATTCGAATAAGATACGATTAAATCGTTTACATCCACTACATTGCATTAAATAATACTTTATGGAAAAAGGAAGGAGCATTACTTTAAAGCATCTTTTAATAAGAGATAAAAGATATATCGGCTTACAATTCAATACAGATAAAATTATTCAGGCACTTGTTAAAGAATTGCCTGACGTAAGATGGAGCAATGAATTTAATATGGCTTACATTTTAAACACAAATAAAAACCTGAATAAAATATTCAATATTTTCAGTGGGGTTGTTTGGGTGAATTGTAATTATTTTTTTGATAAAAAACCAATAAATGATACTATTGAGCCCATGGATATCACTTGGTTTAGACAACGATCTCTACCAAATAATTTTCGACACTGTCCTATCACCTACTTAGATTAGATAAGTTACAATTAAAAAAATACGCTAATAATACTGTAAAATCTTATATTCTTGCTTTTGAAACCTTCATAAACGATCACAAAACCAAAGAATTGATACAGATCAATGAAAATGATGTTAGGAACTATATTCTCAAATTAATTCAAGAAAACAAATCTGATTCTTATATAAATATAGCTATCAACAGTATCAAATTTTATTACGAATCTGTACTGGGTATGCCAAATCGTTTTTATCAAATAGAAAGGCCTAGAAAGGTAAAAAAATTGCCAAAAGTTCTATCAAAAGAGGATGTTTTAAAAATCATTACAAATACAAATAATTTAAAACATAAATGTATTGTAAGTCTTTTGTATTCCTCTGGGATTAGAAGAAACGAATTAATCAATTTAAAAATTACAGATATTGATAGTAAGCGAATGCTAATACTCATCGAAGCCGCTAAAGGTAAAAAGGATCGTTACACGTTACTTTCTAATACATTATTAAAAGATTTACGAGACTACTATAAACAATGGAAACCAGAATCTTATATTTTTGAAGGAGTATATGGAAAACAATATTCTGCACAAAGCGTTGGCCAAATAGTAAAAAATGCCGCAATAAAGGCAGGAATACAAATTACTGTAACACCACATATGCTAAGACATAGTTTTGCAACTCACCTTTTAGAAGATGGAGTTGATTTAAGACAAATTCAAGTTTTATTAGGTCACAGCTCTACCAAAACAACGGAGATTTACACCCATGTTGCCACGACTACTTTTAAGAAAATTAAAAACCCTTTAGACATTTAAGAATATATAAAGGATATATATAACATATGTTATATATATCTTATATTTGGGTGTATATAGAACATATGTT
>NZ_JABFDJ010000002.1 GCF_013403925.1 Winogradskyella wichelsiae
ATGCATCTTCTAAAAAAAGATATAGCGGATGACGCGACGTTTTTGCTCCTTAATAGCAAAAGCGAAATGCCTAGAAACAACTTATAGAAAGAAATCCCAGGCGAGACCAAATCTTATCGTAAGATCACGGTAAGGGTTATTGGGTGCTGAGAAGTAATCATATCCCGTTATTGATGAATTGAAATGTTCAATTTTAAAAAATATCCTAGTTTGTCTAACCTTTGCGTTAATAAAGAAATCTAACATCGGAAATCCACCGAGCTCTGTTTCGTTTTGTGTATAGAATTCAGCAAGTAGTGGATCATAACCATTCATATTATATTTAGAAAAATAATTAAGGGTTACACCTGTTTGTAATAACATCGATTTTTTAAATATATGATTGGAATAATACAGCGTGTTTCTAGTAATAACTGCAGGTACATTAAGCACATCATCATCACTAACTACATTTTGATACATTATACTATTATCTAATGCAAAATTCCCTACTTTAAATTCTTTCTGTATTTTAAGTCTTAAATATTGAAGCGGTTCATTGTACTGTTGTGGTTTAATAACATTAACACCATCAGAAGTTGTTTCATCTAAATTAAAATAAGTATAATTATCTATATTAGATACATCAAAGGATGCATTGAACCATTTTTCTGATTCAATATTAAATTTAAGTTGTTGTGTGTTTACATTTTTGAAACTCTCTAAATTAGACCAATTATAATTAACGTAATCACTTTGGTATAATAGATAATTATAATTTGCGAGCCTAGAGTTAATAGAAATTCCACCTGAAAATGCAATATCCTCATTTAATCGTAAACTTATAACGCCATCTAGAAAACTCCCTACAAAGGTATCTGACAAATTGAGTCCCCCTCTTGCAACTAAATCGAACCCTTTATAGCTTTTAGAGTATGCCCCTTCTACACCTAAGTAGTTTGATTGTATTCTATTTGTTATTGTCTGGTCTGACAACACCACAACACTATCATATCCATAGTTAATATCTGTGTAATTAAGAGCAAATTCTACATTACCCAATAAATTATTAGAATATTGAAATCCTAAAGTGGTTTTAAAATCTTCTAATTTTACCTTATCCTTTATACTCGTGGTAAAAGCATCACCGAAAAAAGTAGTTTCGGCGGTAGTCTGAGTATATTGATAATATTTATCTTCAAAGGAAATTTTATTAAATAAAGCTAACCTGTTATTAGATAAAGAATCTTGATTTTTAATAATGTCGTAGGATTGCTCTAAATAAAAACGTTTACCTTCTAATATATTTTCCGCATCCTCAAATTGTGGATCGAATACAGAACGATCTAAAAATTCTTCATTTCCGGATGTGAAATTAACTAGATCTTCCGACTCTAGACCACCATTCTCATAATTAAGCAAATCTTGCATTACAATATATCCTTTTGCATGATATTTCTTATTCTTGGAATTATAATTTGAAATAAAACGAAAATTCCCTGTACTAGTTAATGCATTTTGATAGTTACCTAAAGATCGTAAACCTTTATAAGCAATAGCAAAATTAAATTGTTTGGTTAAATTGACTGTAAAGAATGCATCTAATAATTGACCTTGCTCAAATGCTGTTTTATATGTTAGCCTGGTTAAAGGTGTTGGTACTTCATAGTAGTAAATATCTTCATGCTCTAAATAATTAAAATGACGAGCTCTTGCCCCAAATAATGGTGCAGTACTATTATCCCAGGAATTAAAACTAAGAGAATTGTAGGTTTGACCAATATTAGCGAATGGCATTAAACCAAAGTTGTCTTTTTGAAGGTAATTAAATTTATAAGCTTTATTGATCGTTAATGTAGTATCTACCTGAATAGAATCTAATGAATTCTTAAACTTTAAGTACATATCAATTTTAGCCACCTCTTTAAATCCTTTTGAGTTTTTTGTGGAATTTACAGAAGAGGAGTCCTTTTGACTTAATCCTTTATTTGACTTAAGTTTAGTCTGCGAGAATAGGCTTGCAGTGAATACAAAAAACAGAATTATGTAAAAATTTTTGACTTGCATTTAAAATAATATAAATTTCAAAACAAAGTAAACTATAAAATATTGTTTAAGAACAAAAAATTACAATTTACTTAACAAAAAAACGACCAACGTTAGTTAACGTTGGTCGTTTCTTATAAGAATGTAACTAAATGTGTTATTCTATAATAAGTTTTTGAGATGTTCTATTATTTCCTTGAGAAATAGTTGCAATATAAACACCAGGCGTAACATCATTTAAATAGATAACTTCCTTAAACTTAACGTTATTATTTTCGAAATTATTTTGATATACTTGACGTCCACTAATATCATAAATATCAATATTTACATCACTAGTATTGTTTAAGTTAGAATCAAAGCTAATTGTAAATTGACCTCTACTTGGATTTGGGTAAACTATTAGACTGTTAGATAAAGTATTATCACTTACTCCAAGAGTAAGATTATTCCCTGTTAATATAAGTCCAAAATCTTGACTTTGAGGGTCAAAAGGTCCCCCTGCATTTCCTTTTAAGGTTCCTTTATGACTAACTGTTAAAGTATAAACTCCATCTTCAGGAACCTCTATATCAACTCTTTCTAAATTATCTACACTATTATCACCTTTAATAGCGAAAAACTGACTTCCACTTGAAAAATCCAATTTCCAGGGTAAATATGTTTCGCTTCCTTTAGAAATTCTTAGATCAAGATCATTAACAAGCCTAGCGGTAGAATTATTAAGAACATTAGCTGTGGCGCTGTTAACCGGATTTCCCGGCATATCAGCCCAAGATATTGAAGCTCTTAAAACATCCCCAGCAGACGCAGAAAACGTCATTGTGTAAGTACCCCCATTTTCTAAATTTAATTCTTCAATAACAGCATCACCTGAATTATCAGCTGTAATTACATTAGCAGCTTCTAGTGCATTCAAAAATCCCCAACCAAATTTAGGATCTGGACCTACTGCTGCATTATCATCTGTAGAAGTATGACATACGAGGCCTTTTAATGTTGCCCCTAACATAAAGACATTATTTAATTGCTTATAATATTCTTGAATAAGAACTAATGTTCCAGTGGTATTTGGTGCTGACATTGATGTTCCAGAAAAAGTATCATAACCATCTATTGGTACAGCACTGAATAAATTTGTTCCATCAGCAGCAATATCCGGTTTAATTCTTAGGTCATCCGTAGGCCCTTGACTACTACTTGAATTAATATTTAAACTACTAATATTATCACTAAATGGTGCCAAAACAGGATTAGCATTAGCAATTACTAAATTATTTTTTGCATTTTTATCTGTTGTTAATTTATCATAACCATTTAAAAGCCCCCCTGAATACGATGTTGTTCCAGAATTACCTGCAGAAGCAACCATTAAATATTGAGGATTATTATAAATTAATTCGTCAATTTGACTAGCATCACTAGTATATGCTCCCATAATCCATGCATCAATCGGACCTGTTCCGTCATTAGGGTCAACTGGTACACCGTAAGAATGATTAGATAAAATAATTGGATTTGTATTATTGTTAACGGCCAATAATATTTCTGAAATATCATTTGTCCAATTATATGATTTAATGAAAACATCAGTCGCCATTCCTTTAGCTGATGGATTTATGCCTTTAGCTCCTATGGTTCCAGCAACATGAGTTCCATGACTACTAAATCCAGAATCATCATCATCTACGATTGAATTATCAATGATAGTTACTCTTGAAGCAGTATTATCTGAATTCATAAATTCAGGGTGTGTAGATTGAATAGGACCTCCATCCCAAACACCAACAGTCATACCTGTTCCTTCTAAATTTAAACCCAAACTACCCCCTGTTTGTAATGCCGATGTTTTTGTTGCCCTACCTGCAGAAAGGTTATCTGTAGATATATATATTGGTTTACCATCAATTATATCTCTAATCTGTAATATTACACCATCGGCTCTTTTAATAACCCTACTAGCTTTGGGATTTAGTGCAATATAATTAGCTACATTTAATTCCCTATTCTTTTCTTTTTGTATTAACTTCTTCAATAAAAGATTATTCTCTATTGATAGATTCTCAATAATCTTTTTATCGAGAGATTGTCCATAACTATTTAAAAATAGTATGGACATAAATAAAAGTATGTAATTCTTTTTCATAGTACTAGTATAAAATTAAAAACCACCTTAAACTATAAAAGTAAAAGGTGGTATAAATATAAGCAAATATAACAACTATTCTATAGTAAAACTAGCTGACCCACCAGATCCTGTTACAGCACCAGAAGCTAATGTTGTTGCTCCTTCATTGATTTCAAATCCACCATTAACAATACCATCACCGTACGCATCGTTCACAGCAATACCATATTCACCAGAAGCTAAACAAAACTCAACTTTTTTAACGGCACCATTGTCATCAGGATTAATGAACGGTCCACCACTAAAAATAATAACAGCTGGAGATACAGATAAATCATATAAATCCCATGTAGTTTCGTCAGGGTAATCATCTAACGTAATTGCTAATTCAACAATAGTATCAACACATAATTCTGTAACTTCTAAATCAGCAATACCCCCAAATGTTCCATCACTAGAGACTAAGCTAATAGACAAAATCTGTGCTTCAAAATTTAAAGATAAATCAGACACAGTTAAAGTAAACTCACCAACTGCACTATTAGCAGGAACTGTAACTGATGTAGGAATAGAATAATCTGCATCATCTAATGTAGCTGTTTCCGTATCTACAATAATATCAAATGTACGATCAGAACTAGATGTTGTAGTCGTGTACACCGTAATTATTCTTTCAAAATCAACAGCATCTCTAGGTACCTCTACTGCTATAACACCAGATTCAAACGAAACTCTATTTGCAGTCTCTATATCTTCTTCTTCACATGCCATAAATGCAAAGGCCAACATAGAAAATAATAAAAATTTTTTCATAATTATATTTTTTTTAATAATAGACTCCAATTACAATATCGGAGTCTATTTTAGTTAACATTAATTTTTAATACAAAACAATTACTCTATGTTAATTGCATCAGTATAGAACTCACTTGCATCAATTTCTGCTTGAGGTATTTTCAGATAAAATAAAGGACTATCAGCGGCTACATCTGTAGGGATACGATGAACATCATCCCTAAGGATAGCTCTATTGTATCTTTTAGCATCAAACCATTCAACACCAAATTCACCATACATTTCTTTACGTCTTTCTAATAAAATCTCTTCAAATAACTGAATACCTGTATTAGACGATATTACAGCATTAGGATCTCTTTCTGATTGCAAAGCAAACAATAACGCTTTTGCTGCTGTAAAGTTCCCTAATTGATACTGAGCTTCAGCATCTAACAAAACCATTTCTGATTTTCTCATAACTACTATGTCTGAATCAAATGCAAATGCAAATTTACCTGTAACATACTCTCTCCATGGCACACTAGCAGAAACATTGTAGAAATCAGAGAATGTATTTCTTACATCTGTAGCAGAAAACTCACTAACAAAATTAGGATTAACATATGTCGCTTGGTAAGATAAAGTAAAATGATCCATCATAGCAGCTGCATGCCCCCAATAATAATTAGTTTCAGATGTTCCATTTTGAAAAAGTGCCCATAACCATTCATCATCTTCCATATTAGTGAAACCACTTCCCCAGTTTGAAGAAACAACCGCACTAGAAGCATTACCACCATAAGCAGCACTTGCAGCCTCAGATAAACCAGCCCAATCATCCTTTGTTACAGCTAATATCCTAGCCTTCATCCCGTTAGCTACAGCTTTATTAATAAAACTTTTACCTGTTCTCGTTTCTGGTAAATCAGCAATAGCATCATTGATATCTAATAATATTTGATCCATTACCTCACTCAATGGCGCTGGTTCCTTACCCCCAACAGTTTCTAGTGATACTCGTTCTGTATAGTACGGTATTCTAACTAAATCACGATCGTTATTATAATTTGGTGCATAATCAAGAAGCAACTGAAAATGGTGATAAGCTCTTAAAGCCTTACCTATAGCAATAAACTCTGTTTTTTCAGAATCTGATAAATTGCTATCTGTTACACCTTGAATAAGAATATTAGCATAATTAATAGTCTGGTAATTAAAGTCCCAATTAAAAAGTGTTCTTCTAAAATTTGGTTCTCTATTTTGATGCGCATAATCAGTACCATACCAAGCATCGGCTTGTATTAAATCATTCCCTTTCATCACACGTGCAAAATCAAGTGAATATAATCCACCAGTATCTGGATCATCGTACTGACCTTTATAATTAGCATAAATACCAGCAATGAAAGATTCAGTTATTTGTCTACTGTTAAAAACCACCTCTTCCGTAAGCCCCTCTGTGTTTTGAGGCTCATCTAAATAATCTTTTGAACAGCCAACAAACACAAATGTGACAAACAATAATGCCATAAACCTATAGCCTAAAGTCATTTTAAAATTTTGTTTATTTTTCATAATTTTCAATTTTTTTTAAAATTCTATAATTACACCAGTAGTAATAGTTCTCTGTAATGGAGATCTATTAGCTGTAGTACCAGCAAAACTTTGCTCTGGATCAATACCATCATGAGATTGCCATGTCAATAAATTATCAGCTTGTAAGAATAAACGTACCTTACTGAAACCTACCTTCTCAACTGCCGTTGTTGGTAAATTATACCCTAATGTTAAAGCCTTAAGTCTTACATAATCGTTTTTAAATAAAAATCTAGTAGACGCAGCGTTAAAATTATTATTAGCTGTTGTTAATCTAGGGAAATCTGTAATATCACCTGGTTGTTGCCATGCTTTAAAGTTATCTGGGTGTGCAGAAGAACCTGGGGTACTAAATCCACTAATTAAGCCAGAATAATCCGAATCATATAAGTAAGCACCTACACTAAAGTTAAATAGCATACTTAAATCAAACTGTTTGTAACTAAGATTCGTATTAAAACCACCTTGAAAATCAGGTAATGAAGATTTACCTGTTTCATACTGGTCAGCTAGATTGTTATCATTTGTTACATCTCTTCCTGTAACATTTCCATCGCCATCAAGAACATCATAATACCATAAAGCATCACCTGTAGCAGGATCAACTCCAGCCCATTCGTCCAGATAGAAATCATAAAGTGAATTTCCTTCTTTCCATAATTTTGTTCCGTTTAAAAATTCATCTTGAGGTAAGTCTGTGATTTCATTCTTATCCATAGAGAAATTAACACCAACACTCCAAGCAAACTTATCATTACTAATAATTTGTGAATTTAAAGAAAATTCCCAACCATAATTTTTCACAGCACCATTATTCGTAAATACATTACTAACTCCTGTGGAGTTAACAGCAGGAACACTATACAATAAATCAATACTCTCTTTACTATAGTAGTCTACAGAACCATAAAATTTACTATTCCATAAATTAAAATCTACACCAACGTTTGTAGAAGCAGTCTTTTCCCATTGTAAAGCTGGGTCAGGTAGCGTTGTTGGAGGTAAAAGAGTAGGAACACCTTCTACTGGAGATAATGTTATATCATTAGCGTTGGTACCACCAAAAATAAATTGGTAAGGAAATTGACCAATCCCAGCATTATTACCTAGTTCACCATAAGAAGCTCTCAGTTTCAAACTAGAAATAGCATCTACGTTAGCCATAAAACTCTCGTTAGAAATAGCCCAGCTACCACCTACAGAATAAAATGTACCCCATCTAAAATCACTACCAAATTTTGAAGAACCATCTCGTCTAATAGCCCCTTCTAAAAAGTATCTATTATCATAGTTGTAAGCAACTCTACCTAAATATCCATTTATACGTTCAGAAATTCTAATACCACCAGTTGACTCAGGATTCGCAGCGTTTCCTAACTCTTCTTGATTAGGTAATAAACCTGTTGCAGATGCACTAAATGTATTTAAATTTAGTTCATATGCTTCCATAATTGCATCTACAGATAAATTATGTTTACCAAAACCCTTAGAGTAATTCAATGCTTGAATAGCATTGAGTGTATTAGTGATATTTCTAGATTTTGAAACCCTTCCACCTACTGAAGAAGCAGCACCAATAATATCATCATCAAATGATTGTGAATCAAACACATAGTTTTCAAAACTGATACGCGAATTAAATGTAAAATCTTCTAAAAATTTAACTTCAGCAAAAGCATTACCAACATAGTTAGTTCTTACTTCGTTTTCGCTTCCAAGCAATAAAGACGCTAAGATGTTTTCTCCATTATTAACGTTTCTTGTTGCATTTAAAGACTGTCCTAATCTACCATTAGCATTACCTGCGTCATAATATAAAGCACCTGCTGTATCTCTAACTAAAGCACCTGAAGCATCACGTGCATATACAGGAAAGATACTTGAAACATTATAAATCCAACCAATAGATTGTGTTGTACTACCAGATGTTTGATCTGGGTTACCAGAGTTTGATCTAGAATAACTAGTATTTACCCCTACTTTTAACCAATCATTAACTTGAGTTTCTAAATTAAGCCTTGTTGAAATACGTTCAAAATCTGAAGTTATCACTGGACCATCTTCACTTAAATAATCAACAGAAAAGAAATAAGAAGTTTTTTCACTACCACCGGCAATACTTAAGTTATGATTAATTCTTGGTACTTCTTTTCTAATCAATTCATCTTCCCAATTTGTTTCCCATAAAAGTTCAGCACCCGCTACTAAATTTCCATTAGCATCAATAGGATTAGCTACATTGTAAGGATTGTAACCTAAACCACCTATTATTGAATTAGAAGCATTTGACGCCGCATTTGCAGCACTTTGTCCTAAAAAATATTGGTTATTGTTTTTTGTTGCTTGCCATAATAATTTTAAATTATCTTCAGTACCAACTACATCATGTAATCCTACTGCTGGATTTGAAACTCCGTACTGACTTCTAAAGGTCACCTTAGCTTTAGAATTTAATTTTCCTTTTTTGGTTGTAATTAATATTACACCATTTGCTCCTCTAGAACCATATAATGATGTTGAAGAAGCATCTTTTAATACAGATACCGATTCTATTTGATCTTGACTGATAGAACTAATATTACCGTTAAATGGAGAACCATCTAAAACAATTAATGGACCTGCCTCAGAATTAATACTAGAAAAACCTCTAATTCTAATTTCTGCATTATTACCTGGCTGACCACCAGATGTTATAAGATTAACACCTGCTACCGTTCCTTGAAGCGCTCTCAATGGAGATGTAACTTGTTGATTTTCTATTGTACTCGCTGAAATCACAGAAACAGCACCAACAATAGCTTCTTTTTTCTGTGTACCATATGCAACAACTACAACTTCGTCTAAAGCACTATCTTGCTCAAGTCTTACATCGTAAGTACTACCCGCACCTATTGTAATTTCAGTAGTTTTCATACCTACATAAGAGATAACTAAAACATCTCCCTGATTGACTCCTACGGTAAACTTACCATCAAAATCTGTTTGTTGCCCCTTAGAGGTTCCTTTTACAATTACACTCGCTCCTGGGAGTGGCAAACCATCGTCTGCCGTTGTAATTGTACCTGTGACAGTCTTCTCTTGTGCAAAAGAGAACTGCATCACGAACGCCATAAAAAGCGTTAATAACCATGTTAATTTTAATTTCATAAAACAATTATTTGAGTTAGTCTAGTTGCAAACATCTTAATTAAATATTAAATAAGCAAGCGTTTTTGCTAAAAAAATGTTAACAATGTTACGATAATGACAACAAATCCAAAAATCCATTTATGTATTGTTTACTTAGAGAACACAATACTTAGATGCAAAAAAACACAAAAGGGTTCCGTTAAAATTTTAACTTTGTTCAAAAATTAACATTTTGGTTCTAAAATTTCAATATTCAACTTTTAAATTAGAATGTGGCACAGATGAAGCTGGTCGTGGTTGCTTAGCTGGACCTGTAACTGCCGCTGCAGTAATTTTACCTACACCTTTCAATAACAATGTTTTAAACGACTCTAAACAACTCTCAGAAAAGAATAGAGCACTTCTAAAACCTCTTATTGAAACTCAAAGTATATCCTTTGGTGTTCAGCATGTTTTTGAGTCAACAATTGATGAAATAAACATTTTAAATGCATCTATTTTAGCCATGCATGGTTCCATAGCTCAACTTAAAAAAACACCCGAATTTATTATAGTCGATGGCAACAAATTTAAACCCTATAAAAAAATTCCTTTTGAGACTATAATTAAAGGAGATAGCAAATATTTAAGCATTGCTGCAGCTTCTGTACTGGCAAAAACCTACAGAGATGCGTACATGGAAAAAATTCATGAAGAATTCCCCATGTATAATTGGAAACAAAACAAAGGCTACCCAACAAAAGAACACAGAGCAGCAATAAGAGAATTTGGAATTACTAAATATCACCGAAAATCGTTTAGACTCTTGCCTGAACAATATAATTTAGATCTTTAATTCCAGGTATAAATTACCATCTATAATTATATTCTGTTTTTTTTTATCAAACGCTAACTAAAATATAACTCTTACTTATTATTGTATATAAAGAAAGGATTCTTATTATTAATCCTTTCTTTTAAAATTAAACCAGGTATAACTTTTTATATTTGTAATCTAAAATTTCCCAATTAATGAAACGACTTGGTTTTTTATCAATTTTATTTATAAGCTTATTAGGGTGTCAAAAAGACTATAATAAAACCAAACTTACCTATCAATTTATTCCGAATGAAACTAATGCTGTCATTCAGGTTAATGAGCTTACTGATTTCATTAGCAGTATTCAAAATAATGATATTTTATCTAACGTTTACAATAAGGATTTCACTAATGTAACACCAATATTAAATAATTTAAACACAACCAAACAAGTCTTCATCTCGTTTAAGGATTCAATTAATTCTGATTATTTAATTTTAACAGAAAACGATAGTACACTATTTGTTATTGATACACTTCCTAATGTTATTTCTGAAACTATTAAAGATTTAAATATTAAAAAGACTACAATAAATGATGCTATTCTTTATCATAAAACTATCGGAAAAACATTTGCTGCATCCAATAATATAGAACTAATAAAAGGGCTTAGTGCTGAGTTTGAAAACAAAGAATTAAGTAAACTAATTACAAGCACAGACCAAAAATCTGTAGCCTCCATTATTTTTAAATCTGACGAAAAGAATTACTCTAAATTGTTATTCTCTAATTTTATAAATAATGATGAAACCGTCTTTACTAGCTTAGATATTAACTCTAATGATAAAGGGTTAATTTATAACGGTATATTAACATCTAAAGATTCTAGCAGCAATTATTTAGCAGGTTTTAAAAAAACAGTTCCTCAAAAAACAAGCAGCCTCTCTATTGCTCCAAAAAACACAAGTTCATTAATTAGTATTGCCTATGATGATTTCTCTATCTTCTTAGCAAACACTAACAAATTAAAACCTGAAGCGTCTGATAATTCTGCAACTTTTTTGAATTTTACGAATGAGATTGCCCTGATTGATAATGCGATTATACTTCATACTTTAGACCCAAATCTTTTAGTAGAATCTATAGAGGGAAAATCGAATACCGAATCTTTTAGAGATATCGACATTTTCGAGTTTGAAGACTCTAACTTTTTTAAGGCTATTCTAAAACCCTTTATTAGTTTCGAAAATGCCAATTACTTCTCAATTTTTAAAGATTTTATTGTATTCTCAGACACCACAGATAATCTAAAATCCATTCTTACCGATGCTTTAAATAACAATACACTAGCTAATTCTGATGCCTTTATAAGCATAAATGATAACCTTAGTGATGAAGCTTCGTTATTTATCTATAAAGATTCTCAAAAATTATCTGCTATAATGGATAAAAATCTTGACGGATACAACGCCAATGCTGTACAATTTATACAAGAAGATAATTATACACATATCAATGGAGTTATTCAGAAATATAAAAAACGAGCAGCAACAAACTCTGTTAATGAAGCTTTTACAACCAAACTTGAAGCTGCTTTAATAACAGCACCTCAGACTGTTAAGAATCATATAACTAAAGCCAATGACATTATTGCACAAGATGTAAACAATAAACTCTATCTTATATCAAGCTCAGGGAATGTGCTTTGGAAAAAACAATTACAAGGAAAAATTTTAGGTCAGATTGAACAAATAGACATGTATAAAAATGGCCGATTACAATTAGCTTTTAACACCACTAACAAGTTATATGTTTTAGATAGAAATGGTAATGATGTTTCTCCGTATCCTTTAAAATTTAAAGACCCAATTACACAACCTCTTTCTGTGTTTGATTATAACAAAAACAAGGATTATAGACTACTTGTTACGCAAGGTAAAAATCTGCTAATGTATAACGCAAAAGGGCAATCTATAAGTGGGTTTACTTACAAAAACAATAGTGCTAATATTATCACACAACCCAAACATCACAGAATAGGAACAAAAGATTATATTGTTTTTGCTGCTGGTGAAAATCTAAAAATATTAAATAGACAAGGAAATATTAGAGTAAACGCAAAAGATAAAATTCGCTTTTCTGATAATGACGTTTACTTATACCAAAACAAATTTACAACGACTAACACACTTGGTGAATTAGTTCAGGTAGACACGCGAGGAAATCAAAGCTCTGAAAACCTTAATTTAACAGACAAACACAAAATAAACACAACAAGTAAAACTTTAGTTTCATTAAAAGAAAACAGACTTACAATTAAATCTAGAAAAATAGATTTAGATTATGGTGATTACACAGCACCAAGAATTTTCTATCTAAACGATAAAATTTATATTACCACTACAGATAAGCAATCTAAGAAAGTTTACCTTTTTGACAGTCAAGCAAAATCTATTCCTAATTTTCCTGTTTTTGGTGTTGCAGCAGCAACATTAGAAGACCTAGACAATGATACTGGTTTAGAACTCATTACCCAAAGCGACGATCAAACTATTATGGTTTATAAATTGAACTAATTTTTTAGTATTATGCCTGTAAATTTTCAAGATATTTAAAATCTCAATTTTGTAGCGTTTACAATTCATCTTAAAGACGATTATTTAACTCATGATAAAAAGACAAAAAGCTTCTATAAAAAGCTGTATTATACATAAAGTTGGCAACAAATTTAATGGAACCAAAAATGCGTTTTCGGATGCTATAGTAGACTTCGATGAAGCTACATACCACTTAATGCTACCCTACTTATTAAAACCATTTGTTAGCGTTGCAGAAAGCTATCGTTTTCATCATCACAGTGACGTTGCTCTTAATGAAATCAATACCTACAGCGAACAATTATTTAAAGAAGATGCCGACTTTGTAGACTTATCTAAACACATTGTAACTCATTTATTTGAACAAAGTAATTCTGCTCAAATTAAAACAGGTGATGTTCTTATTTGTCATTTTGAAAACATCCAATATGAAGATTATTTTACCGACGCCATTGGTATTTTTAAAATTGAAAATAAAACAGAGTTTTTTCAGACCTATTTAGAAGACGGAAACAATTATGATATTTTAGTTCAAAAAGGTATTCAGGCAAAAAAAGTGGATAAAGGTTGTTTAATTTTAAATACATCTGACATGGAAGGTAAGATTGTATTTAGCGTAGATAATAATACTTATGACACTCAATATTGGATTAAAAGCTTCTTAAATATTAAATATCCAGATGATAGTAACCAACATACTAAAAACTGTATAGAGCTTTGTAGAGAGTTTTCTAAAGAAGTTCTTCAACCTAATTATGGTGGCCAAGAGCAAAGTAATTTTTTAGCTAAAACGGTTGACTTTTTTAAGGAAAATGAAATCGTAAATATCGATGCTTTTAAAGAAGAGGTATTTGCAGAAGAAGACAAAATACAGTTATTTGAAGACTATAAAAAGACGTACGAAACAGACAATAAAGTACTGATTAGAAATCAATTTGATGTTTCTGAAGTCGCTTTAAAAAAGCAAAAACAAAAAATAAAAACAGAAATAAAACTAGACACCAATATTCAAATAAAACTTGATGTTGATGCTCCTGATGCTTCTGCAGAATATTTAGAGCGTGGTTACGATGAAGATAAAAAAATGCATTATTATAAAGTCTTTTTTAACGATGAAACTTAATTTGAAATAAAACACACAATGTTTAGACACCAAGGCATTAGTAGAACCTTAAAACACAATCTACGAATTGCTACTATTTTGTCTTTTGTAGCTGGTATTGTAAATGTTTCGGGCTTTTTAGCTTTTAATCAATTAACAACTAACGTTACAGGGCATTTTGCACTTTTTATAAGTGACGTTGCTAATTTTGAATTCTGGAAAGGAACCGTTTACTTTCTTTACATTTTTTCTTTTCTATTTGGTTCATTTTCCTCTAGTTTTCTTATTGAAAAATTTAGTGGAAATAAGACACTTAATGTTTTTGTATTACCAACCTTATTAGAATGTTTTATTCTTATCGCAACCGCACTTATTAGTAATATTGGGGAAATAGAACATTCTAATTTTATAGTTTGTTCGCTACTCTTTGCAATGGGACTTCAGAATTCTTTTGTAACCAAAATATCGAATGCTGTTGTAAGAACAACGCACCTTACAGGATTATTTACAGATTTAGGAATTGAATTATCTCAGCTCTTATTTAGAAAATACCAACAGCATAGAGCACAAATAAAATCGACAATTAAACTTCGCTTTTTTATTATTTGTTTCTTCTTTCTTGGTGGCTTAACTGGCGGTTTTCTTTATTCAAAAATGAATTTTAAATTAAATACGCTCGTTTTTGGTGCCGCTATCTTATTAATCAGCTTATTTTATGATGACTTGAGATATCGATTAATAAAAACAAAAAGAAAATATAAACAGCGAATAAAATTATTATAAACAATAAATCTATACTATAAATGTAGCTTCAAAAAGCACACTAAAGTGCTTTAATATTTTAGCCTTCACCTCTTTCTCGTCAACTATTGCAATACCTAATTCATTATTTAAAGTTGTTACAGCTTTGCCTTTTATACCACACGGAATAATATTATCAAAGTAGCCTAAATCAGCGTTTACATTAAGTGCAAATCCATGCATTGTAACCCAACGACTAGCTCTTACTCCCATAGCACAAATTTTGCGAGCAAAAGGTGTGCCAACACCAAGCCAAACGCCAGTTTCACCTGGGCTACGTTCAGTATCCAAACCATATTCGGCCAAAGTTAGTATAATCACTTCTTCTAAAAATCGTAAATACTTGTGTATATCCGTAAAGAAATTGTCTAAATCTAGAATGGGATATCCCACTATTTGCCCAGGGCCATGATACGTAATATCACCGCCTCTATTTATTTTATAGAATGTTGCTCCTTTTTCTGCAAGCTGAGCTTCAGAAAGTAACAGATTAGACAAGTGGCCACTTTTACCTAGAGTATAAACGTGAGGATGTTCTACAAACAAAAAATGGTTATCAGTAGCCAAACCAGCACCTTCTCTTCTATTCTTTATCTTAGTGTCTAAAACAGCCTTAAAAAGTGTTTCTTGATAGTCCCAAGTTTCTTTAAAATCTTTAGTTCCTAAATCTTGAAGTTGTATTGTCTTATTCAAAATGGTTTTTCTTTTAATCTTCTAAAACAACTTCAATATCTAATATTTCAGGATCCTTCAGCATATCCATAAACCCAACTTCATAAGTCACTGTTTTTCTATCTTCGCTATACATTGCTCCTTCTTTTGAAAAGGATTTTACAGCCTTTGGAAAGTGATAATTAATTTTATATTTAGAAGCACCAAACATCATAGCCGATTGATCTAAACTATCTAAGGATTGTTGGTGTTTTTCTACATCAACAATTTCCGCATTTCTTATAAACACAGTACCATCAAACGAGTAATTTACAGAAGTGGCACCTCCATTACCCATATTAGAAAATGGACTTAATGGTGAATTACTACTAGTATTATCTTTTCCTTTTAGCTCATTAAAACTATTCATTGCTTTAAACATATCTCGCAATTCATTAGCATTGTCAAAGTCTGTTTCTATATCAAACATCATTTTCTGCTTCTCCGGATCCATCACTATATGCATTTTATAATCTTCCAAAACTTTAATCTTTTCTTGTTCTTCAGCAGATAAACTCGCTATACTATCTTTATACTCTACTAAAAAATCTTTAAAAACAATTGTTGAATCTACAGCTTTATCCATATCACCAGCACCTGTATCCCCCATTTGCCCTAACATATCCATCATTTCTGATGCATCCATAGAAAATTTCACTTTACCACTACCATTTTCATTGATGTAAATGTCTTCGGAAAACTGACAACTTGTAAGCATCATTAATGCCGCACAACTAAGTATTGTAAAAAAATTTTTCATTCTAATAATTTTAATAATTAAGATTGCAAAGGTAAGGTTTTTATCGCTCAGGATTATTAAGAATAATCAATGCAGCAATGACGCCAGGAACCCAACCACAAAGCGTCAAGAGAAAAGTAATTAAGATAGAGCCACAACCTTTATCTAAGACAGCTAAAGGTGGACAAATGATAGATAATATAACACGCCAGAAACCCATAATGTTGTTTTGATGATTTAATGTAGTAGATATGACGTATCTTTTATAAAACTGTTACACTTTTTCTGAATTTCCTTTACACAAATCAGAATAAAATCATGGATATTCGTTTTCAGGCTATACGAATCCTGAAAATGGGGTAGAAACGTATATCTTTCTATTGTTGAAGCTTACATGAAAATGTTTGGTATTAATGCTGAACAAAGAATAGCTAAAATCACAGCAGGAGCTACTATTTTTTTTGAATTTAAAATGATTTTCTTTAGACAAAATTAACATCTTAGCACGGTTATTTATTTAACCTTTCAAAGTAAAAAGACGCGAGATCATCATAGTCAAACATCTCTGTTATTCTTAAATTTATTTATTCAATTTTTCTAAAATTGACTTTAGCCAAAATCTAATTAAAAAAGGTACTCAATAATTTTTCTAAAAAGTGTAATTTTGCATTTGCTTATCAAAAAAGTAGATAAGCCATTAAAAATTAACAAGAATGCAACTTTCAGAACAAGAATTGGTAAGACGCCAAAAATTAGAAAAGCTTAGAGCTTTAGGGATCAACCCTTATCCAGCGGATTTATTTCCCGTTAATCATACTTCCAAACAGATAAAATCTGATTTCGAAGAAGGTAAACAGGTTATAGTAGCAGGCCGTCTAATGGCAATTAACATTCAAGGAAAAGCTTCTTTTGCGCAATTGCAAGATAGCGAAGGTCGTATTCAAGTGTATTTCAACAGAGATGAAATCTGCGAAGGAGAAGACAAAACATTATACAATGATGTCTTTAAAAAACTACTTGACTTAGGTGATTTCGTTGGTATAGAAGGTACGCTCTTTACAACTCAAGTTGGTGAAAAAACTGTAATGGTTAAAGACTTTAAATTATTAAGTAAATCTTTAAAGCCATTACCAATACCTAAGCAAAAGGACGGAAAAACGTATGATGCTTTTACAGATCCAGAAATGCGTTACAGACAACGTTATGCCGATTTAGTAGTAAATCCACATGTTAAAGAAGTATTTATAAAACGTACAAAATTGTTTAATGCAATGCGTACCTTCTTTAATGAGTCTGGTTATTTTGAAGTAGAAACACCTGTTTTACAACCTATCCCTGGAGGCGCAGCAGCACGTCCGTTTATGACTCACCATAACAGTTTAGACATTCCGTTATATATGAGAATTGCTAACGAACTGTATCTGAAACGATTAATTGTTGGTGGTTTTGATGGTGTTTATGAGTTTTCTAAAAACTTTAGAAACGAAGGTATGGACAGAACTCACAACCCTGAGTTTACCGCAATGGAAATCTATGTATCTTATAAAGATTACAATTGGATGATGGACTTCTGTGAAAAACTTTTAGAACATTGTGCCATCTCTGTAAATGGAACTTCTGAGGCTACTTTTGGTGAACATAAAATAAACTTTAAAGCACCTTATAAGCGTATTACTATGCGCGATTCTATTTTAGAATTTACAGGTTTTGATATTTACAACAAGTCTGAAGAAGAAATAAGAGCGGCTGCAAAAGGCATGCATATTGAAGTTGATGAGACCATGGGTAAAGGGAAGTTAATTGATGAGATCTTTGGTGAAAAATGTGAAGGAAACTACATTCAACCAACATTTATTACAGATTACCCAAAAGAAATGAGCCCTTTATGTAAAGAGCACAGAGATAACCCTGAATTAACTGAGCGTTTTGAATTAATGGTATGTGGTAAAGAAGTTGCTAATGCTTATTCTGAACTTAATGACCCAATTGACCAACGCGAACGTTTTGAGCACCAATTAAAACTCGCTCAAAAAGGAGATGATGAAGCAACTGAATTTATAGATCACGATTTTTTACGTGCTCTTGAATATGGAATGCCTCCAACCTCTGGAATGGGAATTGGTATGGACCGTTTAATTATGTTCTTAACTAACAACCAGAGTATCCAAGAAGTTTTATTCTTCCCTCAGATGCGACCAGAGAAGAAAAAAGTAGATCTAAGTGATAATGAAAAAGCTATTTTAGAAGTTTTAAAATCTGAAAAACGCATGGACTTAAATGTACTTAAATCAAAATCAGGATTAAGTAATAAAGGTTGGGATAAAGGACTAAAAGGATTAGCTAAACATGGCCTTACAAAAGTTGATAAGACAGATGACGGTTTATTTGTAGAGTTGGTTTAAAAAAAAATAGTATATATTAAAAAAAGGAATTACCGAATGGTAGTTCCTTTTTTTATTTATAAAATTCTTATAATTAGTTCAATCATTTAATTAATTGAACAAAAAACAAAGCTACGTAACCTTATTTTTATGTTTAACGTGCTATTTAAATTCATAAAAAACTAAATTTTATTTTTAGTAGAAGAGAAAATAATATACAAATACAGCTTAACCTCTAAGTGAAAAAGATTTTCACTACATTAGCAACTAGCTATCAACCAGAAACACACAAAATGTTTAAAAAAATATGCCTATTATCTGCATTTGCATGCCTTATATTCTCTTGTAATAATGACGATGAAGATCTAATTGCTATATGTGAAATTCCGACAAACATATCTTCAAGTTCTATAACCAATAATTCTGCTGTAATAACATGGAATTCCATTTCAGATCCAGAAGAATACATTTTAGAATATGGGGTTTCTGGTTTTAATTTAGGCACAGGAACAACGATTTATGAATCTTCTACCACCGCTCAATTAAATAATCTGCAAGCAAACACTACTTACGACGTTTATATAAAATCCGTTTGTAGCACTGACAATCTAAGCTCAAGCTCTGAGGTCCATATTTTTACAACTTTAGTCGCAAGTGTTATTACTGAATTTAGAACTAACTTATCTGAATTAAATTTATTCTCAGGAGATTTAGATAACTTAGAAATAACAGTTAATGCATTTCAATATGATCTTAGTACAACACTATTTTCAGATTACGCGAATAAACAAAGAATTATCGCTTTACCAGAAGGCACTAGCATGGAATTTGATGGAGACGGCTTACCAATTTTCCCAGAAAACACTTTAATTGCTAAAACATTCTATTACAACCATGATGAGCGCGATGTAACTTTAGGAAAAAAAATAATAGAAACAAGAGTTCTAATTAAAACCAATGGAAGTTGGGAAACTGGTAATTACAAATGGAACACAGAACAAACAGATGCTATTTTAGACCCTAACAGCAGCACTTTACCAATAAGCTGGATTGATAAAGAAGGTAATAATAACTCAATTACTTATAAGGTTCCGTCAAATACAGATTGCTTTACATGCCATTCTAACAACAATAATATTATCCCAATTGGCCCAAAATTACGTTCTATGAATTTTGAAATTGATGGAGTGAACCAATTAGAACAATTTATTACTAATCGGCAACTAACAGGAATAACAAATAGCTCTTCGGTAAGAACCTTGCCTAATTGGGAGGATGAAAATCTAAGTTTAGAAACCAGAGCAAGAGCATATATAGACATTAATTGTGCTCATTGCCATATTCCAGGTGGTACCTGTTCAGATCAATCTACTTTAAATTTTGCATTAGAGACACCTCTTGATGAAACTAATATTTTACAGCAGACTGCACTTATTAGTTATAAAGTTTCATTTTATTATGAAGGTTTAAGTATGCCTTTCATTGGCACTACAATACGTCATGACGAAGGCTTAGACTTAGTTCAAGAATACGTGAATTCACTTTAACCGCCTCGTTAAAAAAATACTAAAGTCAGTTCTTTTCTTAACATATTATTAATAGAATATGTATTTTCAAAAAAAATAAAAAAAACTGACTATCTTGAAACACGTTACAATTAGGCTACTCTTCGTAGCTTCCGCTTTTTTAGCATTTTCTTGCTCTACTGCAAAAAAAGCTGGTAAATCCAAAAAAGATGCCACTACAATGGCAGAATCTTCAGGTAAAAAACCTGGAAAAAATGATCCCAAACCTTACAGTAAAGTCATTACTAAAGATGCCAAAAGTGACGAAGGTTTATTTACAGTTCACTCTGTAGATGATAAATTCTATTATGAAATACCAGATTCGCTTTTCGATAGAGAAATGTTAATGGTTTCTCGTATCTCTAAAACAGCATCGGGCTTAGGTTTTGGTGGTGGAAAATTAAGCGAACAAGTTCTACGTTGGGAAAAGAGAAACAAAAAAGTAGTGTTACGTATGGTATCTTACCAAGTTGTAGCAGCAGATTCTCTTCCTGTACATGAAGCTGTAGAAAACTCTAACTTCGAACCGGTAATTGCTACCTTTCCTATTAAAGCATTCAGTAAAGATTCATTAAGTACCGTTATTGATGTTACTGATTTATTTGAAAAAGATGTAAAATCATTAGGTCTTCCTCCTCGTTCTAGAAAACAATACAAAATTTCGCGTTTAGACGAACAACTTTCATATATTGAAACTATAAAATCTTACCCTACAAATATTGAATCTCGTACTGTAAAAACTTACGCTGCAGGTTCACCTCCTTCAAATTCAAATACCGGAGCTATTTCTGTAGAAATCAATAATTCTATGATTTTGTTACCAGCTGTACCAATGAAGCGTCGTTACTTTGATGAACGTGTAGGTTGGTTTACTAGTAATCAAACCGATTACGGGTTAAAGGACCAGAAAAGTAAATCTTTAGAATTCTTAGATCGCTGGAGATTAGAAGTTAAAGACGAAGATCTTGAGAAATTTAAAAATGGTGAATTAGTTGTACCTAAGAAACAAATCGTTTATTACATAGATAGAGCAACTCCAGACCAATGGAAAAAATACATTAAACAAGGTATTGAAGATTGGCAAGTTGCTTTTGAAGCAGCCGGATTTAAAGAAGCTATTATTGCTAAAGATGCACCCACTATTGAAGAAGATCCTGAATGGAGTCCAGAAGATGCACGCTACTCTGTAGTGCGTTATTTAGCGTCACCAATACCAAATGCCAATGGACCTCACGTAAGTGATCCTAGAACAGGTGAAATTTTAGAAAGTGATATTAACTGGTATCACAACGTAATGTCATTATTGCGCGGTTGGTTCTTTGTACAAACAGCAGCAATAAACCCAGAAGCACAAAGTCCACAATTTAAAGATGAAGTTATGGGACGATTAATTCGTTTTGTATCTTCTCACGAAGTTGGACATACTTTAGGTTTACCTCACAATATGGGAAGCAGTGTTGCATATCCTGTTGAAAAATTACGTGATGCTGAATTCACTAAAGAATTTGGAACTGCACCATCTATTATGGATTATGCGCGTTTTAATTACGTGGCGCAACCAGGAGATGAAGGAGTAGCTTTAATGCCAGACATTGGAGTTTACGATAAATACTCAATTTCATGGGGTTACAGACCAATTTTAGATAAAACAGCAGAAGACGAAAAATCAATTCTAAACGAATGGATTATGGAGCATGCTGGTGACCCAATGTATCGATTTGGACATCAACAAGCTGGTGATGTTGTTGATCCTAGTTCTCAAACCGAAGATTTAGGTAATGATGCAATGCTAGCTAGTGACTATGGTATTAAAAACTTAAAGCGTATTGTACCCAACTTAATTAAGTGGACTACCGAAGCTGGTGAAGATTATGATGACTTAGACGAAATGTATGGTCATGTTATTTCACAATTTAATCGTTACATGGGACACGTTTCTAATAACATAGGAGGTGTTTATGAATATTATAAAACTTCAGATCAAGAAGGGGCTGTTTATACTGCAGTGCCAAAAGATCACCAAAAGAAAGCCATGGCTTTTATTCAAGAAAATTTATTTGAAACTCCACAATGGTTAATAGACAAAAATATTTTTGATCGCATTGAATTTACAGGTTCTATTGAACGCGTTAGAGCTTTACAAGCAAGAACACTTAATAATATCTTAAGCTTAGGTAAAATGCAACGTTTAATTGAAGCAAATACTTTTGATGATAACGCTTATGCCCTAACGGATATGATGAGTGAATTACGTAAAGGTATTTGGAATGAATTAAGTACAGGTAAAAAAATTGATACTTACAGACGTAATTTACAACGTGCGCACATTGACAGATTAGCCTATTTAATGACTGCTGAAAACCAAAGTCAAGGAAGAAGATCTAGTTCTTACGTTAAAGTAACTCCTGTTAATACTAGCCAATCAGATATTAGGGCCATTGTAAGAGCAGAGTTAAAATCATTAAGAACTCAGCTTCGTTCTTCTCGTGGTGGGGATGCTATAAGTAGAATTCATATTGCAGATGCAATAGAGAGAATCAATCTCATTTTAGATCCTAAGTAATCTAAAACAATTTATAATTTCATAAAAAAGCTTCAAGTTAACTTGAAGCTTTTTTTTTCGTTTATGGCTAACTTAAAAACAATAAACTATCAAGATTTTTAACGTTTAAAATTTATTTCGAAATTCCGTTTTAGGTTGTTGTTAATGTTAAATGTGGTGTTAAAATCTATTTTAGAATTAAACTTTTATGGCCTTTAGTCATCTAAACAAGTATAACATTAAAACTAAAGAACATGAAAAAATTAGCAATCATTGCCCTAGCATTAGTAACCTTAAATGGATTTGCACAGAGGAAAGATAAAAAAAACAGGAATGAAGAAACACATTCAGAATTAAGACAAGATATATCTGCTAAAGATATTGCAGAATTACAATCTAAAAAATTAACATTAAAATTAGATTTAACAGATGCTCAACAAGCAAAAGTTCAAAAAATAATTTTAAAGCAAACTGAAGAAAATCAAAAATTAAGAGAAGAAAGAAAAGCGAATAATGGTGAGAAAAAAGAAAAACCATCTAAAGATGAAATGGTTGAAAGAGAGATTCACAGACTCGACCAAAAGATAGAAATGAAACGTGAAATGAAAACTATTTTATCATCAGAACAATATGCTAAATTTGAAAAAATGAAACCTAATCACCGTAACAAAAAAGACGAAAAGAAAGGAAAACGCAGTGAAAAAAGGAATCAACAATAAATAATTATCTTTTATTTAATAAGGAAAAAGTTAATTACCCTTTGCTTATTTGTATTTGAACTATTCTTAGGAACTCAATCTGCTACTGCTCAAGAAAGTAAAATAAAACTAAGTAAAGAACAGCTTACAAGTATTAGTGATTACGCCGTAAAGCAAACTAAAGCCTTACAAAAGACTATTGGATTTGAAAAATATAAATCTGACGAAATTTTTGAATTAATTAGAGAACATAGATATAATAGTTATTTAATGAAATTAGATAATTCACCTAATAAAGAAAAATTAGCAACAGTTAATGAGCAATTAGATACAGGTATGCAATCTATTTTAAGCGCAGAAGAATACGAGCTTTATAAAAAGAATTAAATATTATTTGACACAAAAAAAGTCTCGCCAATGGCGAGACTTTTTTTGTGACTAAACTTTTTTACTAAAGATCTTTTGCAATTTCTTCTACTGCAGCAATAGTCTCATTTAAATCCTTATAACTTAAGGCATCTGTTATAAACCAAGTCTCAAAAGCACTTGGAGCAATATAAATACCTCTATTTAGCATACCGTGAAAGAACTTTTTAAAAGTTTCGTTATTTCCTTTAGCTGCCGTATCAAAATCGATAACAGTATCTTGCGAGAAATGAACCGATATCATTGAGCCAATTCTATTAATCGTATGAATTACGTTATTCTTATTAAGCGCATCAGCAATACCTTCATGCAAATATTTTGTCTTTTCTTCTAACCTAGTCATTAAATCTACATCCGCATTAATTGCTTTAAGCATTGCTAATCCAGCAGCCATAGCTAAAGGGTTACCACTTAGTGTTCCTGCTTGATAAACAGGTCCTAGAGGTGCTAGATGATTCATAATTTCATTTCTAGCGGCAAAAGCACCTACAGGTAATCCACCTCCAACAACTTTACCGAAACAAACTATATCAGCATTAACATTTTTTAATTCTTGGACTCCCCCTTTTGCAAGTCTAAAGCCTGTCATTACCTCATCAAATATCAATAAGATATTATGAGCATCGCATATAGCTCTTAAGCCTTCTAAAAAGCCATCAACAGGAGGAATACACCCCATATTACCAGCAACAGGTTCTACTATAATTGAAGCAATTTCACCTTTATTAGCTTCTACTAATGACTTTACATTTTCAATATCATTATAGTTTGCTAAAAGCGTATCCTTTGCTGTTCCTTCTGTAACACCAGGACTGTTAGGTGTTCCAAATGTAACTGCACCACTTCCTGCTGCAATTAGAAATGAATCGCTATGTCCATGATAGCAACCTGAAAATTTTATAATTTTATCCTTTTTAGTAAATCCACGCGCTAATCTGATAGCACTCATACAAGCTTCTGTACCTGAATTTACAAAACGAATTTTATCGATATTTGGAACCATTGACACTGCTAATTCGGCAATCTCAGTTTCAATAGCTGTAGGCATTCCAAAAGAAGTACCTTGTTTGGTTTTTTCTATAACAGCATCTACCACTGGTGGAAATGCATGACCAAGCAACATTGGGCCCCAAGAGTTAATATAATCTATAAAACGATTTCCGTCTTCATCATAAACGTAAGCTCCTTTTGCAGATTTCGCAAAAATAGGAGTACCACCAACAGCACTAAATGCTCTTACTGGAGAATTTACACCTCCAGGAATAACTTCTTGGGCTGCTTTAAATAAAACACTACTTCTTTGATATAACATAAATTAATTGGGAATAATAAGTTTTTGACCAATTGTAAGGTCATTTGATTTTAAATTGTTTTTGGCTTTTAGAGCTTCAACAGTAGTATTATATAATCGAGAAAGTGAATACAATGTATCACCTTTTGATATTATATGGTTATTGGCGTTGCTTTTCTCTGCATCTTCAATAATCGTTGTAGATTTTCTTGTAGACCTCTTAGATGAAGGATTAAGCACTTCTTCGTCATACTCATATAACTTATAACGCTCAATAAGACTGATTAATTTTTCAGGATATTTTCTATCGGTTGCATAACCTGCTGCTCTTAATCCTTTAGCCCAACCTTTATAATCATCTTCATCTAATTGAAATAAATCAGCATATCGACTTCTTCCTGTTAAAAACTCTGAATGATCTTCATAAGACATTTCTGCTTTCGGATATTTTCTAAAACATTCTTGAGAGCGATCATCGTCGTGATAAATTTTATCACCGGACCATCCATGACATTTAATTCCGAAGTGATTATTCGCCTTTACAGCCAAACGTCCGCTACCCGATCCTGATTCCAAAATCCCTTGTGCAAGTGTTATACTTGCTGGTATTTTATGAGAACGCATTTTAGATTTAGCGATCTCAGCATATAAATCAATATAAACATCAACACTACTTGGTGCTTTAGTTTCCTTTACAACTGCAGGTTTTACAACTGTTTTGCTATTTTCTTCCCTTTCCTTAACAACAGTTTTACTAGTTCTACTTTCTGTTTTCTTTGTTACAATACCTTTTTTAGGTCCACAACTCATTGCCACCACAGCAATTAACACTATTAAATATCTCAACTTCATATTTTATTCTACAATTAAAGGATGGTTTTTACGCTTCAACATTTCATTTACACCCGCAATCCCTTGCAAACCGCCAGTATGAATGGCTAATACCTTAGAACCCTCAGGGAAAAATCCTTGTTCAATTAAATCAAATATTCCATAGAGCATTTTACCAGTGTAAATAGGATCTAACGGAATGTTATAATCAGTCTTAAATCTATTGATAAACGAAATCAATTCGGGCTTTATTTTACCATAACCCCCAAAATGATAATCAGTTATCAGTTTCCAATTTTCTTGATTTGCAAATTTACGAATATCTTCTTGTAAAAAATCACCTTTTAACGCCGGAAAACCCAATACTTCCTGATCCTTTTGAGACGCATTAATTAAACCTGAAATTGTACCTCCTGTTCCAACAGCACTACAGATATAATTAAAATGAGAATCTTCGTCTACTAAAATTTCTTCACATCCTCTTACTGCTAGATCATTTGTACCTCCCTCAGGTAAGATATAGCAAGCTTCAAACTCTTCTTTTAATTCATCTAAAAAAGTTTCATTCATCTTTTCTCTATAAGCTTCCCTTGTTATAAACTTTAGGTGCATGCCACAAGTTTTAGCGAATTGTAAAGTAAAATTTAATTCACTTTTATAAGCTAATTCTTCACCTCGAATAATACCTATTGTTGGAATTCCATATTCTTTTCCGGCATAAGCAACCGCTGCAATATGGTTTGAAAAAGCACCACCAAAGGTTAACATTGATTTTGCATCAATAGCTTTAGCACGTTCTAAATTATACTTTAGTTTACGAAATTTATTTCCTGAAATAAAAGGATGAATTAAATCTTCGCGTTTAATTGTAAGCTCAATCGAAGAATTTTTTAGGCTTATTTTTTGATTTTGAATAGGATCGTGAAACAAATTCTTTATATTTTTAAGATAAAAAAGCGCTTATTAAGCAAGACTTACCTAAAGATTAAAACTAAAATTATTCTGCCTTAAAAGTAAGATTTAAATTTCAAAAAAGACCTTGATTTCAAATAGTTCAAATCTTTTTCATTACCATAAGCTTCACGTTCAAATGAAATATTTCTATATGCTAAATTCCATTTTCTATATTGAATCAATCGTATTAAAAATTCAAATACATAAATAATAAAAAACGGAATGATTAGTAATTCTATTTGCTGTCGTAAATGTATTTTTTCATGATTTATAAGCACCAAATCTTGTTTTAATTTTTTTGTTTTTAAAATTACAAAAGGAAATATGGTAATACCTATATAACCTCTTGGCACTATATATTTTGAAATTAAGATCACAATTTATTCACGTCAAAAATTAAACTATTCTCATTTACAAAGAGAATAATATCATATTAAAACCTCACTAAAATCTCAGATTTATTCTCTCTAAATTAAGTTATATTTGTTTATATATGAAGAAATACGTTCAGATTGAAGATGGAGACTACTATCTTACACCAGAAGGCTACCGTTGTTTTACAGAACAATACCATTTAAAACGTGGCTATTGCTGTGAAAGTGGCTGTAGACATTGCCCTTATGGCTTCAATAAAAACACATTAAAAAAGAAGTAATGCAAAGCACAAAATTATCTTTTAAAGATCAAATATTAGAAGGCATTCCAAATATATTACCAGAGCCAAAACCTTATGATGCATCAATAAATCATGCACCAAAACGTAAAGCTATTCTGTCAGCTGAAGAAGAAAAATTAGCACTAAGAAATGCCTTACGTTATTTTGATAAAAAGGATCATAAAACATTATTATCCGAGTTTAAAAACGAATTAAATACGTATGGAAGAATCTATATGTATCGTTTAAGACCAGATTATAAAATCTATGCTAGGCCAATTTCTGAATACCCATCAAATTCAACACAAGCAGCAGCTATTATGCTTATGATTCAGAATAATTTAGACCATGCTGTTGCACAACATCCACACGAATTAATTACGTATGGTGGTAACGGTGGTGTATTTTCAAACTGGGCGCAATACCGATTAACAATGGCTTATTTAGCCGAAATGAATGACGAACAAACTTTAGTAATGTACTCTGGCCATCCTATGGGATTGTTCCCTTCACATAAAGAAGCTCCAAGAGTTGTTGTAACTAATGGGATGATGATTCCTAATTATTCAAAACCTGATGATTGGGAAAAATTCAACGCTTTAGGTGTCACACAATATGGACAAATGACTGCTGGAAGTTATATGTACATTGGTCCACAAGGGATTGTACATGGCACAACAATTACGGTATTAAATGCTTTTAGAAAAATAAAAAAAGAACCAAAAGGAAATCTCTTTGTCACTTCTGGTTTAGGTGGTATGTCTGGCGCGCAACCAAAAGCAGGAAACATAGCAGGTTGTATTACGGTTTGTGCCGAAGTGAATCCGAAAATTACTCAAGTTAGACTTGATCAAGGTTGGATTGACGAAAAAATAACAGATTTAGATCAGCTTGTTAGTCGTGTAGAAAAAGCTAAAGCCGAAAAAGAAACCATATCTATTGCCTATTTAGGAAATATAGTAGACGTTTGGGAAAAGTTTGATGACGCTAATATTCATATCAACATAGGAAGCGACCAAACCTCGCTTCATAATCCATGGGCTGGAGGCTATTACCCTGTAGATATTTCTTTTGAAGATGCTAATGAAATGATGGCAAATAAGCCAGCACTGTTCAAAGAAAAAGTTCAAGAAACATTACGTCGCCATACAAATGCTATAAATAAGCACACCGCAAAAGGGACTTATTTCTTCGATTACGGAAATGCCTTTTTATTAGAAGCTTCTCGTGCTGGTGCAGATATTATGGCTAGCAATGGTATTGATTTTAAATACTCAAGTTATGTACAAGACATTATGGGACCTATGTGTTTTGATTATGGGTTTGGCCCTTTTAGATGGGTTTGTGCTTCTGGAAAACCTGAAGATTTAGCTAAAACAGATGCTATTGCATGTGCTGTTTTAGAAGATATTAAAAAGAATTCACCTATTGAAATTCAGCAACAAATGGCTGATAATATTCAATGGATTAAAGGCGCACAAGAAAATAAGCTTGTAGTGGGCTCGCAAGCCAGAATTTTATATGCAGATGCTGAAGGTCGAATGAAAATAGCCGAAGCATTTAACCAAGCTATTAAAAATGGTGATATTGAAACTGTTATTTTAGGACGAGATCATCATGATGTTTCCGGGACCGACTCCCCATATAGAGAAACCAGTAATATTTATGATGGTTCTCGGTTTACAGCAGACATGGCCATACAAAATGTGATTGGAGATAGCTTTAGAGGAGCAACTTGGGTTAGTATTCACAATGGCGGTGGCGTTGGCTGGGGAGAGGTTATTAACGGAGGCTTCGGCATGGTTCTTGATGGTAGTACAGAAGCATCAAAACGATTACAACAAATGCTTTTTTGGGATGTTAATAACGGGATTTCAAGACGAAGTTGGGCGAGAAACGAAGGTGCTGTTTTTGCTATAAAACGTGCAATGGAAGTAGAACCCAACTTAAAAGTGACTTTACCCAATTTCGTAAATGATGATTTATTAAATGAAGTATAATTAAAAACAAAATGTTATGAAAAAATTACTCAAACTCACACCTATGTTTCTTTTACTTATAGCGTTATCCTCTTGTAGTTCTGTACAAGTTGCTGCAGATTACGACAGAGAAGCTAATTTTGACAATTACAAAACTTTTGCATTTTTTAAACCCGGAATTGACAAGGCTGAAATCAATGATATTGATAAGCGTAGAATTTTAAGAGCTATTGAAGCTGAATTAATGGCTAAGGGTTATACAAAATCTGAAAACCCTGATATGCTTGTTAGCATCTTTACAAAATCTAACCAACGTGTTGACGTTTATAACAATGCTTGGGGTAATGGAGCTTGGGGATGGGGCGGTTACGGCGGCTGGGGTTGGAGATCTGGTTGGAATAACAACCAAGTATCTACAACAACAGAAGGTGTATTATTTATAGACCTTATTGATACCAATAAAAAAGAATTAATCTGGCAGGGTTCTGGAACAGGAAATCTAGAAACAAGAAATATGGAAAAGAAAGAAGAGCGCATTAAAGAATTTGTAGCAGAAATGTTGATGCAGTTTCCACCAGAAGAAAAATAAAAAACACTTATATTATATAAAAAAGCATTGGTCCTCACCAATGCTTTTTTTGTTTGGGCAGTTTACGATTTATAGATTAAATTCAAAAAGTCTACCTTTGCCGCCTTTTAATAATAAGAAATATTATGTTCGGTCAAAACACCATTAAAAACTTCACACAAAACCCTAAGAATGATATTCTTGCAGGTATCACCGTTTCTCTAGCCATGATCCCTGAGGTTGTTGCCTTTGCCTTTGTTGCTCAAATTAGTCCAATAGTTGCACTTTTTGGTGCCTTTATAATAGGTATCATTTCTGCACTTTTTGGCGGAAGACCTGGTTTAATATCTGGAGCTGCGGGAGCCGTGGCGGTCATTTTTGTTCACATGATTCAAGAAGGGCATGCAAAAGGACTTTTATTCGATTCACCTGTAGAAAATATGGGCTATTTTTATTTGTTAGCTGCTGTTGTTTTAATGGGAATTATACAAGTATTAGCAGGTGTTTTTAAGCTTGGAAAATTTGTACGCCTCATTCCACATCCCGTAATGTTAGGGTTTGTAAATGGTTTAGCCATTGTTATTTTCATGGCACAATTAGGTATGTTTAAAGAAAACACAAAGGATATTTTTGGACAAAACATGCGTAAAACAGAATCTAAAGAACTGATTTATAATGTAAGTGATAATTCTGTGAAAGATTTAATTTCTGACACTAAATTATTTTCGATAAAAGGAGAATCAATAACCAATATTAATACGGGTGAGGAAGTTTTTATAATGTCTAACAATCAAGTTTTCGATGTAAAAACGAAAAAGGTTGTTTTTAATGTTCAGGATAACGGTTTCTACTCTGTTAAAGATAGCGGTGTTGTGAAATCAATTATGGAAGGCAAAAAACTTTACATAATGATAGGTTTGGTCTTATTAACGATGCTTATTATTTGGGGCTTACCTAAATTAACTAAAAAAATGCCAGCAGCATTAACAGCTATTTTAATCGTGACATTGATTTCTATCTTTGGAGGTTTACAATCTATTAATGTAGGAGATTTTATTAGAGATGGTGGTGGCGCTGGACTAAATGGATTTGACGAACTCTCTAGCAAACTAAATCTTGGTGAACTTTGGAGTCATTTGCCATTTAACTTAGACACTTTAAAATTCATTGCACCTTATGCTTTTTTAGCGGCGTCTGTAGGATTAATTGAAACCTTAATGACAATGAATCTTGTAGACGAACTAACAGACACTAGAGGTGACGGAAACAGAGAATGTGTTGCTCAAGGAGCAGGTAACATGGTCAGCGGTATCTTTGGAGGAACTGGTGGTTGTGGAATGATTGGACAAACCGTTATTAACGTTAATGCCGGTGGTAGAGGTCGTTTATCTGGTGTTATGATGGCTATTACGCTTCTAACTTTTATCTTATTTGCAGATAAATATATTGAACAAGTACCAATCGCTGCTCTAGTTGGTGTAATGTTTATGATGGTTATTGAAACTTTTGCTTGGTCTAGTTTAAGAATCATGAAAAAAATACCAATGTCTGACGCTGTCGTTCTTGTCATTGTATCTGTAGTTACGGTTATTTTCGATTTAGCTATAGCTGTATTTGTTGGTGTAATTATTTCAGCCTTATCTTTTGCTTGGGAAAATGCTAAAAAAATTAGAGCCCGTAAGCGTATTCAAGCTGATGGAACAAAAACCTATGAAATTTGGGGTCCTTTATTCTTTGGAAGTATTACTGCTTTTAATGAAAAATTTGATATTAAAAATGACCCTGACCATGTAGAAATCGATTTTGTTGAAGCACGAGTTTCTGATCATTCAGCGATTGAAGCTATTTTTATTATTGTCGAAAAATATCAAGCGGAAGGAAAAACTATCAAATTAAAACATTTAAGTGAAGATTGTAAAATATTACTTTACAAAGCGAACCCTAAATTTAAAGATGTTATTGTTGAAGCCATTAACGACCCTAGATATCATTTAGCTGCTGATCCTGAAAAATTTACAAGACCATTGTCTGAATATAATGTTTAAATTTAATTGGCTATAAACAGAGATTAAAGCGCTTATTACAATAATTAAAAATAACTAGATTAAATTAATTGAATTTCAATTAATTACCTTATATTTGCACCTTAATTTAATATATTTTAATATGAGTACTGGTACAGTAAAATTTTTTAATGACTCTAAAGGTTTTGGATTCATAACAGAAGAAGGAAACAATAAAGAGCATTTTGTACATATTTCTGGTTTAGTCGATGAGATTAGAGAAGGTGATAATGTAGAATTCGATTTAGCAGAAGGAAAAAAAGGATTAAACGCAGTTAATGTAAAAGTTATATAATTATATATCTTACAATCTTTTTAAGAATAGAAGCCTATCTTTTAGATAGGCTTTTTTATGCTTAATAATTTAAGCTTTTATATTAAAAAGAATCGGCAGCCTTAATTTAACAACCAATTATCATCTTTTCTTTTTATAAGACTAGAAAGTGTTTGTTTTAGAGCTAATGTTATTGAAAACTACACTTTAAATACGCCACTATAATCCTTCTTTTAAATTATAAAAAACGGACTTCTCTAATCGTTTTTTTAAATAAGTAATAGCGCTATTACTTCTTTTTCCAGATTTGCAATAAACAACGACAGGTAATGTAATATCTATTTCTTTAAATCGTTTTGATAACTGTCCTAGAGGAATATGTTGTCCACCAATATGATACGCTTCTCTTTCTGATGCTTCTCTAACATCTAACAAATTATAACGTCCTTTGTTTCTATTCAATTCATCTAATGTGATCTCTTTAGTTGAAACAATGCCGCAGAAAAAATTATAATCTTTTTCTAAAGCATTAATTGTTGACGTTTCATCTTTTTCAAAACCCAATATCTGTTGATTCAAACTTAAAGCATCAAATAATAATAGCTTATTCGTCAACAGTTCTCCAACACCACAAATAAGCTTAATGGCTTCATTTGCCTGTAAACTCCCAATAATGCCAGGCAAAACACCCAGGACACCTATTTCTGAACAACTGGGAGACGCTTCAGGTTTTGGAGGTGTTGGATACAAACATCTATAAGTTGCACTTCGTAAATAATTAAAAACACTCACTTGACCTTCGAATTTAAAAATAGCGCCGTAAACTAAAGGTTTGTTCGTAATTACTGCTGCATCGTTTGTTAAATATCGCGTTGAAAAATTATCACTTCCGTCTATTATTATATCATAATTAGAGAATAACCCCATTGCATTTTCACGAGTTAGTTTTTCGTTATAAGTATTAAAAAGCACAAACGGATTCAATTGAGATAACCGCTTAGCAGCTGTTTCTGCTTTAGAAAAACCAACATCATTAATAGTATATAAAATCTGACGTTGTAAATTACTTTGATCGACTATGTCATGGTCTATTATACCAATAGTTCCAATACCTGCCGCTGTTAAATATTGTAAAACAGGACAACCTAAACCACCAGCACCAATGACTAAAACCTTTGCTTGCTTCAGTTTTAATTGTCCTGCTTCCCCTATTTCATCTAAAATAAGATGACGACTGTATTGCTTTCGTTCTTCTGCGGTAAGACTCATTACTTTTGTATTTCTTCAAAATGTTCCCAATCTTTCCAAACCACTTCTAACCCTTGACCTTTTAACATTTTGACGATTTCTTCTGTACTCCTTTCATCAGAAATTTCAAACTGTTCTAAAGATTGTGGTTCTACAGTATAACCTCCTGGATTTGTTTTAGATTCTGCACTAATTGAAGTGGCACCTAATTGAACAATATTATTTCTAAATATTTCATTTTCCCTTGTAGACATAGACAATTCTATATCTTCATCTAACAAACGAAAAGCACAAATTAATTGCACCAAATCACTATCGGTCATTTCTACTTTTGGCTCTAAACCTCCAGAATGCGGCCTTAATCTTGGAAATGAAATAGAGTACTTTGTCTTCCAATACGCTTTTTGTAAATATTTTAAATGCAAGGCTGTAAAAAAACTATCTGCACGCCAATCTTCCAAACCAAACAAAGCACCTAATCCAATTTTATGAACACCTGCTTTCCCTAATCTATCTGGTGTATCTAAACGGTAATTAAAATTAGATTTCTTTCCTTTTGGATGGTGTTTCTTATACTCTTCTCTGTGATATGTTTCTTGATATACCAATACGGCGTACAATCCGTTTTCAATTAACAACTCGTATTCCTCTTGATCTAAAGGCTGTACTTCTATGGTAATATTCGAGAATTGAGAACGTATTATTTTAATCGCGTTTTTAATATAATTGACGCCTACCGTTTTATTGGCTTCTCCAGTAACTAACAAGATATGATCATATCCTTTTTTTTTCAAAAATGCCACCTCTTTTAAAATCTCAGCATCTGTTAATGTGCGTCTTGGTATTTTGTTTGTCATGCTAAACCCGCAATACGTGCAGATGTTCTGGCACTCATTACTTAAGTACATTGGCGCATACATTTGTATGGTATTACCAAATCGTTTTTTAGTGAGCATGCTACTTTTCTGTGCCATTCGTTCTAAAAATGGCTTTGCTGCAGGAGAAATTAAGGCTTTAAAATCTTCTAAATCTAGCTTTTCTTTTGCTAAAGCATTTTCTACCTCAACTTCTGTTTTACTGAAGATGCTTTTCAGTGTGTTATCCCAATTATACGTATTGAAGAGTTCTATGAAATTTGCCATATTTTAGTTTAAAAAACTTGTTAACGGACTACTAGCTTCCGCTTTATTTTTAATAGGAGCTAGTTTTGCTTCAAAAGCCATTCTACCAGCTTCCACTGCCATTTTAAATGCTCTTGCCATAATTACCGGATTTTTAGATACTGCAATTGCCGTATTTACTAAGACAGCATCTGCACCTAATTCCATGGCATAAGCTGCATGCGATGGTGCGCCAATACCAGCATCTACAATGACAGGCACATTAGATTGCTCGATAATAATGTCTAAAAAATCTTGCGTTTTTAATCCTTTATTACTTCCAATCGGTGCTCCCAACGGCATAACACATTGCACGCCCACATCCTCTAATCGTTTACACAATACAGGATCTGCATGAATGTAAGGCATCACTACAAATCCCAATTTTATTAATGTTTCTGCTGCTTTTAAAGTTTCTATAGGATCTGGTAATAAATACCTAGGATCAGGGTGAATTTCTAATTTAACCCAATTAGTACCTAAAGCTTCTCTTGATAATTCTGCTGCAAAAACAGCTTCTTTTGCGGTTCTAACACCAGATGTGTTTGGCAATAAATTAATATGAGCATGTTTTAAATGCGTTAAAATATCATCTTCATTATTTTGAACATCTACTCTTTTTAAAGCCACAGTTATGAGCTCACTTTCGGAAGCCAATAAAGCATCTTTCATTACTTCTGAAGCGCTAAACTTTCCTGTTCCTGTGAATAATCTAGAGGTAAATTCTTTATCTGCTATTTTTAATATTTTATTCATTTTTACTTTTTTGAATCTATGTTAGATTAAGACTGCTTATGCTTTTACTTCTGACGAATTTAAGATTTCATAAAACTTAGAAATACTTGTAAAATCTTTAGTTATTGTTCCAGAAACGGCTATTCCGTAAACACCTGTTTTTATAATTGCTGAAACATCTTCCATACCAATACCACCAATAGCAATTATAGGCGTGTCTTTTTCTAGCTTATCTATTAACTGCTTGTAACCTTCGACACCCAAAACTGGACTTAAATTCTTTTTAGTTTCTGTAAACTGAAAAGGTCCTAAACCAATATAATCCACTTCCTTTTCTATTAGAACTTTGCAATCCTCTAAAGTGTTGGCAGTGCCTCCAACTAGATATTGTTTTCCCAAATAGGCTCTAGCTATTAACGGACATGCGTCTGTTTTTCCTAAATGAACACCGTCTGCTTTTACGGCTTTAGCTATTTTATAATGATCATTTATTATGAGCTTTACTTTAAATTGAGTGGTGATTTCTCTAGCTTTTTCTGCAGTTTCTAAAATGATATCTAGTGCCATTTCTTTTAAACGCAGCTGTACTAATTCTGCTCCGTTTTCACATGCTTTTTGTATGTTTTCTAAATGATCTTGCGGTGTTTTACCTTGAGAGATATAATGTAGTTTACTTAGCATTTTCTGTATATTTATGTGTTCCTAGCAAGGTGTTGTTTGAATTTAAAAACTGTTCGGTATACCATTTTACATTTTTACAGGCATCTTCTATGTTCATTCCTTTTTCTAAATTAGAAGCCAATGCTGACGATAAAACACAACCGCTTCCATGTTTTTGAAAAACGGTTTCTGCAATTGGCGGAATGTTTAGTTTTACTATTTTACTGTAATAGACTTCATCCCATCCTTTTTTATCCGTTCTATGACCTCCTTTTAAGTAGATATTTGTTCTTTCTGAAATAAAATCGATGGTGTCTTCTATAGATTTCTCTGGAAATAAGGCTTCAATCTCTTCGTAATTTGGTGTGATAAAATCACAACTTCTCAAGACTTCTTCTAAAATTTTTAAATCTTGTTTGTTATGAAAATTAAAACCTGCACTTGCTTTTAAAACAGGATCTAGTACTATTTTTATAGTTGGATTAAGCTTTTTTAATGTTTGAATAACTTCTAATAAAACGTCCCAAGACTGGATGATTCCTATTTTTACTACAGCAATGGCAAACCGTTGAAACAAAAGGTCAATCTGATTTAAAATGGTTTCTTTTTCAATCCAAATACAGTCTTTAAAATCTATATCGTTTTGAACAGTAACTGCAGTACACACGGCTAAACCGTACAAACCATGCGCTTCAAATGTTTTAATATCCGACGTAATTCCGGCACCACTTGATGGATCTAAACCCGCTATTGTTAAGATGTAGTTTTTTTGATTCAATTTTTCTGTATTTAACATCAATAGGTTATTCAAAAAACACTTATTTATTGGTGTGTTTATTATATGTTTCTTTTATTTTTATAAAACCCTCTAACGGATTTTCAGCATTCCAAACACCACCTAAAACACCTATTCCTTTAAATCCTAACGTTATAGTTTCTTCTATCGTTTCAGCATTAATACCACCCATACCAATGATTGTTTTATCAATATGCTTAACATCAAAACCTTTTCCCTTATATCCTTTTTTTGATATTGAAGAAAAAACAGGACTTAATAAATGATAATCGAACTCAAAATAACACGCTTTTAATACTTCTGGCTCATGAAATGAAGAGCTTATGGTTTTACCAAACATATTTAGGTTTTTGAAATATTGACCAGGATTATCTATATGGTCCATTCTTTTTTGTTCTTGAAAATGAATACCTTTTAAATTGAAATCGTTTATCAGCTCATGAAAATAATGCACTACAATTCTGTTGTGATATTCTTTATCAATTTTGTTTAAATACGCAACGTGTTCTTCGTGATTTTTATCCGGTTTTCTCAAATGATACACCAATAAACCTTCTCTAAATAATTGGTTTAGTATTTCTATTTCGTTTGGAATATCGTTTTCTGGTGCGATAAGAACTATCATAGTGTTTTTAGTTTTTAATATTAAAAGATAAGATTACTTCGTCGTATCTCTTCGTAATGACGGTTACTTGGATTTTGAGTTAGGGATTACTCAGTTATTCTATTTTATTAAATAGGAACTCGTGAGTGTTATACAATTATAATGGCATTCTTTTGCTGTCAGTTCGAGTAAATTTATGCAGTGCCTTAATAAATTTGTATCGAGAACCAGCAAAAGATATAATGGAAAGCCCGCCCACGCTTTTTTTTCAAAGCGTGGGAACTTCCTTATAATTTTACAAATAAACTTCGGATCCTTTTTCTTTAAACTCTTTAGATTTCTCCTCCATTCCTTTTGCAATAACCTCGTTATCTACAATATCGTTAACTGCAGCAAAATCGCGTACTTCTTGAGAAATTTTCATAGAGCAGAATTTTGGTCCGCACATAGAACAAAAATGAGCGATTTTAGCACCTGCGGCAGGCAAAGTTTCATCATGATATTCGCGTGCACGCTCTGGATCTAAGCCTAAATTAAATTGATCTTCCCAACGGAACTCAAAACGCGCCATACTCAACGCATTGTCTCTGTGTTGCGAGCCTGGGTGACCTTTGGCCAAATCTGCAGCATGCGCAGCCAATTTATAAGTTATCACACCAACACGCACATCTTCTTTATTGGGTAAACCCAAGTGCTCTTTTGGCGTTACGTAGCACAACATGGCACAACCGTACCAACCTATCATTGCGGCTCCAATACCTGAAGTAATATGATCATAACCTGGTGCAATATCTGTAGTTAAAGGGCCTAAAGTGTAAAAAGGAGCTTCGTCGCAAAGTTCTATTTGCTTCTCCATATTTTCTTTAATCATGTGCATTGGCACGTGTCCTGGTCCTTCTATAAAACACTGTACTTCGTGTTTACGTGCAATTTGCGTTAGCTCTCCTAGCGTTTCTAATTCTGCAAATTGTGCTTCGTCATTAGCATCTGCAACAGAACCTGGACGCAGACCATCTCCTAGAGAAAAGGCTACATCGTACTGTTTTAAGATTTCGCAAATATCTTCGAAATGCGTATATAAAAAACTTTCTTTATGATGTGCTAAACACCACTTTGCCATAATTGATCCGCCACGAGATACAATACCAGTAACACGTTTTGCCGTCATTGGCACGTAACGTAATAACACACCTGCGTGAATGGTAAAATAATCGACTCCTTGTTCGGCTTGCTCAATTAATGTATCGCGAAAAATCTCCCATGTTAAGTCTTCGGCAACACCGTTTACTTTTTCTAATGCTTGGTAAATGGGCACGGTACCCACTGGCACTGGTGAGTTACGTATAATCCACTCGCGCGTTTCATGAATATTTTCTCCGGTAGATAAATCCATAATATTATCTGCTCCCCAACGGCAAGCCCACACTGCTTTTTCTACTTCTTCTTCAATAGATGAGGTTACAGCAGAGTTTCCAATATTTGCATTTATTTTTACTAAGAAGTTTCGACCTAAAATCATCGGTTCTGCTTCTGGATGGTTAATATTTGAAGGAATTATTGCACGACCTCTTGCGACTTCCGATCTTACAAATTCTGGTGTAATTTTATCTGGAATAGAAGCACCAAAGTGTTCTCCTTTATGTTGCTTTCTAATCTCTGTCATTTCATCTATTCGTTGGTTTTCGCGAATAGCGATATACTCCATTTCTGGTGTAATTAGTCCTTTTTTAGCATAATGTAATTGGGTTACGTTTTGACCTTTTTTAGCTCTTAGCGGATTCTTTAATAACTTAAAACGCATGTGATCTAAACTAGCATCGTTTAAACGCTCGTTACAATATTCTGAAGAGAATGATGCTAATTCCTCTACATCACCACGTTCTTTAATCCAAGGTTCTCGAATTCTTTCTATACCGCTATGTACATCTATTGCTTTGTCTGGATCTGTGTAAGGTCCGGAAGTATCGTAAATTGTAACGGGCTCGTTGGGAGTTTTCTTTTTTGTCATTGAGTCTACCGTATCACTCAATGTAATTTCACGCATGGCAACTTTAATTTGCGGGTGCATTTTTCCGTTGATATAGATTTTCTTAGAATTCGGAAACGGATGTCTTGTAATACCGTTTTGCTTTGGAGCTGTGTCTTTGTTCTTCATTTGATAATTGGTTTCCTTTTAAAATAAAAATCATCCTCCTTGAGTAGATTTTATAATTAAAATATCATCATTATTGTGAAGTAATCTTGAAGACCAATCTGTTTTCTTTACCACAGTATTATTTATAGCAATAGCAATTCCGTTTGTTTGAATTTTTAAATTTTCGACAAACTCTTGTAGTGTTATGTTTTCTAAAATGTGGTGATCTTCTTGGTTTACTTTTATAGTAATCATATTTATAAAATATTACTGTAAACCAAAATGGTAGTATTTCGATGTTTTATCGAACATAACTTTTTCCTACGTTGGTATTAACCAAATCAGGTTCTAAGGATGTTTCTCAAACTAATTTAATAGCTACTCCTAAAGTTTACACCTCAAATATAGAAGATTATTTACGACTTTCATACGCTTTCCAATTTATTTTTGAAATCTCTTTTTTTGAAAAAACATATTTTAACTAAAATCTATTTCTATAAAAATGAAGCAAATTGAATTCATAAAAAAAAGGGATTCATAATTGTTTTCCAATTACGAATCCCTTTTATTACACACATAAGTATATGTGTAAGACTATTATAAATTTAATAGTTTAGTATCTTTTCTATCTTAGCTTTCACTTTATCTGTTGAAGGAATCATGGTTTGTTCTAAAGTCGAATTTAAAGGAATTGCAGGCATATTCTCACTACCAATTGTCATGACTGGCGCATCTAAATATTTAAAGCATTCTTCTTGAATTTTACCAGATAAGGCTCTTGCAAAACTATTGTTTGAAGGTTCTTCTGTTACCACTAAACACTTTCCTGTTTTCTTAACCGATTCCATAATCGTGTCTTCGTCTAAAGGAAACAGTGTACGTAAATCAATCACTTCAATTTGGTCATGCATCCCTAATTCTGCACTAGCATTCATTGCCCAATGTACTCCCATTCCGTAAGTCACAATAGTTAATGTTTCTAAATTTTCTTGTTTCCAAATTTCTTGTAAAACCCATGCTTTACCAAAAGGCAATACATAATCTTCACTTGGCTCCACAGACGTTGCACCTTGCGTTCCTGGCACTTTAGACCAATACAACCCTTTGTGTTCTAAAATTACAACTGGATTAGGATCGTAATAAGCCGCTTTCATCAATCCTTTTAAATCTGCTCCATTACTTGGATAGGCAATTTTTATACCTCTAATATTTGTTATTACAGATTCAACCGAAGATGAATGATAAGGTCCACCACTTCCATAAGCACCAATTGGTACACGAAGAATCATACTTACAGGCCATTTTCCGTTAGACAAATAACAACTTCTACTGACTTCTGTAAATAATTGATTTAAGCCAGGCCAAATATAATCAGCAAACTGAACCTCAACAATGGGTTTTAATCCAACAGCACTCATTCCAACGGTTGAACCTACAATAAAGGCTTCTTGTATTGGTGTATTAAACACTCTATCGTCTCCAAATTTTTGTGCTAATGTAGCTGCTTCTCTAAACACACCACCAAGTCTTCCTCCAACATCTTGTCCATAGAGTAAACATTCTTTATGCTTTTTCATTAATTCTTCTACAGCGAATAAAGCACAATCTACCATAACCACTTTTTCGACACCTTCTGGTGAACGTGTGCCTTTTTCTTCGGTAATTGGTGTAGGTACAAAGTCGTTAGTAAATAAATCTTCAGGTTTTGGATCTTCGGCTAATAACGCTCTTTCAAAATCTGATTGTACTTTTGCTTTCGCGGAATTTTCTATGTCTTCAACTTCTTGTTCCGAAAATCCTGCATCTAGTAATTGTTGTTTTATAACTGGATAAGGATCGCGAGAACGTGCTTCATCTAAATCGTCTCGATACCATTCCATTCTTACACCTGAAGTATGGTGATTTAACAACGGAACTTTTGCGTGTACTAAAAATGGTCTGCGTTCTGTACGAATAGTTTCTATTACTTTTTCTAAGGCTTCGTAGCTTTCTGTAAAGTTGGCGCCATCTATTGATATCGCGTCTAAACCTTTAAATCCTGCTGCATATTCAAAAGCATTTTGTGCTCTTGTTTCTGCTGCATTGGCACTAATATCCCAACCATTATCTTGTACTAAATATAAGATTGGCATTTGCTTTAAAGCTGCCATTTGAAACGCTTCTGCTATTTCTCCTTCGGTTACTGAGGCGTCTCCTAAACTACAAACGGTAATTGGTTTTAGAGCGTTCTCGACTGCGCTCGAACTGACAGGGTCAGATTCTAAACTATAATCGTCTAAACCTTGTAATTCTTTATACTGCATTCCCATGGCAACTCCTGTTGCTGGAATGGTTTGCATTCCTGTTGCAGAGGATTGATGCGGTATTTTTGGCTTATCGTCGTCCTTTAAACTTGGATGCGAATAGTAGGTTCTTCCTCCAGAAAATGGGTCGTCTTTTTTGGCTAATAATTGCAACATTAAATCGTAAGGTTCTAAACCAAATGATAATAGCATAGCATCGTCTCTATAGTACGGAAAGGCATAATCTTGCGGTAATAATTGTAAACCTAAAGCGATTTGAATGGCTTCGTGTCCACGTGATGTTGCATGTACGTATTTTGAAACTTGTTTAAAATTAACTTCGTATAATTCTGCCATTGCTTTTGCTGTGCAGAGTTTTGAAAATCCTTTTTTTAGTGTTTCTTTTTTCATAATCATTTCCCACGAAAGTGGGAATCTCATTAATTAAACTTACTTTCTACTTCTACACCCTTAAAGTCCCCTCAAGGGGACAATCCTTGAATAATCTTAGAACTATTGTCCCCTTGAGGGGACTTTAGGGGTGTTTTTGCGTTAGGGATTACTCGTTCATTCTTATTTAATAAATATGAACTCGTGATTGCTTCGCAGTTGAGGCATTTGTTGAAGCTCTTTTTTGTTTTTCTCAAAAAAAGCGACTGCCGAAAGCCCGACCCTTGTGGTAACGCCCAAATTACTTTAAGCTAATTGGTTTTCAATTTTAATCATCCAATTAAATTTATCTTCAATTTTACCTGTTTTGATAGCGTTTAGAGTATTGTTAACTTCTAAACCTACTGGACTTTTATCTGATACATGAATTATTGTTTCGCCCATGGCTATTTCTTGAATGTAAGCGATACCAACGGCTGTTCCTGTTCCGAAAGCTTCTTCTAATGTACCGTCAATTGAAGCATCTCGGATTTCTTGAATGGTTATAGCGCGTTCTGTAACCTCGTAACCTTTATCTCTTAAAATATCCATAACGCTCATTCTGGTAATGCCATCTAGAATGGAACCATCGCGTTTTGGTGTGATGAATTTTCCGTTGACTTTAAAGAAAATATTCATGGTGCCAACTTCTTGGATATAGTTATGTTCTACAGCATCTAACCACAATACTTGGTCATATCCTTTGGCTTTTGCTAATTCTGTTGGACGAATGGCTGCTGCGTAATTTCCAGCAGCTTTAGCTTCTCCTGTTCCCCCTGAGGCTGCACGTATATATTTATTTTCTGCCCACAATTTTATACGTTTAGTGAAAAATGGACCAGCTGGTGATGCCATGATTATAAACTTGTAATGTGTTGCTGCTCGCATACCTATAAAAGCTTCGTCGGCATACATAAATGGTCTTAAATAGAGTGCACTTCCGTCCATTGGTGGAATCCAATTTTGTTCTATTGTAACTAGTTGTTTTAAGCCTTCTACAAATAAATCTTCTGGAAAATTTGGCATTCCCATTCGGTCTGCACTAAAATTTAACCGTTCTGCATTTTTTGATGGTCTGAAAAGCATAGGGTTCCCATTGGCATCTACAGTTGCTTTCATGCCTTCGAAAATGGCTTGTCCGTAATGTAAAGCCATGGCTGCTGGATGTGTAGGAATCATTCCCATGGGTTCTATTCTTGGATTTTCCCATACGCCATTGTTATAATCACAAATAAACATGTGGTCTGTGAATGTTGTACCTAATGGTATGTTGTTGAAGTCTATGTTTGAGACTTTAGATTCGGTTACTTTTTGTATAGATATGTTGTGGCTCATAATTTGCTGTCATTCCTGCGTAGGCAGGAATCTATTTAATTTATTATTTCATAGTGGATTCCTGCCTTCGCAGGAATGACAAATGATTTATATTTCTCTATTAGTATCAAATTGTTCGAAATAATCTGCTACTCTTCTTACAAAACTTCCTCCTAAGAATCCGTCTACTACGCGATGATCGAAAGAAAGCGATAAGTACATCATGCTACGAATAGCTATTTCATCTCCTTTCTCAGTAGTGATAACTTCTGGTCGTTTTTTTATTATTCCTAATGCTAAAATGGCAACTTCTGGTTGATTAATAATTGGTGTTCCCATAACGCTCCCAAAAGTTCCTACGTTAGAAATTGTGAAGGTACTGCCTTTAATATCGTCGCCTGCTAATTTGTTTTCTCTTGCTTTTCCAGCTAATTCATTTACGTTAGCTGCAATGGTTTTTAAATCTTTTCTATCTGCGTTTTTTACTACAGGAACGATTAAGTTACCACTTGGCAAAGCTGTTGCCATACCTATATTGATATCTTCTTTAACGATGATGTTATTACCATCGACTGAGGCATTTATATTTGGAAAATCTTTTACTGCTTTAGCTACGGCTTCAACAAATAATGGTGTAAAGGTTAAACGTTCTCCATACTTTTCTTGAAAAGCGACTTTATTTGCATTTCTCCAGTTTACCATATTCGTCATGTCTGCTTCTACATAAGCTGTAACGTGAGGTGATGTGTGTTTTGAGTACACCATGTGATCTGCAATCATTTGGCGCATTCTGTCCATTTCGATGACTTTTCCTTTGCCTTTATCGAAATTTAATTGTGGAATTCTGTAAGCTGTTGGGTCTTTTTCGGTTACTGGTTGTGCAAATTTGTATGGTCTGCCTTCTTCTATATATTGAAATACATCGCTTTTGCGTAATCTACCTTCGTGTCCTGTTGCAGGAATTCGTGCTAATTCTTCAAAGCTGATGTGATGTTCTTTTGCTATTTTGATGATTAATGGCGAAAAGAAGGTGTTTGCGTTTGATGTTGAAAATGAAGTAGAACTCGAGTTGGAAGCCTGCTGTACTGGCTTTGGTCTTTTAGACTTTACCTTATTCTCAGCAGCGCTCGAACTTGCAGCTTTAAGTTCATTTTGTACTTTCGATTTCTTCACTTCTGAAACTTCTAAAATCGCAAGAACTTCTCCTACTGGAACGACATCTTTAGCTTGAAACATGGTTTTAATTAAAGTTCCTGCTGCTGGTGCTGGCACTTCGTTATCTACTTTATCTGTTGCTACTTCTAGTATAATATCTCCTTCTTCGAAAGAGTCTCCTTCAGAAATCAACCAATTGATGATGGTGCCTTCGGTTATACTTTCGCCCATTTTAGGCATCTTTAATTCGAAATTCTTCAAGCTATCGTAGTTTAGGATTCTAAGAATTAAAGATAATGCATATTGAATTATACAATTGTTAAAATCTTTTAATTTACCATTAAAAAGGATATTATTCTTAAATTAAATACTATTACAGATTATTAGACTTTTAATCATTAAATTTACTGCTTTAAAGCAATTTATTTTCTCATGCCATATACACTCGATAAAATAGACACACAACTGTTAGCTATACTTCAAAAGAATAGCAATCGAACAACAAAAAGTATTGCTGAGGAACTCGGCATGAGCACTTCACCAATATTTGAACGCATTAAAAAACTTGAAAAAGAAGGTTATATTGAAAAATATGTTGCTGTTTTAAACAACAAGAAAATTGGCTTAAAACTGACTGTTTTTATAGGAATCACGTTGCAAGGTCATACGCGAAGTTATTTAGAAAAGTTTGTAAAGGAAATCAACAACTTTCCGGAAGTTGTAGAATGCCATCGCGTCAGTGGAAATTTTGACTATTTACTAAAGTTGGTTGTTGAGGATATTGAGGCTTATGAAACTTTCATTATTTCAAAATTGACGCTACTTCCTTATCTAGGAAATGTTCAAAGTTTGATTGCTTTATCGACGAGTAAAGAGACCAATGAGATTGATTTGAGTCGGGTTTTGTAGTCCTGTAAAATTTTGAAAATATGACAGGTCTTTAATATTCAAATTGAAAAACACTGGGCTTCTCGATACAATTCTGATAAAAAATTGGAATCACTCGAAGAGACGTCATTTTATTTTTTGAACGTTTCCCGAAGTGTTTTATAAATATCATCTTGAATTTTCATGTTTTCTGGCACCTCTCTTAATGGCTCAACTTCTTTTAAACTCTCATGGCAGTCTGCTGGTAACTGCTGATATAATTGGGTGCCTTTTGTTTTCCAATCAATCATTTCATCGGTAACTCCTCTGATTATTTTTGCAGGATTTCCAACGACTAAACTTCGATATGGAATTTTTGTTTCTGCTTTTACAAACGACATGGCTCCAATGATACATTCGTCTCCAATTTCGGCATCATCCATGATTACGGTGTTCATTCCTATTAGGCAATTTCTACCCAAATTTGCACCATGAATTATCGCTCCATGTCCCACATGTGCACTTTCTTTTAGTGTGATGGACTTACCAGGAAACATATGCACAGTACAGTTCTCTTGGATATTTACACCATCTTCTAAAATGATTTGTCCCCAATCTCCACGAATAGCTGCTCCTGGACCAATGTAGCAGTTTTTACCGATAATAACATTACCAGTAACTGCTGCTAAAGGATGGACAAAACTGGATTTGTGTACTACTGGTGTGTAACCTTTGAATGAATAAATTGCCATTTTTTTTGTCGAGTTTATCATTCAGAGCGAAGCGAAGAATCTCATCTAGAGATTACCACGTTTTTCGTCCTCGCAATGAAATTTTTATTTAAATCCTTTTAATTTTTCTTTAGTGAACTCACTCAAAACTAGTTTTCCACTTGTTCCTGCACGTTCTGCAAGAAGCACATCCCAATCATCAGTTCCTTGCCAGAATACTTTTTTCATTTCTAACATGGCTTCTGTATTGTAAGTACATAAATGTTCTGCCATTGTTTTTACAGCTTCGTCTAATGCCTCAGTTGTGTCGAAAACATGAGTATATAATCCTTTTTGTTTTGCGAATTCTGGTGTGTAAAATGTATTTGCATCTATTGCGATTTGAGACATAGCGCTTAATCCCATTTTACGTTCTATTGCTGGTCCGACAACAAATGGTCCAATACCAATATTTAATTCACTTAGCTTAATTGAAGCAAACTTTGTTGCCATACAATAATCCGTTGCAGCTGCTAGCCCAACTCCGCCACCAACAGTTTTTCCTTGTATACGACCAATAATAAATTTCGGACATTTACGCATCGCATTAATTACATTTGCGAAACCTGAAAAGAATACTTTTCCTGTAGCAGCGTCATTGATGTTTATTAATTCTTCGAAGCTTGCTCCTGCACAAAAGGTTCTGTCTCCTCCACTTTTTAAAACAACCACTTTAATGGCGTTGTTTTCTCCTGCTTCGGTTATTGTTTTTGCTAATTTTGCTAATACATCTCCTGGAAGAGAATTGTGAGCAGGATGAAAGAATTCTATGTAGCCTACTTCATTTTTGATTTCTAGTTTTACGTATGGTGTGTTCATTTTCTTAGTATGTCAATGCGCACTTGTTGCGCATTCGTATTATTTTAGTTCTTAATATATTTGGAAAGATCCCAGCCTAAACTCAAATCAATCCACTCAGGATTCATTTCCGTTATTTGATTCTTCTTCCATTCTTTTTTCCATTTCTTAATGGTCTTTTCTCTTCGAATTGCAATTCTGATATCAGAATGCTCTTCAAAATAAACTAATTTTTTAATATTATAATGTCCAACATGAGTTCCAAAAGTTGCTGCCTTATGTTCACTCATTCTTCGTTCCATATTATTTGTTACACCAACATAAAAGATGTGATTTCTTTCATGTGTTAGAATGTATGTGTAATACTTTTTAGACATTACGTTTCAATTTAAGCGAATGCATTAAAGTTTTCCGTTAACATTAATGCGACTGCGCAACACGTGCGCAGTGACTTTCTATTAATAATTATAGTAATCCAAATTGTTCAAAATGATGATTTAAATGTTTTCTTTCTAACAAATACGATTCGTATTTATTCAATTCTCCGAATACTAAATTCTTTAGTTTAGCCTCAGGATTTTCTTTAAAATACTCTAAATATTTTTCGCGTTGTGCTTTAAACTTATCTATAGCTGTAGCTAAATCAGGATGCTTTAATGTATCTAAAGTGTCTTTTTCTAACTGAGGAAATTGAGAGTTCTTTGGGAATTTATCAAAGTTCCATAAACTATTATGGACTTTATCTAAAATCTTTTCTGGTGTTGCTATTTCAAAATCCTGAATTTCTCCAGAAGCAATTTTATAAGTGTATTCTAAATGCTCAATCATATGCTGAGGTGTCATAATTCCCCATTTAGGTTTTGCATCTTCTTTTAACGCATAAAGGCATTCGCTGATTTTATCTTCAGTCATTTCAGTTAAAACTTCTTGCTTTTTCTGAACCATAGTTAAGACTGTTGCGAATGCTACTTTCTCATCGGTATTAGCATCAAAAATTTCGGCATACCATTTTACAATTCCGCTTGGATGTTCCGCTGAAGCGACATCTCTATCTACTTTTTGTTTACATGTTAAACGTACGTAAATCGTATCGTTGTGATATAACGGACGAAGAAATCGACATTCTTCTAATCCGTAATTTGCTGAAACTGGCCCTTTATTTGGATACACAAATAATCCTGCTGCAGCTGAAATAATGAAATAACCATGCGCAGTTCTTTGTTCAAAAATACTTCCGTCTAAAGATGTAATATCTGTATGCGCATAAAAATGATCCCAAGTGACGTTAGCAAAATTGATAATATCTGTATCTGTAAATGTACGTCTATGGGTTTTCATAGACATTCCTGGCTGGATGTCTTCCCAATGGTATTTAAATGGATGCATTTCTGCTTCCTTATATTTTGCATTTTGCTGGTAAATACCAGTGATTTCTGTAATTGTAGTTGGCGAACCTTGGATTGCTGTGCGCTGTAAATAATGTTTTATGCCACGCATGCCGCCCATTTCTTCTCCACCTCCAGCACGACCTGGACCTCCATGAACTAAATATGGTAATGGCGAACCATGACCTGTACTTTCTTTAGCCATATCGCGATTAACTACCATAATACGACCGTGATGAGATGCAGCATTAATTACATACTCTTTAGCAATATTGTCATCATTAGTTGCAATTGAAGACACTAATGAACCTTTACCCATTTGTGCTAAAGTAATTGCTTCGTCTAGGTTTTTATATGGCATAATGGTACTTACTGGACCAAATGCTTCACGTTCGTGAATGATTGTATTTTCAAAAGGGTGATCAGAACGTAATAAAATAGGACTAATAAAAGCACCTTTTTTAGCGTCTGCTCCAATTGTATTTATTTCATCTAAACTTCCATAAACAATTTGTGCTTCTTTAGATAAATCATTTACAGAATCTCTAACTGCTTGCACTTGTTGATGACTTACTAGCGATCCCATCCTAACCTCTTTCAATCTTGGATCTCCAATACTGACTTTATCTAATTGTTTAGATAATGCAGTTTGCACATCTTCCACTAAATTTTGCGGAACAATAATTCTACGTATTGCAGTACATTTTTGTCCTGCTTTAACTGTCATTTCTTTTCGGACTTCTTTTATAAATAAGTCGAATTCTGGTGTTCCTGGAACGGCATCTTCTCCTAAGATGGATGCGTTTAAAGAATCGGCTTCCATTGTAAATGGTACAGATTCTTGTATTAATTGTGGATGCGCTTTTAATAAGCGTCCTACTTTTGCTGAACCTGTAAAGGTTACTACATCTTGAGATTCTACCGTATCTAAAATAGTTTTTACGGTTCCGTTTATAATTTGTAGTGCGCCTTCTGGTAAAATACCGGATGCTATTATTTCTTTTGCTACAGCTTCAGCTAAATAAGAAGATGAAGGTGCTGGTAAAACTACTGCTGGCACTCCAGCCATCCAGTTTACTGCGCACTTTTCTAACATTCCCCAAACAGGGAAATTGAATGCATTAATATGCACTGCAACTCCTTTTTTGGGCACCATAATATGATGTGCCATAAAGCGTCCGCCACGAGATAAATCGATAGCATCTCCTTCTACGTGATATGGCTGATTTGGAAAAAGTTTTCTTAGAGAAGCATTGGCGAATAGGTTTCCGAAACCACCTTCGATGTCGATCCAACTATCTACTTTGGTTGCTCCTGTTCTGTAACTTAATTCGTAAAATGCATTTTTTCTTTTGGTAAGATATAAAGCTAAACTTTTAAGCATGTTTCCACGTTCTTGGAATGTCATTTTTCGAAGAACCTCTCCTCCTTTTGTTCTACCGTAGTTTAGAATTTCTGGAACTTCTAAACCTTCGATGGCAATGCTAGCAAAAGCTTCGCCAGTTACAGCATCTAAGATTGGTGCACCTTCTTCTTTACCTGTTGTCCAAGAACCAGTTACATAATGTTCTATTTTTCTCATAAACTTTTTGGTTTATTTTGTGAGATTTCCGTTTTCACGGAAACTTGATGTTGTCTTTATCTTATTTATAAGCATTAAATTCTTTATAAAAAATGCTGTCTTGTTTTATAAATCTACCGTTCTGGTAGGGGTTTGTATAAGTATGCAGATAATCGAAAGATGCATATTCTTCTTTATGCTTATGTTTAGAAACCCAAATACTATCTTTAAAAATATATTCTATTTGTAATTTGTTTTTGTCGTATTCCTGTACTTTATTGTATTCTATCGTATAATTTCTAAGATCATTTTTAGCCTTTTCTAATGTTTTTTGTAATGAAATATCACCTTCTGAACCAGATTTCTTTTTCTTATAAATTAGATACCTTCTAAAATTACCTCCATATTCTATTACAGAAAGTAGATTCTTATTTTTTCTAATCATCACTTGATTATAGAGGTAAGTTCCTGCTGTGAAATTTTCTTGAGCATAAGCATCGAACCCCAATCCATTTCCATTACATATTTTTATTAAATAAAATTTATTTTTAAAACTTTTTAGCACACCAAAATCACTAATCGGTGTAATATCTTTTTCTTTATAAGCAGAATAGAATCCAAAATCGGTTTCTGAAAGACGGTTTATAATTAATTCACTATCGTGGATTGCTTTACGTTTTGCATCTACAAAAAAAGTTTCCCCTTTTATTAATTCATAGCTACCAGAAATATCGATAATGCTATCCGCTTTTAATTTAACAGCACTATCTTCTTTCTCACTAACTACCGTCTTACCTGTATGTTTAATAGGATTTGAAACAATTTTAGATTTTGTTTCGTGACATGAAACAAAAACGAAAATTACGCTTAGAAAAAGAAATCTTATTTTTTTTAAAAACATATAAATAACTTAATTCACATTTTCGATTATGGCAGCATAACCTTGTCCAACGCCAATACACATTGTGATTAAGGCGTATCTTTTGTTTTGTTCTTTCAATTCTAAAGCGGCAGAATAGGCTACTCTGGTGCCTGTAACCCCAAGTGGATGACCAATGGCAATCGCACCACCATTTGGATTTATTCTTTCATCATCGTCTGCTAATCCCCAAGTACGAATACACGCCAAAGCTTGCGCCGCAAAAGCTTCGTTGAGTTCAATAATGTCCATATCGTCCATAGTTAAGCCTGCTTTTTCTAGCGCCTTGTTGGAAGCTGTAACAGGACCGATGCCCATAATTCTAGGCTCAACACCAACGACTGCAGAGCTTACAATTTTTGCTATCGGATTTAGATTGTATTTTTTAACGGCAGCTTCGGAAGCAATGATTGTTGCTGCCGCTCCATCGTTTAATCCTGATGAATTTCCTGCCGTGACACTGCCGCCTTCTTTTTTAAATGCTGGTCTTAGTTTTCCTAAAACCTCTAAGGACGTGTTAGGTTTTACAAATTCGTCTTTCGAAAAAAGGATTGGGTCTTTTTTGCGTTGTGGAATTTCTACAGTAACTATTTCTTTTGCGAAACGTCCGTTTTCTTGTGCTTTAGTCGCTTTATCCTGGCTCCAAAGTGCGAACTTATCTTGATCTTCCCTTGATATATTATATTTCTCTACAAGATTTTCGGCTGTATTTCCCATGCCGTCTGTGCCATACATTTGTTGCATTTTAGGATTGATAAAACGCCACCCAAAAGTAGAATCGTATAGTTTTGAATCGCCTCCAAAAGCCGTAGATGGTTTTGCCATGACGTATGGTCCGCGCGTCATATTCTCGACTCCACCAGAAATAAAGACGTCTCCATCTCCAGCTTTTATGGCACGATTTGCGTGAATAATTGCTGATAATCCTGAACTACATAAACGATTTACAGTTTCTCCAGGAACTGTGAATGGTAATCCTGCTAAAAGTGATGACATACGCGCTACATTACGATTGTCTTCTCCTGCTTGATTGGCGCATCCCATGATAACATCGTCGTAAGCTTCCTTAGGAATGTTTGGATTACGTTTTACGATTTCTGAAATTACTAATGCTCCTAAATCGTCTGTTCTTACCGCAGATAATGTGCCTTTGTAATTTCCTATTGGTGTTCTAATGCCGTCTATTATGTATGCTTCTTTCATTTTTGAAATTGATATTGAAATTGATTCTTCTATTTCAAATTAATATTTTTACTCTTATTGTGGATTCCTGCCTACGCAGGAATGACAAATTGTTATAAACAATAGATTGTCTTGTTTTAGCTGGAATTGGTTAATCTAAAAGTGCAGAAAACGTATCTCCATTTCTAATATCTCCTGTGTTGTAGCCTTTCATAAACCACTCCATACGTTGTTGAGACGTACCATGTGTAAAACTATCTGAGTTAACACTTCCAGTACTTCTTTTTTGAATGGCATCGTCACCAACTGCATTGGCAGCACTCATGGCTTCTTCAATATCTCCTGCTTGAAGATATTGCTTATTATGATGTGCCCAAACTCCTGCGTAAAAATCGGCTTGCAACTCTTGTGCCACTGAGAGTTTATTGGCTTCTGTTTGGTTAGTTTGGCTTTGTAACTGTCTTACTTTGTTAGATGTCCCAAGAATGGTTTGGATATGGTGACCAACTTCGTGCGCTGTAACATAAGCTATTGCAAAATCACCTCCCTGAGCTCCGAAACGTGTTTTTAGTTCATCAAAGAAAGACATATCCATATATAATTTTTGATCTGCTGGACAATAAAAAGGACCTGAAGCTGCACTTGCATTTCCACAACCTGTACTTACGGCATCTGTAAATAAAACAAGTTTTGGTTCTTTATAATCACCTAGGTTATATTCCCTAAAAAGTCGATTCCAAATATCTTCTGTATCTACCAAGACTGCGTTCATAAAATCGCCCATTTCAAGCTCTTCTCTAGTTAAATCTCTTTGTTCTACTTGCTGAGTGGTTTGACTATTAGCTACCTGCTCTATGATTGGTGCTAATTGTTGTCCTGTTTCTCCTCCAAAAAGTTGCAATAGAATAACGACAACAGCAATGACTCCTCCACCTGCTGCTACTTTACCTTTAGTTCCCATGCCGCGTTGGTCTTCAAGATTCCCGCTTTGTCGTCTACCTTTCCATTTCATAATTTTATATTTTTACTATTTTATTCCCAATCCTTTTGAGTTCTATAAACGACACCTTTAAAAAGTGCTACTAATTCTTCTCCTCGTTTTACTTCAATAATATTAAATCCTAATCTGTTTTTCACAGATTCTATTACAGATTCTGCTACAATATAATCACCTTCGTTTAAGGCTTCAATATGATTAATGCTTGTTTCGATAGAAACGGCATATTTACCATGGGTATTTGCTGCAAATCCGAAAGCCGTATCGGCTAATGAATAACTGATACCACCATGTGCTTTATTCATGCTGTTTAGCATTTCCTTTCTAATGGTCATTGCTACTTTGCAACGGCCTATTTCGCATTCTAGAATTTCTATTCCTAGCCAAGTGCTGTAGGCATCTTGGGAAAGCATTTTATGTGGAATTTGCTCTGGTTTCATGTTTACTTTCCACGAAAGTGGGAATCTTATTTAATTATTATCTTTTATTGTGGATTCCGCATCAAGTGCGGAATGACAAATCGTTGTAATTATATTATTCATACAAAATTGCAGAAAAAGCAATTTCACTCGAACTGACGTTATATTAAAAAAACGTTTTATTTTCTTTTTTCATGTTACGTAATAACGGACTACAACGGTATCTATCTTCGTGATATTCGTTATATAATTCGTCCATTTTTTGCACACACCAATCGATTCCTTTTTCATCTGCCCAAGCCAATAATCCATTTGGATAATTAACACCTTTAGTCATGGCGTTGTCTATATCCTCAGCTGATGCAATGTTTAAAAATAAGGTATCTGCTGCTTCGTTGATGAGCATGACTAGGACGCGGTTGAAAATAGTTTCAGAAAGAGACGTCTCGACTGCGCTCGACGAGACAGATGTTCGTTCTGTTTTTCTTCCATTTGCATCATAATCATAAAATCCTTTTCCTGATTTTCGACCTAAATAACCGGCTTCTGCAAAACGCTTTTGCGTAAATGAAGGTTTATATCTTGGGTCGAAATAGAACGCCGTAAATACGGTTTCGGTTACGGTGTAATTGACATCGTTTCCTATGAAATCCATTAATTCAAATGGTCCCATTCTGAAATCACCTAAAGATTTTAGACTATGATCAATGGTTGCAAAGTCTGCTAACCCTTCTTCGTATATTCTTAAGGCTTCACCATAAAATGGTCTTGCGACTCTGTTGACTATAAACCCTGGCGTGTCTTTGGCAACTGCTACTATTTTTTTCCAATCGGAAATTGTTTGAATCGCTTTTTCAAGTACTGCTTTAGATGTTTGAATGGCTGGAATGACCTCAACCAACTTCATTAAAGGTGCTGGATTGAAAAAGTGAATACCTACACAACGCTCTGGTTTATTAAGTGATGCTGCAATTGATGCTATTGATAAACTTGACGTATTTGATGCAATAATACAATCGTCAGACACATAAGTTTCTAATTCTGAAAATACTTTTTTCTTGATATCTAGGTTTTCAATAATCGCTTCGATAGTTAGATTAGAATCTGCTAAATCTATTAATGTATCTACATAAGAAATATTAGATTCTATTCTCTTTTTTTCAGCAGTATCTATTCTTCCTTTTTCAATTAAACGATTCAATATTTTTTCTAATGAAGCTTTTGCTTTATCTAAAGCTCCTTGATTGGTGTCGTACAATTTTACTTGACAACCAGAAGTTGCTGCTACTTGTGCGATGCCGCTTCCCATGGTTCCTGAACCTATAATTCCTATGTTCATGTTTTTACTTTTATTGTGGATTCCTGCCTACGCAGGAATGACAAATTATTTTTTTTATTGATACCCTTCGACTGCGCTCAGGGTGACAGTTATCTAAAATGGCAGATTTTTCACATCTACATTACCACCAGAAATAATAATTCCGATGTTTTTAGTTGCAAATTCTTCTTTGTTATTTAATACAGCTGCAAAAGCTACTGCACTTGATGGTTCTACAATAATCTTCATACGTTCCCAAATCAACTGCATGGCATTGATAATTTCCTCTTCCTCTACACATATTATTTTCTCTACATGTTTTTGAATAATTGGAAAATTGCGGTCACCTAAATTTGTTCGAAGTCCATCTGCAATAGTCGCAAACGTAGTATTCGTTTCTATTTTACCGGAAATTAATGATCGATATGCATCATCAACAGCTTTAGGCTCGGCACCAATTACTTTGCATTTTTCAGAGAAATAATGTGTTGCCAAAGCAGTTCCTGCAATAAGACCTCCTCCACCAACAGGTGCTAGGATAATATCTAAATCTGGTTGCTCTTCTAATAATTCAATTGCTGCTGTACTATTACCATAAATAACCTCATCTTGATTAGATGGGTGTAAAAATGATGTTCCCTTTTCCTCTTTAACTTTATTAGCTGTTGCTTCTCTTGCTTGTGGTGTCGATTCACATTCTATAATTTCACCCTCATAAGTTTTAACTGCATTTTTCTTGACTTGTGGTGCATTTTCTGGCATTACAATGTATGCCTTCACATGTAACTTTTGAGCTGCTAATGAAACTGCTTGGGCAAAATTACCTGAGGAATGTGTTACCACACCACGTTCTCTTTCCGCATCAGAAAGTGAAAGAATTGCATTTGCTGCTCCTCGCATTTTAAAGGCTCCCATTTTTTGAAAGTTCTCACATTTGAAAAATAGATTACAGCCTGCCTCTTTATTTAGCAATTCTGAGGTTAGCACTGGTGTTTGGTGAATAAAAGGTTTTATTCGGTTGTGCGCTTCTATGAGTGTTTGTTTGTTCATCCTATAATAGATTCCTGCCTTCGCAGGAATGACAAAACTTTAGTTTCCTTTAAAATTTGGTTGACGTTTTTCTATAAATGCTGCGACTCCTTCTTTATAATCTTCACTTTGTGCGGCTTCAATTTGTAACTTAGACTCCAACGCTAATTGAGATTCTAAATCGTTGGTCATCGATTTATTGAATAATTCTTTAATCATACCCAATGCTTTTGTAGGCATGTTTGCCAGTTTCAAAGCTAACTTATTGACATCTTCTTCAAAACTTTCTAATGGAATCATTTTATAAATCATTCCCATTTTCTCTGCTTCTTCTGCTGAAATTTTATCGCCTAACATGGCTAATGCTAATGCTTTTTGAAATCCGATTAATCTTGGTAAAAAGAATGTTCCGGCACTATCTGGAACCAGACCTATTAAACTAAACGCTTGAATGAAACTTACTTTTTCATGAGCAACAACAATATCACAAGCCAAGGCTATATTTGCTCCTGCTCCTGCTGCAACACCATTTACTGCTGCTATAACTGGTTTTTTAATCGCACGAATTCTTGTAATTATAGGATTGTAATGCTCTTCTAATATTTTTTTGAATCCAGGGTTTAAATCTGGATCTGTAACTTCTTTTAAATCTTGTCCTGCACAAAATGCTTTTCCACTCCCTGTAAGAACAATTGCTCTAACCTCATCATTTGTTTCACAAGCATCTAAAGTATCGTGAAGCAAAAAAGCCATTTCACGGTTAAAACTGTTGAACACTTCTGGTCTGTTTAGCGTGATGTACGCTATTTTATTTTCTATTTTTAAAAGAATGCTTTTATTCATATGTTTTTCTTTTATTGTGGATTCCTGCCTTCGCAGGAATGACAAAACTTTTATATATTCTCAATACAAAATTGCTAAAAAACAATTTTACTCGAATTGAAGTTCCTTTACTTTAGACATTTAAAATAATCAAATGGCTCTTGGCAGTCGTCACACTGAAATTGTGCTTTGCATGCTGTGGAACCAAACTGACTTACTAATCTTGTGTTCTGTGAACCACAATTGGTGCACTTAACAATGCGCTTTCCTTCAAGCAATACATCTTTATCTGCTTCTGCATCTAAAGGTGCTGCTATGCCATAATCTTCTAATGCTTTTCTTCCTCTAAGTGTAATCCAATCGGTGGTCCAAGCTGGTGCGAGAATTAATTCTATCTCAGAGTGGTATCCTGCGGCTTTTAATGCTGCTTTAATATCGTCTCCAATAACATCCATTGCTGGACAACCACTATACGTTGGTGTGATTTCTACTTTTACAATATTGCTTTCTATGACTGCAGAACGTACCACTCCCATATCCATGATTGATAATACTGGGATTTCAGGATCTGAAACCTGTTCCAGAATTGGAATTAAGATTTGGTCTATGTTTTGTTCTGTTGTTGTCATATTCATTTCCCGTAAAAACGGGAATCTTGCTTTATTGCTTCTCGATACAATTCCGATAAAAAAAATCGGAATCACTCGAAGTGACATTTTGTTTTAATTTTTGAGATTAGCTTCGCTGAACCAAAATATTTATCTGCCTTCTGAGGAATTTGTGTTACCATTCCATATTAGGATACGCACGTTGCATATATTGAAGCTCTGCTAATAAATACCCTAAATGTTCGGTGTGAATGCCTTCTTTTCCACCTTTTTGAAACCATTTTGATTCCGGGATTTCGAGTGTTGCTTCTTCTAAAATTTCATTTACTTTTTTATAATAGGTCTCTTTCAGTTTTGTAACATCAACACCAATTCCTTCTGCAACCATTGCTTTATCTGCTTCAGTTTGATGGAATAATTCGTCTGTATAGGTCCATAAACCATCAATAGCATCTTGCATTTTTGCTTTACTTACTTCTGTTCCATCACCTAAACGTTTTATCCAGTCTCCTGAAAAACGTTCATGATAACTCACTTCTTTAATTGATTTTGTTGCAATAGCTGATAAAGTTAAATCTTTACTTTTTTCTAATTCCTGTAAAAACAATAAATGATATATATCGAATAAGAACTGACGTGCCATGGTATATGCAAAATCTCTATTGGGTTGTTCTACCAACAATACATTTACATATTCTCGTTCTTTACGAAGCATTGCTATATCATCTTCAGTTCTGTTATCTCCTGCAATTTTTGCTGCATATTGAAAATAGCTTCGCACTTGTCCGAATAAATCTAATGAGATATTGGTGCAGGCAATATCTGTTTCTAGGCTTGGTCCATGTCCTGTGAGCTCTCCTAGTCTTTGTCCTAGGATTAGACTGTTGTCTGCGATTCCTAATATATAGTTGTATAGGTTTTGTTTCATTTTAAGTGCCCATAAAAATGGGTATCTATTTAATTACTTCTCGATATAATTCCAATAAAAAATCGGAATCACTCGAAGTGACGTACTTATTAATAATAAGATTCTTCCTTTGTTCTGAATGAGATTTAGATTCTCTTAATGAGATTCCTGCCTTCGCAGGAATGACAATTATTACATATGTTTTACCTCGTCCGGTAAATCATAAAATGTTGGGTGACGATAGACTTTATCTTGAGCAGGCTCAAACATTTCACCATTGTGTTCTGGATTTGATGCTGTAATATTTTTAGATTCTACGACCCAAATACTTACACCTTCATTTCGTCTTGTGTACACATCTCTTGCATTTTCTAAAGCCATTTCTGCATCTGCTGCATGAAGACTTCCAAAATGACGATGTTCTAATCCATTTTTACTTCTTACGAAGATTTCCCAAAGTGGCCAGTTTTTTTTGTCAGACATAATTATATGTTTTGTTTCATCTTATTCTCGATATAATTTTCTTTGATTTCGACTGCTCATAAACTGACAGAAAATCTCTCGAATTGACGATAAAATTTAAATTGCTTGTTTTTGTTTTCTTGCTTGCTTCTTTTCGGCATGTGCCATAGCCGCATCTCTAACCCATTCTCCTTCTTCCCATGCACCAACTCTAGCTTTCATGCGTTCTTTATTCATTGGTCCATGGCCTTTTACTACTTGCCAGAACTCATCCCAATTAATTTCACCGAAATCATAGCTTTGGCGTTCCTCGTTCCATTTTAAATCTGGATCAGGAATTGTAAGTCCGATTAATTCGGCTTGAGGAACCGTTTGATCAATAAATTGCTGACGTAAATCGTCGTTAGACTTACGCTTTAATTTCCATTTCATGGATTGTTCTGTATGAATAGATTCTGCATCTGTAGGACCTAACATCATTAAACTTGGCCACCACCAACGATTTAAAGCATCTTGTGCTAATTCTTTTTGTTCTGGTGTTCCGTTTGCCAACTTCATCATGATTTCAAAACCTTGACGTTGGTGAAAACTTTCCTCCTTACATACACGAACCATTGCTCTTGCGTATGGTCCATAAGAAGTGTTACATAATGGCACTTGATTGATAATTGCAGCGCCATCGACTAACCAACCTACAGCTCCCATATCTGCCCAAGTTACTGTTGGGTAATTAAAGATGGAAGAGTATTTTGCTTTACCTGAATGCAATTGATCGTATAACTCATCGCGAGAAATCCCTAAGGTTTCACAAGCGGAATACAAATATAAACCGTGACCAGCTTCGTCTTGAACTTTAGCTAAAAGTGCTACTTTTCGTCGCAAAGAAGGTGCTCTTGTAATCCAATTTCCTTCGGGAAGCATCCCTACAATTTCGGAATGTGCGTGTTGCGACATTTGCCTAATATGCGTTTTACGGTATTTTTCTGGCATCCAATCTTTTGGTTCGATTTTCTCGTCTCTTGCGATACGTGCTTCGAATTGTACTTCTAGATTTTTTATTTGTTCTTCACTCATGATTTTAAGCTTTTAGCTATTGGCTGTTGGACTTTAGCTTGTTGAACTCTAATTTTTCTTTTTCAAAATATTATGGATTCCTGCCTACGCAGGAATGACAAGTCTTATTTACACATCGAAATCTACAATTACCTTTTCTGTTGTTGGTACTGCTTGGCAGCTTAAGACTAGGTTTTGTGAAACTTCTTTATCGCTTAACGCGTAATTTATTTTCATTTCGACTGCGCCTTCTTTCACTTCGCATTTGCAGGTGCTACAAACACCACCTTTGCAGGCGAATGGCAAATCTGCTCCTGCGCCTAAGGCTGCGTCGAGGATATTATCGTATTCTTTAGTCATGGTGAAGGTGAATTCTTTTCCCCCATCGACGATAACCACTTCGGTTCCTTCTACATTTTGTTTTGCTAGACGTTCTGCTCGCTTAATGTCTTCATCTGAAAGTCCGGTTACAAACAACTCAGAATGTATCAGTTCTTTTGGTAATCCTTTATTTATTAAATACGCGCTTACGTAGTTTACCATTTTTTCTGGACCACATAAAAATACTTCACTTGTATCTGGAATATCGATAAACGTATTGGTAAGAATCTTCATCTTTTCATCATCGAATCTTCCGTTTAATAATTCAATATCTCTACGTTCTTTGGTTAAGAAATAATAAATTTCGAATCTACCAAAATAAGTGTTTCTTAATTGCTCTAGTTCCTCTTTAAAGATAATGGATTTTGCGGTTTTATTGACATAAAATAATTTACATGTCGAATTTGGTTCCTCTTTTAAATGTGCTTTAACCATTGAGAGGACTGGTGTAATGCCACTTCCTGCTGCGAAAAACAAGTAGTTTTTGGGCTTTGACGCGTTGACCTCTACTCCAAATGTTCCGCTAGGCGACATTACTTCTAATTGGTCACCGGCTTTTAATTCGTCATTTATATAGGTTGAAAACTTACCGCCTGGAATGAGCTTTACAGCAACTTTCCATTGACTATCTAATGGACTTGAGCAAAGTGAATACGAACGACGCACATCTTCTCCGTTAATGTCTGCTTTTAGAGTTAAATGTTGACCTTGACGAAATTTGAATGTACTATGTAATTCTGAAGGAACTTCAAAGGTTATAACAGAAGTATCTTCGGTTTCCTTATATATATCTTGAATTTTAAGCTTATAAAACTGTGCCATATGTATTTTTAAAAACACTTAACTAACACTTGTTAGTTTGTTTGACAAAGTTAGTAAATAAATTTAAATCTATTTTATGACTCCTTTTATAAGAATTTCATTGAGGTTACTAGATAGTTCTTGAAGATTTACATCTTCCTTTTTCGGTATCCATAAATAAAGGGAACGTAAGGTTGTTAAGATTGAAAACATCATAACATCTGGTTTTATATCTGAAATCTCACCAGCCTTTATACCTTCAATTAGAATATTTCTGAAATCATTTTCGTAATCGCTACGCAACTTTTTGTAGTAATTTAGTCGAGCTTCCAAATGCATCCAATCGTGATTTAAAGCAGCCATACCATAAATATTGGTACTAGACACTTCTACATGTAATGCTATAATTTCTTTTAACTTTTCGATGCAAGTAGCATTGCTTTCTCGTACAGAAGACATTCCTTCTGTAAACTGTTCTGCAATAGAAATTATAATACTTTCTAATATATCTTGTTTGGAATTGATGTGATTGTAAAGGCTTGCTGCTTTTATATCCATAGCAGTTGCCAAATCTCGCATGGTGACCGCACTGTAACCTTTTTCTTTGAAAAGTTTAGCGGCTACTCTAATAATTTCTTGTTGACGTGTCTCTGGTTTCATAGCGAGGTAAAACACTAAATTTACAAGATTTTTAAGTAGAACGCAATTATAATGTAACTTTGGTTACGAATGGTTTTATAAACTTTTCGGAAATTTGTTCAAAAATAAATACAATGGGAATATTTGATGCTTTATTTGGAAAATCGACTAACAACGTTGCTGAATACCTAGAAAAAGGGGCTGTTATTTTAGATGTTAGAACACCTAGTGAATACCAAGGTGGACATATAAAAAATGCGATTCACATTCCGGTTCAAGAACTAGGAAACAGAATTAACGAGATTAAAAGACTAAACAAACCTGTAATTGCCCATTGTGCTAGTGGCATGCGCTCTGCAAATGCTGCAAGTATTTTAAAATCTAATGGAATTGATGCCATAAATGGTGGCGGAATGACAAGCTTACAACGAAAATTGGCTTAGATTTTAATTTAATATATTTTTAAGATTATTAAGTTCTCCTAATTCTGAAATTGGACTTTGGTTATATTCTAAAGTCCAACCAAGAGAATTAGTTAACATAAAAAACTTAGCTAATTCGCTAATCAATCTGTTTTGCGCATTAGATTTTAACTCTGATGCCTCAATTTTTTTCATTAGCGACTTGTTTACCGTCTCTTTTATACTATTATAGTCTTTGGCTTCAAATGGGTTGAGGTAATCTGCTTGCATATCATAATATTCAAAATCGGGGCTGATTTTAATTTCCTCTCTCGGAATGCTTAAGATTTTAAGTGTTTTTGTTTCTTCATCTATTTGATATTCAATTTTACTTAAATCGTACCCAATTGTTACATCTGCATTAACGATAACTACGGCTTTCTTTTCTACTGAAATTAAATCCCCAAAAACACCTTTAGAGTTTTTATAGGTGAACACTTCACTAAAATGTCCTTCGGTAACAACGAGTTTACCAACGTTTTTAATTTGTTCTTGAATTAAAGCTGTACTCTCTTTAAGCACAATTTTATCTTCTTGTTTATCATCACAATATCTAAAAGCGAATACAACAACTAAGGTTAAGATAACTCCAAATAATATTTTCCTCATAAGCTAATTTAAAAAATTAGAAGCTAAAACACCTTTAATCTTCAATATTTAAATCTTGTTTATTGGCTACACGTCGTGTCTTAGAGTAAATAATCTAAAAAAAGAGTTACTTATCCTAAAAACAAGAAAGTTCATTATCAATTTCGTAAATTATACTATAAACTAATAAACAATAATGTTTTAAAACAACAATCTCTAAGAAATCTCTAATCTTAAAAGTGACTATTATGATTAAAAACATAAGCACACTACTCGTCCTACTTCTTACTTTATTTAGCTTCAGCCAAAATGCTATCTTAATTCAAAACAAAAACCCAAAAGCTAAAGAACTAAAGCACAGTTTAAATTCCACAAAAGATAGTTTATTACTTTATTCTGAATCTAAAATCTTACAATTTGAAATATTTAATGAAAACTACGAAGAAACATTTGAAGTTAATGCATATTATAAAGTAATTTCCTTAAATGAAATCCCTGCAGGTAATTACCTTGTTGAGGTAAAACTCTCAGATAAAATAATCTTAATAGATCTCATAAAGCGTCATGAAAATAAAGAAATAGCAACTTCAAAATCTAGTCTAAAAAAAATTAATGAAGGAAAGGGAATGATGCTAGATGAAAACCTTAACCCTATAACAAGCTCACCCCACCAAAGTATTGAGTCTATTTTAACACAAGCTAATGCAAATGAAACAGGCTTATAAGTCCTCAGTGATTTCTACGATGTAATTGGTTATATATCGAAAAACATGACATTTCAACCTAAGAAACCTGTTAAACGACTGATTTTAAGCATTATAATCTTAAATAAACCATACCTTTGGATTCTCATAAATCATTAAAAATAAAATGTTTGGCATTAAAATTGTTTCCAAAAGATACAAAGACCTACCTATGAAATTCTTATATTCCTTTATCTTCTTATTTCTCACCACATTAACCTATGGTCAGAAATCTGTGTTACTTCAAAACACAAACACGCGAGCAGAAGAACTTAAACATTATTTAAGTCATGGTCAAGATAGTCTTATTCTTGAAGGTCAACGTACAATTTATGAAGTAATGATTTACAATGCTAATTTTGAACGTGTCATTAAGGTAAAAAAATCAGATGCAAAAGTTATTATTTCTGATATTCCTGTGGGAAGGTATGCTGTTGAAGTGGTCTTAAAGGACAAATTAATTGTTATAACGTTATTGAGAAATGAAATTATTGAAAACACCATATACACACACAAAATAATGGAAACAGCTCCCAGAGAAGTGGCTGAAACTAATATGTTTGGTTCTGATAATAGCACTTATAATAACAACCTTAACTTATCGGGTAAAAAAGCATCACCCTTTAAAAACAGTCTTAAGCCTTCAGAGATGAACTCTGGTAGTAACGAATTAAAATACTGGGTGCTTTACAAAATAAATAACGGTTCTAGCTCTGAGAAATTGTTAAGAATAGCAGATCAAAAGACTGTTGACCGTTTAATAAAAAAGATAGAGATCGATAAGACTACCTCAACTGGTCGATTAAATGAACTAACTGTTTGGCAGATTTATGATCCTAAAAATTTTACAACACATAAAAGAAAACACAAAAAAAACTATATGAATATTGAATCAGATAGTTTTAATATTGTGCCTTATTATAATGTAGATTACAATCTTGATGATTAATAATCTTATTTTTTAAGTTCTAATTTTTCTGCAAAATAATCACAAAAATCCTTCATAGTATCGGTCATTTTTTGATCTTGTGTTGCTCTAAAAAACGAATCACTCATAGTTACTAAGGTTTGGTGAAAGAAAAGTTTCATTTCATCTACGGGCATATCTTTAGTCCAAAGATCAATTTTTAAAGTCTCTTGGGCATTACTATCCCAAACAGATAACATTACAGCTTTAGCTTCTTTATTATCAACACCACCTTCTTGAGCTGTCCAATTTAACTTTTCTGGCACTCTATTTTCATCAAGCTCAACATTTAATACGATTTTAGATTTTATAACTTTAGACATTATTTTTTTGGTTTAAATTTTGATTTATTAAATATTTCTTCAGATCCTAATTGCATAATTTTCATTACATCATCTCCTGTGTTTTTGGCATAAGCCCTTACAATTTGCCAACCTAAATACTGACCTAAACGCCCTGGAGATTCATTATCTAATTCTAAATAAAATTTAGAAAACGGAGCATCTGAAATAAAACGACCAGGCAGTTTAGAATCTGTACTATATAATAGCTCTTTTTCAATAAAATAGCTCCAAATTTGACTTTCATTAGCTTCTGCCCATTTCACCTGAGCCTCAGAATAGCCAATTTTATCAGCATCAGTTTTAAACGGAATCATTACATCCTTAAAATAAAGTAACTTTCCTTGATATATCATTTCATCCAACAAAGTTCGTTTAGTAGATTGAAATAAGTATTTAGTTGCATAACCATTTGCCACATCAGAAACAATTTGGCTTTTCTTCATGTTTTCAGCAATATACATTGGTATGTTTTGATAAAAATCATGTTGTGCACCTAAATAATTATCTAAAGCGATAAGTACAATAGAATCATTAACAAATGTTTTATCTCTATAAGCTACATCATTAGTCAAAGTAATTACTCGAGGTATAGAGAATGATTTATCGTAATATTTTAAATGTTGAAAAAGACTTTGTATTTCTGTTTTTGAAGTATTAAAATCGGGATACTCATGCTGTACTTCCTTTAACAACTCGCGTTGTAAACTATCTTTCATTTTTTCGATCCAAAAAGAATCAGGGTCACTTGAAAAGAAGAATGGATACTGATTTTTTAGGTTCTGTAAATCTTGAGATTTCGCTTCAAAAAATGCCTTATCAAAACGTTCTACCTCAAAATTCATTTCAATTTTAGCAATCTCTTGTTCTATTTTAGAATCTTCATTGCAAGATACAAAAGCGAATACAAGTATTAAGATAATATAAATTCTGACTTTCATTTGGTAAAACATTTTTAAACTTAACACGTTTCAGCTATTTTTGTTACGCAAAGGTACACTTCTTTGTTTTAAAAATTAAAAATTATGAATACAGAAAAGGTTGTAGAACATATAGTAAATTGGCTAAAAGAATATGCTAACAATGCTAACATGAATGGATTTGTAATTGGGATATCTGGCGGTATTGACTCTGCCGTAACATCAACGTTATGTGCTATGACAGGTTTAGACTTACTTTGTCTAGAAATGCCTATTCACCAAGCGCCAAACCAAGTAAGCAGAGCTGTAAACCACATTAATTGGTTAAAAAACAAACACAAAAAAGTAAGTACAAAACAAATTAACCTTACAACTGTATTTGATCAGTTAATAGCTGAATTGCCTGCCGTAGATAATGAAGAAAGCCGTTTTATGGCTCTTGCAAATACTAGAGCAAGATTAAGAATGACTTCTTTATATTATTTTGCAGCTTTAGATAAATATCTTGTTGCTGGTACAGGAAATAAAGTTGAAGATTTTGGTGTTGGTTTTTACACTAAATATGGCGATGGCGGAGTAGATCTTAGCCCTATTGCAGACTTATTAAAAAGCGAAGTTTACGAAATAGCTAAATATTTAGGTGTTAATCAAGAAATTATTGAAGCAGCACCAACGGATGGTTTATGGGGTGATGACAGAACTGATGAAGATCAAATTGGAGCTTCTTATCCAGAATTAGAATGGGCTATGCAAATGCAAGAAGAAGGCAAAAACGCTAGTGATTTTGAAGGTAGACAGCGTATTGTTTTCGATATTTTTAAAAACTATAATACAGCAAATAAGCATAAAATGGTCGCAATTCCCGTTTGCGATATTCCTAAAAATTTAAAATAAATTTTATTTTTTATTAAATAAAAGCCTGAATTTAATTGATTTATAATTATTTTTATGCAAAATCCCCTACGTAATATTTATTACAAACACCCCTAACTAATAAAACATAATACAATTGTCATGATAAACATATTGATTGTTGACAGCCACCCCATTGTAAGAACCGGATTAGAATTATTTCTAACAAACAAACCCGACTTAAAAGTTATAGGTAGTTTAGGCAGCGGAATAGAAATATTTGAATTTGTGCGTCGCCACAAAGTCGATGTTATTATCTCTGAAATAGATCTGCCTGAGCTTAATGGCATAACCGCACTTAGAGCCATTAAAAAAGAAAACAAATCTGTACAAGTTTTAATGTTTAGCCACCAACCTGAAGAAATATATGCAATTAGCACCATTAAAGCAGGAGCTTCTGGCTATTTAAACAAAGGAGCAAGCATGGAGGAAATTGAAACTGCGATTAGACGCATTAGTAATGGAGAAACTTCATTAAGCGAAAAAATGGATAAACATTTTCGTTATGAAGACACTAGAAAAAGTAGAAGCCGAATGTTTAAAAAGCTATCTACAAGAGAAGTAGAAGTTTTAAAATTACTTTCTATTGGTCGTAAGAACAAAGAAATAGCTCAAGAATTAGATATTAACGAAAAGACTGTTAGTACTTATAAAGCAAGATTATTTAAGAAATTAAATGTAAAAAATATTGTAGATTTAATTCATCAAGCTAAACACCACAACCTTACTTAATTTATTAGCCTACAACTTTACCTAGTTTACGAGACAATAACATTTTAAGACCAACATAGTCTTTTACATCTTCTATTATAGAACGTGTATCTGCATTTTCTTTTAAGGTTTCGTTTTTATATTCGATAACTTTTTTATCAATTAAGTGACATCGTAAACTAAGTATTGTCTGGCTAACCAACTGAGAAACAGAATCTTTTTTCTCTTTAGGATTAATTAAATTACGTTCCCAGTCATGAAGATAATAACGTTCATCTTCCATTAAAATACTCGTTACAGCACTTGCTGAGTCTTGATCTAATTGATTTATAAAATTCTTAGTAGAAAAACTCTCGTCTTGATTTAACCTATCAATAATAGCGTAATAAAGCGCTTTAAATTGAGGGTTAGAAAATTGCATTTCATCTTCTTGAAGATCTAAATATATTTTTTCAAATACACGCGTTTCTTGCTGCATTGGTTTAGATACAAGATTACCTGTGGCTTCATCTTCTTGCAAAATCATATCTTCAAATTGTTCTACGCGTTCTCCATAAAGCATTAATATTTCAATAATCTTTCGTTCTAACTCATATTGAACATCAATTTTTGGTTTACGACTAGGCTCTTCATTCCTAAAAACTTCAAATGGAGGTTCATTCGGATCAGAAGAATTAGATGAAGTAAAAGACTTGGGTTTATTATTATCCTGAGCCTGTTTATTATTAATTTGTGCTAAAGTTGTAAACAGAACATTCTCGCTTATATCCATAATACGCGCACATTCTTGAATGTAAATCTCACGTTTTATTTGATCTGGAATTTTAGCAATACTATTTACAATCTCTCGAATTGTTTCTGCTTTTTTAATCGGATCATTATTTGCTTCTTTTACTAATAACGAGGCTTTAAACTGAATGAAATCCTTAGCATTATCATTAAGATATCCCTTAAGTTCTTCTAAAGTATTTGATTTTGAAAAACTATCAGGATCTTCACCATCAGGAAATGTACAAATCTTAACATTAACACCTTGTTCTAGAATTAAATCGATACCACGAATAGATGCTCTTATACCAGCTGCATCACCATCAAAAAGAACCGTAATATTATTTGTTAATCGGTTAATTAAGCGTATTTGATCTGGTGATAAAGCCGTACCAGAAGAAGACACAACATTTGTAATACCTGTTTGACATAACTGAATAACATCTGTATAACCTTCAACCAAATAACAATTATCTTCTTTTGCAATACTTTGCTTAGCATGATACAAACCATACAAAATTTTACTCTTGTGATAGATTTCACTTTCTGGTGAATTTAAATATTTAGCCGCTTTCTTATCGTTAGTTAAAATACGTCCACCAAAACCAAGAACACGCCCACTCATACTATGAATAGGAAACATGACACGGCCTTTAAAACGATCAAAACGCTTTTCTCCTTTTACTATCGTTAAACCTGTTTGTTCTAAAAAATTAATCTGGTAACCTTTGCCAAGGGCATCATCTGTAAAACCTTGCCACTCATCTAATGAATACCCAAGATCAAATTTTTTAATGGTTTCTTCAGTAAAACCACGCTCTTTAAAATAACTAAAACCAATTGCTTTTCCTTGATTTGTTTTATGTAATACATTCTGAAAATAGCTACTTGCATATTCACTCACTAAGTATAAACTCTCTCTATTATCAGCTTGTGCTTTTTCTTGATCTGTACGTTCGGTTTCTTCTATTTCAATATTGTACTTTTTAGCTAAATACTTTATAGCTTCAGGGTACGTAAAATGCTCGTGCTCCATTAAAAATGTAACAGCATTACCGCCTTTTCCACTTGAAAAATCTTTCCAAATCTGTTTAACAGGAGACACTACAAAACTTGGTGAACGCTCTTCGCTAAACGGACTTAATCCTTTATAATTAGTACCCGCTTTTTTAAGTTGAACAAAATCGCCAATAACCTCTTCTACTCGAGCGGTTTCAAAAACTTTTGCAATGGAATTTTGTGAGATCATGTTTTAGATTATTCTTGTAAAAACAAAAATATTTTATATTAAAGATTATAGAGTTTCGAAGATTCTTAATGAAATAAGAATAACAAGTTGACAAATTTAAGACAAAGTAAGTGTACTAAAAACTATAGTTTGATTAAACTTGTTTTTCTCATTTAAAAGAATGAATTTGGATAAATTACACCTTAACTTAATACCCTATAAATTTTAGTATTACATGAATTGGATTTTAATAATTATTGCTGGATTATTTGAAGTTGCTTTCGCGGCTTGCCTTGGAAAGGCTAAAGAAACCACAGAAATAGAAACAACCTATTGGTATATTGGTTTCCTTGCCTGCTTAACCATGAGCATGCTATTACTTATCAAAGCTACAGAGGAATTACCCATTGGCACTGCTTATGCTATTTGGACAGGTATTGGTGCTGTAGGTACTGTACTTGTTGGTATTTTTATTTTTAAAGAACCCGCTACATTTTGGCGCTTGTTTTTTATTTCAACATTAATCATTTCAATTGTAGGCTTAAAAGTGGTCTCTCATTAATACAAAATAAAAAAACCTTGATCTAAAATAGACTAAGGCTTTTTAACACTCAAAAATTGATTGATTGATTGATTGATTGATTGATTGATTGATTGATTATTTAATCCATATCGAAACGTAAACCGACAGAAATATTGTTTTGATCTACAAGTTGGTCTTTAAACAAAGGGTTAAGATCGTATTTAACGTATAACGCAACATCTCCTAAAGAAACATAACCACTTAGACCGTAAACAAACTCACTTACTTCAAACTCATCTCTTTGCTTGTCTTTCTCTCTATCTCCGTCCAGTTTATACTTTATTTTTTGCATGTTACCTAAGTTAACACCTGCATATCCACCTAATCCTATTTTAAATTTCTTGTGAGTAGAATATCTAAAATAGTCATCTTTTTCTATCTTTTCAGAAGGACCAAATTCTAGGTGCATAGGAAATACTAAATTAGTAGTTCTAAATTTCACTTTATTAACATCTGAAGGAAACTCCTGTAATGAAATAGCACCATCAGTATTTACTAAATATTGATTGTTTTTAATATTTAATTTATTCCATTGAAAAGAGAAACCGTATTTTAGTCTCCAAAAATTAGTATTGTCGAAGATTCTTGTTTTCCAAGCATACCCTAATTCTATAAAACCAGAACCTCCTATTTTATAAGGTGAATCGTCTATCTGTTCTCCTTCAATTAAAGCGTTATTAAACCCAAAAGCAAAAACGATATCTGTAGATGTACGTCTGTCGTATTTTCTTTTTTTATCACCAGATGGTTTTCCTAAATAAATAAAACTATCACTAACCTCTTCATTACCTCCAATGCTGAGCGTAAATCCCGTATCAGAATCATCTATTACTATATTAGAATTATAACCGTTACGCTGTAATAACGCTATTTTTTTATCTAAGATATCTTTACGGTTCTCTATATTTAATACTGCTGTTTTAGCCGCTTCTTTTTTTAATGCTTCTGCTTCTTCAGCTGTGATCTCTTTATTGTCTAATTGAGAATTTATTTTTGAGATTTTTGATTTTAAAAGACCTCTTTCTTCACTTTCAATTTCTGTCTTGCTCTTTTCTAAAAGGATAATTTTAGAATCTACCTCAACTTTTCTAATAGAATCTAATGCTTTTGTTTGTGCTTGTAAACTTGATAAAATCGTAGTTAATACCAAGCAGACTACTAATCTTGTAATTGTGTTCATAATTGTTCGTTTTTTGATTGATGATTATTGATGATTTAATTTTAGATCCCTTTTTTTTTAAGTAAATTTTTAGTTATTACGATCTGCAACTGCAGTTTTTACAGTGTCGTAACTATTCTTTAAAGCTTCAAAAACCTTAGTTCTAAAGGATTGTCCCATTTCGTCTTCTACACTTTCTAACAACTTTGTTGCATCTACAGTTTGAAATGTATCGTTTTCTAAATTTTCTTTAAAAATTTCTTTACTGGCAATATTTAATAAAGAATCTATTTCGTTATCCGCAACTGTTGTATGCTCTATTTTTAGAGTTTTTATTGCATCTGCAACTGCCAATTTTAATTGTGCTTCTCTTAAAAGTTCTTCTGCTTCATTATAAGCTAGCTTATCTTGAGTTAGAGAATCGTTATTTACAGTTGCTAATTCTGTTTTAGTATTGCCAATTGCTTTTTTAGTTACATTTTTATAATCAATAATTTGAGAGTCTTTTGTTGTTGATAAAGACTTATTTTCTTCCTCTACTTCATTTTCTTTTTCAACAAACTGAATAGTTTCTTTAGGTTTAGAATCTGATTTTTGATTCTCAATAGTCTCTTTAATTAAACCATCTTCAACTACAATAGGTGCAATGTGATTTGAATCTTGATTATTAAAAAACTGTACAGAAACGGCAACCATAACAAGTAAACCTGCAGCTATACTTAACCACCAAAACACTGATTTTTTAGACTTATTTTCTTCTGCATCTAAACGATCAGATAATTTAGACCAAGCTTCAGCAGAAGGACTCAATGTGCGTTCTTCGAGCTTACTTTTTATATTTTTTTCAAACTTAATTGGTGCCATAACTACTGTTATTTAATTCTTTTAACTTTTTTTGAAGCATTTGTCTTGCTTTAAATAATTGCGATTTAGAAGTTCCTTCAGAAATCTTTAAAAGCTCTGCAATTTCTTGATGTTTATAGCCTTCTATCGCATACATTACAAAAACCATTCGATAACCTTCTGGCAAACTATCTATGAGTTGTTGTATTTCGGCAACTTCAATATTTGTATTAATGTTATTAGATGAATCTCTATCTAAATATTCGTCTTCAACAGAAAACTCAATCTTCTTCTGTTGTCTTAAATATGAAATAGATTCTCTAACCATTATACGTCTTACCCAACCTTCAAAACTTCCTTCACTTTTAAATGATTTTAAGTTTTTAAAAACTTTAAAAAAGCCATTCAGCATCACTTCTTCTGCCTGATGTACATCTTTAATATAATAACGACAAACACTTAACATTTTTGGCGCATGCAATTCATACAACACATGCTGTGCTTCGCGATTATTCTTCGCTGCTCTTTGTATAAGTTTCGTTTCGTTTTTATGAAGTTGAATAACTTTCATTATAATCTTTACGGTTACGCTTCTATTTATAAAGACGCAATTATAGAAGTAATGGTTGCTTGATAAGTGCAAAAAAAATAAAATAAACAATAAAACACTGATTATCAGATATAAATATTATTTTTTATTTTCCCAATCACCTGTCCATTTCCCAGGACTAACTTGTTTCATTTTAGGTTCTCCTTTTAAAAACATCATTTTAAGATAACCAAATGTTGCCAGTGTAAGCATAAACACAAAGAAGATTAACAACAGGGTTACCCAAAACGGAACTGTGTTACCAAAGAAGATTCCATAAATTAGTAATAGATTAAAACCAATCATTAAAAATGGAACAAAAAAATAAAAACCTATTTTAGAAACTAAGGCTGTATAAGCTTTCATATCTCTATTAAATGCATACATAATGATCCCTACAAATAGGAATGAAAAAATAAAACAGAAGATAAATGCTCCTACTAATTTTATTGCTAAAGTAAAGCCAAGAACTATTACCTTATTTGTTTCAATATTATAATTAACCTTATAACTATCGCCTACATCCATACTAGAAGTAGAAAAATCTAACTCTCGCACAATAATTCTATTATCCTTAGTTATAAACCTAACTGTTGGCGTGTACATTATATATGAACTACCATCATCTGAATCGTGGTGTTCTTCTGAAGTAAAACTTATTACAGTTGATGTATAATTTTCGCCAGATGTTATTACCGAGTATATATCATGACTGGCGCTATACATAAAAAACATTGAACCAATAGCCATACTATTAATACAGACTATCAATAGAGCTACATAACCATACGTTATGCAACCGCTTTTCCCCATTCTTTTTATAATAAAATATGTGAGTACTAAGGATACTGCAAGACCAAATAATAAATAAATAGAATTAACATTCATGCAGTTCACTTTTTAATAGCCCTAAGTTTACTTAAAATTTGAGCCATGTGAATATTTTAATTACTTAGAACTAAAGAATTACTTCTTTCTATCAATCACATAATCTACCATAAGATTAAGTGATGCTTTATATTCTGATTCTGGATAAGTTCCTAAAATAGCTAAAGCTTCTTCTTGAAAAGCTTTCATTTTAGAAACCGCATATTCTAATCCGCCTTTAGATTTTACAAAAGTAATAACCTCTTTTACGCGTTTCTTATCCATGTTATGGTTTTTAACAGAGTTAATTAACCACGATTTTTCTTTTTTTGAACAGTTATTAAGGACATAAATAAGCGGCAACGTCATTTTTTGTTCCTTAATATCAATACCTGTTGGTTTACCAATAGCTTCATCTCCATAGTCGAATAGATCATCCTTGATTTGAAATGCCATACCAATCAACTCGCCAAACTTACGCATAGCTTCTACATCTGGTGAATTTGGTTTTACAGAAGCAGCACCCAAACTACAGCAAGCAGCTATTAAAGTTGCTGTTTTTTGGCGTATAATTTCGTAATAAATAGCTTCTGTAATATCTAATTGCCTTGCTTTTTCAATTTGAAGTAATTCGCCTTCACTCATTTCTCGCACGGCAACAGAAATAATCTTTAATAAATCGAAATCATTATTATCTATAGAAAGTAATAAACCTTTTGACAATAAAAAATCACCAATAAGAACCGCTATTTTATTTTTCCAAAGTGCATTAATTGAAAAGAAACCACGTCTTCGGTTACTGTCATCAACCACATCATCATGAACCAAAGTTGCTGTATGAATAAGTTCAATAACCGAAGCACCTCTGTAAGTACGCTCGCACACTTCTCCGTTATTCATCATTTTAGCCACCAAAAACACAAACATTGGTCGCATTTGTTTTCCTTTTCGGTTTACAATATAATGTGTAATACGATTCAGTAATGCTACCTTACTCGCCATAGAGAGTTGAAACTTTTGTTCAAAAAGATCCATCTCATAAGCGATTGGTTGTTTTATTTGTTCAGTTATTTTCATTTAAGACTTTATACACTCTTCATTTGCAATATTACAAATAATCATGATTGTATATTACTAAAAATTAAATAATGCAATTATAGTCTTAAATTCAAAAAAAATGTAACAAGCAAGAATTAAAACAAAAAAATCTAAATCTGCGAAACCTTTTAATTCAGAAATTATATTGATTTTATATCAGTAGAAGTTCAACTACAAAAAACTCAGATTTCCTATAGGTTAAAAATACGTTTACAAATACAACAAATCCTTATAAGATAGTAGGTATTATTGTTAAAAAACTAATAATTCAATTTTAACATTTTTCTTCAAACTAATATTTGTAATTTTATGAAATACTAATTTAAAAATCAAAACACATGAAAAAAATTACTTTATTACTTTTTACAATTTTAATTTGTAGCACTAGCTTTGCTCAAACAAATTTATTTTTCGACGATTTTGAGTCTTATACGGACTTTGCTATTTCAGATGTTGGATCATGGACATTATTAGATGTAGACGGATTTAATACTTACGGTTTTACAGGTGTAACATTTCCAGAATCTGGCAGTCCTAAAGCTTTTCAAGTTTTTAATTCAACAGCTACAGTTGCCCCACTAACCTCAGATGAAGCAAGCGATTGGGCGGGATACAATAGTGTTAAAGGCATGGTTTGCATGGCTGCAGTTCCAGATGATGCTGGAAATGGCAATGATGATTGGCTAATTACTCCACAAATAGCATTAGCCACAAGCGGAAATAATCTTTCCTTTAGATATAAAGCTTGTGATGCCGCTTATTCTAACGAGATGTTTACCGTTAGTGTATCAACAACAGATACAGACCCTGGAAGTTTTACAATTATTTCAGCTAACCCGGAAAGTGTTCCATCTAATGATATAACTTGGAAAGAATTCACCTATGATTTATCTACCTACGATGGCCAAGATGTATATATCGGAATAAACTGTATTTCTAATGATCAATTTGGTTTTATGGTTGATGATTTCTCAGTAGACACAACTTTAAGTGTGGATCAATTTGACTTAGACACTTTTACACACCACTATAACAAAACCCTTAAAACTCTCACTATTGAGTCATCTTCCATGGTGATGACAAGTATAGAGATATACTCTATCTTAGGACAAAGTGTTATTACATCACCTTTATATAGCACAACTGAATCTATCGATCTTTCGTCTTTAAATGATGGTGTATATCTAGCTAAAATTAACATAAATAATAATTTCACAACAATTAAATTTATTAAGAACTAATCATTATAAGTTCTAATTAAAAAGCGGCAACTGCCGCTTTTTTTTATGTCTTATTTTATAGCCACTGTTGCGGTTAAATAGAACAGACATATTCTATAAAAAATGTAGAGAGCTTTATAAATTAAGTCCTCTACAGCATATTAATATCATTCTTCTATAAATCTCTTAGTCAGAGAAACACCATTTAATTAATAGTCATAAGTACCTGAAATAATGCCAAATCCATTACATTCATTACGAAAACGGAAATTTTAACTTTTTTCCCACGGTATAATTTGTAACTTTAGACTTACTAATTAAAAAATCAAAAACACATGAAAAAAATTACTTTTTTATTTATCTGTTCAGTACTTTCTTTGAATTTAACTGCACAACAAACTATTTCTTTTGAAAGTTCTGAAGGTTTCACCTTAGGTGACGTACATAACCAAAACAGCTGGATATCAACAGGCTGTGGTGAAGATTGTAATATCTCGACACAACTTATTTCAGATGAACAAGCTTCAGATGGCAACTATTCATTTAAAATTACTCCTGATGCTCTTTTCGATACTCAAGAATCACCAATAATGGGTGGTTTTTATGATTTTGCAACACCTATTGATTATACTACTGCTGTGGTATCTTTTGATGTCTATATCACAGAACAAGGTGGTTCGGATTTTAGATTTGCTCTATCTGGTGAAGATGCAACTGGTGCCGGTTTTTTTACAGTTCTTATTAATTTTGGCTATCTAGGTAACATTGCCGTTGTAAATGAATTAGGTGAAGCTTTTGTAGATGCTGCAACATGGGAAGTTAACACTTGGTATAATATAAGAGCAGAAGTAGCTGGATCTAGTATTACTTATTACTTAGATGATGTTGAGGTTTTCCAATCTGTATTAGTAAGTGATTATAATTTTACTTCAATGAGATTCGTTCATGACAATTGGGGTGGTGATGCATTTATCGACAATATAAGAATCAATGACGAACAACTTTCTATTGGAGAGTTCTCTAAAGATACCGTTTCACATTTTTACGATCAAGCGTCTCAAACTTTTAACCTTGAATCTGCAAATTCAACAATTTCAAATGTTGAAATATATTCTATTTTAGGATCAAATGTAATTTCTAAATCATCAGCAAGTACGACAGAAACAATTGACGTTTCTTCATTAAGTACTGGAGTGTATTTAGCAAAAGTAAGTATTAATGGTAATACTGAAACAATCAAATTTGCGAAGAATTAAAAAACTTCTAAACTAAAAAAAGCGGCAATTGCCGCTTTTTTTTATGTCTTAATATAAAGTAATCTAACTTTTATTAGCCAACTGTCCACAAGCCGCATCAATATCTTTACCTCTACTGCGTCTAACAGTAACCGTAATATTATTAGCTTCTAAAATACTAACATACATATCTATTGCTTGAGATTGCGCTTGCTGAAATTCGCCATCATCAATAGGGTTGTATTCTATAATATTCACTTTACTGGGTGCAAATTTGCAAAACTCAACTAAAGCCTCTGCATCTTTACGTTTATCATTAATACCATCCCATACCACATATTCGTAGGTAATTCTATTACTCGTTGCTGCATACCAATATTGTAAAGCTTCTCTTAAATCACTTAAAGGAAATGTAGCATTAAAAGGCATAATAGACGTACGAATCTCATCTATAGCAGAGTGTAATGAAACCGCTAATTTAAATTTTACGTTATCATCTGCCATCTTCTTAATCATTTTTGGCACTCCAGAGGTTGATACCACAATACGTTTTGGTGACATTCCTAAACCTTCTGGTGATGTAATTTTATCTATAGCTTTGAGTACATTGTTATAGTTCATTAAAGGCTCTCCCATACCCATAAACACAATATTACTTAAAGGTCTATTATGGTATAATCTACTTTCATTATCTATAGCAACAACTTGATCGTATATTTCATCTGGATTAAGATTTCGCATACGTTTTAATCGAGATGTGGCACAGAATCTACAATCTAGACTACAACCTACCTGAGAAGACACACAAGCTGTGGTTCTGGTTGCTGTTGGTATAAGTACAGATTCTACAATTAAATCATCGTGAAGCCTTACAGCGTTCTTTATAGTACCATCAGCGCTACGTTGCATCTGATCTACTTTGATGTGATTAATAACAAAGTTAGCCTCTAACATTTGTCTTGTTTCTAAAGATACGTTTGTCATATCCTCAAAACTATAGGCCGCCTTTTGCCACAACCATTCGTAAACCTGATTTCCTCTAAAGGCTTTATCTCCTTGTTTTACAAAGAATTCTCTCAGTTGTTCTTTAGTTAAGGCTCTTATATCTTTCTTTTTTGCTTCCATCTTTTGCAAAAGTAATTAAATGAATTTGGATTTTAGTATAAATAAAAAAAGCCTCAATGAAGAGGCTTTTTTTATTTATTAGTTAGTGTTCTTAAATGATAAGCATTGCATCACCGTAAGAATAGAATTTGTATTTTTCTTTAACTGCTTCTTCATAAGCTTTCTTCATAAAATCATGACCAGCAAATGCCGATGTCATCATTAACAAAGTAGACTTTGGTGTATGAAAATTAGTTATCATACAATTTGCAATACTAAAATCATAAGGAGGGAAGATAAATTTGTTAGTCCAACCTTCAAATTCATTTAATCTACCATTAGAAGATACTGAACTTTCAATTGTACGCATAGATGTTGTACCTACAGCACATATACGTTTTTTAGTTTCAATAGCATTGTTAACGATATCTGCAGACTGTTTCTTAATAATAATCTCTTCACTATCCATTTTATGCTTAGATAAATCTTCAACCTCAACGGGGTTAAATGTACCTAAACCAACATGTAAAGTTACTTCAGCTGTTTTTACTCCTTTAATTTCCAAACGCTTTAATAAATGCTTAGAGAAATGCATCCCTGCAGTTGGTGCCGCTACTGCTCCTTCATTTTTAGCGTATATAGTTTGGTAACGCTCTTCGTCTTCTGGCTCAACCTCCCTGTTTATATACTTAGGTAAAGGTGTTTCACCAAGTTCTGTTAATTTAGTTCTGAAATCTGAATAAGATCCATCATATAGGAAGCGTAAAGTTCTACCTCTAGACGTTGTGTTATCTATAACCTCTGCAACTAATGTTTCGTCATCACCAAAATATAATTTATTTCCAATTCTAATTTTACGAGCTGGATCTACTAAAACATCCCAAAGACGTTGTTCCTGATTCAGTTCGCGTAATAAAAACACTTCAATACGCGCTCCTGTTTTTTCTTTGTTACCAAACAAACGTGCAGGAAACACTTTAGTATCATTCATGATCATCACATCACCTTCATCAAAATAATCGATAATATCTTTAAATTGCTTATGCTCAATAGTCTGTTCAGCTCTATTTAACACCATCAACCTTGCCTCATCTCTATGTTCTGCAGGATGCTCTGCTAATAATTCGTCTGGAAGTTCAAAATTAAAATGTGATAATTTCATGTATGGGTTTTAGTTAATTATGTGAATAATGTGAAACTTTTTTCTAGCCGCTTACTCAAAGTTACTTTGCAAGTTCTAAATGTCTCAGTTCTTTATTTTTATTCGAATTGCAAATATACAATCTCAACATAGGCCTTGTCAAGTAAATGAAGGTTTATTTTACTACAATCACCTATAATACTATACATTTAGATGAATAATGCAAACTTAAAATGATAAAAATATAATTCTATTCTATTTTGAAATATTGAAACCTATAGATTTAAAATCTTCCCAAAATTGAGGATATGATTTACTTACTACATCTGCATCTTCAATAATGATAGGTACTTTTAAGCCTAATGGAGCAAAAGCCATTGCCATCCTATGATCGTTATACGTTGGTATTTTAATTTCACTATTAATAGTATTCGAAGCTTTTAGATGTAAAGATTTATCAGTTATCATCACTTCAGCTCCTAACTTTTCTAATTCAGTTTTAAGCGCTACTAAACGATCAGTTTCTTTTATTTTAAGAGTATGTAAACCAATCATATGACACTGCAAGCCTAAACCAAAAGCCGAAACAGCAATAGTTTGTGCAATATCTGGTGCGTTTTTTAAATCGAGTTCAATTATGGTTGTAGTATTTACTTTATCTGTTTTTTGAAGTGTTATTGCCTCTTCTTTAAACGATGTTGAAACACCAAAGCTTTTATAAATTTCTGCTAAAACAGAATCCCCTTGTAAACTTTCTTGCTTATAAGAAGCAATTGTAATTTCGGTACCCACCTCACTTAAGGCAATAACGCTGTAGAAATATGATGCAGAAGACCAATCGGACTCAACAGTTAAAGTTTGCGGTTTTAATGTTGAAATACTTGGTTGAACGGTGATTATATGATCTATAAAACTAGTTTCTACTCCAATACTATTTAAGAGACTTAATGTCATATTAATATAGGGAACTGATGTTATTTTACCTTTTAGCGTTAACTCTAAACCATTTTCTAATTTTGAAGCAATTAGCATTAACGCAGAAATATACTGACTGCTTACATTAGCTTCTAACGTCACTTTAGTTTTAGTAAATTCTTTACCTATAATTTTTAAAGGAGGCACGCCGTCGTTTTCTAAATAGGTGATATCTGCACCTAATGTAATTAAAGCATCAACCAATATCTTAATTGGGCGTTCTTTCATTCTTTGAGAACCCGTAATAATTGTTTCTCTCCCTTTTTGAATTGAAAAATAAGCTGTTAAAAAACGCATTGCAGTACCCGCGTGATGGATATCTATTAATTCTTCATCAGACCTCAATGCTTTCTGCATGACTTCAGAATCATCTGAATTGGATAAATTATCGATATTAATCTGAGGATATAATGCCTGTATTAATAACAAGCGATTAGACTCACTTTTAGATCCTGTAATTTGAACAGTTTGATGGTTCTTAAGCTTAGATTTTCGGATATTGATGTCCATATAGAATTTATAAAATAAAATGAAGTTACAAAACTACTTTAATTTCTCATTATTATGATGTCTATTATGATCACGTTTGGTTTTTAGATCTAATTTTTTATCAAAAGCGTCTTGTAAATCAATACCTGTTTGGTTTGCTAAACACATCACTACAAATAAAACATCAGATAATTCTTCACCTAAATCTTTACCTTTATCACTTTCTTTTTCACTTTGCTCACCATAGCGTCTGGCTATAATTCTAGCAACTTCACCAACCTCTTCTGTTAGTTGTGCCATGTTGGTGAGTTCATTGAAGTATCTTACTCCATGTTCCTTAATCCAATTATCAACTTCTTTTTGTGCGTTTTTAATATCCATTTTAAGCTTTTTTTTGTTATTTTAAAAATTCGAGAATAAGATAGTTTATTTAGAAATAATTATACCCTATTCTGAGAATCAATAATTATGGTTACAGGACCGTCGTTAACCAAATGTACTTTCATGTCGGCACCAAATTTGCCTGTTTGAATAGGTTTTTCTAAGTTAATTTGAAGTGTCTCAATAAAAGCTTCATATAATGGAATAGCAACATCCGGTTTTGCTGCATTAATATAACTTGGACGATTTCCTTTTTTTGTACTAGCGTGAAGTGTAAACTGACTTACCAAAATCATCGCACCATTAACGTCTTTTAAAGACCTATTCATGACGTCATCTTGATCCGGAAAAATGCGAAGATTTGTTATTTTATTACACAACCAATTTATATCATCTTGGGTATCTTCATGCTCAATACCTAATAAGACTAATAATCCTTTTTGTATGGCTGCTACTTCAGAACCTTCAATAATTACTGACGCTTCTGAAACTCTTTGTATAACTATTTTCATAAATGAAAAAACTTATTTTAACATTCAATCTACTTAAAAGTTAATTACTGAACCTCATCCCAATTATCAGTTCTGTAATGCTCATCTTCACCTTCTAAAATTTGAAGATAACTGCGATATCTAGAATAAGAAATATCATCTGCTTCTAAGGCATCTTTTACAGCACATTTAGGTTCGTTAAGATGAATACAGTTGTTAAACTTACAATCTTGTTTCAATGCAAAAAACTCAGGGAAATAATCACCAACTTCTTCTTTTTCCATATCTACAACTCCAAAACCTTTAATACCTGGCGTATCTATAATTTTAGCGTCAAAACCTAAATCAAACATTTCAGCAAACGTTGTGGTGTGTTGCCCTTGTTTGTGTTGCTCAGAAATCGCTTTTGTTTTTAAATCTAAAGTAGGTTCTATAGCATTAACTAGAGTAGATTTACCAACCCCAGAATGACCAGCAAACATGCTTACCTTACCTTCCATTAAGGTTTTTACTTTATCAATATTTACACCTGTTGCAGCAGAAATCTCAATACACTCATAACCTATAGCACGATAAATACTTTCTAAATATTTTACGTCGAATAAAGTATCTTCAGAATAAGTATCTATTTTATTAAAAAGCAATACCGTTTTAATGGAATAAGCTTCTGCGGTTACAAGAAAACGATCTATAAAACTCGTTGATGTAGGCGGACTATCTATTGTGATTAGTAAAAATACCTGATCAATATTTGAAGCAATAATGTGTGTTTGCTTTGAAAGATTAACCGATTTACGTACAATATAATTTTTACGCTCTTCAATATGGTTTATGACTCCCGTTTCAGTATTATTTTTTTCTTCTAGTTCAAATTCTACTTTATCGCCAACAGCGATAGGGTTGGTACTTTTAATACCAGCCAATCTAAAACGGCCTTTAATTCTACATTCATAGAACTTACCATTTAGGGTTTTTACAGTGTACCAACTACCTGTAGATTTATATACTGTTCCTGTCATTAATACAAAGATGAATAATATTGTGTTAATATCGTAAAAAAAAGGTTCGCAAAATTTGCGAACCTTTTTTTAAGATTATCATTTAAATCTATTTTTTAACAATTTTCTCTTGATGATTAATAGATTCTTGATGAATAGCTTTAAACATACGTAAAACAAATTCTTCACTTAGGCCTCTTGCTTCACCTTCTAAAACCATGTTTCCTAAGATTTCGTTCCACCGTTTATTTTGTAATACAGCAACGTTTTTTTGCTTTTTAAGTTTACCAATACCATCAGCAACTTTCATACGTTTTCCTAATAAATCAATAATTTGATTATCTACTACATCGATTTGAGCTCTTAAGTTATTTAACTCTGAATTGTATTCTGCTTCAGGATCTGACTCTTTTCTAATTCTTAAGTCTGTCATAATTTGCACTAATCGCTCTGGTGTTACCTGTTGCGCTGCATCACTCCAAGCGTTATCAGGATCGAAATGAGTTTCAATCATTAAACCATCAAAATTAAGATCTAAAGCTGTTTGCGATACATCTAAAATCATATCTCTTTTTCCTGTAATATGTGATGGATCATTAATTAAAGGTAAATCTGGAAATTTATTCTGAAATTCAATAGCCAACTGCCATTCTGGAATATTTCTATATTTTGATTTTTCGTAAGTTGAAAAACCTCTATGGATTGCTCCTAAATTTTTAATGCCAGCTGTATGTAATCTTTCAATACCACCTAACCATAAGGCTAAATCTGGGTTTACTGGATTTTTAACCAATACAATTTTATCTGTTCCTTTTAAAGCATCAGCAATTTCTTGCATAATAAAAGGACTTACTGTAGAGCGCGCACCAATCCATAATAAATCTACATCGTGTTCTAAAGCTAATTCAACATGGTTTCTATTTGCTACTTCCGTTGCTGTTTTTAAACCTGTTTCTGCCTTAACTTTTTGTAACCATTTTAAACCTAATGCACCAACACCTTCAAAATTACCTGGTCGTGTTCTTGGCTTCCAAATACCTGCTCTATAGTAATTAACATCTGTATCTTTTAGCTGGTGTGCTATTTTTAATACTTGCTCTTCTGTTTCGGCACTGCATGGTCCTGCAATAACTAATGGATGGTCTAGTTTCATATCATCCAACCATGTTCTCATTTCTTTCGTGTTTTCCATTTTTCTTTTTTTAATCTTAATTACTATTGAATTCCTTTTAATATATCTTTTATATAATTTGTTTTCTCCATTTCATTGAAGACTGCGTCAAAATCCTCATCTTCCATAAGCTTTTTAAAATGCTTTAGATTCTCTATATATTCATCTAAAGCCTCTATAACATTTGCTTTATTATGATTGAATATTGGTGTCCACATTGCTGGTGAACTTTTCGCCAAACGTACTGTACTTGCAAATCCACTGCCGGCCATATCAAAAATATCGCGTTCATTTCGCTCCTTATCAATCACTGTTTTACCAAGCATAAAGGCACTAATGTGCGATAAATGTGATACGTATGCAATATGCTTATCGTGTGCCTTAGGATTCATATAACGAATACGCATTCCTAAATCCGTAAACAACTTTAATGCTTTTTCTTGAAGTTTGAAGGCTGTTTCTTCGACTTCGCAAATAATATTAGTCTTGTTCTGATACAAACCTCTAATTGCAGCTTTAGGTCCTGAATGCTCTGTACCGGCAATAGGGTGTACGGCTAAATAATTACGGCGTTTAGGATGATTTTTTACAACCTCGCAAATATCTTCTTTAGTTGAACCAGCATCAAATACAATAGCATCATCTGAAATATGATCTAATACCTGTGGTAAAACCTTTAAAGTCGCATCTACAGGAATTGCTATAATAACAACATCTGCTTTACTTAAATCTTCTAAATTGGCTTTTTCATCAATGACTCCTAATTCTAAAGCTTCATCAAGATGTGCTTCAGTTGTATCAATTCCGAAAACCTTACAATCTGAATGTAATGCTTTTATATCTAAAGCAAAACTACCGCCTATTAATCCTGTTCCTATGATAAAAATATTATTCACTTTACTTTTTTTCTCTTTTAATAATCATTGCTAAATGCAATTAAGTTTTTTATACTCTTGCAATTGCTTCCTCTATAATTCCTTCTTCCGCACATAACGAAAATCTAACATAACCTTCTCCATTACTACCAAAAACGGTTCCTGGCGTAATAAATATAGAATGTTCTTTTAATACTAAATCTGTAAATTCTTCAGATTTGATATGTGGTGGTAATTTGGCCCAAATAAACATTCCTGTAGCGTCTTCATCATAAGTACAATTAAGGGCTTCAGCTAATTCCCAAACTAATGCTCTTCGTTTTTGATAAACGTTATTTAAACTCTTAAACCAAATATCAGAACATTTTAAAGCTTCAATCGCTCCTTTTTGTATGCCATAAAACATACCCGAATCCATATTACTTTTTACACGTAAAACGGCCGAAACAAAATCGTAATTACCAACTAACATACCAACACGCCAACCTGCCATATTAAACGTTTTGCTTAATGAATTTAACTCTAAACAGACATCTTTAGCATCCTTATACCTTAAAATACTATTAGGTTTATCGTTTAAAATGAAACTGTATGGATTATCATTTACAATTAATATATCGTGACGTTTACCAAAGGCAATCACTTTATCATAAAACTTATTAGTCGCATTTGCACCTGTTGGCATATGTGGATAATTGATCCACATAATTTTTACACGACTTAAATCTAAACGCTCTAAGGCACTAAAGTCTGGCTCCCAATTTGTATCCGCTTTTAAATCATAAAAAACAGGTTTTGCTTCTAAAAGTTTAGTTACAGCAGCATACGTAGGGTAACCTGGATTGGGTATTAAAACTTTATCACCTTTATTTAAAAAAGCCATAGAGATATGCATAATCCCCTCTTTGCTTCCCATTAATGGCAATACTTCTGTCTGCGAACTTAAATTAACTTGAAAATGAGTTTTATAAAAATCCGCAATCCCTTCTCTTAACTCTGGCAAGCCTTGATAACTTTGATATTTATGTGCTTCTGGTTCTACTAAACAATCTTGAAGAGACATAGAAGCCTTAAAAGGCGGTTCTAAATCTGGACTCCCTATTCCTAAATTAATAATAGGTTTTCCTTGTGACTTTAAAAGAGCGACTTCTCTTAATTTCTTTGAAAAATAATATTCTTCAACTTTTTGTAATCGTTTTGCAACTTCTATCATCGTCTTGCATTTTTATATTCGCCTAATACTTTAAAATTCTCTGCCATAATTTTCATTATAGACTTCGCTTTTTCGTAATTCTCATACTTATCAAAAGTAACATCAACAAAAAACGCATATTTCCATGGGGTCTCTATTTTAGGTAAAGATTGAATTTTAGTTAAATTCAATTTACAATCACTTAACACATTTAAAATAGTCGCTAAACTTCCTCGTTTATGATCCAATTCGAACTTTAAAGAAGCTTTATTAATTTCATTTTCTTCTGCATGATCCATTTTTCGCTTCACAAAAACAAAGCGTGTTTCATTTTCTTTTATCGTTTGAATGCTTTCTGCTAAAATGTTCAGACCATATAATTGCGCTGCAGATCTACTAGCAATCGCTGCTATTCCTTTGATCTTTTGTTCTGAAATTTGCTTAGCAACATCTGCAGTATCTTTAGCTTCTACCAATTTTATATGCGGAAAATCTCTAAAAAACACTTTACACTGTAATAATGCCATCGGATGCGAATGCACTTCTTTAATATCTGCTATAGACTGATTTTCTAAAGCCATTAATTGATGTTGTATATCTAAATAATACTCGCCAACAATGCTTAATTGATTATTATCTATCAGTGCATAATTTGGTATAATGGAACCCGCAATAGAATTTTCTAGCGCCATTACTATCTCATCTGTCTGCTCTTCTAATAAAGTATTTACTTCACTATCAAAAGTCATACACTCTACCACATCTGTCTGATTATCAAAATAATTCAGAACAACTTCATGATGAAATGATCCTTTAATTCCTTGTATTGCAATTGGTTTTTTCACAATTTATTTTTCTAGTTGTAAATCCTTTAAACAAAAAAAGTCTCGATTACATCGAGACTTTAAATACTATATTTTAAATAAAACATACTCAGTCTCGTTCCTTTAGCTAAAAAAGAAATAAAACCAGTTATAATATGCTCTAGAAATGTTCATAATTGTTTTCCACTTCTGTGGACTATTTTAATATATAGCTAATGTAATTATTATTTTTACAAATCAAAATTGTTACTTAACTTTTTTTCATAAAAAACCAAAAACTTAAAGAATTAACAATAAATGCAATACAATATTCGGAAATAACTATTTTTGAATAAATTCTATCTATATGTCTATTGAAGTTAAAAACATTACCAAATTATATAAGGATCAAAAGGCACTTAACAATGTCTCTTTCAAAGTAAAAGATGCTGAAATTGTTGGATTTCTAGGACCTAATGGCGCAGGAAAATCGACGATGATGAAAATATTAACCACTTATATAAAAGCTGATGAAGGCTCTGCTAGTGTAAATAATTTTGACGTAGACACAGAAAAAAAAGAAGTTCAAACTAGTGTTGGGTATTTACCAGAGCACAATCCACTATACACAGATTTATACGTAAAGGAATATTTAAACTTTAATGCGAACGTATATGGAACTCCTAAATCTCGTATAGAAGAAGTTATTGAGCTTACAGGTTTAAAACCTGAAGCTCATAAAAAAATAAGTCAACTTTCTAAAGGATACAGACAACGTGTTGGTTTAGCCAATGCATTACTGCACAATCCAGATGTATTAATATTAGATGAACCAACAACAGGTTTAGACCCTAATCAGCTAATTGATATTAGAAATTTGATTAAGTCTATTGGTAAAGAAAAAACGGTTTTTCTATCCACACATATTATGCAAGAGGTTGAAGCGATGTGCGACCGTGTTATCATTATAAATAAAGGTGAAGTTGTGGCAGATAAGTATTTAAAGGATTTAAGAGACGGGCAAGAACAAATAGTAATTGTCGAATTTGACTATAGAGTTGAAGATGCCTTTATATTAAAGCTACCAAAAGTAAAATCTGTAAAAAACACTTACGGCTTTGTTTACGAAATTACGTTTTCTACAAAAGAAGACATGCGTTCTCACGTTTTTGATTTTGCCCATGACAATGATTTAAAAATTTTACAATTAAATCAGAAAAACGCTAGTTTAGAAAGCTTATTTCAAGAATTAACGAAATAATATAGTTACTGAAATTATTGTACTACAGTCTTTTTACTTATTACCAAAGTTCATAAGAAGCATTGACTGATAATCTTTTCTTCTTAAAACTAAAAAGTTTAAAACTACTTGTAATGGAACGTAAGTTTAATAATACCCACTATTTTACTCTGCTTCATCCTTTTATTAAATAATTGATTATCTACTGAAATAACAATTCTCCTGTATAAAAACGCTCCACTTCTACAACAGGTGGCTCGCTTACAGAAATAAGATTCCCTGTACCTTTAATACTTCCTATAAGGGTTTGTTGTGGATTTATAATCATGTCATTACTACCTCGGTGAAAAACATTAACATTCTCAGCTATTAAGTTTCCACCTTCAAAACGACCTGCACCAGCATAGAAACCTACAGATAAATCTTCTACATTACCATCGATATAAAAAAACGATAAGTTATTGGATGCTATATTTAATTTTTCTGAATTAATAGTAAGTCTAAAATCACCAATTGTAAAGTCATTATCCATATTAAAACTATCAGAATATAATGTTAAATTATCGTAGTTTAAAACTCCATCTGATGAAATATCATATTGAGTAGATGTACTTATCTCTGTAAGATTTGGTACTTCAACAAAAATTTTAGTAATCCCATAATCTCTAACAAAGTTACAAGAATTATTATCTGTGAGTATTAATTGATCCCCCACAACCTCAACTATAACATCATTAATTAAGTTTTCACCAGACTCTACTACGACCTTATATTCTGTTGCTTCTTTTATTATTAACTCTACATCTCTATGAACTAAAATACGTTGAAAACTAGATACCGTAACTTCTTGCTGAATTAAATCTCCAGAAGTTTGAAAACAATCGTTTGCATCTTCGCTATTACAAGCGAGAAACAATAAAACAAATAAGTAGGTTAGTTTTTTCATAATCTTAATCCTATTCCAAATTCTACTGCTTCGGCTTTAGCTCCATGAGATTTTAAGGTTAATGCTCCAAAAAAGTTCTCTCCAAAATAACGTTTTAAACCTATCCTTAAATAAGTTCGACCTTCAAAATCATAAGGATAATACACATAATAGCCTATTTGTGTTTCTACAGATAGTTTATTAACAAACAATTCATGCCCTACAAAAAGCCCTGCACGTTTGTAATCTTCGTCTCCACTTACATTTTCTTCAGGAAAAGAAACTGATCTGTAATAAATTAACTCTTCAAGAAATTTTGAAAAGAACACATCTGCTCCAAATTGAATTGCACTAACATGGCTTAAGCGTTTATCTGCATATGCCGATATAACATAAAATGGAAACTGATCACTTCCTATGACATCACTTTGATTAATCCCTGACCTAAAAGCTATGTTATATTTAATTGGTTCTGTAAATTTTTCATCATCAAGATTACTGATAAACTCAGGTTCTTCAGCTTCTAATTGGTAAGTTAAACCTACATTAAACGCAATTGTATTTACACTTGTATTTGGTGCTCTAACATTTGCATTAGAATAATGAACTAAAGACAGCCCAGTTTGAAGACCTAAACGATTAAATAAGCGATCCTTTTTATAGTTAATCATTAGATAAGTAGAACTCAATATCTCAGAACCGAATGCTATATTTTTTGGATTATCAATCTTATCATAAGGATTAGTATTGTATGCTAAACCTTGTGCAATACGTAACATAATGTTACGCTTAAAGAAATAAAAATTATAGTGTGCATACAGCCCATAGCTATCACCTAATTTGTTATTCTTAAAATCTTGATACATAAAAGACGCTCCATAATCTGGATAATTATAGCGTTGCTCCCATGCTTTATCACCAAAGGTTTTTTTGTTCCAACTGAAAATAAAACCTTCAGGGTGACCCGTAATTAAATGTAATATATCATTATTGTGAAGTGCTATGTTTCCTCCAAAATAATTGAAATCAACATAGGTATTATGTGTTTTATCTTGCCCATAAATAGTTATAGACATTATTACTAAAATTGTACATAATAGATTTCGCATTGGCAATTATTAAGCCGTAAAAATAGTCAATAATTACAATTTGCCTCTAAGTAATGTACAAGAATGCTACATAAATAATGCAGCAATTAAAGATACTGCTGTTAACAACAATAGTTGTAACACAAATCTAAAATCTGATTTATACTTATTTATTAATTTCATGATTTAAGGCTTTAACCAAATTGAACATTCATACCCAATATTGGTATTAATAAAGCGCAAATATCTGATTAAAAAAACATTCTTTTGTTAATTTAATTCTAATAAATAGTTATCTAATTAAATCTAAGTCGAAATTTTATGTTAATTTAATTTCGACCTAAATTTAAGTCTCATAAATAGACATCTGATAATACTATTAAATTACACTATTGCCTTTACTACTGCTTTAGGTGATTCTTTTCTTGTACCATCAAAACCATTAATACCACTTACAGTTGTGTATTTTAAAACAAACTTCTTACCCGGATTTAATAGTTTATAGGCTGATTGACACATTAACGTCGCTTCATGAAAACCACATAAAATTAATTTTAGTTTCCCTTCGTATGTATTCACATCTCCAATAGCATAAATACCAGGGATATTGGTTTGATAATCTAAAGTATCTACTTTTATAGCATTCTTTTCGATCTCTAATCCCCAATCTCCTATCGGTCCTAGTTTTGGTGATAAACCAAAAAGAGGAATAAAAGCATCTGCTTCTAAAATTTCAGTTTCACCATCTTTAGTCACGGATACACCTTCAATTTTAGTTTCGCCATGTAACGCTGTAATTTCAGCAGGTGTAATAATATTAATTTTGTTTAGAGATTTTAATTCTTGCACACGTTCAACAGAATCTAAAGCCCCTCTAAATTCATTTCGTCTGTGAACAAGTGTTACCTCTGAAGCTACATCTGCTAAGAAAATACTCCAATCTAAAGCAGAATCTCCACCACCTGCAATCACCACTTTTTTATCGCGATACACTTCTGGGTCTTTAATAAAGTAAGCTAAACCGTTATCTTCATATTTATCAATACCATCTAACGGTGGCTTTCTAGGTTCAAAACTTCCTAAACCACCTGCAATAGCAATAATTGGTGCATGATGCTGTGTTCCTTTATTAGTCGTAACAATAAAACTACCATCTTCTAATTTCTCAATGGTTTCTGCACGTTCTCCTAAGGTAAAACCAGGCTGAAATTGTTTTCCTTGTTCTAATAGATTAGATGTTAAATCGTCTGCTAATATTTCGGGAAATCCTGGAATATCGTAAATCGGTTTTTTAGGATATAATTCTGAACATTGCCCACCAGCTTGAGGTAAAGCATCAATTAAATGACATTTCATTTTTAATAATCCTGCTTCAAATACGGTAAATAAACCTGTTGGCCCTGCACCTATGATAAGTATATCTGTTTTAATCATAATCTATAATTTCTCTACTAAACCTTTAGTAAATTCATTTAACTTTTCGACTTTCTGTTCAAAGTCACCTTTTATTGTTTTTCTGTAAACATTGAGATTTTTTACTAAATCATCAATATTTTCAGGGATAACGTCTTCAAAAAACTGACGTAATCGCTTTGCTGTAGTTGGCGATTTTCCATTGGTAGAAATCGCAACTTTCACATTACCTTTAGTAACAATCCCTCCCATATAAAAATCGCAATATGGTGGATTATCAGCCACGTTGACTAATTTATCTTGTGCTCGGCAATCTCTATATATTTCGACATTAATTTCAGGAAGATCCGTTGTTGCAATAACAATGTGATGTCCTTTTAAGTAATCTATATTATAATTATCGGTAATTCTATTAACGTTACCTGTATCTGCAACGGCAATGGTTCCTTCTCTAAACATTGGTGAAACCATAGTCACATTTGCATCTGGACTCGACTTTAATAAAAAGGTCAATTTTTCTTCTGCAACGTAACCACCACCAACGATTAAGACTTTAAGATTATTCGTCTTTAGAAAAATGGGATATAAATTATTTCTTTCCATTATTACGCGGTTTTTTTATGCGCCAAATCAGCTTCAACATAAATATCTGAAAGATCTACACGCTGATTTACAACTTCGCCTATAATGATAATTGCAGGATTAGACAATTGCTTTTCTTCTACAATAGCTTCGATAGTAGACATTTTACCAATCCCTACTTTTTCATTTACTCGTGTACCATTTTGAATTATTGCAATCGCTGTTTCCGATTTTCCTTCTTTTGAAAAAATCTGAACAATTTCTGAAAGTTTACTCATCCCCATTAAAATTACAACTGTTGCCGTAGACTTTGCAGCTAAAGCAATATCACCTGAGATTTGATGCGATTTTGTGGTTCCTGTAATGACCCAAAAGCTTTCAGATGCATTTCGTTTTGTTAACGGAATACCTTGGTAAGCTGGTACTGCAGCAGATGAAGAAATACCGGGAACAACAGCGACTTCAATAGCATATGCTTTAGCATACTCTAATTCTTCTGCGCCACGACCAAATATAAATGGATCTCCACCTTTAAGACGCACTACATGCCCGCATCTCAAAGCACGTTCTATGATTAACTCATTAATTTGACTCTGTTGATATGCATAGCAACCTTTGCGTTTACCAACAAAAATTAATTCTGCATTTGGCGAAGCATACTCTAACAACTCGTTATTAACAAGCGCATCATACAAAATAACATCTGCAGATTTAATGGCTTTTATGGCCTTAACAGTAATTAAATCTACGTCTCCAGGTCCTGCGCCTACTATGGTTAATTTAGGTGTCATAATCTTATTTTTTTTCAGCAACCTGATTGTCTCTAAAAGCTCTTACACTTTTTAAAAATTGCTGTGCTGTATTTATATAATTACTTGCAAAATCTTCCGTTGGTGGAACCGTTTTTATTTGATAAATTACATCTGAAAAAGAGGCTCCTAATTCAATTTTCTTTGTATCTACAAAAAGTTCATCGAACTGTTTAATAATTCCGGCTTGTGAATTTGTTGTAACATTCTCTGAAAGTAAAATGGCTTTTGCCGAATTTACCATAGAGCGATACGCTTCGTAAATAGCACCTGAATACACTCTATTTTTATAGGCCGCTTGTGCTTCTTCAATCTTCTCATCACTTTCTAAAAACAATGTGGCAATTAAATCAATAACCACACCTGCACACTCACCAATTCCTATGGCTTTTACATATTCTTCTTCTGTTCCCCAATCAATAAAATCTTGTTGAGTAAGATTATCTACACTAGACAGATCCGTTAATAGTTGATAAAAATACTTTTCGCCTTGTTCTTTATAGTAATCTACAAATAGTTTTCCTGCTGCATTTTCTTCAAAATCATTAAGAATTCTACGCAACGCTTCAGGTCCTCTTCGGCTTGGAATTTTAACGACTTTATCTGCAAAATAAGCTTTACCATTTCCTAAATTACCGCCACCTAAAAGCACTTGTAGTGCGGGTGCCACTAATTTATCTTTGGTTCTAATAGACATGCCTTGAAAACCAATATTTGCCATATTGTGTTGCCCACAAGCATTCATACAACCACTAATTTTAATGACTAAATCATTATTCTCTAAATATTGTGGGTACTCTGCTTTAATAACACGTTCTAATTCTTCTGCTATTCCTGTACTACTTGCAATACCAAGGTTACAAGTATCTGTACCAGGACAGGCTGTAATATCTACGGCTTTATTATAACCCGCTTCTACAAAACCAAGTTTCTCTAATTCGGTATAGAAAAAAGGAAGTGCTTCTTCTTTTACAAAAGGAATTAAAATATTCTGGCGCAAGCTTAATCTAATTTCACCTGCGGCGTAATTCTCTACCAAATCAGCTAATAACCGTGCTTTATCGGTATAAAAATCACCTAAAAGTACTTTGATACCAATCGCCACATAGCCATTTTGTTTTTGAGGAATTACATTCGTAGACTTCCATAAGTTATAAGCATCTTCATTTTTAATCGCAACTGTTGGAAAATCGATTTCAACGGGTTTTGAAGCTGTATAATTAGATTCATCAATTGTTACCGTTTTAAATTCAATCGCGGTTTGTTCTTCTTCAACTAGTGTTTTAAAAGCCTCTACTCCGATATCTTTTAATAAGAATTTCATTCGGGCTTTGGCTCTACTTTTTCGTTCACCATAACGATCAAAAACTCTAAGAACACCTTCCATTAAAGGAATAATTTTATCTGCAGGTAGAAATTCATAAAACAAATCGGCATGTCTTGGTTGTGACCCTAAACCACCAGCTAACATCACTTTAAATCCTTTAACACCATTTTCAATTTTAGCAATAAAACCTAAATCGTGCATGTAAGATAAACCTGTATCTTCATCAGAAGCTGAAAAAGACACCTTAAATTTTCGACCCATTTCTTGACAAATTGGGTTTCTTAAAAAGAATTTAAATAATGCATCTGCATAAGGTGAAACATCAAAAGATTCATTCATATCAATACCTGCCGTTTCACTAGCGGTAACATTTCTTACCGTATTTCCACAAGCTTCTCTAAGCGTAACATTATCGCGTTCTAATTCCGCCCAAAGTTCTGGGGTTCTGTTTAAATCTACATAGTGAATTTGAATATCTTGACGTGTAGTTATGTGCAATCGACTTCTAGAATATTCATCAGAAACCTCAGCAATACGACGCAACTGATGACTTAGAACTTTACCATAAGGCAATTTAATTCTAATCATCTGCACACCTTCTTGGCGTTGACCGTAAACGCCTCTGGCTAAACGTAGACTACGGAATTTTTCTTCATCAATCTTACCCTTATGAAAAAGCTCAATCTTATTAGCTAACTCAAGGATATCCTTCTGTACAACAGGATTTTCTAATTCGGTTCTAAAACTTTGCATAATTTAAATTATATTATTCCTATGGATTTAGTAGGATATTGAAACGTATTTTTTAAGCTACTGATAGCCTTTATTTTAAAAATGTATTACTGAAAATGTATGCCACATTCTCTATTGAGAAGTGCCTTAATAGGATCGAAATAATCAGCATTTTTAGCTAATTCATTATCCTGTATATATTGATCTAAATCTTTATCGCTCCAATAATAAAAAGGACTCACTTTGAGGATTCCATCTTTACTGTAGCTTAAAATATCTTTCTTATCTCTAAATTCTGTTTGTCTAATTCTAATATTTGTAAACCAGATATCAGGATTTTCTTCTTTTAACGCACGTCTAAAAGGTTCTAATTTTACCACTTCTGAAAATTCATCATGATTATCATCCTCTAAATTAGGAAGCCCAATAGTAGAACCAATTTCTGCTTTGGTCTGTAAACTTTTATATTTTCGAATATTAAGATCATACTCATCAATTAAATTTGCTGCATGCTCATAAGTTGAAGGCTGATTATATAAAGTATCGCACCACACAACTCTAATATCATTATCTAATTGAGACATTGTGCTTAATAAAACTGAAGAATAGACACCAAAACTTGTCGTAACAATTCTATTTTCAGATAGTTCTAAGGCCCATTGGGCTATCTCAATAGGTGATTTATCTTTTAACTTTTTATTCCAAATATCGATATCTATAGCTATCATTTTCCCCATTTTATATTATTCCAAGTGCGTTCATGAAAAAAGTACAGCACCATTTTAGATATTAATTCTACTCCTCCTATTGACAAAGCTAATGCTAAAGTTCCAGTAATTAAATAGGAAATAATTACGGTATCTAAAGTACCTAACACTCTCCAACTCACTGTTTTTACAATACTTCTTTTAATATTTTCTTGCGACATATTTGATTCTTGTGTCTCCCTTTTTAAACTAGTATCTACATGAAATATACTATTAATAATATGCTAATCATTAAAAACTATTACCCTATAGGCTTACTAGGATAAAACAAACATAGTTATTAATTTTTAATTTAAAAGTTAATTTTTTCAAAAAAGTAAAAAGTGTATTAATTTAGAATGCTCTTATTTACATAAGATTAAGACATAAATTTTAGAGAGTCACATCAGTATTAGACAAATCGGCTAATGTTGTGTTACGGAATATTTCTAAAGTATTATCTCTTACTTTAAGCATTATTTTATTTACAGCACATGATGCTTCGTCTGGACAATCCGAACATTTTTCGTAGAAATTTAGGCTTACACAAGGCACCATTGCTATTGGACCTTCGAGTAACCTCATTACCGTAGTCATAGGAATCTCATTTGGATCTTTTAAAAGATAGTAGCCACCACCTTTACCTTTTTTAGATCCTAACATTCCGTTTTTACGTAAAGTTAGTAAGATACTTTCTAAAAATTTTTGAGATATATTTTCTGATTTAGAAATCGTAGAAATCTGCACAGGCATGCGTTCTTCTTGCCTAGCCAAATGCACTAACGCCTTTATTCCGTATTTTGTTTTCTTTGAAAGCATAGTGTAAATCTAAGACTATTTTAACCACAGAAAAAAACTAAAGCGGGTTCAATTTAATAATTTAATATTTTCTTTAGACTAATAGGTCTTCTGTATTGATATTAATACGTACTTTTGTCCTGAAATTATAAGAGGAAAAATTTGTCTGATTGCAACCTCTAGTACTGAAACTATTTCAGTACCTGTTCATTAAGAACAGATTCTGAATTGAATTCAGAATAAAAAATGCTAAAGCAGTAAGTTTTCTACTTCTCTAGCGACCTTGTAATCGAAAAGTTTTTCATAACTGAATTATTATTATAAACATACGATTTATGCCATATTTATTTACTTCGGAAAGTGTTTCTGAAGGTCACCCAGATAAAGTAGCTGACCAAATTAGTGATGCGTTAATAGACAATTTTTTAGCTTTTGACCCAGAATCTAGAGTCGCTTGCGAAACTTTAGTAACTACAGGTCAAGTTATACTTGCTGGTGAAGTAAAATCTAATACATACTTAGATGTACAGCAAATAGCTAGAGATACCATAAACAAGATAGGTTACACTAAAAGTGCCTATATGTTTGACGGAAACTCTTGCGGTGTTCTATCTGCTATACATGAGCAATCTGAAGAGATTAATCAAGGTGTAGATAGAGCTTCTAAAGAAGAGCAAGGTGCAGGAGACCAAGGAATGATGTTTGGATACGCAACCAACGAAACTGAAAATTTTATGCCTTTAGCATTAGATTTATCACACCGCATTCTAAAAGAATTAGCAGAATTACGTCGCGAGAATAAAGCAATTACTTATTTAAGACCTGATTCTAAAAGTCAAGTGACTATTGAATACAGTGATGATAACGTGCCACAACGTATAGATGCCATTGTAGTCTCTACACAACATGATGACTTTGATGCTGACGACAGTATGTTGGCTAAAATTAGAAAAGATATCATTGATATATTAATTCCTAGAGTAATTGATAAGTTACCAGAACATATCCAAGAGTTATTTAATGACGATATCACGTATCACATTAATCCTACAGGAAAATTTGTAATTGGTGGACCTCACGGTGATACTGGTCTAACTGGTAGAAAAATTATAGTAGATACTTATGGAGGAAAAGGAGCGCATGGTGGTGGAGCTTTTTCTGGAAAAGATCCAAGTAAAGTAGACAGAAGTGCTGCTTACGCGACAAGACATATTGCTAAAAACTTAGTTGCAGCTGGTTTATGCGACCAAGTTTTAGTTCAAGTTTCTTATGCTATAGGCGTTGCAGAACCAATGGGTATTTTTATTGATACTTATGGTACTTGTCACTTTAATTTAACAGATGGTGAAATTGCTAAAACAGTACAGGCAATTTTTAACATGAAACCAGCTGCTATTGAAGACCGTCTAAAATTACGTTTACCTATTTATAGCGAAACAGCTGCTTATGGACATATGGGAAGGTTAAATGAGACCGTAAGTAAAACTTTTAACAGACCAAATGGACAACCTGTTACATTAGATGTTGAATTGTTTACTTGGGAAAAGTTAGATTACGTTGACAAGGTAAAAACAGCCTTTGATATATAGTTAACTATATAACGAATAAAAAAAACACCTTAACTTTCTAAGTTAAGGTGTTTTTTTTATTTAAATATTCGCTAAAGTAAATTAACTACCGCTTTAAATATGTAATAAAAGAAAATGCAAAGGCATGTTTCTCATCAGCATCATGCGTTGTTCTGCTCACCTCTTTCCATTCCGTCTCATCTATTTTAGGAAAAAATGTATCTGCATTTTCAAAAGTAGAATGCACGCGGGTTATTTCTAATTTATCTACATAAGGTAAAGCTTGCTTGTAAATTTCCCCACCACCAATAACAAAAGGTTGTTTGTCATATCTCGCAGCATCAAGCGCATCGTTTAACGAATTTACGACTATCACTCCTGCTGGTGCTTTATAATCTTTTTGCCTTGTAATTACAACGTGTGTTCTATTTGGCAATGGTTTAGGAAAACTTTCAAAAGTTTTACGTCCCATAATAATATGATGACCATTAGTAAGCGCTTTAAAGTGTTTTAAATCATCACTTAAATGCCAAATTAAATCATTGTCTTTACCAATGGCATTGTCTTCTCCTTCTGCAACTATAATCGTTAGCTCAGATGTCTTTTTTTTTTCAATTACAGGTGCTTTGTCCTTGCTTTCATTATAAGCTTGAGATTTTGCAATCTTAGTCTCTTCTTTAATAAAATTTTGCTTCAGCTTATTGATACGGTTTTCTTGTTGGTTTACTAATTTTTCTAGTTGTTGCTTTTCCCAATCCTTGCCCATAAACTTATGCGTTATAAAAACACTAATAAAATGATATATGAACAAAAATAGCCAAGCTAATATGGCGTAAACAAACCAATCAATACCTGCAGGCTTAAGAGTTTCACCTATTTTTAAAACTGTATTTGCTAAAATAAAAAATACCGCACCAATTAAAAAAACGACAAAGTGAATGTAAAGCCGCTTCTTTTCCTTAATACGATTCTGAGCATTTTCAATCAACTCTAATTGATCCTTATCTATTGTAGAAATTTGTTTTTTACTCCCAAACATAATTATGATTTAATAAGATAAAGATACTTTATTTTCATTAAAATTTTAACTCGATAAAAATCCTTTTATGTTTTTTTGAAATTAAAAACTACAACACTCAAAACCAACATAATAAAACAACGTATTTACAACTAATCCGCAAAATAACAGTCCTTTTGTTGAATTCCTAAAGATATAGATCTTACAATATTAACAAAACAATAAATATTTAGTTTTTAGACAATTAAAGATCTTATCCTATCACATAATTTTCTATTTTTATAATATTATTAATTATTCAAACTTAATATTATGGCAATTAAAAAGCAGTACTTAAAAACTAAACCAATTTGTAAGGTAACATTTTCTGTTCCTGCTGAAGAGGCAAAAAGTGTAGCAGTAATAGGGAATTTTAATGAGTGGAATTCAGAAGCTACAGAATTAAAAAAACTAAAAAACGGAACATTCAAAGGAACTGTAGATCTAGCAAGTAATAATTCTTATGAATTTAGGTATCTTATTGATGAAAAATCTTACTTAAATGATACCGAGGCTGACGGATTTGCTTGGAATGAGTTTGCAGGTGCTGATAATGGTATAATTAACTTATAAGTTTATATATATCAATAAACGAATTGTAACGAGTGCACTAAATTTAGTTGGTAAAAACTTACCATCTAACATTCCTCTTGCTTTGAATTTCGGCATACGTTTAATAAATTGAATCACATCTACTGCAATTGCTTTGTGATGTGCCTTCACCTTAATATCTTTTGCTTTACCTTTTTTATTAATACTAAATTCCATATAAAATTAAGTATTTAAATCCGTTGGAAAAGTCTTATCTGCTAATTCATAATTAAAACTAACATCTATATAATCTAGTATTTTATCTGAAGTACATTTTTCGATTTCTTCAAAGTTTAATTCGTCACTGCAACCTCTATATTTGGGGATATGTTTTATAAACTCCTTCTTTATCTTGTGCAGATAAATTTAGAGTAGCGATAAATAAAACCAGAATGAAGAGCACTTTCATAAATAAATTATTAAATAGCCACTTTTCCTTTAATATGCGGATGTGGGTTATAACCTTCAAGTGTAAAGTCTTCAAATTTAAAATCGAAAATATTTTTTACCTCTGGATTTAAAATCATTTTTGGCAAAGGTCTAATTTCCCTAGAAAGCTGTAATTCTAATTGCTCTTTATGATTATTATAGATATGTGCATCACCAAAAGTGTGAATAAAATCTCCTGCTTCATAACCGCAAACCTGAGCCATCATCATAGTAAATAATGCATAAGAAGCAATATTAAACGGCACTCCTAAAAATGTATCTGCACTACGCTGGTAGAGCTGACACGATAATTTACCATCAGCAACATAAAATTGAAAAAACGCATGACACGGAGGCAATGCTGCTTTTCCTTTAGCTACATTCTCAGAAAATGATATTGAAGTATCTGGTAATACAGAAGGATTCCATGCAGAAACCAACATTCTTCTACTATTAGGATTATTCTTTAGAGTTTGAATAACTTCTTTAATCTGGTCAATATCTTCACTTGCCCAATTACGCCATTGATGACCATAAACAGGACCCAGATCACCATTTTCATCTGCCCAATCGTTCCATATTTTTACTCCGTTTTCAGTAAGGTAATTAATATTAGTATCGCCTTTTAAGAACCAAAGTAATTCATAAATAATAGACTTTAAATGCAATTTTTTTGTTGTCACCATTGGGAAACCTTCACTTAAATCGAAGCGCATTTGGTACCCAAATACACTTTTTGTACCTGTACCTGTACGATCTCCTTTTTCATTTCCTTCGGCTAAAATATGTTTTACTAAGTCGTGATATTGTTTCATAACATTGCTTGTGAAAAGTAGAATCTCTTTTAATTAAATTTAGGAATAATATGCTGATTAGATTATCAGCAAGACTTGAAGCGAAAATAAAGAAAAAGCATCAAATTTAAAATCCGATATTTTTCTAGTTAAGTTATCCAATAATCATACCTGCAATAGTCGCAGAAATTAAAGAAGCAATAGTTCCTCCAATTAAAGCTTTCATTCCAAATCTAGATAATTGTGTACGTTGCCCTGGCGCTAAAGACCCAATTCCACCTATTTGAATTCCAATAGATGCAAAGTTCGCAAAACCACAAAGCATATAAGTTGCCATAATAATGGATTTCTCATAAGTAAGATGTGTTGCATTTGCAGCATTCTTTAAATCTGCCAATTGAATATAGCCTATAAATTCACTCGCTGCTAATTTAATCCCTAATAACTGCCCCATTAAAGCCATATCTTCAGAGGCTACACCAATAAGCCACATTAAAGGAGCAAATAAATAACCAAGTATAAATTCTAAAGACAAACTTTCATAAGGAGTATGTTCTGCTATAATTTCATTAAGCGATGTAAAATGCCAATCGATATTTAAAGCTGTAATATTAAAACCATCAAATCCTGCTATACCACCTAAAATTCCATTTATCATGGCAATGAAAGCCACAAACACTAATAACATTGCACCAACATTAACAGCTAACCTTAATCCTTCAGTGGTTCCATTAGCTATAGCTTCTAAAATATTAGAACCTATTTTTTCTTGTGAAACAGCAACTTCAGTATTGATATCTTCAGTCTGTGGAAATAATATTTTTGAAATTACAATAGCTCCTGGTGCTGCCATAACGGAGGCTGCCAATAGATGCTTTGCATAAAACAATTGTAAAGCTTCGTCTTCACCTCCTAAAAACCCAATATAAGCAGCTAATACAGCACCTGCAACAGTTGCCATACCGCCTATCATTACTAAAAGAATCTCTGACTTATTCATCTTTTCTAAATACGCCTTAATAAGCAATGGAGCTTCTGTTTGACCCAAGAAAATATTACCAGCTACACTTAAACTTTCTGCCCCAGAAATACCTAAAACTTTAGATAACAGCCAACCCATCCCCTTTACGACTTTCTGAATCAGTCCTAAATAGAATAAAACAGATGTTAATGCTGAAAAGAATATAATTGTTGGTAATACTTGAAAGGCAAAAATAAATCCGAAAGACTTAATATCTAACATGCCCCCAAATAGGAATTCACTACCTGCTTGTGTAAACCCAAGTATAGCAATAAATCCTTGCCCTACAACCTCAAAAGCTGTTTTAATAAAATCTACTTTTAGAACACCTATCGCAATAACGAGTTGAAACACTAGACCTATCCCAACCGTTTTCCAATTAATCGCTCTACGGTTACTACTAAATAAAAAGGCGATAAAGATTAAAGAAATCATACCTAAAAGCCCCCTCCATAAACTTGTAAATGAAAATCCTTGATTTGGTATAATCTCTGCAAAAGTCCCTTCTTGCTCTAAAATAGCCTCCTCTGGTTTAGATATTAAATTAAAACTCATCTTCTTCCCTGTTAAAACCAAAGTTGAATCTGTTAATTCTCTAATTTTATATCTTTTAATTGAATTTAGAGAATCATTATGATACAGCACCAATAAGTCGTTTTGAAACATGTAATCTCCATCAAGATCATTTTCTGTTTCTGAGCAAAAATTAAACTCACCGTTCTCAAAATTTAAAGAATAATAAATACTTTCAGGGGTGTTTAGCTCCCATGTTTTTTCAAGTTCTTGCGCTGTTATTGATGAAAGTCCAAGAAATATAGCAAAAATTGCCTTGAAAAAATAATCCATAAATAAGAAGTGTTAGTTAGCGTTTAGAAATTTCGTCTCTAAGTTTAGCAGCCATTTCGTAATCTTCATTATTTACGGCTTCCTCTAAGAGCTCATTAAGCTCTTTAAGAGATTTGTTTTTATGACCTTCTTGTTCAACTGAAGATGTTTCTATTTCTTCAACAATAAGTTCATCCATAAGAATACTGTCCTGATCTTCTTCGTCTTCCTTCTTAGGATTAACTTTAAGATAGATTCCAGCTTTATCTAAAATATTTTTATAAGTAAAAATTGGAGCTTGAAAACGTAAAGCCAAAGCAATAGCATCGCTAGTTCTGGCATCGATAATTTCTTCAATCTTATCGCGTTCGCAAATTAGGCTAGAGTAGAAAACACCATCAACCAACTTATGAATAATAACTTGCTTTACTGTAATATCGAATCGATCTGCGAAGTTTTTAAATAAATCGTGAGTAAGAGGACGCGGAGGACGGATTTCCTTTTCTAAAGCAATAGCAATGGATTGCGCCTCAAAAGCACCAATAACTATTGGCAGTTTTCGGTCACCATCTACCTCATTAAGTATTAAAGCATAGGCACCATTTTGGGTTTGACTATATGATATACCTTTGATATTTAAACGAACTAAACTCATATTTTATAAAACACAAAGAACTGTTTAAATTTGGACTTTACCAACTGCTTTTAACAGATTTGAATAAATTTTCCTGAAACTTCAAGTAAATTGTCTGTAAAGCAGAGGAATCTAAATTTAAACAGTCCTTATTAATAACTCACCTTTTATACGGGTAAGTTACTGAATATTAAAAGATAATAAAACTATGCGTTTGCAGCTTTAAAAGCTTTTAATTTTTCTATTAATTTAGGAACCACTTCAAAAGCATCACCTACAATTCCGTAATCTGCTGCCTTAAAGAAAGGGGCTTCTGGATCTGTATTAATGACTACTTTTACTTTAGAGGCATTAATACCCGCTAAATGTTGAATTGCTCCAGAAATACCAATAGCAATATATAAATTAGAAGCTACAGGTTTTCCCGTTTGCCCAACATGCTCGCTGTGAGGTCTCCATCCTAAATCGGAAACAGGCTTAGAGCAAGCTGTTGCCGCTCCTAAAACTTCTGCTAATTCTTCAATCATTCCCCAGTTTTCTGGTCCTTTAAGACCTCTTCCTCCTGAAACAACGATTTCTGCATCTGCTATACTTACTTTATCTGTAGCTTTATCAACAGACTCTACAGTAACACCAGAATCTGGAATTTCTGGAGAGAAATTTTCTACAGAAGCACTTCCACCCGACTCTACTAACCCGAATGAGTTATTAGATAAGCCTATAATTTTAATATCCGTATTGATCTCTGTAGTTGCGAATGCTTTGTTTGTAAAAGCTGATCGCTTCACTGTAAATGGTGAAACGTTAGACGGTGCTTCAATGACATTAGAAACATAACCCGCGTCTAAACCAACAGCTAACATTGGTGCTAAATATTTACTATTAGCACTAGCGCTTAATACAACTACATTAGTTCCTTCGTTTTTTGCAGCACCCTCAAGGATAGCTGCGTATTTTTTTGCATTAAAAGCTTTTAAAGACTCGTCTTTTACTAAAAGAACTTTAGATGCCCCGTAAGCTCCAAGCACCTCAACGTCTTCAGCGTTAACAGCAACAGCAGTCACCGTGGTATCCATTTGGTCAGCAACAGCTTTTGCATATGAAACAACTTCTAAAGCTGCTTTTTTAAATTTTCCGTTTTCGGATTCTGTATATACTAGAATTGACATAAAATTTGATTTTTGTCATTCTTGCCTAAGCAAGAATCTATATTGTTAATATTACTTTTTTTGAATAAGCATTAGTTAAACTCTTAACGTTCTGCTTTCACATGATTGATTGGTTAAATTACTTTGGCTTCATTATGAAGAAGGCTTACCAACTCATCAATATTATCTGTATCCACCAATTTAACAGCCCCTTTTGGTGCCGGTTTTTCAAAACTTACAACTTTGGTTTCTGCACTAACATCTGTTGGCTCTATAACATTTAAAGGTTTTTTACGTGCCATCATAATTCCTCTCATATTAGGAATACGAAGATCACTCTCTTCAACCAAGCCTTTTTGTCCACCAATAACCAATGGTAAAGATGTACTTACTGTTTCTTTACCTCCATCGATTTCTCTAACTGCCTTAGCAGTCGTTCCATCAATTTCTAAGCTAATACAGTTTGTTATAAAATTAGCATCAATCATCGCTGCTAACATTCCTGGTACCATAGCTCCATTATAATCTATAGATTCTCTACCAGCAATAACTAAATCATAACCTCCATCACTTACAACTTTTGCTAATTGCTTAGCAACGGCATAACCATCAGTCGCATCTGTATTCACTCTAATTGCAGAATCAGCACCAATAGCTAAAGCTTTTCTTAATGTAGGTTCGGTTTCTGGCCCACCAACATTAACAACATCTACACTAGCCCCTTGTTTTTCTTTAAACCACATGGCGCGTGTTAAACCAAACTCATCATTAGGGTTTATTACAAATTGAACACCATTAGTGTCAAGTTTACTATCTCCTTCTGTGAAATTAATCTTTGATGTGGTATCAGGTACATGACTAATACATACTAATATCTTCATATAAAATAATTTATTTTAAACGTCTTTTTCTTGATTACGAAGATAAAAATATTATTTGATTTTTTACTATGCGTGCATAATAAAATTTTCATAAAATCATTTTCAACGTAAAAAACTATTAATTTTTTAAAATTTTAAAGGTTTTTTATTGATTATCGAGATTTTAAAGTCTAACGAACTATTGTCTTCAAGCCTAACTTAAAATATTTGGAGTGTTTTTTACGCATGTTTAATTCTAAAAAAGCTATTTACCATCTCCATTATATCTATTCTTATTCTTCATTTAACGATATAAACTACATCATTTAACACCTCCTAAATCGAAATAAAGCAATTCTTCCTATTATATATTAATTAAGCTGTATTTATAAAATTAACGATACCAACGTAATTATTTATATAAACTAAGTGTTAATAAATAGATTAAAATGTTACTTTTCATCATTAAAACCACCTGTAAACTAATAATTATAACAAATTACAAATATTTTCGTTTTTCACTCGACTTTTAATGGCATTATATAGTCAATAATTATTATTTTTGCTACACGATTAAAAATAAGAAAATGAAGACAATTCAATTTAGAGAAGCTATTTGCGAAGCCATGAGCGAAGAAATGCGCAGAGATGAGAGTGTTTATCTTATGGGCGAAGAAGTAGCAGAATATAATGGTGCCTATAAAGCATCTAAAGGTATGTTAGATGAGTTTGGTGCAAAACGTGTAATTGACACACCAATTGCAGAGCTTGGTTTTGCAGGTATTGCTATTGGATCTACTATGACAGGCAACCGTCCTATTGTAGAATATATGACGTTTAACTTCTCTTTGGTTGGTATTGACCAAATTATAAATAACGCAGCAAAAATTAGACAAATGTCTGGTGGACAGTTTAAATGTCCTATCGTATTTAGAGGACCAACAGCTTCTGCAGGTCAATTAGGTGCAACACACTCTCAGGCTTTTGAAAATTGGTTTGCTAATACACCAGGTCTTAAAGTTATTGTTCCTTCTAATCCTTACGATGCAAAGGGGTTATTAAAAGCAGCAATTAGAGATGACGATCCAGTTATTTTTATGGAAAGTGAGCAAATGTATGGTGACAAAGGCGAAATACCAGAAGGAGAATATACGGTACCTATTGGAGTTGCTGAAATTAAACGAGAAGGTACAGATGTAACTATTGTATCTTTTGGTAAAATTATAAAAGAAGCATATAAAGCTGCAGATGAATTGGCTAAAGAAGGTATTTCTTGCGAGATTATAGATTTACGTACCGTTCGTCCGTTAGACAAAGAAGCTATTTTAAAGTCTGTTAAGAAAACAAATCGCTTAGTTGTTTTAGAAGAAGCTTGGCCTTTTGGAAATGTTTCAACAGAAATTACTTATATTGTGCAATCTGAAGCATTTGATTATCTAGATGCACCAGTAGTAAAAATAAATACAGCAGATACACCTGCGCCTTATTCACCTGTATTATTAGCAGAATGGTTACCTAATAGTGACAGTGTTGTTAAAGCAGTAAAAAAGGTTATGTACAAATAAATTGCAGATTTCTGCGTTTAATAAACTTCATTGGCGACCCTCAAGCTTAATTTAGCATGGTTGTTGATGAAGTTTATTTTTTTTAATATGAGATTAAAACTACTTATTCCGTTTCTAGTTCTTGGATTTTTTTCTGCAATGGCACAGACCAAAGTTAGCGGCCATGTTTTTGATGAAAACAATGAACCTCTACCTTTTGTAAATGTCCTTTTTAAAGGATCTACTGAAGGCACAATTACCAATGAAGATGGTAAATTCTATTTAGAATCAGAAAATAATTGGAACACCTTAACAGTTTCATTCATTGGTTTTGAAGTCTTAGAAATTCCATTAACCAAACGCGTTAATTACGATTTAAAATATATTCTTAAAGAAGAAGCGTCATCTTTAGATGAAGTCCTTATTGTTACTGGAAAACAATCTAAAAAAGCCTCAGAAAATCCTGCAATTAGAATTTTACAAAAGATTTGGGAACGTAAAAGAAAAAATGGTCTCAATCAATTTAAACAATACGAATACGACCAATACGAAAAAGTTGAATTTGACCTCAACACTATAGATAGCGCACTTATAAAAAGCAAGTTATTTAAAGGAATGGAATTTGTCTTTAATGAAGTTGATACTTCTAAGGTTACAGGAAAAACCTACTTACCTATTTTCTTAAATGAGTCTGTTAAGAAAATAACCGGAGACAATATTATTAATAAAAAGCATGAAGAATTAATTGGTAATAAAAACTCTGGTTTTAGTAATAATCAAATGATCATTGATTTTATCGATGATTTATATTCTGAATATAATGTTTATGACAATTACTTAAAGTTTTTCGATAAAAGTTTTGTTAGTCCATTGAGTAGAACAGGTATTCAAACTTACAACTACGTCTTATCAGACAGTGCTTACATTGGCGACAAATGGTGTTATAATATCATTTATTACCCTAGACGAAAAAATGAACTCACATTTAAAGGTGATTTTTGGGTTAACGATAGCACTTATGCTATCAAAGAAATTAATCTTCAAGCTTCCAAAAGCGCAAATATAAACTGGGTTAAGGAAATTTATATTGAACAAGAGTTTGAAGTTTTAAATGACTCCGTATTTCTTATAAAACGTGATTATTTTCTTTCAGACTTTTCTGTAAATAAAAAAGAAGAATCGAGAGGTTTATACGGAAAGCGAACCACCATTTATGATAATTATAAATTTAATCAGCCCAAGGACCCAAAATCTTACGACAAGGTAGTTTATAATTATGATGAAGATATTTATAACCGAGAGGATGACTTTTGGCAAACCAATAGACTTGAAGCCTTAAGTAAAGATGAAAAAGGGGTTTACAAAATGCTAGATACACTTAAAACAGTTAAGAAATTTAAGCGTTTGTATAACCTTGGTAGCATACTTGCATCTGGGTATATTGAGTTCCCTAGTGTTAACTTAGATTACGGCCCTATTTTTTCAACATTCGGTTATAATGAAGTTGAAGGAGTTAGACTAAGAGGAGGAGGAAGAACTTATTTTGGGCCTAACGATTTATGGAGAGTCGAAGGGTTTTTAGCATATGGCTTTAACGATGATAAATTTAAGTACGGTGTTTCAGGAAAATGGTTATTAGACAAACGAAGTAGACTTACCGTATTTGGAGGAAATAGACGAGATATAGAACAGATAGGAGCTAGTTTAACGAGTTCTTCTGACGTTTTAGGTCGAAGCTTAGCTTCTTCTGCCGTTATTGGCACAGGAACTAATGATAAGCTTTCAAATATTAACCTTACTAATTTTGGAGCTTCAATAGAGCCACTACGTAATTTTGAAATCCGTGTTGATGGAAGTTTTAGAACTTTAAGTTCTGCTTCACCAACTTTTAGTTTGGATTACAACGATCCTGAATCTTCAACTGGAATAGCTTCTGAAGTTAATCAATTTGAATCCCGATTTTCTTTAGGCTATTTCCCTAAAAGACAAATGACAGGTTTTGGTGTAGAGCGTCAAAATAAAAATGATGATTTTGCTCGACTTTTTGCTCAAGTCAGTCACGGTAATCAAGATTGGTTTAATAGTGATTTTGATTATACTAAATTACAATTTTCATATGTGCAACCATGGCAAGTTGGCGGGTTTGGAAGATTAGTAACTTCTGTAGAGTTGGGTAAGACTTTCGGAGAAGTACCACTAGGATTGCTTAGCATTGTTCCTGGTAACCAATCTTATTTTTCAATATACAATACATTTACACAATTAGATTATTATGAATTTGTTACCGACACATATAGTTCTGTACATTTAGAGCATAATTTTAACGGTCGCGTTTTTTCTCGCATTCCATTCTTAAAAAAATATAATCTTAGAGCTATTTTAGGATTAAGAGGAGTTTGGGGAGAGTTATCTGATGAAAATAGAGCTTTAAATAGTACCGGTAACCCAATGGAAATTGAATTAGTAGCACCAAATACACGTATGTATTACGAGTATAGTTTTGGTGTCGCTAATATCTTCAAAATATTAAGGCTAGATTTCAACTTTAGAGGTAACTATTTAGACCGACCAGATGCAAGAGCTTTTGGAATTACGGGTAGTTTTGGCTTTTATTTTTAACATAAAAAGAAAAACGATTTACTTCATTGTAAATCGTTTTTCTTTTTATTATCGGATTTATCTTTTACTCAAATAAATCTGAAGACAAATAACGATCACCTCTATCACAAATAATACAAACTACAATTCCGCTTTCTAATTCATTGACTAATTTTAAAGCTGCTGCTGTAGCTCCACCACTACTCATCCCTGCCAATATTCCTTCTTCTTTTGCTAATCTTCTCGTCATTTCTATAGCTTCATCTTTACTAACTTCTATAGTTTGATCTACTTTAGAGGCGTCAAATATTTTAGGTAAATATTCTAAAGGCCATTTTCTAATCCCTGGTATTTTTGAGCCATCCGTTGGTTGTACTCCTACTATTTTTATTTCCGAATTTTGTTCTTTCAAATAAGTAGATGTCCCCATTATTGTTCCCGTTGTCCCCATAGAAGACACAAAATGCGTTATTGTGCCATTGGTATCTCTCCATATCTCTGGACCTGTTGTTTTATAATGTGCTTTCCAATTATCTTCGTTTGCAAATTGATTAAATGAAAAATAAGCCTCATCCTCAACCTTGGCCACAGCATAATCTCTAGCTCCTTCAATACCATCTGGATGCAAAGTAACTGTAGCCCCGTAAGCACGCATAGTTTGCACACGCTCTTTAGTTGCTGTGTCTGGCATTACAAGTTCTATATTAAGCTTAAAAATACTTGCAATCATCGCTAAAGCAATACCTGTGTTACCGCTTGTCGCTTCAATTAATTTTGAAGATTTGTCGATTTTTTTTGAATCAAGAGCACTTTTAATCATATTATAAGCTGCTCTATCTTTTACGCTACCTCCGGGGTTATTTCCTTCGAGTTTAAAGTATAAACTTACATTAGGATTTGTATTTAAAGCTATTGACTTAACAATAGGGGTATTTCCTATCTGATCTATTAAAGTCTTATTCATATTATTTTTTTTTCTTTTGAAAAAATTTCAATCTTATAATTGTGTGTTACCACAGAGTTTGCTGGAATAGATTTTGTCAACCATGTATTACCACCAATAACACTGCTCTCACCAATAATAGTGTCCCCCCCTAAAATAGTGGCATTAGCGTATATGGTTACATTCTGTTCAATGGTTGGATGCCGCTTGGTATTTTGGTGTTGCTTTTTAACGGTTAACGCCCCCAGAGTAACACCTTGATAAACCTTTACATTATTATGTATTTCGGTAGTTTCTCCGATAACCACACCAGTACCATGATCTATAAAAAAGGAGGCGCCAATTGTAGCTCCAGGATGGATATCTATACCTGTAACAGAATGTGCATATTCTGTCATTAATCTAGGTATTAAAGGCAAATTAAGTTTATAAAAAACTCTAGCCATTCTATAAATTGCAATGGTAAAAAACCCTGGATAAGCTAGATATATTTCTTCTATAGATTGAGAAGCAGGATCATTATTAAAAATAGCCTCTGCATCTTTCTTTAAACTTGAATATAAATCTGGAATATTATTCTTAAAATCATCCCAACGTTGACATGGCATATCCTTAATTTTAGGACAAGCCATATTCCGTATTTTTACAAATAAAATTTCTAATTCCTTTAAAGCCTCTTCTGCATTTGTATCACAATCATAAAAAGCCTTAAAAAGCAACTTGGTAAAACGTTGCGACTCTTCCTTTAAAGTCATAGAAACTTTGATTGTTTCTTTATGCTGATTGATAACTTTTACAATGTCTGAATTCATACTTAAATATCTATTTTCAATTAAGTACAAGTTGAATTATCGCATTGTACACTATAGGTTAAACGAAATTAGTGAAACTATTTGAACAAGAAAAGCACAGCATAATAAATAAGATTTAGCTTCGTCTTTTAATTAATTTAGTCCTTATGTCGTTAATTTTTAGCAAACCTAAATGTATGTGGCAAAAATAAATTAAGGTATTAGATAATCGTTAAGTTAGCATATACTTAAAGTCGAACATAATTAATTGTCTAACTCATACAATATATTATCTTTGCTATACTTATTTAACAGAGAATATAATAACGGTTCTTAGTAATATAGAACTCCCAAATACAATTTAAACATGTCAGAATCAGAATCAGAAGAATTAACTTTCGATGTATTAATTGAAATACCTAAAGGAAGTCGTAACAAATATGAATACGATTTTACTTTGAATAAAATTAGGTTTGACCGTATGCTTTTTTCATCAATGATGTACCCTGGTGATTATGGTTTTATTCCAGAAACATTAGCATTAGATAGCGATCCTTTAGATGTATTAGTCTTAGGTCACCAGCCTACATACCCAATGGTTGTAATGGAAGTTAGACCAATTGGTGTTTTTCACATGACAGATGAAAAAGGACCAGATGAAAAAATTATTTGTGTACCAGTTTCAGATCCAATTTGGAGTAGCAACAGAGATATAAGCGACTTAAACCCGCATAGATTAAAAGAAATCGAGCACTTTTTCCGAGTATATAAAGACTTAGAAAAGAAAAAAGTTGATGTTGGTGGATGGGGAGATGCTGAAGAAGCAGTTAAGATTTATCATGAATGTATAGAGCGTTATGATGAGAGCGAACACAAGAAGAAACGCACTTTTACAATCTAGTATCCATATTTAGGAATTAAAGATTTTTTAACGTAATACTATTAAAAAAGCAATATCAAGCAATTGATATTGCTTTTTTCGTAAAATAAAGTTTCATTTCACTACATTTACTATGCTGAAAATCAATTAACACTAAATATTTTAATATGGAATCAATAATGATTTATATGCCACTTGTACTGGCGCTTTTAGGTTTAGTTTACATGCTAGTAAAGAAATCTTGGGTAATGAAACAAGATGCTGGCGATGGTAAAATGAAAGAAATTTCAGATCACATCTACAAAGGTGCATTAGCTTTCTTAAATGCCGAATACAAATTGCTTGCTGTATTTGTCTTAATAATTTCAGCACTATTAGCAATCGTTTCTTTTATAGTACCAACCACACATTGGTTAATTATAATTGCTTTTATTTTCGGTGCTATATTCTCTGCATACGCCGGAAACATAGGAATGAAAATTGCAACAAAAACAAATGTAAGAACAACACAAGCCGCTCGTACCAGCTTGCCCAATGCGCTTAAAATTTCTTTTGGAGGCGGTACCGTTATGGGACTTGGTGTAGCAGGTTTAGCCGTACTAGGTTTAACTGCTTTCTTTATTTTCTTCTTCTGGTTTTTTATGGGAAGTGAATGGACAAACACTATGGATATGACCATCGTATTAGAAACTCTTGCTGGATTTTCTCTAGGCGCAGAATCTATCGCTTTATTTGCAAGAGTTGGTGGTGGGATTTACACTAAAGCGGCTGACGTTGGTGCAGATTTAGTTGGTAAAGTGGAAGCTGGAATCCCAGAAGATGACCCTCGTAATCCCGCAACTATTGCAGATAACGTTGGTGATAATGTTGGTGATGTTGCTGGTATGGGTGCCGATTTATTTGGTTCTTATGTTGCTACAGTTTTAGCCGCCATGGTTCTAGGTAATTATATTATTAAAGATATGGGAGGTGCAATCAATGATGCCTTTGGTGGCATTGGTCCAATCTTATTACCTATGGCTATTGCTGGTGTCGGAATCATTATTTCTATCATTGGAACTTTGTTAGTAAAAATTAAAAATAATGATGCTAAAGAAGCTCAAGTTATGGGAGCTTTAAATATTGGTAACTGGACATCAATTGTATTAGTCGCTATTTCTTGTTTTCTACTAGTAAATTGGATGTTACCAGAAACAATGCAAATGCATTTCTTTGGTGAAGGTTTGGTAGAAATTTCAGCAATGCGCGTATTTTATGCCACCTTAGTAGGTTTAGTTGTAGGTGCTGTTATTTCTTCTGTCACTGAATATTATACAGGATTAGGGAAAAAACCGATTCTAAAAATAGTACAACAATCCTCAACAGGGGCTGGTACAAATATTATTGCAGGTTTAGCTACAGGTATGATTTCTACATTCCCTTCTGTCCTATTATTTGCAGCAGCAATTTGGTCTTCGTACGAGTTTGCTGGTTTTTACGGTGTTGCTCTAGCGGCTTCTGCAATGATGGCAACAACAGCAATGCAATTAGCTATCGACGCTTTTGGACCAATATCAGATAATGCAGGTGGTATTGCAGAAATGAGCGAACAAGAACCAATTGTAAGAGAACGTACAGATATCTTAGATTCCGTTGGTAACACCACTGCTGCTACAGGTAAAGGTTTTGCCATTGCTTCTGCTGCATTAACATCCTTAGCACTGTTTGCCGCTTATGTTACATTTACAGGCATTGATGGCATTAACATATTTAAAGCGCCTGTTTTAGCGATGCTATTTGTTGGCGGGATGGTTCCTGTTGTTTTTTCAGCTTTAGTGATGAATGCCGTAGGTAAAGCAGCTATGGAAATGGTACATGAAGTCCGACGTCAGTTTAGAGATATCCCAGGAATTATGGAAGGAACAGGACAGCCAGAATATGATAAATGCGTTGCTATTTCTACTAAGGCATCTTTAAAAGAAATGATGTTACCTGGTCTATTAACGATCGGCTTCCCTTTAGTCATTGCTTTTATTCCTATGTTATTTGGCATGAATAATCTAGCAATTGCTGAAATGTTAGGTGGTTATATGGCTGGTGTTACCGTTTCTGGTGTACTTTGGGCAATCTTCCAAAACAATGCTGGTGGAGCTTGGGATAATGCTAAAAAATCTTTTGAAGCAGGAGTTGAAATCAATGGAGAAATGATATATAAAGGCTCTGAAGCACACAAAGCAGCTGTAACTGGAGATACTGTTGGAGATCCTTTTAAAGATACTTCTGGCCCTTCAATGAACATCTTAATAAAACTAACTTGCTTAATAGGTTTAGTTATTGCTCCAATCTTGGGTGGTCATAGTGAAGAAATTGGTTTAGCTACAATAAGCAATGCTGTTAAAGTTACTAGATCCATAACCATAGAAACAAATGACGATGGTACAATGAATGAAAAAGCTTCTGCACAAGTAACGACAACTTATATAGAAAATGGACAAACCGTTATTCTTGAAAAATCTTTTGAAGGTACATTAAACGAAGTGACTAAAGACTCTAGTGCTTATGCTAAAGCACAGAAGGAAAAGAAATAATTAACCTCTTTATTTATGTGAAATTAAAAAGGCTTGTATTCTTTAAAAGAATACAAGCCTTTTTTTTATCTATAATTCTTAAAAATTGAGAGATTATAAGTTTATCAATTCTTTCAAAAATAAATCACTATCATATTTTATAGTGTATACGTCAATCTAAAGGTTATAAACCTTGGTAAAATAAAAGTTTCTGAACTGTATACCGAAATATCATTAGAACCATTGCTAACTTCAGAATCTATATTTAATAAGTTAGTGGCCTGCAATTGGTATTCCCATTTAGCGTCTAAATCTTTTCTATAAGCCAAGCTAGCATTCCATGTTTGATAAGATTGAGTATCTCCAACATTACTACTTTGACTTGTATAAGAATAATCTGTTCTAAACGTTAATGCTTTCCATATATAAGCATCAAACTCTACTGAAGGTGTATTTGTAACAAATTGAGTATCGTTATCACTACCTTGTTTTGTATCGGAAATACTAAATTGATATTTTAAGCTAACATTTGGTGCTTCTCTAAAATTAGTACTTAATTCAGGTGTATAACTTTGAGAAAAAGTTTCATTTATAGATCTCACGTCTTCAATAAATTGATTACTCTTACTATAGTTATAGCTCGCTCGTAAGCTTGCTTTCAACTTACCATAAGTACGTTGTATACGTCCAATAGCTGTAACACTCTCATCTGCAAAATTTGAATTAAAAAATGTATTAGTTCTAATTACATTATCGAAATTAGTAAGAGACCGTACTTGATCAATATTTTTATTATAATTAAGTATTGCAAAAACATTAGTATAGTTGAATAAGTTAAAACTAAAGTAACGTAGGCTTAAGTTATGTGATAATGCATTTTGTAGTTGCGACTCACCATACTGAATACTATTGTAGTCATTTAAAACTAAACCTTGAGCTAAACTTGTAACATCTGTAAATGAGTTTTGCATGTTGTAGCGAAAGGTTAAACTTTCACTCTTTTTAAATTGAATTTGAGTTTCAAAATCTGGTAAAATTTTAAAGAAATTATCCTCGTATGTTTCACCAAATTGAGTGTTTTTATTTCCGTATGCATGAACAGAGAATCCCGGTGTAATTGTAAATTTTCCGGTTTTTAATCTATAGTGTAATCCAAGGTAAACATCACTAAAATTATATTCTATATCATTCTCATTGCTTAACACGTTACCATCTTCATCGGTTAAGCTAGCAACAGGATCGTAAAACGAACCATCATCAAGAAATTGAAAGATGTTAGAATTAAACTTCTGATTACTTAAAATAGTACCTAAAGTAAGATTAATGTTACTTTTTGAATTCAAGATATTGTAATAATCTAATTTAGCATCTAATTGATTAGATTTCACTCTACGTTCTTGATTTAAATTATAATTATCTTGAGCTGTATTTAGTCCCAATACATTTGCAGTGCTTTCAAAAGTATCTTCATCCTTTAAACCTGTTACATTATAAAAAGGATCTTCGTCTTTGAGTAAATGTTGTGCTTCAAAGGCAAAAATATTTTTCTCATTTAATGTGTAATAATAATTCACATTTTGATTAATACTAAAAGGTTTAGCTTCATCTAGCTGATTTGTATTACCAACAACAGAAGAAAATTCATTTTGCATTTCAGAATCACTAGAGATTCTACCTAAGATATCATAATTTAACTGATTGTTTGCGTTTGGCTTATAGCTTGCACTTAATTTAGCTAAACCTTGGTTGGTAGCTTCTCTACCTGTTTGTGATGTTTCTTCATCAGGAATTCCTAATTCTGGGTTTGTATAACGCACAAAACTTTCTTGTTTTGTATTTAATCGGTTAGAATTATAGATTAAAAAACCACTTAAATCCAAAGCTTCATTTGGTGCATAACTAAAATTAACGGCTGCTAATTTTGACTCTATAGATTGTGAATCACCAACATTTGTTAAACCACGTAGTCCATTATCACCAAGGTTAATACTTGTTCCGCTATTAGAACTCGGACTTCTAAAACCACCGCCAAAATTTCTGATATCACGCCCCGTTAAAGCGACTTCCCCCGTATTATTTAAATCTCCAATAACATTAATACTGTATTTAGGGCTATAATAAAATAGTTTTGGTTGTACTAAATATAACTCGTCATTTGGTGAAGGAGCAACACCACCACCCGCAGTAATATCTCCAAACCAAAAATTTTCTTTACCTTCTTTAAGTTTAATGTTTATGGCTACGTTATCCTGATTGTTTTGAACACCGCTTAATTGACCGACCTCAGCATAATTACGTAAAACCTGTATTTTATCTACCGCGTTTGAAGGTATATTCTTAGTCGCTAATTTTGAATCTCCATCAAAGAAATCTTTTCCATTAACCATAAGCTTCGTCACTTCTTTTCCTTCTACTTCTATCTTTCCATCTGCTGTTATTTCAACTCCTGGTAATTTTTTAAGAACGTCTTCAAGCTTTCGCTCAGTACCATTCTTAAAGGAATCTGCATTATATATTAAGGTATCACCTTTTACGGTTACAGGCATTTCATAAGTTAGCTCAACAGCATCAAGCATGTTGTCTGAAAACATATTAAAATCTTTAGTAATATTCACTTCTTTAGTTTCTACAACATCATCGACAGACTTTAAACCAATATAACTCACTTGAATACTATAATTCCCGTTTTTCCCTAATGAAATAACATATTTTCCATTAGCATCAGTAATAGCGTAAGATTCTAAGGCATTAGATTCTTTATTAATAGCTATCACATTAGCAAGTTCTAAGGGTTCTCCAATGCTATCTCTTACGATACCTTGCATTTTAATTTGAGCATAAGAACTCATAACTACTAAAGTAAATAGCAGTGTTAAAATATTTTTCATATAAAATAATTTCTTTGGTTGGTAATTTAGAGCGTAGCATAAATTATACGCGCTATTAGAGTATTCTATTTTTGTTGTTAATTTCTACCGCGTCCGCCGCCTCTACCATTACGACCGCCATATATTTCGCGCATCTCTTCCATCTTTTTAGTAGTGATTTCTGTATATTCCGCTTGTGTCACTTCTTCACCTTTTTTAGGCTTCTCGATAGTTTCTTTTTCTGTCGGGTTTAATACAATTTTAGTACAAAGAATTGTAGTGCGGTCTGCATTAATTTCCAAAATTAAACCTGGCAAACCCCAATAATCGTCTGGACCTTGGTTTACCGGTATTTGTGGAGAATACCATGCAACAACCTCTATTGTTTTAGGTGCTACCAGTATTTCTGAACCGCTAGAATCTTTCTTTTTTTCCGTCTCATTTCTTCCTCCCCCTCTTGGTCCTCTAAAACTCTGTAAGTCAATACCAGTTGGTACTACCGTTGCTGTTGCTTTAAAACAAGTATACTGACCAATTTTTTTGGTTTCAGTACCCATTACCCATTTTAAATCTTTTAAATCATCTTTAATTAAAAACTGTTTTCCAAAAAACTCTTGATCTTGAATAACTTCTTTGGTTTGAACGTTTTTATATTTAGGACCCCCTGTTAAACTCGCACCAAAACCTCTTCTTCCGCCTCCAGATCCAGGAGCTTCTAATTTTTCTTCTTCTTTATAAATAGATTCTGACTTAGAAAAAGTTAAAGTATATTCTTTTTCTAAAAAGCTCTTCATACGTTCTTGAATTTGCTTTTTACGTTCAGCACTCACATCTTGTCCTCCAAACTGATCCATATCCATAGTCGTTTTAGACATGTAATAGGCTTTTCCTTGAAAATCTTGAGCAAACAAACTAGAACTGGAAATAATCATAGTTAACAATAGTGCAATTTTAAGCGGTAATCTCTTCATCTTTAACAGTATAATTAAAATCGATAATAAATTTCATTAATCTTTATAAAGATAAGACTCCGCAAACTTAGAAAAGTTAAATCCACGATTGTTAAACTTGTGTTAAGAAAATTAACCACCTATTGATATATGAATTGCTCCATCTTTCGATCCTCTGCTTGGTGCATAACGCTCCATCATTTCTTTAGTTTTCTTCTCCATGATATCATTGTACTCTTTTTGATTAACTTCTTTACCTTTCGTTGGTTCTTCAATCTCTACTTTTTCTTTTGGATTGATAACAATTTGACTACAGATAATCGTTAATTTCCCATCATGCACTTCTAAAATTAGTCCTGGCAATCCTTGATATTTTGCTGGACCATTACTCACTGGAATTTGAGGGGTGTACCAAGCTGTAATAGTACGATCTTCCATTTCAGGTTTCTTTTCTTCATCATATTCATCATCTTCATTATCTATTGTTGAATTACTATTAAAGTTTAAATTTACTTTAGGAACTTGTTTTGTAAAGGTGGCTTTAAAACACATGTACTCACCAATATGTTTAGTATCGGATTCTAATTGCCATTCAATTGGAGATATAGAATCTTTGATTAAGAAATTTTTCCCCATAGTTTCTTTTTGATCAACATAAGTTTTATTCTTGACGTTTTTATAAAACACATCAGACCCACTACTACCAAAAGACATCTGAAAACCGCCTCCTACTTGTGGTTTATCTAACTCCGCTTCTTGCTGGTATAAAGATGAAGATTTATCGAAAGTTAATGTATAGGTCTTTTGGAATTGCTTCTTCATCATTTCCATCATTTGCTTCTGCATAGCATCATTCATTTTGGTGCTATCCATCTTAATATCAATTTTTCGTTGGGTTTTGTATGTTGCTACACCTTGAAAATCTTGAGCGTTAACAGATGAAACGACCCCTATCAATATAAAAATTAGGATTCTAGTAATTGTTGTCATTATTTTCTGTTTTTTAAATTATAAAATTTCAATACTGTAGCTTTCATTTTTTCAATATTCTTTAGAAATTTTGATTTTTCATTTGCACTTCCTACAACAGTATAAGTCATGCTACCTTTTAAATTATCCTTATCCTCTGAAAAGCTACAGTTTAAGGTAAAACTTAATTCTTCATTGCCATCCATCATTTTAAATAACTCATCTAAATCTTCCGATTTAAAAGTAGATTCTAATTCTTCAAAGGAATCAATTGTAACCTCAATACTAATCGCATCAATTTTTACTGATTTGTCTTCAACTTTAGACTGACTATATCCAACAACCGAAATTAATAAGACTAAACACGTGAATACTTTTTTTAGACTAAAACAGTCACGAATCTTTGATTTCATTTTAATATGGTTTTATAATTAATACCCTACAAATATCTCAACACCAATTCTATTTTTAGGTTAACTAGTGTTAACGTGTGTTAACCAATAACTTTTACTAAATAATAACTTTATACATTTGAAATATGAATAATAAAAGATACAGGTGGATTTTATATACCATTGTTGTCGTAATTGTTGCCACGATTAGCATACAAGTCTATTGGAACTACAAAAATTACCAAACCAATAAACAGCAATTAATAAACGATGTACAAGTCAGCTTAGATAAAGCAGTTGATGATTATTATGCAGCTTTAGCAGAGCGTACCACTATTGGTTTTATTCTTGAAGGCGACCAACAAAAAAATGCTTTCGAAGAAGGTAGTGAGCTGGAAAAATTTTTTAAAACCATTGATGAATCTAATAAAGAGTTTACAAACCTTGATTCTATGGATACAAATAGTATTGAAGGTATAACGGTCTTTAGAGGATTTAAGGCAGATTCAATGTCAGAGGCTCATGATAAAACACATAATCCTTTATCAGGAGAGCAATTTAAATTAAAAATAGATAGTCTAAAAAATAACCATAAAGATGTCAATTTAAAAAATGCCGAATTTCTCACCTCTAAAGTGATGATTTCGATAAAAAATGACACACTCGATGTTAAGGTTGTTGAAGAATTAATAGCTAAAGAATTAGAACGCAAAAGCATTAATGTCGACTTTTATTTAGATTATAAAGACATTGAACGTGATGTTAACTATTTTAAGGTAAACGGATCCTTACCAGAATTGGATCCTAACCATATGTCTGATAATTATTTGCAAACAGACACAAAATCTAGATTCCTTCCAAAAGGTACTTTTTTAACCATTCTATTTACTAACACCACTAAAACTATTTTATATCGCATTCTTGGAGGCATCCTAATTTCAACGTTATTAGTTTTGGCCGTAATTAGTAGTTTATTCTACCTCCTAAAAATCATAAAACAACAAAAGCAATTAGCCGAAGTAAAAAATGACCTCATCAGTAATATTACACATGAGTTTAAAACGCCTATCGCTACCATTAGCGCAGCATTAGAAAGCATTAGTAATTTTAATGCTATCGATGATAAAGAAAAAACCAAAAAGTATCTCAATATGTCTTCCACTCAATTAGGTAAATTAAATACTATGGTCGAGAAACTACTTGAAACCGCAACTTTAGACAGCAACAATTTAGAGTTGAATAAAGAAAATTTTGATGTTACCAGTTTAGTTGACACTTTAATTAATAAGTATACCATTCAATTTCCTGATAAAACATTCAAGAGTGATATTCAGCTTGAAAGTTTAGTTGTTAATGCAGATATCTTTCATATTGAAAATGCCTTAAATAACATTTTAGATAATGCCGTAAAATATGGAGGCGAAATAATTACCGTTGAATTAAATACAAAGAAAAACAGTTTACATATTTTAATTTCAGATAACAAAAACAGTCTCAGTAACGAAAACAAACATCAAATTTTTGATAAATTCTATCGTGTCCCAAAAGGTAACACGCATGATGTAAAAGGTTTTGGTATTGGCTTATATTACACAAAATCTATTATTGAAAAGCACAACGGTTTAATAGCTTTAGTTTTGAATAAAAATTTAACCACATTTAAAATTACACTTCCAAATGGCTAATAAAATTAAATTACTATTAGCTGAAGACGAAGCAGCTTTAGGACTCATCATAAAAGAAAGTCTTGAAACTCGTAATTTTGAAGTTATACTCTGTGAAAATGGAGAAATCGCCTACAATAAATACTTAGCGGAATCACCCGAGATTTTGGTTTTAGATGTAATGATGCCTAAAAAAGATGGTTTTACATTAGCCAAAGACATTAGAGCTATAGATGATGCTATTCCTATTATATTTTTAACAGCAAAATCGCAAACAGCAGATGTAGTTGAAGGATTTTCTATTGGAGGAAACGATTATTTAAAAAAGCCTTTTAGCATGGAAGAACTTATTGTAAGAGTTCATAATTTAATTGGCAGAACAAAAATTCAAAAAAGTCCAGAAATTATAATTCTTGGTGCATTTACTTTCGCCTTCCATAAACAGCAATTAAAATTTAAAAACGAAGAATCTATTAAACTGACGCACAGAGAGGCTCATTTGTTATTTCATTTAATAAAAAATAAAAATCAAGTTTTAGATCGTTCACTAATTTTGAATAAACTTTGGGCAACAGACGATTTTTTCTCTGCAAGAAGTATGGATGTTTTTATCAGTAAACTCCGCAAGAAATTGAGTAAAGATGAAAGTATTCAGATAATTAATGTACGTGGATTTGGATATAAGTTAACAGATTAGAATTTAACACATCTAAAATGCTACAATTTTCGTATTTTTCATAACTTACTGACCAAAGAACTATGAACAAGCTATTTTATATATTCGTTTTATTTAGCTTTTTCAGCTTTTCGCAACAGGAAATTAAAAAACAAATCTCTGCAATTTTAAAAGATTCTACAAAAATTGAAGCTAAATCTATTTTTGGAATTGATAATTTCAAAACACTTTATTACACAACAGATAACAACTCATTTCATAAAAAAACCAAGGATACTATAATTACTTACGCCAATTTTCAATTAGGTGAAATTACTTCTGCTGATACTTTTAACCCTTTAAAAATAAATCTTTTTTATAAAGATTTTAATACCGTTGTTATTTTAGATAATCGATTAGCTGAAATTTCAAAAATTGACTTTAATACCATTCAACCTTATAAAAACATTTCTTTTATTTCTTCTGCTTACAACAGTTCAATTTGGATTTTCAATCAAGATTATCAATATTTAGAATTGTATGATTTTAAAGCTAACAAGTTAAAGATAAAAACAATGCCTGTACAATCTAATGTACTAGACCTAAAAAGCGATTACAATTATTGTTACTTACTCACCGAAAAATATCTCTATGTATACAATTATTTTGGTAGTTTAATTAAAAAATTAATCAACGAAGGTTATACAAGTCTAGCTTTTAGTGAAGCCCACTTATTTTTAAAATCTAATAACAAACTGTACTTCTTAGAAAAAAACGAATCTACCATACACCCTTTAAAGCATCCTAATTTGTTAATAAAACAGTTTTTGGTAACGAATGAAACCTTGTATATTTACCACGAAAATTCACTACGTCATTACCAATTAAAAATAGAATAGATTATGCATGTTGCTATTGCAGGAAATATAGGAGCCGGAAAAACAACGCTCACAAAATTACTCGCTAAACATTTTAAATGGGAAGCACAGTTGGAAGACGTGGTTGATAATCCATATTTAGATGATTTTTACAATCAGATGGAGCGCTGGAGTTTTAATCTACAAGTGTATTTCTTAAATAGTAGGTTTCGTCAAGTGAATCAGATTCACGATAGCGGAAAAGAAATTATCCAAGATAGAACCATCTATGAAGATGCACATATTTTTGCTCCCAACTTACACGCCATGGGTTTAATGACAAATCGTGATTTTGAGAATTACTCTTCTCTTTTTCAATTAATGGAGTCTTACGTTAAAGGACCAGATTTACTTATTTATTTACGCAGTTCCATTCCTAATTTGGTAAATCAGATACATAAACGTGGACGCGATTATGAAAACACTATTAGTATTGATTATTTAAGTCGATTAAACGAGCGTTACGAAGCATGGATCTCTACATACGATAAAGGGAACTTACTAATTATCGATGTAGACAATCTAGATTTTGTTGATAATCCTGAAGACTTAGGTAACATTATTAATAGAATTGATGCAGAAATCAATGGTTTATTTTAATTGAGCATCCTTAGTTAGAGATCTTACAACATGGTTTTAACTTTTAATAATAGCATTAAGAGATAAAACCATGTTTTTTAGCATGTTCAATAGCTTGCTCACTACTTTCTACCATTAAGACTTGCGTGGTTTTATAATTTTCTAAAAGTCCTTTAACACGGATCATTCTTTTTTTATGCTTAACACTGCGTAAGTAAATAGCTAGGATTCTATCCGGAAATTCTTCTGCAATCTCTATATAAATATCAGGATCGTGCTCACCGCTATCTCCTATTAATATAAAAGGCAAATCGGGATAGGTCTTTAAAAGGTTAAGAATTTCTTTTTGTTTTTGAGGTTTTTCATCTTGAGGTTTCCTTTTCAAAAAATTACTAAAACTTCGTAATAAAATTGGCCCTTTCGGAAAATCATTCTGTCTTAAAAAGAGTTCTAAGTAACGGTATAAATTCCAAGGACTATGACTTACATAAAAAATAGGATTCGCATTTTTTCCTGAAACTCCACGATGTAATTTATGGTAAAATTCAGCAGATCCCTCTAAAGGAATTCTATTTTTAGCATGCTTAAATATTGAGTTATAAATGACGCGCCATTTTAAAATAGAGACAACTCCTGTATGCAATATAGTATCATCTATATCGCTAGCAACACCAAATTCTGCTTTAGTAGAAGGAATTAATAATTCACCAGGGAACTTATTCTTATTCTGAATTGTTCTTTTAAGCGTAACATCGTTATAAGAAAGTTCAAAGGATAACCAACCTTCTTCGTTGGTTAATTCACTTAAATTTTTTAAAGTTTCTTCAGCAATAAAATATCCATTTTCATCTGTAGTAACCTTTATAATTTTATTATTGGGCAACTTTAAATCTAAACTAACATGCTTAATTTCATCGGTTTCAAAACGTTTCCAAGTATTCACTATAAGATGCCAAATATGTTGATTTTCTAAATCAATAGACTCATCTTCTAAAGCTCTACCTCGAGCATAAAAGTGAGAATTTGTTCCATAACTTTGAAACGCAATAATCTGTAAAGGGTCTTTTTTTAACCAGGCCAACTCTCTTGTTTTTTTGAGCTTTCAAGATACTAAAATCGCGTTATAAGAAAAACGTTAATGGCGTTAATTCGTTAGGCTAATGTTAAATCTTTTTAAACTTCATATTATTCAAAGTATTTTAGTCAGATATAGAAAATATCACACCTAAAACCAACCCACTAAGCATGCAAAGATTACTACTTCTACTACTTTTAAGCTTGTCAATTACTTCAATAAATGCACAGCAGAACGAACAAGAAAACACAACACCTACACCAAATTACAGAGCGGCAGCAAAATTCTCTCCAAACAACTTAGGGAAGTTAGTACACTCTACATCAGTAAGACCACATTGGTTAAAAAACGGAAATCACTTTTGGTACCAATATAAAACCACAGAAGGTTCTAAATATTATATTGTAGATGCCGATAAAAAAAGTAAAAAAGAACTTTTTGACAATGAAAAAATGGCAAAGTGGTTAACTGAGATCACTAAAGATCCTTATGATGCTCAGCATTTACCAAAGTTTAATTTTGAGTTTGTAAAGAATGAAACTACGATTCGTTTCTATGTCACTTCAACTGAAAAAGTAGATGAAGATAAAAAAGACGAAGATTTAGATGAAGAAAAAGAGGATACTATAGAGACCGATTCTACAAAAACAAATAAAAAGGAAAAAGGAAAAGCTAAGAAGGCTAAAAAAGTTAATAAAGTATATCATTTTGAATACCGCCTAGGTAGCAATGGCTTAACTGTTTTAGATAATAAAAAGAAAGAAAAAGAAGATTGGAAAAAGTGGGCAAATATAGCACCAGATAGTTCTATCGTCTTATTTTCTAAACATTACAATTTGTATTGGATGGACAAAGAAAACTTTCTTAAAGCTGTGGAAAATGAAAAAGATTCTACTATTGTAGAAAACCAATGGACAAAAGATGGTGAGGAAAATTATGATTTTGGAGGAAGTAGTCGTGGCGAAAACAATGAAGATAAATTAAAGAATAAAGATAAACGTAAATCTGTACGTGGTATTTGGTCTCATGATTCTAAAAAGTTTGTATTCCAAAGAACCGATTCTAGGCATATCAATGACTTATGGGTTATTAATACAACCTCTAGCAAACGCCCTACTTTAGAAACGTATAAATACCACATGCCCGGCGAAGATGAATATTACAAAACTGAACTTCATGTTTTTGATATCCCTTCAAAAAGTAACATGTTAGTGCAATTAGATACGGTAAAACAACAAAGTGTTCAAGTATATCGTGAGCCTAGATTAAAATCGAATTACGATGATGATTTTACACCATCATTACTTCTTTCTAAAAAAGGAAAAATCTATTATAACACCATTAGTAGAGATCGTAAAAAATTGGATATCTGTGTTGCTGACATCAATACTGGTGAAACCAAAGTTTTAATTGAAGAACGTTTTAATACCTATATAGAATCTCGTCCTTTAGTATTACTCAATAACGAAACGGAAATGCTACATTGGGCAGAACGTTCAGGTTGGGCACATTACTATTTATATGATAGTGAAGGAAATTTAAAAAACGAAATCACCTCTGGCTCTTATCATGTTGAAAATGCTATTGGTGTAGATGAAAAAAGTAGAACATTTTACTTTACTGCACATGGTATTCCTAAAGATCAAGATCCGTATTACGAACACCTTTATAAAATTAATTTGAACGGAACAGGACTTAAAGCTTTAAATCCTGGTGACTATAATTATAGTACAGACATGGCAGATTCTAATGGCTATTTTGTAAGTAATTATTCTAGAGTAAACACAGTTCCTAAATCAGAATTAAGATCGAATACCGGAAAACTAATCATGGAATTAGAAGAAGCGGACTTATCACAACTTATGGCTACAGGTTACCAATTTCCTGAAACTTTTAAGATGAAAGCAGACGATGGTATTACAGATATTTACGGTGTAATGTACAAACCTTTCAATTTTGATGACACTAAATCTTACCCACTTTTAGAATACGTATATCCAGGTCCACAAACCGAAGCGGTTAACAAATCTTTTTCAGTTCGTATGGATCGTTTAGATCGTATGGCTCAAGTTGGTTTTATCGTGGTAACTACAGGGAATCGTGGTGGACATCCAGACCGTTCTAAATGGTATCATAATTATGGTTATGGAAACTTAAGAGATTACGGTTTAGCAGATAAAAGACATATTGCAGAACAATTAGCAGATAAACATGACTTTATTGATATTAATAAAGTAGGAATTTATGGCCATTCTGGTGGTGGATTTATGTCTACAGCTGCCATGTTAGTATATCCAGATTTCTTTAAAGCTGCAGTCTCTTCAGCAGGAAACCATGATAATAACATTTATAACAGTTGGTGGAGTGAAACACATCATGGTGTGCAAGAAGAAATGGATGAGGATGGCAATGTGAAGTACAAATATCTAATAGACACCAATCCATCTTTAGCAGAAAACTTAAAAGGAAACTTAATGCTTATTACGGGAGACGTTGATAATAATGTACACCCAGGAGGAACCATTCGTATGGCAAATGCTTTAATAAAAGCTAACAAACGTTTCGATTTTATGCTAATGCCAGGACAACGTCATAGTTTTGGGAAAATGACAGAATATTCGTTTTGGTTAAGAGCAGATCATTTTAGCAAACATTTTCTTAATACCGAAGCAACAAGTGTAGATATTACAGAAATGAACAGAGATCAGCCTAAAACAAAATCTTAATTTTTATCCATTAGAAATAATAAAAAGTCACGTTAAATAACGTGGCTTTTTTATGCTCTACACTCAAATACGAATCGTATAACTTATTACTATATAACAGTTTTGAAAACATTTCTTTTCTTTAATTTTGCAACATGATAAAAGCCTTACAACTACGCATCAATTTACACCAAGAAGGACAACCCGATGGCTTGCTTAATAAAGCAGCTTACGATCTAGATATAAAATCTTCTGAAATTACTGGAGTCAAGATTTTAAGAAAATCTATTGATGCACGTAAGCGCAACATTATGTTCAACTATAAAGTAGAGGTTTACATTAATGAGCCTATGCCTGAGACTTCCAATTATCATTTTGATTACAAAGATGTCTCTAAAGGTAAACCTGTTCATATTATTGGTTTTGGACCTGCAGGGATGTATGCCGCATTGCGTTGCATAGAACTCGGTTTTAAACCTATTGTCTTAGAACGTGGTAAAAATGTACAAGATCGTCGTCGGGATTTAAAAGCAATTAATCAAGATCAATTTGTAGATGAAGATTCTAATTATTGCTTTGGAGAAGGGGGAGCCGGAACTTATAGTGATGGTAAATTATACACCAGAAGTTTAAAACGTGGTGATGTCCGTAGAATTTTTGAAAACTTAGTGTATCATGGTGCAACGGATCAGATTTTAGTTGATGCACATCCACACATTGGGACTAATAAATTGCCTAAAGTGGTTCAGAATATTAGAGAAAACATCATCAAATTTGGAGGCGAAGTTCATTTTGAAACTCGTGTTACCGATTTCACAATTAAGAATGATAAAATTGTTGCCATTCAACTTTTAAACGGAACAGAACTAGACACTGAAAAAGTGATTTTAGCCACAGGACATTCGGCTAGAGATATTTTCTATTTATTGAATGACAAAAAAATCAAATTAGAAGCAAAATCGTTTGCTATGGGCGTTCGTGTAGAGCACCCTCAAGAGATTATTGATGGCATTCAATATCACTGCGAAGGCAAACAACGTGATGAGTTATTACCTGCCGCATCTTACAGTTTAGTACAGCAAGTAAATGACAGAGGTGTTTATTCCTTCTGTATGTGTCCTGGTGGATTTATAGTTCCTGCAGCAACGGCAAACGGAGAAGTGGTTGTTAATGGCATGTCGCCTTCAAAACGAAATAATAAATTTGCAAATTCAGGGATTGTAACAGAAATTAATGCTGACAAAGACCTTTACAAATACGAACATTTTGGGCCTTTGAAAGCGCTTGAATATCAAAAAGATTTAGAACGTTTAGCGTTTACATCAGGAGGTCGAAGACAATCTGCACCAGCACAAAGACTAACCGATTTTGTAGAAGGTAAATTATCATCCAGCTTAAACGAAACCTCATACCAACCGGGATTAAAATCGGCACCTTTACATTCGTTATTACCAAAAATAATTGGTGGTTCTTTACGAAAAGGATTTAAAGCTTTTGGCGAAAAAATGAAAGGTTATTATACGGAAGAAGCTAATATTATTGGTGTAGAATCGCGTACCTCATCGCCTGTAAGTATCCCAAGAACAGAAACTTTAGAACATCCTGAAATCACTAATTTATTTCCATGTGGAGAAGGTGGTGGTTATGCTGGTGGTATTGTTTCTGCTGCAATGGATGGAGAGCGTTGTGCTGAGGCGGCTTGCATCTAGTACAGATAAAAAAGCAGTAGTAGTAATCCTGTTAAAATCTTAAAAACGATAAATAATTAATTGTTACTTTTGCAGCTCTAAAATTAGAACAAAAATGAACGCATATATATTTCCAGGTCAAGGTGCTCAATTCTCAGGAATGGGATTAGATCTATACGAAAATTCACCTTTAGCACAAGAGTTATTTGAGAAAGCTAATAAAATTTTAGGCTTTCATATTACAGATATTATGTTTGAAGGATCTGCTGAAGACTTAAAAGAAACAAAGGTCACCCAGCCTGCTATCTTTTTACATTCTGTAATTTTAGCAAAAACACTTGGAGACAGCTTTAAACCAGATATGGTTGCTGGTCATTCACTTGGAGAATTTTCTGCTTTAGTTGCCGCTGGTGCTTTAACTTTTGAAGACGGATTAAAATTAGTCTCTCAAAGAGCCCAAGCGATGCAAAAAGCGTGTGAATTACAACCAAGTACTATGGCTGCTGTTTTAGGATTAGAAGATGCTATTGTAGAAGACATTTGTAAAACTATTGAAGGAATTGTTGTTCCTGCAAATTATAATTGCCCAGGCCAGTTAGTAATTTCGGGCGAAGTTGAAGCTATAAACAAAGCTTGTGAAGCTTTAAAAGAAGCTGGAGCTAGACGCGCTTTGGTATTACCTGTTGGTGGTGCTTTTCACTCACCTTTAATGGAACCTGCTCGAGAAGAATTAGCAGCTGCTATTGAAAACACTACTTTTAGTAAACCAAATTGCCCAATATATCAAAACGTAACAGCATCTGCAATTACAGATGAAAACGAAATTAAAGCTAATCTAATTTCTCAATTAACTGCACCTGTACGCTGGACGCAATCTGTACAACAAATGATTACTGACGGAGCTTCTCTTTTTACAGAGGTTGGACCAGGTAAAGTTTTACAAGGTTTAGTAAAGAAAATAAATCGCGAAGCACAAACAGCTTCAGCAACTTTTAAAACTAACGCCTAAATCTCAAGATTTTGAATAGGAATTTATTTATTACACTCCTCATCATATTTAACATTGCTATCGATCAAGTATCAAAAGTAATCGTTAGAACTACCATGATTAAAGGAGGCAAGGGACAAATTAACGTTATAAAAGATTATTTTCAACTTATTTGGGTTGAAAATAAAGGGGCCTTTTTAGGTATGGGTAGCGATATGAATCCAACTTTAAGATTAGTCTTCTTATTAGTCTTGCCGACACTTGTTCTAGGCTACGTTATTTATTATATACTAAAGACAAAGGAATTAGACCGTATGAGTCTTATTGCCTTTTGTTGTATTGTAGGAGGAGGTATAGCCAATGTCTTTGACCGTATAGTATTTGGCGAAGTCACTGACTTTTTCTACATTGATTTAGGTGGCGTTTTTAGAACAGGAATCTTTAATGTTGCTGATCTTTCAGTAACCACTGGTATGATAATATTACTCTTCAGTGGTATTTTTAACAATAAGAAAAAAAGAAAAGATTGTTAACTAACGCGCTAGTTGGCAGTCTTCACAATCTTTAATTTCTCCGTAATAAGTCTCACGATATTTGTGAATTGTCTTATAAGGAATACTTAAAAATTGTTTTTTAATATAGGTGACATTTGTTTGTAATACACCCATTTTTTTGGTGAAGCGACCTTCGGTTTTGGTCTCCCTTTTAATACTAATCAATTTCATGTTGTTCAATTATCATTCCATGCAAAGAAAGGGCTTTAGATGACCAACTCCAAGAAATCAATGTTAAATACTGATTAACAAGCTTTTGTATTGTGATATCAAAAATTAGACACCATAACCTTTAGTATATTCTTAGTTTACTTTAAGCTCCATTACACATTCAATAATTCAAAATTGAATTAAAAAACAAAATCCATTACTTAAATTAAGTAATGGATTCAAACATTGTATCTATTATAAAAACAAAATAGACCTTTATTTTGTTCTGATTTTTTGTTCCCATTTCCAGGCTGCAGACATCGCATCATCTAACGTTAATTCAGTTTTCCAACCTAGTACATTATTAGCTTTAGAAGTTTCAGCATAAGCAGCTGTAACGTCCCCTTCTCTTCTATCTACAATTTTGTAATTTAAAGCTTTACCAGAAACACGCTCAAAAGATTGAACGGCTTCTAAAACAGTACTTCCTGTTCCTGTTCCTAGATTAAAAAACTCATAATTAGAATCATTTTTAACATTTAGTAAACGTTGTAAGGCCAACACATGTGCTTTAGCTAAATCAACGACATGAATATAATCTCGTACACAGGTTCCATCTGAAGTGAGATAATCACCGCCAAATACAGAAAGTTGCTCACGCATACCAATGGCTGTTTGCGTAATATAAGGAACTAAATTTTGAGGTACACCAAGCGGTAATTCACCAATTTCAGTGCTCTCATGCGCACCTATAGGGTTAAAATAGCGCAATGCAATAGCTTTAATGTCCCCATTAACACGACATGTATCTCTTATTATTTCCTCACCAATCTGCTTTGTATTTCCGTAAGGTGATTCTGCTGGTTTTACTGGTGCATTTTCAGTTATTGGTAACTCATCTGCCTGTCCGTAAACCGTGCAAGAAGAACTAAAAATAAAATTTTTCTGACTTAAGCCTTTCAATTCTTGAAGCAAATAAATTAACGTGGTTATATTATTTTCATAATACATTAATGGTTCTGCAACACTCTCGCCTACTGCTTTGTTTGCAGCAAAATGAATCGTTCCAACAATATCATTATGACGTTTAAAAAAATCTTGAACGTCAGACTTTACCTTTAAATCCAACTTTTCAAAAATTGGTTTTTTATTGGTGATTGCAGTTATTCCGTCCAACACATCAATAGTAGAGTTAGACAAATTATCTATAATAACTACTTCGTAGCCTTCATTCTGTAATTCTACAACGGTATGAGAGCCAATAAAGCCTAAACCGCCTGTCACTAAAATTTTCATGTGTTTTATATCTTACTTTTGAAAGTTACATGCTATTATATCAATCACATTTAAGTGATAAACCATTTAACACGCTTATTTCTTATTATTTATTTGTCGCTATAAAATTTAAAACTGTACTTGTAATAAATTCAATTTGATCATCTTCTAATTCTGTATGCATTGGTAAAGAAATTACTGACTTTATTAACTGATTTGTTACTGTAAAATCAGCCTCATTATAGCGCTCATCTAAGTAAGCCTTTTGTCTATGTAACGGAATTGGGTAGTAAACACCACAGGGAATATTCTGCGCTTGTAAATGGGATACTAAAGCATCTCTATCTACATCTTTTAAATTAAGTGTATATTGATGAAAAACATGGCAATCACAAGTATCGCAAATCTCACCACATTGGATTAACCCACTAGGTGTTACAATATTTGGATGATTTTTAAAAGCCTCATTATATTTTATAGCTGTACTTCTTCTGGCTGCGTTATAGGTATCTAAGTGTGGTAATTTAGCATCTAAAACTGCTGCTTGAATTGAATCTAAACGCGAATTTACTCCAACTACATCATGGTGGTAACGTTCGTACATACCATGATTTACAATACCTCTAATTTTATGTGCTAATTCGTCGTCATTTGTAAAAATTGCACCACCATCTCCATAGCACCCTAAATTCTTAGAAGGAAAGAAAGAAGTTGAAGCTGCATGGCCTATAGCACCTGTTTTGGTTTTAGAACCATCACGATGTGTATATTCTGCACCAATACCTTGTGCGTTATCTTCAATAACATATAAATCATGTTCTTTAGCTAAATCCATAATCGCATCCATATCGGCTGGTAAGCCAAATAAATGAACAGGGACAATTGCCTTTGTTTTTGGTGTAATGGCTTTTTTAATTGCTTCTACATCGATATTGAAACTTATAGGGTCTACATCAACTAAAACCGGAGTTAATTGTAATAAAGCAATAACCTCAACGGTTGCTGCAAACGTAAAGTCAGCAGTAATAACTTCGTCACCTGGCTTTAAACCCAAACCCATCATGGCAATCTGTAAAGCATCGGTACCGTTTGCACATGGAATAACATGTTTAACCCCTAAATAATCCTCAAGATTTTTTTGAAACTGATGAACTTTTGGCCCGTTAATAAACGCAGCACTATCCATGACTTCTTGAATTGAAGGATCTACTATATCTTTAATTTTGGCATATTGACTTTGTAAGTCAACCATCTGTATTTTTTTCATTCTGAAGATTACATTTTAATGTGTAAATAAACAAGCTAAAAGCTCTAAGCGAAAATACAAAATTGTGAGCGCTATAGCAATGTAATTAATTGAAAGAAATGTATTTTAGCACAAATCTTTTTTTTGAAACTACTCTACTCCATAGGAATTTATATTGCAAGTTTTGTTATTAAATGCTTAGCCTTATTCAATTCTAAATTGAAGCAAGGCGTTGATGGCCGTAAAAACACTTTTTCAAAACTTAAAAAAGCGCTTAAACCAGAAGACAAAACATTTTGGTTCCATTGTGCTTCATTAGGCGAATATGAACAAGGCTTACCCGTTTTTGAAGCTTTAAAAATTAAGCATCCCGATTATAAAGTGGTATTATCTTTTTTCTCTCCATCAGGTTTTGAGGTTAGAAAAGACACTAAAATTGCAGATGTTGTGGTGTATCTTCCTCTTGACACCGCTACAAATGCTAAACAATTTCTAGACCTTGTTCATCCTGAATATATTCTATTTGTAAAATACGAAATCTGGCCAAATTTTTTACATGAAATTAAAAGACAAAACTTAAATGCCATTCTTATTTCTGCAGTATTTAGAAAAGATCAAGCTTTTTTTAAATGGTATGGCAGTTATATAAAATCTGCATTATTTGCTTTCAAACATATTTTTACCCAAGATGAAAATTCAAAAAAACTACTTAAAAACATCAATTATAATTTGGTTTCCGTCTCTGGAGATACAAGGTTCGATAGAGTTTCTAACCAACTAAAGGTTGATAATTCGGTTTCATTTATTGAAAATTTTAAAAATGATCAATTATGTGTCGTTTTTGGTAGTAGTTGGCCTGAAGATGACAAGTTATACCTCGATTATATTAATAACAATTCTACTTCAAACGTAAAATTTATTATTGCTCCACATAATATAAAACCGAGTTATATTTCATCTTTAAAATCACAATTAAATGTAAAGACTATTTGTTTTTCAGAATTAAAACCTGAAGATAATTTAGCAAATTACAATGTATTTATTCTAGATACTATTGGCTATCTAAGCAAGGTTTACAGTTATGCCGATATTGCCTATGTAGGCGGTGGAGCTGGCGCAACAGGACTGCATAACATTTTAGAACCAGCCGTTTTTGGTATTCCTATTCTTATTGGTAAAAATTATGAAAAATTCCCTGAAGCTAAATCTCTTATTAACTTGGGTGGTGTAACGAGTTTAGAAAGTTCTACTGCTTTTAAATCTACATTAAATGCTTTAATTACAAATGATGTTTTAAGAAAAAATCAAGGACATATTACAAAATCTTATATAGCATCTCATAAAGGAGCTGTACTTAAAATTATGGCTTATTTAAATTTATAAGTATTACAATTTAGAATTCACTAATCTATACATTAAAACTGCAGTAATTTTTGCTTGTACTGCTACTGTATTTAAATTACCTGTTTCATCTATAGTATGATCACCTCCACCCCCTGTAAGCCCTAAACCATCGATGGCCATATCTACATATTCTGAAGTAAAAGAAATATCAGCAGCACCAGCATTTCTGGGATTTACAGCTGTTACGGAACCAAAGCCTAAATCTTTACTTACTGTATTAAAATAACCAAGTAATTTGGTATTCCCTTCTGTTAAAGTTAAAGGAGGATACCCTCCTGAAGAGAATGTTAGTTCTGCTTTTGTTTTTGGATAACTCTCAGCAACAATTTTTTGCATCGTTTCCTTAGCTTTTTTTAATTGCTCTAAAGATACTGCTCTCAGATCTCCACGAACCATCGTTTCTTGAGACACCACATTAGTTTTCCCCAAGGCCTGACCACCTGTTCCATCTTCATTTTCACTTAAAGAAGTCCCTCCTATTATAAATCCAGGATTAAAAGTTAGATCCTTTTCGTTGGCCAGTTGTAAGTAAAACGCATTTAAAATCCTTGAGGTTTCATAAATTGAACCTGTACCAACAGTTTCTGTAAAAACTTGAGAAGAATGTGCTGGATTACCAGTTACCCTTAATTTCCAATCTGTAGAACCTCTCCGAGATACTACAATAGTTTTAGGGTTATTATCACCGTTTTCAAAGCCTAGAGCAATATCTGCACGTTTAGCTGCATCAATTAAATCTTTCTTAGATAACTCTAAAGGTTTACCACTTTTTTCTTCATCTCCAGTCATTATAATTTCTATAGACATATCGTCTAAAAGTCCCGCCTTTTGTAAAGCTTGCATTGCCAAAATAATAATGACATCTCCTCCTTTCATATCCGCTACACCAGGTCCTTTTATTATAGAATCATTAAGCATAGTATATTCTTGAAACGGACTGTCTAACTCAAAAACAGTATCTAAATGTCCTATCATTAAAAATTTAGGCCCTTTTCCCCCCTTTCGTGTTGCAATTAGATGCCCTGCTCTTCCGTAGGATTCGCCGTTAGTTAAGTGAGTTTCAAAACCTAATTTATCCAGTTCCCCTTTAAAAAGGTTACCAACTGCTTTTACCCCAGTAAAATTCATGGTACCGCTATTCATATTCACGGACTCCTTGATTAAACCAATCGCTTTGTTTATGTTAGCGTCTACAGCATTTATTATTTTCTTCTCGTCTTTATTAGTCTGTGAAAAACTCAAAAATGAAAAACAAAATAATACGATAAAACTGAAATTTTTATAGTTAAAATCTATAATCATTATGGTGACTTATTTAATTATTTCTTATTAAAAACATTTACCTACAAGATGCTGAATTGTTATTCTGAAATCATTCCTTTTAAAAAGATATATCCATCTGTAAATATAAATTTATATTTTTTAGAATTAGAAAATTAATTAACTCAATCGACGTCCAAATCTGGTATTACTTTCGTATTTATCAAACATGTACGTAGAATTAATCAACGTAACCAATTGAAAATTTATATTAACATTAAAACTATTAAAATGAAAAAAGTTGTATTAAGTTTAGCTCTAGTCGCTGTTTTAGGATTATCATTTACGTCTTGTAGAGAGACAGAAGAAAAAACTGAAGATAAAATTGACAATGCAATGAATGAAGCTGGTGAAGCTATGGATGAAGCAGGTGATGACATTGAAAAAGCTTTAGATGACGCGGCTGATTCTTCTAATGAAGCTTTGGATGATGCTGAAGCTGCGGCTGATAAGGCTATAGACAGTATAGAAAAAGATGCTGAGTCTATGTCTGATGACGTAAAAGCTGCTGCTAGCGATGCAAAACAAAAAGGTAGCGATGCTGTTGACAAAGCAAAAACCAAAGGAACTATCGCTGTTGAAGATGCTAAAAAAGCAGGAAGTGATGCTGCAACTAAAGCTTCTAACAAAGTAGAAGATCTATAATTAGCTCAAAAAAAGCAAAACAAAAAAGCCTGATGAAAATCAGGCTTTTTTTTGTTTTAAACTTTCTATTTATTGCACAGATTCACTCAATTGAAGTTCACTAGGAACTACGATGGTTCGTACATTTAATTCTTCATTATTAATATTCTCTATCAATAATTTCGTAGACATTTCGCCTATATCGTGTGCTTTTTGATGAATAATTGAAATTTTAGGACTCGATAAAACCTGAGTATGTTCATATCCAAAACCTATAACTGATAAATCTTTCGGAATTTCTCTTCCTAATTTCTTAGCCATGTTGATAGCTACAATCCCTGTAATATGATCAATTGAGAGAATAGCATCAATAGAAGGGTTAGCTTTAAGATAATTATAAATCTTGGTCTCTATATCCATATCTACCGCATGATCAAAATTTAATACATAAGTTTCTAATTTATGATCTTCTAATGCCTTTGTATAACCTTCTATTCTTAATTTACCTACACTCAACTCTTCAATATTACTAACTAATAGAATATGTTTTCGCTTATCATTAATTATTAAATATTCTGCAGCTTCATAAACCGATTGAAAATCATCTACAATCACCTTATTACACTCAATATCATGGATGACTCTATCAAACATTAAGACAGGTTTTTTACTTTTAATGGCTGCTTTTATGTGCTCAGTTTTTGCCTCAACTTGGCTTTCTCTCGCCACAGCAATAATAAAACCATCAACACTTCCATTAGACAACAACTCTAAACTACGTTCCTCTTTTAAGAAGGTTTCATTAGATAAACAAACTATAATATCATATCCGCTCTGAGTTGCTGTTTTCTCTATACCATGAAGTACTTCTGCAAAAAACGGATTAGTTACTGTAGGAAGTATAACACCAATTGTTTTAGACTTATTTGTCTTTAATTGCTGCGCTATTCTATTTGGTTTGTAATTTAGCTTTGTCGCTAATTCTTTAACACGTGTTCTAGTATTCTCACTAATCTCGTGACTATCATTTAATGCCTTTGAAACGGTTGAAACAGAAATATTTAAAAGTGCAGCTAATTCTTTTAGTGTTGTCATTTTTTATGTTTTTATTAAAATAAAAAAAAGAGCATATAACATACGCTCTTTAAATTTACTTTTAAAAATATTAAAAACTAGTTTTTAACTAGTTTTATTGTTTTAAAACTATTAACAGTCGTGATTATTGCAATATAAACACCATTGTTAAATTTTATAGCATTTATCACAGCAGATATCTAAAAAAAAATAATTTTTATATTTTATCTTAGTGATTCTGCTTTACGCTGATCTAATTCTGCACGTATTTTATTTGAACGTTCTTCGGTAAGATCATAATTTCGCATAATGTACATTGCTACTAAAGTACCTAAAATAGGTAATCCTGAAAAGAATAGCCTTAAGCCCGTTATAGCATTTTCCGATTGAACATCTAACAAAGAATCAAATCCAATAATTGATAATATGGCACCACTTAATCCGCCTGCTATACCAAAACCAAATTTAACCATCCACCAGTATATCGCTCCAAAAACACCTTCGCGTCGTTTACCTGTATGTAGTTCGTCTAAATCAATTACATCTGCCGTCATAGACATCATAAGTGTAAATAACCCCCCTATTCCAAAAGAGAAAAACGGTAAAGCAAATAAAAACAGATAAGGTTTTCCTGGAATAAATAAAAACCAGAGCATAATGTAACCTATCACAGAAATACCTTGTGAGACCATAAATGCTTGTTTTTTCCCTAATACTTTAGACATTTTTGCTACGATAGGAATTACTAAAAACGTTGTAACTAAAGCTCCTATACTTCCAAATAATGTAGGCCATATACCTGCAGCGGCGGCATCTCCATTAAAAAGATAGTAAACAATTATAAAAAATGTAAAACTAGCCACGGTATTAAAGGCATTAAAGACAAAGAATGTCGCAAAACACAGTTTTTTAAAAGGTTCGGATTTGAATGCTTCTACAAAATTGTCTCCAATTTCCTTTAAACTACCTCCAATATTCTTAATCGTTAGTGCTGAATAATTTTCATTAACTGTTGACCTACTTTTAATAAAAATAGCTGGCACCATAGCACAAATCGCAAAAATAATACCGACCCAAACAGCTAATTCTCTTACAGCAACATCTGCAGTAGGATACCATTCTGGATCATACATTATAACCCAAAACCAAGGTGCTATTACCCAAGCCCATTGACCAATCCACTGCGATACAGCCATAATACTAGTACGCTCATGAAAATCATCGCTCATTTCATAACCCATGGCTACGTAAGGCACACTAAAAATGGTTAAGCCTAAATAAAACATAAAGGATGTTAGTAAAAAGTACCAAAAATTATAATCAAGTGAATTTTCTCTAAAGAGTTGCCACATAATTATAAACGCAACCCCCATTATAATAGCTCCGATAAACACATATTGCCTACGTCTTCCCCATCTAGATTTGGTATTATCTGAGATATAACCCATAATTGGGTCAGTTATAGCATCAAAAATTCTTGGAGCTAAAGAAACAACGCCCCACATCCAACCCGGAAAACCTAAATCTTTAACTAAAACCACAATGAATATACCAATAACAGCAGGAAACATTTGATTTGCAAGCATTCCTAATCCAAAAGCAACTTTTTGACCTAATGGCACTTTATTGGCAATTGTGGACATAATTATTTAGTTTTAGTTGGAATCATTATTGTTTGAATCGCTTGTCCGCTTATTTTAACCTTTACAGTTTTATCACCAAGCGCTAAAGTGAAATTTTTGAATTGCTTACCTTCATTAAAAATCACAATTGCGATAGAATTATCTGGATTCTTAGCTGCAGTAACCATAAGGTCTTTATCTGCATTTTCAATATCAATAACTTCTGCCCCTGGTCTTATGTATTTACTAAAGTGAGCCATCGTATAATAAAGTGGTGTAAAGTAAACCTCATCAGCATCTGGATCTACAATCACAGGCGCAACACACCAGTTTTCAAACCAGTTTGGTCCACCTTGACGGTCTAAAACCATATTCCAGTCTACCCATCCGTCTACCCAATTGTTAAGACAACCAATAATATCTCTTGCATAGCGATTTACTGGTGAATATTTTGGATGTAGATGTTTGTCTTCATCTGAAGCCCAATCCCAACCCCAATCTGTAGCTTCTTTCTGCCAGTACCAAGCATCATCTTGCCATTTTGGAATTTCAGAATCTACACAACCTTCAGTTTCTATAAGGTATTTATTTGGCGCTTTGTCATGTGCGTATTGTAATTCTTCTGGAAAATAATCATACGTACTCTCGTACCAGTGAATAGCTAAACCATCGAAATATTTTGAAGAAGCTTCATCTTTATACATTTCATCTACCCATTCATTTATCCCTTTTCTATTCTGATCATAACCTAAGATATTTACGTCTCCAAAACCAACAGTTTCTAATTTTGGTCCTAAATGATTTTGAACAAAATCCGTTTCTTCCGCTGGTGTAAAGTGCATACTTTCCCAGTTATTCCCATTTCCGTGAGGTTCATTTACCGGTGTTAATCCCCAAATATCAATTCCTTCAGCTTTGTAAGCATCTAAGTATTTAGAAAAATACAATGCAAAAGTATCGTAGTATTCTGGCAATAATTTACCACCAACATAGGCTTTGTTATCTTTCATCCATGGTGGTGAAGACCAAGGTGAAGCAATAATGTTAAATCCATCTTTTGAAATCGCTTGAGCATCTTTAATCATGGGAATTAAATCATCACGATCTTCCTCTATATTAAAGCTCTTTAATTCCATATCATCTACAACAGGTGCATATGTATAGTTACTTAAAGAAAAATCGCATGAAGCAATATGCGTTCTCGTTAAAGAATAACGTGCGCCATCTTCTGCGAAATAAGCCTGTAAAATTGTATCTCTATTTTTCTTACTTAATTTGTTCAATAAATAAGCTGAAGATTCTGTAAAAGACCCTCCAAAACCTGTTATAGTTTGAAACGTTTTTTCTGGTAAAATTTTAATTACAGCAGCAGAATCTACTTCTGTAAATTCCGTAATTCTTGTTAGCTTATTACCACTTTCTGAAGTTTCGTAAACTTCAACTTTTAAAGTGTCGTCCTTCTTCTTCTCAGGAGCACAACTTACTACAGCTAAAATTAAGAGCGCCATTAGGCTGATCCTTGTTCGTTTCATATCTGTGTTATTTAATTTTTCGTTTTATTTACATTGGTGTAAATATCTTTTACAACTGTGTAAACTTCTTTCTTATTTCTATCGATATCTACAATACCCCAAAATTCTTCATTTGGGCTACCATCAAAAGGAACTCCAGTACTGTTTGGTGCTGTTCCTCCTGTATCTTGTACATCATCATTACCTGCTTTCCACCACCCGTCGGTAAATGAAAATAACGTCACTCCAGAGCATACATCTTGATCTGCAAACGTCTTATTTAAAATAATGGTTGTTGCATCTGCTTGTGCTTTTTCATTAACACCTTGCGCATAACCTTCATTTGCAATTTGCATGTAGCTATCAGCACCCGTTTCTGACAAATACATCGGTTTTGTACTTACTTCTTTCCATTGCTCAAAGATGGTTTCTGGTCGTATTGATCGGTAAACATTCATTCCCCAAACATCAATATTTGGACTCAATGAACGTGCTAACTCATTAGGCAAATCTCCATGCGCTGTTGTTACTGGGTGCGAAGAATCATTTTGGTGAATAATACCTGCAGCAGTATTCATTGCGTTGTACCAATTTTTAATATCGCCTTCAAACCATTCAGGATGATAATTATATTCGTTCCCTAATTCCCACATTAAAATGGCTTTATGGTTTTTAAATTTATTTACTAAATCTATAAAAGTCCCTGAATAGATATCATAATGACCATCTTGTTTGTACCCGAATCCCATGATTACTTTTATACCCGCTTCTGCAATCTCATCGAGTACTTTTTCATCAGAAATTGGCGCATATACTCTAATCGTATTAATCCCAGCCTTAACCATAAGATCTAAATCTTGAGTTAGCGTACTAAAATCTCTTTTATTAGGACTTCCTTTAGGAACCGGATGATAACAAATACCCTTAATTAAATACGTTTCATCATTTAGTAATAATTGTCTTTCTGAAACTGAAACAACATCTGTAACAGACACAACATCGTCAATAGGTTCTGGAATTTTTTTTGTTTCATTTTTACACGATACAAAAGCAATTAAAACAAGAGTTATGATTAAAAATTTCTTCATCATTTATTTAGGATATTCTGTATTTGGTACTAAAACGGCTTTCATTAATGCTTCTAGATTACCGCTATACGTTTTTGTGATTGCTTTACCATCTCTAGTTAAACCTTCAAAAACACCTTCATCTACCAAATTCCATAACGGGTATTTCGCTTCGCTTTTAAGATTTATTAATCCAAAGTGATTTTCTGAACCGTCTTTATTTGCGGCATCTTTCCATTGTTCATCAAAAGCTTCAAAATAGAAACAGCTAATATTTTCTTTACTTGTCCATTCACGTAGATGTTTATAGTACAACCCTTGTTTATATTCGTCTGTAGCTCTAGAGCCATTTACACCATAATGCCCATTAGAAATTGTTGCCCAACCAGTTTCACCAATATGAATTGGTTTATTAACACCAATACTTTTCATGTAATTTGAAACACTATAATACTGTGTTTTTGCAAAATCTAAAGCACGCAACATAGCTGCATCGACCTTTTCTTTATCTGATAAGGTTGCTTCTGACTCAGGTACTTTCCAAAACTTTGCATTGTAATACGAATTATGATAAGGGTAAGTATGCATAGAAATATAATCTACAGCATGAGCTAATTTTTCTAAATCTTCGGTGTGATAACTCGCATCTCCACCTCCCCAAGAAGAATAATCATCCGAGCTTGTAATCCATAAATCTGAAGGCAAATCTCCTGATTTTTTTAAATTTTGAAGATGATTTACCCATCCTAAAATGATATCTGGTGTTACATAATAACTGGTTGCCCAAGTTACCATAGCCTCATTACCAACAGTCAATATTTTTACAATATCAGGGTATTGGTTTGCTAAAGCTACCGCTGTATTTACCTCAACAGGATTTCGATCACTTCCTTCTGTATGAATCGCTTCTCCATCACCTGTACCAAAAGCATTTTTACAATCTATCCAAATACCAAGCATCACGTACATCTCAAAACTTGAATCTTCATCTTTCAGTTCTGAAATTGCTTTTAACAAATTTGCTGCCTGATTAAAATGAACATTATATGTTCTAAGCACTTTTATTCCCATAGCATTTAGAAGCTTCATGTCTTCTTTTAACTCTAGAAGTGTTGGTTGTACATCTCTTGAATTTGCTCTATAACCACCGTAAGAAATCGCTAAATACTCAGGGTTCCCTAAGATATCCTTAGCACTTAAAACCGCTGTTTCTTCAACAGGTTTTGAGTTACTTTCTTCTTTTTTTGTATTGTTACATGAAAATACAAGTAACGATACCAAAACAAATACGGCAGATTTTATAAAATGATTCATACTAAATAGTTTACTATTTCTTTATTGAAACTCTAATTTGATCAACTTCTCCTGAACGCTTAAAGATTTTATCGCTGATGTTTTTATCAAGTTTTAAATCATTAAACACTTTTACAGAACCATCATTTAACAGTACTTCAATCTTATTATCATCTTCTAATTGATAGATAATAGGCACTTGACAATAAGTAAAACAAAGTGAATTTTTCTCTAATTGAATTGTTTTAGAAGATTTAGCAATGTTTGTATAATTGAATTCTGATGCTGATTTTAAAAACTCTTCTCTTCTTAAAAGTCTTGGATTAAAATAAAGTTTACCATCTTCAACAAAAACACCTAATTCACCAAAACGGCATAACACATCTTCTTTTACCTGACCTGTCATTCCTGGTTGCTGTGCTCCTTTTCCTCCTGGCGTATGAGAATAAGGATCAGTTGGAAAAGCACCATATAATTCTGGTGATTTATGTACACCAATGCCTTCACCTATTTCGTAATAATGATCTAATAAGCCTCCGATTATTGCTTCACTTTCATTATTATTAATCGCTTTTATACAATTTTCTTGTGCCGCTAATAATAACTTAGAAACCATGTGCCAATAGATAGACCCTAAACCTTCGTAGCCATAGAAAGTACCAGAACGTCCTGTAAATGATTTATGATTAAACACTCCTTCAAAAACAGCTAATAATTCGCTTTTTTCTTTTTCTGCTAATGCTTTATAACTTTCCGGTAATTCTGCAATGGCCGCTTTTAAACTTTCTGCATTATTAAAATTACCGTTAAAATGATATTGCCCTAAAACATCTTTTTCAATGATTTGTTTGTTGTTATTTTTTAATAATTCTTGTAATAATTTAGAATTATTAACAGCACTATCAGGAACGTTATTTCGATCTACAAAACGTGCTAATTGCTTATTTGGATATAAAATATAGCTGTACTGATCTGCTCTAAATAAAGCACTTGCTTTTAAAGCGTTTAAGACTTCCAAAGCTTCTTTTGAAGATAAATAGCCTGAACTTAAAACAGCAACTTGCCCCTCTAACATTTCAGATAAATAAGAAATAGAAACTTCCTTATCATTCTCAACCGTCATTAAGTTATAAGCATGATATAAACTATCTGTACGCTTATTTGCTTTTATAGTGTGCTCTAAATATTGTTTTGCAACGGTAAAGAATTCTATTAAATCTGTTTTAGAAATTGAAGCTTTTTCATTTTTAAAACCAGATTTATAAATAGCCATACGGTAAGTGCTACCTGCTTTTCCTAAGCCGTCTAAAATAGTTTTTCTGTCTTCGTTAGAAATTGCAGCACTTAAAACAGCTTTATTGCTTGATAAAGTTTCTACAACTTTGGTAAAGAACTGATGTAATTCTTCTGAAATCTCAACTGTTTCTAATTCAGAATTAGCAACTACTTTTTCAAAGAAATTTAAGAAACGCTCTAAATAATATAACGTTACCATTGAAACGCCATTGCCAACAAGTGCGTTGTTTGCATCGTTCCATTCTGGTCGTTGTGTATTTAACCAAATTCCACCTTCTGGAATAAAATTAGACACCTTTGCTAACACCGTTACTAATAGTTTTTCAACTAAATTAACTTTGTAAATAGAATTGTTTTTATCTTTTAATAAAGCCCCATCAACACCAATCTTAGCACGTTCTTCTGTTATTTTTTGATTTAAATTGTGATCAAAATCAATCGTATCCTTTGGGTTTTGTAATGTTTCTTCGTAACTCTTAATTTTATAAGGTACGTTAGCAAATACAAATACATTTTCTTTAAAAGAATCTGCTAAAGTTGAAGGGTAATGTTTTTCTATAAACTCTAAAAACTTCAGTAAATAGATAATTTGGTGATCTCCCCAATACCCGATGTAAGACCATGGATCGTCTTCTTCTATAACTTCCCAATCAAATCCGTCTTTAGTAACACGGTAAGGGTTGTAACCTTCAAAAGTGGTTGCGTTAAGAAATTTATGAATCATTCCTTCAATAAACTCAGGATATGCATGCGCTAAAGCTTCCCAGTTTTGAAAAATATCTCTCCAGTTTCCTTGATAATCTAAGATTTTAGAACCATCTATTTCATTGGTTGTATTGATCGAAAATTTATTCCAAGGTCTGCTTGGATCTCCATGCCTTCTACTGAATTTTAATGGCAAATACTCGAGACAAAGTCTCTTGAAATCTGAATCTGTATCTTTTTTCGCTAAATCTTTAACGTCATCTACCGTAAAAATTTCTGGTAAAGCATTTAAAATTTCAGCTTTATTTTTAGCGACTTCTTTATTAGCTTTATTTATATATTTTACAAAATCGGCTTTTTCAATGTTATAGTTATCATCAAAAATACCACCACGCATTACATTAAATAACGTGTTTGCAAAATGTCTTGTATTTCTTAATTGATCTTCTCCAAGTTGAATGCCATCTGCAGCACCTGCAATGTCGATAAGGTTTTTAGTTCCTTCATCAATATCGCTCTGTACATGATCCCAAAGTTGAGCATCATTTTTAATTTTTTCTGAAATATCACAGATGTTACTAGCCGTTTGATTAACGTTAGCTACAAAAATCCATGAGCTTGCTTCATTTGATTTCAACTCTAAATCTGAAGACACAAAATAAGCGCCTTTTTCAGCTCTTACATCTTCTTCTTGTTTAATATCTATTCCTTTTCTAAAGTTATTTAATTGAAGTGAAGACACTAAATATTTAGGATTATTTAAACCTAAAGACCAAACAATATTTGCTTTTAAAGCTTCACTTGGTTCTGCTTTATCTACAATAACTGCACTTAAAGCAAAGATCCCAATACCTGAATCTTTTTGTAATTCATTTTTCTTATAAGCATCTACCAAATTACTGTATTGGTTTTGCATATCTGCTCCAATACCAAATGGCACAATGTTTTGTAACCCGTCTAAAACGGTTACATTGACAACCTCTGAAGTATTATTTATTAAGGTTGATTTTTTTATAAATCCGAAGGTATTACTAGAATTCCATTCGTATTTAAAAGTTAAACCTAAATCAATATTAATCTCTTCAAAAACTAACTTATTTCCATAAGCGTTTTTATAAAGATTTCTTTTAATATCGTAAACCCCTTTATATTTATCTGAAAACGGCTCCCAAAGAAATGTTTTATCATTTTTATGAACTTGAAAAATAGTTTTAGGTCCCGTTACATCAGCGAATTCTGTAATTTTATCATCCGTATAATAAGGAAATAAAGCATATTCAGAATTTTTTCTTCCAGCACTTAATCCTCCATTACTTGAAACAAACATCCAATGGTTAGAATTATTTACAAGACTCATAAAGAATGGTCTCATTTGATCGCTATTAGAAATTTTATAGAACTCTTGATGGTCAAGAATAACTAATTCTCCTTTTACTTCTTCATTTTCGACTGAAGCTTTTTTGGTTCCTATATAAATGGGATTATTGGTCATTTACTTAAATATTGATTCAATAGTTAGCCTCTACAAAAAAAATCAAAAGTTTGATTTCCCTATATCTGACTTACTTTTTTATTAAAAATTTTTGAGAAAATTATGGAAGGTAGCCCAATTGACAAACAACTAATTGGGCTACTCCATACTTAATATAACAAAACAAATATTATTGTTTATTGATAAACTCTAACATAATCAATTTCCATACTATCTTCTGTAAAATCAGAAGCTACAGTTCCTCCTAATGTTCCACCCATAGCAACATTTAAGATTAAGAAAAAGTCATTGTTAAATGGTAGGTCTGCAGAATTTACTACTGTATGAAATACAGTATCATCTACTAAAAATACAAGTTCTTCAGGTGTCCACTCAACAGTATAATTATGAAATTCTGAAGTAGAAGTTGACAATTGTGTACTACCAGAATCTCCAGCACCTGGAGATACAGCAGGATGATGCACAGTAGACAAAACAGTATTTTTATCTTGTCCTTTTTGCTCCATAATGTCTATTTCTCCTGAAGCAGGCCATGTGTTAGTTTGGTAATCTGCACCAAGCATCCAAATTGCTGGCCATGTACCAAGAGAAGCTGGTAATTTAGCTCTCACTTCTACTCTTCCATATGTAAAGTCATATAAACCTTCAGATTTTAATCTTGCAGAAGTATAACCTGATCCATCTACTTTAGCTGTGATTTTTAAGAAACCCTCTTCTACAATAACATTATCTGCATCATCAGTATAAGATTGTAGTTCTTGATTTCCCCAACCATTATCTCCTGTACCTAAATCGTAAGTCCAGTTTGTTGCATCTGGTGCTCCATCTACATCAAATTCATCAGACCAAATTAAACTATCGTAAATACTAGTAAACGAATCATCTGCATCTTCACTGTCAGTCGTTAAGACAAACCACCAGTCAAAATCTCCATTTCCATCCGTTGTCTTCAAGGTAATTTCATTAGGAGTAGATCTATCAAATATTTGATATGTATGGTTACCACCTAAATAATACGAGATAAAAGCAGTACCACTTAGACTGATTGTTTCTACACCACCCGGAGCAATTAAAGCCCAATCTGCTGTGTAATCACTGTAAGGTACATTTTCTACATCATCACCGTTAACAGTTCCTCCTGAAGCAATTTCGGATACTAATCCCCCACGACCAAAAATAGTTCCTGATGTATCTGTTGTAGGATCGTCATTTGTATTATCTGTAATATGAGTGAATGTACCATCTTCATTAAAGATAAAACGATCATCATACATACCAACACCCGCTTTTTCATCAGCTCCGGCAGAATACCATTCAGCTACTACGGTTCCACCAACTGGTCCTAAACCAAAGTGACCCGCAGATTCTGATTTCAATCTCCAAACATTTGTTCCGTCTCCAATTAATTTATCAATTAATTCTTGTGGTGGTGAATAATTTGCAAAGACCTCTACATCTATCATTGTAGATGTTGAAACACCACCTGTTCCGTAAGCCACAACAGTAACTCCATAGGTGTTTACTCCAAGTGTACTAAATGAGTTTTGAAAATCACCAGAAATCGTATTGCTCTCTACACCTTCAATTATATACCTATAAGTTAAGGCATTATCCGCGATTGCCGTAAAATTAACTACGCCTGTTCCATCCCCATAAGGATTTGCATTATCCTGCCCAGCAATTTCTGCTGACACCACCAAATTACTTGGTGCAATAACTTCTCCGAATTCTGCATCATCCTCCTGACAACTCACAAGAATGAACAAAAGACTAAGAAAACTAATTAAAGTATATTGTATTTTTTTCATGTTTCTTAAAATTTTAATTTATTGTAATATCATCAACGTAGATTGTATAGTCTGAAGACCCATCACCTGCTGTTCCGTTATCCATAATTAATACAAGATTATGCCAATCTACTGAAGTATCAATTCCTGCAAAATCGAACGTTAAAGTTTCCCATTGGTTAGCAACAGTCGTTGTTGCAGTAATCTCTGATGTCTCAATCGTATTTGGCCATGCTGTATTGTCTTCCATTTTTAATAATAAATTTAAGCCTGCACGAGGTGACCATACTTTAACTGTAATTACAGAAGTACCAATAACTTGAAAAGGTGTTGGAACATTTATTTTAGAACCTGCCCAAGTTTGACCGGCTCCTTTTATCATTTCTGCTACCATAGCTGAAGAGTTACCATTTAAATCTGGATTACCTACAACAGATATTGCACCACCATCAAAACTACTTAAAGTAAAATTGAGTCCTGATTCTTCTTCAAAATTAATTGGTGAAACATCTGGTACAGACTCATCACTTTCTTTGTATAGATATAAATTATCTACAAAAATTGCACCTCCATTTGGTACGCCTTCAAGTTTTAATTGAAAAAGAGCACTAAAATCTAATAATGGATTTTGATCGGTAAAAGCTGACAAAGGAATATCGAAAGACGTCCATTGCTGAGCCGTTAGCTCTAATTCGTATGCCGTTTCATTTGATGTATCATCTGGTCCAGAAGTGATAGGTGATATACTTGCATTATTTTCATCTGCTGTCCAAACATCAATATGCAAATATTCCATTTGAGACGCATCAATTGTTCCTGACAAATCAATTCCTTGATAATTTAAATTTGCATATTGAAGCATTTCATCTCCTGCTAAATCAAATAAATTATACGTTGTTGACTGACCCCAATTTGGATTAAAATCTACACCTTCAATATCAGTATAAATACCGCTGAAAACCGAAATTACATCTTCTTCTAATCGCGATGGCTGATCGGGCGCAGAACTTAATGGTTGTACAATCTCTACAGCTTCGAAATCTTCAGTATAACTTAATGTTGCAATTGCACCACTAAAAGCTTCAACATTTATGGTATAAATACCAGCTTGTTGATACGTATATGAAATAACATCACCACTATTAAATATAGTTGGCTCTGCTGTTTCTTCCTCTCCAAATGACACTGCGTAATAGGTTGCAAAGTCTGCTTGAGCTGCAATATTTACAGCTTTAGAAATTGCAGGGTCATTAGTTATAGTTACTACTAAGTTTTCTGGTGCTTGAAAAGATACAACCACAGCCTCTGTGAATACAGTACTTAACCCATTTAAATTAGAAGCAATTATATTAAACTCATAATTTCCTTCTGCATAAGTATGCTCAATACTACTTCCTGGTTGAACAGAATTAGAAAGCTCTGACCCATCACCAAAATCAAAAACATATCCTGTAACTCCGTTACCCGAGGGTGTAATAGTTACCAAACCTGTATTATCTTGTGTTACCATAACTAGAGCCGAAATATCTGTTGGTGCTTCTAGTCCATCTGCAAATGCTGTATCTACATTATCTTCAGTACAGCCGTAAAAAACCATTACTAAAAGACATAATCTTAATGTGTGTTTTAATATTTTCATAAGTTTTATTTTTTAGTATCCATCGTTTTGAGATAAGCCCGAAATTTCTATTTCTCTCTGAGGAATTGGGAAAAGTCCATTTGTAGCAGGATTGTAACCTAAACCACCTAACACACTATCTACTTGACCCGTTCTAACTAAATCGAAAAAACGGTCACCTTCCATTCCAAGTTCTAAACGTCTTTCATCCCATATTGATTGAACTGTTGCAGTAACTCTATGATCTTGATCGCCAAAAGCTCTATCACGCACCATATCTAAATAAGTTTGTGCCAGAGATTGATTGGCAGATGCAGCTCTTAAATTTGCTTCTGCTGCCATTAATAATACTTCAGAATAACGGATGGTACGTTGGTTATTATCGTAATTTAATTCTACTTGACCGCTTGTTTGTCCTTTTCTTGGTAAATATTTTTTATTATATAAACCTGTATTTTTGTAAGGAGCTACTTGATAACTTACATTTAGACTTGGGTTATTAGCTGCGTAAGCTTCAACATCGAAAGTTGTGGCTTCTTTTCTTTGGTCACCATCTTCGTAAGCTAATGCGAGGTCTTGAGTCGGCAAATTGGTACTCCAACCTGAGTTGTAAGGCATTGCTGCTGTACCATTAAAACCTCTAACACCACATTGCTGAACAGCATAATTTCCTTGCCCTCTTGTTTGACCATCCCAATTATAATATGGCTGTCCGTTAGAATATTGTACTTCATAAACAGATTCTGAACCATTTTCACCTTCTGGCAAAAAGATATCATCCATACTTGATACTAAACTAAATGGACCATCTACCACATTCTGAAGAACAGGAACTGCTTCTTCAAATTTCTCTTGATATAAATATATTTTTCCTAATAATGCTTGAGCAGCATATTTAGTAATTCTACCTTCTTGAGATTGTGCCGTTGGCAACACATCAATGGCTTGAAGTAAATCGATTTCCATTTGAGCATAGACGTCTTCTTTAGGTGATCTTTGCAATGTACCGAAATCTGTAAGTCCTAATTTGTAATCCGTAAATAAAACAACATCACCGAACATTTTAACTAAATTAAAGTAGTAAAAAGCTCTTAAGAAGTGAACCTCTCCATATAAGGCTTCTTTACCATCAAAATCAATGATATCACCTGCAATGTTAACATCTCTATAATCTATTAAATAATTGGTTCTGTTCACACCTTCGTAAGCAGATTGCCATAAATCTTCAATTGTACTATTGTTTGGTAAAATCTGATAATCATCAACTTGCTGTAAAGAGACAATATCTGATGCGTTTTCACCACCAGCTACAGAATTATCTGAAGCAAGATCCCCCAATACGATGACTCCGTTTAACCATTGTGTTGGTGTATAACAACTAACAGCCATTGTTCTATAATCTGATTCTGTCTGTAAGTAATCAAACTCTGTTACTTGATACTCGTCATGCGGATCAAAATCAACCACATCTGAACAACCCATAAAGATTGTAAGTATGATTACTAACCCAATACTATTTTTTATATTTTTCATACTATTATATTATTTTGGATGTTAAAATTTAAGATCTAAACCTAACAAAAACGTTCTCGCTTGTGGATAAGCACCTCGATCAATACCCGTATCTAAAATTCCACCAGATATTTCAGGATCATAACCTGTGTATTCTGTAAGCGTTAATAAGTTTTTAGCTTGTGCATAAATACGCACTTTACTAAAAAATATGTTTAACTCCTCTGGTAAAGTATACCCAAGCATCAAACTTTTAATTTTAATAAAACTTCCGTCTTCCACATATCTATCAGAAGGTCGAATATTACTATTGGTATCTTCAAAAGTAAAACGTGCATTATTAGCATCATTAGTAGTCCCCTCACCTGTCCATCTATTTAAAATGCTTCTTTCTCTATTTGTATATTGCGCATTACGTTCGTAAGCTCTAAAAATATCGTTACCAACTGAAGCGTATGTAAACATGCTTAAATCGAAGTTTTTATATTCAAAACCTAGGTTCCATCCAACAGTAAACGTTGGAAAAGGATCTCCAATTTTTGTTTTATCGTCATCGTCAATGACTCCATCGTTATTTGTATCTACAAAACGGATATCTCCTGCCACTGCTCCTATCTGAGTTGCATGTGCTTCAATTTCTGATTGATTTTGAAATAATCCATTAGTTTCGTAGCCGTAGAAATATCCAGGTGTAAACCCTTTTTCAAAACGTGTAACATCTTGAGACTGACCATTAAAATAAGACCCACCTGAAACAAATGCAGTTCCGTCACTATTAGTTTCTGTCACTTCATTTTTAGATGTTGTAAAAGTTACAGAGGTATTCACCTTAAATTCTTTAGCCCCATAATTGGTATAAGATAAAATAAATTCAAAACCATTACTTTCTGTACTACCAATATTTGATGCCACAGGCTCTGATGTACCAGCATAAAGCGATGGTGCATCAATAAATAATAATCCATCAACTGTCTTAGTAAAATAATCTGCAGTAAGAGAAAAGTTATTATTAAGAAAAGTTACATCAAACCCAATATTATATTGTAATTGCTCTTCCCATGCTAATGTTGGATTGCTAAATGAATTTACAGTAGCTCCTGAAACAAATTCGTCTCCAAAAGTATATCCGTTACTATTAGCCGTAGAATTATAACTCGGTCCACCAACAGTAATTTGCACATATTGAGGATCTACTTCTTCATTACCTACAGTACCCACACTACCTCTAATTTTCATAAAATTAATGGCATCAAAATCAAAGAAGTCTTCATTACTAATTACCCAACCTAAAGAACCCGCATAAAAGTTAGCAAACTTATTATCATCACCAAAAGCTATTGAACCATCTCGTCTTGCAGAAAATGAAGCTAAATAAGTATCTTCATAATCATAATTAACCCTACCGAAATAAGATAAGTTTCTACGTTCTAAATTTTGGTAGCTATATCCTGTATAAGCATCTGTATTTATATCAGAATTGATACCCGTAGCAGAATATACATCTGCCCAAGCCCATGAATTATCTCTTACATCTTGTCTTGTTGCACCAAAACCTTCACCAGTTGTTTTACTTGTAGAGATCCCTAATACTAAATCAAAATTATGCTTTTCATTTAGACTTACATTATAGTTAAAAAAATTCTCCCAAGTATAATTAAAACTAGAATCTGAAGTTTCTGAAACGCTATTATGAAAAGTTGGGATAATACTTGTTGTGCCATCATCATTAAGAACTGTATCTGATTTAACTGTTCCATCCGAATTATAATCACTTGAAACATTATTTGGCCCATAATAGGCTAATGGGGTAAAGCTTTTACCTACTGCATCCCATTTTGTATATCCAAAACGAGACGTTACTTTAAGGTTTTTAAGCACGTCATATTGTAATTCAAATTTACCGTATAATTTATTCCCATTACTCTCATTGTAAGTATCCTCTAATCTCTGAACAGGATTAAATATTTCAGACAATAATAAGTTACTATACCCATAGGTTGCAAAATCATTTGAATCTGTATTATATGGTGTTACTGTTGGGTCAAAATTAATAGCATTCCCTAATATTGAGTTGAATGAATTCTCTGCAATTGACTGACTCTTGATGTTTGCATAACTAGCATTAAGAATAAATTTTAATTTAGAAGTCAATTGAAAATCTATATTTGCAGTAAAGTTTAATCTATTAAAATTAGACTTATCCTCACCACCTACTATACCATCTTGACTGACATAACCTGTCGATAAAAAGTAACTCACTTTTTCTGAGCCCCCTCTAGCAGAAAGCGCATAAGAAGTTATTGCTGCATCTTTAAAAATCTCATCTTGCCAATCGGTACCTTTACCTAAAACTGAAAGATCAGGAAAAATAAGATCTCCGCCAGCAACTACACTACCTTCATTTATTAATGCCCCATATTCAGAAGCATTTAAAAGGCCTAATTTTCTATCTACAGATTGAATCCCTGTGTAAGTATTAAATGAAAACTCAACCTTTTGATTCTTTCTACCTGATTTGGTAGTCACCACAATTACACCATTCCCTCCTTTAACTCCATAAATAGCTGTAGATGCCGCATCTTTTAAAATAGACATTGACTCTATATCTGCAGGGTTTATAGAATTTAAATCACCTAATGTTTGAGGTGAACCATCTATAATAACAATAGGCTGCGCACCAGAAAATGATGGAATACCTCTAACCAATACCGTTGGTGTACTACCGGGAGCACCACTTTGTATAACTGAAACACCAGAAGCACTACCTTGAAGCGCCTCTTCAACCCTTGTTGGTTTAAGTTTCTCAATTGACTCTGACTTCACTGTCGATATAGCACCAGAAACATTAGTTACTTTCTGTGTCCCATACCCAATTACTACCACTTCACTAAGAGATTCCGTATCCTCTATTAGAATGATGTTTAATGATTCATTGTTTTTAATAGTAATTTCTTGTTGGATAAACCCAATATAAGAAATGACTAAAGTTGAATTTAAAGGCAAATCAGTTAGAGTGAAATTACCATCGAAATTAGTTGTTGTTCCTTTCGAAGTATTCTTAAGGATAATGTTTACACCTGGAAGAGGTTGTCCTGAAGCTTCTTCAGTAACCGTTCCCGAAACATCTACATTTTGTCCATTTACTGCCATTGATAAAATGAAAGCAAAGAGCGCGAAAAGTTTTATTTTCATAGTTCTTAATTTAGAATATGCAAATTATAACAAATTCTTAATGTTATCTTAAAACCAAACACTACAAAAAACATACAAACAAAAAAAATAAGGCTATAAATAATGATATCACATTATTTATAGCCTTATTTTAAGGTATCTCTATTATTTATTAACTAATAATATAATTTAATACAGTACTCTCAATATACTGATTTATAGCATTTGTATAGGTAATGTATAGGTAAAAACGACATCTGTATAGGTGTTACAATTCAATAATATAGCTTGATAAGCTATGATCATGATCTAATTCTAATTTTTTACGCAAACGATAGCGCTTCACCTCAACGCTTTTATGAGAGATATTAAGAAGAGGTGCTATTTCTTTAGAAGAAAGATTTAGCCTAAGGTATGCACATAGTCTTAAGTCACTTGCTGTAATAGACGGGTGAAGCGCTTTTATTTTCTTCATAAAATCCTTATCCACATTATTGAACGCTTCCTCAAACAATTGCCAATCTCCAGTGTTATTGATACTGCTATTAATTAGTTTTATAACATTATCAACCTCGTTTAATGATTTACGCTTAGACAATTCATCTTTAATATTGCTTAACAATTCATTTCGTTTTACCAAATTCATGGTTGCCATACCAAGTTCTCTGTTCTTATTTTCTATATCTAACTGGAGGTTGGTATTCTTAAATTGAATAAGTTGACGCTGGTTCTCTAATTGTTCTAATTTTAACTGTCTCTCTTTCTTTTCTAAAAGCTTTTGCTGCTCCTTTTTGTAATGTTTCTTATTAAAAAAGTACAGCACATACAAAACTAGAATAGATAAAACAACGTAAGAGATAATTGCTAGAGGTTTAAAATACCATGGTTTATCTATAGCAAAAGAAAAAGAAACATTATTAGCCGAAGGAATACCATTTGATAAAGCCCTAGCTTGAAATGTATATTCCCCATAAGGTAAATTTTCAAAAAAGGCTTCAGAATTGGAAGACCAGTCACTCCATTTATTATAAATACCAATTAACCTATATTGATATTTAGAATTAGAGAGCATACTGTAATTTGTGATGCTATACTGAAATTTTACATTATTGGTCTCATTTTTAAAAACTTCATCACTTTTTAAATCTAGTGCTGTTAATTCATTAGGATGACTACCATACTGAACATTATTTAAGTGCATATCTAATGATCTATGCTCTATTTTACTTAAATCAACTGTAAGATAACCTTCGGTTGTGCCTATTAGGTAATTATAATCTCCTAAGTCCAACATGTTTTCGAAACCAGATTTACTCTTACGGACTTCGTTAGATATACCTATTACATTAATTTTAGGATCACTAGAAAATTTACCTGGCTCAACATAAGTAATATCATTTTTAGAAAAAACCCATAACCGATTATTCTCAACATCACTAAATAGTTTTCCTGAAACATAATTATCATTATTCAACAAACCACTTAAAAGTGTATCCTTTTCAAATTTTTGTTGGTCTCGTTTGAATTCAAAAACACCCTCTTTATAACTATATAAAACGCGATTATCATAATCAACAATACTGGATTTAATCCCTGCGCTCACGGGCAACTTTTCATAATTGAGCACCTCCCTCAATTCAGTATCAAGTTCTACTTTATAAACACCTTTATATTCATGATTTACTAATAGTTCTCTTGAAGAAAGAAACTCAATATATCTAGATGAAATATTAAATCCTTCAATTGTATTTCTATAATGCCATGTACCATTTACTTTCTCTAGTACATTTATTCCTTTGTAATTTCCTTGAACCAATAAATTGGGATAATCTTTTACCTCTTTAATAATCCAGGTACCAATTTCACTAGAAACTTGCTGAACAGCTGTACCATTTATAATAAATGTCCCCTTATCATGTCCACAAAATAATTCATTCTTCAAAATAGATAAATTCCAGACTTGCCCTTTTGTTCCTTCTATAAAAGTAAATTTACCATTTACATCTATAGGTTTATAAAACAAACCCTGGTTAGTACCTAAATATAAAAGCCCATCTTTTTTTGCTGCAGTATAAACCGCACCTAAAACCCCTTGCTTATCGGTATAAACCTTATATGGTGACTTTAAATTAATAACATTAATGCCATTATCTAAACCCAACCAAACATTACCAAAACTATCTTCCATAATCGAAAGAATCGTATTATTAGACAAGCCCAAAGACTGATCTAGTTTTAAGAGCTCTTTACCATTTTGATCAACATGAAGCATACCATTAGCAATGGTTCCTAAAATAAAAGTTCCATCCTTTAAACGAATACTACTATACACACTTAAATGAGCAAAAGTATCCTGAATATTTTTATTCCACAGCTCTAAAACTCCATCCTTATAATAATAAAAACCTTTATCTTTTGTTTGAAACAACAACCCTAAACCTGACTTAAAAACATTGATTAATTCAATATTCCCAATTTGATCTATCGAAACAACTAATATTTTTCTACCATCTTCGATCTTAAAAATCCCATAACCTGTTTTTTGAAAATAGATAGTATTATCTACTTTAAACATTTTGTTAATTCTATAATTAGAATCAATAACATCATAACTTTCATCGTCTGTATTATAGATATAAATACTCTCAAAAGATTGAAATAAAACGTAACCATCAACTACTATTATACCCCAAAACTCTTCATCTTCTTTAATAATTAGATTTTCACTTTTACTTAACGAAGTATATTTTAACAAACCCTGCTTATCCTTTATCCAATAACCAAAATCCATGTATCCACCAGAATAAATTTTATCACCAGAAACCTTTACAGACCTCAAAATACCTTCATTTCGTGAAGCATAAAGTTTCCACGAAGCACCATCGTATTCTAATAAACCCTTATTATTAGCAACATAAATAAAATTATCATCAGATTGAGATATTGCCCAATTCTGATCTTCTGCATTATAATCTTGTGGAGTAAATATTTGAATTGGAGGAACCTCTTGAGCGTCAACTATAATATTAAAAAATAGTGCAACACATAAAAAACAAAGATTGATTCTAAATTTATTTGAAAACGGCATGAAACTGTTGTTGTAATATGTTATTAAACTAGCAAATTTATGACTATTATGTAATTACTAAAATAGGAATAGAGTCCATAAAAGTATGTCATTTATACTAGAATTGGTCAGAAAACAAATAAAGCAAGTTCTTTGTACAATATAAAAAAACAACTTGTTTAATAAATTTTAATACATTTGACTCATAACCAATCACATTATAAAATATGAAAAACACATTAACTCTATCGTTTATCTTGTTATTTTCAACTCTAATTTATGCTCAAAAAATGAAAGTTACAGAAGGCGATTTTGATTTCATCAAAGGGCAATCTGAAATCAATGTTGAATTTGACTACAGCAACTTAACATTATTAAAAGACGAGCTTACTAACGATGAATACGTAAAAGCACATTCTGAAGATTTAGAAAAAAAAGGGAAAGGAAAAGGAAAAGCTTGGAAGAAAAGTTGGGAAGCAAGTAAAGACCTCATTTATGCTCCTAAATTTCTAGAACTTATGAATAGGGATTTATATGAAGATGAAGGTGTCTCTTTTGAAGAAGGTCTTACAAAAGCAAAATATACTCTAATAGTAGAGGTTATATGGATATACCCAGGATGGAATGCAGCGGTAATGAGACAACCTGCTAAACTAACTACAGTTTTAAAATTTGTTGAAACAGCAAATAGGGACAATGTAGTATTAAAAATCACTAGTAAAAATGCACCTGGAAATAGATTTGGAGGGACATTTAGCAACGAGGATCGTATAGGTGAAGGTTTTGCTAAAACAGGAAAAAGCTTATCCAAATTAATTATGAAAAAAGCTTTCTAAATTAAATTTGAATACATTATTATAAAGTGAGTAGTTAAAATTTTAACTACTCACTTTTTTCTTTTTCCATATCTATAACATAAGCTACAGCCTTAACAAGCCTATGGTGATTCTTTACAAAAGGGTTTGTTTCATCCCAAACATACCCCGCCAAAACGGAACAAATCTGTTTCTTTATTTCTGGGTTTTCAGGCGTATGAAAGAATAATTTCTGAAGATTCCCTGTATACCATTCCTTTACATAGGTTTCAAATACACCAACTCCATTTTTCATGTGATCAGAGTATTCTAATTCCCAATCCACTGTTTCATCTTGAAGAGATTTAGTAATCAATTTTGCAGCTAACAACGCCGATTCCGTTGCAAATGTTACACCAGAAGAAAACACTGGGTCCAAAAATTCAGCACTATTACCAGTTAAAACATATCCATTACCATAAAGTTGTTTTACTGATTTAGAATAATCTGAAATCTCAATAGGTTTAAATTGAAATTCAACATCCTCAAAGCGTTCTTTATAATAATTAGAAAGCTTCAACATCTCTCTTAGTTTATCAGAAGAACTACCTTTGAATGAGTTTAAAAACTCAGAAGAACCAACGTAACCTATACTTGTTATCCCATTAGAAAATGGAATAACCCACAACCAAGTTCTCAAATCAATAACATCAAAAGTAATACGCGTACCTTCCCAACCCTCAGGACGGTTGACATCTTTTACATGTGTAAATATCGAAGATTGATCTAAAAGCTCTGAGGCCTTTTCTAAATCTAAAAGACGAGGCAAAACACGCCCATAACCACTAGAATCAATAATATATTTAGCACGTACCGTTCTATTTTCTCCTAATTTATTCTTGATAGTCGTTTCTGAAGAACCATCATCATTAAAATTAACAGCAACAACTTCTTCTTCAAATTCAATATCAACACCTTTAGATAAGAGCTCATCAGTTAATGTTTTGTCAAAATCTGCTCTAGGTACTTGCCATGTCCAATCCCAACCTTTAGTATGCTTTTTGCTAAAATCGAAATTACAAACCTCATCTCCTCTTAAAAACCGTGCTCCCTGTTTTACTTCATAATTTCGCTTTTTTAAACAATCCAATAATCCAACTTCAGCAAAATGATCCATACAGCGCGGTAACAAGCTCTCACCAATTACAAACCTTGGAAAAATATTTTTCTCAACCACTTTTACTTTAAAACCATTATTATGTAAATATGATGCAGCAACGCTACCTGATGGCCCTGCTCCAATAATTAATACATCAACATTTTCAACACTCATATCCTTAATAGTATATAAATCATTTATTATTCTAAATTTGCATCCCAAAATAACTTCATTTTTCGTTATTTAACTATTATTTTTATTAAATATTACCAACTTATATAGATGCTAAAATTAACAGGAAACTTAAATGTTGAAGATTTTTATAAAATCATTTTCGAAAATAACCCTTTAGAAATAGATAAAACTGTTTTTCAAACCATTGAAAATAGTTTTAATTTTTTAAGAGATTTTTCTGAGAACAAAACCATTTATGGTGTTAACACCGGTTTTGGACCAATGGCTCAATATAAGATTGCAGATACGGATCGTATAAAATTACAGTATAATTTAATACGAAGTCATGCTTCTGGTACAGGAAACCCTATTGACCCTAAGTATGTGAAAGCTGCAATGCTCGCAAGACTGAATACTTTATCCCTAGGGAATTCTGGTGTACATAAATCTGTCGTAGAACTTATGAGTAAGCTCATAAACCGCAACATAATTCCTTTAATTTATGAACATGGAGGGGTTGGAGCAAGTGGTGATTTAGTGCAACTAGCACATTTAGCACTCGTATTAATCGGCGAGGGAGAAGTTTTCTATAAAAATGAATTAAAACCAACAAAAGAGGTTTTTGAAATTGAAAATTTAAGACCAATAACTGTAGTTTTAAGAGAAGGTATCGCTTTAATGAATGGTACTTCTGTAATGACAGGTGTTGGTATTGTAAATACAATTAACACGAGACAATTATTAAATTGGACCGTACTTTGTTCTTCTGCTATTAATGAAATTGTAGAAGCCTATGACGATCATTTATCTGCAGAATTAAACCATGCTAAAAGACACAAAGGGCAGCATAAAATCGCTGAGCAAATGCGTGCTAATCTAAGCGATAGCAAGCTTACCCGAAAGCGTGAAGATTACTTGTATAATAAAGAACAAAATGTAACAATTTTTGAAGAAAAAGTACAAGAATATTATTCGTTACGATGTGTTCCTCAAATTCTAGGTCCTGTTTTAGATACTTTAGATAGCGTTGAAAACATTTTAATTGAAGAAGTGAATTCTGCAAACGACAATCCTATTGTTAATGTAGAAAAGCAAAATGTTTATCACGGTGGAAACTTCCATGGAGATTATGTATCCTTAGAAATGGATAAATTAAAATTAGTGGTTACAAAAATGAGCATGTTGGCAGAACGTCAATTAAATTATTTACTGAACCCTAGCCTTAATAATATTCTTCCTGCCTTTGTTAACCTTGGAACTTTAGGATTAAATTTCGGAATGCAAGGCGTACAATTTACAGCAACCTCAACTACTGCAGAAAATCAAACATTATCTAACCCTATGTATGTGCATAGCATTCCTAACAATAATGACAATCAAGATGTGGTGAGTATGGGAACTAATGCTGCTTTAATCACAAAAAAAGTGATTGAAAACACATATGAAGTTGTTGCCATAGAAATGATAACCATTATACAAGCTATTGAATACTTAGAAATACAAGACAAAGTATCTTCAAAAACTAAAAAAATGTATGAAGCCATTAGAAATTTAGTGCCTGCATTCAAAGAAGATGTTATAATGTATCCTTATGTTAATAAAGTGAAAGGCTTTATCATGAATCATGAAAACAATATTTAAAAATGAAAATAAGACTAATTGTATTATTACTTCTTTTTCAGAACATCATAAATATTGAAGCACAAGAACTAAAAGACGTTTTTATAGAAAAGGATTACACTATTGATTTTATTGGTATTGATTTTTCAGCCTGTAAATTAGTTGGAACATCTTCAGATTTTAAAAATGCTGAGATTATAAAAAATGATTATTTCCCTAAGTGGAATAACTTTTTTTATAGTGAACCAGAAAAATATGACGTTGCCAAATATTTAAAAAAAGAAAACGTAGTCTATTTAATTGAATCTGTAGAAACTATAAATAATTCTACTGATGAAGATGAGTTGGTAACCAACACAACACCTCAATCTTTTTCGGAAGAGAAATTACAAGATATGGTGACTGCTTATGATATTAATTCTCAAAGCGAAGTCTCTATGGTTTTTATTGTAAATGCATTAAACAAATTCAGAAAAAATGCTGTTGTTAATTTGGTATATTTCAATTCAAAAACAAAGAAAATAATATACAGCAAAGAATTAATAGGAATACCTAGAGGATTTGGATTAAGAAATTATTGGATGGGAGCTTTTTATAATATTTTAAATAATATTAAAAAAGTAGAATATAAAATTTGGAAAAAAGAATATAAATAATGAAGTGCGCATTAATAACAGGTGGCTCTAGAGGCATAGGAAAATCAATTTGTATACAATTAGCAAAAGATTCGGATTATCATATTTTAATTAATTACCAAAGTAATAAAGAAGCGGCATTAAACACCTTAGAAGCTGTAATAGAAGCAGGCGGAACAGGTGAATTATTACCTTTTAATGTTGTAAACATAGAAGAAGTACAATCAACATTAGACAATTGGCAAAACCATAATAAAGATGCTATTATAGAGGTCATTGTTAACAATGCAGGCATCACAAAAGATGGCCTTTTTATGTGGATGAAACCCGAAGATTGGAACAACGTGATTAACACGAGTCTTAATGGCTTTTTTAATGTTACCAATCATTTAATCCAAAAAATGCTCGTTCAAAAATATGGTAGAATTATAAATTTAGTTTCGTTGTCTGGCCTAAAAGGTACGCCTGGCCAAACTAATTATTCTGCTGCAAAAGGCGCTGTTATTGCTGCAACGAAAGCTTTAGCTCAAGAAATAGCAAAACGAAATATCACGGTAAATGCTGTTGCTCCTGGATTTATTAAAACAGATATGACTAATGATTTAAATGAAAAGGAACTTAAAAAATTAGTCCCAGCAAATCGTTTTGGAGATCCTGAAGAAGTCGCACATTTAGTCTCTTTTTTAGCATCAAAAAAATCATCTTATATTACAGGCGAAGTTATTAATATAAATGGAGGTGTTTACTCTTAAATAAAACTACCAAATGGGAAGAGTTGTAATAACAGGTATGGGAATATATTCTTGCATAGGCGAAAATTTAGAAGAAGTAAAGACATCGCTATACAATGGAACTTCAGGAATTGTTTTTGATGAAAAACGCAAACCTTTTGGTTACCGCTCTTGCTTAACAGGTATGGTGAAAGAGCCACAACTAAAAAAACTATTAACCAGAAGACAACGCATTAGTTTAGGCGAAGAAGGCACTTATGCTTACATGGCAACAATAGAAGCTTTAGAAAACGCTAATATTACACAAGAATTTTTAGACGCTAATGAAGTTGGTATTCTTTACGGAAACGATAGTACAGCTAAATCTGTAATTGAAGCCGTAGATATTATTAGAGAGAAAAAAGATACGACTTTAGTAGGCTCTGGTTCTATTTTTAAGGGAATGAATTCTACGATTACCATGAATTTGTCTACCATTTTTAAATTAAAAGGTATCAATTTCACTATTAGTGCAGCCTGTGCAAGTGGTTCTCATGCTATTGGTATGGCTTATCAACTTATAAAAAGTGGACTTCAAGATTGTATCATCTGTGGTGGAGCTCAAGAGATTAACGAACTTGCTATGGGTAGTTTTGATGGTCTAGGCGTATTTTCTGCAAATGAAGAGCAACCAGGAAAAGCCTCTAAACCTTTCGATAAAAACAGGGATGGCCTCATTCCAAGTGGTGGTGGAGCAACACTTGTTTTAGAAAGTTATGAGTCTGCGGTAAAACGTGGCGCACCAATTTTAGGAGAAGTTATTGGTTACGGATTTTCATCAAATGGAGAACATATTTCCACACCCAATGTAGATGGCCCTTCTAGAGCCATGAAAAAAGCAATAGAGCAAGCCAATATACCTATTAGCAGTATCGACTATGTAAATGCACACGCCACCTCAACACCTGTTGGTGATGCCAATGAAGCAAAAGCCATATTTGATGTATTTGGAGAAGATGGTCCTTATGTAAGCTCCACAAAATCTATGACTGGCCACGAGTGTTGGATGGCAGGAGCAAGTGAAGTGATCTATTCTATGTTAATGATGCAACATTCATTTATTGCACCAAATATCAATCTAGAAAACCCTGATGAAGACGCGATTAAATTAAATTTAGTTAGCAAAACTCTAGATAAAAAAATTGACGTATTTTTGTCCAATTCCTTCGGATTTGGAGGAACAAACTCAGCCCTAATAATAAAAAAACTATAATCCCTGTTATGAATAAAGAGGTTATTATTGAAAAAATAAACGACTTTCTTATAGACGAATTTGAAGTTGAAGCAGAAGATCTTTCACCTGAAGCCAATTTAAAAGAAGCTTTAGAATTAGATAGCTTAGACTTTGTTGATCTTGTAGTCGCTGTTGAAGCTAATTTTAGTGTAAAACTAGTTGGTGAAGATTTTATTAATATTCTAACTCTTCAAGATTTCTATGATCTTATTGAAAATAAATTAAGCTAAATTTTACTAAAACTGAATGGCTAAGGAATGGGAAGGCAAGTCTAGGGGTTCGGTCTTAGGATATAAAATTTTTGTTTTTTGTATTAAAAAGCTTGGTTTACGTACAGCTTATTTTGTATTGATTTTTGTAGCTTTCTATTTCTGCTTTTTCGCTAAAAATAGTACAAAGTCTATATATTATTATTTCCGAAAAAGACGTCAATATTCAAGATTTAAAAGCGTTATAAGCATCTATAAAAGTTATTTTGTTTTCGGACAAACGATTATAGATAAGATTGCTATTTCTTCTGGATTAAGAAATAAATTCACTTATAATTTTGACGGCATAGATCATCTTAATACGGTTTTAAAATCTAAAAACGGAGGTATTCTAATTAGCGCTCACATTGGAAATTTTGAAATTGCTGAGTACTTTTTAAATGAATTAGAAGAAAACGTAACCATTAGTTTATTAACAACAGATGCCGAACATGGAGATATTAAAGCTTATTTAGAAAGTGTAACCAAAAAATCTAATATCAAATTTATAATCATTAAAGATGATTTATCGCATATCTTTGAAATAAATGCTGCCTTATCTCGAAATGAAATAATTTGCATTACAGGAGATCGTTATGTAAAGCCTTCAAAATACTTAGCACATAATTTATTTGGTCAAGAAGCACTATTTCCAGCAGGCCCTTTTCTTTTAGGATCGCGACTAAGAGTCCCTGTGATTTTTGTATATGTAATGAAAGAAACGACAACGCGTTATCATTTATATGCCAGAATTGCAGATTTTAAAAAGCGTGATCAAATAGCATTGCTAAAATCTTATACCGAAAGCCTAGAGTGGATGCTAAAAAAATATCCCTTGCAATGGTTTAATTATTTTGATTTCTGGAACGATTTAAAAGATTAACACATCATGAATTTACTTAAAGAACCTATTACGGATCAAAACATCATTCAAAAATTAATTCCGCAACGCGCGCCTATTGTAATGGTAGATTCACTTTTATATTTTGAAGAATCTAAAGTGGTTTCTGGACTAACAATTCCTGAAGATAATATGTTTGTTCAAAATGGGTTTTTAACGGAGCCAGGACTTATAGAACACATAGCACAAACTGTAGCGCTTTATACAGGTTATCATTTTTACATAAATAATAGTCCCGCACCAGAAGGTTATATTGGAGCAATAAAAGGTGTAACTATTACAAAACTTCCAAAAGTAAATATGCAAATAGAAACAGAAGTTGAAATCTTACAAGAAGTTATGGGGGTTACTTTAGTCCAAGGCACAACAAAATTAAATGGTGAAGTAATTGTAACAGCTCAAATGAAAACAGTCTTAAAAAACTAAATTCAAATGACTTCTAAAAAAAGAAATAACACTTTAGAAACAAGCTTAAAAGTCATGCACACTATTAGAGTACGTTTTAATGAAACAGATGCCCTAGGTATTGTTTGGCATGGCTATTATTTACATTATTTTGAAGATGGGCGTGAGGCTTTTGGAAGAAAGCATGGGATTTCTTATTTAGATACAAAGGCAGAAGGCTATGTATCCCCTATTATAAAATCGAGTTGCGAACATAAACTACCTCTACGATATGGAGATATTGTAACTGTAGAAACCACCTATATAAATACACATGCGGCAAAGCTTATATTTAGATATAAAATTTTAAATGAAGATGGACAAACGGTTTGTACGGGAGAAACTATTCAAGTTTTTGTAGATGATAATAATGATTTATCACTAACACTTCCACCCTTTTTTGAGGCTTGGAAAGCCAAAAATAATCTTTTATAAATTAATATGAAAGACGTTTTTATCACTGCAAATTCAATTATTTCTCCTCTTGGATTTACTTCAGAAGCTAATTTAGCTAAAATATCCAAAGAGCATTCTGGCATTATTTTGCATAGTGATTTTAGCACTTCACCATGTTACGCTTCTATTATAAATAATAAAAAACTAGATCAATCATTTAGCACATTAGGAAATTCTAAAATGTATACAAAATTAGAGAAAATGATGATTTTGTCATTACAAGATACCATTTCTCAATCTACGTTTACCATATCCGATAAAACAGCCTTAATAATTGCCACTACAAAAGGTAATATTGATGCTCTCAACAATAATTTTAAACCAGAACGTGCTTATTTGCCTGTTTTAGGTAAAAAAATTCAAGAATTTTTTGGATTTAAAACCGAACCTATAATTATATCTAACGCTTGTGTTTCAGGTATATTGGCCATAGCTGTTGCAAAACGTTTTATACAAAATAATTATTATGATAATGCTTTTGTGGTTGGAGGAGATATTGTTTCAGAATTTACATTATCGGGCTTTCAATCCTTTCAGGCAATAAGTGATAAACCTTGCAAACCGTTTTCAAAACATAGAACAGGAATAAGTATTGGCGAAGCCGCTGCTTCAGTTGCCATTACTAATAAAAACACAGAGAAGGAAGCCATTCAAATTATAGGTGACGGAAGTTGTAATGATGCTAATCATATTTCTGGACCTTCAAGAACTGGTGAAGGTTTATATTTAAGTATTCTTTCGGCTTTAAAAGAAGCAAAAATTCAACCTGAAACTATCGATTATATTTCGGCTCACGGAACAGCTACTGCATTTAATGATGAAATGGAAGCCATTGCTTTTAATCGTGCAAAATTAGAACATGTACCTTTAAATAGTTTAAAAGGCTATTACGGCCACACCTTAGGTGCTTCAGGATTACTAGAAGCTATTGTTGGCATTCATTCCATAAAAAACAATTTATTATATAGTTCACTAGGTTTTGATGAATTGGGTGTTTCAATACCTTTAAATATCATTAAGAATACAATTAAAGCTGAGGTTAACACCTTTCTAAAAACAGCCTCTGGTTTTGGTGGTTGCAATACAGCTGTTCTTTTTAAAAAAATGACGCTTTGAAAACAAACCTAAATATCATAACATTTTGTCGTATAAAAAACCATTCTATTTCTATAAATGGAAAGGAAGTTATTCAAAAAGATTCGCAACTTACTTTTTCTGAATTTGCAAAACTAGTGTATAAAGAAAAAGCCTTTGCATACCCTAAATTCTTTAAAATGGATAACTTATCTAAACTAGGATTTTTAGCTTCTGAATTTCTTTTTGAAAAAGCAGATTTAGATGCTCACATTAAAGAAAATATTGGTATTGTACTATCTAATAAATCAGCAAGCTTAGATACCGATAGAAAGTATCAAGAAACTATTAATGATAAAGCTAATTATTTTCCGAGTCCTGCAGTATTTGTTTATACTTTAGCCAATATTATGATTGGTGAGATAAGTATTAAACATCAAATTAAAGGAGAAAATGCTTTCTTTGTTTCAGACAAATTCAATGAATTGCTTTTAGAACAATATACAGTTAGCTTAATTCAGAATAAAAAAAGCAGTCACGTTTTATGTGGTTGGATTGATGTAGACAAAGACAAATATGATGCATTTATGTATCTTGTAGCAAAAGAAGGAACACAAAATTATTCAAAAGAAATTATTAAAAACATATATACTACAAATTAATGGACGCATTAAAAAAAGAACTTAAAGAAAGTATCATCGAGCAATTAAATCTAGAAGATTTGAATGTTGATGATATTGCTGACGATGATGCATTGTTTGGAGATGGCCTTGGATTAGATTCTATTGATGCTCTAGAACTTATTGTAATGTTAGATAAGGATTATGGCATAAAATTAACTGATCCAAACGAAGGCAAAGCTGTATTTGTTTCTATTGAAGTTTTAGCTAAATATATTTCAGAACACCGTACCAAATAGTATGTCTCAAAATCGTGTTGCCATAACTGGAATGGGAATTATTTCTTCTATAGGAAACACTATAGAAGAGAATTTACATGCCCTTTTAAATAGTAAAAAAGGCGTTGCCCCCATTGTAAATATTAACACACGACATAAAAATAAAATTAAGGTTGGTGAAGTTTTACAAACCAATGCAGAACTTGCTAAAAGCCTTAATCTCGATAAAAACAATAACTATTCAAGAACGGCACTATTAGGTTGTATTGCGGCACAACAAGCTGTAAAACATGCTAACATTAAAGATATTGAAGCTCTTAAAACAGGTTTAATATCATCTACAAGTGTTGGTGGTATGGACTTAACTGAAAAACACTTTCAAAACTATAATAGTGAAAGTAGAAGGTTAATTAACAGTCATCATGCGGCAGATAGTACCGAAAAAATTGCAGCACTTTTAGGCATCACCGATTTCACATCAACTATTAGTACCGCATGTTCTTCTGCCGCAAATGCTATAATACTTGGTGCTCGACTTATAAAATCAGGGCAATTAGATCGTGTTATTGTTGGAGGAACAGATGGTTTAGCAAAATTTACAATCAACGGATTTAAAACGTTAATGATTTTATCGGACACCGATTGTACTCCTTTTGACGCCAACAGGAAAGGCTTAAATTTAGGGGAAGCTGCAGCGTATTTAGTACTAGAATCTGATGCTGTTGTTAAACAAGACAACAAAACTGTTTTAGGGTATTTAGCAGGTTATGGTAATGCAAATGATGCCTTCCATCAAACGGCTTCGTCAGAAAATGGTGAAGGTGCTTTTTTAGCGATGTCTAAAGCATTAAAGATTGCAGAACTAAATCCGATAGACATCAATTATATTAACGCACACGGTACTGCTACACCTAACAATGATTTATCGGAAGGCAAAGCCATAAAACGTATCTATGGAGATTCGGTTCCTGATTTCAGTTCTACTAAAGCCTTTACTGGGCATACATTAGCTGCCGCAGGAGCGATAGAAGCTGTTTACTCTATTTTAGCCCTTCAGAATGACGTGATGTTCCCTAATCTCAATTTTAAAACAGCGATTCCTGAACTCAGTATGGTTCCCATAACCGAAGTCACAAAAAAACCTTTAAACTACGTTCTTTCTAATTCATTTGGTTTTGGTGGAAATTGTTCAACCCTTATATTTTCTAAAGGCCTATGAAACCCTGTTATATAAATAGTGCGGTTTCAATTTCTGCACAAGACACTTTAAAAGATTCTATTTTTTTAGAGCACATTCTTTCTTTTGAAGGGAAGTTGGCTCGGGCAATTCATCCCAATTATAAGTTATTTATAAGTCCAATTGCAAGCAGACGAATGGCTACTGGTGTAAAAATGGGAGTTGCAGCAGCGAAGAAAGCACTAGAGTTAGCAAAATTAGAAACACCTGATGCTATTATTACAGGCACAGGAATTGGTTGTATAGAAGATTCTGAAAAATTCTTAAATGCTATACTCGATAACGACGAACAGTATTTAACACCAACATCCTTTATCCAATCTACCCATAATACGGTAGGTGCTCAAATTGCATTAACCTTAAAATGTAAGGGCTACAATGTAACTTATGTACAAGGTGCTGCTTCTTTTGAATCTGCTATACTTGATGCACAATTAATGCTTCATGAAAATGAAGCAAACACAATTTTAGTTGGTGGCACAGACGAATTAGGTAAATTTCTTATCAACGACATTATTCTTGCTGAAGAAGCAGAAGAACATCCCATATTAACACCTTTTGGAGAAGGTGCTCACTTTTTTACCTTATCATCTTTAAAGCAAAATAACAGTTTCTGTGTTCTTAAAGGGCTTAAGATTTTTAATAAAGCCACAACAGAAACTATTCAAACTAAAGTAGAAGCTTTCTTAAAAGAAAATCATTTAATACCTGAAGATATTGATGCTATAATCCTCGGGAAAAACGGAGATGCTTTTGATATTTTATATCAATCACTTCAAGATTCTATATTTAAATATACACCACAACTACATTACAAACATCTTTGTGGTGAGTTTTTTACAGCTTCGGCATTTGGCTTTTGGACAGCAACAATCATTATTAAGCAACAATATATCCCCGATGTTTTAAAGCTTAATTCTATAGATAAATCTGGCTATAAAAATGTACTGCTTTACAACCAACTTAAAGGACAACAACATAGTTTTACCTTACTAAGCTCATGTTAAACTTCAAAAATATAAATGTTTTAACATTCATTCTTTTTCTTGGCTTGCTACTATTAAGTCAGTTTTTTAACATATCTATTTTCTTTTTTATAGTTCTCTTTTTAGCATGGCTTACGCTAACAAGTATTGGTAGTTTTACTATCGGTTGGAACTATCATTTAAAAGCCTTCAATTCAAAAAAAAATCACACAAAAAATCAAGTTGCCATTACTTTTGATGATGGTCCAAATGCAGAATTCACACCAAAAATTCTAGAATTATTAAAAGCTCATCATGCAAAAGCTACGTTTTTCTGTATCGGTAAACATGCCGAACAACAGCCTGAATTGGTACAGCAAATTATAGAAGAAGGTCACACTATTGGAAATCACACCTATACGCATTCCGATTTTTTTGACTTCTACAATAAACAAAATGTAATTGCTGAAATTAAAAACACGAATGCAATTATTTATTCGATTATAAATAAAAAAATGAAATTGTTTCGTCCACCATATGGCGTTACAAATCCCGCCATAACTAAAGCACTAAAACACACCAAACACCATGTTATAGGCTGGAATATTCGGTCTTTAGATACGATAAAAAAAGACGAAGAAGATATCTTTAACCAAATTACTAAAAACATCAATCCTGGTGCTGTTATCTTATTGCACGATTCACAAGAAATCACAGTGCGAGTTTTGGAACAATTGTTGTTATTTTTGCAAGAGAACAATTATCAATCCGTAACAATAGACACCTTATTTAATATAGAAGCTTATGCGTAATATTTACTTTTTTCTTTTTTTAGGTATCGGAATTCAGATTGCTAGTGCTCAAAAGTCACTTACAACAGAAGAAATAAACACTTTTAAATCAGCGGTAGAAAAACTAGATAGCAATACCCAAACCATTGTTAGTGATTTTATACAATATAAGCATCTTAGCTTTTTAAGTAATGATGTTGAAACACAAGGAAAGCTTGCTTTTAAAGTTCCTAGATTGGTAAAATGGGAATACACATCGCCTTATAAATACAGTGTTATTTTTAAAGATGACAAACTATTTATTGATGACGAAGGTGATAAAAGTAAAATTGACATTGGCTCTAACAAAATGTTTAAAGGTCTAAACAGCCTTATTACAAATAGTGTAAAAGGAAATATGTTTGATGACAATGCCTTTGAAATTTCTTATTTTAAAGTTGATGAATTTTATTTAGTGAAATTTATTCCAAAGGATGAAACCATGCTTCAATTCATTGCTAAATTCGAATTGAAGTTCTATATAAAGACAAGCGATGTTGTAGAGGTAAAAATGATTGAACCCTCAGAAGATTACACAAAAATTATTTTTAAGAATAAAACAAGAAACACAACTTTAGATGAAGCGGTTTTTAATAATTAATCTATTTATTCTTTGTCTTTTCTCCTCTTGTGCAATTTCTACAGTAAAAGGGCTTTCGGAATATGGTGCTGAGGTTACAGATTTTTCAAATCCATATTTTGCAAATGCAGATATAGATTATGTGTATAAAACTAAAATCAAAGCTTATAATAATGATTTTGGTGGTCTTTTAATTATCAAAAAAATTAAAGAAAACAATCATCGTATTGTGTTTACCACCAATTTTGGAAATAAAATATTTGATTTTGAATTGATTAATAATGAAATGAAAACACATTTTATTATGAAAGAATTAGATCGAAAGATTATCATTAACACACTTAAAAGAGACTTTCAAACTTTAACTCAAGAACAGAATAAAATTAATAAAGCTTTTTCTGATGATGAAGGACATCTTATTTTTCAATCTAAAACAGAAAAACGATTTAATCATTACTTCGTTAATCAGCAAACAAAGAAACTTACACAAATTATAAATACAAATCATTCAAAAGAAAAAGTTATCTTATCTTTTTCTAACATTAAAAATTCTATTGCTGAAAATATTAACATTCAGCACCTAACAGCACCCATAGAAATTAATATAAGTTATTTAAGCCCACACGAATAAACACTTTATTACTTCTTAATTATAAGATATTTCTGCATTTTTGTAACCTATTTAATCAATCAAAACCGCAATGAAACAACTAACAATCATCCTAATTACATTATTCTCTTTCACATTTATTAATGCTCAAGTAGAAATTAAACCTGGTATAAAAGGCGGTATGAATATCGCTGGCTTAAGTAACCTAGAAGAAAACGGAGGTGTACGTAGCGAAAAACTAACCAGCTTTCATATTGGTGGAACTTTATCATTTAAATTTGCAAAATTTTACACCTTACAACCCGAAATTCTTTACTCTAAACAAGGAAGTGATTACAGAGTTACAGGATCTACAGAAACCTACACAACAGAACTTAATTATTTATCAATACCTATAAACAATAAATTTTATATTAAAGATAGCGGTATTAATTTTCAGATCGCACCTGTAATCGACATTTTATTAAGTCATAAAAACATCTACAAACCACAATCTGTAGATATCGCTTTTGCTGCAGCTGTAGGTTATGATATTAGTAATGGATTAGTTATGTCTATAGGTTACAAACAAGGATTAACTGATTTATTTGGTAGAAATGTAGATGATGGTTATGGCTATGAAACGACAGAGGTTAGTGACTTAATCTTAAACAATGTTATTCAACTAAGTGTTGGTTATCAATTTAAACTATAAGCTTGTGCTCATTAAAGATTTTTACACTAAATTAACAACTTCTATTGTTGATACAGACACAATCCACGTTACTATTAAACTGAATAAGGATCACGATGTGTTTAACGGTCATTTCCCTGGAAATCCAATAACACCCGGCGTTTGTATGGTTCAGATTATTAAAGAAATCACTCAAGGTTATGTCAATAGTCCTTTATTCTTACAGAATATTTCTAACATAAAATTCACAGCTTTAATTAACCCAAATGCAAACGAAGATCTCATTTTAGAACTTTCTATTATAGAAGAAAACGACACGGTTAAGATTAAAAACATCACTAAATTTACAGACGGTACTGTTGCATTAAAATGTAATGGTACATTTATAAAAAACAAAGAATTAGTTTAATCTTACGCCTAATTCTAACAACAAAATGAAGGATATTACCACACATCATAAACTAAGCAGCTTAAAATGTTGTGTAATTGTACCAACCTTTAACAACCCTAAAACTTTACAACGTATTATTGAAGGTGTTTTAAATTACACAGAAAATATTATAATTGTTAATGATGGATCTACGGATAATACGCCAAAAATTTTAGAAAGTTTTTCTGAATTAGAACAGATTCATTTTGAAGAAAATAAAGGCAAAGGAAAAGCTCTACGTACCGCTTTTAAACATGCCGAGAATTTAGGGTATCACTATGCAATAACTATAGATTCTGATGGACAACATTTCCCTGAAGATATACCTCAATTTATAGAAGCATTAGAAAGTTCTGAGGATAAAAATTTACTACTTATTGGCGCAAGGAATATGAGCCAAGAAAGTGTTCCTAAAAAAAGTAGTTTTGGAAACAAGTTTTCTAATTTTTGGTATTGGGCAGAAACCGGAATTAAACTGCAAGACACACAATCTGGATTTAGACTCTACCCTATTCAACATTTAAAAAATTTAAAATTTTATACTTCAAAATTCGAATTTGAAATAGAAGTCATTGTAAAAGCTGCTTGGTCTGGTACTAGCGTTAAAAATATTCCAATTCAAGTTTTATATGATGAAGATGAGCGTGTTTCTCACTTTAGACCTTTTAAAGATTTTACACGAATAAGTATCCTAAACACATGGCTCGTTATACTTACTTTACTTTATATAAAACCTCGTGATTTTTTCAGGAAATTAAAAAAAAAAGGATTTAAGCGTTTTATAACTGAAGATGTTATTGGCAGTAAGGATTCTCCTCAAAAAAAAGCACTATCTATAGCTTTGGGTATTTTTATTGGTATCACACCTCTATGGGGAGTTCAAACTGTGACCGTTATTTTTTTAGCTTTGATATTTAAACTGAATAAAACTATTGCTTTTGCTTTTTCAAACATTAGTCTTCCGCCTTTTATTCCCTTTATTATCTTTACAAGCTTTCAGTTAGGAAACTTTATTCTAGGCGAAAATGTAACGTTTCATATTACTGAAATTGTAGCTGATTTTGAAGTTTTAAAACATCTTAAATCTTATATCATCGGAAGTTTAGCTTTAGCATCTCTATCAGCAATATTTATTGGAATTTTAAGCTATTTACTTTTTTTGATTTTTGAAAAGAAAAATGTAATCCCAACTAATGTATAATATATTTTACAATACATACAACTATTTTAATTCTAAAAAATGGCTTGGTTTAAGCATTTTAGGAATCTTGCTATTGACTTTAGTTTTTGTGGCTTCTAAAATTGAATTTGAAGAAGACATCACTAAACTAATACCTAGTAATGCAGAAAATTCAGAACTACAGAAGGTTTTAAAAAACGTCAACTTTACAGATAAAATTATTGTAAACATCACTAAAAGTAAAGATGGTTCTGTTGAAGATTTAACCCAGTACGCATCGCAATTTATTGACAGTATCAATGCGTCTTCAAGTCCATATATAAAACAAATTCAAGGACAGATTGATGATAAAGAAATTCAGAAAACAGCCAGTTTTATATATGATAATTTACCGCTTTTTCTAAATGAAGCAGATTATAGAACTATTGCGAACAAAATTGAGAAAGATAGTATTGATGCTATTACTCTAAAAAACTATAAAACACTAATTTCCCCTTCGGGCATTGTTGCTAAAGATTTTATCTTAAAAGATCCTTTAGGATTATCATTCATTGCTTTAAAAAAGTTACAAGAGTTGAGTTTCGGTGAAGATTTTACGCTACAAAACGGTTTCTTAGTTAGTAAAGATAAACAGCATATACTCTTATTTATCACACCTGCTTTAGGTTCTAACGAAACCGCTGAAAACACACAATTTGTAAAAAATCTCTACGATACTAATGCGAAATTAAATCTCACTTTTAAAGATAAGGTTAATGCTGAATATTTTGGAGGAACTTTAATTGCTGTCGCAAATGCCAATCAAATAAAAAGCGACATTCAACTTACGGTTGGGATAGCTTTAACGGTTCTATTACTCATATTTATACTTTTCTATAAAAAATTAACAGTCCCAATTATCTTATTTGTGCCTACTATATTTGGTGGACTTTTAGCCATTGCTTTACTCTTCTTAATCCGCGAAAAAATATCTGCCATTTCCTTGGGGATTGGCTCAGTACTTCTCGGTGTTACACTCGATTACTCTTTACATATCCTTACCCATATTAGAAGTAATAACAATGTAAAAAACCTCTATCAAGAGATTACAAAGCCTATTTTAATGAGTAGTCTAACTACGGCTTTAGCGTTTTTGTGTTTGTTATTTATCAACTCACAAGCTTTACAAGATTTAGGGATTTTTGCAGCCATGAGCGTTATGGGTTCGTCTTGTTTTGCTTTACTTTTTATTCCTCAAATTTATAAAGAGCAAACTAAAACGATTAAAAAAAGCACCGCTTTAGACAAAATAGCCTCTTACAATATTCATAAAAACAAATGGGTAATCATAGGCGTATTCTTATTGTGCTTTGGTAGCTTATTCACTTATAACACCGTTATTTTTAATAATGATCTAAGTGAAATGAATTACATGCCAAAAGATATCGAGGCTGCAGAATTAAACTTAGATAAACTTATTAATAGCACCTCGAAATCTGTATACATTGCTGCTTATGGTGATTCTGAAGAAAAGACACTTCAAATTAATGACGCCATTTTAACGAAGCTTCAAAATTTAAAAACCGAAGGCAAACTTATTAACTTTAGTTCTATCAGTACATTTGTACATTCTAAAAAACAACAAAAACAACAAATTGAACGTTGGCAATCTTTTTGGAATAGAAATACTATTGAAAACACAAAACAACAGATTATAGAAAGCGGAACTGCTTTAGGTTTTAAACCCGAAACTTTCAACTCTTTTTACACGCTTTTAAACACCAAATTCAAACCTCTAGAAAGTAAAGATTACAAAGCAATAAACATCTTTTCTGTGGATGATTATATTGCTACTAAAGACAATTACACCACCATTACAACTTTAGTAAAAGTAGAACAAGCAGATGCTGTAATGGATGCTTTTAAAGCAGATTCTCAAACGTTAGTGATTGATAGAAAACAAATGAATGAGACCTTATTAGGGAATCTAAAAAACGATTTTAATAGTTTAATTGGGTATTCACTAATTGCAGTCATTCTTATTCTTTTACTTTTTTACAGAAGCCTTTCTTTAACTTTAGTAACGGGAATTCCTATTTGTTTAACTTGGTTATTAACCATTGGAATAATGGGATTATTTCATTTAGAATTCAATATTTTCAACATTATCATTTCAACTTTTATTTTCGGGTTAGGGATTGACTATGGCATTTTTATGACCAACGGTTTATTACACGAATATAGAACGGGTGAGAAATCTTTAACCACACATAAAACGTCTATTTTACTTTCGGTAATCACTACCATTTTAGGTGTTGGTGTTTTAATTTTTGCCAAACATCCTGCATTATATTCTATATCTTTGGTATGTTTAATTGGCATTACATCTGCCGTTCTTGTTGCATTTGCTATTCAACCTTTATTGTTCAAATTATTTATTGGTAGTAAGACCAAACGACCAATATCATTACGATTATTAATTCATTCTATCATCTCATTTACCTATTTTGGCTTAGGCGGTATTTTATTATCTCTGTTTAGTGTTACCATTTTAAAAATCATTCCACTTCCTAAGAAAACAAAGATGAAATGGTTTCATGTATGCATTTCAAAATTCATGAAATCCGTATTGTACACACATCTTTTTCTAGTAAAAAAAGTGATTAATGAACCGAAAGAGGATTTTAAAAAACAAGCCATAATTATAGCAAACCACACGTCGTTCTTAGATATTTTAGCTATTGGAATGTTACACCCAAAAATTATTTTCTTAGTAAATGATTGGGTTTACAATTCGCCTGTATTTGGAAAAGCCGTACAATTAGCTGGCTTCTATCCGGTATCTAGTGGTATTGAAAATGGATTAGACCATTTAAAGAAAAAAGTAGAACAAGGTTACACTTTAATGGCTTTCCCTGAAGGCACACGCTCTAAAACCCATAAAATAAAGCGTTTTCATAAAGGCGCATTTTATTTAGCAGAACAATTTAATTTAGATATTGTACCTGTACTTATTCACGGTAATTCCGAAGTGATTCCTAAAGGCGAATCTATGATTAGAGATGGTCATATTACTCTAAAAATAATGGATAGAATTACACCAAACGATTCTAGATTCAGCAATAATTATTCGCAGCGGGCTAAACAAATTGGCGCTTATTTTAGAACTGAATTTAGCACCTTCAGAAAAGAAAGAGAAGGTGCAACTTATTTTTATAAAACACTTTTAGATGATTATAGATATAAAGGAGATTTACTTTACAAATGCGTTAAAAACGATATTAAAATTAACAAAGATATTTATTTAAAGGTGCTACATACGGTTGGTGTAAAAGATACTATTTTACATTTGTCAGACGATGCAGGTCAGCTCGATTTCTTATTAGCTTTAGATGGTGTAGATCGAAAAATCGTTTCTTATATTAAGAATATTGAAAATAGAATTATTTTCAAAAACAGCTTTATCACCAATTCTCGAAATATTACTTGTCCAGATTCTATAGAAGAAACATTCGCTTTTAAACCAAATACTTTAATCATAAATAATATTGATATTACAGAAACACAACTAAAATCGATGCTACATCCTAACTTAAATTATATTATATTTTTGAAAGAAAACAGTTCTAAATTCACTTTAAATAAAATTGATTTGGGATTCGTTAGCACATACGAAACAGAAAATTTGACTATCTTATCAAAACAGTAAAAAAGCATGAAATCTCATTACGATGTTGTTATAATAGGAAGCGGTTTAGGTGGTTTAGTTTCTGCCAATATATTAGCAAAAGAAGGCTATAGCGTTTGTGTTTTAGAAAAAAATAATCAGTATGGTGGTAACTTACAGACCTTTGTTCGCGATAAAACTATTTTTGATACAGGAGTCCATTACATAGGAGGCTTAAACAAAGGTCAAAATCTATATCAGTACTTTAAATACCTAGATATTATAGATGATTTAAATCTAAAAAAACTAGATGAAGATGGTTTTGATGTCATTACGTTTGACAATGATGACAATGAATACAAACATGCACAAAGCTATGATAAATTCATTAAAAATTTACTAATTGAATTTCCTGATGAAGAAAAAGCCATTGTAACCTATTGTGATAAACTTCAGGATATTTGTAATCAATTTCCTTTATACGGATTGAAGCACGGCAAGCCTTACTATGAAAATACAGATATTTTCAGCTTAAAAGCAAAAGACTATATCGACTCTATAACAGATAATAAAAAATTACAAGCTGTCCTGGCTGGCACCAATTACCTATATGCAGGTGATGCCAATCGCACACCTTTTTACGTGCATGCGCTTACCGTCAATTCATATATAGAAAGTGCTTACCGTTGTATAAATGGAGGTAGTCAAATTTCTAAATTATTAATTAGACGTTTAAAGGAAAATGGTGGTGATGCTTTTAAGCATCATGAGGTGGTTAAATTTGGATTCGAAGACAAGAACATCAATTCTGTTTTTACCAAAAACGGTAAAGAAATTAAAGGAGATCTATTCATTTCTAATATTGAGCCAAAGCTGACTATAAAATTAGTTGGTGAAGATAAATTTAGAAAAGTTTACACTAAACGCATCAATAATATCGAAAGTATCATCGCTGGTTTTAGCCTTTATATTGTTTTAAAACCAAATACTTTTAAATATCAAAACAAAAATATTTACCACATAAAAGATCCTAACAAGATTTGGGACGGACAAGATTACACTACAGAAACTTGGCCTGAGGGCTATATGGCATCTATGGGGATCAATAAAAAAACAGACCTTTATGGAGAAAGCTTAACCGTAATGACCTACATGCGCTATGAAGAAGTAGAAGCTTGGGAAAACACTTTTAATACAGTCGCAAATAAAAATGACCGTGGACAAAACTATGAAGAGTTTAAAGCTGAAAAAGCTGAAAAACTTATTCAAGAATTAGAAAAAAAATATCCAAATATTAGAGACTGCATTCAAGAAACATATACCTCAACACCATTATCGTATCGCGATTATATTGGCTCTAATAGAGGCTCTATTTATGGCTATGTAAAAGATGCTAATAATCCTTTAGCGTCCTTTGTTTCACCACGTACAAAAATTAAAAATTTATTACTTACAGGACAAAGTTTAAACATGCATGGCATTTTAGGAGTTACCATTAGCGCCGTACTCACCTGTTCTGAAATTATTGGTATGGAACCCTTATTAGAAAAAATATTAGATGCTAATAAAATCGACGAAAGCATCGAAAATTAAATGCTATGAAGATTAACTTAAGCATATATTACGGGCTTTTACTTCTTCTTTTTGTAAGTCTAACCTCGTGCGGAATTTCAAAATCATTACATGATGTTCCCGATGTAAGTGCTTATAATTCGGTAATTCCAGAACGCGTTAAAACTTCTGATTCTACCTTCACCCTAGGAAATAATCACCTAAGCAAAAACCAACAAGGTTTATGGGAACTTTATGTTGAAGGAAATCCTTATCAGAGAGGTTTAATTACAGGAAGTCTTACTCAAGAATTATTCCATAAGCAAGAAAGTATTTTTGTTTCTAAAATAGACAAATTTGTACCTTCTAAAACTAAACAAGCTTTATTAAGACGCTTTTTGGCTTGGTATAATAGAAAACTATATCTTAATGTTCCATTAGAATATAAAACAGAAATTCTAGGCCTTTCTAAATATGCTTCCCCTGATTATAATTACATTGCAGATCCTTATTTAAGAGTTCTTTATTTTCATGGCGCCCACGATATTGGACATGCCTTACAAGATTTAGCCTTAGTTGGTTGCACATCATTTGCTGCCTGGGATGAAAAAACCGCAGACGGAAGTCTAATTATTGGTCGGAATTTAGATTTTTATGCTGGCGATGATTTTGCTGAAGAAAAAATTATATCCTTTACAAATCCCACAGAAGGCAATAAATTTATGTCGGTAACTTGGGCCGGAATGCTAGGTGTTCTTTCAGGTATGAATGAACACGGCTTAACCGTAACCATAAATGCAGGAAAATCTAAAATTCCGCTCATAGCAAAAACACCTATTTCTATTTTAAATCGTGAAATTTTACAATACGCTTCCAATATTAAGGAAGCCATTGCTATTGCAAAAAAACGTCAAGTATTTGTTTCCGAATCTATTTTAGTGGGAAGTGCTGAAGATAGAAAAGCTGTAATAATTGAAGTGTCACCTCATAATTTTGGTGTGTATGACGTTGAAAACTCAAATCAATTGATATGCTCTAACCATTTTCAAAGTGAAGCTTATGCAAATGATAAAAATAATTTAAAACATATAGAAGAAAGTCATTCGCAATACCGCTACGAACGCATGGAAGAACTTCTGGACCAGAACCCAAAATTGACACCAGAAATAGCCGTAGATATTTTAAGAAATAAAGAAGGTTTACACAACAAAGCTATTGGTTATGGTAATGAAAAAGCTTTAAATCAACTATTAGCACATCATTCAGTCGTTTTCAAACCCGAACAACGTTTAGTTTGGGTATCTTCAAACCCTTATCAATTAGGCGAATTTGTCGCATACGATTTAAATGAAATATTTAAAACCCCCACAAAAACTGCTCTTGCAAATACGGCTTTAAATATTGAGGAAGACCCTTTTCAATACACAGAAGCTTATAAAAATTATCAAAGCTATAGACATCTTAGACATGAAGTACTCACAGCAATTGGTAATAATGACACTATAGATTTAGAAAAGCTTTTACAGTTAGAAAAATTAAATCTAGAATACTGGGAATCCTATTATATCGTTGGCACTTACTATTATAAAAAAGGATATTACACAGCAGCTTTAGAGGCTTTCAAAATCGCTAAAACAAAAGAAATTACTACTGTTCCTGACGAAGAACAAGTAGATAAATACATTAAAAAATTAAAAAGAAAGTTAGAATTATGATTCCTGAAATAGAATATGCTTCCAAAGCTGAAATAAATAACTTTCAAGTTGAAAAACTAAAGGTTCTTTTACAGTATTTAAATACAAATTCTGCTTTTTATAAGCGTTTATTTAGCACTCATAAAATTGATATTTCAACTATTAATTCGCTTGAAGATTTAGCTGCAATTCCAACGACCACAAAAGACGATTTACAGCAATATAATGACGATTTTATTTGTGTCCCAAAAAACAAAATTGTGGATTATGTAACGACTTCGGGTACTTTGGGTGATCCAGTACTTTTTGGACTCACAGATAACGATTTAGACCGTTTAGCATATAACGAAGCCATCTCTTTTGCTTGTGCTGGAGTTGGACAGGATGATGTGATTCAGCTTATGACCACAATAGATCGACGTTTCATGGCAGGTTTGGCTTATTTTTTAGGAGCAAGAAAACTTGGTTCTGGAATTATTAGAGTTGGTAATGGTATTCCAGAACTACAATGGGATTCTATTTTAAAATTTAAACCCACATACATTATTGCAGTGCCTTCCTTTTTATTAAAATTGATAGAATATGCCAAACAGCATAACATAGACCTCAACAACTCAGGAATAAAAGGAGCAATTTGCATTGGTGAACCTTTAAGGGCTCAAGATTTTTCGTTAAACACCTTATCTAAAAAAATAAAAGAAAGCTGGAATATTGAATTGTATTCTACTTACGCTTCTACCGAAATGAATACAGCTTTTACGGAATGCGAACAACAAAAAGGAGGACACCAACACCCAGAATTAATTATTACAGAAATATTAGACGATAACAACCAACCTGTAGCCAAAGGAGAGTCTGGAGAACTTACCATTACCACCTTAGGTGTAGAAGGTATGCCTCTACTTAGATTTAAAACAGGAGATATTGTAAAAGCACATTATGAAAAATGTGAGTGTGGCAGAAACACCAAGCGATTAGGACCTGTGATTGGCAGAAAAAAACAAATGATAAAATATAAAGGCACAACTTTATATCCACCAGCAATGCATAATATTTTAAACGATTTTAACGAGGTAGAAGCGTTTGTTATAGAACTTTCTCACAATTCCATAGGAACTGACGAAATCCTCATTAAAATAGCCGTAAACACACCAAGCGAAAGCTTGTTACAAAGCATAAAGAATCATTTTAGAGCAAAGCTACGCGTATTACCAAAAATTGAATTTAGCGACAAAAAGGAAATTCAGAAATTACAATTCCCAAAAATGAGTAGAAAACCAGTAATGGTTATTGATAAGCGGAAGTAATTTTAGAATAATAAATGGTGCTCTATCGAGTATTAATGGTAATCTATAAAAAAGCAATTCAAAGTACGGAATTGCTTTTTTTTAGATTTTAGAAATCCATCAACTAGTATTCCTGAAATTTTAAAATGAAAAAAGCCTCTATCTTTCGATAAAGGCTTTAGTACTGAAGACGGGACTTGAACCCGTACGTCCTAATGGACATTGGATTTTAAGTCCAACGTGTCTACCAATTCCACCACTTCAGCATTATAATTACAAATAAATGTAATCAAATTGGTATATTTTTGTATTCAGAGCGAAAGATGGGATTTGAACCCACGACCTCCACCTTGGCAAGGTGATGCTCTACCCCTGAGCTACTTTCGCAATTTTAATGAACGTTTCGCTCTGTAAGCGGGTGCAAATTTACACTTTATTTTAGAATCACAAAACATTTTTTAAAAAAAATTAAAAAAAATTTAACCTTGCTTTTTCTTCATCAACATTCTTTTAATTTCATTGAGCTTCATTAAAGCCTCAACAGGTGTTAAGGTATCTATGTCCGTATGGATGATTTCGTCCTTAATTTCAACGAGTAATGGGTCATCTAAATTAAAAAAGCTGAGCTGCAAATCGTCTTTTAAGCCTTTTACTTTATCAGTTAGCTCTTCACTAGAATGCGATTTCTCTAATTTCGATAAAATTTTGTTTGCACGTCGGATGACTTGCTGAGGCATTCCCGCCATTTTAGCAACATGAATACCAAAACTATGCTCGCTTCCACCTTCAACCAATTTCCGAACAAAAAGCACATTGTCTTTTAATTCCTTTACAGCAACATTGAAATTTTTAATACGACCAAAAGTCTCAGTCATTTCATTTAACTCATGATAATGCGTTGCAAAAAGCGTTTTAGGCTTAGAGGGATGTTCATGTAAATATTCACTAATAGCCCAAGCGATAGAAATACCATCGTATGTACTAGTTCCTCTTCCTATTTCATCTAATAACACTAAACTTCGGTCTGAAATATTATTAAGAATAGAAGCCGTCTCATTCATTTCTACCATAAAAGTAGATTCACCCATCGAAATATTATCGCTAGCTCCTACTCTAGTAAAAATCTTATCTACTAATCCTATACGCGCTTCGCCTGCAGGCACAAAACTTCCTATTTGCGCTAATAATACAATTAAAGCAGTTTGTCTTAAAATAGCCGACTTACCAGACATGTTAGGTCCGGTAATCATAATAATCTGTTGCGTTTCTCTATCTAAAAAAACATCATTTGCAATATAAGGTTCACCAATGGGTAATTGTTTTTCAATCACCGGGTGACGACCATCTTTAATTTCTAAATCGTAACTATCATCAATTTGTGGGTAGACATATTTATTTGCATTTGCTAAACTTGCAAAACCACATAAACAATCTAATTGCCCAATAAGTTGGGCATTCTGTTGTACCGAAATAATAAATTGATGCATCCAAGTGACCAACTCACCAAATAATTGTTGCTCTATAGCTAAAATACGTTCTTCTGCTCCTAAAATCTTTGCTTCATACTCTTTAAGCTCTTCAGTAATGTAACGCTCTGCATTTACTAAAGTTTGCTTTCTAATCCATTCTTCAGGAACTTTATCTTTATGTGCATTTCTAACCTCTATATAATACCCAAAAACGTTGTTCGACGCTATTTTTAAAGATGTGATCCCCGTGCGTTCGCTTTCGCGCTTTAACATATTATCTAAATAAGTTTTTCCGGATTGAGACAAACTTCTTAATTCATCTAACTCTTCTGAAAAACCAACAGCAATTGTATGCCCTTTCAAAACATTTACAGGAGCTTCTTCGTTTAAGGTTTCCTTAATTTTTTCGCGCAATAAATCACAACGATGTAAATTATCACCCAGTATTTTTAAAGCTTCATTCTCGCAAGTTTCTGCTACCGATTTAATAGGCACAATAGCATCTAACGAGTTTTTAAGTTGAATAACTTCTCGTGGGGAAACTTTTACCGTTGCTATTTTTGAAATAAGACGTTCAATGTCTCCTATTTGTTTTATTTGTGTTTGAACCTTTTCTAAAACCGTTTCGTTTTCAAGCAAATATTTAACGACTTCATGACGCTGTTTTATTTTTTCAGCATGCTTAAGAGGCAATGCTAACCAACGTTTTAGCATACGCCCACCCATTGCCGAAATCGTTTTATCAATAACGTTAATTAAAGTTACCGCATTGGCATTGGTAGAATGGTATAATTCTAAATTCCGGATAGTAAATTTATCCATCCACACATAATCATCGGTAGCAATTCTCGAAACCGTAGCAATATGTTCTAATTTATTATGGCGTGTTTCTCCTAAATAATGAAGCACTACCCCTGAAGCAATAATTCCTTCATATAAATCTTCAATTCCAAAACCTTTAAGCGTTTTTGTGTTGAAATGCTTGGTTAAAGTTTCATTAGCATAATCGGCTTGAAATACCCAATCCTCTAAATAAAAGGTATGAAAATCATTTCCGAAGGTTTCAGAAAACACTTTTCTACTTTTCTTAGAAATTAAAACTTCACTTGGATTAAAATTTTGAAGTAACTTATCTACATATTCCGCATTTCCTTGCGACGTTAAAAATTCACCTGTAGAAATATCTAAGAATGCAATTCCGATACGTTCCTTTTCAAAATAAACAGCTGCTAAAAAATTATTCGATTTAGAGTGTAAAATATCATCATTAAAAGCCACACCAGGCGTTACTAACTCTGTAACTCCACGTTTTACAATAGTTTTGGTTTGCTTAGGATCTTCTAATTGGTCGCAAATAGCCACACGTTCACCTGCTCTAACTAATTTAGGTAAATAAGTATTTAAAGAATGATGTGGAAAACCAGCCAACTCAATTTCACTCTCACTACCCGCACCACGCTTGGTTAAAATAATATCTAAAATTTTAGACGCTTTAACAGCATCACTACCAAATGTTTCGTAAAAATCACCAACTCTAAACAATAACAATGCATCCGGATATTTCACCTTAATGGCATTATACTGTTTCATTAGTGGGGTTACTTTTTTTGCGGATTTAGCCAATGGTAATCTGGTTTTAAGTTATATTTTTGCCTTGAAAAATTTCAGAATTGCAAGTTTGCTAAATTACTTATATTTTGAGGCTTATTAAAACCGAAAGACTAGAAGTTATTTACAGATATTGGTAATTACACTTTTCAGACCTGCAAGGTTTTAAAAATCTGCCAGGTCTCCAAAACGATAAAAATGCGTAAATTAAAAAACGAAGAACTAGACCGATTAGAAGTTTCAGAATTTAAAACCGCTGAAAAATCGCCAATCATTATTATACTCGATAATATTAGAAGCCTAAATAATATTGGTTCTGTGTTTAGAACTAGTGATGCTTTTTTAATCGAAAAAATCTATTTGTGTGGTATTACTGCACAACCTCCACATAACGACATTAGAAAAACAGCCCTAGGAAGTACAGAAACCGTGGATTGGGAATATGCAGAAAACACTTTAGATGTTATTGAGAAACTAAAGGCAGAAAGCGTTAATATCTGTTCAATAGAGCAAGCTGAAAATGCTACGATGTTAAACAAATTTGCACCTCAACCTCATAAAAAATACGCTTTTGTATTTGGAAACGAAGTAAAAGGTGTTGCACAAGATGTTGTGGACGCAAGTGATGTTGTGATTGAAATTCCGCAATACGGCACCAAACATTCCTTAAATATTTCTGTGAGTTGTGGTGTGGTGATTTGGGATGTGTTTTCGAAGATAGAAGATAGAAGATAGAAATTTTCTATTTAGGCTTTTATTTCTTGAATGAAGCTGAATAACTTCGCTTTTTATTTACCTTAATAAAAAACAAATGAAAAACCCTTGGCCTACTAAAGCCGTAATGGAACAGATTTACGACAAGAAACTTTGGGGCGGAAAAGACTTTGATTTTTATTCAGGTGAAGGTTCTCATCTTACAGAAATCACTCAACCTTATTTATATTCGGTTATTAGCTTCCTAAAATCTCATGATAATGATTTAGTGGTTTGCGATTTAGGTTGCGGCGATTTTAATATTGGAAAAAATTTAACCAAATACACTAAAACATATATTGCGGTTGATATTGTTGAAAGTCTTATTGAAAGAAATAAAACACTTTTTAAAAATGAAAATTTAGAATTTCATTGTTTAAACATTGTAGAAGACGAACTTCCTAAAGCAGATTGTGCGATTATAAGACAAGTACTTCAACACTTATCGAATTCTGAAATACTTAAGATTGTAGAGAAATTAAAAAACTATAAATACATTATACTAACAGAACATTTACCTATAGGTGACTTTGAGGCTAATAAAGATAAAATTGCAAGCCAAGGCATTCGATTAAAACAAAATAGTGGTGTTGATCTATTGAAAGCACCTTTCAATTTAGAAATTAAAAAAGAAAAACAATTAGCTGAAACTATTTTAAAAAACAGTAAAATAGCTACAAAATTGCAAATCTTACAAACTACCAACCTTTAAATATAAACCTCTACATATAATTAAAGCAAAGCACCGAAGCAAATACATTTAACGCACCCTACTTTTCTTAAAGAAACCTTGCTTCATGCGTTCTGAGTATGTTCTTGTTTTTCCAGATTCTGGATTAGCTCCTTTATCTATCTCAATATTTAAATTAGATTCTTCTTGATTTGGAATACTATCCTCAATTGTTGATTCAATTTCCTTTAACAATATAGTATCTTCAGAAATAACAACCTCACTCACATCTGTTATTTCCGCCAGTTTTTCATCTACTTTTTCTTCATCTTTTTCTTCATCTTTTTCTTCTTCTTCTTTTTCTGGAATAAAATCAACTTGTTTAAACTTATCGAAATCGCCAATTATATCATCGAATTCTTCGGTAAAAACATATTCATTCTCTTCACTCGGGCTAACCCTAAATGAATTAAACTTTTTTTTCCTTTCATTCAAAATCCTAATTAACTCTGACTTAATAATAATAACCATTCTTGAAATATTTTAAAAATCAAAAGTAGTAGTTTTTTTTAATATTTAGACACATCTACGTGAGTTAAATATTACAAATTATGTTTTTTTGTCTGAAAAAATTGCATTTCATAGGATTTATATTACTTTTGTCGAAGAAAATTACAATAATAAAATGATTAATCTAGATAAAGTAAAACAAGATACAGGTGCCACCATCGCAATACTGATGGATGAAAACGGCAAATTATTAGACTCTACAACCACTGATTACGCAGAAAATTTTGCCCTCATGGCAGAAACGGCATTCTCCATGTGCAACGATTTGTTAAATGACTTAAAAAACAGTGATCTACAACAATTGATTGCAAAATCAGATGAACATTACTTTATAATAAATAAATTAAAATCTAATTCTTTTTTATTAATAACATCTAGTGACTTATCAAAATTAGGCTTATTAATAAAATACATGAGCTCATTAAATAAATAACCTTAATTTCTAATTAAAAATAACCAATTATGTCAAATTTTTTAAATCAATTTACAAAAGACGTTGAAGCCAACTTACCTGGATTTATCGCAGTATGTGTTACTGAAGTTAGTACAGGTATCTGCTACGTATCTCACTCAGTTAAGGCTGATTTTGATCCTGAAATAGCAGCTGCATTTAACTTAGAGGTAGTAAAAGCAAAGAAAAATGCAATAAGCCAACTTGGTTTAGACAGTAAGATTCAAGATATTCTTATTACATTAGACAATCAAATTCACATAATTGATGTTTCTGAAAATGGTGAATATTTTATATACTTAGCTGTGGATTCATCTAAAGCCAACTTAGGTATGACTAGAGCGTTATTAAAAAAATACAAGAAAGATATAGTTAGCGAACTATAGTATTCTACAAAAGCAAGCATGGGATTAGATAAATAATTTATTTAATCCCATTTTATTGTTTACAATTTAAATGGTTATCTCATTAAGTAACCATAAATAATCTTCACGAGATTTTACAAAATCCTTATCTGAAATATCAATAATCTTGACATTCATATCTTGTTGACTCTTTAAAAATTCAAGATAACCAGCGTTTATTTTTTCGAGATAATCGTCTTTAATATCCTTCTCGTAATTGCGCCCACGTTTTTTTATATTAGCTTGTAAACGTTCTGTATTTTGATACAGATAAATGTACAAATCTGGCTTAGCAATATCTTTATAGACTTGGTAAAATAATTTTCGGTATAATCTAAATTCATCTTCTTGCAAAGTAATCTTAGAAAAAATTAAAGACTTAAAGACATCATAATCACTTACCATAAAATCTTTAAATAAGTCGAGTTGCGATAAATCGTCACTAATTTGTTGGTAGCGATCTGCTAAAAAAGACATTTCTAAAGTAAAGGCATAACGCTCTGGTTCTTTATAGAATTTTGGTAGAAATGGATTATCTGCAAAACGTTCTAAAATTAGTTTTGCATTAAAGTCCTTGGCTATCTTATTTGCTAAACTAGTTTTACCAGCACCAATATTTCCCTCAATAGCTATATAACTGCGGTTATTAAAAGTGTATGCTTTTCCTGGATTTTCTAAGCAAAAATTTAAAGGTTCAATTTCAGAATCATCATTACATTCTGAAAGTAATAATTCAACAGATTTCTTCAAAACAGGATGTACAAAATCTTTTGAAATATCTAAAAGTGGTTCTAAAACAAATTTTCGTTTATGTAATTCTAGATGCGGAATCGTTAACATTTTTTCTTCAAGGATTTCATCTTCGAAAAATAAAATATCTAAATCAACTTCACGAGACTCATAACCTTTGGTCATTTTTGGTTTTCGTCCTAATGCTACTTCAATGGTTTGAAGTTCTTTCAGTACTTTTTTAGGTTTTAGATCCGTTTCTACCGCAATACAAGCATTATAAAAATCATCTCCTTCAAATCCAAAAGCAGGTGTTTTATAGACCTTAGAAATTTTCACCACTACACCAATACATTTAAAGACCGCATTAATAGCTAATTGCAAATACTGCAATTTATTGCCTTTATTACTTCCTAATGCGATGTGAATGGTTTTGGTTGGCTTCATAAATAGATGCGGATTCTATGCAGAATCTAGATAAACAAAATAACTAAAACAAAATCTATTATACTAATGATTTAAGGACAGTTCTTTTAAAAATAAAATCTTTTGCTTTTCATCATACTTTTCTAATCTAGAGTAAAACTTAAGCATTAGTCGCTCTTGCAACAGAATCAAATTCTATATCTTTACAGAAAACAACTTATAACCACAGCTTAATGACATTAAGAGACAAACTTTTAGCACAACGCATTTATCTCTTACTCGGTAGCCTTTTTATTACATCGCTTGTCGTTTCAAATTTAATATTTCAAAAATTCTTTTATTGGTACCCGCTAGACGTAGAAATATTCGGTTCTAAATTATTTGAAATTTCTGTCGGAATACTTCCCTACCCTATCACTTTTCTAATTACCGATTTAATTAGTGAGATTTATGGAAAAAAACGAGCCAATGATATTGTCGTTGTTGGTATTTTTGCTTCCTTATTTTCATTATTAATAATTTTTATTTCAAGCAATGTGCCGGCCACAGAATGGTCTTATGTAGACAATAAAATGTTTGATACCGTTTTTGGAAACACCACTATTGCTGTTTTTGCAAGTATGCTAACTTATCTGTTTGCCCAATTTATAGATATTCAAATTTATCATTTTTGGAAACGTGTTACCAAAGGCAAACACTTATGGATTCGTAACAATTTTTCCACATGGTTTTCTCAATTTATAGATACCTTTACTATTGTCTTTTTACTTTGCAGCTTTGACATTATAGATTGGGCTAATTTTAAAGGCTTACTTTTAAGTGGTTTTATTTTTAAAGTTATTGTCGCCATATTAGACACTCCATTTTTATATTTTGGAGTCTATTTATTCAGAAAACGTTTCAATTTAAAAGTGAATCAAGAACTAAATTTACTATAGTTAGAATTTTAGCCTGAACAAACAGACGCGTATAAATAGATTCTTAAATCATTAAAATCTTCTTAAACTTATTGACAATAGAAACTTTTATGCAGAAATTTGCGTATCTAGTACTGAGAAGTTATTTTACCAATCCAAACACAGCTTATGAAAAAATTTTTGAAAATTATCGGAATCGTATTAATCTTTTTTATTGCAATTCTTGTAGCGATACCTTTTGTCTTAGAATCTAAAATAGATACGATTGTTCAAAATTATGCAGATGAAAACCTAAATGCCGATTTATCTTTTGATGATATTAGTCTTAGTCTTATAAGCAGTTTTCCGCAAGCTGAGGTTAGTATAGAAAATTTAAAAGTAATAAATAGAGCACCTTTTGCAGGAGAAAGTTTAGCGATAGCGAAATCAATTTCTTTTGAAATGGGAATGATGCAACTATTAAAAGGAACAGAAGATCCTTTAGAAATCAATGAAATTATTGCTAACGAATTACTTTTGGTTATAAAAACTAATAAAACAGGAGCCGTAAATTACGATATAGTAAAAGAAAGCGAAACGACTACTGAAACACCAACAGAAACTGAAAGTTCAGCTGGTTTTAGTTTTGATATTGATAACTACGAATTAAACAATAGTGCCTTTACATATATAGACGAAACATCTAATATGGCATTTTATCTTACAGAAATTAACCATAAAGGAACAGGTATTTTCTCTGGTGGAAAGTCGGAATTAGACACCAATACAGATGCAAATGTTAGTTTTGTAATGGATAGTACCTCTTACCTAAATAACACTCATATTAAATTAGATGCATTAATTGATCTAGATTTAGAGCAACAAAAATATACGTTTAAAGAGAACAAAGCCTACATTAATGCATTACCATTAGAGTTTGATGGCTATATACAATTAGTGGAAGCAGGACAACAAATAGATATTTCTTTTAAAAATCCAGGATCAACTTTTAAAGATTTTTTAGCAATAATACCGGAAGCTTATGCTAAAGATGTTGCTGAAGTAAATACTACAGGAAACTTTTCATTTACAGGAATCGTAAAAGGACTGGTATCTGAAGAGACAATCCCTACTTTAGATATTAATTTACTTTCTGAAAATGCTTCTTTCAAATTTCCACAACTTCCAAAAAGCGTTAAAAATATTGGCATAGATGTCTCAGTAAAAAACACAACTGGAAATGTAGATGACACCTTTGTTAATATTGACAAGTTAAATTTTCAAATTGATGAAGATATTTTTAAAGCAGAAGCCTCTATTAAAAATTTAACTAAAAACATGTTGGTCGCAGCCAAATTAGATGGTTCTTTAAATTTAGCTAATATCACCAAATCATACCCAGTTGAGTTAGATAATGAACTTAGTGGTATTTTAAAAGCGAACATAAGCACCTCTTTTGATATGGATGCTATTGAAACTAATGCTTACCAACGAATTAAAAGTGTTGGTAATGTATCTTTATCTAATTTTGTATTTTCTTCAGATGACATCTTAAATCCGATTCAAATTAATAAAGCAGACTTAAGCTTTAAACCAGGAACCGTAAGTTTAAATAGTTTTGATGCTTTAACTGGTAAAAGTGATTTTTCTGCAACAGGAACCATCAATAATTTACTCGGTTTTATGTTAAGTGATAAAAACTTGGAAGGAAATTTCAACTTAAACTCTAACACGTTTGCACTTTCAGATTTTATGTCTGAAGATACTGTTACTACTGAAACAGAAACTTCTACTAATAACAAATCAAACGAAACTGCAGCTATTGCAGAAGCCCTTAAAATCCCTGCCTTTTTAGATTGTACCATAACCGCCAATGCTAAAACCGTTATTTACGATAATCTAAACTTGAAAAACGTAAAAGGTCAATTGGTAATAAAAGACCAAACAGCGAGTCTTAACAATATGACTACAGATATTTTTAATGGTCAGTTAGGAATTACAGGTAATGTTTCTACTAAAGGAGAAAAACCTACGTTTAATATGAAGCTTGGAATGCAAAATTTTGACATTTCACAATCCTTTTCTGATCTAGAAATGCTAAAAGCATTAGCACCAATAGCAAAGGTATTACAAGGCAAATTTAATTCAACTATAGATATTAGTGGCTTATTAGATGATAGTCTTTCCCCAGACTTAAGTACTATTTCTGGGAGTGCCTTGGCTAAAATTTTAACGGACAAAGTTGATACAAGTAACAGTCCTTTATTAACCAGCTTAGATAGCAAACTAGATTTTATCGATTTTGACGGACTCAACTTAAAAGATATTGTTGCTAATTTAAGCTTTGAAAATGGTAATGTTTCTGTAAAACCATTTTCAATCAATTATAAAGATATTCCTATTGAGATTTCAGGTTCTCATAGTTTCACAAACGTTATGAATTATAGCGCTGTTTTACAAGTACCAGCTAAATATTTAGGAAGTGAAGTCAATCAATTAATAGGAAAAATTAACGATAGCGAAGTAAGTAACCTTACTGTTCCAATTACAGCAAACATTGGTGGTACATTTACGAGTCCAAATATAAAAACAGACTTAACAAGTGGTGTAACAAACTTAACAAAACAATTAGTTGAAATTGAAAAGCAAAAATTAATTGGGCAAGGAAAAGATAAGGTTAAAGATCTATTGAGTGGCCTTGTTGGAGGAAGTTCTAATACAACTAAAACAGATTCTACAGCGACAACTACAGATGAAACCACAAAGCAAACCACAGAAGATAAAGTAAAAGAAGGTGTTGGTAGTATTTTAGGTGGATTATTAGGAGGTAGTAAAAAAAGCAACACTAATAAAACACAAGATTCGACCAAAAATTAACCGTTCATCGCATAAAATAAATAAATTTCCCTAAATTGTGTTAATAAATGCACAATTTTTTGGAATTCTTAATAATTAGGTTACATTGAAGGTTCACAAAATTTCAAAGGATACATGAGGCAATTAAAAATCACCAAGCAGGTTACCAATAGGGAAGATAAATCTTTAGATAAATATCTACAAGACATCAGTAAGATTCCGTTGATAACTGCTGATGAAGAAGTGGAATTAGCACAACTTATTAAAAAAGGTGATCAAGCTGCACTAGATAAATTAACAACAGCCAACCTTAGATTTGTTGTTTCAGTTGCAAAACAATACCAGAATCAAGGATTAAAGTTACCCGATTTAATTAATGAAGGTAATGCAGGTTTGGTAAAAGCAGCAAAGCGCTTTGATGAAACTAGAGGTTTTAAGTTTATTTCTTATGCTGTATGGTGGATTAGACAAGCTATTTTACAAGCTTTAGCTGAGCAGTCTCGTATTGTACGTTTGCCTTTAAATAAAATTGGTACTATTAATAAGATTAATAAAGCCTTTTCTCATTTAGAACAAATAAACCAAAGACCACCAAATGCAGATGAGATTGCTGGCGAACTAGATCTTAGTGTTCGTGAAGTAAAACAATCTATGAAAAACTCTGGTCGTCACCTTTCTATGGATGCTCCATTAAAAGACGGGGAGACGTTTAGTTTATATGATGTAGTAAGCTCTGGTGAATCACCAAGACCAGATCACGATTTAATGCGTGAGTCATTAAATGTAGAAGTAGAACGTGCTTTAGAAACATTGACACAGAAGGAAAGCGACGTTATTCGTTTAAACTTCGGTATTGGAGATCAACCACCAATGACATTGGAAGAAATTGGAAGCATCTACGATTTAACACGCGAACGTGTAAGACAAATTAGAGAAAAAGGAATCCGTAGATTAAGACACGCAAGTAAGAGTAAAATCTTAAAAACATATTTAGGATAGATTAACTGTTTCAGAATAAATCTATTTTTAAAGTCTGAAACATAGGTCACACTGCTAATAGTTTAGGTTTAGACTGTTATTTTTAGAGTTGAAACTTTTAAATATGAAAATAAATGTTTAAAAGTTTCAATTAATTTTTTATTTTCAAATAGTTAAAGTATATTTGCCGACCATTTGCAAGAATTAGTTAACAAAAATATATCGATATAATGATTAAAATCGAAATCAAAGAAGGAGAAAATATAGAACGTGCACTTAAGCGTTACAAGCGTAAACACAGAAATGTGCAAATTATGCAGAACTTAAGAGAAAAGCGTTATTTCGCTAAACCTTCTGTAACAAGAAGAAGAGAAATTCAGAAAGCTGAATATATTCAAGGCTTAAGAGATGCTGAAAACGTATAGTTTTCTCATTCATAAAATTTAAGATTAAAGAGTAGCAAATATGCTACTCTTTTTTGTGTCTTATTTTATCATATTCGAGTTTTTCATTTTATCTTTAAGGTATAATAATTCACTAAAAAAGAAGTTATGCCACTTATAAAAACTGTACAAGGAAAACATCCTCAAATCCCAGAAGATTGCTACGTTGCAGAGAATGCAACTATTGTTGGAGACGTTATATTAGGAAGCCAATGTAGTGTTTGGTTTAATGCCGTAATTAGAGGGGATGTGCACTACATAAAAATTGGAAACAAGGTAAACATCCAAGACGGAGCTATCATACATGCCACATATCAGAAATCACCAACAATAATCGGTAATAATGTCTCTATTGGCCACAATGCAATGGTGCATGGCTGTACGATTCAAGATAACGTGCTTATAGGCATGGGTAGCATTATTATGGACGATTGCGTTATTGAAAGCAATAGCATCATCGCTGCAGGGGCTGTGGTAACTAAAAATACAATCGTAAAATCTGGAAGCATTTATGCTGGTGTTCCTGCCAAAAAAGTAAAAGATATTAGTAAAGAATTGATTTCAGGAGAAATTGATCGTATCGCAAACAATTACGTTGAATACTCGAGCTGGTTTAAAGAAGAGTAAAAAGGGGAATGAAATCTTAATCTTTATAAAAATCTAAAGACTCTCTTTTAATTTTTCAATTAAAGTATCTACAGAAGAAATTTCCGTTAATATATCTGGAGTTAGAACCGTAGTAAACTGTGTCATTTCAAGTTTTAAAACTGTAGGATAATTAAGCTTTACTTTAGGAAATTTAGTTTCAAATTCATCTTTATGATAAAATTCCATTTGAAACTGACTTTCCGCTCTAAAGTTCTTCCATGTTGTATTTTCCTTAAAAACATCATGTGTTAGTGCACAAAGACTGCATTGGTATGTTGAGGGACTTAATAACTTATGGCCAATATCGAATAAGCCATTTAACTTTCCTGAATTTGCGTTATATATAAATAGTAATTTCATAAGGTCTTAGTATATAAAACTTAATGAACCTTACTAAAATTTTAAATGATTTACATTGAATTTATTTTCCAATATTGCATTTAGAACCGTAATATCACTATTTGAAAAAAATTCAATTTTTGGAATTTCTGAATAAGTATTAAGCAAGTCTTGAGATGCTAACACTAAGTTTGTTTGATTTGCTACAGCCCTACCTGAATCAATTATTTTAATATGCTCTGGAAGCATTTTAGAGAGCATAGGTATGAGATATGGGTAATGCGTGCAACCTAGCACTAGGTAATCAATATTTTGCTCTAACATAGGCTTTAAATAAATTTCTAAAAGAGACTGCAACTCTACCGAATTAAGTTGACCTGCTTCTATTAATGGTACAATACCATCACCTACTTGTTCTATAATCTTAATTCTTTCTGAATAAAGATCCGTAGTTTTATGAAAAAGTTGACTACTTAAAGTGCCTTTTGTAGCTAAAATACCAATTGCTTTAGTTTGCGTATTTAAAGCTGCTGGTTTAATTGCTGGTTCTATTCCTATAAATGGAATACTATAATTTGCTCTTAAGTAATCAATAGCATTTGTAGTAGCCGTATTACAGGCTATCACAATAATTTTGCATCCTGTATTAATCAGATATTCCGTATTCTTAATACTGAGTCTAAGAATATCTTCTCTAGATTTATTTCCGTATGGTGCATTTATACTATCTGCTAAATAAACACAACTTTCATTTGGCAATAGTGCATGAATCTCTTTAAATATTGAAGATCCACCAATACCAGAATCAAATATACCGATAGGTTGTTTATTACTCATGACTACAAAAATAAAAAGTCGCTTTATAATAAAAGCGACTTTCTAAATAATTATTTTATTAAAGATTACATCGCTAATTGCTTCTTAACATCTGCCATAAGATCTTTTCCATCGGCTACAATAAGCATTGCAGAATCTACAACATACTTAATACCTTGAGCTTTTGCAACAGCTTTAATTGCGTTATCAGCCTTTTCTACGATAGGCTTTAAAAGATTAAATTCTTTTTCTTGCAAATCTTTCTGAGCTTGTTGCTGAAACTCACCTAAGCTTTGCTTAATGCCTTCAACTTCTTGCATACGCTTCATGTTTTCTTCTTCTGTCTTAGTTTCAGCTTCAGCATTATATTGCTTTAACTTAATATCTAATTCTTTAATTGAAGTTTGAATATCAGCCTCATATGTTTTACCTAATCTTTCAAGCTCAGCTTGTGCTTGAGCATAAGCTGGCATTGCTTTAATTAATTCTTGCTTATTAATATGAGCAACACTACTCTGCGCAGAAGTATAACTTGTAGCTCCAATAAAAAGTACTGCTGCAAATAATAAAGATTTTAAATGTTTCATTTGATTTAAATTGATTTTAATGTATTATTAATTATTCTCTTCGTTTTTCTTAGCTTTCGCTATAGAATCATTTCTTATAACTTGTTCTTCACGCTCTTTTCTTGCCTGTAAGCGTTGTTCTATAATTTTTTGTTTTCTTTCTTCTAATTCTCTCTGTCTAGCTTCTCTTTCCTTCAATTTTTTAGCACGTTCTTCCGTTGCTATTTCTTTGGCCGTTTTAGGTTCTAATAGAGATAATGAATCACTCTTTTCAACTGTATTAACTTTTGTACTATCTGTTTTAATTATTTGCTTAACCTTAGATGTTAGACTATCTGTTTCTATCCTTTTAGATTCAACTTCACTAGATTTTTCATCTGAACTAATGCGTTTGGCATCTTCAATAGCTTGTCTTCTTTCTTCAGCTTCTTTCGCTCTAGTTGCTCTAAGCTCCTCTTGTGCTTTCTTTCTCTCTTCAACTGCCTTTTCACGTTCTGCACGTTTGGCTGCCAATTGACTTTCTCGTTGTGCTTTACGATCTTCTAATGCTTGTTGACGCGCATCCTTATCTCCATTTACCTCTGGCACCACTTCCTCTTCTTCTAAAGCTTTACGTTCTTTTTTATTCTTAGCTTGTGTACGTTTCGACGTTCTGGTAATAGTTCTTAAAACCTGCTCACTCATATCGTAACGTTCAGCGGAATATAACATAACAACATCTGCAGATCTATCAAATACAAAATCATAACTTTTAGTTTCTGCAATTTCTTGAACTGCTGCAAAAATTTGATCTTGTATAGGTTCAATCAACTGACGTTTCTGAATCATTAAATCACCTTCTGGCCCAAAACGTTTTTGTTGATAGTCTAAAACTTCAGCTTCTTCAAATGAAATATCTTCAAAACGCTCATCATATAATTCTTTTGTTAGTAAAACACTTTCATTATCGAGTTCATTTTTTTTCTGTTGAATAGCATTAAGCTTTGTTTCAATCTCAGACTTCCACTGTTGTACTTTTTTAGCTAACTGAGAATTAGCTTCTTGATATTCAGGAACATTTTGTAATATGTATTCTGTATCTATATAACCTATTCTAACTCCACGTTGCGCATTTGCACTGAAGCCCATAACAACAACTATTAGTAAAAAAAGAACTTTAAATTTCATCATTTTAATTTTCATATTTTGAGACAATTTAATTGTAAAACTAATTGTGTAATCAAGTTAGAGTTACTAATCTTCAAATTTAACGAAATATATTCTTAAAAATTTTAACAATGTGATGAAATACTTATTTAGATATTAGAAAATATCATGCCAAACTTAAAATTGTTGCCCTATTATAAAGTGTGTTTCCCAATTTTTAACCGTAGTTCCAAAAGGAGACTCATCAAATGCATGACCAAAGTCAATACCAAGTAAACCAAATGCTGGCATAAAAATCCTTAGACCAAAACCTGCAGATCTTTGAAGTTTGAAAGGGTCAAAGTCTTTAAATTCATTTACAGAAGAACCGGCTTCTACAAATGATAAAGCATATATCTTAGCTTGTGCGCCTAAAGTAATAGGGTAACGAAGCTCTAATGAGAATTTATTATAAATAGATCCACCGTCTGTATCTGAAAGTGATTGATTAGGATAACCACGCAATTGAATAACTTCTCTACCATCTAATGAGTAGTTTGCTAAACCATCTCCACCTAAGAAGAAACGTTCAAAAGGAATTACACCACGATCATTATTATAAGCTCCAAGGAATCCAAATTCAACACTTGGGCGTAAAACAAGCTTTTTAGTTAAAGCTTGATACCAATCTGCTTTAAATTTAATCTTATAAAACTCTAACCATTTAAAACGTTCTTGATCAATCTCTGAAATTCTTTCAGCTGTAGTATTTGAATCTTCTCTTTCTTCAGCTAAAGCTTCATAATCTACACCGTTAACCAATGAATATGGGAATGAAAATTTGGCTGATACAGATATATTAGATCCACCTGTTGGATATATCGGGTCTGTGTAAAGGTTATTTCTACTTAAACCAATAGTATAAGATAAGTTATTTGCAGAACCATCACCAAATGTAAATAGACCAGTGTTATAATTTTTTAGATCATAATGTTGATAACTTACCGCCTGAGATAACACAAAATAATCATCTGGTTCTGATAATCTAGTTGACAGCCCTAAAGTTAAACCTGTAATATTGAAACTACTATCTCTATCTGCACTTCCAGTTGACGAATTATATAAGAATTGTCTTGAATACGAAAGTGAAGATGATAATTGAAAAGGTTTTTTACCACCTAACCATGGCTCACTAAAAGAAAAACTATAGGTCTGAAAATATTGACTCGCCTGAAGCCTTAAAGCTAAGCTTTGACCATCACCTCTAGGTACAGGCTTATAAGCATCTTTTTTAAAGACATCTCTTATTGAAAAGTTGTTAAATGACAGCCCTAAGGTACCAATGAAACCACCACCACCATAACCACCTTGTAGTTGTATCTGACTAGATCCTTGTTCTACAACAGAATACTCAACATCTAATGTTCCGTCTACTGGGTTTGGGTTTTTAACATTTGGTACAATCTGTTGTGCATCAAAAAATCCTAATTGACCAAGTTCTCTAATTGTTCTAATTATTTGAGATTTTTTATAAAGCTCACCTGGACGTGTTCTAATTTCTCTATAAATAACATGATCATTAGTAATATCATTACCGACTACTGTAATATTATTGTAATATGCAGGTTTACCTTCAACGACACGAATCTCCATGTCTATAACATTCCCTTCTGCACTAACCTCTACTGGATTAATACTAGAAAACATATATCCATAATTCTGATAAGCGTTTGTTATATCATTTGCATCTGGATTACTCTCATCTGCAATTCTTTCTCTTAATTCAACTCCATTATAGGTGTCACCCTCTTTAATTCCGAGTAACAGAGATAATTGCTGATCTGTGTATACTGTGTTTCCAACAAAAGTTATCTTACCAAAAGTATATTTATCTCCTTCTTCTACTTTAATATCTAAACTAATAGTTTTGTCATCTAAATATGAAATAGAATCAGATATGATTCTAGCATCTCTGTAACCATTTTCTTTATAATAATCTACAACACTAATTAGATCGGTTCTGAATTCATCTTCAATGTATTTAGAACGTTTTAAAATTCTTAAAAACATTTTTTGCTTCGTACTTTTCATTGCTTTACGAAGCTTTTTGTCAGTAATTTTCTCATTACCTTCAAAATTAATTGACTTTATTTTTACTTTCTCACCTTTATCAATAACGAGGCGCATATCAACACGCTCTTTTTCTATAGAATCAACAACTGCTGAAGTTATAATTTTAACATCTGTATTTAAAAACCCTTTTTTTCTGTATTTATTAGTAAGGTAATTTTTAGTTGTTGCGATTAAGTTTTCGGTAACTTTTTGCCCTGGCTTAAGTTTATTTTCATTTATAATCTCTTCCTTTTTGTTTTTCTTTACACCTTCAATAGTTAACTCTTTTAACTCCGGAAGATCACTAAGATTAATTTCTAAATTAGCAGTTTTTCCTTCTATATTAGTTATATAAATATCAATACTACTAAACAAGTTAGATTTCCATAATGTTTTTACGGCATTGGCTATCTTTTCTCCACCAACTTGAATTTCTTCATCTTTTCTAAGTTTAGAATAGGCAATGATAGTTTGAGCACTAAAATTAGTGTTTCCAGTAACATTAATTTCCTTTATTAGATAAGTCTCACCGTCTTCTACTTGACCGTAACTACTAATTGAAATTGTAAAAAGGAACGCAATAAAAATTCTTTTAATAAATGAATTCAATACTACGTAATTAGGTAAGTTGTTCGCTTGTTTTTCCAAATCTTCGTTCTCTGTTTTGATAATTTATAAGGGCCTCGTATAGATCTTCTTTTTTAAAATCTGGCCATAAAATATCTGTAAAATATAATTCTGCGTAAGCTATTTGCCATAGCAAAAAGTTACTTATACGCTGCTCCCCACTTGTACGTATAAGTAGGTCTACGTCTGGTAAATTTTGCGTGTAAAGATGCTTATTAATAATTGATTCGTCAATACTTTCAGAAGAAATTATATTATTTTTAACTTTAACTGATAATTCCTTAATAACATTAACAATTTCCTCACGAGAACCATAGCTAAGCGCTAGTGTTAATGTCATTCTCGTATTATTTTTGGTTTTCTCAATGACATCCAAGAGTTCTAGATGAGCTTTCTTAGGTAAATCATTTAAACACCCAATAGCACCTAACTTAATATTATTGTCTTGTAAAGTTTTTATTTCTTTCTTAAGAGACTTTACTAAAAGCTTCATTAAAGTTTGAACTTCTAATTTTGGCCTGTTCCAATTCTCTGTAGAAAATGCATAAAGCGTTAAATTCTTAATTCCTAATTTGGCACAGCTTTCAACGGTTTGTCTAACAGATTTTGTTCCGTTTTCATGACCTATAACACGCAATAAGCCTTGTTGTTTAGCCCAACGACCATTCCCATCCATAATAATTGCTATATGATTGGGCAACTTCTCTATATTTATTTGTTCTCTTAAGCTCATTTAAAAATTGCAATAGCATGGTCTTCTGCCAAAGGTGTAAGTTAATGTAATTCCTGAAAACATATACCAATCATTATTATTTGTATTTCCAAAACTTAATGATTCTAGATCAACTGAATCTGGAACACTACCATCTAATTCATCAGAAAAGGTATAACGTGCGCCAATTTCTGCTGCTAAAATAATATGATTGCTAATGTTTGTTTTATAACCTAATGCCATAGGAATACCTAAAGCCCAACTGGATGTATCTTCTGAAGTATATTCTCCTGTGTTAGAAAAATAATAATTATCATGACTTGTTAGCGTTATTCCTGAATATAGATAAGGAGTTCCTTTCATCCCCGAAGAATGCAGATCGAAATCTAAAAATGTAAACTCCATACCTGCTGAAAGCTCTATGATGTTTGAATTAAACTCGTACCCACGTTCTTGCCTTCTTGGATCGTCAGACTTTAAATCATCACCATTTAATTCTGAAAATATTATGGAAGCTCTAAAGGAATGTCTCGGACTTCTGTTCCATCTTGCCAGAACACCCAATGCCAACTGATTTGGTGATATATAATCAGTAGCACCCACATCTCCAATAAAATTACTCCCACCAGCAAACACGCCAATCTCATAGATTTGAGCATCAACGTTATTCGTGATAAAAACACTTAATATAAACAGTAAAAAGTACTTCATAAATTTTTCAAAGTTTGCAAATATAACAATTCTGATTTGTGTAAAGAAACTTGACACAAATAGGTACTACAAATAAACAGCTTTTGGAAGTAATTATTGTACTAAGAAGTGCTTAGTTACGACGATCTTCGCCCCAAAGTAATTTTTTACGGAGTGTTGCTAAGAAAGATTCATCTAAGAGTTCTACCATTTTAATTACAAAATCAGCTTTTTTAACCGTTACAGTAGTAATATTAGAAAGTGTAACAATTCTTGAATCTAAAGACATTAAAAACTGATCTTCTCTACCATTCACTCTTAATTTTACAGTTTTACTATCTGGTATAACTAACGGACGCGCACTTAAATTATGAGGAGCAATAGTTGTGAGCACAAAATTTTCGGCATTAGGTGCTATAACTGGCCCTCCACAACTTAAAGAATACCCTGTAGAACCTGTTGGCGTAGACAAAATAAGTCCATCGGCCCAATATGTAGTTAAAAACTCATCATCGAGATGGGTTTCTATTGTAATCATAGAAGTGGTATTTTTTCTACTTATAGCAATTTCATTTAGTGCAAAATGCGTATTTACCACATCTTCGTGTTCTGGATCTGTTGAGACACTAAGCAATGATCGCTCAGAAATTTTGTATTCTCCTTTAAAAATTTCTGTTAAGGCAGATTGTATATCATCTATTTGAATGGTCGCTAAAAAACCTAGACGACCAGTGTTTATACCAACAACAGGAATATTTAAATCTCTAACATAAGTAATAGCTCTTAGAATAGTACCATCACCCCCAACACTTATCAATAAATTAAAACTTGTATCTAATTTCTTAAACGTGCTTAATCTAGAATTTTCTTTAATATGATTAAATTGTGTTTCTAAAAATGCTTCTTCAACATAGACTTCAGCATCTTTTTCTAACAAGACTTCTATTAATTTCTCAACTGCTTGCTGAGTAATTTCTTTTGAATAATTCTGACCGTAAACTGCTACTTTTATCATTACATATTAAGGTATTTGTCTAAATACTGAGAGCGCGATTTTAAACTTTCTATATAAGAATCATCTTCATGACCAGAAATAACATTATAACTATAGCGCCTAAAAGTTTGAATCACTTCATTTAAACTAACATTTCCTATTTTCAATGTTATTCTTGCCAACTCCCCTTCAATTTTAGACACAAACGCGCCTAATATTTTAGCATCATTAGATTCTACAATTTGGCTGATTTCACTAAATGAATAATCGTTAATTCCTTTTTCAACAATTATAATTCCACCTGGCTCAGCAAAGAAAGGTGTTTCATTAAATAAGTGAATAACATCGTTTAATTCATAATATCCCTGATACTTATTATTAATGTCTAGAATAGGCATTATATTAGTATCGTTCTGAGCAAAAGCTTCTAAAACATCTAACCAAATTGTCTCTGGTCTAACAAAAAAACCTTCTATGGCATAATGGCAATCTTCTATCGTTTTTTCAGACTCAAAACAATGGGCATCAGTTTCCGAAATACATCCCATATATATACCGTCCTTTTCGATAGGAATATGCGAATAAGTTAACTGATTAAAGAGCATTTTTATATCACTCACTTTATCAGTAACACTTAGTGGTTTTATATCGTTTATTATATAGTCGTGAAGTTCCATAAAACTGTATTAAAATATAATGCAAATTACTGAAAAATAAACACAAAAAATCATGAGTTGACCTGAGAACTCAATACAATTTCTCTTTTAACGTTAAAATCAAGGTTTCGGCTTTAAAGACTCTAAATTAAATCTTGTTATTAAGCACATATTACCTTTAAACAAAAGTGAAACTTTTAAGATTACAATTAAAACTAAACCTGAGTTCTGTATTTTTGCATTATCAAATGATAAGCAAATGACCAAATTAAGTGTTAACATAAATAAAATCGCTACGCTAAGAAATAGCCGAGGCGGAGATGTACCAAATCTAATACAGTTTGCAAAAGACGTTCAACGCTTTGGTGCAGAAGGCATAACGATTCACCCAAGGCCAGATGAAAGACATATTCGTTATCAAGATGCATACGATTTAAAGCCTGAAGTTTATACAGAATATAATATTGAAGGTAATCCTATCCCAAAATTTGTGGACATGGTTTTAAAAATAAAGCCTACACAAGTTACTCTAGTACCAGACTCTATTGATGCTATAACTTCTAACGCAGGTTGGGACACAATTAAGCATAAGGATTTTTTGGAAGAGGTCATTAAAGAATTTAAAGACAACGGAATAAGAACTTCAATATTTGTAGATCCGGATTTACATCAAATAGAAGGAGCAAAAGCTACAGGTGCAGATAGAGTTGAATTATATACAGAAACATTTGCTCACCAATATAATTTAGGAAACAAAGATGCTATTAACCCATATATGGAATGCGCTGGCTTAGCAAACACATTACAAATGGGCATTAATGCTGGTCACGATTTATCCTTAGATAATATTAAATTCTTCAAAGAAAACATTACGGGGCTATTAGAAGTATCCATTGGCCACGCATTAATAGCTGAAAGTTTATACATGGGTGTTGAGAATGTAATTAATATGTATCTTAAAAAATTGAAATCATAATCCTAAGAAATTCATAAAGAAAAATAACATGACATTACATTCTAATATAATAGGAGAAGGAAAACCATTTATTATTCTTCATGGGTTCTTAGGAATGGGAGACAACTGGAAAACTTTGGCTAAGCACTTTTCGGAATCAAACTTTGAAGTTCACCTTGTTGATCAACGTAACCATGGTCGCAGTCTTCATTCTGATGATTTTGATTATGAATTATTAGCAGAAGATTTAAAAACCTATTGCCAAACCAATAACTTAGAAGATATTATTTTATTAGGGCATTCTATGGGAGGAAAAACAGCAATGCTTTTTGCTTCAAAATACCCCGAACTGTTAAGCAAGTTAATTGTTGCCGATATTTCGCCTCGCTACTACCCTATTCATCACGATGCTATTTTAGATGGGCTTAGTCAATTAGATTTCACTACAATTAAAACAAGAGGAGAAGCAGACCAAGTATTAAGATACTATGTTAGTGATACAGGAACACGAATGTTTCTGCTCAAAAATTTATATTGGGTAAAAAAAGGACAATTAGGGTTACGTATTAACTTACAATCTCTAAAAAAGCATGTTTCTGAAGTTGGAGAAGCACTTCCTATACACGCCACCTTTAATAAAGACACTTTATTTCTTAGAGGAGATCGTTCAGAATATATCGCTGAAGCTGATGAAGCTATAATTCATCGTCATTTTCCAAATGCTAAAATTACAACCATTTCAAATGCCGGGCATTGGTTACATGCAGAGAATCCTAAAGATTTTTACACAGCTGTAATGAATTTTGTATCTTAGATAGATTAAAAATAAAAAAAACATGAATTTAATAATAAGACTTTTACTAAATGCATTAGCCGTATTTATATTAGCTAATATTCTTAGCGGCGTTAATGTAGATGGTTATTTAGGCGCTATAATTGTAGCCCTTGTAATCTCTATCCTTAATTTATTAGTAAAACCTATATTGGTTATATTAACATTGCCTGCAACAATATTTACTCTGGGTCTTTTCCTTTTAGTCATCAATGCTATAATCATATTACTAGCAGATAAACTAATCGATGGATTTAGTGTTTCTAGTTTCTGGACAGCCCTACTATTTAGTATTCTATTGTCTATTTTACAATCTTTATTACAATCTTTCTTAAAAGATGATAAAAAGTAGCTTAAAGCCAAACATTTAAAACAATTGTTGGGTTGTAAAAAATATTGTATTTTTGCAGCCCAATTTTAGTTTCAATAAAAATGAACATTACAAGAGAAAATATCGATGCATTAAATGCAGTTGTAAAAGTGGATATCGCTAAAGAAGACTATAGCGACAAAGTAGAAAAAATCTTATTAGATTACCGTAAGTCTGCTAACATTCCTGGTTTTAGAAAAGGCCACGTACCAATGGGAATGGTAAAAAAGCAATATGGTAAAGCGGTATTGGTTGATGAAGTAAATAAATTATTACAAGATGCTCTAGGTAAATATTTAGTTGAAGAAAAACTAGATGTTTTAGGTAATCCTTTACCAAAAGCACAAGATGATTTAAACTGGGATGCTGAAGCATTTACATTTGAATTTGAATTAGGTTTAGCACCAGAATTCGAAGTAGAATTGAAAGGTAAAAAAGCTATTACGCACTATAATATTGTAGCTGATGACAAGATGATCAATGATCAGATTGAGCACATCCAAAAGCAATATGGCAAAATCATTTCTCAAAATGAAGTTACTGAAGCTTCTGAAATTACAGGAACTTTTGCTAACGAAGAAAAAGAAATCGATAATACTACAATGATTACTTTAGATAAATTAAAGGGAAAAACAAACCCTAAGAAATTTATCGGAGCTAAAGTTGGAGACGTTATTACATTAAAGACAAAAGGATTATTTAACGATGATCACGATTTAATGAATGCCCTAAAAGTATCTCATGATGATGTTCATGGTTTAGAAGTTGAGGTAACTTTTACAATCACTGAAATTAACGAACGTGAAGCTGCTGATTTAGATCAAGAATTATTTGATAAGCTATTTGGAGAAGGGAAAGTAACTTCTGTATCTGAATTAAAAGATAAAATCAAAGAAGATTCTGAAAAGCAATTTACACAACAAGGTGATCAAAAATTATTAAATGACGTTACTGAGAGCTTAGTTGAAAACACTAAATTCGATTTACCTTCTACATTTTTACAAAAATGGATGCAAACAGCAGGTGAAGAAGTAATGACAGAAGAGCAAGCTAAAGAAGAATTTGAAAAGTCTGAAAAAAGCATGCGCTACCAACTTATTGAAGGTAAATTAATTCAAAAGCACAACTTACAAGTTCAGTTTGAAGAACTAAAGTCATTTTCTATGGAAATGATAAAAGGTCAAATGGCGCAATTTGGTCAAATGAATCCTTCAGATAAAGAATTAGAAGACATCGCGGCACGTATCTTAGGAAACCAAGAAGAAGTAAAACGTATGTCTGAGCAGTTAATGAGCCAGAAATTATTAAGTTTATATAAGACAGAGGCTAACACAAAGACTAAAGAGATCACTTACGATGATTTTGTAAAAGAATTCTATAGTTAGTTTTAATTTTTTTAAGACAAAGTCTTAAAAAGTTAAAATGTCATTACCGTGAAAACGTTAACCTAAAAATTATTAGTATCTTTAAGGCGTAAAACTGCAATAGTTTTACGCTTTTTTTAGCACTATGTTTTATTGAAACTCGTGCAACTCTGACTTTACATCTGTCAGAGTATAAAAAATAACCTTATCATTAATTAAAAGCATTAGAATTTATATGGATTACGGAAAAGAATTTGAAAAATTCGCAACTAAAGACCAAGGCATCAATGGTAATTATTATCAAAAGATAATTACAAGTATGAATCCTACTAATTTAACGCCAAACATTATTGAAGAGCGCCAAATGAATGCGGTTTCAATGGATGTGTTTTCACGTTTAATGATGGATCGTATTATCTTTTTAGGAACAGGTGTTAACGATCAAGTTGCAAATATTATACAAGCACAATTATTATTTTTACAAAGTGTAGATGCCGTTAAAGATATTCAGATTTACATTAACTCTCCAGGAGGAAGTGTATATGCTGGTTTAGGTATTTATGACACTATGCAATTTGTTAAACCAGATGTAGCTACAATTTGTACAGGTATCGCTGCATCTATGGCAGCTGTATTATTATGTGCTGGAGAAAAAGGAAAGCGTTCTGCTTTAAAGCACTCTCGTGTAATGATTCATCAGGTAAGTAGTGGTACTCAAGGACAATTAAGTGACATGCAAATTGCCTTAAAAGAAACCATTAGAGTAAAAGAAGAATTGTACGAAATAATAGCAAACCACTCTGGTAATACTTTAGAACAAGTAGAAAAAGATTCAGATAGAGATTATTGGATGCGCTCTCCTGAAGCTCTAAAGTACGGAATGATTGATGAAATTTTAGAACGCAAGTAAGTCACATTACTTTCGACTAATAATTTAAAAGTAAAATGAGATTTCTGCTTAGGCAGAAATTAAAAAAAATAAAAATGGCAAAGGAAGAACTAGAATGTTCATTTTGTGGTAGGAAAAAGCCAGAAACAAGTCTGCTTATAGCAGGTTTAGACGCTCATATTTGCGACCGCTGTATTGAACAAGCACACGGTATTGTAATAGAAGAGTCTAAACAATCTGATAATTCAGATTTAAGTGCAGAGTTAATGCTTAAGAAGCCTAAGGAAATTAAAGGCTTTTTAGATGAATATATCATAGGACAAGAAAACACTAAACGTGTAATGTCTGTTGCAGTATACAACCACTATAAACGTTTATTACAACCAGCAACTGATGATGATATTGAGATTCAAAAAAGTAACATCATTATGGTTGGGCAAACAGGTACTGGTAAAACATTAATGGCAAAAACTATTGCTAAAATGTTAAATGTACCATTAGCAATCGTAGATGCAACGGTACTAACTGAAGCTGGTTATGTTGGTGAAGATGTAGAAAGTATATTAACGCGTTTATTACAAGCAGCAGATTACAATCTTGAAAAAGCAGAACGTGGTATTGTTTTTATTGATGAAATTGATAAAATTGCACGTAAAAGCGATAACCCATCTATTACTAGAGATGTCTCTGGTGAAGGTGTACAACAAGCATTATTAAAGCTTTTAGAGGGAACAGTTGTTAACGTACCACCAAAAGGTGGACGTAAACATCCAGACCAAAAATTCATTGAAGTTAACACTGAAAATATTTTATTTATTGCAGGTGGTGCTTTTGATGGTATAGAGCGTGTAATTACAAAACGACTAAACATGCAAGCTATTGGTTATAGCGCCATGAAAACAGAGGTTGTTGACAAAGACAATATTCTTCAATACATCATTCCTAGAGATTTAAAAGACTTTGGACTGATCCCTGAAATCATTGGACGTTTACCAGTATTAACTTACATGGATCCTTTAGATGCAAAAACACTAAGAGCAATTTTAACGCAACCAAAAAATGCTATTATTAAACAATATCAAAAATTGTTTGAAATGGATGAAGTTGAGTTTACTATTACTGATGGTGCTTTAGATTACATCGTAGGTAAAGCCATTGAGTATAAACTTGGTGCTCGTGGATTAAGATCGCTTTGTGAAGAGATCTTAACTGAGGCTATGTTTGATCTACCTAGCTCTGATGAAACTAAGCTAAACGTTACAAAAACTTATGCTGAGGATCGACTAAATAAATCGACACTAAAGAAATTGAAAGCAGTTTCATAAACTTTAGTAAAACATCATAAAAAAAACCACAATTTCAATTTTAGAAATTGTGGTTTTTTTATTTTTTTAGGAAATGGTTAATTAATAATAGTAGCTCAATTTATACTTCGACAATTTATACGCTTAAATTTAAGTTTAAGCCAGCCATGTTTATTATTAGTTGATTCTACCTAAACTAACTACACAATTCAACTGTGTCTTAAATATGTTACTTAAGAATATTAAAACTAGATGCTTTTAAATATTATTTAGAAGTAATAATTCTTCCATATAAACTCTAGAATTAGATAATCGCGGTACTTTATGCTGCCCCCCAAGTTTGTTATTATCTCTCATCCAATCATAGAACAAATTAGCTCTTCCTATATGAATTTTAGGTTTGTTCAACGTCATATTATTAAAACGCTTAGCTTCATAATCTGAATTTAAGGATTTTAATGCATTATCAAAAAGCTCTTCAAAATAAGGCATATTTTCTGGCAGAGTTTTAAATTCAATAACCCACTCGTGTGCCCCTTTCTCTTTGCCTTCCATAAATATTGGAGCAGCTGTGTAATCTACAATTTCAGATAAAGTACGCTTGCAAACATTTTTAAATGCTTCTTCTGCATTTTCAATAATTAACTCTTCACCAAAAGCATTAATATGATGTTTTGTTCTACCAGAAACCCTAATTCTATGAGGACTTAAGCTTACAAACCTAATAGTATCACCAATTTTATACCTCCATAAACCTGCATTAGTTGTGATTACCACAGCATAATTGGTATTCAATTTTACATTACCTAAAGGAATTACCTTTTGTGTTTCAGTTCCGTAACCATCCATTGGTATAAACTCATAGAAAATACCATAATCTAGCATTAATAATAAATCCTTAGAATTATTCTGATCTTGTATTGCAAAGAACCCTTCAGACGCATTATAAATTTCATAATACCTAAATTTATTAGATGGCAATATGGCTTTATACTGTTCTTCGTAAGGATTAAAACTTACACCACCATGAAAGTAAACTTCTAGATTTGGCCAAATATCAAAAATACTATCTTTACCTGTTTTATCTAAAACATTATTTAATAACACCAACATCCATGAGGGAACACCCGCAAGACTGGTAACGTTTTCTTCAATTGTTTCTTCAACAATAGCTTGCATTTTAGTTTCCCAATCACTCATCAGAGAAACACGATTACTAGGTGTGCTACTAAATTCTGCCCAGAAAGGCATATTATCAATAAGAATAGCACTTAAATCACCAAATACAGTTCCGTTTTCTTTATAAAGTTCTTTACTTCCACCCAAACGCAAACTCTTCCCCGTAAATAGTTGAGCATCTTCATTATTATTTAAATACATGCACAGCAAATCTTTACTCGCCGCATAATGACAGTCTTCTAAAGATTCGAAACTAACAGGAATAAATTTACTTTGAGCATTAGTGGTTCCACTAGATTTAGCAAACCATTTAATCGGCCTTGGCCAAAAAATATTTTGTTCACCGTTTCTAGAACGTTCAATTAAAGGATGAAAACCTTCGTAATTAACAACAGGAACACGTTCATTAAAATCTTTATAGCTTTTTATAGAATCGAAATCAAATTGCCTACCTATTTCAGTATCTTTTGAGAGCTTTAATAAACTAAAAAGTAATTCATTCTGTACTTCATTAGGGTATTTTAAAAACAATTCTATTTGATGGAATCGTTTTTTCAAAAACCAAGACGCAATAGAATTTACAATAGGAATTGGCATGGATTGGCTATCTTTACGCTATTAATTAATGATAAAAATACTAAATTCTTTTATGGTTTACTCAGGAGTTCTCACAAAAATGCAAACTGAATTTTTAGAGCCAATTCAATATTATCTTGTCTTTAAAAATGACTTTATTAATGTGAACCAATTACTCAACAAAACCATTGAAATTAAGCTTATTGGACACCAATGTTTAAGTTGCGGATTAGATAGACCAATATACCGACAAGGTTTTTGTAAATCTTGTTTTTTTGATAAACCTTTTGCTGGCGACTGGATAATGCGCCCTGAATTAAGTACTGCACATTTAAACAAAGAAGATCGGGATTTAGATTACGAAAAGAAAGTACAACTACAGCCACATATTGTATATTTAGCTAACTCTAGTAACGTAAAAGTTGGAGTAACTAGAAAAAGTCAAGTTCCTACACGTTGGATTGACCAAGGTGCACACGAGGCTGTAGAAATTGTAGAAGTACCAAATCGATATTTAGCAGGAATAACTGAAGTAGCACTTAAAGATTATGTTGCCGACAAAACAAATTGGCGAACAATGTTAAAAAATGATGTTAAGGATGAAGACCTACTAGAATGGAAACAAAAATTAAAAGCTTTTATTCCCGAGGAAGCTCTGCCCTATTTTATAGAAGGTAACACAGAGACACACATTAAATTTCCAGTAGCACAATACCCTGAAAAATTAAAAAGTCTCAATTTAACTAAGACACCCGAGTACAAAGGCAAACTGGCAGGTATAAAAGGACAGTATTTAATTTTTGAAGATAACACCGTTTTTAATGTAAGAGCTAATGAAGGATCTGTTGTTGAGTTAAGCATGTAAAAAATTCTGATACCTGTAAGGACTTTGATTACTGATTTTAAATTTAACAATTGAAATAAAATTGGACTATAAAATACTTTATCCTTTTTGTAATTTAGAATACTTTTATGAGACTTAGTATTCAACTATGATACATGCCTTCAAAGAATTTTCTACAAACGCCATTTTTAATATAGGGAATGAAACTGACCTGATCCCTTTTAAAAAAGCGAAACAAAGTGAATTCTATACTTTTATTTGGGCAAAATCTGAAGCTGTAGATTTAATCATAGACAGTGTTCCTTTTACGGTTCAACCACATAGTATATTAGCCCTAACACCTATTCAATATCTTCAATATATTAATGGTAGTAATATCACCATTTACCAATTTAATCAAGAGTTTTATTGTGTTAAAGATCATGATGAAGAAGTTAGTTGTGTAGGTATTCTTTTCTTTGGAAATATTAATATTCCCATTATCCATTTAGACCAAACTGAACAAAATAAATTTGAAACACTCCATGAAGTCTTTATAGATGAATTAGAAACAAAAGACAACATTCAGGCTGAAATGCTTAGGATGCTTATGGCAAGATTTATCATTAAAAGCACCCGATTATTAAAAGCAAAAGAAGGTATCATAGAAACTCCTAAAAGTTCTAAAGTAGACTTACTAAGAGAGTTTAACTATCTTGTTGAACAACATTTTAAAACAGAACATGGGGTTGCATTCTATGCAGACAAACTGTTTAGATCACCAAAAACTTTATCTAATAATTTTGCCAAATTAAACAGAAGTCCATTACAAATTATACATGAACGAATAGTTTTAGAAACACAGCGTTTATTAAGTTACACCGATAAAACAGCTAAAGAAATTGCTTATGATATTGGTTTTGATGACGCTTCACATCTTAGTCGTTTATTTAAAAAGCACACTTCTTTATCTCCTTCTGAGTACAAAAAACGGTTAAAAACATTAAGTTAGGAAAAATTGACATGCCCTAGGGCAAATTCTTCATTTTATAATATCGGCTTCCATCGCATCTTTGCATTGTAATATTAAAACAATAAAAAGATGAAATTTAAAAACATATCCATATTCAATCTAATAGAGATCTTCGCAAACAATAAAAAACGCGTTATAAATACTATTAGCCCAAAAACACATTGTGCACAAAAACACATTCATGACTACTATTGTGATGCAGAAAAACCCTTTATAAGCTAAAACAGAAACAAAGGAAAAAATGACATGCCCTAGGGAATAAACACCATTTTAGAATCCTATTAATAATCAGAACTTTGTATTATCAAAAAAAAATTAAATCTCTGAAAATTATTTCAGAATAAAAATATTAAATATGAATATAATTAACGTCCCAACCAAAGAAGAAGTAAGTACTAATAATCAAGTTATCTTTGACAATCTTGACAATGCCTTAGGTTTTGTTCCTAATTTATATGCAACATTTGCACATAGCGACACTGCTTTAGAAAACTATCTATCCTTTGCCAACGCAAACACTTCACTTTCTGCAAAAGAAAAAGAAGTTGTAAACCTAGCTGTAAGTCAAGTAAACGATTGTATTTATTGTCTTTCAGCTCATACAGCAATTGCAAAAATGAACGCCTTTACAGATGAACAAATCTTAGAATTAAGAGCTGGATTTTCTTCTATAAATAACAAATTAGATGCTTTAGCGAGATTAGCTAAAAATATTACCGAAACAAGAGGTAAAACCAACGACTCAGTATTAAAAAACTTTTTTAACGCTGGTTACACAACAGGAAATTTAATTGATACTATTGCCCTAGTCGGGGATAAAACAATATCTAATTACCTACATAGTACAACCAAAGTACCTGTAGATTTTCCAATAGCACAACCTCTTTAATTAAAAACTTATAATCCAAAATAATCTTTAAAAATTCAAAACAAAATGAAAAAAATCATCACAATTATCGTTATTGCATTAACCTTTACATTAACAGGAAATGCCCAAGACGCAATGAAAGTTAAAACAGTTTCATTAGAACAAACCTCAGGAGAATTTACTCAAAAATCACTTAAATTATCAGAAGGCGATTATATCTTTGAGATTGCAAATAAAAACGTTGGTCATCAAGTTGGTTTTGTATTAGTTCCTAAAGGCAAAGATGCATCTAAGCCAGAAAATCACATAAGCACAGCTTACGTCACTAAGGCTGTAGAAAATAATACAAAAGAGACAAGTAAAGTAACCTCATTAACTAAAGGCGAGTATGTTTATTTCTGTCCTTTAAATCCAACTCCTCAGTATACATTAACAGTAGAGTAAATAAGACCACAAGTTTTAGCTTATAAAAAAGAGTAATCTATTAGATTACTCTTTTTTTTTGTTTAAATATTTAGATCAATTAAACGATTGTTAACTCAACACCTAACTCTAATAACCTCTGTTTCGTTTTTTTATCAATGCCAGAATCTGTAATAATCTGATCTACTTCGCTTAATTCACAAATTCTTCCAAATCCTTTCTTATTAAATTTAGATGAATCTGCCAAAACAATAATTTTCTGAGATGATTTTATCATCTCTTTATTTAGCGAAGCTTCCATTAAATTAGTTGTTGTTAGTCCGTAATCGAGATCAATACCATCAACGCCCAAAAACAATTTGGTAAATGTAAACTCCGTTAACATTTTCTCTCCTATAGGACCAATTACTGAAGCAGAGCTTGGTCTTACCATACCACCCAACTGCATAACGTCAACTTCCTTTATTTTAGACAAAATAAGCGCAATATTTAAAGACGCGGTCAAAACAGTCAATCCTTCTAGCGGTTTTATTCGTCTAGCAAATTCAATAACAGAAGTACCAGAAGCAATAATAATACTGTCATGCGGTACTAAAGTTTTCACTGCAGCTTTAGCAATCCTATTCTTTTCACTAGCATTTATCTTTTCCTTTATTTTAACTGGGTTTTCAGTTATATAAGGATTTACTGGTATTGCCTTTCCATGAGACCTGAATAATAATTTTTTTTCTTCGAGTAGCTTAAGGTCCTTTCGTATCGTAACTAAGGATACTTTAAAATCATCGCTTAAGTCTGTAACATTCACAAATCCATCTGCATTTAATTTCTTTAAAATAAGCTTGTGGCGATCTATGATATTGAGTGTCATAACCTTCATTTTACACAAAAATAACAGATATCACAATCATATTAATAATTAAATGATTTTATTTTCAAATTATTTCGGTCAAAACGAAACTCCAATTTATAAATTCCAAAAAAATATAACAAAATTATCCTAATTACTAAATGAAATCATCAAATTTTTACGAAAATCTAACTTTTTAAAATGTAAAAACTAAAAATAACAATAAAAAACTTTTTTTTAGTTTCGTTTTGTTGTAGTTTTATACTCAGAAAGAAAAATAACAAAAAGATAACAACATATTAATCTAGCTAGTCATGGATAGAAAAAAAATGATAAATAAGTTGAGAAGCGATTCTACAACTTATGATTTCGTAATTATAGGAGGAGGAGCAACTGGAATAGGTATTGCTCTAGAAGCATCAGCGAGAGGATATTCAGTGGCATTACTTGAGAAATCAGATTTCACAAAATCCACATCAAGTAAAGCAACAAAATTATTACACGGTGGGGTAAGATATTTAGCGCAGGGTGATATTGGCTTAGTGAGAGAAGCTGTTATAGAAAGAGGATTGATGTTAAAAAACGCACCTCACATAACTAAAACTCAGTCTTTTATAATACCAACACATGGTCTTTGGGATGAAATACTTTACACTGTTGGATTAACATTTTATGATTTATTAGCAGGGAAATTAAGTTTAGGTAGATCTAAACGTATCTCAAAAGAAAAAACTCTAAAACGAATTTCTCTAATAAACCCAGATAAGATATCTGCTGGAGTTGTTTATTATGACGGACAGTTTGATGATTCTCGTATGGCAATAAATGTTCTTCAGAGTTCTGTTGACATGGGAGCACTAGCCGTTAATTATTGTGCAGTTGAAGGTTTAACCAAAGATGTAAATGGTAAAGTAATAGGTGTTAAAGCATTAGATGAAGTAGACGGAACAACTTTCGAAATAAAAGGAAAGCAAGTCGTTAACGCCACAGGTGTTTTTGCAGATGACATCTTAAGAATGGATCATCCTGAAGCAGAAAAAACCATTGCACCAAGTCAAGGTGTACACTTAATGTTAGATAAATCTTTTTTACCTGGAGATGATGCTATAACAATACCAAAAACAGATGATGGACGTGTATTATTCTTAGTGCCTTGGCATAATAGAGTAATTGTAGGAACAACAGATACACCCTTAGAAAAAGAGTCATTAGAACCAGTTGCTCTTGAAGAAGAAATTGGATTTATTTTAAGTACAGCAAGTCGTTATTTAACCAAAGCACCTCAAAGAAGTGATGTATTGAGTGTATTTGCTGGCTTAAGACCTTTAGCCGCACCAAAAGCCAAAGGAAATAAAACGAAAGAAATTTCTAGAAGTCACAAGATTTACACAGCAGAATCTGGACTATTAACTATTGTTGGAGGTAAATGGACAACTTTTAGAAAAATGGGAGAAGACCTAGTAGATAAAGCTGAGCATAACCACCAATGGAAACACATACCTACTAAAACTAAGCATTTGAAAATACATGGTTATAAAGAAAATATTAACCATAATGATCCTTTGTATTTCTACGGAAGCGATGAAGAAAAAGTTTTAGAATTATCTAAAGAAAATGGTTGGGATGCATCGTTAAGCGATTCAATGGGTGTTATAAAAGCACAAGTTGCTTGGTCTGTAAGACACGAAATGGCTTTAAACGTAGAAGATTTCCTTGCAAGACGAGTGCGTTGTCAACTATTAAACGCTAAAGAAAGCATTGAAATGGCACCTGAAGTAGCAAAAATAATGGCAAAAGAGCTTGGTAGAGACGAAGCTTGGCAAGCCCAACAAGTAAAAGACTATACAAAAGTAACCTCTAATTATATCTTATAACAACAATTCAAATAACTAAATTTAACTGTAATGAAAGACAAACTAATTTTAGCCTTAGACCAAGGGACTACATCGTCTCGAGCTATTCTGTTTAACCACAGCGGAGAGATTGTAAAAGTTTCACAAAAACCATTTGAACAAATATTTCCAAAACCAGGATGGGTAGAACATGATCCTAATGCTATTTGGTCTTCACAAATATCTGTTGCTGCAGAAGTTATTGCACAACATGGCATTAATGGAGAATCTATTGCGGCTATAGGTATTACAAACCAAAGAGAAACTGTAGTAGTATGGGATCGTGAAACTAGCGAACCTATTCACAACGCAATTGTATGGCAAGATAGAAGAACAGCAAGATACTGTGACGAGTTAAAAGATGCAGGTCATACAGATATGATTAAAAAGAAAACAGGCTTAGTTATTGACGCCTATTTTTCTGCAACTAAATTAAAATGGATTTTAGATAACGTAGAAGGAGCAAGAGAAAAAGCTGAAGCCGGAAAACTATGTTTTGGTACTGTTGATTCTTGGCTTATTTGGAAGCTTACTCGAGGAAAAATGTTTATTACAGATGTTTCAAACGCAAGTAGAACAATGTTATTTAACATTCATACTATGGCGTGGGATGAAGAATTAATGGAGTTATTTAATATTCCTAAATCTATGCTGCCAGAGGTAAAACAAAGTAGTGAGGTTTACGGAACGACAGCAACAACTTTATTCTCTACAAAAATTCCAATCGCAGGTATTGCCGGTGATCAACAAGCTGCATTATTTGGACAAATGTGTACTAAACCAGGAATGGTTAAAAACACTTACGGCACAGGGTGTTTCTTATTAATGAACACAGGTGAGGAAGCTGTTTACTCTAAAAACAACTTACTAACTACTGTAGCCTGGAAAATAAACGGAAAAACGACTTACGCTTTAGAGGGTAGTGTTTTTGTTGGTGGTGCTGCAATACAATGGTTACGTGATGGTGCTAGAATGGTAAGAACTGCTCCTGGTATAAATCATTTAGCTGAAATGGCAGAAGATAATGGAGGTGTATACTTTGTACCTGCTCTTACAGGTTTAGGCGCACCATACTGGGATCAATATGCACGTGGGGCTATGTTAGGAATTACTCGAGGAACTACTGACGCACACATTGCGCGTGCAACTTTAGAAGGTATTGCTTTTCAAGTTTACGATATCGTTAGAGCTATGGAAGCTGATGCTGGAAAGAAAAGTATTGAACTTAGAGTTGATGGTGGTGCAGCAGCAAGTGATTTACTAATGCAAATTCAATCTGATTTATTTGGGTTTAAAATTATTAGACCTAAAACCCTAGAAACAACAGTTATGGGTGCTGCATATTTAGCAGGTTTAGCAGTTGGCTATTGGGAAAGTATAGACGACATTCAATCTCAATGGGAAGTTGACAAAGAGTTTTATCCTAAAGCTCCCCAAGAAAAAGTGGACAACATGCTGCATTACTGGCATAAAGCAGTTAAGTGTGCCCAAAACTGGATCGAAGAATAAACAAACTCTAAACAACAACTATAAACTCAAAAACCATGTCAATATTATTAGCAGAAATATTAGGCACCATGATCCTCATTATATGTGGTAATGGTGTCGTAGCAAATGCCATATTAAAAGGCACAAAAGGTCACGGCTCTGGCTGGATTGAAATTACCACAAGTTGGGCATTAGGTGTCTTTCTCGGTGTTATCATTGCTGGCCCATATAGTGGAGCTCACTTAAACCCAGCAGTAACTGTAGCTTTAGCTACTACTGGCGGTATCTCTTGGGCTGTAGTCCCTGAATATCTTGCTGGAGAATTAATTGGAGCTATGTTAGGTTCATTTTTTGTGTGGTTGGTTTACAAAGACCACTTTAAAATAACAGATGATGAAGGAGCAAAATTGGCTTGTTTTAGCACAGGACCAGCAATAAGAAACACGGTCTCTAACTTAACTAGTGAGATTATTGGAACATTTGTTTTAATATTCGTGATTTTTTACATCGCAGGACCAACTATCAATTTAGGAGTTTCAGGAAGTACTGAAGCAGCTATAGGACTAGGATCAATTGGAGCAATACCCGTTGCTTTTCTTGTTTGGGTAATTGGTTTAGCTTTAGGTGGTACAACTGGTTATGCTATTAATCCTGCAAGGGATTTAGGACCAAGAATTATGCACACTATCTTACCTGTAAAAGGTTCGAGTGATTGGGGTTATTCATGGATCCCTATAGTAGGCCCTATTATAGGTGCTTTAATCGCATCGTTTTTATACATGGCTATAAACTAATATATTTCTCTTATAACAAAAACAATGAAAAAAATATTCATAATATTCGTAGCACTAATGGCTGTGCAAATAGGCCATGCTCAAGATACAGAGCTAAAAGACAGTCCTATTGACTTTCATTTAGATATAAAAACAAACCACTTATGGAGAGGTTTAGTAATTACAGATAAGCCAATGGCTGCTGTTTTCTCAAAATTGAATCTGAATGAATCCGGAAGTTTTACTACTGGTTTTTGGGGCGGAATGGCCTTCTCTAATGACAGTGACGGAACATCATATAAAGAGATAAATTATTATGTTCAGTATGCTGACAATGGTTTCTCTATTGCACTGTGGGATTTATTTAACACCAGAAGCGTAGAGAATCCAGATGTTTGGAATTACGATGAGAACACAACGACTCACTTAATAGACCTACGTACTTCTTATGCTTTTCAGGGAGATTTTCCTTTAAGGTTAGAAGCTGATGTGCTCTTATATGGTAGTGCTGACTCTCAAATTAATGAAAATGGAGACAGAGAACAAAGATACTCTACTTATGTAGAAGCATCTTATCCAATAATTACAGAGTCTAAAGTTAACTTGAGCGCTTTTGCAGGTGCTGCATTTTCTTTAAACGGGGACACGCACTTATATGGTGATGGTGAACAAAATTTTGATTTTGTAAACGTAGGCCTAACAGCTACGAAAGTTTTAAAATTTTCAGATTTAACTTTCCCTGTATCTGCTACAACGATGTGGAATCCTTCACAAAAAATAGCTAGAATACAATTAGCAGTTAGCTTATTCTAACATATCTAAATTATTTATTTAAAACCCATAGTTTGATAAAAATCAAACTATGGGTTTTTTACTATTAAAACGAAAAAAACAACGATATAAAAAAAAGGATCCAATATATGGAATACTAAACTTTTTAAATTCTGAAAAAAATTACCAAAATTTAATCTTTATACATAAGCACCGTATTACACCCTCAATTAAGTTAATAAGGTTTTGTGTGTTCGTGCGAAGCATAAAAAACAAAAACCTCTGATGGAGCCTATAATATTAACTATATCCTACAATCAAAGGTTAAATCTTAAACTATTTATCAAGCTATAGTACAGTTAATATACAATCACTGTATCATCTTGCACTAGTTTTTAAATCATTTTTAAAGTATTCACTTCTTGCTCTGTCAGGTGTTTCCAGTGACCACGAGGAATATCTTTTTTTGTTAAATGACCAATAGCAACACAATCAATTCTAACGATATCATAACTAAGTTCATCAAATATGGTACGTAAAATAGTGTTTCCTGTATTTTTAATTTTAATACCTACTTGATTTTTAGATTCCCCTTGTATGTAGCTGATTTCTTCTACAGAAACAAGTTTACCTTCAACTTTAAACCCTTCTTGTATCTTTTTTAAATCTTCGTATTTCAAATTCTTATCTAACTCTACTTGAAATAGACGAGCTACACCATTTTTAGAATTAGTGAATTTTTGTACTACTTTATCATCGTTAGTAAATAACAACAATCCTACAGAGTTTCTACCTAAACGGCCAATAGGCTTTATACTAGCATTAGTAGCATTAGCAACTAAATCCATAACGGTTTTACCTTTACCTTCTGCGGTTGTTGTTGCAAATCCTTTTGGTTTGTTTAATAAGACATAAACACTAGGCTCTGGAGTAATACGTTGACCATCATAACGCACCTCATCAGTACGTTTTACTTTGTGCCCCATTTCGGTAACAACCTTACCATTAACCGTCACTAAACCAATAGCTATATTTTCATCAGCTTCGCGACGCGAGCAGATACCAGAATTCGCTATATATTTATTTAAACGCATCTCATCGGGATTAGATGGCTTACTTGCTGCTGTTTTCTTTTTTACGGGAGCATTACCTCTAGCTAAACTATCGGTTTTACTATTAGCATTTCCTCTTCCTGAAGTTTTTCCTTTTCCTTTCCCTTTGCTATCTTGATTTCTGCTCATGTTCTAAATTTTTCGCAAAGATAAACAATAGTTTACATCTTGCACTTAATTATTAAAGTTGTTTAATCCCTTTGACTTACAATACTCTAAAAATAGTAAGTGAGCACTCTAAATTCTATTTAACACTATGGAAACATCAATTAGTAAAATTGAAAAAACACCACTAACAATTATAAATTTCAGAGTATTATGGAGTATTAAATAATGGGTTTTCGTATTTGATTTTAATAGTATAATAAGATAAACCAGTAATAATACAATACTGAGATAAAAGAAATAATACATGTGTCCAATTTTAAAAAAAAGTATCAGTATTACTGCCGAAATAATAGTTAAAACAGCAACAATAGTCAGCATTAACTTAGACATTTTTTCACCGTAAACTACAGGAATCGTTCTGTAATTTAAAGCTAAATCCCCTTTTATATTTTCTAAATCCTTAGTGAGCTCTCTCATTGAGATTAATAAGAATAGAAATATACCATGAGCAAAAACAACATGTTCAAAATTCTGATAATAAATAAAAATTGCAAAAAAGGGTGTTACAGTAAGTATTGCCGACACCAAGTTACCAACTAAAGGTCGCTTTTTAAGACGATGAGAATAAAACCAGATTGCAAAAATGTATATTGAGAAGAAAACAACAGCTTTAAATGATACGTAACTAGCAAAAACAACAGCAACAAAATTCAATACAAAATAAAAAGACAGTTTTGTGTTTTGACTAACCAAACGGTCAAGCATTGTTTTTCGAGGTTTGTTTATTAGATCTTTTTCAGAATCGTAGAAATTATTAATAATATAACCCGAAGCAATTGTTGCAGAAGACGCTAGAACCAGCATTAATAAATTAATATCTAAAAGCACTGATTTTACAGGTTTATTATGTGCAAAAATATAAACCGATGCTAAATACTGAGCTATAACGACAACTAAAACATTGTAACCTCTAACAACAGAAAAGAGACTGAAAAATTTTAATAGAATGTGTTTCCGCCTTCTAGTTAACATAATTTGATTAAGAAAAATTAGAAATAAAACTTCAATCTACTTTAGTAAAACCCATTACTTAAAGCATACTTGAATAACGGAGTACTAAGTCTAGAAATTGTAAACAACTTCTAATTTCTGACCTTTAAGTGCTTCTCTAGCTTTATCTATATTTTCAGTGAACCCTAAGATATAACCTCCACCACCAGAACCACAAAGTTTTAAATAGTAGTCATTAGTATCTAAGCCTTTTTTCCATAAGTCATGAAATTGAGCAGGAATCATAGGTTTAAAGTTATTTAAAACAACTTTAGATAATTGCTTCGTATTTTTAAATAACGATTTCATATCACCCTTTAAAAAATCATCTACACAAGCATCTGTATGCTTTATAAATTGATCTTTAAGCATGCTACGGAAACCTTCATTTTTCATGCTTTCCATAAAAATACTTACCATTGGTGCAGTTTCGCCAACAATACCACTATCAATTAAAAATACAGCCCCTTTTCCTTCTGCTTTCTGTGAAGGAATACCTGTAGCTTCAATATTATCTTTTGAATTGATTAAAATAGGAAGACTTAAATAACTATTTAAAGGATCTAATCCTGAAGATTTACCATGAAAAAATGATTCCATATCAGAAAAAATGGCTTTTAACTTTAAGAGTTTTTCACGTGTTAAATTTTCTAAAACTGTAATTTTATCACTTGCATATTTATCATAGATTGCAGCAACTAAAGCACCACTACTTCCTACTCCGTAACCTTGTGGAATTGAAGAATCAAAATACATTCCGTCATTAAGATCACTGTGCAATTGATTGGTATTAAAAATCACCAAATTCTTATCTAAGCTTTCTAAATACGTTGCAAACCGTTTTAAACTAGCATTAGAATCTAAAGCTTCTTTAGTTTGGTTATCGCTAAGCTTTAGCGCACCATTATAAAAATTATATGGAATAGATAAGCCTTTAGAATCACGAATGATTCCGTACTCTCCAAATAAAAGAATTTTAGAATAAAATAATGGTCCCTTCATAAATTAAAAGCAATTACTTTAACAAATATACGTATTAAAATTAGATTTGGTTCGCACCCAAACCAATTTGATCGCAAATATAATGTTCATTTTGACAATAGCTAACCAATTCATTTTTAATAAATTCAAGAACAATTTCGGTTTCACTTTCAGGATATAAAACATGTACATTTGCACCTGCATCTAGCGTAAAACAAACTTTAGAATCTGTCTTTGCTCTAAAAGCCCAAATTTTATTAATAATTTCTAATGTATTTGGTTTCATTAATATAAAATAAGGCATACTTGTCATCATCATAGCATGAAGCGTTAAGGCTTCACTTTCTACAATTTTTACAAATTCATTTAAATTACCCGAAGCTAAAATTGTTTTTAAATTCGCTAAATTATCATGTGCTTGCTTAAAACGTTCTTGAGCAAATGGATGTCCGTACATTAACTGATGACCAACTGTACTACTCACCTGCTTTTCTCCTTTATCAACTAACAAAATAGTGTCTTGGTAATTCTTGAAGTTAGAATGTACATCACCTTCAAATTTTACACCAAATAAATCTGAACTATCGGCTATACTTTCATTCTCTCCCCAAACAACAAGTTCTCCTTCAATACTTCTGCATGCACTCCCAGACCCTAATCTTGCTAAAAAAGATGCTTTTTGATTAAAATAATTAATATCGGAAGACCTTTCGACTGTATTCAACTTATCTTCAATACTCATTAAACACAAAGCAATTGCACTCATACCAGATGCAGATGAAGCAATACCAGAACTGTGAGGAAATGTATTTGAAGTATCTATTTTAAAATGATAATCTCTTAAAAATGGCATATAAGTTTCTATACGCTCAAAAAATGTTTGAATTTTTGGTTTGAAAGCTTCATTTTTTTCACCTTCAAAATATACATCAAAACTAAATTCTTTGTCTTCCTTTTTAGTATAAGTAACTTCCGTTATAGTTTTACAATTAGAAAGAGTAAAACTTATAGATGGGTTTTCTGGAATTTGATCTTTCTTTTTCCCCCAGTATTTTACCAAAGCAATATTACTTGGTGAAGCCCATTTGACTGAACCTGTTTCAAAATTAGTGTGGTATGATTTTAGAATAAAGTCTTGTGCTGTCATTACATATTAAATATTGGACAAAGATAAGAGTTTTACCATTGTTTTATAGTTTCTGGCTGTAGCATTGACATCTAGATTTTTTTCGAAGTAACTTAAATTGAATTTAGATTTACCATAACCTTTAGAACAGAACAAATAAATACAGTTATTTAAAATCTTATAAACATCATCTGGATATGTTTTTTCTGAAGTTGTTTTTATCAAATTTTCATTTGGAATATTACTCAAAATAACAAAATAACTACTCTCTTTTTTATCATCACTAAAAGGGCAATTATTAAATATAATTTCTAATTCACTTCCTAAAAGCACCAAAACAGGAACTTCAAAACCAAAATGAGTTAATATTAAATTTTGAATCTTATTTTCTAAAGCTGTTTTATCATCTATATGCGATTGAAATAAAATATTACCACTTTGAATGTAAGTTTGCACATTTTCTAATCCAGATTTAGATAATAAAGTTCTAAGCTCTTGCATTGAAACTTTTCTATGTCCACCAACATTAATCCCTCTTAAAAGTGCTATATAATTTCGCATATTACATCATGTTAAAGTATTAGCTATTGCTTATTAATAAAACTTATTGTGAATAATATTCATTTTACAAAAATCTACTAAAATATATTTACACAACAAAAAGACACAATACCACCAATATTATAGGCACTTCATGGCTTTTAATTATTTAAAAACATTATCAATTAACTAATTAATATCTTTAAAATACAAATAAAATCGATTAAATGTTGCAAAAGCTTCGTAAAAGTTTAGTTTTACACTCTTAATAGTTGAATTACATGTGTTTCCCCAGATCCAATGCTATTATTATTTTATTTGTTTCCTTTTTTTTTACAGCTTTAAATGTAAATGCGCAAAAAAAGAATCTAACAGATAATAAAAGTGCATTTTATTCTTTTGATAGTTATACACTAGATCGGTTAGTTTCTAAAGACAGCCTCTACAAAGCTACTATACTCGTTAATGAAGCTATAGATTTCTCGAAAAAAAATAATTTCAAATTAACTGAAGCCAAGGCCTACAACGCTTTAGGGACAGTTCTAGTTAAAACTTCTAATTTTAAAAAAGCGGAAAGTTATCATGAAAAAGCATATCAAATATTTGATTCACTGCATAATAAAAAAGGAAAAGATCTTGCTCTAGCAGGATTAGTAAATACTTATGTTCACGAAAAAAACTATAAGAAATTTGATAGTATATACCCTATAGCTCAAGCATTATCAAAATCTTTGAATAGTGAAATTTATTTTATAAATTTTGAGAATTTAATTAAAAGGAACTATTACAATTTAAAAAACAATAGTCTTTTAGAAACTTCTACAAAAGGATTAGAAATTATCAATAATACAGATTTCAGTACTCTAAACAACTCAAAAGATTATCGTACCGAAAATTTAAAGCAAGCTTTAACTTTATCTTATAAATACTACAACAGTATTGCTAGAGTAAAAGTGGACAACGTTACTTCTGAAGATTATACGGCTCTATTATCAATAAATGATAAGGATTTAATGTCTGTTTTAAAAACAGATATGAGTACTTATAGAAAAGTTGCTACACTAAATTATTATAAATATTCATATTTCACTTATGCTAATAAAAATTTAGACTCAGCAAATAAGTATCTTTTAAAGTCTGACAACTACAAATACACTGCATTAAGACTCAATGAAAAAAAAGAGGCCCGAAATGGCGAGTTAATTTCTAAGATAATTAATGCTGAACAACAACTAAATTTAGCTAATGAGATTCAGAAAAAAGATATTAATAATTCTAAAATTTTTCTACGAAGTACAATCATAGTTAGCATCTTATTTATTATTACATTGGTTAGTTTCTTTTTCTACTTTAAAGTTAAAAAGAATATTGAAAAAATGAATAAAGCATTAACAGCTTCTAATTTAAAATTTGCAAAAATTGACAAAGATAGGCTAGAGTTTTTCTCTATTTTAAGTCATGAATTACGTACACCAATTTATGGCATTAATGGTTTAGCGACACTTATTGACCAAGAAAAGGATGATAAAAAGAAACAATCTTACTTAGACTCACTTATATCCTCAAGTAACTATTTATCTATTTTAATTGATAATATCCTACAAGCTAATCGCTTAAAATTTGACAAACAAAGCCTCCGTTTAAAACCGGGGAAAATAAATACTATTGTCAATCATGTAGTAAGTACCGTTGCCGTTGCTGCAAAGAATAAAGGTTTAGATCTTAAAATTCATATTGATAAATCTGACGAACAAGAACACATTTTAATAGATAAAGTAGCCTTTAGTCAAATATTAATAAACTTAGCATACAATGCTATTCGCTATACAAAAAAAGGCCATATTGGTATTAATGTTTTTGAAAAAAAGCGAGACGCAAACAATATCACCTTACGTTTTGAAGTAAAGGATACAGGTATTGGAATAAGGGAAGAGCACAGGTCTATTGTATTCAGTGCCTTTGAAAATAAGGCGTTTTTAAATAAAAATAGTAGTGGCTCTGGATTAGGTCTTCATATTGTAAAAACATTACTCGAAAGTCATAATTCGCAAATAGACTTCACATCTGTTCTTAATGAAGGCACTTGTTTTTTCTTTGAAATTACATTTAAGCTTGTCAATATCTCTGATGAAACTCAAAAAATAATATCTATATTACCGCATAGAGAGATGCGCGTATTGGTTGTTGATGACAATAAAATTAATCTTTTAATTACCAAGAAAAATATAGAGAAAATTGAAGGTTACAGTTGCGAAACAGTATCTAATGGCAAAGAAGCTATAGCTGTCATAAAAAATAAAGATTTTGACATCATCTTAATGGATATAAACATGCCAGATATGGATGGCTACGAAGTTACTAGACACATTAGAATATTTAATTCTGGAACTCCTATTCTGGCACTAACGGCTTTAAATTCTAATGAAATTTTACAAAAAGCTGAAGAAGCAGGTATTAATCACATCATTACTAAGCCTTACATTTTTGAAGATTTTAAAGCTGTTATTATGTCGTACAGTGGCGATAACGACAACTACTGTAAAATTATCGATGTCGATGCAATGTAAGCACTTGTCCAAGCATTCTGAAAGTTAAAACCACCCGTTACCGCATCTACATTAATGACTTCACCAGCAAAATAGAGATTAGGAATTCTTTTGCTCTCAAAAGTTTTAAAATTTACTTCCTTTAAATCAACTCCGCCAGCTGTAACAAATTCATCTTTAAAAGTACTTTTTCCTGTGACCTGAAAAACAGCACTTGTTAATTGGTTAGCTAATGCTTCTAATTGTTGCTTATTAAGATCTGCCCAACGTTTATTATCTTCAATATCTGAAGCTAAAACTAATTGTTTCCATAACCGTTTTGGTAAATCGAAATGCGATAGATTAATTACAGTCTTCTTTGCAAATTCTTGTTTAAAAACTTTTAGTTCGTCTAAACAAGATTCAAAATCTAGATTAATAAAATTGATTTCAATCTTAAAATCATAATCCATTTTCGCCAATTCTACAGCTCCAAAAGCAGAAAGTTTTAAAATGGCAGGCGCACTCATACCAACATGGGTTACAAGTATTGGCCCCTGTGATTCTAGATCCGTGCCAACAACTTTAATGTTTGCATTTTTAGCAACAACGCCAGGAATATCTTTAATGCGTTTATCTTTTATATCGAAAGTAAAAAGTGATGGAACGGGATTAATAATAGTATGCCCTAAACCTTCAATAAGTTTCCAAATTTTAGGATTACTACCCGTAGCGATCATTACTTTATGAGACTGAAAATCGCCTTGAGATGTTTCTATTTTAAATCCACTTTCTAAAGCATCCATAGATTTAACCGAGTGATTATATAAAATCTCTACGTTATGCTTTTTAGCTTCATATAGAAAACAATCGATTATAGTTTGAGATGAATTTGATGCAGGAAACATACGTCCATCTTCTTCAATTTTAAGTTCTACACCACGTTCTTCAAACCAAGCAATTGTATCACCTGTCATAAACTTATGGAAGGGTCCTAAGAGTTCTTTTTCGCCTCTTGGATAGTTGTGCACCAATTCTGAAGGAATAAACTCAGCATGTGTTACATTACAACGCCCTCCTCCAGAAATCTTTACTTTTTGCAAACCTTCTTTACCACGCTCTAATAAAGCAACTGATAATTCTGGGTTTTGTTCGGCAATATTAATCGCTGCAAAAAAACCAGCAGCACCTCCACCTATAATAATGACATCTTTGATAATAGACATAAATTTATTTAAGAAATTGAGTAATTCAGTCTATCAGCTACTAATTTCACCTGTTAAATCTCTAAGGAGTATTCTGAAGGAATTACGGTTTTAAGTTTTGCAATATAGGATTTAATCACCTCAATATCTCTATCATTCTGATGATTATTTAAAGCATCATTTCTGAGATTTACGACTTCTTTTATAATAATTTCTTTGTAATTTTCTTTTAAAACATCATTTTGCTGCAACAAATATTGAAACATGATAAATAATTTTTGAACAATTATAATATCATGTTTACAATAAGTCCTCATGGCAGCCATTACATTATAAAGTAATTCCTCAAAATCTACAGTTTTAATAGAAATAATTGCTTTATCATCTTCATTAAAATAGTAACTTTTATCTTTTTTAGTCATCCTTAACGCAAACAATTCCGTTAAATAATCAATTGCATTGATGCATGTACCTGGATCATTAACTCCTGGCGACATTGCTTTTAATGCAATCTCAGTAATCTGCTTAAAAGCCAAAATATAATTATCTTCAATAAGCTCACTGTTAGAAAATGTAACAGCTTCTATCAACTTTTTTTCAAGATCTATGTGATCTTCTTTTTCCTCAGCGACTTCACCTTTGTATTTTAGAACAGGTATACCTTTAAGAATATACATTCCTTTTACAGGCACAATATCAATTTTTAAATGATGTTCTTCTGCTAGTGTCGCCAAAGTCTTCATGTTTACATCTTGCATGTAACCTGTTGTGTTAGCGATAATACTCTTCCAGTCTGAGGAATCTTCAAATTCTACATCAATGTACTTTTCATTTTCAATTAACCCTTCTAAACGTTGCTTCGATTTTTTAAATATTTTATCCATAATTGTATTCACTTGAATTTCTTGAGAAATAGAATGAATAAAATAAATAAAAGCTCCTAAACTAAAGGTCATGAAAATAATAGCCAACAGCACAGAGAACCCTGGTAGTTGGTATTTATCTCCCTCTGGTGCAATTGAAACTAAAGTAAAAATACAGTATAGTAAAGAAGAATTATAAATACCAAGTATCACTTGATGTCTACGATTAGAAATTAATCCTGGCAATACTCTAGGCGAAAAATTACTTGAAGCTTGGTTGAGTAAAATCATTACCAAAGAAAAACTAAAAACCATTATTGATATAAGCCCAGCAATAAATGTGGTTAATAAACTTCTAGCAGTCTCGGTATTATTAACAACCAAAATTGGCGCATGCTCTACTAAATATTTAGAAATCCCTATGCTCTCTAAATAGATCATAAAAAAAGCAAATAACACCCCAAATAGGCTAATTATTGAAGGATAGAAAGCAATATTACTTTCTAACTTTTCCAACGTATCCCATATTTTATAAATGTAGTTTTTCAAATTATGTTTTTAAAAACTAAGCCCTAAGCCAAATGAAAATCTAAGACCATCTTCTCCAGTAAATAAATTAAAAGTTCCTGAAAGAGATTCTGCTGCAGTAACCCAAAAACCACCACCGTAGTCATTATGCCATTTATCTGAAACATCATTTTTTAACCAAACTCTACCAACATCAAAGCCTCCAAAAACACCAATTTGTAATGGCATTACACTTGTTCTAAACGAGTCGAAGCTATATCTTAAATCCGCACTACTAACAAAAGATTTTTTACCTGTAAATCGTTCTGTTCTGTAACCACGTAAACCTGTATCTCCACCAATATTAGCGGCTTGATAAAAAAGCATATCATCACCAATTCTAAATTGACTTTTTACGTCTGTTTTTAAAACCAGTTTTCTGTCTTCAGATAGTGCATTGTAAAAACCTAGATTTGCATTAATATAGCCATAAGTATTATTAGTATCCTCTAATTCGGTCTTAGCCCCTGCATTGATCATGAATTTCATTCCTCGTGTTGGATTTATTTCAGAATCAAAACTCTTATAATTGAATTGCCCCTCTAAACCACCAAAATATTGTCTTTCATAAAATTCTGATGTAGCATCTGGTATAAAATCTGTAATAAATCGATTATCTGTGGCTTCTAATTCTATGCCTTCAAATATTGCTTTTACTCCATAATCACTACCAAAATCACCTTTTTTAGAAATCCCTGCATAGGCCTGAATAATACTGGTTTTTACACGGTTATAATCGCGATCTAAATCATCTTCAAGATTTACAGTTTCGTTTCCATAACCAAAGAAATTATTAGTGTAATTTTCTGAAGTAAATTGCCCTCCAACTTGTAAATTCCAATTACCAAAGATATTAGAAAACTCACCATCGTAGGTTAAAGAAAACCCATCCGTTGCAAAGAAATAACCTCCATTAAATCTATGTTGACTAGAAAATGGATTGCGTTGAAAACCGTTTTTAGTAATTACATGAGATATACCAAGAGAAATACCATCATCTGGATTATAACCTATAGCTGGGGTTGTAACACGCTGATTCAGAATGTTTTTGTTAAAATCGAATAAATTAAGATTATAAATATCTGTTAATCTTACAGCAGCTCCGCCCTTTTCTTCAATTATATTCTTTTTACTTTCGTGATCGTAAATCTTTATTTTACTCCCCGATTTGATTTTATATGTATCGTTTTCTTGACCGCCAATTAGCCGTGTAAAGATCTTATGACTTCCATTTCCTGTAACTTCAAAAATATCTTTATCATCTAATCCGTAAATCCATAGCTCTTTTGTTACATCTTTATTCAGTACCTTATCTACAATAACATCGGCTTTTTCACCGCCTTTAATTCTAGATATAATAACACGAGTTTCTTTATCTCCTTGACGAATCACCTCAATATAATCATCCTTATCTGTTCCTGTTAAAATGACTAATTCATTTAAATATTCGTAATATCTAGTAGCAATATCTACAAGATTTTTGCGACGTCCTTTTAAATTTCTCTTAATATCTTCTAAGGTTTTATCTTGAACTTCTTTAGGAACTTTAGAAAATGCTTTTTCTATCACCTCATCCGTAATATGCTCTTGAAGAAATTTAGCATGCTCTAACCATTCTTCTTTTCCTGATTGTTGGATTAAAGTACGATCTAGTTTTATACCAGCGTTATTCATCCATTTTATATTCTCTAATTTATCATCATAAATCTGAAGTTGGTTAGCTGCACCTGCAACCACACGAGCGACATCTAATAAGGCTCCATCAAAATTAGAAAACACCTGATCTCGGTCTCTAGGGATTGGTCTGTATAATTTGTCTCCATTTGGCTGATCGAATTGTGCCCAACGCCACTGATCTTGATGCCTATCCCAATCACCAATTAACATATCAAATAAACGTGCTCTTATAAATGCGTTCTCATCAATTTTATATTCTTCATCCTCTCTTACTTTTTCAATAATATCATGCGTACTTTCAATATCATCTGCATAACCAAAATTACGTTCATCTGTATAATTTTCTTCAGGTCGCTCTTCAATCATATAGAGCTCATCCCCATATTCTTCATTAAAATCACCTAAATATTTATGCTTAGGTATAAAGAAAAGTCTTGGATTGGTATGGTAGACCTCTGCTGCATCTGATAAATCTGGCACCACAGTAAAAGCATAAGGGTGTGCTGCTGTATAGAAATCTAAAACTAAACCTTCTACTTGTGTGCGTTCAAAATCATCTTGAATGTAATTCTCTTTAAATAGAACCGTCTGCAAGTATTGCGTGGCACTTTTCTTTAATGCTCGCATATTTAATTCTCTACCATCTTTAGTCTTTAGACGTAAAGACCTTGTTTGGTGCCCACCACCTTTACGCACAATCTCTAAGCCACCGTATAGAGTATCTAATGTGGCTACTTTCGCTTTTATTTTAGTACTGTAGACTTCTCTGTAATGATCCCCCCAAACGGATTTAAAAAAACCTGTTCTATCCGTCTCTTCTTCATCATAAACAGAAACACTAATTTCATTTGGAAATGTATCGGGTAAATTAGAAACATCGTAAGGTTCTTTAACACCTATTATTTCATGTTCAAAAACAAGTTTTGGATTGTCATTTTCTACACTAAAAAACTTAACCCAAGAACTGCCGTCTTTATAAACCACAAGTTCTGCAAAACCTTGCCCACCGTAACTAAATAACCCTTTTGTCCCTAAAGCTGCTGCACCGTCTTTAGACCCCGACCCTGATACAATTTGTTTTATATTTTCATTTTCGAGATATTGAAGTGTATGCTCGTGACCAGAAACAAATACAATATTTTCTTTATCGAACGTCAGCGTTTCAATACGTTTCATTAACTCGTTGTAACGTTCGTTATAACGATCTTGAATTGAAACACCACCTTGCGTCCTTACTTGTGTAATAAGAGTTGCTAAAATTGGCAATGGCACATTACCTTGCGTTGGATAAAGGTGTTTTTTTGCACCATAATAACCACCATGAACTCCATTGGTATACATTGGATGGTGCATGGCTATAATGGTTGTTTTATTTTGAGCTTTTTTAATTTCGCCTTCTAATTCTTCAAAAAAACGATCTCTGGTCTTTATTTCACACTTATCATTTATAGTAGGATTGTTATTCCAATTTTCTAAATACCACTGTGTATCTACCACAATAAGCTTTATATTATCTCCTATATCAATATCCTCAATTGGGCAACCATTTTCTGGTTGAAACGTATTTTTACCTAAGGCATCTTCAATATATTTCTCTTGACGTTTTAGCCCTTTTAGTCCGTTTGAATACCAATCATGATTTCCAGGAATAAATAAGACCTCTCCTTCAAAATCTTTTACCGCATTAATTTGTACATCTAAAGCCTGTTCTGCCTCTGCTCTATCTGAATCATCTTTATCTGGCAGACCTACAGGATAAATATTATCACCTAGAAAAAGAGCAACATCGTCTTTTGTTTCCTTTGTTGAAATATAATTTTTGAAGGCAGACAAGGCACTAGACATGCCACCATTATCCACTAAACCAGCATCACCTATTAAGTAAAATCGTCTATCAACGTCCTTTTCTGGTGATTTATTTACTTTTAATTTTTCTTCTTTATACTGCGCTTCGTATGTAGCACAAGCATTAAAAAACAAAGTAAAAAGTATAACAAGTAGTGTGTATTGTTTTCTCATATTTTAAAGTAAATCACAAAATAATGCTATTTTTATTGAAGAACTTGACTGTTATACAATGAATTTTAGTCTTTATACTTTCTCCCAAAGACTATCTGTAAAGTAATGTTTACAATCTAAGAAATTAGATTTGACATCAAAATTAGTAGCACCTGCTAATTTTTCAATTTCATTGAGTGCATATTTTTTTGATAGCTCTGTCCATATTAACTCATTGTAACCAAAGGTAATCGTTTTATTTATAGCTTTGAGCTGCACCGTTTGTTCTCTAAGGCTAACAATATAACTTTTTACATCGCCTGTTAAAGGATTGTAATGTGCATAAAAATCGAAATCATCAATTTTAAAATCGGCATCTAATTCTCTATTGATTCTTATTAGTAAATTAAGATTAAATCTTTTGGTTATTCCATGTTTATCGAAGTAAGCATCATGAATAGTGATCGGATTTTTCTTTAAATCGAAACCAATTAAAAGCTTATCTCCCTTTTTCATGTTTTTATTAAAAAGCTGAACCAATTCTTTAGCTTTATCTTCAAGATAATTTCCAATATTACCGCCTAAAAACAATAATAGACTAGGATGTTCACTTTGTTTATTTTCTTTTAAAATCTCAAAATAATCACCTACCTGTGGCTTAATACTAATACCTGGCAAACGTTCTTTTAAGCGCTTTTCTAATATATCCATGGCCTCTTTAGAAATATCAATAGGCAAATAATTAAAATCGATATTATTAGCTACTAAATATTCTAAAAGCTTGAAGGTTTTTAAGCCATCTCCTGCTCCTAATTCTAAAATATTAAACGGTGTAGAAAACTGTAAAGCCTCTGTAATTTGCTGACATTGCATGGATAAAATCTCAAATTCAGCGTTAGTGAGATAATATTCTGGCATATTCATTATATCTTGAAATATGCGACTACCATTATCGTCATAAAAATATTTTGAAGGTAAATGTTTTTCCTTAGCGGTTAAGCCTTCAAGGATATCTTGTGCAAATGTATTAGTCATAAAAAAGTTTAAAGTTTAAAACGGATCTAAAGTTCTTTGTATAATGATTGTGGTTATTTGGCAAGTCTGATTCCTGAAAACTGCCAGCGTAAGTTTGCTTGAAAAAAGTTACGATAAGTAGCTCGGCTATGATTTTTAGATGTTGCTACTGAGGCGCCACGCAAAACCATTTGATTCACCATAAATTTACCGTTATACTCTCCTAAAGCACCATCTACTTTGGTGTAATTAGGATACGGTAAATAAGCACTATTGGTCCATTCCCAAAGCTGACCATATTTAAATTGAACGGAAGCCACTTCCCATTCAAATTCCGTAGGCAAACGCATACCTTTCCATTGTGCATAAGCAAAAGCTTCATAAAATGTAACGTGACTTACCGGTAAATTACCATCAACTTCTACAAAACCATTAAGTGTATATTGCATCCATTTCTCTTCTACATAATGCCAATACAAGGGTGCTTTGAGTTTATTATTTTGAACAAAATCCCAGCCTTCCGCATGCCAAAGATTAAAATCGTTATAACCACCTGCTTCTATAAATTGAATATATTCTGCATTAGTAACCAATCGGTTGGAAATTTGATACTCATGAAGATACACTTTATGCCTTCCTAACTCGTTATCAAAACAAAAGCCATCGTTATTATGTCCAATTTCATAAACGCCTTCTTTGATTGGAATAAATGTTTGTGTTTGTGTTTCTACCTGTAATTGAATTGTGTAATCTAATTTTGGAAATGAAGGTTGATTACCAAAAATATATTTAATATCATAAATTAATAATTCTTGGTGTTGTTGCTCGTGCTGAAGGCCAATTTCAATAATATTTGAAATTTCTTCTGATATTCCTTTCGCTATAAATTGTGCTAAGTGCTCATTTACATAAGCTCTATATTCTAAAACCGATTGTAATGTAGGTCTAGTCATTAAACCTCGTTCTGCTCTCAAAACACGTTTTCCTACATTATTGTAATAACTATTAAAATAATAGGCATAATCTTCATGAAAAATCTTGTAATCTGAACAAAAATCAGACAGTATAAATTGTTCAAAAAACCAGGTGGTATGTGCTAAGTGCCATTTTGGTGGCGACACAAAATCGGCTGGTTGAATAGAAACATCTTCGGGCTCAAGCGAACTACAAATTTGTTCCGTTTGTTGTCTTATTTCTAGAAATCGTTCAGATGTTATGGTGTTGGTGGTTATAGCTTGCACGTGTATAATTTATAGGATTTCTGTTTCAAAAATAACTTCGCTAGCAATCGTTTTATGTACTGGACAACGCGATGCTATTTCTTTTAATCGTTGGGATTGTTCTTCACTTATATCTCCTATAAATTTTAGCTTTTTACTAATATGATCTAAGTACTTAGGCTTTTCTAAAACAAGATTTAAGTCGTCACTATGTTTTCTAGAGTGCGATATGTAAACATAAACCTCTTTTAAATCCCACTTTTTTCGTTCGGCATACATTTTTAAAGTCATCACCGTACATGCAGCTAATGCAGCATTTAGGTATTCGTATGGTGAAGGTCCAAAATCCTTACCACCAACACTTGCTGGTTCGTCTGCAATTAGCGTATGATTTTTAGTTTGAATAGAAGTGGTAAAATTATCTTCTACAATATTAAGATGCCCAACTAATTGATCTCCTTCGGTATCGAGCATTACATTTTCCACCTTAGGGAAATATCGTTTTGCCCAAGTCCCTATAATTTCACCAACATACTGACTATCCTCTTCTTTAGTTAATAAATGATCTGCATTATCTAATGAGACAAAGCTTTTAGGGTGATGTGCATTTTTATATAACTGCTCTGCATTTGCTATACCTACTGTTTTATCAAAAGGCGAATGCATTATTAACAAAGGTTTACGCAGTGTTTTTACAAGTGCTGGTAAATCTGTTTTATCAAACTCTTCAACAAAGTCTTGATTAATAACAAAAGGGCGTCCTCCAATATTAACTTTAACATCTCCCTTTTCTTCCGATTCTTCAACCTGATGAGAAAATAAATGTTTTACATGATCTACTGTAGCTGGTGCTCCAACGGTGGCAACTGCTTTTACAGCTTCTATTTCTGAAGCCGCTACCAATACTGCTGCACCTCCAAGAGAATGACCAACAAGTAAACTTGGTGCTTGATAATGTTGAGACATATAACTATGTACGTCTAACAAGTCCTCTACATTTGCAGAGAAATGACTATCGGCAAATTCGCCTTCACTTCTTCCTAGTCCTGTAAAATCGAAACGCAGAACCGCGAATCCATTTTGCGTTAATGCTCTACTCACATTTCTAACAGCTTTTAAACTGCTACTACAAGTAAAACAATGTGCAAAAATGGCGTAGTAATTTGGTTTCTGATTGGCTGGTAATTCTAAATTAGCATTTAGAGTTAGACCTTTTCTATTTTGTATTTTAAGCTTCGTACTTTTCATTACCTAATTTTAATCTTCAATTTGCACACCGCGCCAAAAAGCCACATGATTTTTAATCCCTTTTGCCAATTCTGATACTTCTGGATAAAACCAAGCTGCATCTTTATTTTGTTTTCCATCCACTTCTATAGTGTAATAAGAAGCAGTTCCTTTCCAAGGGCATACGGAGTGTATTTCACTCGTTTTGAAAAATTCTTTATTGATACTCTCGTGAGGAAAATAGTGGTTTTTTTCAATAACTATCGTTTTATTACTTTCTGCTATGACTTTATTATTCCAAATTGCTTTCATCTTTGTTGTTTTTTAATACCTAATAAGGACTTTTATATTACCCTATTTATGCACACGTAATTTCTATCTGTATTCAGGATTTTCGAAAGACCAATGCGTCCCACTATCCCAAGCTTCTCGAGAGTTACCATAATTACTGTAACCTTTGTTTTCCTTTAATAATTTTGCCAAGTGTAATAGATTGTAAGTCATAAAGGTCGTGTTTCTATTTGTAAATTCCGAATCAAAACCTACAGGTGGATTAATGGATTTATCCTTCCATTTTGTATCACCATAACTAGGCCCAGGACCAACTTCACCAATCCATCCAGAATCGGCCTGCGGCGGAATAGAATAGCCAACATGTTGTAAAGCATACAATATACCCATTGCACAATGTTTTACCCCATCTTCATTACCTGTTACCATACATCCACCAACTTTACCGTAAAAAACATATTGGCCCTTTTCGTTGGTTTCTCCACTCATTGCATACAAACGTTCTATTAACTTTTGAGCCTCTGAAGATTTTTCACCTAGCCAGATTGGGGTTCCCACTATTAAAACATCTGCCTCACTTACTTTTTTATAAATACTTGGCCATTCATCTTTATCCCATCCATGCTCTGTCATATCTGGATAAACACCAACAGCAACATCACGATCTATAAATCGGATAGTTTCAAACGAAACTTTTTCCTTTTTTAGAATGTTCTGTGACACTTGCATAAGCTTTTCTGTGTGGCTTACAGCTGGTGATTTTTTTAACGTGCAATTAATATACAATACTTTGAGTTTCGAGAAATCCATTATTTTGTTTTTTTAATTATTAATTTTTTTTAAGAACTACATGAAAGCATTGAGCAACCCACTTTATGTCTTGCCCACTCTGGTCGTTTGGCAAACCATTTTTCGTTTTTGGGTTGCTCATCGTATGGTTTTTTTAATAGTTGAAATAATTCATCTATTAAACTATAATCTCCTTCATCAGCTTTATCAATGGCTAATTGCGCCATATAATTACGAAGTACATATTTAGGATTTACAGCATTCATCTTTTGGTGACGTTCGGCATCAGTTGCTTCCTCCTTCTGCAATCTTTGGTCGTAAGCATTAAACCAAACTTTCCATTGGTCTAGAACTTTACTTTTTACTTCTTCTAACTTATAAAATGCTTTACGTATAATTTCTATCCCTTTTTCAACATCACCTTTTTTGTAATGACCTAATTGTCTGAAGAAAATAGTCATATCTGTTTCCGTAAGAAGCAAACAATCTTCAAGATCTGCCATTAATTTTGCATCCTTTTCAGCTTCAAATTTTAATCCTAACTTAGAACGCATCATTTGAAGCGATTGCTTTTCAAAATCAGTTTGGTATTGATTTAAAATAGTCTCTATCGGTTCTGCTTCTTCTACAAGTAGGTAAAGTGCATTGGCGAGTTGTAATAAATTCCAAAGCCCAATGTTTGGTTGGTTTCCATAACGGTAACGTTTATTCTGCTTGTCTGTAGTATTTGGCGTCCAACCAAAATCAAAATCTTCTAACCAGCCGTAAGGTCCATAATCTATCGTTAATCCTAAAATAGACATATTATCGGTATTCATAACTCCGTGTACAAAACCTACGCGTTGCCAGTGAATAATCATCTCTAAAGTCTTTTTAGTAACAGCTTCAAAAAACTTAATATACGTTTCTTTTGAAGGCTTACCTAATTCTGGATAAAAATATTTTATAGTATAATCCGTTAGTTTTTTTAAATTTTTAATATCATTTCTTGCTGCGAATAATTCAAAATTCCCAAATCGAATAAAGCTTGGAGCTAACCTAGAAACAATGGCTCCTTTTTCATAATCGGGATTTCCATTGTAAAGCATATCTCTTAACACAGCATCTCCAGAAGTTATTAAGCTTAACGCCCTAGTAGTTGGCACACCCAAATAATGCATGGCTTCACTACACAAATATTCACGAATAGAAGATCTTAAAACTGCAAAGCCATCACCTTGCCTTGAATACGGTGTTTCTCCAGAACCCTTAAGTTGTAGCGCCCAACGTTTATTATGATGTTCTAATTCAAATAAATTAATTGCTCGTCCATCTCCTAATTGCCCTGCCCAATTACCAAACTGATGACCAGCATAAGCCATAGCGTAGGGATTAGTTTCTGGATAAACTTTAGCACCTGAAAAAACTTCTAAAAAATCATTTGATTTTACATCAAGTTCTTCTAAACCTATTGCTTCTAACATCTCATTTGAAACATGAAGCAATTTTGGTTGCGATGGAACCTTTGGTGTCACATAAGAATGTGTCGCTTCAGAAACCTGCCGTCTAGAATTTTGAGTATTAGGATCTGAAGGTAGCTCTTTGTTAAAAGAATCTTTTATATTTAATTTCATGTACGGAAATATTGCGCTTTGTAAAATTCAGTAAAATAACATTGAAATGTTACTGCATATAAGTCGACTATTGACTCAGATCATTTCAAAATTTGAATTTTTATAAAAATACGATTTGATTGTAACTCATATAGCAAACAAAATGTTAAGTCTTAGAACTTTTTTGTAATTTCACATGATTCTTAAAAATTATTTAACCCAATGTCACAATCTCTAATTGAAGAAACTCAAGAATTTGTTTTTAACTTACTTAAAGACGAGCTCCCTAATACCTTTTTGTATCATAATTATACGCATACACAACGTGTATTAAAAAGTACGAAGGAGATTATTGAGCATTCTTCTTTGAGTGAAGAAGAAATCTTAATTTTAGAATTAAGCGCTTTGCTTCATGATACTGGCTATGTAAAAAGTTGCGAAGAACATGAAAAGGAAAGCGTTAAGATTGCTAAGACGTTCTTAAAAGACAAAAAAGTTGATGAAACTATTATTAATGCAATCTCAAGTTGTATTATGGCAACAAATGTTAACGTTGAGCCCCAAAACGAGCTTGAAAAGATTTTAAGAGATGCAGATGGCTCTCATTTTGGAAAAACATACTTCAACGAAGCCAGTGAGTTTTTAAGAAAAGAACTCGAATTACAGGGAAAGAAAAACTTTTCACCATCTGAATGGAGGAAGGAAAATATTAAAGTTTTAACTGAGAAACATCATTACTATACCGATTATGCTCTAAAAAACTGGCAAGCGGTTAAGGAGGAAAACTTAGCTAAACTTCTTAAAAAGAAGAAAAAGCATAAAAAGAAACTTAACGTAGAGAAGCTAAAAGCGAAGTACAAAACGCAATATAAAAACGAAAGTCCAGAGCGTGGTGTACAAACGTTCTATAGAACAGCATTGAGAAACCATATTAAGTTAAGTGATATAGCAGATACAAAAGCTAACATCTTATTATCTGTAAATGCTATTATTATTTCTGTAGTCTTAGCCAATCTTATTTCTAAATTAGATAACAACCCATATTTAACATGGCCAACGGTAATATTTACCTTGTTTTGTGTTATTTCTATGATCTTATCTATTATTGCTACTCGCCCTAATGTAACTAGCGGACAATTTACCAAACAAGACGTTATAGACCAGAAAGTGAATTTAAGTTTCTTTGGTAACTTTCATAAAATGAAACTTGATGAATTTGAGTGGGCCATTAAAGAAATGGTAAAAGACAAAGATTACATCTATAAAGCCCTCACTAAAGATTTATACTTCTTAGGTGTTGTGTTAGAACGAAAATATAGGTTATTGAGGGTCACTTATACCGTTTTTATGGTTGGTATCATAGTCTCTTTAATTTCATTTGCTGTCGCTATAAAAAATAACCCTGGCGTTGATATTGATGATGTGATTCCTGAATCTGTCCAAACCAATTCCTTTAATAATTTACCACCAAAAACCATCCCTATTAAGAGGCTATCGTAGTTATTAAATCATCGTAAGTATAAAACATCTTCTCGTCGTTCTCATTATGATATAATAGACTTACGCGTAATGCCTTTAAGCCAGTTACACCTTGTAAGTCTTCAAGCTCTATAAATTCTAAATCGTCTGACAATATATTTTTAGATTGTAAAAACTTAATATATCTTACATATTCGGCTTCATCCTCTTTTTGAGAATACACTATTGTTATCTTTCCTTTTTGAGTGATACGTTCTTCCGTACCTTTTATAAAGGCCTTATCTACACGTTTTTTAACCACTTCGTAGCGCGCGTTATAAGTACCATCTACATCAAAACGCTTCTCATCCATTCTAAAACGAACAGACAGAGGTTGATTGAAAACCAAGATCATAGAAGCCACATCTAAAGCCATAGGATAGTTGTGCTGCTCATGGTAATATTGATTCTCCATCTCGCACATTACCTGTAATTGCCATAACCTTAAATTATAAAGATAAAGCATATTGAAACTGTCTTCTTTGGTTATAGACTCACCGATATACATATTGTGCTCTACACCATCAGTCTTAAAACGCTCAAAGAAATGCGGATACATTTTTTGTGCTTCAACTTGTTTTTCATCTAATAATGAAGACATATTTCTATTGATGAGCTTAACAGTATCATCATAATGTTTTCTGTAATAATAAATAACTCCTAAATCGGAATCTATTTTATTAAAGTAATCTTCAATTTCATATTTAATTGAAGATTGTGTTTGTGCTATTAATTCAAAAATCGGTTTAATTTCTTCCTTTAAATAAACAGTAATCTCATGTTCACTATCAACTTTAAAGTTTGCATTTAAATCATTAATATACTCAGTAATCTGAAACTTAACCTGTTCATATATAGGCAATTTTTTTTCTTGAATACTATTTTCTAAAACCTTTTTAACTAGATTTAGTTGTAGCGATAAATCTTTTTGAGTCGCAGAGTTTCGAGCGTCAGAAGATCCTTTTACATCAATTTGTCCATATAAAGGGTAAACATTTTCAAAGGCTATCTTCTTAAACGTTGCCGATTCATTAGAAACCGCTTTAGCTCTTATGTAACTTTTAGCTTCTTCAACAAACTTCCAATACACACTAGAGTGAATAGACGTACATTCTTTCTGAATAACGGCTTCAATTAAATTTTCTTCCTCGTTTTTAGAACGTTGTATAGCCGATTCTATAAAAGGCATTACATCTTCTAACTTATTGGCATTAATACTATTTAATACTTTTGGTTTTTCCGAAACAATTTCAAGAATTCCCATTAGACCGTTATCGTTTGCTATGGGAGCAAAAATAGCACTTTGTATACCTTGTTTGTCTAAAACCTCGATATGCGGTGGGCTAGATTTAGGGGTTTTCAATGTTTTTTTCACATTAGAAACAGAGAAATATTTTTTTTCATTAAGCAATCTGTTGTAAGACCAATCACAAAGCGCATCAGAACATTGAGCTGTATCTAATTCATTAAGTAAAAAGCTATTTACACCAACACCATAAAGTCTCTCAAAAGTATCCGTTTCTTTATTATACATTGAAAAACCAACTTTTACAGACTTCAACCCTAAGAGTGAACGAAATATTTCTTGAAAATTATCTAGAAAATTATTATCCTTCCCTTTAACTTCTTTAATTAAACCCGACTTAATATTTGAAATAGACTGATCATCTGTAACATCAAACATGTTTGAGATTATAAATCCATTAAACTCATAGCTATTAGGCGGAAATTTTTCTTTCCAAAGATCTATATTATCGAAGTTATCTAATAACTCATCATAATCTTCTTGAGTTATTTTTGGTGCGTGAGCCTTAGGTTTTATCTCAGTAAAATCTGCATTATACAAAATCTTGTAGTAATGCATCACTCCGTTTTCATCAGGAATTTCATAAAAAAATGGACGTTTAAAATTTAAAGAGTATCCATAGCAGAAATTTAAAACAATACTACAGGCAATAATATAAGTTTGCTCGGTAGGCATGTTTCGTATTTCTAACTCATAATTATCTCCTGCAGCTTCTATAATAGATTTGAAACGCTCAGTAGGATTAAATATAAAATTATAAAAAGGCAATGCTGCTGTTTTAATTTCATTATGAGTTAGTAGCGGATTAAAGGTATCTTGCAGAATCCCTTCTATTTCCTTTTCATAAGTTTTAAATACAGAGAACTTACTAAAACCTTCCCTTAATATAGGATTATTTTCAGCAATTTTAAGCACACGCCGCGCACTAGCTGCAATAAAATCGTTATCAATATGAATTAATTCTTCATACTTTTCTAATAATTTATTAAAACTAACCTTAATTGTAAAAGGGGATTCTATATGATTGTTAATGTCCAATACTTTATTTTTGATGTTAACCTAAGTTACGAATATTTTTTTAGTCGTAAAACAAGGCGCTTTATTACATTGCAAAATTAACATTTAATCTCAAATAGAGCAGCTATTATTTCTTCTTTAAGCTGATAGCAAAACCACCTCCTTCAGCTAATTTCACACTTAATTTAGAATCTTTTTTAACCTCTATTTTTTCGATAGAAATATCTAAAGGATTGTTATCCCAATGCGCATTTTCACCATCTTTATAAATAACAACCTCATACTCTTGATTCTCGCCTAAAAAGTCGAATGTTAAATCTACAGTTCTAGCTTTTTCATCTGTAATTCCTCCAACAAACCAGTTTCCTGTTCCTCTTTCTTTTCTAGCAATAGTAACATAATCACCAACCTCACCGTTTAATACTTTGGTTGTTTCCCAATCTACTCCAACATCTTTTATAAACTGAAGTGGTTCTGGATTCGCTTCGTAATGCTCTACCAAATCGGCAGCCATTTGCACCGGACTATAAATCACCACATACAATGCTAATTGTTGAGCAATAGTAGTATTAACTTGATTATCCTTTTTGTACTCATCAAATTTAATATTAAAAATACCAGGTGTAAAATCTATCGGTCCCGATAACATTCTTGTAAAAGCAACAATTGGTAAGTGCTCTGGTGGATTTCCGCCATCTGTAGCCCAAGCGTTAAATTCTTGCCCTCTTAAACCTTCTCTCGATATAATATTTGGATACGTTCTACGCAATCCTGTTGCTTTTATAGGCTCGTGCGCATTAACAGCAACCTCATATTTTGCGGCCTTAATTGCTGCGTTATTATAATGATTCACCATATATTGTCCATGATGATATTCACCTTTTGGTAAAATCTTACCAACATAACCAGATTTTACGGTATGCATGCCGTATTTCTGCATCAATGCATAAGCAGTATCTTGTTGTTTAGTATAGGTTTCCGTTGCTGCAGAAGTTTCGTGATGCATAATAATATCTACACCTTTTTCCTTTCCGTAACGCACTACTTCATCTATATCGTAATCCGGATAAGGGGTTACAAAGTCAAAAACACCTTCGCGGTCTTCAAAACCAATCCAATGCTCCCAACCGGTATTCCAACCTTCTACTAAAACACCTCCCATGTTATTTTTAGCGGAAAAATCAATAAATCGTTTTACGTTTTCAGTATTAGCACCGTGTGTTCCATTAGATTTCCCTCCGTCAGTCCATGTACTCATATCTTGCGTCATTCCATAATCCCAAGATGATTTACCCAAGTGCATTTCCCACCAAATACCTGTGTATTTCATGGGCTTAAACCAAGATACGTCATCAAGTTTATTAGATTCATTTAAATTTACAATAAGTTTCGATTCTATTAAATCTGGCGCATTATCTGAAATTTGAATCGTTCTCCAGGGCGTATTAAACGGCATGGTACGTTTCACCTTATAATCCGTGTTTTCAGAACCTACTAAATTACTTACTAAGTTTAAATTTTCTGTATCTACTTTTAAAGTCATACCTGAATAATCCACTAAAGCAGCTTCATGGAAACTTAAATGTGTTCCATCGCTACCAACCATCGTTACCGGTGTATTTACAGCATTTTCAGGAATATACGTTTGTGCTAAATTAGCATGATTTGCTAATTTTAAAGCATCAATTTCAGATAACTTAGTTGTATTATACAAATGCTCGTAAATATCCCAATCTCCAGGAATCCAAAAGGTTTTGTAATCTTCAGTAAGATTAAATTCAGTATGTTCTTCAGTTATAAAAATATCACCTTTTAATCGTGCTTGCTTTGGGAATTCGTATCTAAAACCAATACCATCATCATAGACTTTAAATACAATATTTAAAAAGCGTTCTGGACTTGTTTTTTCTTGAAGCTCAACCTTTAATTCGTTATAATGGTTAACTACATCTAACTGTTCTCCCCAAGGCATTTGCCATGTTTCATTAAACGTTGAGGCTGTCGTGCTTTTAATTATAAAATTCTTATTAAAAGATGGAACATCTTTAAACTCGAAACCTAAGTAAGAGGTATCAACAACCGTTTTATTATTGAATTGAACCGTATAAAATGGTCGTCCTTCATTATTAATATTGAAACTAATGGCAACTTCTGAGTTTGGCGACTTAGCTTCTAAAATTGTTTTTTCTGTTTTAGAACAAGAGAAAAAACCAATAGTTATTAGAAGTATGGCGAATTTAATTTTCATGTTTATCTTTTTTCGATTAATACTATATTGAAATCTGAGTCTACCGTTATTTTTCCATTTTCTACAGTTGCTGTTTCTCCAGAATATGCATCACGTAGCATTACTCTTTCTTGAAAAACTTTAGAGACATCAATTACTTTTTTACCTTTTTCAAGATCTAAACCAATGACAACTCTATCTTTAAAATCCCCTTTTTTAAAGCTTCTAGAAAAATAATAAGGCGAAGCTAAAATCATCTGATGAGTTCCTGCACCAACTGCTGGATGTTTAGCTCTAAATTGTCCTAATTTTTGCCAATGCGTTAATACTTTTTTCGTTGTTGGATTATTAGCTATAGAATCCCAATTCATAAATGAGCGTAATGTTGCATCTCCTTCTGTTCCTTCAATAACTAAAGACCTAGCCGATTCATCACCATAATAAATTTGAGCTGTTCCTGGTGCCAATAACAATTTATTAGCCGTAACATAAGGCTTTTTTCTTAAAGCATCAAACGGACTGCCATCATCATGAGAACTTAAGTAATTTAAGGTTCCAAAACCTTTTAATTCATGTTGTAAAATCTGAGAATAATTAGAAAATAAATCTTCATAGCTTTTATCTTTTGAATTGTATTTGAACTCAAAATTAATCAAACTTTGAAAACTTGGTGGATTAAAATAATTCACTTTTTTATCTCCAAAATCATAAAATTGACCGCTACTAATTCCGTAGTTATAAATCTCTCCAACTAAATAAAAATTGTTATCATCTATAACTTTATCTGGATTGCTTTTCTTGAATTCTGCAAACGCATAATCACATTCTACTTTAAATTCTTGCCAAACATATTCTTCCGTATGCTTTACAGTATCTGCTCTGTAACCATCTACACCAAATTCTGTAATGTAATCCGTTAACCATTTCATAATATAAAAACGCGGTGCCCTTGGGTGACCTGTACGCTCAAAAAAATCATCGAGCTCTTTTACTTCTTGATCGTAACGTCCTTCTGCTTTCCACTTTTCTACTAATTGTGGTGGTAAAGCAACAGCTTCATTACTTTCGGTTCTAATATCTGGAAGATTTGCTACCAACGTACAACTGATGGTATTGTTGTAATTCTCGTAAGAACATTGTTTGTCCGTACGTACCCATTCTTCTGGCCAAACTGGGTCTTTTTCCGTTACTGGACCTGTGTGATTTATTACAGCATCTAATACAATTCTAATCCCTTTAGCATGTGCTTCTCTTACTAACTCATGCAAATCTTCTTTGGTTCCAAAATTTGGATCAATAGTAGTCCAATCCTTAGCCCAATACCCATGATAACCATAAGTAGTTCCTGTTCCTTCATCAGTTCCACCATGAATTTGCTCTACAATTGGCGTCATCCAAATAGCATTAATTCCAAGATCGGTAAAATAACCTTCTTTTACTTTTTGTGTAATCCCTTTAATATCTCCACCTTCAAAACCTCTCAGCTTTCCTGCTTCTTTTGTTCTATCAAAATTGAGATCATTAGACGTATCACCGTTATTAAAACGGTCTGTCAATAAAAAATATAGATTTGCACCTTCCCAAACAAATGGCGTTTCTATAATATCCGATACCTCTGTAGCAGTTGTCTTTTTTTCTGTATCCTTATTTTTACAACTCAAAGTGATTAGGATTATGGTGAATAAAATTAGTTTTTTCATGTATTTTTATTATTTCTTCTCGATACAAATTTGTTCATACTTCTCAAATTCACTCGAAGTGACGATTGTTTATTATTGTAAGACTTACTAAAGCTTTATTTAATTTTTAGGATGAACGACTCTAAAGGCTTCACATCAATTCTCACTTCAGCCTTACCATTTGCTACTTTTAATGTTGAAGTATAGGTATTGTATAATTGATCTTTTACTTCATATTCTCCATCTTGAAGCTGTAATTTCTGAACTAAATCTTCAGGTAACTGCAACTCAAATCCGTACGCATTATCTGCATTAAAATTTGAAATAATAATCAACTTCTCATCTTCACTCCAACGCACAAAAGACAATACTTTATCGTTATACCATTCCGTATGTTCTTGATTATACCATTGAATATCTTGATAATCTCCCATCAATGCAGAACTATTAATGGTGAAGTTTAATAAACGCTTATAAAAATCACGAAGTTCTTTTTCTGCTTCAGTAGATTGTCCGCCATCAAACCAATAATCATTTACCCAACGCACTTGACTTGGCACAGATCCATAATCAAAAATAGAGGTTCGGCTTGGATCTCCAAAACCTAAATCTTCTGCTCCTGGCTCTCCTAATTCTTGCCCAAAATAAATCATCGTTGGTGCTGTAGACGAAGTTGCAGAAACCACCATTGCAGGTTTTCCTTTAACTGCACTGCCTGCAAATTCGGGACTTGCAATACGTTGCTCATCATGGTTTTCTAAAAAGTGAAGCATTTGGTGTTCAATATCACGCAATTCATTTAAAATTGGTGGAATATTATTTGTACTTCCGTGACCTTGCACCACGTTTTTTAATGTATCGTACAACTGAACTTTATCGTAGAGATAGTCCATTTTACCTCTTTTAATATAATCTCTATATAAACTTGGATTGTAAACCTCAGCTAATAAAAAGGCATCTGGATTTTTCATTTTTATATGAGAATTCATATAACTCCAAAACTCCACAGGCACCATTTCTGCCATATCATAACGAAAACCATCAATACCTTTTTCTGTCCAATACAGAGCGATATCTTTAAATTTTATCCATGAACTAGGAACGATTTTATCACTCCAAAATTCATAATGTTTTTTGTAATTTTCATTCTCAAAACCATCTGGCAATTCGTCAAAGTCTTTTCTCCCATCTGGACTAATTCCGTAATTAACCTTTACGGTTTCGTACCAATCATTCATATCTGGTTGCGATGCTCTTGAGCCATTTCCAGTCCATTTTGCCGGAATCTCTTCAAACTTACTGTCTGCTAAAACTGTTTTTTCACCACCTAAAGGTTGGTAACCATTTTTCCATTTGGGTACTTTAAAAGCTTCACCTGGATTGTAATAAAAGTTATTATTAACGTCGTAAGTTTTGGTTTTATCATCTTCTGCTCCAAAATCGGTAACACCCTCAGGGTTGGATAAACTTTGGTAATTACGAGCCACGTGATTAGGCACTATATCAATAATCACTTTTAATCCTGCTTCATGAGAACGCTTTATTAAGTTTTCAAATTCTAGTAATCTATGATCAATATTTATCGCTAAATCCGGATTTACATTATAATAATCCTTTACCGCATATGGTGAACCTGCTCTTCCTTTTACAATATCTGGATCGTCATTTGAAATGCCATATTTAGTGTAATCTGTAATCACATCATGATGTGGAACGCCTGTGTACCAAATGTGAGTGACTCCTAAATCTTTAATTTCAGCTAAAGCTTTATTTGTAAAATCATTAAACTTCCCAACACCATTCTCTTCCAAAGTTCCCCAAGGTTTATTGGTGGTATTTGTGTTTCCAAACAAACGTGTAAAAACCTGATAAACGACTTCCTTTTTCTTCATTTCCGTTTTAATTACTTCTGATTTTGGCGATTCTTTTACTTCATTTTTACAACCGACAAACACCGTAAAAACAAGAGCAATTAAGATAAGATTTTTTATGTGCATTCGTTTATTTTTTTAGTTTGATTTTAATTTCTTTTACTTCAGTAGTATCCCAAGTTACAGGAACTATCAATGTATTTGTTTCTTCATTATAAAAGAAAGGAATTTTACTACCAATAATCTTTACATTTTTTGGACTCTCTAGAATATTATGAATAATTAAATCTATTGATTTAGTTTTCGATTCAAACTGAGAATCCTTACTTGTTTCGAATTTAAATTGCAGGTTAGGCCCTTTAAATGTTGCTTTAAAATCTAGTAATTCAAAATTCTCTGTATCAGCTTCAAGTCCGTTATCATTGTATAATTTGTATGTAGTTTTTGGCGTACTTGAATCGAAATAATAATGTAACTCAAAATTATCACTATTAAAATCCGTTGTCGATTGCATCGGTTTTGCCATCGGAATAAAAGCACCTGCTCTTACATAAGTTGGAATCGTATTTTCTTTTAGTTGAACGGTTTTACTTTGTCCACCTTCTACTTTTTCATTGGTATAAAAATCGAACCATACATTATCCTTTGGAAAATAGATTTCTTGTTCCGTAAGCTCAGCTTCCAAAACTGGCGACACTAAAATAGCATCTCCCCATAAATAGGTTTTTGAATAATTAAATAGAGCTACATTATCCGCTTCTTCAAAAAACAAAGGTCGCATTAAAGGTTTACCAGATTGGTTATTTTCATAAACCAAATTGTAATTATATGGCAATAATTTATAACGCAACGTAATTGCTTCTTTGGCCAATGCTTTTGTTTTTTTACTTCTAAAAACGGGTTCGCTTGGTACGTCTTCTTGCGCGTGTGGTCTAAAAATAGGGTTAAAAACTCCGTATTGTAACCAACGCACATATAATTCATCATCTAAATTAGCGCCTGCAAATCCGCCTAAATCACTATGCATATAAGCCAAACCTTGCATGCCCATTTGTAGGGCAATTTCAGGTTGACTTTGTAAACCTCCCCAAGTTCGGTTAACATCTCCAGACCATGGAATCATTCCGTAGCGTTGTGAGCCTGAATAACCTGCTCGCATTAAAATGAAAGGTCTTGCATTTGGAAAATCACGTTGATAACCTTCGTGGATTAATCGTGCCCAATCGTGTCCATAAATATTATGAACCTCATCTGCAGAACCTGTATGATGTTGTACCCAACTTGGATGTACTTCTGGCTCTCCTAAATCACCCCAAATACCTGCAACACCCATATTAGCGATATCTTTATAGATGTTCCAAAACCATTTTTCGCCTTCGGGTTTATATATATCTATGAGTCCCGTATTTCCGAAATAGAAATCATATTTAGCAGGATTCCCTATAGAATCTTTAGCTAAAACATCTTTTTCAACAGCTTCTTCCCATTTTTTAGACGTAGTAAGCACAAAAGGTTCTGTAATAGTTATGGTTTTTACACCTTTATTATTAAGACGTTTTACCATGCCTTCAAAATCAGGAAAAGAATCTCTGAAGACTTCCAAATTCCCCATCGTTCCTTTTAAGTCTTTTCCGAACCAATATAAATCTAGAATGATAGCATCAACCGGAATTTCTTCTTCTTTAAATTTATCGATGGTCATTTCTACTTCTTCCTGCGAATGATACCCAAAACGACTAGAGAAATTCCCCAAAGCCCAACGTGGCAACATAGGCTGTTTCCCTGTTAGATTTGTATAATTATTAGTGATGTCGTACCAAGATTCCCCTACGATGACTTGATAGGTTTTTCGTCCTGAAATCGTTTCATATTTCAACGTATTATCGCCTTTACTATCTAAGTCTAAGAAACCAATTGGTGCATTATCAAAGTGAATCATGTATTGGTTAGAAGACAATACAATTGGCAAAGTAAAGTTCATTAATTCACTATGGGTTTCGTAACCATAATGCGCTCTATTATAAAGCTGAAGTCGATATCCACGACGATTCATACCTAAAGCTCTTGCGCCTCCTCCATATAAAACCTCATCTTTAGTAAGGTTAAATTCTATGGTTTCTAGACTGTCGTTTTTAACATAACCTCCTTTTTCAGATGTTATGAGTTTGTCTTTGTAGTAATATGAAATTTGAAATGGATTTTTAGTGATTTTGATAGCAATACCATCTGTTTTAAGATCTATAATTTCTTCACCTTCTAAAACTTCAAAAATTAAAAAATTAGGTTTTGCTATAACGGCATGAGAATCTGAATTTATAGTTTCACCATTTGGAATAAATGAAGTTTCTACCACTTCTGAAGCATAAGCTTGAAAAATATAAACACCATCATTTACTTTTATAGATGGCACACCTTTATTTACCCAAGCGAAGGATTGAAATGTGCGTTCTGTATTTTGTGCATTAATTAAAAATGAGCAAAGTATACATGCTAAGAATAGAATTATTTGCTTCATATTAAAACTTATAATTACAGAATTTATTTCTTCAAACGCAACGAAAAATTTATTCTATTTCATTTCATTATGAAAAAATACCTACAAGGTTTTAGAAACCTTGCAGGATATTAAATTTATTTGGTTTTATACTTCGTTTGCACTTAACTACCGACTAAATCTACAGTATTACACCGTCATTAACTTATTAGGACTGATAGTCACTTCTTTTCCGTTGACAAAAATCTGTAAATCCTTATCGCCTTCTAATTCAAATTTCGTTTCATTTTGATTGACACTTACTTTTACAACTTGGTGTCTAAAATTCACTTTAAAAGAGTAACCATCCCACTGTTTTGGAATTTTTGGCTCAAATGATAAAGTGTCATTTTTAACACGCATACCTCCAAAACCTTCTACAATACTCATCCACGTTCCTGCCATGGAAGTAATATGTAATCCTTCGTGAACTTCGTGGTTATAATCGTCTAAATCTAAACGCGAAGTTCTTAAATAGAATGTATATGCTTGGTCCATTCGGTCTAACTTAGCCGCCTGAATACTGTGTACACATGGCGATAATGAACTTTCGTGAACGGTGAATGGTTCATAAAAATCGAAATGACGCTCTAATTCTTCCGTTGTAAATTCATCTTCAAAGAAATACATCCCCTGAAGTGTATCGGCTTGTTTTATATATGGTGAACGTAAAATTCTGTCCCAAGACCATTTTTGATTAATTGGACGTTGCGACTTGTCTAAATCTGTAACTGTAATTAATTCTTTATCTAAGAAACCATCTTGCTGTAAGTATACATTATGTTTTTCAGAATAAGGAAAATACATATTGTCAGCAACCTTTAACCATTCGCTAACTTCTGCTTTAGATAGCTTGGTTTTATCCATTACACGTGTGTAGTCCGCACTGTACTCTGCCTCTACTTTTTCTATACTTTGAGCTGCATATTTAATACACCATTGCGCGATATAGTTGGTATAAAAGTTATTATTTACGTTATTTTCATATTCGTTTGGCCCCGTTACACCTAGAATAACATACTTATTTTTATTCGTAGAGAATGTGGCGCGTTGATGCCAGAATCTTGCAATACCAATAAGTACTTCTAATCCCATTTCGGGGATATAACTATAATCTCCAGTATATCTATAATAGTTAAAAATAGCAAAAGAGATAGCTCCGTTTCTATGGATTTCTTCGAATGTAATTTCCCATTCATTATGGCATTCTTCACCATTCATCGTTACCATAGGATACAATGCAGCACCATTTTTAAAGCCTAATTTTTCAGCATTTTCAATAGCTTTTTGCAAATGATTATGTCTGTAAGCTAATAAATTTCTTGCAACACTTTGGTCTTTTGTAGCCATGTAAAATGGTATACAATACGCTTCTGTGTCCCAATACGTACTTCCACCATATTTTTCACCTGTAAATCCTTTTGGACCAATATTTAAGGTTTTATCAGTACCTAAATAGGTTTGATTTAAGTGAAATATATTAAAACGAATACCTTGTTGTGCTTTTACATCGCCTTCTATTGTGATATCTGCGGTATCCCAAATATTAGCCCATGCTTGTTTTTGATCTTCTAATAATTTAGTGAATCCTATTAAGGTCGATTTATCTAAAGTTGATTTTGCTACCGTAATTACTTCGGTTTTATCAAGATTTCGATCTACTGTATAACCACCAAATTTATGGATAGAAAATGTATCGCCTTTAGTTACCTTTTGTGTATATGAAAATGCAATAGTCGTATCTGTTTCTTCTTTTTCTGAAGCAATTTCTACTTGATTTCCATTATGAAATAATTGCGATTCCATAAACGTACAGGTATAAAACTCAGTTTTCATGGTTTTAGCTTCTATAAAAGCTTTTTCACCTTCTTGAGATACTTTTACGGTATCCCAAAATTTATCGTCCCAGTTAGTATCTTCATTAGTGATGCCACTATCTAAATAAGGTTGGTAAGTTATAGTTGCATCTGCATTTAATGGCTTAACAGAATAATCAATAGCACCTAATTCGTCTATATCTAAACTTAAAAAACGCTTTACATTGACTTCTACTTCTATATCATTTGGAAGTGTTGCCGTAAAACTTCGAGATAACCAACCTTCTTTCATGTTAAGTTCTCGCTTAAAATTTTCTATGTTTTTACACGTATGAAGATCTAAAGCTTCTCCATTAATAGAAACATTAATCCCAATCCAACTTGGTGCATTTAATACCTTTGCAAAATATTCTGGATAACCGTTTTTCCACCAACCTACTCTAGTTTTATCTGGATAGTAAACACCCGCGATATAACTACCTTGAAATGTTGGTCCTGAATAGTGTTCTTCAAAATTAGCACGTTGTCCCATAGCTCCGTTTCCGATACTAAACAAACTTTCTGATGCCTTAACTTGTTGAGGATCGAATCCTTCTTCTAAGATTGACCAATTGTTTGGTATGATATAATCTAGATTCATTATGATGATATTTTAAACCTCTTTACGAGATACTTATTTTTAATTTATTTTTCTATTAGAGATTTTAAAAAATCTTCTGATATTTCTGTAAAATCATTGAATACATAATCCGCATGACCTAAAATAGTTTTGCTTCCTATTCCGATAGAAATCATATTTGCTGTGTTCGCAGCTTCTACTCCTGCCACTGAATCTTCAAAAACAATACAATTTTCTGGTTTCATATTAATTTCCTTAGCCGCAATTAAAAACACCTCAGGATCTGGTTTTGCTTTTGTAACATCATTTCCATCTACAATAGCATCGAAATCAGACATGATATGAACACGTTCTAAAATTGTTCTCGCATTTTTACTTGCCGAGCCTAATGAGATGGGTTGTTTATTTTCTTTTAAAAACTTTAAAACCTTTGGTACATCTGGTAATATTTCGCTTTCATCCATTTCTGCGATGTAACCTAAATATTCTTCATTCTTTTTTCCCATAAGGTCATTGAACAGCTCTTGAGAAATGGTTTTATTTCCCCATGCTAATATCTTTTCTAAAGAACGTACACGGCTAACCCCTTTAAGTTGCTCGTTTTCTTCCTCAGTAAAATTTATACCTAAACCTTTAGCGAGTTGTTGCCACGCTAAAAAGTGATATTTTGCAGTATCTACGATGACACCATCTAAATCGAATATGAATCCTTTTTTGTTCATTTACTTTTATTTTTGAATAACGTCATCAACGTCTTTTACTTTTGATACTAAAGCTGCAGCGATTAAAAAGCTGACACCACTCATTACTAATGCAAATATGGCTTGGTCACCATAAGCGTATTTTATAAGAGGTCCGCCAATTAATGCGTTAATTATTTGTGGAATTACTATGAAGAAATTAAAAATCCCCATATAAACCCCCATCTTTTTAGGTGAAATGGAACCTGCTAAAATAGCGTAAGGCATAGCCAAAATACTTGCCCAAGCAATACCGATACCAATCATAGAAACGATAAGCCAATTTTTATCCGGCATAATATAAATGGAAAGTAATCCGAGTCCACCAATAATTAATGAAATAGAATGGGTACGTTTTCTCCCTATTTTCTTAGCGATATAAGGCAATGCGAAAGCATAAAATGCAGATACAAGATTATAAATACCAAACAAAATACCTATCCAATCGCCAGCATCTTGATACGCAGAACTAGTGCTATCTGTAATTGGCAATCCATAAATATGCTGTGCTATTGCAGGTGTGGCAAATACCCACATACCAAAAAGACCAAACCATGAAAAGAACTGCACCCAACTTAATTGGCGCATGGTTGTTGGCATTTTTTTAAAATCTTCTAAAATATCTAAAAGACTAGATTTTTCTTCTGCTGGAATTTCGAGGTTATCAGTATTTTGATGTTCGTTTTCAAAAGCATGTAATTCTTCTGGTGAATATTCTTTAGTGGTAATTACAGTTACTAAAATTGAAATAATCAGCATCACTGCTCCTACAACAAAAGACCAAATTAAATTTGAAGGCACAACACCTGCTACAGTTTCATTTGAAACACCAAACCAATTGGTTAATGCATAAGGTAACCAAGACCCAATTACAGCTCCGAAACCAATTAATGCTGTTTGTATACTAAAACCGGCTGTACGTTGATCGGTTCTAAGATTGTCTCCTACTAAAGCGCGGAAAGGTTCCATGGCAATATTGAAAGAGGCATCCATAATCATTAACATCCCTGCTCCAACCCAAAGTGCTGGCAAAAAAGCAATAAACATATCTGCTTGTGGCATAAGTACCAAACCAACAGACGCTAAAATAGCACCGACTAAAAAATAAGGTTTTCTACGACCGAATTTCCCCCAGGTTTTATCGCTATAATGACCTACAATAGGCTGAACGATTAACCCCATTAGAGGTGCAATGATCCAAAACCATGACAGTTCGTGAACATCTGCTCCGAAAATTTGAAGTATTCTACTTGCGTTGGCATTTTGAAGGGCGAAACCCATCTGTATTCCTAGAAACCCAAAACTCATGTTCCAGATCTGCCAGAAATTTAATCTACGCTTTTCCATTAAATAGTATATTAGTATTAATACTATTCTGACAAGCTTAGCTTATCAAAACTTTTTTCATTGAGAAGTGAAAATATAAGTTTTGATTATGGTACAAAGATATAAAAGATTTTAAAATAGCAATGTTAAATTTCTATTTGGTGGATTCTCGTTCAATTAAATCAGTCGTAATAACCACTGTTTGAAATTCTTCATCGGCACTATTAAATTCACTTTCTAACTTATCTATTAAAAGTTCTGCCGCCTTCTCTCCCATCTGTTGTGCATGTTGGCTAACTGTAGTAAGACTCGGGGTTGCGTGCTTAGAAAGTACTCCGTCTGTAAACCCAATAACCTGAACATCGTTAGGTACATTTAGTCCTAATTTACGCGCTACTTTCATAGCCAATAAAGCATAGATTTCATTGACTGCAAAAACACCATCCAAAGTAGGATTCGACTGAAATAATTGCTCTATTTCTTTTTCAAGTTCTTCTAAATGGGCTTCATAATCGAGAGATTCATCAATTTTAAGAATTAATTCAGCTTTAGGCGTCATTGTATGCTCATCCAAGGCTTCAAGATACCCTTGAGTTCTTAATTTACCCACACTAACATAATCCTCAGTAGTAATTAAAGCAATAGATTTACAGCCGTTTTCTATTAATTTTTTAACCGCTTTTTTAGCCCCATTAAAGTCATCAACGATTACTTTATCACATCTTAAATCAGACACCACACGATCAAACATCACAATAGGCATACCCTGTGTCATTGTTTCATTGATATGATGATAATCTTGCAGTTTCAAAGTTTCTTTAGACATAGAAAGCACAAAACCATCAATACTACCATTAGCCAACATTTCCATGTTAATAACCTCTTTAGCAAAAGACTCATTAGATAAACCTATAATAACATTATATCCTCTTTTATTTGCCACAAGCTCTACACCACTAATAACCTTTGAGAAAAAATGGTGAACAATTTCGGGTATAATTATACCTATCGTATTGGTTCTTCTGTTTTTAAGGCTTAACGCAATATTATTAGGCTTATAATTATAGAGTTTGGCAAATGCTTGAACTTTCTGTTTTGTATCATCACTTATTTCTGCACTATTACGTAATGCTTTGGATACTGTAGAAATAGAAACATCTAGTTCTCTTGCTATTTGCTTCAGTGTAATTTTCCTTTTCATGCGTTTAATTTAATATTTGATAATCTATTTATTGAGCTTGGCTTTTATGGCTTATTTCAGGCGATAAAGGACTGCAATTTACCCTCTATAATTGTAGCTAAGATACGGCGAAAATAAACGAAAAATTAGTTTTATAATTTATGACTTCGTAATTTTTAGATATAATTAATAAAATATGCTCAGTATTTTGTAATTGTTCTGAGAATCTCAATATTTTTAAGAAAGTTTTTAACACGAAAACGTTTTCGTGACTTTCGTCATGTTTATTAATAGCTGATTGATATTAAATTTACATAGATTTAACCCGAGAAGTGAAAATATAAACTAATTAAATAAGCAATTAACTTAAACATATTGTATGAAAACAATCTTAAATGCTTTACTATTCTGTCTCATATTATTACCAGCATCCTTGATGGCACAATCAACTGCCATTGGTAATGTTACAGATAAAGCGAACGCCATGCCTCTACCTGGTGTAAACGTTATAATAAAGGGAACTTCCCGAGGAACATCGACGGATTTCGACGGTAATTATTCAATAGAACTTAATCAAGGTGAAATTTTAGTAATCTCTTATGTAGGCTACACCTCGCAAGAGGTTGTATTTAACGGTCAATCTCCAATTGATGTTGCCTTAGTCGAAGATTCAGCTCAATTAGATGAAGTTATTCTTATTGGATATGGTTCTGTAAAAAAGGATGATTTAACTGGTGCAGCAGACTTATTAAAGGCCGAAGATTTTAATCAAGGACCTTTAGTTTCTGCCCAACAATTAATTTCAGGAAAGATTGCAGGTGTGTCTGTAACTTCTGCAAGTGGGTCTCCAGGAGATGGTCAAAATATTGTAATAAGAGGGAATGGGTCTTTATCTTTATCTAGTAATCCTCTTATTGTATTAGACGGTATTCCTTTAGATCAAGGAGGTGTTGGAGGATCTAGAAATCCATTAAACCTTATTAACCCGAATGATATTGAAAGTATGACGGTATTAAAAGATGCGTCTGCCACATCTATTTATGGATCTAGAGCGGCTAATGGAGTTATATTAATTACCACCAAAAAAGGTAAAGACTCTGAGTTTAAATTTAATGCATCAAGTTCTACAACAGTACATACATCTGTAGATAGAGTTGATGTTTTAAACGCAGATCAATTTAGAAGTATTGTTAACAATCACCCGGGAGCAAATGCAGAAACAATCGCACTTTTAGGCAATTCTAATACAGATTGGCAAGATGAAATTTACCAAACAGCTTTTGGACAAGACCATTCATTTAGTGCTTTAGGTAGTCTTTATGGAGTACCAATGAGAGTTTCTCTAGGACACTCTGATCATGATGGTAATTTAAAACGCGATAATTTTCAAAGAACAACAGCGTCTTTAAATTTATCACCAAAATTATTTGATGATCATTTAAAACTTGATATTTCAGCAAGAGGAAACTATACAGAAAATTTCTTTGCAGATCGAGGCGCTATTGGTAGTGCTAATAATTTTGATCCAACACAATCTATATATGATTCTAGCTCACCTTACGCAGGTTATTTCTCATGGATTGATGCTTCAACAGGCAATCAACCTACATTAGCAGGCACAAATCCTGTTGCATTACAAAATTTAAAAGATGATAGTTCTGAAGTAAGACGTTTTGTATTAAATGCAAAAGCAGATTATAAGCTACATTTCTTTCCAGATTTAACAGCAACAGTTAGTACTGGTATTGATCAATCTAATAGTCACGGTAGAACACTTGTTTCAGAATTAATTCCGACATCAGATCTTACTTGGAATGGATCTAGAAGTACATTCACTAATGAGTCTACTAATAAATTATTTGATGCCTATTTTACATATAACAAATCCCTGAGTGACATCCATAATATTACAGCAGTTGCTGGGTATTCTTACCAATCTTTTGAGTATGATAACTTTAGTTATGATAGTGAAGCAGAAGAAGATGGAAATGATTTTGAATTTATAGACAAATCTAAAAATGTATTGCTATCTTATTTTGGTCGTTTAAATTATGATTATGATGGCAAATATTTATTAACGGCTACTTTAAGAGCCGATGCATCTTCAAAATTAAACCCAGATGATCGTTGGGGTTACTTCCCTTCTGTTGCATTAGCTTGGAATTTACACAATGAAGATTTCTTAAACGATATCAATAACGTAAATGAACTTAAATTACGTATTGGTTATGGTGAGGTAGGTAATGTAAATGGTTTAGGTGACTATTTATTCTTAACACGATATACAGGAAGTCAATCTACGGCTAATTATCAATTTGGAAATTCTTTTTACCAAACCTACAGACCAGAACCTTTAAATGAAGACTTAAGATGGGAAATTGGTAACACATTTAATCTTGGTTTAGACTATAGTTTCTTTAATAGAAGAGTCTCTGGTTCGATTAACTTATACCAAAAACAAACTAAAGACTTAATTGCTTTCGCTTCTGTAGACCCGTTTACAAATTTTGGTTCTAAAATTCAGAAAAACATTGGTGATATGCAAAATCGTGGAATTGAGTTTGCACTAAACTTAATACCTATAAGAACTGATGATTTTGAATGGTCTGTTAATTACAATGTTTCATTCAATGATAACGAGATAACTAGCTTACCTTTTGATCAAGATACAGGAGGAATTAGTGCTGGAACAGGTAATAACGTTCAAATACATACTGAAGGTGCTGCCCCTTATAGTTTTAATGTTTTTCAACAAGTTTATGACAATAATGGAAAACCAATTGAAGGAGCTTTTGTAGATCGAAATGGAGACAATGTTATAAATGATGAGGATAAATACTTATATAAAGATCCTTATGCAGATATTATTATGGGTTTAAACACTAACCTGAGTTATAAAAAATGGGATTTGGCTGTTGTAACGAGAGCCAATATTGGAAATTATGCATACAATGATGTATCTGCAAGTAACTCTTATTTAGATGGAGTAATACCAACCACCAATAACTTCTTAACAAATCTACATTCTAGTTATTTAGAAAATGGATTTACAAACCAATCTAATGAAAACACTTTTTTAAGTAGTCATTACATTCAAGACGCTTCATTCTTTAAAATTGATAATATCACGTTAGGTTACACTTTAGATAACGCAATTAAAAACGTATCTCTACGACTTTATGGTTCCGTTCAAAATGTAGCAACAATCACAGATTATGAAGGTTTAGATCCAGAAATCACAGGTGGTATTGATAGTAATTTTTACCCAAGACCAAGATCTTATGTTTTTGGAGTAAATGTAGATTTTTAAAAAAATTGAATTATGAAAAACAGAATAAAACAAATTATATTTTTAGCAACGATCTCACTTTTTATGACCGCATGTCATGATGATTTAGATCAAGATCCTATTGATCCAGATAGTTTTACAGAACAAGATGTTTTTGCTAATGCTACAGAAGCAAAAGGAGCTTTAGCTAAACTTTATGCTAGTTTAGCATTAACAGGGCAAAAAGGACCTTCTGGACAAGCAGATATAGCAGATATTGATGAAGGCTTTTCACAATACACACGTATGCTATTTAACTTAAATGAATTAACAACAGACCATGCAGTAGTGGGTTGGGGAGACGCAGGTTTACCAGATCTACATGGTTTATATTGGTCAGCTGGTAATGATTTTACTGGTGCCATGTATGTGCGCTTAGCTCAAGAAGTTTCTTTTACCAATGCTTATATTAAAAATGCCTCTGAATTGCCAGACGCCGAAGCACAAACCTTTATTGCTGAAGCTCGTTTTTTAAGAGCTTTTGCATACTATAACCTCATTGATTTTTATGCTAATGTGCCATTGGTAACTGAAATTACCACAGACTTACCTTCTCAAAATTCAAGAACAGAACTTTTTGATTTTGTTGAATCAGAGTTATTAGAAATTCAAGATCTATTATTAGAGTCTAATGAATACGGACGTGTAGATAAAGTAGCTGCATGGGCATTACTTTCTAAGTTATATTTAAATGCAGAAGTATGGACAGGAACACCTAGATATACCGATTGTATTACGTATTCTGAAAACGTACTGAACTCTTCATACTCTATTAACACAACTGATACTAACGGAAATGGCAATGCTTATGATGAATTATTCTTAGCAGATAACAATACTAACGGAGCTCAAAACGAATTTATTCTTGTCTTAAATTTCGACGGCATACAATCTCAAACTTTTGGTGGCTCAACATTTTTAGTTCATGCTGCAACAGGCGGAAGTATGGATCCATTGAGTTTAGGTATCAACGGTGGTTGGGGTGGTTTAAGAACAACCAAAGCTTTAGTTGAAAAGTTTGAAACAAGTGAAATTAATATTCCACAATTAAATAGTCAACTTGGTGGTACACTTTCTAACTGGGGACTTATAGGTGATTTAAATGAATGGGGAGATGAAGATGTAAAATTATACGAAACTTCTACAGACCTATACAAATTATATGTTGAATTACCTGATGGAGAATTAAAATTCAGATTTGATGAAAACTCGGGTAATAATTATGGTGACACTGGCGCTGATGGTATATTAGAATTTGGTGGTGATAACATCGTAGTAACAGCAGGCACATACTTAGTGACTTTTAATTTAGCTAATCTAACTTATAGTTTTGATCCTGTTATTTCAGAAGGTGATAAAAGAGGTATGTTTTATACTGATGGACAGAATTTAGAAATAGGGAGTATCCCTCCATTTGCTGAAGGTTATGCTGTTACTAAATTTAAAAACATAGACTCTAACGGTAACCAAGGAAGCGATAGTAGTGGTGATTTTGTAGATACCGACTTACCTATTATTCGTTTAGCTGAAATATATTTAAACTATGCAGAAGCTCACTTAAGAGGAGGAGGCGGAAGTCTAAGTACAGCCGTTGAAAAAATAAATGAATTAAGAACAAGAGGCTATGGCGACAATTCTGGAAACATAATATCAGGAGATCTAGACTTAGATTTTGTATTAGACGAACGCTCAAGAGAGTTATACTGGGAAGGGCAAAGACGTACCGATTTAATTCGTTACAATTATTTTACAACGAACTCTTACTTATGGCCATTTAAAGGAAACCAAGCTAATGGAACTTCTGTAAGTACATTTAGAAACATATTTCCTATCCCTACAAATACAATTTCAACAAACCCTAACTTAATTCAAAACAACGGGTATTAATAAACTAATTTAAACAACAACACTATGAAAACAATTAAATATCTAGCGCTACTGCTTATCACCGTAATCAGCTTCAATGCTTGTGAAAGTGACGATAGCATAACATATATAGCACAACCTACAGGAGACTTAACATTTACAAATGCCTTCTTAGAAGAATACATTCTAATACCTTCTGCTTCAAGCAACATAGGAGAACGTTTTACTTGGAGTGATGCTGATTTTGATATACAAACAAATATTAATTATGAATTACAAAAATCTATAATTGGTGATTTTACGGATACAGAAGTTATTGGTACAACTGGAGATAACTCTTATGCGGTAACAATTGGAGACTTATTAGGTTATGCAGAAGAAGCTGGTTTAGATAGTGATGATGCTACAGAAATGCCAGATACTGGTAATGTTTATTTTAGAGTAAGAGCCATTTTAGGAACGGATGCAGCTTTAGAAATAATTTCTCCAATTCAAGCATTAGTTTTAGTACTTCCTGGAGTTAATGAAGTTGAAGTTCCTGAATTACCAAAATTATATGTTGTTGGTAGTTTTTTAGAAGCTAGTGGTTACGGTAGTAACTGGACTGCGAGTGACGCGGTACCAATTGCCGCTTCTGAAGTTGGAGATAACAATTATGAAGGGTTTGTATATATGAATATGGATACTACTGAATTTAAATTCTTACCAACAAATGAATCTTTTGATGGTGATTATGGTGACGATGGCACTTTTAGCGGTGTATTACTTCAAGAAGGTGAATCTAACTGTTCTATTACTGGTTCTGGTTATTATTATGTAAAGGCTAATTTAGATGATCTTACTTACACCACCGAAGCAACAAGCTGGGGCATTATTGGTAACGCTACTCCAGGTGGCTGGGATTCTGACACAGATATGACCTATGATCAAGACTCTAAAACATGGTCTGTAATAATAGAATTAACTTCTCAAGAAGCACCTGATAATGGGTTAAAATTCCGTGCTAATGATGATTGGGCTTTAAATATTGGTGATACTGATGCTGATGGTACTATGGAGTTTGATGGACAAAACATTGGTATTGATGAAGCCGGAACTTACTTAATCACATTAGATTTGAGCAACGCAAGACAATATACATATTCTATAGAATTACAATAGTTTAATATTAAAAAAAAAGGCTATGAAAACTCATAGCCTTTTTTTAGATATCAAAAATATTATGAAAAAAATATTACTTAATATATTGTTGCTATTACCCTTAATTGCAATAGCACAAGTAACAACAAATCCTAGTCCAATCTTAATTGACGAGTCCGTTACTATAACTGTAGACATTAATAGTAGTGATACAAATTGCAATAGCATCAGCAACCCTTCAAAAGTATATGCTCATTTAGGAGTTGGTAATGATAGTGATGAATATGGCATTGGTGTTGTTGGAAACTGGGGCGAAGATGATGGTATTGGAGAAATGACCAACAATAATGATGGTACATGGAGCATTACCTTTACACCTAACACTTATTTTAGCCTAACAAGTGAAGAAGAAAGCCTTGTTACCAAAATGGGAATGGTTTTTAGAAGTGCTGATGGATCTCAAGAACTTAAAGCTACTGATTGTATAAATTTTATATTTAACATTGGTGCTTTCCAAGTTAATATGATTAATCCTTCTTCAAGTTCTAACGGAATCATAGTTGCAAATAATGGAGATAACACTCAAATTTTAGCACAAAACACAGGAGGTGCTGCAGACTACGAACTCTTTGTTGATGGAGTTAGTGTCCATACACAAAATAGTACAACGTTTTACAATGGTTATATCTTTACAAATTTAACTGAAAATAAATCTTGTGAATTAGTCATTACCCAAGATGGCGTAAACATCATAAAACCATTTTCAATTATTGTAAACAACACGGTATCTGAAGCTTTACCAGCAGGATTAAAAGATGGTATTAATTACGATTCTACAGACAATACAAAAGCGACTTTAGTTTTAACAGCACCAAATAAAGACTTTGTATACTTATTAGGTAGTTTTAACAATTGGGAAGCGTCCAATGAATATGCTATGAAAAAAGATAGCGCTACAGATCAATTTTGGATTGAGTTAACAGGTTTAACTTCTCAACAAGTTGAAACTTATCAATATTGGGTTGGAGACGCAAGTCCTATATCTGGTTCACCAGCATTGGTTAAAGTAGCAGATCCTTATTCACCTCTAGTTTTATCACCTTTTGATGACCAATACATCCCTGAAGCTTCTTACCCTAATATGCCTGTATATCCAGCAGGTCAAGAGTTTGAAGTAACTGTTTTACAAACCGGTCAAACACCATACGATTGGCAAGTTTCTGAATTTGATAAACCATCTAAGGAAGATTTAGTGATTTATGAAGTTTTAATTAGAGATTTTGATACCGATAGAAACTTTCAAGATATTATAGATCGTATCGATTATTTCAAAAATCTAAACATCAACGCTATTGAGTTAATGCCAATTATGGAATTTGAAGGCAATGAAAGTTGGGGTTATAATACCGCTTTTCATATGGCTATTGATAAATTTTATGGTAGTCAAGAAAAATTTAAAGAACTCGTAGACATTTGCCACCAAAATGGTATTGCCGTAATTTTAGATATTGCATTTAACCATGCTTACGGTAGAAATCCGATGGTTAGAATGTGGATGGATGATCCTGATGGTGATGGTTGGGGAGGACCTTCAACAGAAAACCCATACTTTAATGTTCTACCTACACACTCATATAGTGTTGGTAATGATTTTAATCACAGTTCTACATACACTAAAAACTATGTAAAACAAGTTGTAGATTTTTGGATTGAAGAGTATAACATTGATGGGTTTCGTTGGGATTTAACCAAAGGATTTACTCAAAATTGTGGTAACGGTAGTGATGGTGGAGATGAAGGTTGTACAGGTAGTTACCAACAAGATCGTGTTGATGTTTTAAAAGAATATGCAGATCACTCTTGGAATATAGACCCTGATCACTACGTTATTTTTGAACATTTAGGTTCTGATAACGAAGAAAAAGAATGGGCTAATTACCGCCTAGATGAAGGTAAAGGAATTATGATGTGGGGCATAATGAATTCAGCCTACAGTGAGCTAACAATGGCAGAATCGGGTAATAAAAACATTAGCCGAATGGGACATAATGCACATATTGGTTTTAATGGACCTCGCGTTGTTGGTTATGCAGAAAGCCATGATGAAGAGCGTCTAATGTATAAAAACATTGCTTACGGTAGCACTAGTAATTCATCTCATAATGTGAGAGATCTTAATACCGCTTTATCTCGAATGTCTGCTTTAGGTGCTGTTTCTGTTATGGTTCCGGGTCCAAAAATGATTTGGCATTTTGGAGAATTAGGTATGGAAAATTCAATTTTCACTTGTGAAGATGGAAGTTACAGTAACGACGGTTGTAAACTCTCTACCAAACCGCAACCACAGTGGACAAACAATTGGATCACCGAAGCTTTAAGAAGTGAAATTTATAACGATTGGTCTAAGCTACATCTATTAAAAATTGAAGAGCCAGTATTTGAAGGAGATTACACCATTACTTCTGGAGATTTAACGCCCAGAATTGATATATATGATAATTCCATACCTGCTTCTCTGCTTAGCAACGTTATTATTTTAGCGAATTTTGATGTCGTTTCTCAAACGGTAAACACTAATTTCCCTAGTGGAGTAACAACAACGTGGTATGATCTTATGGATGCTTCAGGAAACACAACTGTAAGTAATTCTTTGAGTACAATTACAATTCCTGCTGGGCAATTTAGAATATTAGGAAATACTTCTTCAAGTGTTTTAAGTGTTGATAACGAAGCATTACTTAACTTTAGTATTTACCCTAACCCAACGCAAACATCTTTTAGTATTAATACTAATGCTTCTAATCTTGAAGTATATGATTTAACAGGAAAATTAGTGAAATCATTTAAAGGTGATTTTACCAATACAGATACTTTTGATATTTCATCTTTAAATTCTGGAATGTATATTGTTAGAATTGAAAAAGGAACAAATCAAACGTTAACAACTAAATTAGTAAAACTCTAATTACTAAATTAACAATCTATAAATATGATAAAGGTGCTCAATTGAGCACCTTTATTTATTAAAATTAAAGTCTAAATGTTTTAAAAATTAAACATAAAATGTATTTGATGAAATATTCGAACTAGAGATTAGATCACTTAATACTTTAAAAATCTTATTGAATTTGAATGGTACAAAATCAAATTTTAATACAACCTCTGAAGATTCTTGATTATTTATAAGAAGTCCTCCTTCAATTTGAAAATCTAAGTATTCTAAATTAGAAATACGCTCTAATGATCTATCACTTGTTTTAATACTATTATTTTCAGCATCTAAATAAAATCTAAAACTTTTATAACTTCCAGCACTTAATTGTAACCCTGTACTTGCATTTATAAAAAGTCCTGCATGCTGCCCTTTTAAGTTTAAAACTTGAGGATTAAAACCTGATACTAAATTTTCATTGTTATTAGTGTCCAAGGCAATTAATTTTATAGTATTCAACGTCATTTCGCTAACTTCTTTACCAAGAAAAAGATTATTTTTAAGAACTAAATCTTTTGAAGTATTACTTGTCTTCGTTTTATTTTTATACCCACTAACAGATGTAAAAACTGTTGGCTGCCAAATTGTTGGGTTAATTGCTATATTTTTCATAATATTCTATCCACTTTTTTTATTAGAAATACGTCATATTTCTGTGGCAAATTTCGGAAGATAAACACAAAAAGAACATTACACTTTTATCAGATAACTATACTATTTTAACCACTTCAAAAAAACCACAAAACAACAGTTGTTAATATAGAATACTTTTATGGTAATTACGCAAATAAAACTGAGGCTAAATGAAGAGAATTTAAATTGAAGACATACATTAAAAACGCAATAACATCCTAAAAATGATACAGGTTACTTTTAAGTTGCTATTACTTTTTATGTTGTCTATAAAGTAATATCAAAATTGCTATTATTGCACCAGAAAAAGCAAGAGCACTGCCAACCAAAGAAGACGACATAACGCTGTAACCATAGGCAATTGGTAAACCTGCTAAATAGGCACCCATAGCATTTCCCATATTAAAAGCACTCTGATTCATGGAAGACCCTAGCATTTCTGCACCTTTTGCTGTATTAATTATAGCCATTTGTATCGGTGTAGATATTGTAAAAGCAATTAACCCTATTAAAAATGTCATTACTAAAGCTAATATTCCATTTGAAGCAAAAAATGAATTTATAATTAAAATAACGGTCATAGCTAAAAGACTAATCATTACAGAACGTAGAGGTGTAAAAGCATCTGCCATTTTAGCTCCTAAAAAATTACCAATAAACATCCCCAACCCTGCAAGAATCATAGCATAGCTCACGACATTTTCAGAAAAATGTGCCACATCTGTTAGCAAAGGAGCGATATAACTATACCACGCAAAAAAACCACCTGTTCCAATTGTGGTCAGTGCTATTAACGCCCAAAGCTCAGGGTTTTTAAGCCCTTTATGATCTTCATCTTTAGGCTGCTTTCCTTCTTTTTTAAAGTGTGGCATCCAATAAAATATACTTCCCAGAGTAATAATACCCACAACACCCACCATTAAAAAAGAAGCACTCCAATGGTATTGATTCCCCAGATAAGTTCCGATAGGGACACCAATAACATTAGCCACCGTTAGTCCTGAAAACATAATAGCAATGGCTTGTGATGATTTTCCTTTCTTTGCTAATTTACCTGCAATTACGGCTCCAACACCAAAGAACGCTCCATGTGGAAGTCCTGATAGAAAACGCATTATAAGTAACATGTTATAGCTTGTAGAAAAAGCTGAAAGTGTATTAAAAACGGTAAACCAAACCATAAGAAATAAAAGCATACGATTGGCAGGAAACTTATGACTAAAACTAGTTAACAAAGGAGCCCCAACAACAACACCTAAAGCATAAGCCGAAATAAAATGACCTGCTTCTGGTATTGTAATCGCTAATGCGTTTGCAACATTGGGTAAAATTCCCATAATTACAAACTCTGTAAGACCTATTCCAAAACCACCAATAGCTAAGGATAACAGTGCTTTTTTATTAGAAAACCCCTCTTTCATATTACGTTATTTACTTTCTAAATTTTAGACTGCAAATTTCCGTACAAAAATTTAATATAACTATTAATTGTTTATCAGATACACTGTTTAATCAGATTGATATTCTTTAAAGCTAATATTCAGATAGGTGGAAAATAACATCTGATAAAAAAACTGAGATAATCAGCCTCTTATATATAATAAAAACACTCAGTATTAATAAAAAATATTTTCAGATTAACAAACCCCTATTTTATTAGCTTGATAGTGAGCAATTAGTTCCGATAACTCTATGATTTTTAATTGAATCTCTTTTTTTAATTTTAAATATTCCTGTAATCGTTTTATATTACAACAATCTTTAGAAGCCAACTTCACTAAAGACTCTTCTATTCCAATGATAAAATCCAAATGATTTAAACTCTTGTTAAGCTCCATCTTTGCTTCTCTTATTTTGTCATCTATATTAGGAGTATCATTTACAAAATTGGTTTTTAATCCATTATTTGTATTATTTACGCTGTCTCTACTGCTCGAAAAACGATGAACATAATGTATTTTTAAAACAAAATTTGGATTAAAAAAAACCACGTATGCATATTCTGCTAAAAGGAAAAAAGAACATATTAAAAGTATTGAAAAAAAAATTATAATTAGCATAGAGTTCCATATTAGATTACACTAGTAAAATTACTTTGCTATAATTCCACTGCTGTAAATATAATTTGAAGAAAAAGAAGTAAGTATACAAAATCGATGGAAGTAAAACATAGTGTAGACGAATGGTATTTCTTATAAGGTAAATAGATTTAGGACCACCTAAAGCAATTCTAAACGCTAAAAATTCAAAATTCTTAAAACGATATTTATATATGAAAGTAATTTATATCTAAATCTTATAACAAAAAAAAAGCTAACTCGTTAAAGTTAGCTTTTCTTACTCTGTACAGGCGGGGAGACTCGAACTCCCACACATTGCTGCATTAGATCCTAAGTCTAACGTGTCTACCAATTCCACCACGCCTGCAGGATCTCCAATTATTATCGGGATGCAAATATAAACAATAGTTTTAATATACAAATATTAAATATTCAAGTTTTAGCAATGAATTTGAATTATTTTACACTATCGAAGTAAACAATTGATTATCAGAACCTATTAACGTCAGTAAAATTCCATTTAAATAAAACTTAAAATTTAGAGCAGTCACCCTTATCCATCTTATAATTCTTACTTTTGTTACAAACCGAATTCTTAATTATGCAAACCATTCAATCTTATATCGAAGAGAATAAAGATCGTTTTCTAAGCGAGCTTATCGATTTATTAAAAATACCGTCAATCAGTGCCGACTCTGCTTATAAAAGAGATGTTTTAAAAACTGCCGATGTGGTAAAATCTAGTCTTGAAAAAGCAGGTTGCGACCATGTTGAAATCTGTGAAACAGAAGGCTACCCTATTGTTTACGGTGAAAAAATTATAGACAAAAATTTACCAACTATTTTAGTTTATGGTCACTACGATGTGCAACCACCAGATCCATTAAACTTATGGAATTCACCACCATTTGAGCCTGTAATTAAAGCTACAGAATTACACCCAGAAGGTGCTATTTTTGCTCGTGGTGCTTGTGATGATAAAGGACAAATGTATATGCATGTGAAAGCCATGGAATACATGACTACGAATAACGAATTACCTTGTAACGTAAAATTTATGATTGAAGGTGAAGAGGAAGTTGGTAGCGTTAATCTTGCAAAATTTGTTGCAGCAAACAGAGAGAAGTTAACCAATGATGTGATTCTTATCTCAGATACTGGAATGATTTCTAAAGAAGTACCTTCTATAACTACAGGACTCAGAGGTTTAAGTTATGTGGAAGTTGAAGTTACGGGTCCAAACCGCGATTTACATTCTGGATTATATGGAGGTGCAGTTGCCAATCCTATAAATGTATTAACAAAGATGATTGCATCGCTTCATGATGAGAACAATCATATTACTGTTCCTGGATTTTATGACAAAGTAGAAAACTTATCGGATGCTGAACGTGCTGAAATGGCAAAAGCTCCATTTTCACTTGACGCTTATAAAAAATCTTTAGATATTGATGCTGTTTATGGTGAAGCAGGTTACACCACTAACGAGCGTAACTCTATCCGTCCAACGTTAGATGTTAACGGAATTTGGGGAGGTTACACAGGCGAAGGAGCTAAAACAGTAATTGCAAGTCAAGCTTTTGCTAAAATATCAATGCGTTTAGTGCCTAACCAAGAATGGGAAGAGATCACTGAATTATTTAAAACGCATTTTGAAAGCATTGCACCAAAAGGAGTAAAAGTGAAAGTAACACCGCACCATGGTGGCCAAGGTTACGTAACTCCTATTGATAGTTTAGGTTACAAAGCAGCTTCAAAAGCCTATGAAGAAACCTTTGGAAAAACACCAATTCCACAACGTAGTGGAGGAAGTATTCCTATTGTGTCGCTTTTTGAACAAGAATTAAATAGTAAAACAATCTTAATGGGCTTTGGCTTAGATAGCGATGCGATTCACTCACCAAACGAACATTTTGGAGTATGGAATTACCTAAAAGGCATTGAAACTATTCCATGGTTTTATAAATATTTTACAGAATTATCAAAATAATTAAGTGATTTAAAAACACTTATTTAATTTCAAAAAAGCCTTATGATTAGCACTAATCATAAGGCTTTTTCATTTTAAATCACCCAAAACTAATCACTTAATAAAACTATTCACACACTTAATTCCAACTCTACACTTGTAGAATTAAAATATATATTCTACATTTATAGAGTTAATTCTAAAAACGTAGAGCATGCAACTATCAAAAACCGAAGAACAACTAATGCAACACCTCTGGAAACTCGACAAAGCATTTATGAAAGATTTGCTAGAGAGTTACCCGGAACCAAAACCTGCCACTACAACCGTTGCCACCTTACTAAAACGAATGATTGGTAAAGGTTTTATTGATTATAAAACCTTCGGTAAATCTAGAGAGTATTTTCCATTAGTAAAAAAAGATGATTATTTCTCTAAGCATGTTAACGGACTCATTAAAACCTTTTTTAATGATAGCGCCTCACAGTTTGCATCCTTTTTTACACGTAAAACGGACTTAACAACAGAAGAGTTAGAGGCGTTAAAGAAAATCATAGATACTGAAATTAAAAACCGATAAGTATGGAAACGTATGTATTAAAATTTTCAGCATGTTTAGGTGTATTTTGGCTAGTCTATGTGTTCTTTTTAGAACGCCAGAATATGCACCGTTTTAAGAGGTTCTATTTACTAGGTGTATTAATCTTGTCATTAGTAATCCCTGCGTTAACCATAACAGAATATGTTGAGCCGATTGTTACCAATTTTGAAACTGCTCCTGAATATTTTCCAATGGAATTAGCATTAGAAGAAGCAACCATTGAAGAGACTCCTTTCCTTAATTTAGAAACCACACTTTGGTTCATTTACGGTTTTGGTGTCTTATTATTTACATTACGTTTTGTTATAAATCTATTTAAAATGCAACATCGGATTTCTAAGAATGAAACCGTAAAAAACCAATCTTTCATTTATGTGTTGCTGCAGGAAAATCTGATTCCACATTCCTTTTTTAGATATATCTTTCTTAATAAAACAAGCTATGAATCTAATCACATTCCAAAAGAAGTATTGTTACATGAAGAAACCCATGCCAAGCAATTACACAGTTTAGATATTATTATTTTAGAAGTATTACAAATTGTATTTTGGTTTCATCCATTAATATATATTCTGAAACATCATGTTAAATTAAATCATGAGTTTTTAGCAGACCAAGCCGTTTTAATGCAAGGTGTGAACACTAAAACCTATCAAAATATATTATTACAATTTTCATCAAACACTCAAGATTATCAATTCTCGAGTGCCATCAATTATTCATCAATCAAAAAACGATTTACAGTTATGAAAACACAAACCTCAAAAACCAGAGTTTGGCTAAGTACTTTATTAGTGCTGCCCATTATTGCGATTCTTTTTTACAGTTTTGCTGAAAAGGAATATGTTGAAAAAGAAGAATCATCCACTATTGACCATGTTGAACACATTAAAGATGAATTAAAAAAAGCGAAGGAGTTGCAAATTCATTATGTAGACCAAAAGGTTGTTGAAATCTATTTAAAAAAATACGATATCTATGAAGCGCTTAGAACTACTGAACCACATTACATTAACAAATCAAAGCAACAACAAGAAGGGTTAGATGATATGTTTTCAGATTTAGGAGGCCTATATTTTAGAATATCTAAAGAAAATAAAGCAAAAGTAAAAAGACCTATTTCACCAATAAAACCTTATGTGCAAATTACCCTTAATGGTAAAACATATTACAAAAAACGTAATGAGTTAACAGCAGAAGAAATAGCGACTTTACCTCCACCTCCTCCACCTCCTGCAAAACAAAAAACATCTAAAGGAGGCCCCAACGCAAATGACACTCAAAGTATATATAATCCTTCCTTTTTAGAATTTATAATAGAGATGGAAAACGAAGGTGCTTCTTTCTATTTAGATGATGAAGAAATTTCTGCTAAAGAAGCAAAAGCTATTGCAGCAAATAATAAAGGTAAGCGTACAGATATCCTAACACAATTAGACGCTAATGAAAAGTATGTTGTAAAGCTATCTAATCGTAGAAATAATGTATCACCTGATAAAGAAGTAAGCGAAGACAAAGAAATCCAAGAAAAACCAACACTAAAGGAAGTGGCAGAATACAATGATTGGGCTAAACAACTAAAAAAAGAAACGCTGGCTGCTCAAGAAGACGAACGTAATGGCAAAACTGACAACTATCCTATTGTAAAACAAAAAGACTTAATTAAATATGTTGGAATCTACAAACGTATGACTTCAACCCAGAAAGAAAATTCTGTAGAATTACCAATTGCGGATGATGAACTAAAGACCACGGGCTTAAAATTTCCACCTCCGCCTCCGCCAACAAAACTAAACCAATCATTTACCAATACCAATGATAAGGGGGAAATTATGGAAGTGGTGGAAGACCCTCAGCCAGAAAAACAAGAAAGCATCTTACCCATAGTTAATGCTAAAACAATTAAAACAGGAAAAATATCTTTGACAAGAAATGAGATTAAGGATATAATGCTCAGCACTAAAAATGGAAAAGTAACTGAATTTAAGTTTAAAATTCCTGGTCAACCAACACAACATATAAAGAATAATGTGCTAGATGCTGATGCCCTAAAACATCTTGTAAGTGCAAAAAAAGATGATCAGCTTGTGCTGTTTGCACTTAAAGATGGTACTAATTCAGAGATAGCACCTATAGTTATTACTGTCACGGATTAAATCTAATTACAGTACCACTAATTTTAAAATTTTCATGACTAAAGCCTCTTAATTGAGGCTTTTTTTTATCTAAAAATGTAACAAAAAGTATGTTTTAGCGTTCTAATAGTCAATCAATCAGCCTGAATTTTAGGTCAATCAAAAAACAAACACGTATGTTAAAGCAATTCTTCATCCTTTGCTCTGGCGCTGACACCGACATTTTAAATGACTGCTCCATTGGCGAACAGAACAAATATGCTGGTATTGGAGCTACCGTTTTCTTTACCGCTGTTATGGCAACCATTGCAGCTAGTTATGCACTTTTTACCGTATTTGACAATCTCTATACTTCAATTTTATTTGGACTCATTTGGGGTTTACTCATTTTTAATCTCGATCGCTATATTGTTTCAACGATTAAAAAACGCGACAATATTTTAGATGAAATCCTTCAAGCGACTCCACGACTCTTTTTAGCGTTAATTATTGCTGTAGTCATTTCAAAGCCTTTAGAATTAAAGATTTTTGAAAAAGAAATTAATCAAGTTTTATTAGAACAAAAAAATGATTTAACCTTAGCGAATCAGAATCAAATCGCTGAACAGTTTAGCCCTAAAATTGCTGCGCTTGACAATGAAATTTCAGGCTTAAATGCTCAAGTTGATGCCAAAGAAGCGGAAGTCAATGATTTATATAATACTTATATTTCAGAAGCTGAAGGCACAACGGGTTCTAAACTTTTGGGCAAAGGTCCTGTGTATAAAGAAAAGCGCGATAAACACGATGCTGGATTAGCCGAGTTACAAGAATTAAAATCTGATACTAAAACTAAAATCGAAGCGCTTGAAACCCAAATTGCAACGCTTCAAACGGATTACACCACTAATGTTGAAACCTCACAACCTATTATTGATAATTTTGATGGCTTAATGGCTCGCATTACCGCTTTAGGCGAATTACCTTGGTTACCATCCTTCTTTATTTTTCTATTGTTTTTAGCGATTGAAACCTCTCCAATCATAGCCAAATTATTAGCACCAAAAGGTGAATTCGATTATAAATTACAAGATCAAGAAACCACGATTCAAACCTGGACCATGCAAAAGGTTGCTGAACGCCAACTCCTTTTAAAAACGGATAACGCTATCAACAATAAAATTTATAATGAAATTGCTGATGAAGAAGAAGTGATGAACTATAAGCGGAAACAAGCAAAAATTCTTATGCAAAATCAAGCCGATGCGTTTTTAAAACAACAAAAGGGTATACTTTAGAAAATTAGTTGTTATTTTTAAATGATAAATAACAACCAATTCTTATGAAATATATTCTCCCCATTGCCATAGCCTTATCGTGTTTTAGCTGTATTAGTATTAAGACTGATGTAACCACAGAAACAACGCACAACAGTGAATCTAACGAACTTGCTGAAGCAGGAATCCGTATCGTTATGGCCGAACAAGAAATTGCTTGGAACAACCACGATTTAGAGGGTTTTATGCAAGGCTACTGGAAAAGCGATTCGCTTAAATTTTATGGTAGCAATGGACTTACTAAAGGCTGGCATCAAACCTTAGCGAATTACAAGAAAGGCTATCCGACAAAAGCAGAAAGTGGCACCTTAAAATTTGTGATTAATGATATTTCAAAAATTGAAGGTGATAATTATTGGGTAATGGGTGAATACCATCTAAAACGTGAAGTTGGAAATGCCAATGGTGTTTTTATGATAATTTTCAAAAAAATAAGTGGTGAATGGAAAATAGTCGCTGATATGTCTTGTTAAAGCTTCCCTTTAAAAGCTATAATCAACAAATACTAAATCAATAAATAATGAGAATAATTTAATAATCTTGTATCAATACTAAGAGGTATTAGAGTTTCAAAATAAAGCTATATTATTTCATTTAAACCTGTGCAATTTCACTTCGGAATAAAAAAAGGAATTGTAAAAATTCATATTTTTACAAAATGAAATATAAGTACAAAATAATACTAATGGTGTTACTAGCAGCTTTAACTATTTATGGCTTAGTAACCAAAAAATACTTATTTATGGTATTTCTAATACCTCTTAGTTTCGATTTTTTTAATAAAAAAAATAAAGATTAAGTTTTTTTAACGTATTCTGTTATAATTACAATTTGCTGAGCACCAACGCGGCCTTCAATGTAAGTTTCGTTTTCGTGATCTAATCTAATATTTCTAACTGCAGTACCTTGCTTTGCAACCATGCTAGAACCTTTTACCTTAAGGTCTTTTATTAAAACGACAGAATCCCCATGTTCTAAAATAACACCATTAACATCGCGATGAATTAGTTTATTCTCTTCATCTTCTCCATCACCAGAAGCTTTAGCTAACTCTAAGATATCATCTTCCATATATATCATACCCAACAAGTCTTGTGTCCAATCTGCTTTAATACGATTTAGCATTCTCCACGCCATAATTTTTACGGCATCGTGCTCACTCCACATACTATCATTTAGACACCTCCAATGGTTGGCATCAATAGCATCTGCATCGTTCATTTGTTCTATGCAAGTTTTAGATGCATATAATGCTGTTTTTAACCCATTTTCCGGTATATCTGGAACGATATAGACCGATAGGTTTTCTTCGCTTCCACTGAGCTCACATTTTGAGCCGCTTCGTTTCTGTAGTTCTCTTTCTAATGACATAATAAATTCTTGTATTCTGCAAATGTAAAATTATTATGATATTTTGATTGGTTTTTTGAGTAAACCTTTTATGATCACTGTTTCAGGCTAAGCTATAAACACTTCTAAAAGTTTTGCTTGTTGTGAATTGAAACTAACTGCTTTTGCGTTTGCAGGAATTAAAATAGTTTCGCCCATCTTAAGCTGTTCAGTATAATTATCTACTGTAATCTCTACGCGGCCTTCAACACACATAAAAATTATAAAACTATCGCGATGATTATATTCCCTTTTCTGAAATGCTTTAACTTCAAAAATATTAGTAATAAAGTAGTCGCATTCTACAAGATTACTGGTTGTATTAGGTTGTAATTGATAATCACTTTTTCCGTTTGAAGCGAAAGATTTTGTTGCTTTTTGAGCTAATTCGGTATGTAATTCTCTTTGTACTCCGTTAGCATCTGCGCGGTCCCAGTCGTAAACACGATATGTTACATCACTTGTTTGCTGAATTTCGGCTGCTAAAACACCTGCGCCAATGGCATGAATTTTTCCTGCGGGAATAAAATAGCTATCTCCTTTTTTTACTTTTTCAGTATTAAAAATAGCATCTACATTAGAAGCATTAATATCTGCTAGCACATTGTTGTCTAAAGTTTCATTCTTTAAACCCAAAACAATTTCAGCATCATCATCGCTATTCATTATATACCACATTTCTGTTTTCCCAAAAGCGTTATGATGTGCTTTTGCCATCTTATCGTCTGGATGTACCTGCACTGATAGATTAGTTTTAGCGTCTAAAAACTTTATTAGTAATGGAAAATTCTCTCCGAAGGTCGCAATATTAGATTTCCCTAAAAACTCACTTTTATACGTCTTTATCAAGTCGTTTAGTGTTTGTCCTTTGTAGATTCCATTTGCTACGACAGAAATATTATTATCTACTCCAGAAATTTCCCAACTCTCACCAATATTTTTAGAATTTGTAGATTTATTTAGAAGTGTAGATAGTTTTTCTCCTCCCCATATTTTTTCTTTTAAAATGGGTTCGAATTTTATAGGATAAGCATGCATAATTTAATTAGGTTATAAGTTATGTCATTGGAATTACTTGAGGGGAAGTTTCAATATTTTGCAAATATTCTACAACAGAAAAAACACTTTTAAAGAATGTTTTCTTAATCTCTTGATTTTTTATTTTATTCAAGTTAAAATCTATAATTAGATCTTTATGAATACAAAAACTCTTAATTAATGTATTTAAAGTAAGCCCTTTTTGTTTTAAAGCATTCGCATTAATATATCCAATATGCTTTAAATTAAACTCATTAAACATATATCTGGCACCTGCTTTGGTTGCTGCAATCTCTGACACATTTCTTTTAATTTCTATGACAGAAACCTTAGTGGGACAGACTTCTTTTATGTCTTCTAAAAAACTTATGGTTTCATCTTTACTTTCGTTATCGACTAAACATAATTCAATATGCTCTGAGCTCTTAATTTGGTCTATAAAAAACGACTTATCTATGTCTAATTCATTGTTATGAAATATGATTATAATTCCAATCTTCATTAATCTTTATCTTAAATAGGTTATGCAACCTCAATTTTAGCTGTTTTTGTATCTGATTTCTTAGACCTATACACCCAAGCAATTTGCGCTAATTGACCAACAATTTTTATCGAATCTTTCATAGACAGTTTTGAACCATCGGCATGAATCCAGCGTTTTAAAGGTTGTTCGCACAACATAGATTTAGCTTTTTTAAGACCAAAGTGAATACTCATTCTTTTAAATATTTCAACATCAAAAATCCATTGCGTTACAAACTTTTCACCAAATGCAATCTCAATACTATCTTTACTAAAAATTTTTGCACCACATTGTGTGTCTTTAAAGTCCATTTTTAAAATCTTTCTGATAATAAAATTGATGGTAAGGCTTATTATTTTTCGTGCAGATTCCTTCGTAATATCTGCTCCCATTCTAGAGATTCTAGATCCACTTACAATTTTGAAATCGGAAGTTTCAATTGTTTTTACTAAATCATCAAAATCTGCTAAATCTGTAGACAAATCAGCATCCAAAAATCCTATATAATCTAAATCTAATTTTTTAGACATATGTAACATTCCTAAGCGTACAGCTTCAGCTTTTCCTCCATTTTTCTCGCAATCATAAACAGTAATAAAATCTTCTCTCCCCTTCTGTAGATCTTTTAAAAGCTCTAATGTTTTATCCTTACTACCATCATTTACAAAACATAAATGATAACCAGAATTTTTATCTATATAATTAATAAATTCATCTGTAAATAATCGTTCTTCTTCATTATAACAAGGAATTACAACACCTACACAACGTTCTTGAATCATTACATCACTCTTAGCGACAGAGCTTTGGATTTCTGGCGCACCAATTAAACGTTTTACTCGTGCACTAATTTCATTAAGACTCAATGGTTTTTTCATGTAATCATTAATACCTAACTCAAAACCTTCTGTGATAGTTTCATCTTGTGTATTACCAGACAAAACCATAATTGGAGTTTGCGAATTCTTAGTAATTCTAATATGTTTTACAAAATCTAACCCAGATATACCTGGCATATTAATATCTACAATTACTAAATCTGGTTGAAACGATTCATACAACTTTAATCCCTTAGTTGCATCTGTTTCTATTTTTACCTTATAACCTAATTCAACTAACCTTTTTTGTAAAGGAAGTAATACTAACTGTTGGTCATCTACGGCTAAAACTCTCATAATAAGCAGGTTTTTATATTATTGATACCTCAAAAGTACTCTACAGGGCGTTTACAAAATTCTTATTTAGTTTAACCTATAGACAAGTGTAGATGAATGGTAGATTACTGTAGATAATTAAAAACAGAAGCACTATTTAAATTCTATATCTTTACCATGTTGTTATAGCTTAGGCTTTAAATGAAGGAAACCTCGAATAAATACTTAATATCTGCGCTTCTCCTAGGACTAGCTTTTCATGGTAGTGCCATATTTTTTACGTTGGAAACAACTTATGATGCTTTAATACATCTATTTTTTGCAGACCATTATGCTAATAGTTGGTTTGAACCATGGAACTATGAATGGTATACAGGTTTTACAGTTCAAAGTTATCCACCTTTAGTACATCAATCTATAGGTTTACTCTCTTTAATTGGTGGCCTAAAATTCGGAATGTTTAGTGTTGCATTAATTGCTATTGTTCTATTTATTACAGGCACATATCGTTTTTCTTTAATGATGACTGGGAATAAAACGGTTGCTGGTTATGCCTCTGTTTTAGCTGTATTTTCATCCTCTTTTGTAGAAACACTTCACATATTTGGGCAATTACCTAGTATTATTGGTGTTTCGGTTTTAATGCATGCTTTACCAGAAATCTACTTATGGTTGAAAACAGGTAAGAAATGGTATTTGGCAACTTCATTATCACTGATTGCAGTTACGGTTACGTCGCATCATGTGACACCCATTTTCGGAATGGTCTTCTTTATCTTTCCTTTAATAGGTATGGTTATTATGGATGTGTCGAGAGAGCAAGTCAACTCAATGAAAGAAGTGACATTCAAACTCTTCTTAAATACTTTTTTCAAACTTTTTAAACGCATTGTAAGCTTTGGAATGCTGTCCTTAGTTTTAATTATAGGCTGTATTTTTCCGTATTGGTTAAATTCTAAAGCCAACCCAATTACCCAAGTTCCTATTCCACATGGTTCTCGTGATAACTTTTTAGAAATCACATCTTCTGGATTAGTCTTCTTTTTAATTCCTTGGGGAATTTTACTCGTCCTTTTACCGTATATATTTTACAGATATTACAGCAAACGCTATTTGTTTTTTGGTTTATCTGTTACCATTTGTACCATTTTAGGAACTGGTGGAACAACACCAATTCCTCTAAAAATTTTAGGCGAAACTGCTTTCAATATTTTAACATTAGACCGATTTACGCTTTGGGCTTCTATCCTATCTATACCATTAATGGGTGAATTTACCTATCGTTTTGTTGAAGGTGATTTAAAAACACTCATTCAGTCTAAATTCGGTGCTGTATATCACAGAATTATTGGTGGATTATTAGCAGGATTAGCTGTATTTATGGTCGTTTTCACCATGAGCTTAAACTACTTTAGACCATCGCAACCTCAAAAAATAAAGATGTTACCTATTGTGAATTTCTTAAACCAAGATGACCACGATAAATGGCGCTTTTTAACACTAGGTTTTGGCGACCAAATGGCTTGGTTAAGTGCACAGACTAATGCAATGACAGTAGATGGAAACTACCATTCTGCAAGACGATTACCAGAATTAACGACAAGACCAATTGAGCGTTTAGAGAATTCTAAATTTAAAGGTGTTGCAGGCATCGGTTCTTTACAACAATTTTTAACCACACCAGAAAAATACAATCTCAAGTACATATTTTCTAACGATAAATTTTACGACCCAATCCTCTACTTCTGTGGTTGGCAACGTTTACGGCAATTAGAAAATGGCATTATGGTTTGGGAACGGCTCAATATTCCACCTGTGTCTTCTATTTTACCCAAAGAAGATGTTGCCACTTGGTTAAAAATAATGTGGGGAGTTATTCCTTTTTTAACTGTATTAGTAGCCTTTGTTTTAAACATACAGATGCTCTGGGTAAATATGTTAAAGACACGATTTAAACCTTTGCCAGACTTTTTAAACTATTCGGTTACCTATGATAAATTTAATCGGAATGTCTTACGCGTCACACATATTTGGTCGCTCATATTAATCGTTGTGGTTTTTTATGGCATCTATTTGTTCTATCTCAAAAATGACTCGCAACGCAGTCCCGAAAATGCCATTATTGCCTATTACGATGCTTTAGATTTTAAAGAATTTGAAAAAGCACATAGTTTAATTGACCCAGAAAGTCAACTACCAATTGCGCAATACATGTTAGAAATTTCAGTTACCGATGGGCTTTTGAGTAGTTATGCCAAAATGGACGCTATTGAAACTGAAATCACCAAACATAACGACAGTACGGTTTCTGCCAAAGTGGTTAGTCAATGGATTACACCTTTAGAAAAAATTGAAAAAGTAGATTACAAAACACTATCTAAACACAAAGGGAAATGGTATATACAGCCAGATGATTTAAACAATGATTTGCCACCAGACCAACTGTATTCTGATAATACAACCAAATATTTTAACCAAGGTAGACGACGCATTACCACAGAACAAACACATCATGAAGACATTTTAAAACAACCTGTTTTAGAAGTAGTTTCGGCTAAATTGGTACAACACGATGGTAGCTATGCTATTATTGGTGAAGTACAAAACATAGATAATGTCCCTGCAGATATTATTTTGAAAGGTACTTTGTACAACGACGATAACAAAGAGTTGGCAACATACAACGCCAAATATCATGTGAAGCATAAATTAATGCCAAAAGAATCGAGTAGTTTCCGTATTAATTTTGAGGGTATTGCCTGGTCTAAAACACAAGATTCTATTCCAGATACTTTTAATCCAGATGAATTTACGCCTATTGAATTTGAAGAACAACCCACAAAATTCAATTTGCAAGTCGCAGGAAATGTTTCTGGTTCTGATTTATACAAAAATGTAGTACTAAGTGCTATTGATATTAAAGACAACCTTATAAACGGGAATTTATTTAATAGTGGCATCCAAGAAATTACCATACCTCAGCTATTAATCACCTATTATGATGCTAACAAAAATATGGTTTGGGTAGACCATTTATTTGTAAAAGAAGGTGTAAGACAACAACGAAAGCAAGATTTTGAATACGCTATTTTAAACGATGGAAAAGTAAACATCATAAATGATAGCATGAAAAACATTTTTGTAAACGGTTTACCAAACGAAAATATATCAGATAAAATAGTACCAAACAGAATACAAAATCATACCAATGCGCAATTACAAGCTATTGAGCATCCTGATTTTAGTTATATTAAAATAGAAATTAACACGTATATAGGAAGCCCGAATTAATGCAACTTAAACGCACATATCTATTTCTTTTAGGTTTGATTTTATTATCATCATTTGCTGTTGTACAGCAAAATGAAACGGTTAATACCATTGAATTACTTACCACACAAACCGATTTTAAAGTTGGCACTAACATCGTTTTAAAATTTTCAATTTCTGAAGTAGAACAACCCTTATTGTATTGCTCTAATAGTTATGGCTCAACAGTGATTTCTTCAACTTTAAAAAATAACACGTTAGAATATTTTATTCCTGAAAACATCACTAAAAAAATAGGTGTTGTTAATTGGAAATTGTTGACTAAAAACGAATCTATTTCAGGTCAATTCAACATCAATCCAAAAGCAGAAGTTGCGACTTTAGAAACCTATATTGGACCACCAAGTATTGAAGCTGGCGGAACAGATTACACCATGTTGGTTGTAATCCCAACAGACTCACTAGACAATCCTGTACCAACGAATACATTGGTAAAAACGAAGCATCAATTTTTAGCCTCAGAAGAAACCAATGATATTTACACGAAGAATTTAATTTCGTGGAGGAATATGTATTCTAAAAAAGAAAGTGGACGTATGTTGGTCTCTTCAGAAAGTCTTGGCATCAATTCTAAAGAATTTACCGTTAATGTGATGCCTGCAATTCCGACGGATTTCAAAATTTCGGCATCACGACCTCATAATTATGCAGATGGCAATCAAATCACAACGTTCACCACGTCAATATTAAAAGACAAACAAAATAATGTGATTAGCGATGGTACTTTCGTCACCTTTTTTATCACCAATTCTGAAGGTAATATTTTAAAAACCACAGGCACAACAATAGATGGTGTTGCGACTTCAAAAATGATTCATCCAGATTATGAAGATACTTGGAACATTAAAGCCTATGTTGATGGCATGGCAGAAAGTGATAATATTTCTCTTAACTACAAACAAGTTATTGAAGATTTCGACGTTGCTTTTTCAGACCAAAACAGAACCATAACCGTTGGTCCTTTGCAAAGTTTTATGCAACAAATGATTCCGGATGGATTGCATGTAAAATTGAAAATATATCAAAACGAAAAACTCATTAATACCATAACCAAAACATCATTTAATGGTTATGTAAATTTCAAATTAAAACCAGCTATTTACAACAATGGCACTTACAATTTTATCATTGAAACGGCTGGTTTATCAAAAGAATTTAAATCAAAAGAACTATGGTAGGTCTTAACAAAAACATACTACGTTCTATATTAATTGCCTCATACATTATGATTGTAGCCCTAATCATTTCTGGTGTAAGCGCATTATTTAGTTATCTAAATACAGGTGCAGACCGAAGCACCATGTTGCACACAGAAATACAGAAAGTAGAACAGTATTTACCCAAAATAGATTGGGAACCTTTACAAAATGAAGGTCGGTCTATGGACAACCAAACGTTAAACGCTTTACAAAGCAATTATTTAGACGCTTGGTATGTAAAACAAATAGCCTATAAAACCAATAAACCAGCCGGAATTAAAGATTATTACACCGATAGCGCTAGAGAAAATTTATACCGTTTTATTGAATTAAATAAAGCCGAAGACATTACTATTGAAGCGACGACACTAAAACACAATCCTACTTTAGAATTTTTTAGTGAAGACGGCCAAATGGCTGTGATAACAGACCGAAATGTTATAGAATACAAACGTGTTTTTAAAGCTGAAAAGGTCATTTTAGAAACTACCGAAACGTCTAACTACAAAATGGTGTTTTTACTAGAAGATGGCTTTTGGCGCATTAGACATTTAGTAAAGGAACAAGCTGAGACTTATGATGCTAAAACGGAACCTATTTCGGTTGATGATTTGAATATAAAAGGCATTAACTATTATCCGCAGGCCAATCCTTGGAATATGTTTGGTGCCGAATTCTCTGCAGATACCATATCTAAAGATTTTAAGATTATTAAGGATGCTGGTTTAAATTCGGTACGATTATTTGTGCAATATGAAGACTTCGGCAAAGAACATGTAAATCCTAAAAAACTTGAAAAGCTTAAAGAAACTTTAGATTTAGCAGAAGCGCATCATTTAAAAGTGGTGTTAACCTTATTCGATTTTTATGGCGATTATTCTGTGATGAGTTGGACGTTAAACCAACGTCACGCAGAAACCATAGTTGAAGCCGTAAAAGACCACAGCGCACTCTTAGCTTGGGATATTAAAAACGAACCCAATTTAGATTTTGAATCTCGACAAAAAGCCGTTGTGATTGCTTGGTTAGATAATATGATTGATTTGGTAAAATCGGTAGATACTATTCATCCTGTAACTATTGGTTGGTCTAACACGCAAAGTGCTTCCACATTAAAGGATAAAGTAGATTTTATATCGTTTCATTATTACGAAGATTTAGAACATTTAGACGATGCCATAGAAACCATAAAAACTGAAATACCTAATAAACCCTTAGTACTTCAAGAATTTGGAATATCTTCTTACTCTGGTTTTTGGAAACCTTTTGGCTCATCTGATGAAGACCAAGCTAATTACCACAAAAAAATCCAAGAACAAATTGCCGCTAATAATTTGCAATTTATGTCTTGGACTTTATATGATTTTACGGATGTGCCAACGGATGTTGTAGGTAGTCGTCCTTGGCGTCGTAATACCCAAAAACACTTTGGGTTTATTGATAAAAATGGGGCAAAAAAGGCATCGTTTAAATATATTTCTAATTGATTAAGATTAATTAGAATAAGTTCTGTTTTTGAAATTAAATTTACCTAGTCATGGTAGACTTCAAATGCACTGCGTTTTCTGTTGTTTTTTTTGTTATGATATCTGAAAAGGTTTCTAAATACATCTCTGCTATTTGAGACATTGGATGTGCTGTTGCTGCATTATAATTAATTTTAGAAAGCTTTACTCTGTAAGCTTCATTTGTTAATATAGCTTCTATAGCAGACGCTAAACTTTCAACACTAGTGGGGTCAAAAAATTCACCTCCATAACCTTCATCTTGTACTAATAAAGCTAAATCTCCTAAATCTGGCATTACAACTGCTTTACCGTAACTTCCTGCTTGGTGTAAAACCCCTGAACTCCCGGTTGTAGAAGTATAAGGAAATACGACTACTGCACTTTCATTAAATAAGGTAGGCACTTCGTGTTCTTCAACGTAACCTGTAAACCTTACCTGAGGGACGTGTTTATAATCTTCTTGTACTTTAGCTAAATAACCTGGCACATTAGGGTTATCTGTTCCTGCAATGACAACTTCTAAATCGAGTCCTGTTTTTGCTCTAACTAACTCTACTGCTTCAATCATACCTTCTACTTTTTTGTAACTTCCAAATTTTCCGAAGGTCATAATTTGCATTGGCCCTTTTGGTAATCTATAACTAGGTTCTGCTGCTATTTCAAAAGTACCGTGAGGTATTAATTTTACATTAGGGGCTAAATATTTTATCTCTAAAATATTCACATACTTCTGCATTGTTACTGCTACTGTATCAGCTTGCAAAATAAGTCTTGTTAAGTTAGTTCCTATAAATCCATAGATTTTCTGCATTAATTTATTAGATGTAAAACCTGCACTTCCTAAATCTACTTCTTCAAGAATATTGTGTAGTAGAACGATGTTAGGAATCTTTTTCAACTTGCACACTAATGGTAACATAAGGCCCAAGGCAGCTGCTATTTTTTTATCACCAAACTTCATGAACTGTAAATTAAACAATACAGCATCTGGTTTTGTGTTATTGATGGCTTTTGTTACTAAAAAGATATTTTTATAACTATTAAAAGACCAACATTCTTTTACGGTTATTTTACAACCTTGCTCTGTAAATTGAATATCCTTAGCTCCTTCTGTTTTATCTGTTAGTAAGATCAGTTCTGTAACTGCTTCCTTTTGTCTAAACTGTTTTACTAAATGGTAAGCATACTCATTTAGAGTGACTTTACTTGGAGGGTATGCTGTTACTATGGCTAGTTTCATAATAGATGAAATTTAAATGTTTTAATTAATTACAATGCAAATTTCAGATTTTATTTCTCTAAAAATCAACACTTTCTTTCGAAGACACTTTACTGTCGACGAATGGAATTATTCTTTAGATAAAGCTTTTTTATGTGTCGTTATTTCAATCTTAAAAAACACTAACTGTATGATTAACAACAAAGTCATTGCTATAATTTGCATATGTACAACTTGTTCTAAACTATCGTGAAAAAAGACAACCAACACTATTTGTAGCATTCCAAAAACCCCTGAAATGATTACTGGCACGTATTTATCTAGAGACAAATAGTAATAAGCAAAGATGTTAGAAATAGCAAACATTGAAGTGGCAATAGCATATTTCCATAACAGAGGTGCCATGGCAATATATTGTTCACCAAAAAGAATTTTGATAATCAGCTCAGGAAAACTTAAACAAGTTAAAACAATAATTATTGAAATAGCAGCAATGTAACCCACATATTTAAATAATACAGAAGCGGTTTCTTTTCCCTCTTTCTTCAACTCAACAACTGCTGGTAAGAGTAACATAACAAACATCCAAGCTATAAAATATACAATTCTACCTATTAAAGCCAAAGAAGCATATAAGCCAGCTTCGTATGGCTCGAAATAATGTTTTACGAGTAAGATGTCACTATTATTAATTATGATTTGTGTAAGCTCGTAAAATGCAGTTAACATAAAGAAATTCTTTATTTGTTTGCTATAATCGAGTGATAAAGCTTTTGGCTTTTTAAAACTCATATGCTTCATTTTAAAAGGAAACATTCCAAATACAAAAGATAACACAATGCCGATGGCAATAACTGCAGAGGATTGTATATTAAATAAAAATATTAACCCTAATGTAATTAATAATCGGCTTAACATTTCTCCTTGATATGTTATAGACAACGATCTGTAAGCTTTTTTACCTTGAAATGCTCCTCTATTTACACTCATTAAAAAATACAACGGTACACCACAACCAAAAATGACAAACATTAATGATGAGGACGTATTAAAAACTATTTTTAACTGCGACGAAAAAACGATAATTAAAACCCCTAATACAATTCCTATTAAGAAGGCTTGCTGATAAGTTTTAGCAATGAAGTTTCTAAACACATTGTTTTCAAATAATACAGAGAATTTTGCGGTTACCAATTGAAACGTCATCGCCATAAAAGACAATACCAATAAAAAGGTAATTAGCACAGCAGCATCTGCAAATTCTGTTGGTCCAAGTACCCTTCCTAATATAAGGTTATATAAGTAATTACCCCCGTTTACAGCTAACACACTTACCATAAATAGTTGTTCTGGCGTTAACTTTCTCGTTTTGATTGCGGCTATTAGTTGCTTCATTTTTAACTGGTATTCGTTTAAATCTGACACAAATATCTCTCGTATTTCCGTGTATGTTCTGTATATTTCGATGGATGGCAAGTTGCTGTAGGTGAATGACAAACTAATACGCCGTAACTTGCAATTAGAAAATTACACAGAGATTATGACATTAAAATCACTTATAAATATCGGCTTATTTTTTATCATTTTTAGCGCTACTGCTCAAAACATGAAAGAAGGTTTCACCTACCTAGAAACAGGAAAATACAATAAAGCAGAATCTTTTTTTAGTACGGTATTAGAAGATTATCCAAATAATAAAACGGCGCGTTTATGTTATGGTCGTGCTATTGGTCTTAATGGAAAACCTGCAGAAGCGAATACACTCTTTACAGGTTTACTTGCCGATTATCCGAATGATTTTGAAGTAAAATTAAATTACGGCGAATCTTTATTATGGAACAGTAACTTTACGGATGCTAAAGTATATTACCAAAGTTTAGTAGAAGAAGACGCTACTAGTTTTGCGGCGCTATTAGGTTTTGCAAATACTTTATCTAATTTAAAAGAATATGAAGACGCTTTAGTTATGGTTAATAAAGCGCTAGATGTTTCACCAGGAAACCCAAATGCTTTAGTCTCTAAAAAATATATTTATTTAGGTTATGCCTACCAAAATCAACAAGGACAGAATTATGAAAAAGCTGAAACCTTACTCACTAAAAATTTAGAATTATATGGTGATGATAAAGACACTTTATTAAACTTAGCCAATCTCTATTTAATTTGGAACAAATTAGACAGTGCTAAAATCATGTATAATCGTTTGGCAGAACAGCCAGAACACAAAATCATATCTTTAAATGGTTTGGCTTTAGTAGAACATTTAAACGGTAAAGAAAAGAAAGCTTTAGAATTGAGTACTGAAGCCTTCAATAGTTTAAATGAAACTACAGATCCCAACATTACGAAACAAACCACCGAGCGTTATGCCCAAGCTTTAATCTGGAATAAAAAATACAAAGCTGCTAAAAACTTAATTGACACTCTAATTATTAAACATCCAAATAAAAACTGGGTTTTAGCTTTACGTGCTACTTTAAATATCTATAAAAGTAATTTTAAAGAAAGTTTGGTAGATTATAATCAAATATTAGAAAATGACAGTACTTCTTTTGATGGTAACCTTGGAAAAGCCAATGTCTTAAAAGCTTTAGGCCAATATGATAATGCCTATACCTCAGCTGAAAACACTTTAAAGTTTTACGACAATCAAAAAGATGCAATTAACTTTATAAGCAAACTAGATAATAGTTTTGCCCCTGTTTTAGAATCTAGCGTATCGCATACCTTTGATAATGGTGATAACAAAGCCTTTGCTTCTTCTAACACTGTAGAATACCCACTATCTACCAAATTTAAGCTCTTAGGAAATTACAATTACAGAACCACTAGCAACACTGTAACGGATATCAATGCAAATTCTAATGATTTATCGTTAGGGTTAGGTTACCAACTAATACCAAGTATTACATTTAAGGGAACCGCAGGCATTACATCTGCAAAAGCAGAAAGCACAGACTATACACAACTTTTAACAGACATCTCTTTTAACATTAAGTCTTTTAAACGTCAAACCTTAGATATTGGCTACAAACGTCAGATTGAAAGTTTTAATGCCGAATTATTAGATCAAGAATTGGTACAAAACAATTACTATGCTAACTATAATTTGAGCACTAATTTTAACTTAGGTTGGTTTACACAATTAATTTACACATCGCAAAACGATGGAAACAAAAGAAATTTATTATTTACCTCACTCTATTATAATCTATTACCAAAACCGGCTTTAAAAGTAGGTGTCAATTATCAATACATTACATTTAAAGAGCAAGTACCTACGATTTACTTTAGTCCTGAAAAATTTAATGTGTATGAAGTGTTTATGAATGTCATTAAAAATGAAGACAGCGCAAAACCAAAAACATGGTTTTATAATTTAACCGCTGCTTACGGTTATCAGTTTATTGAAGATGATGCTAAACAAAGCACTTACCGTTTTCAAGGTGCTTTTGGTTATAAATTCTCGGAACGTAGTTTATTAAATGTTTACGGAACGCATAGTAATATTGCCTCTGCAACCGCCGCTGGTTTTACTTTTACAGAAATTGGCTTACGTTTTAAATGGCAGTTTTTGAAGAAGGCTAGTTTTAGGAAGTAGAAATTATTTTAAGTGACGCTTTAACAAAAATTAGGTGTTAATTGAATTTAACAATAAAATCTTATCCAAAATTGGTTTTAGATTTAACTTACTTACTGTCACTTGACTTCTTAAATTCAAATACCCATCGACTAAATTATAGTTTTCACTTTTATCTGAAAATTTAGACTTATAATTTACTTTTATTATTTCACCCCTTTCATCTTTTTCAATATCAAATGTAGAATTTGGATAAACACCTTCATTTAAATAGTTGTGATATGCAAGTGCTATAGTAATAATACAGTTAACAAGAACTTCTTGATTATTTTGGTATGAACTAACAACATAGTTTTCTACTAGATCAATTAATTCTTGAACATTATATTTTTTCTTACAGATATCTTTGAATACAGATTCTTCTTCAATCTTAAAGAAAATTAATAATAGGAATAAATCTGGAAACAAGCGATGCTCAACCTTAGTAGTTCTTAGAGCTACTCGAGCTAGAGAAAACAACTTTTCCATTTTTCTTAAGCTAAAATTCGTATCTCTTGTGATCGTATTTGCAAAATTCTTAAAATTAATTTCTTCTTGCGGAAAACTTCTCTTTCGATGATCAACACTAAAAAATTCATGAAAATTATAATATTGAAATAGATAATCAACCATTAGCTGTTTATTTGGCTCGGGAATTGAATATTCTAAATCTATAAAACGTCTTAAATAATCATCGGCTTCAATCAAATCACTTCCATAAAAGCCTCTAACAGCATTTCCTAATTGCACTTTATCTATTGATAGAACAAAAACGATTCCAGGCACAGAAAACAAATGTTTTATTTGTTCCAATACCTCAACAGCATAACGTGGCCTACATCTATCTAATTCATCTATGATAAATATAACCGGTTTATCTTCATCTACCTTTTCTACAAATTTCTCCAAAGCTTTTCTAAAATCATTTATACCTTTTTTCTTTTCATTGTAATTTTTCATTTGCAACTCAACTTCCTCTACTGTAAATTCAGTTACTGCACCTACAACCTCATTAATTGCATCATCACCAACAACTTTTCCTGCAACACCTTTAACAACGGATGGCAATATCTTTTTTAAAAATGTCGTAGACTTTTCGACTAACGTTGTAAATGTTTCTTCCCCCTTATTTCTTAGCCCTTCTAATTCTGATAAAAGTGCAATCATTACTTCTTCTTGAAAATCGTTTTCCCAAGCATTAAAATAAAGAGTTTGATATTTTTGATTTTTCAGTTGTTGATTCCACATTTTTACAAATGTAGTTTTACCTGTTCCCCATTTATTATCAATAGCCAAGACAAATCCATTACTATAACTTGAAATGATGCTGGTAAGAACATCTGCATATTTCTTTCTATCAAGTTTACAGTTTAAAAATGCGTCTATCTTCTCATCATTAGGTATTACTATCTCCCTGTGCTTTAAATCCATATAACCAAAATATTCAAACTATAAATATAACTATTAAACCCAAACCACCACAAAAAGCAAAAAGGCAAAAGCTTGTGCTTTTGCCTTAGATAGGGATAATTAAAATTAGGGTTATTTAACTATTAATTTAAAGGTATCAAAATCAAACTGGCTACTAATAATTTTACAGAAGTATAAGCCTGAACTTAAATTCTCTCTGTCTACATTAATACTGTTTGCTCCTGAAATCACTTTGTGCTCTGCAGTGTAAACTATTTTACCTGTTTGGTCATAGATTACAAACTGCACTTGTTCGCTATAATTAGCAGAAAAAGTGACTGTTGCGTGGGTTGTCATAGGGTTTGGGGACACTTTTAATAAATTTTTATCTGTAGTATAATCGGTTACAGATAAGGCACTTGTTTCAGAGAATCGTAGGTTATTCAAGTGCATCTCTTTCAATACTGTTATTCCATTCTCTGCAACCATTGTAAATACTATGGTTACTACATCATTTAATTCTACTTCATTTTCACTATCATTTTGTAAGTTTTCTATATTAATTATATAATCCTGTAAGTTGCTTGTTAATGCTATAGTCGTTTTATATTGCTCTTCCCAATTGGTAATACTTTCTTTTACAAAAGTGATTTCTAAATTACCTGTGCCTTTTGCACTTAATTGAAAACTGTTATAATCTGTAACATCTACAGCTTTAAATCGTGGTGTTAACGCCCTATAAGCAGCAACGTATGTATTGGTCGTTGCGTTTAACTCTACATTACGTTCTATTGGGAAATCTGTAGAGTCAAAGCTATAATCATTGGTTGTTACGTTATAAAGATCTACTACTGTTCCTTCTTGCGAAGCATCTATCCCCCAAGGACCATCAGACATAAATAAATCATCTGGTGTAGCTATGCCATCTCCTATTCTAAATCCAATATCAAATAGGCTTCCTGTATCTACAGTGATATTAGTGATATAATTTGCGTTTAAATTTATCGTAGAATTAAGGTTTAAAAAATCTTCTGTTTCTGTTACTCTATAACCAGCCTCTAAAGTTACACTCTGCGTACCATTAGTATTTATAACTTGTAAATCTAGTCCGCCGTTAGTATAACTTCCTTTTCTAACAAATACGGTTGGTGGTGTAGAATTGTTATAACTTATAATTGGTTTTTCTATATCTAATAAATTTAGAACCTCTTGTCCTAAGACATACAAATCATCTATTGTATTAGACCAAATTTGAAAATTATAAAAAGTCACATTCTCTTCGTACTGATCTAAATTCCAATGACTTTCCACAGCAAAATTAGCATCATTATTTACAACTTTAGCAGATAAGCTTAAGACAAACTCATAAGTACCATCTTCGTTTTTAATAATAGATTTTATAAATTGTTGTTCGTTAATATCTATTGTGTTTACCGATATTAATTCTGCTCCTAATAAACGATCGCAAATGTATTTGGTATGTTCATAAACACCATTCTCTGTTTTTAAAGCTAAAACTGAAGCCACAGAACTATTATTTTTCATGTAATCTACAGCATAGATTTCAGTTGCGTTTGTAATACCTATTAAATCTGATGGTGATGCCTCAATAGCTTCATCTTCATTGATACTTGTTAATGGAATAAAATCTTGTAACACAAAATTAGAATCTAAATTACTTTTAGCATAATTAGATGTCTTAGAAACACGTTTTGCTTTCGCTGAATTAAATTTATATCCTGTTTTTGCTCTTTGAAAATTACGTGTATTAATCTGCTCAGATAATCTACTGTTACTCTCTAAACCACCAGAATTTGAACTCGATGTTGGTGCTGCAACCACATCACACATACCAAAACCAGAACAGGAAGGATCTTCGCAATCTATAAGCCCATCGCCATCATCATCAATACCATTATCACAAATTTCTTGTAAAACAGGTGCTGTAGGACAACGTGCTCCATCATTACTAGAACTAGATGGTCCAAAAGCAAATAGGTTAGAATCTATAATATTAATACCGTCTAAATCTTGTACTGCTTGAATAACATAAATAGTACCCGTTTCATTTGCAGAAACGTAAAACCTACCTTCATTATCAAAATAAACAGCTCCATAAGTATAACCTAATCCTGATAATATTGGAACAACACCTATAGTAGTAACTACACTTGTATCTGGATTAATACGGTATAAAATATTAGTGTTTTTTTCTACGGCATATAACTGACCGTCTACAGCATTAAATGCCCAATCGTGAACATTAATACTCTGAGACAACGTCTCTGTAGCTTGATACTGTGTATAGTTTTCTGATTCTGGATTTAAATCTATTTTATAATAAGTAGACCCACCTGATTTTAAATAATAAATACCTTCTGAACTTACATCACCTACGTAACGATTATTAGTTGGTAATTGGTCTATGTAAAATGTTGTTACATTAAAATCCTTTCCAATTCTTACAATTGTTTTTTCTGGTGTTTTTAACGATCCCCAAATAAAACCATCTACTGGATTATATGCTGTTGCATTAATGTCCCCTGGCGTTACGTTTTCTGCAACTTGATAAGAGTTACCTGAAGCCAAGTCAATAGCATAAACATCATTATATTGAAATAAATACGCGTTATAATCGCAATCAAAAGGAATATCTTGTGCCTGAGTTGTAAAGCTCATTAAAGCTATTGTAATAGCAAGTAATTGATTTTTAAAAGTGCAGATTAGTTTCATATTCCGGGTCTTATTAGATTATGAAGCAAAATTAGCAGCTTTGTACGTGTTATTTTTAATTATTCGATTGTCACAATTGATTGAGCGTTAGAACACTATTTACTGTCGACGAATGGTTTTTAATAAGTTATTGGATGAAAAACAGCAAATAAAAAAGGCAAAAGATTTCTCTTTTGCCTCAAAACTCAATCAACTAAACTTAATCATCAACCAAATGATCATAGGTCAAAAATAAAGGATAGTTAAACTCTATATATTTTATTTCGTTAAGCTAAAGGCTAAAGCCGGTTGGCTAGCTTTATTATGTAGACGAGTGGTTTTTTTAAAACACTAGTTCGCTATACTTTAACAGTGAAATTTATTATTTGTATTAGTTACTTTTACTGCTTATAATAAATTAAGACGCTTCATTAGTTCTGATCTATTAGAACGGCTAACAGGAATAACGTCTTTTTTAATTAGCACACTATTATCTTCTATATCTATAATCTTATCAACGTTAATAATGTAAGATCGGTGCACTTTTAAGAATAAATCGTCTGGCAATTTATCGGCTATTTTTTTTAATGTAGAATGAACAGTGTAATTTTTACCTTCTGTTTTTACATTAATATAGTCCCCTTTTGCTTCTACCAAATAGATACTTGGTATGTCTATTTTAATTAAACGCCTGTCTATATTAACATAAAGATCATTACCAGAGCTATTTTCAACTTTTTCTGCTGGTAAACTCGTCGTTGAATTATGGTTTGTGACTTCTGCTTTTTGAATTGCTTTATTAAATCTTTCCGGTGTAATAGGCTTTACTAAATAATCTACAATACAATCGTACTCAAAGGCCTGAATAGCAAAATTAGGATCTGATGTCGTTAAAACTATTTTAGGTGGATTTTTTAAAGTTTCAATAAAATCGAAGCCTGTAAAATCTGGCATATGGATGTCTAAAAATATTAAATCAATTTCATTTTGATTTAAAAATTTTATGGCCTGCATTGCATTAGGAAAATCCTCTAAAACAGTTAAGCTGTTTTCATTAGAGCATAACTGCCCAATGATTGCTCTTGCTGTAGCTTCATCATCAATAATAATACAATTCATGTTCTCCTAATTATAACTGTTGTAAATAATTAGTTATGGTTTTAAGAATAGATTCGAATTCGTCTTGAAGTTCTGTACTTTCTTCTAATAAATTATTTTCGAACGCTACCGCAGTATCATAACTTTTCTCAAGGCCTAAAATACTAATTTTATGTTTAAGCTTATGAACGTTATCCGCAGCAAGCTTGTAATTATTAAGTTTTAAATTATTATAATATTCAACTTTTTCTTCAGGAAACTCCCCTTTAATGATATCAATAAGTTTTTGCTCAAAAGCTTTATCACCTCCAGACATACTATGAATATATGATAAATTAGGCTCCTCCATTTTATTACTTTTTTATAGTGAAATAAAATGTAGTACCCTCATTTAATTTAGAATGCAACCATATTTTACCTTCGTATAAATCTACAATTTTTTTAACAATTGATAGACCAATTCCTGTTGATTCTGGTCGATTTTCTAATTTTTCGAAAGTTTTAAAAATTTTATCGAAATAAATTTCTTCGATTCCTTTACCATTATCTTCGACATAAAACTCCCAAAAATCACCTTTATCTATTGCTCCTATTTTAATTATGCCTTTTTCTTTGTCGTTATAGGCTATAGCATTTCCTATTAAATTTTGAAATAACTGTTGTAATCGATATTTATCTCCTTTAATAATGGGCAGATTAGATTTTGTGATTTTAATGTGATTGGGTACTTCTAAAAAGCCTAATACATTATTTATTAATTTATTAAGATTTACATCGTATACCTCTATTTGATCTTTACCAATAGTTGAATATTCTAAAATACCATTTATTAGCGTGTCCATTTTTTGAACATTGGTTCTAATAAGATCTAAACTTTTTTCCCCACTGGCATCAAAAGCATCTTGATAATCGTCCTTTAGCCATGCTGTTAAAGTATCTATGCTACGTAATGGAGATTTTAAATCGTGAGATACCATATGTGCATAATCACTTAACTCTTGGTTTTGGTGTGCTAATTCATTTAAAAGGGATTCTTTTTGTTGGTTCATTTCAATAATCGCTTTGGTTTGATCATCAATAAAATCCACCAAATCAGATCCCGACAATTCTACAGCATCGGCCTTCTCTTCCTCTTTTAAATTGTATAATTTAAGAGTGTTAATAACATCTTTTAGCTTATCTATTAATTCTTTTTGCTCCTTAGCTTCTTCTTGCAATTTTCTATTAGCAGTAAATAATTCATCTGAACTAATAGACATAGCGCGTTGAATCATGATAGACTGCTCATCAAAATTATCGTACGAACGGTCTATAGACTCAATAAAAACTGTTAAGTCTTCATTTCCCTTTAACTCTTCACTTAAATATTTTCGAATTTGTCGTTTAAGTAGCGAATTCATTATTCACTTATTAATGTTATAGTCATGGTTTGGTTATGTAATTGGCAAGCTATTTCTCCATGAAATGGTGCTATTTCTCCATAAGAGTAAAAACCACTCACTGTAGCGCCTTCTCCTAAAACCTCTATAACCTCTTCTACTTCTTCTTCTACACGTTGATCTAACACCAATTTACGACCAATACAGCTTACTAGAAAAGCTATTTCAGGTTTGTTTTTTCTGTGAACTAAAGCTTGTTTTGCGGCACGTTCTGATGCATTTGCAATATTATCAACGTTAGTCATCATCAATTGCACTTTAGAATTTTCTTTAATATCCCCAGCTAAAACAACCGCATGTTCTTCTTCATTAATATTAAGAATAGATCGTACTATAGATTGTTCTTCGTCATCCGATTTTACATTCATAGGATACAATAAAGCTGCGCCTGGTAAATCTTTTGCTTTATCCCCTAAATAATTTTTGTATAAATCTAATGCTGGTTGGCCATCTAATTCATAAAGTATATTTCCGTCTGATTTTGTTACAGTACGCTCTGGTCCAAAAGGTGTCCAGCCTCCATGGATAGAAAAAGAAACCTCTAACGTTTCTCCATAAAAGCCAATAGCCACTAGTTCTCCTTCTTTTGGATTTTCGTTATAGGATGCTAATGTTTTTTCAAAACGAGTATCGTCTCCGCACAAACCCCCTGTAATTAACAGGTTGTCTTTATTAGAAGCACTCATACCTTTGGTAAGTTGACTACCATTAATAAAACTACCTTCGGATACTACAAATACATATTTTAAACCTTTCGCCGAAAATTGTTTAATAAGATCGTTTCCAGTTTTAAAACTATCTAAATCTGTATGTAAAACATTGCTTGTTTTAATTACAAATTGACTTTTTTCAAATTCCATCGCAGTGATAGTAATGCTATTTTCATTTACTGTTCTGGAAGAAATTTCGGCACAAGCAGAACCAAACACAATATGACCATCTGGAAACAATGTTTTTATTTCTTTATAAATTGAAGGATTCTCTAGCAAAAGACGATTACCAAAAACTAAAACTAAGGGGTTATGCAACACTATATTTTCACCAACATAAGTCCAATCTTGGTTTTTATGTTTTACTAATTGTACTGTTTTCATTTTTATTTTTTAAGTGTAAAATAGAATGTGGTACCAACATTGAGCTCACTATCTAACCATATTTGGCCTTCGTGTAAATCCACAATTTTCTTTACTATAGATAATCCAATCCCTGTAGAGTCTTTGCTCTTATTTAAAGCATGAAAAATTTTAAAGATTTTATTATGAAATTGCTTATCTATCCCCATACCATTATCTTGAATAGAGAACTTATAATGACTTTTAAAATCTTCTACATTTATAGTTATAAAGCCTTCTTCTTTATCAATAAATTTAATAGCATTACTAATTAAATTTTGAAACAACTGCTGTAATTTAGTTGCATCTCCTTTAATAATGGGCAATTTATTTAATGTCTTTATAGCTATATGCTCTGGCACATAAAGTATTGTAATAAGTTCATCTAATATTTTATTAAGATCAACTTCTGCACAAGAATTTGTTTCGGTACCAATACTAGAGTAATCAAGTACATCAGAAATGAGTTGCTCCATTTTTTCTAATGTAGTTTCAATGAGCTCAAAATTCCTTAAACTCATCTCATCTAATTTCCCTTTATTATCTTCTTTTAACCAACTTACTAAAGCATCTATACTTCGCAAAGGTGATTTTAAATCGTGCGAAACAATATGAGCATATTCTTGAAGCTCGTCATTACTTTTTTCTAATTTTGAAAGTAGCTTTTCTTTCTGAAGTTCTAGTGTTTTTAAATCTGTGATATCTATATGAACACCTATAGAGCCTACAACATTACCTTTAATATCATAATTTGGCGCGCCACTTATAAGCCAATATTTTACATCACCATTTTTAATTTCTACTTTGACTTCGTACGAATTAGATTCGCCTTTTTTTCTTTTTTCGTTTTCAATTGCAATAACATCAATAGCTTCTTCCGTCTTAAAAATTTCACCGACATGTTTACCAATTAATTCTTCTTCTGTATAACCAGACATTTCTGAAAAACTCTGATTAACCATTAATATTTCTTCGTTATTATTAACTTCAACCAATCCTAAATTCATATTGGCAATTATGCTATAATATTTTTGTTTTTGTGCCTCTAAGCTTTTTCTATAAGATCGTTTTAAAGTTACATCTGTAAAAGTCCATAAAAACCCTTTAGATTTTCCTTCTATAGTAATTGGCAAATAATTACGTTCTAGAATCTTACCATCTAACATCTCCAATTCGTCACCAATCACTATAGCCTTGGCCTTATCAACTTCATTCATCCGTTCTACGAAAGCTTCAGGATCTTTAAATAAAATTTTATTATGTTCTGCAGCCACAGAACAATCCATACCATATAAATCGTCAATTGCTGTTTCTATATTTAACAGTTCACAGAATTTATTGTTAGTAAGTACAACCTTTCTATTTTCATCTTCTAAAATAATACCACTATCTAGATTTAAAACTAATGTAGCCAATCTATTTTCAGATTCTATTAGTTTTTCTTTTGCTTCTCGCTCTTTAGAGACATCTTCGATAGTTGCTACTTGATAATCAATTTCACCAAATTTATTTCTTACAGCAGTGACATTAGTTTTTGCCCAAAAGATATCTCCGTCTTTTTTTATGTATCGTTTTTCTACATTAAATTTATCAATCTCACCACTTAAAAGTTGATCTCTTAATGCCTTTGAAAAACCTTCATCATCAGGATGTGTAATATCTTGAACCCGCATTGTTTTAAGTTCTTCAGCTGTATAGCCTAACATATCTATTAATGCCTGATTTATTTGTAACAGACCTGAATAATCTGACTTTGAAAGAGAAATACCTATTGGAGAATTATTGATAATAATACTCAATTGGTTTTTTTGATCCTCTAATTCTTCTTTTAAAAGTTTTTCTTGAGTAATATCTCTAACAATACCTTGGGCTGCAATTGCTTTATTGTTCTTATCTAAAACTAGACTGGCATTAATATGGACCCATTTAATCTCTTTAGATTTTGTGTAAACTCTTGCTTCATAGTTCTTAAAAAAACCTTTCGTTCTTAATTCTTCAAAAGACAACATAGCATATTGAAAATCATCCTTATGAACTAAACTTGAAACATTTACAGATTCTCTAGTAATATCGAATCCAAATAGATGCGTAGCTGCGTCATTAAACTTTAAAATATTACCTTTAATATCCATTAGTACATAAGCATCTACGATGTTCTCAAAAACGCCCTGCAGTTGTGATGATTTTTCGTCTAATAGACTTTCTAACCTATTTGAAGTTAGGTAGAGTTCTCTTGATTTTTCTTCAAGAATTTTTTCAGCGGCTTTTCTAGCTTTCTTTTCTCTTTCTAATGCACGCTTAAGTAATTCGATTTGGTCTTGGCTCATTTATTTTTTTTGATAATAAATCTTACCTGAGTACCGTCTTCTTTTATTTTTTTTAATTCTATAGTTGCTGTGGCATTGAAATGTTCGAACGTTTTGTTCATCAGTCCAAGTCCAAAATGATGCATTGCTCTACTAGAGCTGTAATCCATTACCAATGAATTCTCGGTTTTTTCGATAACTTCAAATGTTGGTAATTCTGCATCCGGATAAATTTTTCGCACCTCAATATGAATGTGGTTTTCTATAGAAGACAGCATTTCAATAGGATCTTTGTAGGTTTCTAAAAGTCCAGGGTAGCTTTGTTTTATTACATTAAAAAAATGTTCTGCATATACCAAAAGTAGATTATCAATTGAGATCCCTGTATTTTTACTTAAATGCTGAAGCAATTGCAGCATTTCAGAAAAACTGTATGTACCAACAGAAGTATAAACACCTTCTGATTCTAAATCTGAACTTAAAATGATTTTGTCTACCATTTCTAATCCAAACTTCTCTTCTACAAGATCTAAAAACTCAGTAAAAACAATTCCTTTCATTATACTGTTATTAGTTCATTGATACTCCAATAGGATAATAATCTTTCAATTTTAGAAACATAATCCTCATATTTTAAAGGTTTTAAAACGTAACCAGCAATCCCTATTTTATAGCATTCTAATAAATCTTTCTGATTGTTTGATGTTGTTAAAATAATTGTAGGAATATATTTTAACCTAATATCAGCTTTCAAAATTCTTAAGAATTCTATGCCATTAATTTTTGGCATGTTTAAATCTAATAAAATAATATCAGGTAAACTATCTTTATCCTCAAGTAATTTTAACGCATCTTCTCCATTATTAGCTTCAGTAATTTTGTGATTTAATTGAAGTGAACTAGAGGCTCTATTGAGCTTCATAATTTCAATCATATCATCTTCTATAAGTAAAATATTGAGGGTTTTCATTTACATTAAATTTTTAAAGTATTGAGCTAAATTACTTTAATAAATAACATAATAATACCTAAATCAGCTAGGGTTACATTTACTGTCGACGGATGGAAAAAAAGTATCGACGAACGGTAAAATTAGTTCCAAAAACCCCATAAACATTGAGTTTTCGCTGTGTCAAAACTTTAAATAAAAATTGATAAAAAACAGAATTACCTAAGTTTTTCTTGTAGTTTTTTAGACAAACCACTCACAACCATATCATAAGAGTGATCTATCAAATCTTTAATAAGTTGTATTGGAAGTTCGCCTTCTTGAACATAAACGCTATTCCATTGCTTTTTATGCATGTGATAACCTGGCTTTATGCCATCGTATTCTGCTCTAAGTTCTTGTGCATATTCTGGATCGCATTTTAAATTAATAAATGCATCTCCATTTTCCCAGCGTTTTAAAGATGTTAAGGCAAACATTTTGCCTAAAACTTTAAACACAAGCGCATCATCATTAAAAGGAAAATGTTCTGTGACTTCTTTTTTCTTTAGACAATAATTTCTATAATCTTCTATATTCATAATTTGAAGATTTTAGTTGAGTTTCTTCTTTTCAGCTTCAATTTTAAGTGCAGAATAGTCTACTTTCCATCCAATTGTTTCAACTAAATTCTCAATAAGATGAATGGCTTCTAGAGCCTCTTGCTTTGCCACATTAAAGAGTCCACTTTCTGGTACTTTATCCATAATATGAGCTTTTGCTTTAACATGTAAATCCGTTAAATCGGCAGCTTCAAACCTATTAAAAACACCATCACTCTTATCGTAGTAATTAATATTACTTTCTATAGATAACACTTCGGGTTGCGGAAAATGAGATAAGACAACTGTTTTAGTTTTAGCATTAGAACTCATTTCAATCTTACTTAAATCAAATCCAACGTAAGCTTTAGCATTAATAATAACTAAAGCCTTTTTACGGCTAGAAATAAGTTTTAAAAATTTAGCTTTTACGTCTTCATAATGGTAAATTTCAGCGAAGTCCCCTTCTACCGTAACAAATTTACAGACTCGCTTTATTTTATCTAAAAGTAAAACTGATTGCTCATTAGTTTCTTTTTTAGTTTTCCATGCTTTATAAACAGTTACTAATCCTAAGGTAACAAGAACACTGATGATAATTACAAAAAAAGTTTCCATAGTTTCTTTAAAGATATGACACTAAATAAACAAAGATGTCACATGTTATTACTCTATAATTTTATATAAAATAGGCTTACTTGGACTTGCATCATTCTCAAATGGTGCAATTTGAAGATTAAGCATATACTCACCATCTTCTATTTTATTAGATACATAAATAAACTCTGTAATAGTAGCATCTAAACGCACTTTACCACTAGTATTCCAAAAAGCATTATGTGCCAAAAGCGCTCCATTATCTAGCTCTTTATCTACACTTGGTAAATCTATTAGTAGGTGTTTAATCCCTTTGGATTTTAAATAATTAGCAGCATCTTCCAATAAATAAGTTGGATTTGTGTGTGAATATTGTCTAGATTTTTTCTCTTTAGTATTTGGAAGTGTACGGATTACAATAGCTTCACGTTTTTTATTACCTAAAGCAAATTGTAATTGCTTTTTGGAAATCACATTGTCATCTCCTAATTTTTCTGGTGCAACAGTTACTACTTCTGCAAGAAAGAAAAATTGCTTTAAATTCTTATTTATAGAATATACTTTTTCAGTAATGTGCCCAACAGTTTCGGTATGAGTACCATGCGCATGCGGATTAAAAGTAATAGTATTAAAATTTACTACAGCACCATTAGCTACACTAATTGTTTTTCCTTCTGTCGTTTCTGGCTCTATCTTTGGAGGCCCTAAAAACCATGCACTAACATTGGTATCTTTACCTGTTAAAGGTATTGAAATATCTAAAGGTTGTTTTAAATCTACCTTTAATTTTCTAGAATTGTATTGTATTGTTGCTATCATTTATGCTCAATTTACTTCCACCAAATTAGATTCGGTGTTTCAGTAATTATTTAAATATAATTTGAATTGTATTACCACAAAATTACTTCAATTTAATCTTAAATTAAAAGATTCTGAGACTAGTTAAGGATAAACAGCTCGGATGCAATACCATCGCATAAAAATTGACCTTTTTTTGTGACACGGATATAGCCTTCATCTATGTATAATAACTCTTGCTTTATAAAAATATCTGCTTGTTTAAGTAAATAATTTTTAGAGTCTAAACCAAAATCTTTATTTACTTTCTCAATAGACACACCCCAAATTGTTCTAAGACCCGTCATAACATATTCGTTATACTGATCTGTTTTAGTAAGGGTTTCTATCTCAATTGGTAATTGGTTAGCTTCTATAGATTTAATGTATTTTGAATTGTTTTTCACGTTCCAACCACGCTGTTTTCCATTAAAAGAATGTGCAGAAGGTCCAATTCCTAAATAAGATTTACCTTGCCAATAAGCCGAATTATTTTTACTGAAATAGCCTTCTATTCCAAAATTAGAAAGTTCGTAATGAACAAATCCTGATGCTTCCAATTTATCTTTTAAAATATGAAACTGCTCATGCGCTTGCTCGTCATCTACATTATCAATAATTCCTTTTTTTATGAAGGAAGCCAATGCTGTTTTAGGCTCAACTGTTAAAGCATAACTAGAAATATGCGGCACATTAAAACCAAGAGCCATCTCTATATTTGCTAACCATTGCTCGTTTGAAGCGTTAGGGATTCCATAAATTAAATCTAGAGAGATGTTATCAAAATGTTTTGTAGCTTCTTCTAAACACATTTTTGCCTCTTCCGCGTTATGCGCACGATTCATCAGTTTTAAATCGGCTTCAAAGAAGGATTGAATTCCTATAGATAAGCGATTAATTTGGCTTTTAGAAAGTGCAATAATGCGTTCTTTAGATAAATCATCTGGGTTAGCTTCTAGGGTTATTTCTGGGTTTTCAGAAACCGTGTAATGTTGGTAAACGGTATCAATAACAAACTGTATTTCACTATTTGATAAGACAGAAGGGGTTCCGCCTCCAAAATAAATAGTTTCAACGGTTATTGCTTCAAATTCCGATTTTCTAAGTTCTAATTCTTTAGCTAATGCAGCTATCAATTCATCTTTTTTCTTCATAGAAGTAGAAAAATGAAAGTCGCAATAATGACATGCTTGCTTGCAGAATGGTATGTGAATGTATATGCCTGCCATTTCGTTTTTGTATTATAAATCGACCAAGCTGTTAACTTAGCACATCTTATAAATTAGAGGAATTATTTTAACTTGAAGATTCTTGCCTTCGCAGTAATAACAAACGGTTATTTCTTTACACGATCTTCATTCTGTTTTACAAAAGCACCCCAACCAGAATAACTTTTACCAACTTCTACACGTCCTTCATTATAAAAATGACAAACCGCAGCTGCTAATCCATCCATTGAATCTAGATTTTTAGGTATGGTTTTTAAACCCAGCATACTTTGCAACATTTTAGCCACTTGCTCCTTACTTGCATTTCCGTTTCCAGTAATTGCCATTTTAATCTTTTTTGGGGCGTACTCCGTAATAGAAACTTCGCGTGACAAACCTGCAGCCATAGCCACACCTTGTGCCCTTCCTAACTTCAACATACTTTGTACATTTTTCCCAAAGAAAGGGGCTTCAATCGCTATTTCATCTGGATGATATGTATCTATGAGTTCTACGGTACGCTCAAAAATAAGCTTGAGTTTTAAATAATGATCGTCATACTTTTTAAGCATGAGCTCATTTAATTGTAAAAACTCCATTTTTTTACCCACAACTTTTATGAGTCCAAAACCCATAATTGTAGTCCCAGGATCAATTCCTAAAATAATTTTTTCTTTACTCATGCTTTAGTTACAGTATCGGCAGCCATCTAAAGAAACCGCCAAGCCAAAGGTAAGGTTAAAAACACTACCGTTAAAAGCACCTAGACCTGTTGAGGCCGGATTATAATCATCTAAAGATGTTAAGCCATAGATATAAGCAACATCGGTGTAAACAGAAACTTTTTCGTTAATAGCATAATGCAACTCTAAACCACCTAAAAGATTAGCATAGGTCTGCTTATTATCTCCTAAAGTTCCTAATGGCTTCACAAAACTTATACCAGGACCTGCATGCAAAATAGTACGCATGCGCATGGGCACAAACCCAATATATTCCGTTGGGTCAAATACAAATTGTGCGTTGATCCTAGAGTAGTTAATCTTAAAATCTGGTGTATCACTCGAGTTTTTAAAACGATTAAATCCGTAATCTAATTTTACACCATAGCGATTAGTAAGCATATGTTGAATTCCTAAATTTACAGTTGGAAAATTCACCGATTTGGCATAAGACCCATTTACAAAACCATCTGTTGTAGGATAGTTGAGGCCAACTGCAAAAAGAGCTTTCCATTTAGCCGTGTTGCCATATTGTGCCTGACTACTGAATGTTATAAAAACAATACCAAAAAAGAAAATGTATTTTTTAAAAGCGTGTTGCATCTGTAAGTTTTTGATTTTATTTGCAATATGAATCTCATTAAACACTACAAAACTAAGCAATTATTGCTTTTACTCTTTAAATTGAGTATTGTAGTTGCTGCTTTTTATTTTATCTACATTAAACTGACTGAAAACAAAAACTTACAATTTAGTGCATTTATTACTTTTTTAGACAAATACGAATCATTTTCATTCAAAACCATCACTTTTTTAATTCTTTTAAGCTTTTTTAATTGGTTTTTTGAAATTCTAAAATGGAAAAACCTTGTAAAGTCAATAAAACCAATTTCTATACACCAAGCTACCGAACAAAGTTTAGGTGGACTCACAGCATCGTTAATTACTCCAAACCGAATTGGCGAATATGGTGCAAAAGCGATGTACTACACAAAACCGTTTAGAACAAAAATTGTACTATTAAACCTTCTTGGGAATTTAGCACAAATGATCATAACAACACTATTAGGTTGTATTGGCTTATTGTTTTTTATCAATCGGTATTCAATAAAAATCAATTATTATACAGTCTTACAATATAGTGTGATTGTATTATTGATTGGTTTACTTTTACTTTTTTTAACAAAGCAGAACCATTTTAAAATTAAAGGATTTTCTTTCCGCTCTGTTATTATTTTCTTAAAATCGATTAGCTTAAAAACACATCTAACAAATATTTTATACTCGCTACTTAGATATATTTTATTTTCATCTCAATTTTATTATTTATTGATTGTTTTTAGGATTGAAATTAGCTATTTTGAAGCCATGACTGTAATTACAAGCATGTACTTATTAGCTTCAATAATACCAGCCATTTCTATTTTCGACTTTGTAATAAAAGGTAGTATAGCTGTCTTTTTATTTAGTTTCTTAAATGTAAATGAACTTACAATTTTAACCATCACAACACTTATGTGGTTATTCAATTTTGTACTACCAAGTATTTCAGGAAGTTACTTTGTTATTAATTTTAAGCTCCCTAAACCAGTAGAATAATGCTGCTATTAATCGCCATATTTATTACGATAACTTATCTTATTATTATAGGGTTATTGACTTACGGCTTTGATAAAGTAAAAGATTTTAAACTTCAAAATTTAGAATCTAAAACTAAATTCTCTGTTGTTATTCCTTTTAGAAATGAGGCTGAGAATCTTCCCGATTTATTAACCTCTATTTCAAACCTGAATTATCCTAAATCATTATTTGAAATTATTTTGGTAAATGATGACTCTAATGATGAATCGGTGTTAATTATTGAAAAAATTCTAGCTTCAAATTCTACCATTGATAATATTAGGATTATTAAAAACGAACGAACATCAAATTCCCCTAAAAAAGATGCTATAACCTCAGCGATTAAAGTTTCTAATTATAATTGGATTGTTACAACGGATGCTGATTGTGTTTTACCACAATATTGGCTCGATACTTTCGATGAAAGTATTCAAACCGAAAAACCAAATTGTATTGTTGCCCCTGTAACTTATCACGGTGAGAATTCGTTTTTAAATCGTTTTCAAACTTTAGATTTTTTGAGTTTACAAGGTGCTACAATTGGTGGTTTTGGTATTGATAAGGCCTTTATGTGTAATGGTGCGAATTTCGCTTATAAAAAATCGGAATTTAAATCCGTTAAAGGTTTTGAAGGTAATGATGGAATTGCGAGTGGTGACGATATGTTTCTACTTGAAAAATTTATTAAACACGACTCAAAAAAAGTAAGTTATTTAAAAGCAAAAACAGCTATAGTAACTACAAATCCGGCTGAAAATCTTAAAAACCTAGTGCATCAACGTATCCGTTGGGCCTCTAAAGCTAGTCGTTATAATTTTTGGTTTTCAAAATTAGTTGGATTGATTGTCTTACTTGGTAATCTTGTTTTTTTAGGATTAATTATTTCGCTTATTTTCAACTATTCATCATCACAAACAATAATCGCTTTATTAGTTATAAAATTTAGTATCGACTTTTTATTACTATTTAAAACAACACGTTTTTTTAGGCAAGAAAACTTATTACTTTCTTATCTATTTTCTATTATACTATATCCCATTTTTAATGTGAGTGTTGCCTTTTTATCTTTCTTTAAAACTTATGAATGGAAAGGCAGGAACTTTAAAAAGTAAACTTAATTAATATTTACATTAACAGGAAACTCAAAAGCCGTAGTCACTTGTTGACCTCTTTTTATTGCTGGATAAATTTTTGGAATAGTTTTTAAACTCTGACGTAATAAACTATCAATTTCAGGGATTTCACTAACCGTCTCAGGTTTTATAGCTATCGATTCTACTTCTAATTTACCATTATAATCTATAATTATTTTAAGTACTATAGTATCGCTAACATCTTTAGATACAACAAGATTTTGATGCGCTAAATATTGATTAACATTGGTAATTAAAGTATTTTGAAAACAGATTTTACGATCTTCTTTTGCAGACATAGAATCGCAACTTGTAAATGTTGGGTAAGCATCAACCTCATTCCAATTAAAGGTTTGCAATTCTTCCTCTAGCAAATCTTCGGTATAGACTTTCTTCTTGTCGAAATAATCACAAGAGATCATTGTGAAAAATAAGAGTAAAAGACAAACAATTTGTTTCATTAATACAGTTCTAACACCGAAAAGTACAAATATTTTCTAGAATAAACCGCATAGACCACAACGCATTTAAAATCAACTATGAAGACACCTTCTACTTCATAATTACAATATTAATTTTCAGCTAAAAACTTTTCTTGCTTTAATTCTTTTAATCTAGATTCTGAAAACCTAACGAACGGATTTTCTTTATGCTTTTCTACAAACTTCTCATACGCTCTAATTTTTGCATCAATATCAGCGTAGTATTCGTCTTTGGTTCTTAACAGGTAGAATTCCGTAACCATATTAGAAGGATCTTCTTTTAAAGATTTTTGAAATGTTTTAATGGCTGCTTCGTACTTTTTCTGACGATTTAAAATTGTGCCTAATCGTTGATATTCATCTGAAAGCGGAAGATCTTTTAATAATAAAGATTGAGTCATAAATTCTTCTGCATTTTCAAAATTGTTTAATTTTTCATAATAACCAGCAATTACAAACATCGCATTGGCATCATTCGGACTATATTTTAAAGCTTTTTTTCGGAAATTAATAGCTTCTATATAATCCGAATTTTGCGCAAAAGACAGACTCAATTTTTCATAAATAAATTCAGATTCTTCACCTAAATCAAGCAATTTCTGAAACCACACAATAGCATGTGTATAATATTCTTGATGATAATAAGCTTGTGCTTTTAAACTTATCAGTTTCACATTGTTTTTATAACTTTTTAAACCCCGATCTATATAACCATGAGCTTCTATAAAGTTCCGTTTTATTAAATGATGTTTCGCAATTTTAAAAATAGCTTTTTGATGCGTTTCATCTAGTTTATAAGCATCCATAAATTGCTCTAAAGCCGAGGTGTCTTTTTGCTTTTCTAGAACAATACCCAACTCGTAGTGATAATTAGGGTTTAAACTGTCTGAAGTAATTAAATTAGTGAATAACAAATTGGCTTTTTCATACTTTTTAGTATGTGCTAAAAGTTTTGCAAATTCATACTTTATTAAGAGATTATCTTCATTAGCTGTCACAGCTTTATCATAATAATCTAAGGCTTCATCATAGTTACCAATAGCAATATAAGCCTTAGCTATATCATCATAAACAACATCTAAATTTTTAAGAGATTTATAGGTCTCAATGGCTTTGGAAAAATTACCATTCACATAAAGATGATCTGCTTCCGCTTTTATATTTTGAGCATTTAAATGGATCACAAAAACACAACACAAGAACCCTAAAATTAATTTCATAAGCAGTAATTAGTCTTTTTTAGAATCATGAATTTGAAAAACAATGGGCACAGAAAAAGGCACTACAACCAATTTCCCTTTTTGTTTTCCAGGAATAAACTGAGGTAACATTTCTAAAACACGTTTGGCTTCTTCCTCTAATTCTGGACTTGGACCTCTAGCAACAATATGTTTAACAGTCCCATTGGTATCAATTTTAAACTGAACAAAAACACGTTTTCTCCCTTGACTTAGACTATCACCTATACTTGTATTAAAGTTTTTAGCAATGTGCTTATTCACAAAATTATTAAAACAGTTTTTTCGATCTTCATTTCTTTCTAAATCTTCACAATCTACAGTTGTTGGGCTTTCATCGACTACTGAAAATGGGACTTCTGCTATTTCGTACTTAATTACCTCTTCTCCCTCTTGTGAAATATAAGAATCTAACACTAAAGTTGACCTACCATCTGTAACCACTAATTTATTAAATGAATCATCGTTTTCTAATTGCTTCAAATAAGCATTATAGCGTTTAGTTTCTTCTTTTGTTTTATCCGCAACATCTTCAACAAATAATTTTAAAACTCCTTCTTGTCCATATAACTCCCAACGTTCTTTTTGTTCTTTTGTGTTTTTAAAAGCTTTAAATTCTTCATAAGTTTTGAATTTATCCATACTCATAAATTTTGATCCATCAATATCAACCTGAGTTAAAGTACCCCCTTCATATTTGTTTCTAATATCATCTTCTGAAAGATAAATCAAAAATGCTTTCATTTTCAAAAACTCTTTTTTTGACATTAAATATTTGATTGTCTTACCCTTACTAAATCCTGCATAATCTGAAATTTCAAAAAAGCTAGAGCCATTTTTTTTCATTGCTCCAAATTCATCATAATACTTTTTCACCAACTCTGCTTCAGTCAATTCTTGGTCAACAACTTGTTCCGTTGTTTTCTCCTGCGCTCTAACTTCAGTAGAGGTATAAATTAACATTCCAAATACCATAGGAATTAATAAGGCATACTTAATAAGATGAAGCTGTTTTGATTTTGTTTTTTGTAACATAACGATTCGTTTTTTGATTAATGATGTATTGAAAAATGCATTGGTAAAAGACACCTGATTAACATCTAAAACCTGATTGAGTAAACTTTTATAATATTCCGATTTCCCGCTTTGTTTTACAGCTTTGGCATCAGCAATATATTCGTGTAATTCTTTAATTCTATTTTGGTAGATATATACTAGTGGATTAAACCAAAATATGATGCGTAGCAATTCAAAAAATAATAAATCTAAAGAGTGTAGTTCTTTAATATGCACCATTTCATGTTCGTAAATGGTAGATTTTTCACTTTCAGAAATATGTTCTCCTAAAAATATAGTATTGAAAAATGAATAAGCTGCACTACTCTTTATTAAGTTAACAATAAGCACATTGCCTTTCCAACGCTTTGGGTTTTTATATTTCACCCAGTATAATTTGGTGATTTTAATAAGAAAAATGAGTGTTGCAATTCCAATTCCAAAAAGTGCTACAATTTGCCAAATTGGGGTTTTTGGTTGCTCTAAAATGATACCAACTTGTTCTGCTATTTGAATATCATAAGCCGTTGGTGTTTTAGCCCCTATAAAAACTTCGGGTAAATGAATTACCATATCTTTAGTGGCCAGTTTTTTCAATGTCGGGAACTTTACAAAAGGCAAAATGAGTGACAAAACGGAAGTCAACATTAAATACGCTCTATTATAATTAAAGAAGGTTTCTCGTTTTAAAAACAAATCGTAAACCAATAAAAACAAAGCTTGAAATGCAATAATTTGAAGTATTGTATAAAGCATAATTAGTTCTTTTTATTAATTTCATCTAATAAGACTTCTATATCTTTTATATCCACATCATTTTTCTGAACAAAGAAAGACACCATACTTTTAAATGAACCTTGAAAATAATTATCGACTAATTTATTAATGGATTGATTACTGTAAGATTCTTTAGCCACAACAGGAAAATACACATGCCCTTTTCCTTTTTTCTCATAGCTTACAAAACCTTTAGATTCTAAGATTCTAATTATGGTAGAAACAGTATTATAAGCAGGTTTTGGTTCTGGCAAAGTTTCTATAACCGATTTTACATTCGCTTTTTTAAGCAACCATAAGGCTTGCATAATCTCTTCTTCTGCTTTTGTTAACTGCTTCATAGAACTAAGTTTTTAGTTTAAACTCATTACAAATATAACTAATTATTTAGTTTGAACTAATTTTATAGTTAATAATTGTAACACATACTTGTTTACAGCGTCTTATAAATAAATTGAACTTAATTTTATGGAACTATTTTTAGTCATCATTGCTTTTTTATTAATGATTATTGGAATCTTAGGTAGTTTTCTACCCGTAATACCTGGTCCATTGACGAGTTGGGCAGGTTTATTAGTCCTTCATTTTACAAAAGGTGTAGAAATGAGTCAGACTTTTTTAATAATCACTCTAGTTGTTGCTGTTATTGTATATGTACTAGATTATATAATACCTGCCATAGGGACCAAACGTTTTGGAGGAAGCAAAGCTGGAATGATTGGAACCATATTGGGTTTAATAATAGGCTTAATTACCCCTATTCCATTTGGTATAATCATAGGTCCATTTTTTGGGGCACTTATTGGTGAAATGATGAACAAAAATGATTTTAATAAAGCTTTAAAGGCAGCATTTGGATCGTTTTTAGGTTTTATAGCTTCTACCTTTTTAAAATTTATCGTTGCTATAATTTACTTTGGCTTTTTTATTGCAAAATTATTAGAGCATAATGCCAATTGGTACTGAACAAGTTTAATAGAAAAAGCCTAATTACATTAGATGTAACTAGGCTATTTTTTCTTGCTATTAATTCAACAATAATTTAATAAGGGATTAATTAACTTTTGCTGATGTTACAAAGATAAATAACACCTTTTACATTTTGCTGCGGAAAAACCGTAAACTTACTGTGGAAAAACCGTACTTTCCTTATTTGATAGGATATTCAGGCATATTTCTAACTGTAAAAAGCTGCATTTATTTCTCTTTATTTACAAATACCCCTTTTCACGAGCTTCTTTTAGCAAAGATTCATCTTTTCCATCTGCAATAGCAAATAAAATTTTAAGCTGTTTTTTACGTTTTTCAATGGCACTAGTTGAAATATCAATATATTCATTTAAACTTTTCGTTTTGACACCTTGAGATAATAAGTGTAAAATTTTTCTATTAATATCATCCACATAGATATCACTAGAAATAGTCTTCTTTATATAACTATTTACTGTACTACTGTAGTATGGTGGCGATTTTAAAATTTGTTGAAACCCATCGGCTAACTCCATAGAAGTTAAATCACTTTTAATAAGAAACCCATCTGGATTGATCTCTTTAATAATATTATGAATTCTATAAGTTTCATTAAACATCGTTAGAACAACAATCTTAGCCCGAGGCATTATACGTTTAGCCAATAAAGCTAAATCTTCACCAGATGCATATTTACCATCATCCGATCCTGGTAAACTAATATCAAAAAAACATATATTATATGGATACTTTTTAGAAGCTTTCTCTATCATTGCAACAGCAGTATCACAATTGTTAGCCGTATCTATATATAGCGTCTGGTCGTCTTTTTTTGTTGCCATCAATACATTTTGGTAACCCTCAATAATAATTGGGTGATCATCTACCATTAAAATCTTGATGTGCTCCATGTTTAATTAATTTAAATAAGGAATTTTTACTTTAACTGTTGTGCCATTTCCTGATTGAGAAGTAAAAGTAATTCGACCATCAATATCTTCTACACGAGAACTCATATTTTTTAATCCAATACCTTTCTTACTTTTTGATGTATCAAAGCCTTCTCCATTATCAATAACACTTAAGCAAATTAAGCCTTTTTCTAATGAAATACTAATTTGTATCAATTTTGCATTTGCATGTTTGTAGATATTTTGCATAGACTCTTGAATGATTCTATAAATGTTTATTTTAATCTTATTAGAAACATTATCCCAATCTATATCATCGGTGAAATTAAATTTGTAATCTAAACTATATGCTGTGGTTTGAGTTTCGATGAGTTCTGAAACAATATTAAAAAAACCAGATCCAGAAACAAAATCTATATTTAACTCGTGAGAAATTTTTCTAATATCTTGCTCTATAATCTGAAGTTTACTAATATATTTAGCGCGAGCTAACATCACTTCTTTTCCTTCTTTAAAGTTAATACTATCTAAGCTTAGCCGTACACCAAAAAGGGCTCCTAAAACACCATCATGCAATTCTTTAGAAACTCTTAATTTTTCTTTAGCTCTCGCTTCATCAACTTTATCTTGCTGTCCTAACATTAAATTATAGATATCTTCATTTGCTTTTTGTTGCAACTGAATTAAGTATAGTTTTCTGTTTTTAGCACGTTGAGAAATAACAATGTAGACAAGTATAATCGTCAACAAAAGCCCCATTGACAACATAAGTAAATAGAGGTTTTCTTTAGAGATTTGCTCATTTTCAGCTTCGATCTGCTCTGTATCAAATTTTATTCTGGCAAATTTATTTCTAACTTTTCTATCTTCTGTTCTAAGACTATCTGAGAGTTGGATATGTTCCAACAACAAGGATCTAGAATTATAACCATCAACAGCTTTAGACACGTTCAGTAAAGCTTTTAACCTAGTTTGATTTGAGCCGACCTTTTTTGATATATATAAGGCACTCTCACCGTATTTCACAACCGAATCTTTATACTTGTTTTTCAAGTAAAACTCAGATAAGTCTAATGACAAGTACATTAACGTTATTTCATCGTCTAAACCTTCAACAATTTTATAGGCTTTTTTATAATCACTTTCAAGTTCCTTAAAATCATATTTATCAGATTCAAATTTAGATTTATTGATATGATTAAGGAGTAACGCATAGAACGTAGGATCTTCGTCTTCGTATTTTGATTTTAAAGGCAAAAGACTCTCATACAAACCAATTGCTTCTTTGTATTTTCCTATTTCGCGATAAACATTTGCTTTGTTATTGATAGAGTAAATTTCATTAATAAATCCATTTTGCATCATTTTCGCATACTTAATCGATTCATTATAATACTCTATAGCTTTACTATAATTTTGTAACTCATTAGAATTAATAGCTAATAAGTTATATAAACTCCAGTACATATCTAAGCGATATTCTGTTTCTGGTAATCTATTTAAAATTGCAAGAGCTTTTACGGCATCATCTTCCGCTGCTGTATAAACTTTTGCCATTTGCTGAAGATCTGCTGAATAAAAAAGCGCATTAGCTTTTTTTTCTGAGACCTCTTTACTGTTATAAAATTTTAGTGCTTTAGAATAAAAAAAATAGGAACTATCGTTCTGTTGCGTATATCTATAGTACGATCCAAGATTAGAACCTGCTACTGCTACCGCTGAAGAATCCTTGAGTGTTTTTGCTAAGTCTAAATTGGCTCTGTTTAAACTTATATACTTGTTATATTCCTCTAAATAAAAGTATTGGGTAGACAAACTCCTATTTGCTTTTAAAACCATAGAGTCTATTTTACTCTTCTTCGCTAATTTTGATGCAGCACTTGCATATTTAAATCGTTCATTTAATGAGTATTTAGCATCCTTAGACTTCAATATTAACGCATTGACAGAATCTACAACTTTACTTTGGGCATAAACTACATCAGATGCCATCTGAATAATAAAAACCACAAAAAATATACGCTTTAACAAAGTTTTTTGATTTATCTCAAAAATAGACTAAAATTAGAAATCACATAAAAATAAAAGCTCTTATAGTTATACAAGAGCTTTTATTTTTATGTGATTTAATATTATTCTTGTGTTTGTAATTTCAATTTCTTTTTGTCCATAGCCAACATATCCTTAGGACTATATTCTTTATAAGTTGATGCATCTCCATTGTTTATAATACTGTCCGTTTTTACAACTGAAACTGTTAATAATAAGACTGCAACTAAAGCTAATGTAATTTTTAGGATTTTCATAAGTATTTATTTTAGGATTAAAATTATTTAATATTAATATGCACCGCAATATGCAAAACTCTGTATGAGAGAAATGGATCATTAACTTATCTCAGGAAGAACCTAAAACTAAAAACGGGAAATGTTTCCAGGTCAACAAACACCAATAAAAAACAGATTAAAAATCACTCTAATACGCTGTTTGACAATCTCATTAAGAACACAAATATATTCTTTAAAACGAATAAAACAAGATAATCATCGATAAAAAGTATTTTTAAGCGATAAAAAACAAATGATATGTTTATAAGTTGTTCAAAACTTTAATTGTTTTATTATGAAATAATTAATAAAAAATATTTAAATAAGCAACACCCCTCATTTAAACCAAAAAAAAGAGTCACGATTTCTCGTAACTCTTTTTTTTGATTAATAGCAATTATAAGCCCCCAAATATTATTCAACAAGGTCACTTAAATTCTATTATAATATCGCCATAAAACAAAAAAGCATCCCAATCTTCTTAATAAGAAAAAAGGAAAGCCTTTCATCGGTAAGTCCCTAATATCATTAGGACTCTTACAACTACTCTAGGATATCTCCTAGAACAACACAACATCTTAATCCCTTATCGTTGGGAATCTTGCTCAAAAAAAGCCTCAATTTCTTGAAGCTTTAGTTTTACAATTTTAGCGGTCTGGACGGGACTCGAACCCGCGACCTTCGCCGTGACAGGGCGACATTCTAACCAGCTGAACTACCAGACCGTTGCTTAATTGCGAGTGCAAATATACAACCCTTTTTCAATTCCACAAGAAAAAAACAAAAAAACTTTAAATAAATTTTTGTCGCTCTATCATATAGGTTGTCAAAACACTATTAAAACCCGCCTTAACATCAGCTTCAACGTACTTAATTCGATATTGTCCGCACCTTAATTTTAAATTATTAAAATATTCATTAACAGCCTTTTTATAATTATTTTTTATGTTATCGGCGTACAAATTAATATAATCTCCTGTCTCAATATCAATAAAACGCTTGGGTCTGTTATCAAAATCAAAAATTAATTCTTTTTCTTTATCAAAAACATGGAATAACACAACTTCATGTTTATTATGTTTTAAATGTCGCAAAGCCTCAAATAATTTTTCATCGTCCTCTGAGGTTTGAAACATATCGGTAAACACAAATATTAACGATCTACGATGAATCTTTTCTGCAATTTGGTGTAAATACTGATACGTTTCAGTCGTTTTAGTTTCTGGTTTTGATGTAACCGCTTCACTTAACTTATGCATTAGCATTTGATGATGACGTTCACTCCCCTTCTCTGGTGAATAGAAATCATACTTATCACTGTAAATACTCAAACCTACAGCATCGCGTTGTTTTTTTAAAATATGCATTAATGAAGCACCTGCTAATGCCGAAAATGCAATTTTATTAAGATTATTTATAGACGCAGTACCTTGTATTTCTGGGTAGTGCATAGACGTACTATTATCTAGTATAATATGACAACGTAAATTTGTCTCTTCATCATAACGTTTGGTATATAAACGATCTGTTTTCGCATAGAGTTTCCAATCAATATGTTTAGTACTTTCACCTTGATTATAAATTTTATGCTCTGCAAATTCTGCTGAAAACCCATGAAAAGGACTTTTATGCATCCCAGCAATAAAACCTTCTACGACTTGTTTAGCGAGTAGTTCTATATTTTTAAACCCACCTGCTTTATTTAGTTCTTTTTGTAAATCCATAAGCCATTTTAACCCTTCCTATTAAAAGATTTTATAATTTTCATCCCATTATAACCACTAATTAAATTGCACGAAGTACAAGACAAAAAACATGTACAAACTAAAAAAGGTTTGCCTAAATGGCAAACCTTTTTTAATATCTTTTAAAGTATAGACTATAAAAGTGCATCAATAGCGTCTGAATAAGCATTTTTAGGTGCAACACCAACTTGGCGACCTACTACTTCTCCATTTTGAAAAACTAATACTGTTGGTATATTTCGAACACCGTATTTTGCTGCAAATTCTTGGTTTGCATCCACATCTACTTTACCTACAATAGCTTTTCCTTCATATTCTGTACTAATCTCATCAATGATTGGTCCAACCATACGACATGGTCCACACCAAGCTGCCCAAAAATCAACTACTACAGGCTTATCACTCTTTAATACTGTTTCTTCAAAATTTGCATCTGTTATCTCTAATGCCATAATGTTTATTTTTTAAATGTATTGTACTTATCTTTTCTTTATTCCATGTTTATATGGAATTACAAAATTAGTCAAAATATTCCGCAAACCTTACAAAGCCCGTATATGTTTTGATTATAGCGATATAGAAGAGTTAGATGCTTGCTATTTTGGGCGCATAAACAAGGCTGTCCGTTATATCTTTTTTGTTTTTAATGACAAAAAAGGATACCACTTCCATCCTTTGCGCAAATTTGGGATAACTACAAACCTTTTCCTTTAATATAAATAGGTCTCAACTATTTAACTCATTATCATATCTCATTCTTAGATAAAAATTTTAAAATAAGTTTCGCAATACTTCGTGTCTTTTCTTCTGCAGCAAAATGGCCTGCGTCTAACAAGTGTAACTCTGCATTGGGTAAATCTCTTAAATAAGCTTCCGCTCCTTTATAATTGAATTTCAAGTCCTTTCTACCCCAAGCTATTAGGGTTTTTGGTTGGGTCTCTCTCAACATCTTCTGCCATTTTGGATACCGAATCAAATTGGTATTGTAATCCTGAAATAACTGCACTTGAATTTCTCTGTCTTTCTTAGACCTTAAAAACACCAAATCGTGTGTCCAAGCATCTGGACTTTGAATGTTGATATTTGTGCTGTCTAAATCAAATAAATACTGCTTATTTATTATGGCATCCTCACCTGTTAAGCTATATAAAAAATCATACTTTACTTGAGAAGTATCCGTTTGTGCCGTTCTAAAAAAATCGTGTCTCTTAGGCGTTAAACCATCTAGATATGCATTCGCGTTTTGAACAATTAAAGCTTCAATCCGTTTTGGATTTTTCATCATCATTCGATACCCCACAGGAGCACCAAAATCTTGCATGTACATTACGTAGTTCTTAATTTGAAGCGTATTGATTAGCTTCTCTGTATAATCCGCTAAAAATTCAAAAGTATATGTCGTTGTTGCTGGGTCTAAATGCGTGCTGTAGCCAGAACCCAAATTGTCTGGTGCAATAACATGATAATGCGTCGCCAACATAGGAATAAGATTTCTATACGAATGTGAAGACGAAGGATACCCATGAAGCAATACAATTGTTGGTTTGCTTTTATCGCCTGCCTCTCTATAAAACAGTTTTACACTATCAATTTCTACATAATTATAAGTCGTTGCTGGTGGTAAAAAGAACTGTTTTTTAGTGTCTTCTGATTTACTCTGACAGCTAAATACAGTTAGTGAAACCAATAAAATTATTGCAAATTGCTTCATTCTAGATGTTTATTTATTCTGATTTCTCATGAAATTTCTAATGCTTTCAATAATAGCTTCACCTTCTTCTTCTAGCGCAAAATGCCCCGTATCGTAAATGTTATAATCAATGTCTTTTACATCTTTTTTAAACGCTTCGGCACCACTTTCAGGAAAAAAAGCATCATTTTTCCCCCAAACGATTAATAATGGTGGTTGATTATCTCTTAAATAGTCTTGCCATTTTGGATATAATTTTACGTTATTCTGATAGTCATAAAACAAATCTAAATTTACGGCATGTGCATTTGGTCGAGACAACCTTAAGAAATCTAAATTATAACTATCCGGATCTACGGTTTCAATATCTCTAACACCATGTGTGTATTGCCATTTTAAACCCTCCAATGAAAATGCAGATAATAAAGCATCTTCGGTTTCTTTTGTTCTATTTTTCCATAGCGCTTTTATGCCAGCCCAAGCATCCCCTAAACCTTCTTCATAAGCATTTCCGTTTTGATTGATGATTGCTGTAATCCTTTCAGGATGTGCTGTCGCTAATCTAAAACCAATAGGTGCACCATAATCTTGAATCATTATCGCATAAGAATTAATCCCTTTTTGTTCTAAAAATGAATCAATAGTAACTGCAATATTATCAAATGTATAGGTAAACGTTTCCGCATCTGGAAAATCACTATTACCAAAACCAGGATAATCAGGTGCAATTAAATGAAACTCGTTAGATAGTTGCGCTAATACTTTTCTATATTGATACGATGATGCCGGAAAACCATGTAGTAAAACGATCGTTGGATTATTCACATTTCCAGCTTCCCTATAGGCAATGTTAATGCCATTAACCTTTAATGTTTTATATTTTAATGTTGTTGTTTTTATCTCACTCATAGGTGTTGATGTTTTTGATATACGATCTGTTTCTGTTGTTGTCTTCTCTTTACAAGACACAAACAGTAAAATAATACTTAATGTTAGAACTAAATTTTTCATAGTTTGAATTCAAATTTAAGTCTCAAAATTATTTTAAGACTTATAAAATAGAAAAGCCATAACCAAAATGAGATAAGGTTATGGCTCAATAATTATTTTTAGTTTTTTAATTTCTACCAGCCATAACACCACCATCGGTATCCCAAATGGCACCTGTTACCCAAGCAGCCTTGTCTGATAACAAGAAGATAATACTATTTGCAATATCTTCCGATTCTCCAAAACGACCTATTGGATGAAAACCGTTAAAGCCTACCAAGGCTTCTTTAGCAGCTTGTTCTCCACCAAAAACACCATGATAAACAGGCGTGTTTACTAGAGCAGGAGATACCGCATTTACACGAATGTTATCTTCTGCTAATTCCATAGCCAAATGTTGCGTTAGCGAGTGTAAACCTGCTTTTTGCATAGAATAAGCCGTAGAAGGCGTTGCTTTAACAGCTTGTTTTGCCCACATTGACCCAACATTTACAATAGAGCCACCTTGAGTGGCTTTCATTTTTTTAGCAGCACTTTGTGTGATAAAAAAGAAGCCTCTATTTAAATCTAAATACGAATTATAGTCTTCCATAGTATGATCTAAAAAAGGCTTAGGACCAAAAATTCCTGAAGCATTTACTAAATAATCTAAGTTATCTAAACCTTCTATCTTAGCTATTAATGCATCAACTTCAGTTGTATTAGATATGTTTGCTGTGTGTTTAATTAAATTGGTTGCATCGGCAATTTTACCCGTATTTCTTCCTACAACATGTACTGTTGCACCACCTTCTAACAACGCATTTGTTGTTGCATTACCAATACCACTTGTTCCTCCAATTACTAAGGCTACTTTGTTTTCAAATTCTTTCATTGTATTTCTATTTAATTATCAATTATAGACAGACAAGTCTGTCTTTGTTTGTTCAAATTTTTTTAACCTATTATTTTTTCACATAAATTTTTAGACTCAACAATAGGCCAATCTTCTTGATGCAAGTGACTTTCTCCAACAGCACTTTCGTAAAGTAAATATATTTGTCTTGCGAGTGAACTTACTTGCTCAGTTTTCACTTGTTCTAAGTTATTGGTAATCAGTTTTGCTATAATGGCGATAAAGTCGTTTTTTTGAGATTGAATCTCATTCCGGATCATCTCATTATCTTTTGGAATTTCCGAAACGGTTTTAATACACCAACACCCATTAAAATCTTTATCTTGATAAAACAGTTGAAGGAAATCGAATATCGCTAGGATTTGCTCTTTTCCTTTTGGTTTAGAGATCGTGAAATTTTCAAAATCTTCTAAAAAATTGATATTCTTATGCTGAAGATACGCCAGACAAATATCTTCTTTAGATTTAAAATGATTATATAACGTTGCCTTAGCAATGCCTGCTTCCGCAATAATTTGGTTGATACCTGTAGAATTATACCCATTCTTATAAAATAAAAATGAGGCCGTTTCTGTAATTCTATTTTTTACTTCGGCATGTTTCATGATGCAAATATATAAACTAATTTTTAAAAATAGACAAGTCTGTCTGTTTTTTTTCGAACTAAAATCTATTACACTTAATTTATATCTAGCTTTTAATATAAAAAAAACACTGCATAAGTGTTAATTAACCCTTATAAGTTTCTAATTTAATAGTAGAATCATTTTTTCAATAAGCTGATTTACAAGACTCTTGTCTAATTGAGATACCTCAGAACCAAGAATCACTTTTCTTATTTCAATATTAATATAACATTGCTTTTTAGTAATTATTCTATACTCATATTCTAATTCGGGAATTTTATTAAAGAAAAAAGTTTTTATATCTTCTAATTTAGAAGGTAAATCTTAATAGCTCTTTAATGCTTTAGAGTTTACTTTTTAATTTGAGGATTTCCTTTAATAACTTCAAATCCAATAACTAAACCTCTGTGACCATAAAAGATGATTTTTATAATAACCTGAAAACGAACAAATACTTATCTGTTCATTTTTATTTGAATTAAGTCTTGTTCTTACACTAGCATTAAAAGAATTATTTAAAACTGTCCTTCAAAGTTGTCATTTAAATTTTTGAAGTCTCTAAATTTATAAAACAGACTACCATGTTTTTTAAGTTATTACCTTAAACATTTAATTCAACTTATATTTAACATCGTGTTCCTTCAGGGAGTTTAATAATTCTTGAGAAATTTTAACCTTATTTTTTCGGCTTGACATCTGAACTTTTATTTTTTCAGCATTATCGTAAACTAGAAAACTTAAAGGCTTTGTCCCTTCATGAAGCGTCATTAAATCATGTAATATAGAAACGGTATCTTCTTTTAAATCTCTAATATTAAGTTGAATTGATAGTTTTCTTGCATAGTTTTCCATAACATCATGCAACAATTGAAAACTATTAAACTGTATTCTAGGATCTCCTTTTTTCCCTGTATCTCTGTTCACCCAACCTTCTCTAACAAAAGCCCTCACATAAACAAAGGAATTTATAACAAAAAAGTGTCTAAATTTTAAGTAATCTTCCCCGAAAATTCTAAATTCAAAACTATCTGTATAATCTTCAATGGTGAAAATAGCCCAACCTTTTCCTTGCTTGCTTACACGGTGTTGTACGTCTGTAACCACACCACCAAAGGTAATTTCACTATTAACAACGGCTTCTAAATTATTAAAATGAGCAACAACACCATTACAGAACGATTTCATCTCAATAGCAAAATCATCTAATGGATGTCCAGAAATATAAATCCCAACCACTTCTCTTTCTCTCGATAATTTCTCCATCGTTCCCCAATCTTCACATGGTGGCACTAAAGGTTCTGCAATTTGAACATCACTTGCCGCACCAAATAGACTTACTTGGGCAGAATTTTCATTCTCTTGGTGTTTTGCACCGTATTTTACCGCTTTTTCTAAAAAGCTAATACTATCACCATCGTGCGCAAAATATTGTGCTCTGTGCGTATCTGACCAACAATCAAATCCACCTGCGTTTGCTAGCCCTTCAAAAGCTCTTTTATTGGCAGCACGTAGATCAATACGTTTTGCAAAATCGAAAATAGATTTATAATGACCTCCCTCTTTTCTATTTTCTACAATCGTTTTAACCGCACCATGACCAACACCCTTTATGGCTCCCATTCCGAAACGCACGGCATTATCTTGGTTTACTGAAAACTTATAAAAGCTCTCATTTACATCTGGTCCTAAAACTGGCAAACGCATCCGTTTACACTCCTCCATAAAGAAGGTTACGGACTTAATATCGTTCATATTATTAGACAATACCGCAGCCATATATTCTGCTGGATAATGTGCTTTTAAATAAGCGGTTTGATAAGCAATCCATGCATAACACGTTGAGTGAGACTTATTAAAGGCATAACTTGCAAAGGCTTCCCAATCCTTCCAGATTTTTTCGAGTTTAGTTTTATCTAAACCTTTAGCACCGGCTTGCTCAATAAATTTTGGTTTCATCTTATCCAAAACCGCAATCTGTTTTTTACCCATTGCTTTTCTCAAGACATCGGCTTCACCTTTTGTAAAATCGGCCAACTTTTGAGACAGTAACATTACTTGCTCTTGGTAAACCGTAATACCATAGGTTTCCTTAAGATACTCTTCCATTTCTGGCAAATCGTACACAATCTCTTCATCACCATGTTTACGTGCAATGAAACTTGGAATATATTCCATTGGACCAGGACGATACAAGGCGTTCATGGCAATTAAATCATCAAAAACCGTAGGCTTAAGATTCTTCATGTGCTTCTGCATTCCTGGTGATTCGTATTGAAACACTCCAACCGTTTCACCACGTTGGAATAATTCATAAGTTTCTACATCATCTAATGGGATACTATCAGGGTCTAAGTCAATACCGTGTTTTTCCTTTACTAGTTTAACTGTATCCTTAATTAACGTCAAGGTTTTTAATCCCAAGAAATCCATTTTCAATAAACCTGCATCTTCTACAACAGAGTTATCAAACTGCGTTACATACAGATCAGAATCTTTTGCCAGCGCAACAGGAACATAATTTGTAATATCACCTGGTGTTATAATTACACCACAAGCATGGATACCTGTATTACGGACTGAACCTTCTAAAATACGGGCTTGATTTAAGGTTTCGGCTTGTAAATCGTCACCATCAGAAATATTAAGTAATTCATTAATCTTTTCTAAATCTTCTGCTCTAAATTTACTTGCTAATTCTTTTTCTGAAAGCCCAAAAATCTTACCAAGCTTAGACATTAAAGGAATTAACTTAGCGAGATGATCCGCTTCATTTAATGGTAAATCTAAAACTCTAGCAGTATCCCTAATAGACGACTTAGCCGCCATTGTACCATAAGTAATAATCTGAGCTACTTGATTTGAGCCGTATTTTTCGATAACATAATCCATAACACGACTTCGACCTTCATCATCAAAATCAATATCAATATCGGGCATACTTACACGATCTGGATTTAAGAAACGCTCAAAAAGTAAATCGTACTTAATAGGGTCAATATTTGTAATCCATAGACAATAAGCAACTACAGATCCTGCTGCAGATCCACGACCAGGACCTACGGAAACATCCATTTTTCTAGCTTCGCGAATAAAATCTTCTACAATTAAGAAATACCCAGGATATCCTGTTTTTTCAATAACGCTCAATTCAAAATCAAGACGTTCTTTAATTTTCGGTGTAATTTCGCCATAGCGTTTTTCAGCGCCTTTAAAAGTCAAATCTTTTAAAAAAGCATTTTCACCACGCTTTCCGTTATCTGCTAAATCTTCTTCAAATTTAAATTCTTCAGGAATGTCAAAGGCAGGTAATAATACATCACGTGCTAACTCATAAGGCTCAATCTTATCTACAACGTGTTGAATATTTACAATGGCTTCTGGTACATCCTTAAACAAAGCCTTCATTTCATCTGAAGACTTAAAATAATATTCTTGATTTGGTAAACCATAGCGATAACCACGACCACGACCTATAGGTGTTGCTTGTTTTTCACCATCTTTTACACACAATAAAATATCGTGAGCATTGGCATTTTCTTGATCTACGTAATAAGTATTATTTGTTGCAACTAACTTAACATCATGCTTTTTAGAAAACTGAATTAGTACTGGGTTCACCCTATTTTCATCTTCTTGATTATGGCGCATAAGCTCCAAATACAAGTCATCTCCAAAAGTTTCTTTCCACCAGAGTAAAGCTTCTTCTGCCTGATTCTCACCAACATTTAAAACTTTACTTGGTACTTCTCCATAAAGATTTCCTGTTAAACAGATTAAGTCTTCTTTGTATTTTTCTATAAGTTTTTTATCTATTCTTGGCACATAATAAAAGCCATCTGTAAAAGCCGCAGAAGATAATTTTGCTAAATTGTGATAGCCCTTTTTATTTTTAGCCATTAACACAATTTGATAACCATTATCTTTTCTTGTTTTGTCTGCGTGATCTTCGCACACAAAAAATTCACAACCTATTATAGGTTTTAAAATTTTACCTTTTTTCTCTAACCCTGCTTCTTCGGCTTGTTTGTGTTGTGCTTTTACTCCTTTATTATGATTAGAAACGGCTGTTACAAAATGGAATGCACCCATCATATTTCCATGATCAGTTAACGCAACAGCTGGCATATTTCTCTTAACTGCAGCGGCAACTAAATCTTTGACACTAATGGTAGATTGAAGAATAGAATACTGCGAGTGATTGTGTAAATGTGCAAAGTCGACATCTACAACTTGTGCCGCAGCTTCCTTATCAATGGTTGTAGGTGTAGCTTGCGCTTTCTGAAGTCGCTCGTTAATTTTAGCACTTGCACGTTTAAGATTTATATGTTTTAAACCTATAAGCTGAATTTCAGCAGGATTCTCTTCTGTATATTTCTGAAAATAATCTGGCTCAACATCGAGTTGTTCTTTGGTATATTGCTTTCTTCTTATTAATTCTAAAAAACAACGCGTCGTTGCCTCAACATCTGCTGTTGCATTATGCGCTTCACCAAAAGGTTTATTAAAAAGATATTCATGCAATTCTGTTAACGTTGGTAATTTAAACTTACCATAACGCCCCCCTGGCAACTGACATAAACTTGCTGTATGCTCTGTACAAGTATCTAAAACAGGCAACTCTTGAAGCTGATTTGCAAGATCTTCTCGTACAAATTCTGCTCCCATAATATTTAAATCGAACTTTACATTTTGCCCTACTACAAATTTAGTTTTAGATAAAGCAATATTGAATTTTTCTAAAACCTCAGAAAGAGGAATACCTTCCTCTTCTGCCAACCCTGTAGAAATACCATGTATTTTTTCAGCATCATAAGGAATATTAAATCCATCTGGTTTTACTAAATAATCCTGATGTTCAATACAGTTACCCATAGCATCATGCAATTGCCAAGCAATCTGAATACACCTTGGCCAATTATCCGTATCCGTAATTGGTGCATCCCAACGCTTTGGTAATCCTGTGGTTTCGGTATCAAATATTAAGTACATATCGCTGTTGAGTTGTTTGTTGTTGAATTGTTTCTCTTGCAATCCTATTTACTGTAGAACGCAAAGGTAAACACTGTAAACTAATTCTTTTGTATTTAAATTGTTTTACAATGAGACGTTGAGAGCAACGAAAATCATTATAAATTACGACTTAACAGTCTTTTATCTACCAACTTAGCAGCAAATAACGCAATAAAAATTCCTAAAATAATTAGCTTATAAAATTACATAGAATTTGAGCTTATTTAAAATGAAAACATAAAGAGTTTTTAACACACAAAAAAAGCTTCAATCCCAAAGGATTGAAGCTTTTTCTACAATATTTTATTTTATTATGCTTGTAAATAATCAGGAATACCATCTCCATCTGTATCTACCGCATCATCAGGATTGCCATCTCCATTAGGATCTGCATTTTCGTTAATGGTTAAAATTGAATCACCATCATCATCTGTATCTAGGTAATCTACATCACCATCTCCATCTGTATCTAATGGATTACCGTCAGCATCTTTAGCTTCAAAAATAGTTAGTACACCATCACCATCGTCATCAGCATCTAAATAGTTAGGATTACCATCTCCATCACTATCATCATCATCCAAATTACCATCTATATCACCATTAAAGTTTTCAAAGACATCTGGAATACCATCACCATCTGTATCAACACAATTTAGAGTGTCAATTTCAACTTGAATACTTCCATCTAAATCATCACAAATGTCTATCTGTTCTTGTAGATAAAAAGCATATTGTACACATTTTTCAATGTAATTGCCAATCGTTGCTGTACTATATTGCAACTCTGCTTCAACAACATTTGCCGTTGCTATTTCACAAGAAATCTCACAATCACCAAGCGCATCAATTAAATCTTGCAACGCTCCATCTGAATCACCACAAAATGTACGTTGTTCTGTCAAAGCCTGAGAATATGCTGCACAGGCCGTCGCAAAAGCATCACTATCTACAAATATTAAATCGTCTGCATAACTAGCTTCATATGCTAAAAATGCTATTTGAGCCGCAGACTCTACATCTACACAAGTAATAGGATCTGTCGGTAACTCACCAGATATTAAAGGTACTTTATAAAAAATTCCGTTTGTATAACCTATTGAATTTAAACCAGAAGCATCAAAAGCTAAAAATCTATAAGTCCCCGTAAACGTTTTGTTAACAACGTCTATTTCTTCAATTATAATTTCTCCTAATTCGGGGTAAACAGACACACTTTCATCTGGAGTATTATTCGTTGAGAATTCGGTTCCGAAACCATCAGTATACTTAGCTTCAATCACATCAATATCCCCTACAATAAACTCAGATTCTATTACAGAAGGCACTGTAAGTTCTACAGTTTCAAAATTATTAGTTCCAGTGATCGTTAAGTATCCATTTGTTTCAATACTTGCAGAAAAGGCTGTTGCTCGCCAAAGCTCATTTTCGCGATCACCTTGAAATGCTGGCGAATTAAATTGAACTTCGTCGCCGCAGCTGAACATAGTTAAAAAAACAAGCGATAGGAGGATTAGTTTTTTCATGTTGTATAGGGTGTCTTTTATCTTCGTTCCAAATATAATGAAACAACACTGCCAAAAGTATAATAATTTTTCAAAATGCATCTAAATAGGCATTTTCTTTTACTTAGCACACATTATCTAACTGAAAATTAAAAAATTATATTATCTTTGCGCCCTCATTAATAACAGAGGTCGAGAACCTCATTAATTAATTATTATGCCTGTAAAAATTAGATTACAAAGACACGGTAAAAAAGGAAAACCTTATTACTGGATCGTAGCAGCGGATTCTCGCGCTAAAAGAGATGGTAAATACCTAGAAAAATTAGGTGCTTACAATCCAAACACAAATCCTGCAACTATCGAATTAGATGTTGACGGAGCTGTACAATGGTTACAAAATGGTGCACAACCAACTGACACTGCAAAAGCTATTTTATCTTATAAAGGAGCAATGCTAAAAAATCATTTAGCTGGTGGAGTTAGAAAAGGTGCATTAACTGAAGAGCAAGCAGAATCAAAATTCAACGCTTGGTTAGAAGAAAAAGCAGCTAAAGTTGAAGCAAAAACTGATGGCTTATCTAAAGCTGATGCAGATGCTAAAGCTAAAGCATTAGAAGCTGAAAAAGCTGTAAACGAAGCACGTATTGCTGCAGCAGCGCCAGTTGTTGAAGAAGAAGTAGCAGAAGATGTTGCAACTGAAGAAACAGCAGCTAACGAAGAAGAATAAAAAAATTATTTTTTATACTTTTGAACCCAGACTATTTTATGGTCTGGGTTTTTTATTTTATATAACCACAGAATAGTTTTATAAAATAATTCTCAGTAAGGTGAGAATCTGTTGAACATTTAGAATTAGAATTAATAAGATTTCCGCTTTCACGGAAACCATAAATACAAGATTTATTTTGAAAAAAGAAGACTGTTTTTATTTAGGTAAAATTGTATCCAAATACAGTTTTAAAGGAGAACTTTTAATAAAATTAGATACTGACGAACCTGATTTATATGATAACCTTGATGCTATTTTTATAGATCTGAGAGGGAATTTAGTTCCTTTCTTTGCTGAATCTTCACAATTACATAAATCTAATTTATTACGTATTAAGTTTGAAGATGTAGATACTGAAGAAGATGCTGATGCTTTAATCAAAACAGATTTATACTTACCTATGGACTTGCTTCCAAAACTAGAGGGTAATAAATTTTATTTTCATGAAGTCATAGGTTTCACTATTATAGATTCAAACTATGGTGATGTAGGAATTTTAAAAGGTATTAATGATTCAACAGCTCAAGCTTTATTTGAAATAGACAAAGACGGCGTTGAAATATTAATCCCTATGAATGATGAATTTATTGTTAAGGTCGATAGAAAAAACAAAACTATAGAAGTTAAGACTCCAGAAGGACTGATTGATTTATACCTTGAAGAATAATGGGTTTGCTTCCTTTTAAATTCAAAGAATTTTCAGTTAACCAAGACCGTTGTGCTATGAAAATTGGAACAGACGGAGTTTTACTTGGTGCATGGACATCGGTTAATAAAAATCCATTTTCAGTCTTAGATATTGGCTCTGGAACTGGTGTTTTAGCTTTAATGATTGCACAACGTAGCTATGCAGAAAACATTGAAGCTGTAGAAATAGATGCTGATGCTTACGAGCAATGTTCTGAAAATTTTGAAAACTCACCGTGGGCTGATCGTTTATTCTGTTACCACGCTTCACTTCTAGAATTTGTTGAAGAAGTAGAAGACAAATTTGATCTCATTATATGCAATCCCCCTTTTTATTCTGAAGATTATAAAACCACAGATAAATCGAGAGATCTAGCACGCTTTAACGACGCTATGCCTTTTGAACATCTTATTTACGCTGTGTCTAATTTACTATCTAAAAGCGGAATTTTTTCAGTAGTTATTCCGTATAAAGAAGAGACAAACCTAATTGGTTTAGCGCACGCTTCAGATTTATACCCTCAGCGTATTCTTCATGTAAAAGGACATACAAATGCAACTATTAAACGCAGTTTAATAGAATTTAGCTTTATTAAAAAAAAGCTTAAAATATCAGAATTAATCATCGAAACCTCACGACATCAATACACTGAAGATTACATAAATCTCACTAAAGATTTTTATTTGAAAATGTAATATTGTCTTTGTAAGCTGAAAACGATTTCGTTACTTTTGTTAGGAACTAAATAAACAACAACATAACTTGAGCAATAGCGACAGTATTTGACAAGTTTATAACAAACAATATATTCAGATGAAACCAGATTTATTCGAAGCACCAGATTATTATAACCTTGACGAATTACTTACTGAAGAGCATAAATTAATACGTGATGCCGCAAGAGACTGGGTAAAACGTGATGTCTCTCCTATTATAGAAGAGTATGCTCAAAAAGCAGAATTCCCAACGCAAATAGTTAAAGGTCTTGCTGAAATTGGAGCCTTTGGACCATACATCCCTGAAGAATATGGAGGAGCAGGCTTAGACCAAATCTCTTATGGTTTAATAATGCAAGAAATAGAACGTGGCGACTCTGGTGTTCGTAGCACAGCATCTGTACAATCATCTTTAGTAATGTATCCTATTTGGAAATACGGAAACGAAGAACAACGTAACAAATACTTACCGAAACTGGCTTCTGGAGAATGGATTGGCTCTTTTGGATTAACAGAACCAGATCATGGTTCTAATCCTGGAGGTATGGTCACCAATTTTAAAGATATGGGAGATCATTATCTTCTAAATGGAGCAAAAATGTGGATTAGTAATTCTCCCTTTTGTAATATCGCTGTAGTATGGGCTAAAAATGAAGAAGGACGAATTCATGGTTTAATTGTAGAGCGTGGCATGGAAGGTTTTTCTACTCCAGAGACGCATAACAAATGGTCACTTAGAGCATCTGCTACAGGAGAACTTATTTTTGATAACGTAAAAGTGCCTAAAGAAAATTTATTACCCAACAAATCTGGATTAGGAGCACCACTAGGTTGTTTAGATTCTGCAAGATTTGGTATTGCTTGGGGGGCAATCGGAGCTGCAATGGATTGTTACGACACAGCATTGCGCTACAGTAAAGAGCGTATGCAGTTTGATAAACCTATTGGTCAATTTCAACTGCAACAAAAGAAATTGGCAGAAATGATTACCGAAATTACCAAAGCACAATTATTAGCTTGGAGACTTGGTGTAATGCGCGAAAATGGCACTGCAACCTCAGCTCAAATTTCTATGGCAAAACGTAATAATGTAGATATGGCATTAACTATTGCTCGTGACGCAAGACAAATGTTAGGCGGTATGGGAATTAGTGGAGAATACAGTATAATGAGACATATGATGAATCTTGAAAGTGTTGTTACTTATGAAGGAACACACGATATTCATTTACTTATTACTGGTTTCGACGTTACAGGTTTAAATGCCTTCAAATAAAACAGAATATAAGTAGCACGTATAAAAATACTTCTCTTTTGGAGAGGTATTTTTTGTTTAATTCAGTCTCTTAAATAAACTTTATGTCTTCAAAAACAAGATTAGATCGCGCTTATAAGTATGCAAAACGCTTAAAGTTTGACGATTCGTCTAAACTTATATTATTTAGTGACTGTCATCGTGGAGACAATAGTTTTGCTGATGATTTTGCAAACAATAGAAACATTTATTTTCATGCTTTGCGGCACTATTATCTTGAAGGGTTCAGCTACTGCGAAATAGGAGATGGAGACGAACTTTGGGAGAACCTATCGTTCGAGTCTATATTTAATGCACATAAGAATATCTACATGCTTATGAAACAATTTCATGATAAAAATCGTCTACATATGATATGGGGAAATCATGATATGGTCTATCGTGATCCGAAATATGTAGAAAAACATTTGTATTCTTTTTTCGACCCAAAAACAGGTAAAGACGAAGATTTATTCTGTGATATTAAATATCATGAAGGTATTGTTTTAGAACATTCTGAAACCAATCAAGAATTATTTCTTACGCACGGACATCAGGCAGATTGGTGGAATTATACCTTTTGGAAATGGAGTCGGTTTTTAGTTCGTGTACTTTGGAAACCTTTAAATGTTATGGGTATTGCTGACCCAACAACACCTGCAAAAAACTATACGGAACTCATAAAAATAGAGAAACGAACCAAACAATGGATTATTGAAAACAATAACTTAATCACTATTGTTGGTCATACACACCGACCACGTTTTCCAGAGCCTGGCGAAATTGCTTATTTTAATGATGGGAGTTGCGTGCACCCAAGAAGTATTACTGGTCTAGAAATCGAGAATGGAATGATTTCACTAATTAAATGGCAGGTTATCACCTCTGAAGATGGTAACTTAAAAATTGATCGGTTTTTATTAGAAGGCCCGACTAAATTGGCTGATTATAAAACAGCATAAACCATTAAACAATAAAACCTCGAGGATTTTAAAAATCGATGAGGCTTCAATTGTTATTTATTGCAAAAATCTTCTTGCTTTTCTCAGAAATTTGTTAAGATTCAGGAGCCAATTCCACCTCTAATCCTTCCATTTCTGGTGTCATTTGAATTTGGCAACCTAAACGAGAGTTGTCTTTAACATCAAATGCTTCAGAGAGCATAGCTTCTTCATCATCTTGCATTTCTGGTAATTTAGTATCACTTAGCACATAGCATTGACAAGATGCACACATAGCCATACCACCACAAATTCCAATAGTACCTTCTGGCGCAAGCTCATAAGACCTTACAACTTCCATTAAATTCATTGCCATATCTGTAGGAGCCTCAATTTGATGTTTTACACCATCTCTATCGATTATAGTAATATTAATATCTTGTTCCATGTTCGTTTCCTGCGAAATCAGGATTTTTTATTTGTTACTCAGAATAACTCAGAGTTAGATTATTTATTTCTAAAAGATCTCATAAGTTTAAAAAAACTATGAAATCTAAATGATGTAGTAACTATATAAAAGCTTTAAACCATTTAATCAATAGCTTTTACAACTGCTTTTGGAGCCTCCTTACGCGTACCATCAAACCCATCTACACCTGCAACTGTAGTATATTTTAAAACGTAACGTTTTCCTGGATTAATAATCTGATATGCCGATTGACACATTAATGTTGCCTCGTGAAAACCGCAAAGAATTAGCTTTAATTTTCCTGGATACGTATTTACATCTCCAATAGCATAAATACCTGGAATGTTAGTTTGGTAATCTAATGCATTATTAACCTTAATAGCATTTTTTTCTATTTCTAAACCCCAATTTGCAATTGGCCCTAATTTTGGTGACAAACCAAAAAGTGGAATAAAATGATCCGTTTCTAATAAAATTGGCTCTTCACCTTTTTTGGTGACTTCAACATTTTCAACTTTTCCATTTCCGTTGATTCCAGTAATTTCGGCAGGAGTAATAAGTTCAATTTTTCCAATATTTTTCAATTCCTGTACTTTTTCAACAGAATCTAAATGCCCTCTAAATTCGTTTCTTCTATGGATTAATGTAACACTTGAAGCAATATCACTTAAAAAGATACTCCAATCTAAAGCAGAATCACCACCACCTGCAATGACAACCTTTTTATCGCGATAAAATTCTGGCTCTTTAATCATGTATTCTACTCCACAATCTTCAAAATCACTAATATTTTCTAACAAAGGTTTTCTTGGCTCAAAACTTCCTAAACCACCAGCGATAGCAACAACAGGAGCTTTATGCTTTGTTCCTTTGTTTGTGGTTACAATAAAACTCCCGTCTTCTTGTTTTTCAATAGTTTCAGCTCTTTCTCCTAATGTAAAACCAGGTTCAAACTGCTTACATTGTTCCATTAATTTATGCGTTAAATCACCTGCTAAAATTTCTGGATAAGCAGGAATATCATAAATTGGTTTTTTAGGGTAAAGCTCAGAACACTGCCCTCCTTGCTGAGGTAATGCATCTATTAAATGGCAATTTAATTTTAAAAGTCCGGCTTCAAAAACGGTAAAAAGTCCGGTTGGACCAGCACCTATAATAAGTATATCTGTTGTAATCATTTCATTCCTGACAAGGCTTAATCTAAACGATAATCACCTCTTTTTTTTGTGTTAAAAACCTGTAAGATTTATTTACTGAAATAATATCAGCATATACCTTACAGGTTATTTTACATTTATATCAAATTTGAAAACAAAACTACTAATGTCATTTTAATCAAAATGTGATAAATGTCACATTATTTTTCTACATTAATAACTTTTTCGATTTGTGGAGCGTATTTCTTTATTGTCATTTCTACACCAGACTTTAGTGTCATTTGATTAACACTGCATGATGTACAAGCACCAACAAGTTGTACTTTTACTAATTTACCATCTTCAATAGATAATAAGTTAATATCCCCGCCGTCACTTTGTAAAAACGGACGGATTTCTTCTAATGCTTTTTCAACATTTACTCTAAGTTCTTCTGAGCTCATTTTTTTATTTTTCTTTATCCCAGTCTTATAAAAACACTGACAAAATTGTTGGATTATTATTTTTTAACCGCAGTACAACCTGCCATTGTGGTAATTTTTATTGCTTCAGTAGCTGGCAAAGCATCATTTCTATCTACAACTTGTTGCACAACACTTCTTGTAATGGCTTCAAAAGCCTCTTCAATTGGTGTTTCCGTTTGCAATGCTGCAGGTCTACCAACATCTCCAGCTTCTCTTATACTTTGTACTATAGGAATTTCTCCTAGAAATGGAACATTTAAATCTTCTGCTAAATTTTTAGCCCCTTCTTTTCCAAAGATATGATATTTGTTATCAGGAAGTTCCGCTGGAGTAAAGTAAGCCATATTTTCTATAATACCTAAAACCGGCACGTTAATACTGTCTTGCTGAAACATTGCCACACCTTTTTTAGCATCTGCTAAGGCTACATTTTGCGGTGTACTAACGACAACTGCTCCTGTAATTGGCAGCGCTTGCATAATGCTTAAATGAATATCCCCTGTTCCTGGAGGTAAATCGATTAATAAGAAATCTAATTCTCCCCAAGCCGCATCAAAAATCATTTGATTTAAAGCTTTAGAAGCCATTGGCCCTCTCCAAATAACAGCTTGATCTGGTTTTGTAAAAAAGCCAATAGATAATATTTTAACTCCATAATTTTCTACGGGTTTCATTTTTGATTTACCGTCTACATTTACTGACAATGGACGTTCGTTTGCAACATCGAACATTATAGGAATTGATGGCCCATAAATATCAGCGTCTAAAACACCAACTTTAAAGCCCATTTTAGATAATGTAACCGCTAAATTTGCCGTTACAGTAGATTTACCTACACCTCCTTTACCTGATGCTACCGCTATTATATTTTGAATACCAGGAATTGCTTTTCCTTTAATTTCATTTTTAGATGCTACAGCAGGCGCTTCAACTTTTATGTTCACCTTTATTTTTGCCTTTTCATAAACTTCTTTATGAATGGTTTGCAAAATTTCTACTTCAGTCTTTTTACGAGCCTGAAGACTTGGATTCTTTATAGTAATATCTACAATGACTTCATCTGCAAAAGTCACCACATTAGTAACAGCTCCACTATCTACCATATTTTCACCTTCTCCCGGTGCTGTTATAGTTTTTAATGCATTTAATATATCTTGTTTAACTAATTTCATATGATGTTAAAATTGAAGAAGATAGAGATCACGATTGTATCTCTGATTCTTTTCTTATTAAGATTAATTCTAAGAACAAAGATACTTAGAAAATGTTAGAATGTAAACTAGATAAATTGAATTGTGCAATTGCAAGATTGGGTTTAACAATAGTTTCAAAAAGGGTATTTAAGCCTTTTAGACCATTGATAAGAGCACTAATAAAGATGACGTCATTCAAACTCAAAGAATCACTTAAGCTCTTTTGCTGGATCCCAATAAATAGCTTCTAGATGTTGAATCTGATTTTCGATAACCACAACACCTTCATTCTCTAAAAGCTGCTGCATTAAATTAGTACCGTCAAAATGATGTTTACCAGTTAAAAGCCCTTTTCTATTTACAACACGGTGTGCTGGCACATCTTTGTTATGAGAAGCGTTCATAGCATAACCAACTATTCTTGCACTCTTAGCAGCACCTAAATATTTTGCTATTGCTCCGTAACTAGTAACTTTTCCGTAAGGAATTTTACGAGTAACTTCATATACTTTTTCAAAAAAACTAAGAGTTTCCGGTTTCATTTGTTCTTATGGATTCCATTTGAAATAACCTTAATATAAATTATAGCAGATGTTACTTTTAAAAATCTCTTAAGATATTAAAAAGCGTTACCAAGGCTACAAGTCCCGTGATGATACCAATACTTAAATTCATACTTTTTTGGGACGTAAATTTTCGATCTTTAATTTTATCAAAAAAGAAAATATAGAAATATAACATTACAAAAGTTCCAGTAGCAGCACCTGTAACATAAGTAAGAATACTGGTTTTTTCAAAATTCATCCAACCAAAAGACACCAAAGTGATGGTCATATAAGCTTGGTAAGGAATAGGAAAAACGTTAAGGCCAGACAATAACATACCATGTAATAACCTACCATGTTTACTCTTTCTTTCCTTCTTTTTTTTAGGCTCTCCTTCTTTTGATGCTAAAAGCAAAAAATAAATAGTAATTAAAATAAATATTACAAAAGCAACACGTTGCAAAATCGCTACTATATCTTGATGACTAGACAAATATCTAGCAAAAATAGAAGCCATATAGGTCTGAATGTATACTATAATACAAACTCCTGTAGAAAACATAATGCCACGACTTGCTCCTTCTTTTAGGCTAATTCTAGCAGCGGTCATGTTGAGCAATCCTGGAGGAACGACTCCTATAAGCGCCACAAAAAATCCCAGAAAAAAAATGAAAGTTATATTCAAACCTAGTTGATTTTGAATCTAATGTACGTAATTGCTTTATTCTTCTCTAGGTACTGATTTTCATAAAACGTTTGAATTTCGGTCACTTCTTCCGGACTTCCTTCTTGTCTATACACATCATGATTAGCATATAATACTTCGTGATTAGCTCCATGTAATAGCCCAAGCGTGTAACCGTGCATAAACTCACTATCTGTTTTAAGATGCATTAAACCATCTTGTTTTAAAACTTTTTTGTAACGCTCTAAAAAGTTTAAATTAGTCATTCTATGCTTAGTTCGCTTGTATTTTATTTGTGGATCTGGAAAAGTAATCCAAATTTCATCGACTTCATTTTCTTCAAAAATATATTCAACAAGCTCTATCTGCGTTCTAATAAAAGCAACATTAGGAATAGCATCTTCAATCGCTGTTTTTGCACCACGCCAAAAACGGGCGCCTTTTATATCTATACCTATGAAATTTTTATTTGGGTATCGTTTTGCTAAACCAACAGTGTATTCTCCTTTTCCACAACCTAATTCTAAGACTAAAGGATTGTTGTTTTTAAAGACCTCAGATCTCCATTTTCCTTTTAATTTATAGGTGGCATCAACTAATTCTTCTCTAGAAGGTTGATATACATTATGAAAGGTTTCGTTTTCTCTAAAGCGTTTAAGTTTATTTTTACTTCCCACAGCTATTTTAGTTTGTCTTCAATATTAATAATTTGGTAAAATTAAGGAAACATTTTAGGTTTATCTTTGTTTGAATACATTGATGTGTAAAATAAAATAATATTTGGAATCTATAAAGCATAAAAAACGCATTTTAGTTGCTCCATTAAATTGGGGTTTAGGCCATGCTACAAGATGTATTCCTGTTATAAACCAACTAATAGCTCATAATTTTGAACCTATTATTGCTAGTGATGGTTTTGCCTTAGAATTATTGAAAAAAGAATTCCCTAAACTAAAAACTATAGAATTACCTTCTTACAATATTACCTACGCCAAGAAAGCCAATAGTTTTAAATTAAAACTTATAAAAGATTCTCCACATCTTTTAAAAACAATAAAAAAGGAAAAAAAATTCATAGAAACTTTAGTTGAAAAAGAACAAATTGTTGGGATCATCTCTGATAATCGTTTTGGTGCAAGACATAAAACCACTCCATCAATCTTTATAACCCATCAACTGCGCGTCTTAAGCGGGAACACAACATGGCTGAGTAGTAAATTACATCAAAAAATAATATCTAAATTTGATGAGTGTTGGGTTCCTGATCATAGCGGCACAAACAACTTAAGTGGAAACTTAGGGCATGCAGAATCTTATAAAACGCCTGTAAAATACTTAGGGCCTTTAACACGATTTAAGAAATTAGATTTAGATATAAAATACCAAATCCTTGTATTATTATCTGGACCAGAACCGCAACGCACCTATCTTGAAGAAAAATTATTAAAACAATTAAAGTCTTATAAAGGGGAAGTCTTATTTATTAAAGGACAGGTTGAGACAGAGCAGCAAATAACAATTGAAAACAACCTCACAATCTGTAATTTTATGACAACTAAAGCGCTTGAAGTTGCTATAAACGAAAGTGAACTGATACTAAGCAGATCTGGTTATACTACAATTATGGATTTAGCTAAACTTGAAAAAAAAGCCTTCTTTATACCAACACCAGGTCAATTTGAGCAAATGTACTTAGCAAAAAAACTAGACTCAGAAGGTATTATTCCGTGTTGCAAACAAGATAAATTTGAAATTGAAATGTTAGATAAAGTTAAAGGTTACAGTGGTTTTGCTTCTATAGAATCTCAAGTAAATTTTAATGAACTGTTTGAGATTTTTCGAGCGTAAAAGAAAACTCACTACCCACACCAAGTTCACTTTCTATATAGATTTTCTCTTCGTGTGCTTCAATAATATGCTTTACAATAGCCAACCCTAAGCCAGAACCTCCTTCTTTACGAGAACCACTTTTATCTACACGATAGAACCGCTCAAATAAACGAGGAATATTTTGTTTTGAAATCCCTTCTCCATTATCTGTTACTCTAATGATAGCTTTATTTTTAATAAGGTTTTCTATACTAACTTCTGTAGTTCCTTTATCTCTTCCGTATTTAATAGAGTTTACAATAAGGTTTGTAAGAACTTGTTGAATACGTTCTACATCGCCATAAACCATGATAGGCTCTTTATAATCCATATCGAAAGTTAAGGTAATTTTCTTTTTTGAAGCTTTCATCTCAAAAAGATCAAATACACCCTTTATCAACTCTACAATATCAAAATCTTCTTTATTAAGACTTAGATCCCCAACTTCGAGCTTACTAATCATATCTAAATCTTTTATGATATAAATAAGACGCTCAACACCTGCGCTTGCCCTAGCTAAATACTTATCTCTAATTTTCTCATCATCTTTTGCTCCATCTAAAAGCGTAAGAATGTAGCCTTGAACAGTGAATAATGGTGTTTTAAGTTCATGAGAAACATTTCCCATGTATTCCTTTCTGTATTCTTCTCTAACTTTTAGAGTTTCAATTTCAATCTTTTTACTCCTTGCGTATTTATCAATTTCACGGGTTAAGGTTCCCATATCAGTTGTTATAGGTTGCTGTCTTAAATTAGTGGATTCTAAAAGCGTAATGTCATCGTAGATTTTCTTTACACGACGATAAATAAAATGCTCTACTCGATATTGAATAATTGAAAAACAAAGCGGAAAACAGATCAGTGGAAAAAAGATAATCTCCCAACTAAATGTATGGTAGTAATTTAAAAACGCACCCACAAGACACGTCGTAAACATCGTTACGTATAACGATGTTCTGAAAGCAAATTTATAAGTTTTTTTTAATTTTTTTTTCTGCATTAGTCCACAAACTTGTAGCCTACACCTTTTACGGTTTTAAAGGAATTATCACCAATTTTCTCACGAAGTTTCCTTATGTGTACATCAATTGTTCTACCTCCTACAACAACCTCATTTCCCCAGACTTTATCTAGTATTTCATCGCGCTTAAACACCTTACCTGGCTTGGTTGCCAGCAAAGATAATAATTCAAATTCTTTTCTAGGTAATGTAATTTCTACACCTTTGTTAGTGATTTTATACTCTTCTTTATAGATCACTAAATCACCAATAGTTACGATAGTATCTGTTGTATTATCTACATCTTTTAAACGCCTTAATAAAGCTTTTACTTTACTCACCAAAACCTTTGGTTTTATAGGTTTTGCTATATAATCATCTGCTCCTGCATCAAAACCAGCAACCTGAGAATAATCTTCGCCTCTAGCCGTTAAAAAAGTAATTATTGTTTCACTTAAATCCGATTGCTCTCTAATACGCTCACAGGCTTCTATACCATCCATTTCTGGCATCATCACATCTAAAATAATTAAATGTGGTTTATGTTTTTTAGCTTTCTCAACAGCTTCAACACCATTTTCGCCAGTAAAAACTTGGTAACCTTCAGCAGATAAATTATAACCTACTATTTCTAAAATATCTGGTTCATCATCTACCAATAATATTTTAATATCCTTTTTTTTCAAAATTCAAGAGCTTTTAAGTTAGGCAAATATATAGTATAACTACATTAAGATAATAAATATACAAAATTGATAACAATTCGCTAACATTAGATTTATAAGTCATTGATGCTAAGAAGCACCTGATTTTAATGATGTTAAGTAATTGTAAAATAAGAACTAATAATTAAAAAATTAATTAGAAATAGCATTTTGTCATTATATTTGTTTCATAAAAACATTTATAAAATATCAATTATGAAAAAAATTTACTTTTTATTATTTACTTTATTAATAGCTTCAGCTTCTTTTGGACAAGAGCTATTAGTTAATGGTACTTTTGAAGGTTGGGATGATACAACTACACCTTCTGGTTGGTCTAAAGCTGAAGATGTAGAGCAAGAATCTGCTGAAGTACATTCTGGTGATTACTCTGCAAAACATACTGGTGGAACTAATGATATAGCACAAACTATTACTGGCATTACTCCAGGAACATCTTATACTGTTTCTATTTGGTATAAAATTGATGCAGCATCTGGTGATGATACAGATGCTAGAATATGGTCTAAGTGGTCAATGGATGGAGTAGTAGATCATAATACAGATGCTGATGTTTTACAAGGCGTTGGTGACTCGGGTTATTTAGATACTAACGGTAATCAATGGACGCAATATACCACAACTGTAACTGCTCCAACTACAGCTAATGAATTCTACTTTGAAGTTAGGACTTATTCAGGTGCTGTTGTATACTGGGATGATTTTTCTTTTTATGAGCAAGCAGTAGCTACACCTTCTGTTAACATTACCCCTGAAGATGGAACTGAATTCCCTTCTGGTACAACTACTGTAGACCTTGAATATACAACTTTCAACATCGACTTAAGTACTTCAGGAAATCAAGTGAATTTCACAGTAAATGACGATGAAACTATTGTTGATGCAACATCTCCTTACACTATTATTGTAGCAGATGGAGAAACTTATAATGTTACTGCTGATTTATTAGAAAACAATGTTATTGTTGATACAAAAACAATTTCTTTCTCTGTATCAAACCCAACAACGACAACTCAAGTTGCAAACATTACTGAATTAAGATCTGGATCTATTGGTGATGAGTTTGTATACGAATTAACAGGTGAAGCTATCATCTCTTATGTAGTAACTAGCTCTACAAGAAACCAAAAATACATTCAAGATGCTGATGCAGGAATCTTAATTGATGATGCTGATGGAATTATCACTACTGCATTTTCTAATGGTGATGGTATGACTGGTATTTTTGGTACACTTGCTGACTACAACGGATTACTTCAATTTATTCCTACTCAAAATGTAGCATCTGCATCTTCTACAGGGAACACAGTAACACCAATTGTTGTTAGTGCTGCTGAACTTATTACTAATGGTGAAGCTTACGAAAGTAGATTGATTACCGTAAACAATGTTACTTTTTCTGCAACAGGAATTTTTGAAGCAGTTACAAACTATGATTTAACAGACGGAACAGACGTTACACTTGCTAGAACTGCTTTTAGTGATGAAGATTTAATTGGTGCAAATATACCAACATCAATTTCTAGTGTTACAGGTTTAGGTGGTGATTTCAATGGAACATACCAAATATTCCCAAGATACGCTAGTGATATCGCTGAAGCTTTAAGTATAAACGAATTTAACGTTAACACATTTAGCTTATACCCTAACCCAACAAATACTGGTTCTGTTACAATTTCTTCTACAAACAGTGAAGCAATGAGCGTACAGGTTTTTGATATCTTAGGTAAGCAGGTTAAAAACGAAACTTTAACTAACAACACATTAAATGTTGCAAACTTAAAGTCTGGTGTTTACATCGTAAAAATCACTCAGAACAATGCTACCACAACTAAGAAATTAGTAATTAAGTAAGCATAATTCTTAATACATTTTTATTAAAGCGTAGCTCAAAAATTTGAGCTACGCTTTTTTATTTTCCATACTTTTGTAATATGATATCTAAAGACGCCATTTTTAATATAAAATCTGATGCTGAGTTTGAAACTATAGCTTTAGAAGTTTTTAAATTTCAGTTTCAAAACAATAGAGTATACCGTTCGTTTTGCGACTTACTATACAAGCATCCTGCAGATGTAAAAAAAATTACTGATATCCCTTTTTTACCGATTGAGTTTTTTAAATCTCGAGAGGTTGTAAGTTCATCAGAACCTATAGAAAAAATATTTTCAAGCTCGGGTACCACAGGAAGCATAACAAGCAAACATTTGGTAACAGATATAAAACTCTATGAAAAGAGCTACCTCAATGCTTTTAAACACTTTTATGGCAATATAGAAGATTATGTGGTTTTAGCTTTATTACCATCCTACTTAGAACGAGACGGATCTTCTTTGATTTATATGGTGAATGATTTAATAGATAAATCCAAACATCCAGAGAATGGATTTTACCTCAACAATCTTGAAGAATTAGCCGAAACATTAAAAACATTAGAATCCAAAAAACAAAAAACATTATTAATTGGTGTTTCTTTTGCTCTACTCGATTTGGTGGAGCAATACCAACTGAACCTAAAACACACCACTATTATGGAAACAGGTGGTATGAAAGGCAGACGAAAAGAAATTATACGACAAGAACTACACCAAATTCTACAAACAGGATTTGGGGTTTCTCAAATACATAGTGAATATGGAATGACTGAATTATTGAGTCAAGCATATTCTAAAGGCAATGGTGTTTTTGAATGCCCATCATGGATGAAAATATTAACACGAGATACTGAAGATGCATTAACCATACAGGCCCCAAATAAAACGGGTGGTATTAATGTTGTTGACCTTGCAAATATAAATTCTTGTTCTTTTATAGCTACACAAGACTTAGGCAAAACACTTGATAATGAGCGATTTGAAATCATAGGAAGATTCGACAATTCAGATATTAGAGGTTGTAATTTAATGGCGTTGTAAGGAACTCTATTTTACTGCGACTTAATCAATGCTATGAAAAAGTAAGATTTTCATGAGTTGATTGATTGGTTAGAGTGCTCAATAGAAATATTGAGCATTTTTTTTGTATAAAAAAATCTCATTAATTTTAGAAACTAATGAGATCTTATAACTATTTAGAGTTTGTTTTTATTTTTAAATGACTTCTAAAATGAAGTTTGTTTTTTTTCCTCTACTTAAAATAATGTATTTATCATGGATTAAATCTTCAGAAGATAATACATAATCCTCTTTTACCTTTACTTTATTAACCGCTACAGCATTTTCTTTTAAGGCACGTCTTGCATCTCCATTAGAACTTAAAAACTCAGTTTTTGCAGCTAAAGCACCAATCATCTCTAAACCTTCACTAAATTCAGCTTTAGAAATTTGAGCATGTTTTACACCTTCAAAAACATCTAAAAACAAAGATTCAGATAATTGTTTAATTTCATTCTTAAAATCCTTACTAAACAATATTTTAGAAGCTTTTACGGCATTATCATAATCCTCTCTGCTATGTACAAAAACAGTTACTTCTTCTGCTAAACGTTTTTGTAATAAACGTAAGTGCGGAGTTTCCTTATGCTCCACAATTAATGCTTCTATAGTTTCTTTATCTAAAAACGTGAAAATCTTAATATATTTTTCAGCATCTTCATCTGTAGAATTCAACCAGAATTGGTAAAACTTATATACACTTGTTTTATCGGTATCTAACCAAACATTTCCTCCTTCACTTTTACCAAATTTAGAACCATCTGCCTTTGTAATTAAAGGGCAAGTCATAGCATATGCCTTTGCCTGGTCTTCACCATCATGCATACGTCTCACTAATTCAGTACCAGTAGTTATATTTCCCCATTGGTCACTTCCTCCCATTTGTAATTTACAACCCATAGTTTTGTACAAATGATGAAAATCGTAACCTTGAATTAATTGGTAAGTAAACTCCGTAAAAGACATTCCAACATTACCTTCGTCACCACTTAAACGTTTCTTTACAGAATCTTTAGCCATCATGTAGTTTACTGTGATACGTTTACCAACATCACGAGCAAAATCAATGAAACTAAAATTTTTCATCCAATCGTAGTTATTAACTAAAACCGGAGCATTATCATTTGTTGAATTAAAATCTAAAAAACGAGATAATACACTTTTTATTCCTGCTACATTATGAGCTAAAGCTACTTCATCTAACAAGTTTCTTTCGTCACTTTTCCCTGAAGGATCGCCAATCATACCAGTAGCACCACCGACTAAAGCTACAGGTTTATGACCTGCCTTTTCTAAATGGACTAATAAAATTATTGGCACCAAACTACCGATATGTAAAGAATCTGATGTAGGATCAAAACCAATATAAGCCGTGGTCATTTCTTTATCTAATTGCTCTTCCGTTCCTGGCATCATATCATGTACCATTCCTCTCCAACGTAACTCTTCTACAAATTTATTTGCCATTGCTTTTTTCTTTCAAAATTGATTTGTACAAAGATAAGTTTCCACTCTTAAAGACAAAAGACAATTTTAACTCAATTTACTTCTTCATATTTATTAGAAGTAAAATCTTTAAAACAAAAAATGCCTCATAAGAAAAGTCTGAAATTAATGTAACTTTGCTTTATGATTTTAGTTACAGGAGGTACAGGTTTGGTTGGTTCGCATTTACTTTTTCAACTTTTGAAAAGTGATCAACCGATACGTGCAACTTATAGAAATGAAAAGACTTTAAAGCGTGTAAAACATGTTTTTTCTTATTTTTCAGAAGATGTAGAAATGCTTTTCAATAAAATTGAATGGATCGAAGCTGATATCAATAATGTTCCTCAACTTCAAGATGCTTTTAAAAACATTACACATGTATACCATTGTGCTGCTTTTGTATCTTTTGAGCCCAACAAATACAAATTATTACGAACCATAAATATTAAAGGAACTGCAAATATTGTTAACCTATGCGTAGCATATAAAATTAAAAAGCTCTGCTATGTTAGTTCTATTGCAGCTGTAGGACACCATACCGATCCTGAAAAACTGATTGATGAGGAAACTGATTGGAATCCCGAAGATGACAATACTATTTATGCTATTACAAAATATGGTGCTGAACTAGAAGTTTGGCGAGGCACACAAGAAGGCTTAGACGCTGTTATTGTAAACCCTGGAATTATATTAGGCGCTGGTTATTGGAACGGTGGCAGTAGTGGTAATTTATTTAAACGCATCTATAACGGATTACCTTTTTACACTAACGGAATTACGGGTTATGTTGATGTTTGGGATGTTGTAAGTATTATGGAAAACCTCATGAAAAGCACCATTAAAAATGAAGGATTTATTTTGATCTCTGAGAGTTTAACTTTTAAATCCTTTTTTATAAAAACAGCAAAAGCGTTAAAAGTAAAAGCACCAAAAAGAGAAGCAAAACCTTGGCTACTGTCAATAGGATGGCGATTAGATTGGTTGACTCACAAACTTTTAAGAAGACGCAGAACGCTTTCTAAACAAGCCTCTAAATCTGCAATAAGCATCACTAAATATGATGCTTCAAAAATAAAAGATACTTTGAATTTTAAATTTAAGTCAATAGATCAAAGCATTAAAGAAGTAAGTGAATTATTTATTAGAGACTCTTCTCTTTTTTAAGCTATCACGAACTTTTACGTCAATTTTACTCTTCTGTAAATCCTTCTTTACTTTTTTCTTTTCATTTAGAGAGTCTTTCCTATTTTTTATAGAGTCGGTTTCTTTAACTCTTAAATCTTCTAAAATTTCCTTTTCAGATTCTAAACGTGCTTTTGCAACATCTACTATAGTTTTATATGTTTCTGAATCATGAGCATAATACGTATTACTTTTTGCAAACTGAATACTATCTACATTATATTTAGCTAAAATAAAAGCCTCTGGATTAAATTTATTATCCTCTAATACTTTTCTATTAACTCCTTTAGCTCCATTAACAATATATAAGTCGTACAATAAATCAGACATTTGCTTCTTAGATATCAAATTATCTGGCTTATCAATTTTTTTGTGATTATTACAAGCTAAAACCAAAGCCCCTAAAACTATTATAATACCAATACGCTTCAACATCCTTAATTCTATCTATCAAAAGTTAATCGTTCACCTGCTTTAACATCTAAAATATTAAAATTATTGTAAACCAACCTTCCATTTACAAAAGTATGTGTAATTCTACTTTTAAAGGTATTGCCTTCAAATGGAGACCAGCCACATTTGTAAAGAATGTTACTCTTATTCACAGTCCACGGACTCTGGGGATTTATAATGACTAAATCTGCAAAATAACCTTCTCTTATATAACCACGCTTTTCTACATTAAATAATATAGCTGGGTTATGACACGCTTTCTCTACAATCTTTTCTACTGAAATTTTACCTTGATGATGCGCTTCCATCAGCGCCATTAGTGCATGTTGAACTAAAGGTCCACCAGAAGGTGCTTTAGTGTAAGGATTCGTTTTTTCTTCTAAAGTATGCGGTGCATGATCTGTAGCAATAACATCAATTCTATCATCTAATAAAGCTTTCCATAATTGATCTCTATCTTTAGTCGATTTTACGGCAGGATTCCATTTTATATGACTTCCTTTTTTTTCATAATCTTCATCAGAAAACCATAAATGATGAACACAAACCTCAGCCGTAATCTTTTTATCTTTTAATGGAATTTTATTTGAAAACAAACTCGTTTCCTTCCCTGTTGAAAGGTGAAATACATGTAATCGTGCTCCGGTCTTCTTAGCTAACTCAATAGCCTTAGAAGACGAAATATAACACGCTTCTTCACTTCTAATTACAGGATGTAATTCCATTGGAATATCATCACCATATTCTGCTTCGTATTTGGCCAAGTTTTTTTTAATGGTAGCTTCATCCTCACAGTGTACAGAAATAACCATATCTGTACTCGAAAATATTTTTTCAATAACCTTAGGGTCATCAACCAACATATTTCCTGTAGAAGAACCTAAAAATAATTTTAAACCTGCCACTTTTTTAGGATCGACTTTTAAAATTTCCTCTAAATTATCATTTGTACCACCAAACATAAACGAATAGTTAGCGTAAGATGAGTTTGCTGCGATTTCAAACTTTTCGTCTAACTTTTCTATTGTTGTTGTTTGCGGATTGGTATTGGGCATCTCTATAAAAGACGTAATACCACCAGCAATTGCTGCTTTAGACTCCGTTTCTATATTCGCTTTATGTGTTAGTCCAGGCTCTCTAAAGTGCACTTGATCATCGATCATTCCTGGAAATACATAGTTACCCTCAGCGTCAATCACTAAAACATCAGCCGACTTAACACTAATAGAACTATCAATTTTTTTTATAATATTATTTTCAATAAAAATATCACCTTCAACAATTTTTCCTTCGTTGACGATTCTTGCATTTTTTATGAGGGTATTTTGTATCATGCTTTTTTTTACTTACTAAATAAACTTTTAATCTTTAAACTAATCACTCCAAAAATAGCTTCAGTGATTATACCTCCACTCATTTTTGACTTTCCTTTTGTTCTATCTTTAAATATAACAGGTATTTCTTCTATTTTAAAACCTTTTTTATAAGCTTTAAATTTCATTTCAATCTGAAAAGCATAACCTACAAATTTTATCTTTTTAAGGTTAATCGCTTCTAAAACAACTCTTTTATAACAAATGAATCCTGCTGTAGAATCCTTAACTTTCATTCTTGTTATTAATCTTACGTAACGTGAAGCACCATAAGACAAAAGAATACGAGATAAAGGCCAGTTTACCACTGTAATTCCTTTAACATATCTAGATCCGACTGCTATATCTGCACCAGCCACACACGCATTATATAATCTAGGAAGATCATCTGGATTATGCGAAAAATCGGCATCCATTTCAAAAATGTATTGATAAGATTTTTCTAATGCCCATTCAAACCCAGAAATATAAGCCGTACCTAAACCACTCTTTTCTTTGCGCTCTAAGATAAACAATTGATTTTTAAATTCTTGCTGTAAACCCTTAACAATTTCTCCAGTTTTATCTGGTGAGTTGTCATCTACGATTAAAACATGAAAGTCTCTTTTTTGAGAAAATACTGCTCTAATGATTGATTCTGCATTTTCAATCTCATTATATGTAGGGATGATGACAATTACGTCTGACATTAACACACTTTTAGATCCACTTATTTGTGGTATTTTAGAATTTCAACAAAAATAAAGTTTTTAATGGATAAAATGTGCGAATTAACTTTTTTGATAGATATGAATACGACTATTCATAATAAGCGCATTTTTTTATAATTTAGCAGCATGCGAAATTATATAACACACGAGTGGTTTACCATCTTTACAGTCATTGGATTGTTTACCATTGCTGTTGCTAAATACTTAAATACACTTCGTTTTAAGGACTTTATGTATGTTATAGGAAATTCTAAATATTTAAAAATATATTCTAAAGATCAGAAATTTGTAGATCAATTTGATAGTTTTCTTTTTGTAAACCTTACTTTATCTTTAAGCATTTTTATCTACTTTGCCTACACAACGTTTGTTACCCCTGTTGACTTTGAATTGATTTCATTTTTAAAATTAATCTTCGCAATTTCTACAATTATTATAATAAAGACACTTTTAGAACGGTTAATAGGAAGCTTATTTGAAATGGATCGGTTAATTGACAACTATTTGTTTCAAAAAACAACATTCAAAAATTTCTCGGGGCTCATTTTTTTAGTGGCTAATTTGTTTTTGCTTTACACAGATATAGGCATGGAAATCACTCTAATAACTGCATTTACTATAGTTTGCATTATAAACGTTATAGGCTTTTTTTCTTCATTTAAAACACATCAAAAGTTAATAAATCTTAATTTTTTCTATTTTTTGTTGTACCTTTGCGCTCTCGAAATTAGCCCTTATATTCTTTTATATAAGGTTATTAGCGAGTATAACGCTTAAAAACACAAGCATTCCGTATGAAAGTGAAAACAATTTTAGTATCACAACCAGAGCCTAAAATAGAGAACTCACCATACTTTGATTTGCAAGAAAAGCAAAAAGTAAAAGTAGACTTTAGACCCTTTATCCATGTTGAAGGTGTATCTTCTAAAGACGTGAGACAACAAAAAGTTGACCTAAGTAAATTCACAGCTATAATTCTTACAAGTAGAAATTCAGTCGATCATTTTTTTAGAGTTGCAGATGAAATGCGCTTTAAAGTTCCTGATTCACTAAAGTACTTCTGTCAGTCTGAAGCTGTTGCTTATTATTTACAAAAATACGTGGTGTATAGAAAACGAAAAATCTATGTTGGTAAACGTACGTTTGAAGATCTTATCCCTTTAATTAAAAAATATAAGGACGAGGCTTTTTTATTACCAACTACAGATAAGGTTAAACCTATTATACCAGAATCTTTAGACGCCTTAAACGTAAATTGGAAGCAAGCTACTTTTTACAAAACAGTGATTAGTGATTTATCTGATTTATCAAATGTTACTTATGATATCTTAGTCTTTTTTAGCCCTTCTGGCATTGAATCTTTATTTCATAATTTTCCAGACTTTAAGCAAAACGAAACGCGAATTGCTGTATTTGGGAACACCACAGTTCAAGCGGTTAAAGAAAAAGGATTACGTGTAGATATTTCTGCACCAACACCAGAAACACCTTCTATGACTATGGCTTTACAGAAATATATTGATTCTGTAAACAAAGGGAAGTAGTTAAGACATTAGTAAAAAGCATAAAAAAAGCGATTCTAAATTTAGAATCGCTTTTTTAGTTTATATAAGTTTTTATTTAAAACGAATAACGTTGTGGACCTCCACGCCTTACCTCCTCAGAAGCGTAAGACTCAAATTCCTTAAAGTTCTTTCTAAATGCATTTGATAACTTAAATGCCATAGTATAATAAGCTTTGTCATCGTTCCATGTTGTTCTAGGACTTAATACTTCTGTTGGTACACCAGGACAACTTCTTGGTTGTGCCACACCAAATACTGAATGAATGTGGTAATCCTCGTAAGTATAATCTCCGAGATCACCATTTAAAGCTGCATTAATCATAGCACGCGTATATTTTAATTTCATTCGTGTGCCTATACCATAAGGACCACCTGTCCAACCTGTGTTTACCAACCAAACATTTACGCCTGCATCTTTCATCTTTTTACTTAGCATTTTAGCATATTCTGTTGGATGCAAAGGCATAAAAGGTGCACCAAAGCAAGCTGAGAAACTTGGCACAGGCTCTACAACACCAGCTTCTGTACCAGCAACCTTAGCGGTATACCCAGAAATGAAATGGTATGCGGCTTGACTTGGTGTTAGTTTAGATATTGGAGGTAATACACCAAAAGCATCTGCTGTTAAGAAAAATATGTTTTTAGGATTTTCACCTATTGAAGGTTTTCTTATATTTTCTATATGATAGATTGGATAACTAACTCTTGTATTTTGTGTAATCGATGTATCTTCAAAATCAACCTGACCTCTAGCATCCATTATTACATTTTCTAAAATTGCTCCTTTTTTAATTGCAGCAAAAATTTCAGGTTCTTGTTCTTTAGATAAGTTAATGACTTTAGCGTAACAACCTCCTTCAAAATTAAAAACGGTGTTTTCAGCAGTCCAACCATGTTCATCATCACCAATTAAACTACGATTAGGATCTGTAGAGAGTGTTGTTTTACCGGTTCCTGATAAACCAAAGAAAATAGCAGTATCATCATCCTTACCAACATTTGCACTACAATGCATTGGTAAAGTATTTTTTAATACAGGAAGTATAAAATTTAAGGCTGAGAAAATTCCTTTTTTAATTTCACCTGTGTAACCTGTCCCTCCAATTAAGGCAATTTTACGTGTAAAATCTAAAATGGCAAAGTTATGCTGACGTGTTCCGTCAACTTCAGGATTTGCCATAAAACCTGGCGCATTAACAACTGTCCATTCTGGTGAAAAATCTTTTAATTCTTCCTTGGTAGGGCGTAAAAACATGTTGTAAGCAAACATATTGCTCCAAGCATATTCATTAATGACCCTAATATTTAACTTATAATTCTCGTCTGCACATGCATAACTGTCTCGCACGTAAATTTCTTTCTCTGATAAATAAGCGACCACTTTATCATAAAGCTTTTGAAACTTATCAGGGTTAAAAGGAATATTAATATCACCCCACCAAATTTTATCTTTGGTAATAGCATCTTTTACAATAAACCGATCCATTGGAGAGCGTCCAGTAAATTCGCCTGTATTAACTGCTAGAGCACCTGAAGATGATTCTACGCCTTGACCTTTAGAGATTGTTTCAGCATGAAGTTCTTCTGATGATAGTTGATAATTAACTTTTGCATTTGTAATTCCATATTGATTTAACGAAATCGTTTTCGTAAATTGGGAATGCTTTGCCATAATATTAGTGTTGTTTAGTTATGCAAAACTAAAATATTATTTTGAAACACCACATTTGAATGCATTTAATTAACCTTATTTGTAATTATACCGACCAATAACAACACCCATCCAATAATAAGGAACAAACCTCCTAATGGAGTAATTAAGGCAATCGTCTTAAAGTTAAAAGCCGAAAGTACATTTGTTGCCAATCCATAAATAGAGCCAGAAAAGCATATGACACCAAAAAGGATAAAATAGAAAATAATCTTTTTCATTTTTAAACTCACCATAGAGGTACTTCCTATAATTAGTAGAAAAAAGGCATGATAAAGTTGATATCGCACACCTGTTTCAAAAGTTTGAATAGCATCTACACCAACTAATTTTTGAAGACCATGAGCCGCAAATGCTCCTAAAATAATCCCTAAAATTCCAAAAATAGATCCGGTAACTAATAGCTTCTTGTTCATAAGATAAATGTGGTTTGCCTCTTTATTACTTATTGTATTTCTTATTTTCGTAGGACACAAATTTAGTCATATATACTCATTATGCGAAACATATTAATTATCGGAGCAGGTAAATCTTGCTCTTATCTTATAAAATATTTACTAGACCATTCTAAAACAGAAAAACTACATCTTACCATAGGAGATCTTAATGTAGAAAACGCAAAAAAACTCGTTGGATCTCATCCTAACACAGCAGTTATTCCCTTAGATGTTTTTAATTCAGAATCTAGAACTGCTGCTGTAAAAAAAGCAGATATTGTTATTTCAATGCTTCCTGCTCGTTTTCATATTGAGGTAGCTAAAGATTGTATTACTTACAAAAAAAACATGGTAACGGCTTCTTACGTAAGCCCAGAGATGCAAGCCTTAGATGAAGATGCTAAAGCCAACAACCTTATTTTTATGAATGAGATTGGGGTAGATCCAGGTATTGACCATATGAGTGCCATGCATGTTATTGACCGCATTAGGGATAAAGGCGGAAAAATGATTTTATTTGAATCTTTTACGGGGGGTTTAGTTGCACCTGAAAGTGATAACAACCTTTGGAATTATAAATTCACCTGGAATCCTAGAAATGTGGTGGTGGCAGGACAAGGCGGTGCAGCTAAATTTTTACAAGAAGATCAATTTAAATACATTCCTTACAATAGATTATTTAGACGTACTGAATTTTTAGATGTTGAAGAATATGGAAGATTTGAAGGCTATGCCAATAGAGACTCTTTAAAATACCAAGAAGTTTATGGATTAGAACACGTAAAAACGCTGTACCGTGGTACTATTAGACGTGTAGGATTTAGTAGAGCATGGAATGTTTTTGTACAATTAGGAATGACCGATGACAGCTATACTATTGATGATAGTATTAACATGAGTTATCGCGATTTTGTAAATGCATTTTTACCCTATAGCCCAACAGATTCTGTAGAACTAAAGTTTAGACATGCGCTTAAAATTGACCAAGATGATATGGTTTGGGACAAATTTTTAGAACTCGATATTTTCAATCCTGAAAAAATGGTGACATTAGACAAAGGAACGCCTGCTCAAATTCTACAACAAATTTTAATGGATAGTTGGACGCTTAATTCTGACGATAAAGATATGATTGTAATGTATCATAAGTTTGGCTACGAACTTAACGGTGAAAAACACCAAATTGATGCCACTATGGTAACACTTGGTGATGACCAAACTTATACTGCGATGTCTAAAACGGTTGGTTTACCTGTAGCTATAGCAACGTTAGCCATATTAAATGGAAAAATAAAAACTCCAGGTGTTCAAATTCCGATTACCAAAGAAGTTTATACTCCAATTTTAAAAGAATTAGAAGCTTACGATATTGTCTTTAAAGAATATGATGTCCCCTATTTAGGTTATAACCCTTTAAATGTTTAAAATTGAGAGTCATTAACTTTTTTTATTAAAAGTCAACACCAAATAAACGGTTATAAAATAAATTGTATATTGTCCGTCTTATTTATTTATAACCAAATTAATACTTAAACCAAATCGAAAACACATGAAAAACCTACGTCAATTACCCATTTTTATTTTAATAATTTGTTTTATGTCTTGCAGTAGCGATGATGATGGAGAGAACACATCACCACTTAATGAAGACCCAGGAGTAAGTGCAACTATAGATGGAGGCACTTACAATAATTATTCATTTAACGATGGTATTTCTCAAATTATAACAGGAACAAATAACACCTTGAGTATTGAAGCTTCAGATACTAGTGGTGAACAGATTACATTATTTCTAAATAGCACTGGAGGTTTTGATTCTGGAACAGTAAAAACAATGGGAGATGTAGACTCTAATAATTCTGTAACTTATGCACTTATAAGACAATCTAATCCACAAACCAGCTACTATTCTACAACAGGTAACGTTACAATTACAGAAAATAGAACACACCCTACTGAAGCAGGAATTCGTTTGCTTTCTGGAACTTTTAATATCTCAGCATCTACTATAAACGGAGAAAACAGTACAACTTTAGGTGGCTCATTTACAGAATTAGAATACGAAGATTAAATTTTAAATGACTTATAATTGACTTGTTATTACGAACCTGTCATTTTATAAACAAAGCGACCAATGAAGGTTAATGAGAATGGTATTTACATAGACGGTATTGACAAAAAAATACTAAGAGCCTTAATGCAAGATGCAAGAACTCCAATTCTTGAAATTGCACGTAATGTCGGTATTTCTGGTGCTGCAATACATCAGCGTCTAAAGAAATTAGAAAAATCGGGATTGATTGCTGGGTCTAAATTTATAATCAACCCTAAAGTCTTAGGATATACCACCATGGCTTTTGTTGGCGTATATCTTGATAAGGCCATTAGTAATCCTGAAGCTGTAAAACAATTACAAAAAATACCAGAAGTAATTGAATGTCACTATACCACAGGTAACTGGTCAATTTTCATTAAAATACTTTCTAGAGATAATGAGCATTTAATGCATGTCCTTAATTCTGAAATACAAAGTATTAAAGGGGTTTCTAGAACAGAAACATTTATTTCTTTACAAGAACAAATTAATCGTCAGATTAAGATCTAAAAAAAGCACGTATTTTCATACGTGCTTTTTTAATTTTGTTTATTTCAATATTATGGTGCTGGATTAGGAATCTCTGCATGCACCGCGTTAATCGCTTTCATAACCTCATCTGACAATGAAATATTAATACTCTCAATATTTTCTGTTAACTGACTAAGATTGGTTGCTCCAATAATATTACTGGTAATAAATGGCCTTTCATTCACAAAGGCTAAAGCCATTTGTGCTAACGATAAATTATTATCTTCCGCAATTTTTAAATAGCGCTTAGTGGCCTCTGTGGCTTGCGCACTATTATAACGTGAAAATCTTGGAAATAATTTTAAACGCGCATCATCTGCAGCAGTACCCTTAATGTACTTTCCAGATAATACACCAAATGCCATTGGCGAATATGCTAAGAGTCCAATATCCTCGCGATGAGCAACCTCTGCCATATCACCTTCAAAAACCCTATTTATTAAAGAGTAGGCATTTTGAATGGTAATCATTCGAGGTAAACTATGCTGCTTAGATTCTTCTAGATAACGCATGGTTCCCCAAGCTTTTTCATTAGAAATACCAACTTGTCTAATTTTACCCGATTTTACAATGGCATCTAAACTTTGAAGAATTTCATTAAAATTATCTTCCCACTGATCGTCAGTATCTGGTGTATAATCACGTGTACCAAATGTGTTTGTATTACGTTCTGGCCAATGTAATTGGTATAAATCTATGTAATCTGTTTTAAGGCGTTTTAGACTGTTTTCTACAGCTTCATTAAGGGCATCTTTACTAAAACCATTAGTTCTAATATGTGCTGTATAATCTCCTGTTCCTGCAATTTTTGTAGCTAAAACAACCTTATCTCTATTTCCTGATTTTGCAAACCAATTACCGATAATGCGTTCCGTTGCTGCATAGGTTTTTTCTTCTGCAGGAACTGGGTAAAGTTCTGCACAATCAAAGAAATTAACACCTTTATCTAATGCTAAATCCATTTGAGAAAACCCTTCTTCTTGGGTGTTTTGGTTTCCCCAAGTCATGGTTCCCAGACAAATTTTACTAACTTTTATATCTGTATTTGGTAATGTTGTGTATTTCATAGCATTTCCCATAAAAAGGGATTATTTTAGTTGAATCTAATTTTTTATCTGTTTTAATTCTGACTCCGGAAACATCAACATTTTAGTTTTTACATACCTATAATCTACAATAACTTCATTTTTGCCAAACCCCAAAGTTTCTACATCTCCAATAAATTCATTACCGTATAATAGTTCTGGTGACACCTCTATTTTATCACCTTCTGTAGGTTTATAGGTCACAAATAATCGATTGTTTTTGTATTCTACAGTAAATATTTCAGGTAAAATTGGATCATCTGAAAAACTCCAAAAACTACTTTGAACTTCTGCACATGAAAAACATTTTAATCTGAGTTTATCAAATTTAAGCGTTTTAGCAAGCACATCTAATTGATCCATTGACATCACCTCATATTCATCTGTATTTACAACAGATCTAATTAACCTTAATTCACTATTATACACATAAGACTTATTCTTTACCTTACCAATGAACAAATGAAAAGAGCGATAATCTTCACCATAAACAAAGTCAAATTCATCAAACTTTTTTTGAGCAGCTAATGGTAAATCTTTATTGTTTTTTAATAACACCATCTTTCTAGAAGCTAATGCACCTACAATATAATCACGCTTCTTATTTGTCTTAGGGTCTAACAAGCTTACATTATACATTCTATCATATTTTAGAGATAAATTGATTGTATCCTGTCGCTTTAAATCTATTAAGGTTGATTTTTCATCCGTATTGAATAAAAAATAACGATGCTCTTCAATAGTTATACCGTTAGCGTAAATTCCTTCTGAATCTATTTTAACACCTTTATTAATATCAAAAAGTTGTTTACCATCAAATTGAACATAATCTAAATCTCCTAGCACCCTTAACCGCTTATATTGTGGTTCTATTATAATTTGCTGTGTTGTGTCAATAACACCCCAAAGGTTATCTTGTTTATAAGGTAAACTTCCTTTAAAATTTTGAGAAAAAGCTGTTAACTGATAACAAGACACAATTAATACTAAGATTTTAATTTTCATATTTTATATCTATTATTTCTAATTCGTAAAAGTTTGATATTAAATATAAAAATACCCTAATTTATTAGATATCATTTAAAAGCTTAGAAATCTCATCTAACTTAGGTGTTAAAATCACTTCAATTCTTCTGTTTTTAGCTTTACCTTCTGAAGTATCATTAGTTGCAACTGGCGCATATTCACCACGACCAGCCGCTGTTAAATTCTCAGGATTAATAGCATCATTTTCTCTTAAGATATTTACAATAGCTGTAGCACGTTTTGCAGATAAATCCCAATTACCACTTAATTGTGCATTTCCTTTATAGGGTACATTATCTGTATGTCCTTCAATTAATACAGAAATCTCAGGGTTTTCAGCTAAAACACTCCCTAATTGTTTTACGGCTTGTTTTCCTTGTGATCCTACGTACCAACTTCCAGATTCAAATAATAATTTGTTTTCCATTGAAATGTAGACTTTTCCGTTGCGTTGCTCAACCGTTAACCCTTTACCTTCAAAATTAGTTAAGGCTTTAGAAATTGCATCTTTTAATTTACGCATTGCTGCATCTTTACTTGCTATTACGTTTTCTAATTCTGCAACACGTTGTGAGCGGCTCTCTAATTCTTGTTTCAGTGTATTTAGACGTTCAATTTCTGCAGCTAATGCTTGTTCTTTTGCCTCTAATTCTGCTAAGAGTTCTCTATTTTTCTGTGAATTTTTGGCTATAGAAGCTGAACTATTTTCTTCTAAAGCTTGATAAGATGCCTTTAAAGTTTCTAAATTAGATTTGGCAGCAGCATAATCTGATTGCAATTTATCGCGCTCAGCAACAGCTTCATCATAAGATTTCTGTAAATCATTTAAATCATTAGTCAATTGTATTTTATCTCCAGACAATGTTTCCAACTCATCAGATAAACCTCTATTTTCTTGTTTTAAATCGGCATACTTGTCTTCAAGTTCTGTATATATTTTTTTAGACACACACGATGTGAATAAAGTAATGGTTAAGGCTAATATTGAAAGTTTTTTAATCATGATTCTTGTATTAAATGATGTTATATAAATTGTTGTTTGGAGTCTAATTTAATTTTTAAAGATCGAGTTCTAATAAAATAGGACAATGGTCACTGTGCACGGCCTCGGTTAATATAACGCTGCGTTTTATTTTTTCTTGTAACGGTGCGCTTACCATCGCATAATCTAATCGCCAACCTTTATTGTTTGCTCTAGAATTTGCTCTGTAACTCCACCAAGAATATTCTTGACGCTCTGGATGTAAGAATCTAAAACTATCTACAAATCCACTTTCTACAAATTCCCCTAACCATTCGCGCTCTTCTGGTAAAAACCCAGAAACACCTTTCATTTTAGGGTTATGAATATCAATTTCTTCATGACAAATATTATAATCGCCACAAACCACCAAATTTGGTTTTTCTTTTTGTAGCTCTATTAAATACTGTTGAATAAGGTTCATATATTCAAACTTATGAGATAATCTAGCGGCATTAGTTCCTGAAGGCAAATACATACTCATTACAGAAACCTCATCATAATCTACTCTTATATTTCGACCTTCAAAATCCATAGATTCTATTCCGGTTCCAAATTCTATATGCTTAGGTTCTTTTTTACATAAAACCGCTACACCACTATATCCTTTTTTCTGAGCACTAAACCAATAATTAAAATTATAACCTGCTTCGGTAAACAAATCTAAATCGAGTTGTTCTTCCATCGCTTTAATTTCTTGCAAACAAATAACATCAGGGCCTGTGGCTTTTAACCACTCTATAAATCCTTTGTTTATTGCTGCTCTGATACCGTTTACGTTATAAGAAACTATTTTCATGTGTTTAAATTTATTGTTTATTAATGCCTGCAAACTACTTACAATTAATCACGCTTTTAGGTGATAAAACTCTAAATATGTCCGTTTCATTTCGTCATTTTCAGATTAACTGCTAAATTAAATAATACTGTACTTTTACCCTATAATTTTATACTGCATTTAACGATAAAATATTTTTAGCTTTAAACAGTTATTATTCCACATGAAGTTTGCTCTACTTTTTATATTCATTCTGTCTACCACCTTGGGGTTTTCCCAGGATCAGGATGGTAATTTTAGACAAAAAAAAGTTGCTGTAAACGATTCTATTCAAATTGACTCTGTAAGTATTAATCCATCTCGATTTAAAATATTAACCAAAGATAATAAGGTCATAGATTCTACTTTATATGAAGTTGACTTCGCTAGATCAATATTGCGTTTTAAGCTTCCGACTGAAATAGACACCATTAAAATTGAATACTTGCGCTACCCCAAGTTTTTAACTAAAGTATATAAACAATTAGATGATGCTGTTGTTATAGACCGTTCTTCTAATGGGTATCGTCAATTATATAGCTTACAGAACAGTACAAAAAACAACACATTTACACCTTTTGATGGACTTACCACCTCTGGAAGTATTTCTCGTGGAATTACCATAGGAAATAATCAGAATTCAGTATTAAATAGTGAACTCGATCTACAAATCTCAGGAAAACTAAGTGACAAAGTTACACTTAGGGCTTCCATACAAGATGCTAATATTCCGCTTCAAGAGAGTGGCTATTCACAAAGCTTAGATGAATTTGACCAAGTATTTATTGAATTATTTAGTGATGATTGGAATATTAGAGCAGGGGATATTGATTTAGAAAATACCAAAAGTTATTTCGCTAATTTTTCAAAACGTGTACAAGGATTATTAGTCAATGCCAATTTAAGTGATAAAACCTCTGTTTTTGCTTCTGGTGCTTTAGTACGCGGACAGTTTACAACCACACAATTTACAGGAGAAGAAGGTAACCAAGGCCCCTATAAGTTAACAGGTTCTAATGATGAACTTTATGTTCTAGTCGTTTCTGGAAGTGAAACCGTTTACGTGAATGGTGTACCTTTAGAACGTGGTGAAAACAACGATTATGTAATTGATTATAGTGCAGGCGAAATAATTTTCAACTCTACATTTCCTATAACTTCAGAAATGCGAATTACAGTCGATTACCAATTTAGCGAACGTAATTATTCTAGATTTACTGTTTTTGGCGGTGCTAATTTTGTAACAGAAACCTTAAAATTAAATGTTTCTGTTTACTCTGAAAGCGATGCTAAAAACCAACCGCTACAGCAAAATTTATCTACAGAACAAACTCAAATTTTAGCTAATGCTGGTGATGACGTAGACTTAATGTCTGCATCTTCAGCATCACTCACAACGTATTCTGAGAATCGAATTTTATACCGAAAAGAATTTATAGGAACAGAAGAAATATATATTTACTCTAATAATTCTGAAGACGAATTGTACAGCCTCACCTTTACTTTTGTAGGAACAAATGAAGGAAATTATATATTAAGCAACACAAATGCGATTAATAATATTTATGAATATGTAGCACCAATTTCTGGTGTTCCACAAGGAAATTATGAACCTATCACGCAATTAATTGCGCCAGAACGTTTACAAATAGCAACAATTAACGGCCAATACAATCCCAGTACAAAAACCAATATCTTTTTTGAATTGGCAGGAAGTAAAAAGGATGATAACTTATTTTCAAATTTAGATGATGATAACAATGATGGTTATGCGGGAAAATTTACTTTGAATCAAAATCTTATAAAATCGGATAGCCTTTGGAACCTTTCTGCTTTGGTTGATGCTGATTTTATTCAAAAAAACTTCAATACGATAGAACGTCTATATAGAGCAGAATTTACGCGCGATTGGAATTTAGACACCTCTGAAACAACAGACGAAACTTTAGACTATGGAAACCAATTATTATTTACTTCCGGACTAAGTTTATCGCACATAAAAAAAGGGGTTGTTACTTATAATTTTGAACATTTAAACTATTCTGAAAACTTCATTGGAAACCGCCACAACGTTTCTGCTAATTTAAGACTGGGCGATTTCAAAATTTATTCAAACTCCAGTCTTCTAAACAATGAAAGCACTATTAATCGTTCTACATTCTTAAGATCCTTTAATAATGTCACTTACGGAAAGAACGACAAATGGACAGGCATAAAATTCTCAACTGAAGACAATGAGCAACGAGCCATAGAAACAGATTCATTAACCGAATTAAGTCAAAAATTTAAATCTTACGAAGCTTTTGTTGGTATCGGAGACAGCACAAAAGTTTATGCAGAAGTGGGGTATATTAAACGTTTTAACGACAGTTTACGAAGTAATAATCTTAAACGTGTAAATAGCTCTAATACTTATTATTTAAAATCACGCCTCGTTCAAAATAAAAATACAAGCCTTCAATTATTTTTAAATTATAGAGATTTAAAATCCGAAGATAGCAGCACAGAAAACGAGCAAAGCTTTAATAGCCGCTTGACTTTTAATCAAAAATTATGGAAAAATCTTGTTATTTTAAATACTAGTTACGAAACCAATTCTGGAACTTTAGCACAACAAGACTTTACTTATGTAGAAGTTGAAGCCGGACAAGGAGCTTACACTTGGATTGATTACAACGAGAATGGCATTCAGGAATTAGACGAGTTTGAAATTGCACAATTTACTGATCAAGGGAGTTACGTTAGGGTCCTATTACCTAACCAAGTTTATGTACAAACCCATCAAAACACTTTTGGACAAACCGTTACAATTAATCCACAAACCTGGAGTGTTTCAGAAGATAAAACGAGACAATTTTGGTCGCATTTTTATGACCAAGCGTCATTTATTGTAGATAGCGAAAAATATAAAGAAGATAATTCTTTTAATTTAGATCCGTTTGAAGCTTTAAAAGACGATTTAGACATTGAAGATTTTGTTGCCCTAAATTACAGCATTAGAAATGTTTTGTTTTTTAATAGAGGAAAACAACGCTATACCACATCTTACACCTACTTAACTAATAAAAGTAGAAACTTACTAACTACAGGAATTCAACAAAATAAAACAAATAGTCATCAGATAAATTTCAACCATAAAATTGATGTTAATTGGTTGGTTAACACGTTAGCCAGCTTAAGTAATGACGATAGTAAAAGCGAGAATTTTACGAGTAGAAATTACAACTTAGATGAATACCAATTTCAACCTAAATTAAGTTATTTATTTAGTGAAAACGCTCAGTTTGATATCTTCTATCAATATACTTCTAAAGAAAATACTATAGATAGTTTTGAAACCTTAATACAGAATAACTACGGACTATCCTTTACTTATAACAACGCACAAAAAATAGCATTAACAGGAGAGTTCAACTTTTTTGAAAATGATTTTGAAGGTGATTCAAACACACCTGTAGCCTACCAAATGCTTGAAGGTTTACAAGCTGGGAAAAACTTTACATGGAGTTTATTAGCTCAAAAAAAACTAACTAAATATTTAGATTTAAATTTGAATTATTTTGGACGAAAATCAGAAACTTCAAAAATGATCCATACTGGAACAGTTCAACTAAAAGCTTATTTCTAAGAAATAAAACACTTTTATATGCCGCTTTAATTTGTATAAAACTTTTAAAAACGGTATACTGTGCAAAGACCAACAAAAACTATTAATGAAAGACTTTGTAATCGTAGGAGCTGCACAAGCTGGTCTCTCTATGGCTTATTTTCTTAAACAGCAACAGAAAGATTTTTTAATCATTGATAAAGAAAAAGAAATCGGAGCTTCGTGGCTTAAACGTTGGGATTCTTTAAAACTATTTACACCTACCGAGTTTAATCATTTAATAGGAATGCCATTTCCGGCAGCAAAAGGTCATTATCCAGATAAATATGAAATAGCATCTTATTTTAAACAATATGCCAAAAAATTTGAATTCCCTATTCAATTAAAGACTCTAGCAGAAAGTATTGAAAAAATTGACCATGGGTTTCTTATTAAAACCAACCAAAAAGACATCGTTTGCAAACAAGTTATTATTGCTACAGGTCCTTTTCACATTCCTTTTACCCCCAAATTTCACAAAAACCTTTCAAACAGCATATATCAAGTTCATAGCAATTTTTATAAAAGCCCAAAGCAATTACAAAAGGGGCCTACTCTAGTTGTTGGTGGAGGAGATAGTGGATTTCAAATTTTAGACGAAGTTTCTAAAAACACAACAGAAACCACTTATTTTTCGGGGAGCACAGACATAAGAACATTGCCTCAAGAGATTTTAGGAAAAACCCTTTGGTGGTGGTTTACTAAAACAGGATTTTTAAGTTTTAGTAAAACATCTTGGATTGGTAAAAAAATCAATCAATCGAAGCAACCTATTATTGGTACGGATGTAAAAAGCATTATAAACCGTGACAATGTAGAAGTTGTGGGCCACACACTTGATACTGATGAGAACATCATAAAAACAGCAACCAAAGAACTGAATAATGTAAAAAACATTGTTTGGGCTACAGGTTATAAACCCAATTTTGAATGGATTAGAAACATTGAGCTTTGTAAGGATGGTTATCCAATTCACAAAAGAGGAATTAGCACTACAAAAGGGCTTTATTTTATTGGTTTACCTTGGTTACACACTAGAGGCTCTGCTACTTTAGGTGGCATAAAAAAAGATGCAACTTACTTAGCTGATAAAATTTTATAAAATCACTTTATCTAAAAAATGCCCAAACTTTAATAGTTTGGGCATTTTTTTATGTTTGAAAGCTTATTTTATTTCATTCTCTTTAGCCAATGCTTTACATCAACCTCAGCTTTAATAATATCTTTTAAATCTTCAATCTTCACACGTTTTTGTTCCATCGTGTCTCTATGACGAATCGTAACTGAATTATCTTCTAAAGTATCGTGATCTACAGTGATACAAAATGGTGTTCCGTTAGCATCTTGTCTTCTATAACGTCTTCCAACCGTATCTTTTTCTTCGTAGGCAACATTAAAGTCCCACTTTAAATCTTCAACAATTTGTTTTGCAACTTCTGGTAAACCATCTTTTGCTAACAAAGGAAATATTGCCGCTTTTACAGGTGCCAATACTGCTGGTAATCTTAAAACAGTACGTGTTTTTCCATCTTCTAGCTCTTCTTCTACTAAAGCGTTAGAAAACACAGCTAAAAACATACGATCTAAACCTATAGAAGTTTCTAAAACGTAAGGTGTATAGCTTTCTTTATCTTCTTGATCAAAGTACTGAAGTTTTTTACCAGAAAATTCTTCGTGTTGCTTTAAATCGAAATCTGTACGCGAATGAATTCCTTCTAATTCTTTAAACCCAAATGGGAATTTGAATTCGATATCTGTAGCCGCATCTGCGTAATGTGCTAATTTTTCATGATCGTGAAAACGGTAATTATCAGCGCCCATCCCTAGAGATAAATGCCATTTCATTCTAGTTTCTTTCCAATGCTCAAACCATTTTTTTTGTGTTCCTGGCTTAATAAAAAACTGCATTTCCATTTGTTCAAACTCACGCATTCTAAAAATAAATTGTCTAGCAACAATCTCGTTTCTAAAAGCTTTACCAGTTTGTGCAATTCCGAAAGGAATCTTTAAACGTCCTGTTTTCTGAACGTTTAAGAAATTAACAAAAATACCTTGAGCTGTTTCTGGTCTTAAATATAAGTCCATTGCAGATTCTGCTGAAGCACCTAATTTAGTCCCAAACATTAAGTTAAATTGCTTAACGTCGGTCCAGTTCTTACTTCCTGCTACAGGACAAGCAATACCCAACTCTTCAATCAACGCTTTTACGTCAGCTAAATCTTCTTTTTCTAAAGACTGACCTAAACGTTTTAAGATGGTATCGATTTTTTCTTGATAACCTACAACACGTCCGTTAGTAGAAACAAATTCTTCTTTATTAAAAGATTCACCAAAGCGTTTTTCTGCTTTTTTAACTTCCTTTTCAATTTTTGCTTCAATTTTTAAGCAATAATCTTCAACTAAGACATCGGCTCTATAACGTTTTTTAGAATCCTTATTATCAATTAATGGATCGCTAAACGCATCTACGTGACCAGAGGCTTTCCATGTGGTTGGATGCATAAATATTGCAGCATCAAGACCTACAATATTTTCATTCATCTGTACCATGGCCTTCCACCAATAGTCTCTAATATTTTTCTTTAATTCTACTCCATTTTGAGCATAATCGTACACTGCACTAAGTCCATCATAGATTTCACTACTCTGAAACACGTAACCATACTCCTTTGCGTGAGAGATTACTTTTTTAAATTGATCGTCGTTTGCCATAATACTGCAAAAATAGAAAACCGCTCTGATTAACAGAACGGTTTTCTAAAAATTATATCGTTAATTGTAAGTATTTATTATTTTAAAACAAGACTTGTACTCGCTAGCTTAGTATTTTCATGAAAAACATTAACAAAGTAGTGCCCTTTGGTTAATGGTTTTTCGTTTTCACTTGGTATAATAGCTGTACAAACTTCTATGTTTTCATTAGCATAATTAACAACTTCTTTCTTACTGAAATTTAAAGTATTATTCCCAAAAACCAATTCTCCTTTATCTGAAACAACATTACCTTGTGGACTTACAATTTGTATATAAATATCTTTTTTACCTTTTAATGTTAAAATATTCTCTGATAAAGTAATGCAGACATCGATAGCATTGGCACGTCTCGCCTTTTCCGTTAAACGTTTCTTACCAGACTTAAGTTTATAAGATTGCACATTGATATGACTAGCTTTTAATACTGCCGCATCAGTAATAGATCTATTTAAAACACTGTTTGTTTTTTCTAAATCACTAATTGTCGTTGTATTTTCTTTAATAGTATTTAAAGCGTATCGTTTCTCTTGTTGTAGTCTTTCATTTTCAGAATTTAAAGAATCAATCGTGCTAAGCAGCACTTTACTTTTAGATTTTAAAACAACAAGCTGACCTTTAAATTTAGTAATTATAGATAAATCTCCTTTAAGTAATCTTAGAGAATCTAATGCATTCTTAGTCTCCTGCTTTGCTTGTTGTAGCTGAGCAGACATAAGACTGTAATCTTCACTAAGTTCGTCGTAACTGGATAAAAGCTCTGATAATTCGGTCTCTATTAAAACTTTTTCTTGATTTAAAAAGGTTTCGTAAGATTCAATGGATTTGTATTTATCAAAACTATAGGCTCCTAAAACGGTTAAGACAATTAATAAAGAACTTATAATTAATCTATAATTTAATAGCTGAGGGTTAACTATCATAATTAATTTTATTAATTTGAAGCCAAAATAAAGGTTCTTATAGTGTAATCCTTATTTTAATCGTTTAAGTGATGAAAAACTTGTTAAACTTGTTCTTTCCAGTGATTTGCGAGGCATGTAATAATGTTCTAGGTGATAATGAGGTTGTTTTATGTACCTCTTGCAGACATCATTTGCCTGTTACCAACTTTCATTTCGATAATAATGATATGGTAAAAAAAACAGTTTATGGCAGGGTTAAACTAGAAAACGCTACAGCATTATTACATTTTTCAAAGAAAGGAATTGTACAACAGATTATTCATAATTTAAAATACAGAGGTCATGAAGATATTGGTGATTTTTTTGGCAAATGGCTAGGTGCTGAATTAGCTACATTAGATGTTTATAAGAAAATTGATGTTGTAATACCAGTACCTCTATATAAATCTAAATTAAGAAAACGAGGTTATAACCAAGTTGCAAAATTTAGCCAAGAAATTGCAAAAGCTTTAAATGCAGAATACAATGACACCGTTCTTGTAAAAATAAAATCTACAAAAACACAAGTTTTCAAAGCTAGAATTACACGATGGAAAGATGATGGAGCCTTATTTGATATCTCTGAAAATAAATCTTTAATCGGAAAACATATTTTATTAGTAGACGATATAATTACAACAGGTGCAACAGTTGAAGCTTGTGCAACGGTTTTACTAAAAATAGATAATATTAAGTTAAGTCTCGCCACCTTGGCAATTGCAGATTGATTTTTTCGTTTCTTTAATTTATAGTTGTTTCTTTGTATTAAATTATTTTAAAATAGATGCGTTTATCTTTTATCCGAATTTTAGGTCTACTATTAATTTTAGTGAGTATTGCAAGTTGTGCAAACCGAGGAACTCCAACTGGTGGAGAGAAAGATATTTTACCTCCTAAAATAACATCTTCTAATCCTAAAAATTTTTCAACCAATTTTAAAGGAGACGAGATTATCATAGAATTTAATGAATATGTTCAAATAAAAGATCTTCAGAAACAACTTATTGTATCACCACCAATGGATACAGCGCCTGTGGTTGCGCCTGCAAGTGGAGCAAGTAAAACAATTTCTATTAAGATAAAAGATACTTTAGATGCTAATACGACTTACGCTTTTAACTTTGGTGAAAGTATTGTAGATTATAATGAAAGCAATCCATATCCTTATTATCGCTACGTATTTTCTACAGGAAACACTATTGATTCACTTTCTGTAAAAGGTTATGTTGAAGATGCACTAAATCAAAAACCTGATAGCTTTATTTCTGTAATGCTATACGAAGTAGATTCTACTTATAACGATTCTATTGTTTATAAAGACAAACCAAGATATATAACAAATACTTTAGATAGCCTTACAAGTTTTAGTATTGATAATATAAAAGCAGGCACTTACAAATTGATTGCTTTAAAAGACAAAAATTCGAACTACAAGTTTAACCAAAAAGATGAAAAAATAGGATTTAAAGAAAGCTTCATTACTGTACCTTCAGATTCCATCTATGGTATAAAGCTTTTTAACGAAGAAGTCAACTACAAGGCTGTTAAGCCATCTCAAGATGGGGAAAAACGAATTATTTTCCCTTACGAAGGAGATTATAAAGATATTCAAATTCAAGTATTAGGTGACACGCCTGAAGATTACAAAACGAGAATAGTAAAAGACACAGAAACAGATACACTGTATTATTGGTACCAGCCAAAATTTGAAATTGACACCACCTTTTTCACGGTTTCTAACGGAAAACAGATTGACACCTTTAAGCATCGTTTTAGAGCTTTAAAAAGCGACTCTTTAAAAATCAAAGCCTTAGTACAAGGAGCTATAAATTTTGAACAAAACTTTACATTAGAGGCTAATACACCTCTATCTAAAATAGATACTACCAAAATCAAAGTTATAGATAAAGACTCTCTAACGGTATCTTATAAAGTAGAATACGATTCTATTTACAATAAATATAAATTTCCTATTAATAAAACTGAAGATCAGAAATACGATTTTACCTTACTACCAGGTACGTTTACTGATTTTTATGATGAAACGAATAAAGATACGCTGACCTATACGATTAGAACAAAATTGAAATCTGATTATGGTAATATTAGAGTTAACCTTATCAATGCAAAATTCCCAATGATAGTGCAATTGGTTAACGAAAAAGGAGATGTTCTATATGAACGTTATACCACAGAATCGCCAATTGTAGATTTCACAAATTTGGTACCAAGAAAATATAAATTACGTGCTATTTTTGATGCTAATAAAAATGAAAAATATGATACAGGAAACTTCTTATTAGGCATACAACCCGAACACGTTAGTTATCCTAAAGATGAATTAGATGATGTACGTGCTAATTTCGATTTTGTTATAGAGTTTAAACTTTTAGACTAAATTGATCACCATCATTTAAAAAATTTAATTTTTCTCGGTATTTAGTAATAGCACCTTTATGTAATGTAACGACTTCTATAGTTTCTTCGTTTTCAAGAATATGATCTAATCTATTTCCTAAAACATCGTAAACCACGGAGTGTCCTGAATGTTCATAATTATTACCATCTAGACCTACTCTATTAACACCAATACAATACGTCATATTCTCTATGGCTCTTGCCTGTAACAAAGCATCCCAAGCTTTAATGCGTACTTTTGGCCAATTAGCAACATATATCAAAAGGTCGTAATCCTCAACATTTCTAGCCCAAACAGGGAAACGTAAATCGTAGCATACCAACGGACAAATTTTCCAACCTTTATAACTAAATATTACTTTTTCTGAACCAGCAGTATATACTTTATCTTCACCTGCTAAAGTAAACGTATGTCGTTTGTCATAAGTCGTAATTTTTCCAGAAGGTTCTACACAAACCATACGATTATAGAAGTTATTATTTTCAGAAATTACAAGGCTTCCCATAATAACCGCATCTTTTTCATTTGCTAATTGTTGTAACCATGTTATGGTTTCTCCATCCATTGTTTCTGCAACTAATGTTGGATTCATCGTAAAACCAGAAGTAAACATTTCTGGTAAAACAATAAGATCAACACCAGTTATGGTATTGATCTTATCATTTAGTAATCGTCTATTTTCCTTTGGGTTCTCCCAAATTAAAGACGTTTGTATTATAGCTACGTTTAAAACGTTAGACATATTTATAATTTTCTTTTTGCTTTATTTACTTTGTCAGTAAGCTTTCCTATCTTATCCAACCACTTGTTTTCATCGACAGGAGACAATTCACCTTTTCTTTTTAATTTCTCATATTTCTTTTGTGTCTTGTCTAATTTATCTTCAGCTTTGGCCAAGTCAGCTTCTAATTTTTCTTCTTTTTTCAATGCTTTCTCAGCTTTCTTTTCTGCTTTCTCTGCCTTTTTCTCAGCTTTCTCAACAGCCTTTTTTTCCTTTTCTAACTCCTTAGCAGCATCTTCTTTTTCCTTTACTGCTTTAGCTTCTTCTTTTTCAAGCTTTTTTGCAGCTGCTTCCTTTTTCTTTATAGCCTCTTCTTCTTCTTTTTTAGCTTTAGCATCAGCAACCTTTGCCTTCTCTTCTTCAGCTTTTACTTTTGCCGCTTCTTCTTTTGCTTTAGCTTCTTCTTTTGCTTTAGCTTCTTCTAATTTTACTGCTGCTTCTACTTTAATTTTTTCTGAAATTGTAGCCGCTTCTTTAAAAATAACAGCTTTTTCTTCTAAACTTAAAGTTTCTGTCACATCCTTTCCTTCTAAAAAGATTTTCTCACTTTTAACCTCGTAGATTTTCCCTTCTTTGGTTACTTCTTGCGCGTTTAAAAACAACGCAAACACTAGACTTACACAAGTTAATATATATTTCATAATTTTTATTTATTTAAGTTATTCATTTTTTCTTTTGCTTCTTCAAACTCTTTTTCTAAATCGTCCAATTTTTCAGACCATTTTTCTTCATCATTAGGGGATAGCTTTCCTTTTTCTTTTAATTTTTCAAATTTCTTCTGTTGATTATCTAAACTTTTCTTTGCCTTTAAAAAATCTTTACGTGCATCTTCTTTATCTTCAATCTTTTTTTCTAATGCCTCTTGTTGCTCCTCTAGTTTTTCTTGTTTTACTTCCGCCTCTTCTTTTGCTTTTTTCAACTCTTTTTGCTGAGCTTTAAGAGACTCTTGTAACTGCTCTGCTTCTGCTTTAGCTTTATTATTTGCTTTTAGTGTCGCTTCTATTTCTGACTTACGTTCCTCCGATAAAGTTTCTGTAACATCGGCACCGTCGTTTTTAAAAGAATTACCTTTTACTTCATAAACTTTTCCATCTGTCATAATAACACGATCACTACTACCACAAGACAGCATTAAACTAAATAAAAAGAAAATAAATACATATTGAAATTTCATACTATATATAATTTTTGTTTCTATAAGTTAGACACTAAAGAATTGATAGCGTCACTACATTACGAAAGTTTTAACATTAAATCCTATTCAAAATTTCAGCAGCTTGTATTAAAGTTTCTTCTGTTTTTGCAAAACAAAACCGTAACACTTTATCATCCTTATTATTAGTATTAAATACAGACAATGGAATAGCAGCTATTCTAAATTCTTTTGTTAATCGTTTCGCAAAATCTACATCATATTCATCTGTAATATCACTATAATCTAATACTTGAAAATAGGTTCCTTTAGAGGCTTGAAATTTAAATCTAGATTCTGAAATTAAATTTAAGAACAAATCTCGTTTCCGCTGAAAAAAAATATTCAAACTTAAATAACTTTCTTCATCTTTCATATAATCCGCAATCCCTTTTTGAGACGGATGATGTACTGAAAACACATTAAACTGATGTACTTTTCTAAATTCGGACATTAATTGTTCTGGCGCACAACAATACCCAATTTTCCAACCCGTATTATGAAACGTTTTACCAAAGGAAGCCGTAATAAAACTACGTTGTTTTAAATCTTCAAATAAACAAACACTTTGATGTTGTTCAGCATCAAATATAATATGTTCATAAACCTCATCACTTAAAATTATAATATTAGTGTTTATTGTTATTTTTTGAAGTTGAAGCATATCCTCTTTAGACCAAATTGTCCCACTTGGATTATGAGGTGAATTGATAATAATCATCTTTGTTTTAGATGTTATTTTTGAAGCAACCTCTTCCCAATTCACTTTATAATTTGGTGCAGATAACTGAATAGCAACTGGTTTACCTCCGTTAATTTCAACTGCAGGCTCATAACAATCATAAGCGGGTTTAAAAATAACTACCTCATCATCTTTTCTAATAAATGTAGAAATAATTGTATAAATAGCTTGTGTTGCTCCTGCTGTTACTGTAATTTCTTTTTCTGGATGGTATTTGTTTTTATATAATAACTCATATTTATGAGCTATAGCCAACCGCAAATCTAAATTACCAGCCATTGGCGCATATTGATTATAGCCTTTATTCATGGCGTCATAAACCAAAGTATTCAGTTTCTGAGAACTAGGATAATTAGGAAAACCTTGCGATAAATTAATTGCATTATACTCTTTAGCCAAAGCACTCATAACAGTAAAAATCGTTGTCCCTGTGTTTGGTAATTTAGATGTGAAATTCATAAAAAAAGTAGGCTTTATGTACAAAAACATTAAAGATATAAAACAAGCTTTTCTATCTTTACAAAAACTAAAAAAATATTGAATATGCGATTTTTTAAAATTCTTTTCTTTTTCGTTGTTTTTCAGGTCTCTGCGCAGCAAGGTGGCATGTGGATCCCTTCACTTTTAGAAGGTATGAACGAAGACGAAATGCAAAGTTTGGGCAGTAAATTAACAGCTCAAGATATTTACGATGTTAACAACTCTAGCTTAAAGGATGCTATTGGTCATTTTAATGGTGGCTGCACAAGTGAAGTCATTTCTGACCAAGGATTAGTACTTACCAATCACCATTGTGGTTTTAGCCAGATACAATCTCACTCTTCTTTAGAAAACGATTATTTAAAAGATGGTTTTTGGGCCATGAATTTAGAAGATGAATTACCAAACGAAGGTTTATATATTGAATTTATTGTGAGTATTCATGATGTTTCAGAAGTGGCTTTAAAAGGTATTACTGAAACCATGACCGAAACAGAAAAGCAATCTCTAATTTCAAAAAACACAAACGCAGCTTTAAAAACTTGGCCAAAAGAATCTTGGCAAGATGTAAAAACTAAAGCCTTTTATGAAGGTAATCAGTACTTTCTCTTTGTAACAGAACGTTTTGATGATATTCGTTTAGTTGGTGCACCTCCAACAAGTATTGGTAAATTTGGAAGTGACACAGATAATTGGGTTTTCCCTAGACATACTGGTGATTTTTCTATGTTTAGAATTTATGCAGATGCCAATAACCGTCCAGCAAAATACAGTAAAGACAACAAACCTTACAAACCAAAACATTTTCTCCCTATCTCTTTAGATGGTGTTGAAGAAGGTGATTTTACGATGGTATTTGGTTTTCCAGGAACTACAAGCGAATATTTACCTGCAGTAGCAATAGAACATATTACAGAAGAATTTAACCCAACAAATATCGCCATTCGTGAAGCCGCTTTACAAGTGATTGACGAAAAAATGAAAACCAGCGACGATGTGCGTATTAAATACGCTTCTAAACAAGCTAGAATTGCTAATGCTTGGAAAAAATGGATTGGTGAGAACTTAGGAATTAAGAAAACTAATGCTGTTGAAAAACGTAGAGAGTTTGAAGCAACGTTTACCAAAGCTTTAAAAGAAAAAGGACTAGAAGACAAATACGGTCATATCCTTCCTGAATTTGATAAACTATATAAAGATTTTGCACCTATAAATATTAAGCGCAGAAACTTTATTGAAGTCTTTTTTACAACCAATGAATTAATGCAAATGACATTTAGAGCTTACCAAATTGAACAAGCTTTAATTGAAAACCCTGCTATTCTTGAAAATGCTAAAGCAAGTTTAACTGGAACTTTAAAAGGGATTCATAAAAACTACGATGTTGACGTTGACAAAGGTGTCTACCTTAATGTTATGCCTTTATATGGTAAAGAAGTAGATGCTACAATTTATGACAAAACAGCCTTTACTCATTTAGACTCTGCTCTAAAATTATTAGAAGGTGATGCTGATACCGTGATAAAAAACCTTAATAATGATGCCGCTTATGCTTATGCAAAACCAATGATTACAGAATTTTTTGATTCAATTAATAAAGATTACGAAGCAAAGAATGCACCTATCACAGCTTTACAAACTGAATACATGACTGCATTAATGGAAGCCTTACCTAACGAACGTTATTTTCCAGATGCTAACAGTACGCTGCGTGTTACTTACGGACAAGTTAGAGGTTATTCGCCAAGAGATGCTGTGTATTACAACCCAGTGAGTTATTTAGATGGTGTGATTGAAAAATATATTCCAGGTGATTATGAGTTTGATGTGCCACAGAAACTAATTGAACTTTATGAAGCTAAAGATTACGGGCAATATGCAGATAGCAACGGAAAGGTACCGGTTTGTTTCTTAGGAACGAATCATACCACAGGGGGAAACTCCGGAAGTCCTGCTATTGATGCCGAAGGAAATTTAGTTGGTTTAAACTTCGACAGAGTTTGGGAAGGGACTATGAGTGACATGAATTACGATCCGGAAATTTGCCGTAACATTATGGTAGATTTGCGTTATGTGCTTTTCATTGTTGATAAATATGCTGGTGCACAACACTTAATTGATGAAATGACCTTAGTGCATCCTAAGAAAAATGATTCTAAGAAAAAGAAGAGAAGAAAGAGTAAAAAGAGTTAAGTAGTATTTAGCAGGCAGTAGCCCGTATATAAAAAAGTCCTCATAAGTTTTTAAAACTCGTGAGGACTTTTTTCATTTCAGATATGTAATAGAGTTACTTCAATATACTCTTCACAATTTTCATATGATGATTAGTATGTGCTTCCAAGAATTGAACAACCCTTGATTTATTAATATTCCCAAATAAGGGATGTTTAAAATAAGCATTATTATCTAAACTAGATATCGTTTTTATCTGTGCTCTCGCTTCTGCTAATTGCAATATAATAGCGTCTTCTAAAATGACTTCGGGTGGTGTAACATATTTCGGTGCTTTAGCTTTTCCTCTTGGAAAGAATCTAAATTTTAATAACAACTTACCTATAAAGCTGAAATTATCCTCATACAACGCTGGATCAGAATTCTGCATCGTTGCCACAACTGCATTAATCACTTTTAAGCTATGATCTAAATGCCATGCAACGTTCGCTTTCGAAATGCTTGTCTTTATAGCTTCACTATTAGGAATTAAACCTTCCATAAGGTCTAATTTATTTTGTAAAACTGTAATATCTACTGAACTCATTTTAGTTTTTTATTGAAAGGTAGTTATAATAAAAAAATCCCAAACACTAATGCTTGGGATTTTTAAAAATTCAATTTCAATTAATGAGATTGCTTCATCACTAAAAAGCGTCTTGCAATGACACTCATTGATTAGTACCTGTAATGTTCTGGCTTATAAGGCCCTTCAACTTTTACACCAATATAATCCGCTTGGTATTCTGCTAATTCAGTCAACTCAACACCAATTTTTTCTAAGTGTAATTTTGCTACTTTTTCATCTAAATGCTTTGGCAACATGTATACATCGTTTCCGTAAGCTTCAGAGTTTTTCCAAAGTTCAATTTGTGCTAAAGTTTGGTTAGTAAATGAGTTACTCATTACAAAACTTGGATGACCTGTAGCACAACCTAAGTTTACTAAACGACCTTCGGCAAGTAAGATAATATCTTTTCCGTCGATGTTGTATTTGTCTACTTGAGGTTTAATAGTATCTTTAGTATGACCATGTTTTTCGTTTAACCAACCTACTTGTATCTCGTTATCAAAGTGACCAATGTTACAAACTATAACTTTGTCCTTCATTGCCTCAAAATGCTCAGCTCTTACAATATCTTTGTTTCCTGTTGTTGTAATAATAATATCAGAATTACCAACTACAGTTTCTAATTTCTTAACTTCAAAACCGTCCATTGCAGCTTGTAATGCACAAATTGGGTCAATTTCAGTAACTGTTACAATAGAACCTGCACCTTTAAAAGAAGCAGCTGTTCCTTTACCAACATCACCATAACCACAAACAGTTACACGCTTACCAGCTAACATAATATCTGTTGCTCTACGAATTGCATCTACTGCAGATTCTTTACAACCGTATTTGTTATCGAATTTAGATTTTGTTACAGAATCATTCACGTTAATTGCTGGCATTGTTAAAGTACCATTTTTTACACGCTCATAAAGTCTGTGAACTCCTGTTGTAGTTTCCTCAGACAATCCTTTAATTCCTTCAGATAATTCTGGATACTTATCTAAAACCATGTTCGTTAAATCACCACCATCATCTAAAATCATGTTTAATGGTTTTCTGTCTATACCAAAAAATAAAGTTTGTTCAATACACCAATCAAACTCTTCTTCTGTTAATCCTTTCCATGCATAAACAGCTGTACCCGCTTCAGCAATTGCTGCAGCAGCTTGGTCTTGCGTAGAGAAAATATTACAAGAACTCCAAGTCACTTCTGCACCTAAAGCTTGTAATGTTTCAATTAAAACCGCTGTCTGAATCGTCATGTGTAAACAACCTGCAATACGTGCTCCTTTTAAAGGCTGCTCATTTTTATACTCTTCTCTAAGACTCATTAAACCTGGCATTTCTGATTCAGCCAATTTAATCTCTTTTCTTCCCCATGCCGCAAGCGACATATCTTTTACCTTATTCGGTACGTAAGCAATTGTTTTTGCACTCATATTCTTTTTCTCGTTTTTTATATATTATAAAACGCCTTTGGGTTTAACACTTAAATAGTTAAATTCGCTAATCTAAAAATGTCAAAACAGACATAGGCGATGCAAAGATAATCAATAACATTAAGAATTCTAAATGCCACTTTATAAAACCATTAGTGTTAACTCACAAACTACTGTTAAAATCTGGAAGATCGAAGAATCTTATGATGATTTAATTTCACCTATTGATTTAAAACCAGACAGTTTAAAACGCGTTTTAGGCATGAAAAGCGAACTACACCAACGTGGCTTTTTAAGTGTGCGTCACTTACTAAATGAGTTTGGTTACACCGACCAAGATTTATTTTATGACGACAACGGAAAACCACATCTTAAGGATGGAAAGCATATTTCAATTACACATTCGTTTATATTTTCTGGCGTGATAATTAGCGACAAAGAAGTTGGAATCGACATTGAAAAGCAACGCGACAAAATTGGCATCATTGCACATAAGTTTGTTGATTATGAAACTAATTATATTAAGCCTACAGACCAAGATTACATTAATAGACTGACTATAATCTGGGGAGTTAAAGAATCACTTTACAAACTCTTTGCAACTCCAGGTATGTTATTTAAAGAGCATTTTTTGGTCATCCCGTTTATGCTTAAAGATGGTAAAACCGTCGCTTGGATAGATTATAAGAATAAAAAATACAGATACAATACAGCCTTTTTAGAATTTGAAGGATTTACCTGTGCTTATGTCGTTCCTTGAAAGAATAGAAATAAATAGAAAACTCCATTTAAACCTAAAATTCCATTATTCGGAATAAATGAAACACTACAACAATATATTAGAGACCATTAAAGCGAATAAGAAAAACTTAGCCGTTTTAATTGATCCAGACAAGATGAAGATTAATTCTGTTTCAAATTTTATTGAAAAAGTGAATCAATCTATCGCTACGCATATTTTTGTTGGAGGAAGTGAGGTGAATAAAGGATTAACTGAAGTTTTAGTTACAGAAATAAAGAAGCACACAACTTTACCTATTATATTATTTCCTGGAGATGTGATTCAAATTACAGACAAAGCTGATGGCATTTTATTTTTATCTTTAATATCAGGAAGAAATCCAGAATATCTAATAGGCAAACATGTTGAAGCAGTTTCTAGATTAACCAAAACGAATCTCGAAATTATTCCTACGGGATATTTACTTATTGAAAATGGAAAAGAAACGGCAGTACAGCGTGTCAGTGAAACAAAACCAATAAGTAGAAATGCTATAGAAACAATTAAGGATACAGCAAAAGCAGGAGAATTATTGGGTATGAAACTCATTTACCTCGAAGCTGGTAGTGGCGCCACACATGCTATTGAACCTCATATTATTTCAGAAGTTAAACAAAAAATAAATATTACATTAATTGTTGGTGGCGGCATAAGAACTAAAACAGAACTAGAATCAGCTTACAATGCTGGTGCCGATTTAGTAGTTATAGGAACTGCTTTTGAAGAGGACGAAACATTTTTTGATGATTTAAAAAAATAACAAAAACATATAATTACTTATAAATTCACCGCTTTTGCGGCAATCACAATGAAAATATCTATAGAATTACAATTATCACCACTAAAAGACGATTACGAACCACATATTATTGATTTCATTAAGTATTTGAGGGCTTCAGAATTTACAGTTCTAGAAAACCCTTTAAGCACACAGATTTATGGTGATTTTGATACCTTAATGCCATTTCTAACACAAGAAATAAAACGATCATTTGTTGATATAGATATTGCCGTGTTACAAATGAAAATCGTAAAAACGGACAGAAGCGACTATGAACCCCATTTTTGATTTTTTTTTAGAACCCTATCGTACAGCAACGACCTTTAATATAATCATCGAAATTATTGCTGTTGTTTTTGGTATAGCAAGTGTTTGGTATGCTCAGAAAGAAAATATTTTAGTCTTTCCAACAGGAATAATTAGCACTGTTTTGTTCGTTTATTTGTGTTACATATTTACACTCTATGGCGATTTAACAATCAATATTTATTACACATTAATGAGTATTTATGGTTGGTATATGTGGAAATATTCTGATAACGGCAATGAATTAGCCGTTACGAAATCATCCATGAAGGATTGGATGAAAGCAGGATTAATTTTCGTAGTAACCATGATTTTCGTAATTTGTGTATATCTCTATTTTAATCGTTTCGATAGAATTACTGATTATATCGATACAATTACAACAGGAATTTTCTTTGCCGGAATGTGGTTAATGGCCAATAAAAAAATAGAAAATTGGTTATTGTGGATTATTGCAGACCTCATCTCTATTCCTTTATACTTTGTAAAAGGATTAGGTTTTACTGGCCTTCAATTTATAATATTTTTAATCTTAGCCGTTCAAGGTTATAACGCATGGAAGAAAAGCTTAGACAAGACCCGTCAAACTGTATAAAAATAGTTTTATTCGGTCCAGAATCGACAGGAAAAACAACCCTTTCCAGACAATTAGCAGAATATTACAATTCGCTTTGGGTACCTGAGTATGCAAGAGAATATTTACAAGAGAAATGGAATAACGAGCGTAAAACTTGCGAACCTAAAGACCTACTACCAATTGCAATAGGACAAATTAAATTAGAGAATGAGTTAAGCAAAAAAACAGATTCTGTTTTAATTTGCGATACAGATTTACTAGAAACGAAAGTTTATAGTGAAGCCTATTACCAAGGAAGTTGTGATCCTATTTTAGACAAGTATGCTAAGAATAATATTTATGATTTATATTTTTTAACCTATATTGACATACCATGGGAAGCTGATGATCTCCGTGATAAACCCGATGAAAGGGAACGTATGTTTAAAGCTTTTGAATCTGCATTAAAGAACCATAATAAACCTTATGTGCTTTTAAAAGGAAATAAACAAGAGCGATTACAATTAGCGGTTAAGCACATAGATAAATTAATTAAGAACAAATGAATTTTACTGATAAAGACCTTAAACAAATAGATGCTAATAATTTAACCTTAGCCAAGGTTGAAAAACAAATAGAAATTTTTGAAACCGGAATTCCGTTTACTAATGTTTCTGGAGCGGCGACATTAAATAAAGGTATAATGCCATTAAGGAAAGCTGAAATGGACGATTTTGTTGCATTATTTGAAGCAGAAAAAGACAACAAATCGTTAGTGAAATTTGTACCCGCATCTGGTGCAGCAACTCGGATGTTTAAATTTCTCTTTCAATATATCAGTGAATATAATGTAGAAGAACAATCATTAAATGCCTATATAAATAAAAATAACTTAAGAGATTTATCGCTGTTTATCGTGGGCTTAGAAAAATTTCCATTTTATAAACAGGTTGCAGAATTATTAAAATCTGAAGGCATAGATTTAGAATCTTTATCTAGTCAAGAAAAAGTTTGGCATTTTGCTAAAGCGATGTTAGATAAAAATGAATTGAATTTTGGTAATCAACCTAAAGGACTACTTCCTTTTCATTATTATAAAAATAATTACATCGCTACAGCTTTCGAAGAACATCTTTACGAATCAGCCCTGTACGCTACAAGTAATGATACAGCAAGATTACACTTTACGATATCAGAGAGTCATGAAGATAAATTCACTCAAGAATTCAATAAAATTAAGGATCGTATTGAAGCAGAAAAAGGAGTGAAATTTAATATTTCATTCTCTTATCAGCAACATGCTACAGATACTATTGCTGTGACTATGGAAAACAAACCCTTTAGAGAAGCTGACGGTTCGTTATTATTTAGACCTTCTGGACACGGAGCACTTCTTAAAAACTTAAACGCTATTGATGCAGACGTTATTTTTGTGAAAAATATAGATAACGTTGTGGTTAATAAATACAAAGAAGAATTAGCAGGCTTTAAAAAAGCTTTAGCTGGAATTTTATTAAAACTACAAGCTAAATCATTTGAATACTTACATGATTTAGACGCTAATAAAGTTGACGAAGGAACCTTAGTTGCAATTGAAAATTTTATAACATATAAATTGAGTATTAAAATATCTGATGAGTATTTTAAATATAAAGATTGTTATAAAGTCGAATATTTAAAAGAAAAACTAAACCGTCCAATCCGCGTCTGCGGAATGGTAAGAAATGAAGGCGAACCAGGAGGTGGTCCTTTTTGGGTAAAGGATGAAAAATCTAATCAATCACTTCAAATTGTAGAATCTGCTCAGATTAATTTAAAAGATTCAAAACAAGAAGAAATCCTTAAAAACGCAACACATTTTAATCCTGTAGATTTAATTTGCGGAATTAAAAATTACAAGGGTGAAAAATTTGATTTAGAAAACTACGTCGATCATAATGCTGCTTTTATAACCAAGAAGACAAAAAATGGTAAAGCATTAAAAGCGCTAGAATTACCAGGGCTTTGGAACGGAAGTATGGCACATTGGAATACTATTTTTGTAGAAGTACCTATCAGCACTTTCAATCCTGTAAAAACGGTTAATGATTTACTTAAGCCACCACACCAAATAAAAGCATAGTGAATATTCAAATTTTAAAATCTGAATTAAACTATAAGTACGTCCGAAGCTCAGGAAGTGGAGGTCAACATGTAAACAAGGTATCATCTAAAGCCGAATTATATTTTGACCTTAACAATTCTGTAGTTTTTAGCGATGAAAAAAAGCAAAAGCTTTCTGAGTATTTTGGTAACCGATTAACAAAAGATGGAATCTTAATTCTAGCCTGTGATGAAAGTCGAAGCCAGTTTAGAAATAAAGCTTTGGTAACCCAACGCTTTATAGTATTAATTGAAGAAGGGTTAAAGAAACAAAAACTACGTATTAAAACAAGAGTTCCTAGAGGCGTAAAAAAGAGACGTTTAAAAAACAAACGTATTAATGCTGATAAAAAAGCAAATAGAAAAACACCTAATATAGAATAGCAAATAAAGAGATCATTTTCAATTAATTATTAAGACTTAAAATTGCATTTTCAAACCTAATCTAGACCTTTATCTAAAAAACAAAAAAACTCACTCTAACTGATATAAGCTTCGTATTCAATATCAACCTCAGTGTTTTTACATTTAAAAAAAATCATAAATCATAATTCTAAAATCATAAATCCTTTCTATCTTTGCCGCGTTCTCAAAAAAGGGGTGCTAAAATTAGTTGGCAATCACAGTAAAAAGTTAAACGTAATTATAAATAACGATTATCTTTCTACACAAGACCACTAACTTTTCAAGCTGAGATCATACCCATTGAACCTAGAACAGGTAATGCTGTTTAGGAAACGAGCATAAAGAAAATATCATATCGCTATTTTTGGCAAATGCTATACGGTTATCAATGTCTATTTTACTTCTGATTTTTAAGCGACATTTGTTTTATGTGCTTAATTTCAAAATAAAATAACATTTTCCATATTGCAGGAATCTAAAGCTCAATATAACTAATTATTAACCAAGAATAATGACCTCTTTTTATTCGATTATAATACTATAGTCGTATGAAATTTTTATTCAACAATCTCTCAAAAATAAATAGACAGAGATTATCAATTTCCATTTTTTTATTAAGTATTTGTTCTATTTATGGACAAGAAAAACCACAAGACTCTACTAAAGTCGAAAAACTAGATGAAGTTCTAGTAAAGGCTGTTAGAGTAGATGCTAAATCACCAATTACACACTCTAACATTAACAAAGAAGCATTAGCTAAACGAAATTTAGGCCAAGACATTCCTATGTTACTTAACTTTCTACCTTCAGTTGTTACCACTACGGATGCTGGTGCAGGTGTAGGCTATACGAGTATAAGAGTAAGAGGTGTTAGCTCACAATCTACCAACGTTACTATCAACGGAATCCCTTATAATGATGCGGAATCTTTAGGGACATTTTGGGTGAATTTAAGCGATTTTGCTTCTTCTACCGAAAGTTTACAATTGCAACGAGGAGTCGGAACGTCTACCAATGGTTCTGGTGCTTTTGGTGCAAGTATTAATATACTTACAGACGCAATATCTAAGGAAGCTTCTGGTGAAATCTCAAATTCTTACGGAAGTTATAACACCAGAAAACATACCGTAAAATTTAGTACAGGACTTATGAATGATCATTTTGAAATTGCTGGTCGTTTATCTAATATCGCTTCTGACGGTTATATAGATCGTGCATCATCGGATTTAAAATCTTACTTTTTGCAAGGCTCTTATGTAGATGACAACACCTTAATTAAAGCCATTGCTTTTGGAGGAAAAGAAGTGACATATCAATCTTGGAATGGTTTAGAAGATTTAGATAAGCTAGAAAATGATAGAACTTATAACTCAGCCGGAGAATATAACGATGCTAATGGCAATCCTCAATTTTATGATAATGAAGTAGATTATTACAATCAAGATCATTACCAATTGCATTGGAACCAACGTTACAACAGCCAATGGTCAACTACAGTAGGCTTAAATTACACTTATGGACGCGGTTATTTTGAGCAATATAAAGAAAACGAAGATTTTGAAACTTATGGTTTACAACCTCTAGATTTTGGATCAGAAACCGTAAACACAACAGATTTAATCCGCAGACGTTGGTTAGATAATGATTATTATGTAGCTAATGTAAATGCGAATTATAAAGATGATAATCTAAATTTAATTTTTGGAGGTTCATTTAGTCATTATGATGGTGATCATTTTGGTGAAATTATTTGGGCTGAATTTGCAAGTCAATCTGAAATCAGAGACCGTTATTATGATGGTAATAGTTTAAAAAATGACTTATCCTTTTTTGCAAAAGCGAATTACCGTTTAAATGAAAAAATAAGTTTATACGGTGATTTGCAAACGAGAAATGTATCTTATAAAACCTACGGAAACACATCTGACCTTGTAGATTTTGAAATCGATAAAACCTTTTCTTTTTTCAATCCAAAAGCTGGTATTACTTACGATGTAAATACAGATAACAGTCTATATTTTTCATATGCTAGAGCAAACAGAGAAGCAAACAGAACGGATTTTGAAAACAATAGCGATATAAAACCAGAACAACTTAATGATTTTGAATTAGGCTGGAGACATAACAAAAACAACTTCACATTTAATGCTAATGTATATTACATGCAGTATAACCAACAACTGGTTTTATCTGGCCAATTAGATGATGTAGGAAACCCTATTAGAACTAATAGTGGTAAAAGTTACCGCTTAGGTTTAGAATTAGAAGCTATAATCCCAGTAACTTCAAAGTTAACATTACAGCCTAACGCAACATTAAGCACTAATAAAAATAATGAAACTGTTATTTCTTTTGATGGAGTAGCACAAAATTTAGGTGAAACAGATATTTCATTCTCACCTAGTTTAGTTGCCGCAAATGCTATTGTTTTTCAACCTATTAAAAACCTTCAAATGTCTTGGTTAAGTAAGTTTGTTGGCGAACAATATATGGGAAATACTGAAGCAGATCGTTCTAAATTAGATAGTTTCTTTACCAATGATTTCAATATTAACTATACTTTAAAAACAGAATCTATTTTTGACTCTATTGTTTTTTCAGGCTTAGTTAACAATATCTTTAATGTAAAATACGTCTCTAACGGATATTACTATACTTATGATGACGACTGGTCTAACCCAGGAAGTATCACAACCATAGAAGGAGCAGGTTTTTACCCACAAGCAACCACAAACTTTTTAGTGGGTGTTACAATGAATTTTTAATTACTAATTAAATATACATTAGTACTGATGGTTTCAACTCTGTACGGTTTTAACGTGCAGAGTTGAGCATCATCATTGATAGCAGTACCCGTTATTAAATTAAACTCATTACCATCACCGCAACCACAAGTCGCATTTATACCATTTATTTCTAAAGTAGAACAAGCTGAGGAAGTATGATTAGGATCTGCTCCATCCCAAGCTAAAAGCGTACTTGAATTTGCTCTAACAAGAATAATTCCGTCATTACCATAATTTGAAACTCTAACCGTATTTACAGGAAAGAGCAACTGATTGTATTGAGGAAGATTAAGATTTACCGTTAAATTAACGCCAACATCTAACAAATAGTTACAATTGTATTCCGTATCATTTTTGCTACAACCAAAAACAACCACACTTACTAGTAATAAAAATAATTTCTTCACAGCTTTAATTCTTCTTTTTAAGGGTTTGAAATTTAATGACTTAATAAAACACTATTTTTAAAAGCCACGAGAATGCTCATATCTCAATTGAGACTTCGAAATATCTATATTTATTATAAATTTTTCATTCAAATTCTAATGGGCAATTTACTATTAATTCAACAATACCGTAAATATTTTATATATTTGCATAGTAATCTCGTCAGCGCGAGGTTTTTTTTATGCTAACATTATAATTATTAATAACAAACTTCTAAGAAGTATATTATATCTACTATCTTTTTTGAGCCTGTCTGTTTTTTCAGACAGGCTCAAAAACAATAAAGAATCTACCTTTTTAGAACTCGTTATGTTTAAAACGATTGAATTATGAGTAAAGTATCTTATTACACAGCTGAGGGTTTAAAAAAATTAAGAGATGAGTTAAACCAGCTTAAAGATGTGGAGCGTCCAAAAGCCTCACAAGCTATTGCAGAAGCTAGAGACAAAGGTGATTTGAGTGAAAATGCAGAATACGATGCTGCAAAAGAAGCACAAGGCATGTTAGAAATGAAAATTTCTAAAATGGAAGAAGCTTTATCTGGTGCAAGAGTCATTGATGAATCGCAATTAGATTTAACTAAGGTTTTAGCATTATCAAAAGTTAAAATTAAAAACCAAACTAATGGCATGGAAATGACATATACTTTGGTCGCCGAAAGTGAAGCTGATATTACTACAGGCAAAATTTCTATAAACTCACCAATTGGTAAAGGTTTATTAGGAAAATCTGTGGGAGATGTTGCTGAAATACAAGTACCAAGTGGTGTTATGAAATTTGATATTTTAGAAATTTCTAGATAACAAACTTCAAAATTTCAACAACTTACTAAAGTTATATTACAAAAAAGATTCCTCTTAACAGGAATCTTTTTATATTTATAAACATAATAAGCTCTACATATGGCAACACTATTCACAAAAATAATAGCAGGTGAAATCCCTTCTTACAAAATAGCAGAAACTGAAGATTTCTATGCTTTTTTAGATATTAATCCAAACTCTAAAGGGCATACACTTTGTATTCCTAAAAAAGAAGTTGATAAGATTTTTGATTTAGATGAAGCTACTTATTTAGGCTTAATGAAATTCTCCCATCGTATTGCTAAAGCCATAGAAAAAGCGATTCCTTGTCAGCGTATAGGAATGACGGTTATAGGCTTAGAAGTGCCGCATGCACACGTTCATTTAATTCCGCTACATACTATGGAAGATGCTCGTTTTACAAACAAACAAAAATTAAGCTCTGAAGATTTTGAAACTATTGCTGATAAAATTTCTTCTTACTTATAAATTATATTGAAATAATACCTGTTGCAAATAAAACAATTGCAGATAAAGCAACAACACAAATAGCAACTAAACCCCAAGCTATAGGTTTTAATTTTGTAGACTTCGTTTTCGTTTTTAGACCTCTTAAGTGATAATCTACCACACGCTCTATATCATCTGTCCAACTAACAGGGAAAATTTGTAATTCACAGTTATGACAGAGTAATTCACTCGCTGTTTCTTCAGTAATTGCTTTATAAAATTTAGTTTCAATTAGCTTCTGCTTTAATGTGAGCTCAAGGCTATCATTAGAGTAACATTCCGGACAGTTATTACCTATTCGGGCTTCTTTTAACGTGAAAAATTTTGACGAATTCATGGTCAAATTTAAACTAAATTTTCAATAATTCTAGTTTTATAATTTTCACACTCTTCAAGCATAACAAGCATTTTGTAAGTATTCCTTTCAATTTATATCAATCAAAATCTTAGTAAAGCAACGTCTTTATTACAGAATCTCAAGGACTTCAAACTCTAAGTTAATTTACTTTCTTGTCCGTATTTTTCTGTTTTTATAACCTTAATTTTTTTCAAAAAAATAAATAGCATTCAAACTTAAGATTGTTTTAATTTAATCTGCAAAGTGGTTCCTTTATCTATTTCAGAAGTCAACACCTTTATTCTACCGTTATGATAATCTTCTACAATACGCTTAGACAGCGATAGCCCAAGTCCCCAACCGCGTTTTTTAGTGGTATATCCTGGTTCAAAAATTTTAGTGAAAGACGATTTCGGAATTCCTTTTCCTGTATCAGAAATATTAATGTAAACGTATTGTTCTAGCTGCGCTAATTCTACTTTTAAATCACCTTTACCTTTCATGGCATCGATAGCATTTTTCACTAAATTTTCAATCGTCCAGCTAAAAAGCTGCTCATTTAGGTTAACATTAATTTTTTGATCAGGAATTTTTATTTCAAAATTAATTAACTTAGAAGTTCTCGATTTTAAATACTCGTAAGATGATTTGGTAACTTCAACGATATCCATATTTTTAAGTGTAGGAACAGAACCAATTTTACTAAAACGTTCTGTTATGGTTTGAAGCCTATCAATATCTTTCTCTATTTCTAATATATATTCTGGATTAACATTTTCCATCTTTAAAATTTCGGCCCAACCTACAAGTGAAGATAAAGGTGTTCCTATTTGGTGTGCTGTTTCCTTTGCCATTCCTGTCCAAAGTTTATTTTGTTCAGCGATTTTAGAACTCCGATAAAAGAAATACACCACAGCGGCAAAAAGGAAAATAATAAGCAATAAAGCCAAAGGATAAAATTTCAACTTGTTTAGTAACGGTGAATTCCCATAGTAAATAAGTTGTTTAGAGTTAGAATCCATGTTAACTTCTATCGGTGTGTTTTCGTTTTTAAACTGATCTACTAATCTCTTAACATCAAGAGAATCTCTCAGCATAGACTCGTCAATATTTCTAGAGGTGCTTAACTCCCCATTTTCGTTAATTACCAGTACCGGTGTATTAATTATAGTCTCTGTAATAACATGATCTGTAACGATGTTGACTTCATCATTTAACCTAGGTGTTCCTATATCTCTAACAGCCACAGACCACGTATTCATTTTAGAACGTTCTTCAACTTTAAAATTTTGAAAAAACGTATACGTATTCCAAAGAATAAGAGAGATAATGATGAAAGAAGATACAATAATAATCCACCGGATTATATTTCGGTTGAAGCTAAATGTCATTAGTTAGTTTAATTTCAGTTTTAAATATACTAATGTAAATATGTTGAAATTATTGTTCTAATACTACCGTAAAATAGTTTTATTCCCAATCTATAATTTTTATATTTGTTAAAAACCAACAAACCATATGGCATCATTCAATCCAGAAGATCTTAATACCAGCGTTTTACACAGCTACTTGCTAAGTGCGGTTTCACCGAGACCTATTGCGCTTGCGAGTACTATTGATGCCAACGGCCAACCCAATTTATCACCATTTAGTTTCTTTAATGTGTTTAGTGCCAACCCACCCATTCTTATTTTTTCGCCAGCAAGACGTGTAAGAGACAATACTACAAAACACACTTTGCATAATGTAAAAGCTACTAAAGAAGTTGTTATAAATGTTGTGAACTACGATATGGTTCATCAAGCATCTTTATCTAGTACGGAATATCCTGAAGGTGTAAATGAATTTGAAAAAGCAGGATTATCAATGCAACCTTCAGATAAAGTAAAACCTTTTAGAGTGGCAGAATCGCCTGTGCAATTAGAGTGTAAAGTCAATCAGATTATTGAACTAGGAACAGAAGGTGGAGCTGGAAATTTAGTGATCTGTGAAGTGGTAAAACTTCATATTTCTGAAGAAGTCTTAAACGAAAATCAGACCATTAACCAAGAAGCTCTAGATTTAGTTGCAAGAGCTGGAGGAAGTTATTATAGTAGAGCTAAAAATGGATTTTTTGAAATCCCAAAACCATTAGCTTTAATGGGTATTGGCGTAGATGCGCTACCTGAAAACGTTAAAAACAGTATGATTTTAACAGGAAATGATTTAGGTATGCTGGGTAATGTAGATACCTTACCAAATACAGCAGATGTTAATAAGTTTATTAACGACATCAGTGAGCGCTATCCAGACATAAAATCAGCGTCTCACAGAGAAAAACACAAATTAGCGCAAAATTATTTGAGCTATGGAGACGTAAAAAGTGCTTGGAAGTTATTACTTTCGTAGCCTCAAAATATTTAAGTATTATATAATTTATAGATTAAGAAAAGATGGAAGTACAAGGACGAATTAAGATGGTAGGAGAGACTCAAACCTTTGGTAGCAATGGGTTTAGAAAAAGAGAAATAGTTGTCACTACAGAAGAACAATACCCACAGCATATTATGGTGGAATTTGTTCAAGATAAAACAGACTTATTAAACAGTTATAAAGCTGGTCAGCAGGTAAAAATTAGTATAAACTTAAGAGGTAGAGAATGGGTTAATCCACAAGGTGAAACTAAATATTTCAACTCTATTCAGGGTTGGAGAATTGAAGCTGCACAAGCAGAAGCTGCAAGTGGAGATATGCCTCCTGTACCTCCAACAGAAGCTTTTGAGCCCGTTAAAGATTTAAATGAAGGTGATAACGACGATTTACCTTTCTAAATAAAACGATCATTATAGATACAAAAGACTTGTTTTTTAATTAAAACAGGTCTTTTGCATTTTATTAATTAGTATAGAATAAAAAAATCTTATGCTTAGTCTAAACTTCGTAATTTGGGTTAAGATTTGACCTTTACATAAAAGCAATAATGAACAAAAAAAAAGAGTATCTCAAGCTCACTCAAATATCAATAAAATTCTTTTGAGCATCAAAACTAAAGTCTTAATTTTAAGATAAGCAAACCCATATAGTTGTTCTAATTTATGCACTTTTTAAATCATAAAATTGAATTTCCAGATCTTTCTGAAGCAACTTCAGACGGCCTTCTAGCTGTTGGCGGTGATCTATCTCCAGAACGCCTTATACACGCTTATTCTAATGGAATATTTCCGTGGTACCAAGATGAAGAACCTATACTTTGGTGGTCTCCAGATCCTCGATTTGTTTTGCTTTCTGAAGATCTCAAAGTCTCTAAAAGCATGAAACAAATTCTAAAAAAAGAATTATTTCAGGTTACCGAAAACAAAGCTTTCAGGCAAGTTTTAGAAAATTGTGCTGCTACTAAACGCATTGGACAAGACGGAACATGGATAACCGAAGACATGATTAAAGCTTACGTTAAACTGCATCAATTAGGCTACGCTAAATCTGTTGAAGTTTGGCAAGATGACATTTTAGTTGGTGGCCTTTATGGCATTGCCATTAACAATACCGTATTCTGTGGTGAAAGTATGTTTGCAAAAGTTAGTAATGCCAGTAAAATAGGATTTATCACTTTTATTCAAAATTCAAATTATAAATTAATTGACTGTCAGATATACACCAATCATCTTGAAAGCTTAGGAGCTAAAGATATGCCAAGAGCAGAATTTATAAAACACCTTAAACTTCATGATATCTAAAACAAGACATTTCATGATCATTAACCATACCTGTAGCTTGCATTTGTGCATATATCACAGTAGAACCCACGAATTTAAAACCACGCTTCTTTAAATCTTTGCTAATAGAATCACTTAATTCTGTATTATTTGGTGAATCTTTAAAACTTTCAAAACTATTTTTTATTGGTTCTCCATCCACAAAATTCCAAATGTATTTAGAAAATGAACCAAACTCTTTTTGAATTTTCATAAAAGCCTGTGCATTGCTAATCGTCGCTTTTATCTTCAGCTTATTTCTAATAATTCCTGCATTTTGCAGCAACTCTTCTTCTTTAGAAACTTGGTAATTTGCTATTTTCTTATAATCAAAATTATCTAATGCCTTTCTAAAGTTTTCACGTTTTCTTAAGATTGTAATCCAGCTTAAACCGGCTTGAAATGTTTCTAAAATTAAAAACTCAAACAACTTGTCATCATCAAAAACAGGAACTCCCCATTCTTCATCATGATACGCTTCATATAAAGGATCACCAACACACCAACCACATCTGTTTTTACTCATCTTGTAAGGAATTAAATTTAGTGCTACTAATGTAACAACTGTTGCACAAAATACAGCAACAGAATCTTATTTTTGTTATATGGAAACAGATACACTTAATTTAACCGATATCATTTCAGAAAGTCTAAAAAAGAGTATGACTTATACTGAATACCGCACATTAGTAACGGCTTTAGTTGAAGAAAATTCGAATACTGGAATTGAAAAAACTGAAGCTTTAGCAGAATATACGCAACTTAACGACAGACGTATGAGACGTTGGGATAAAACGGCGAAAGTATCTGAAGGTGATAAAATCAAGATTCAAAATTCTGATAAAAAAGTGACTTGGTTAGTTATTTCAGAAAGCTGGTGTGGTGATGCAGCTCATATAATGCCAATTATTAATAAAGTTGCAGAATTAAACGATGCTATTGATTATAAAGTTGTGCTTAGAGACGAAAATGAGGCACTTATGGATCAGTTTCTAACTAATGGCGGCAAATCTATTCCAAAGCTTGTTATGTTAGATTCTGAAACTCATCAGGTATTAAAAACATTTGGACCTAGACCAATGGTTGCAACAAATCTTGTCTTAGATTATAAAGCTAAGCATGGCAAATTAACTCCAGAATTTAAAGAAGATTTACAGCGCTGGTATAATAAAGACAAAGGACAGTCTACAGTTGAAGATTTAATTGATTTAATAAGATAATTACATAAGCTATTTTCCCTTAAATAAAAATGTAATTGTTCCTAATTGATCTTGCACATCTGAAGCATTAAATTTAACAGATTCTGCATACGCAATCGCATGGTCAATTAGGCACTTGTTATTAGAGTTAGACGAGCCATTAACATAGGCATCATAGACATTTCCTTCTGTATTTACTTTAATGTTAACCACAATTTTCCCGGCGACTTCACATAGATAGCGCGGAATTTTGTAATAAGCCAAAGTCCTTCCTTTTAAAGAATAGGTTAGAGTCCCTCTAGTTTTGGCATGTTCGTCTGCTTGTCTTTTATTGTCTAGGCGTTGTTTTAATTCTTCTTGTAGTTTTTTGTAAGATTCTGTTTCTTCCGAATTTAACGAATAGTCTTCACCGCTATCATAAGACTTAGAAAAACTTGTTTCAGTTTGTGCTTCTTTGCTTGCTTTAGCCGCTTCCATAGCCTTAGTAGTCCGTTCAAAGTCATTTGCGCTAACCGTTTTAAAATTACGCATCATCTCTTTATACTCTTCGTCTTCGTTGAAGGCTTTATTTGTAGATTCTGAATTTAAATCTTCTTTTATCTGAGGTTCTTCTTTTCTTATTTCAGGCTCGGGATCCATGAGATAATAACTTTCTGTTATTAAATCTTGATGACGTTTAATCTGAAAACTAAACAGGCCAAGAACTACAATTCCCGCTAAGAGAAATGTAATTAATGCTGCTTTATGTTGTTCTATGAAATTCAGTACAAAAAGTTTTAGGCTACTAATATATACGAAAAGAATGAAGAAATAGTCTAAGACAACCTCTTAAACCCGTGTTAAATCAGTCTTTAGAAGGTAAACTTGCAATAAAATCTTCAGGAGTAAGTGCGTCTTCAACTTTAAAATCACCAATACGAGTACGGCGTAATTCTGATAAATGTCCACCAGAATTTAAAGCTTTTCCAAAATCATTTGCTAAAGATCTAATGTAAGTTCCTTTACTGCAAACGACTCTAAATTTCAACTCTAAACCATTGATTTCTGTAATCTCAAATTCAGTAATTTCAACTTGTCTTGGTTTTATTTCAACCTCCTCACCTGCTCTTGCAAATTCATATAAACGTTTTCCATCTTTCTTAATGGCAGAAAACACCGGTGGATATTGTTCTATCTTACCTATAAATTGTGGAATTGCATTTTGAATTAATTCCTCTGTAATATGATCTGTGGGGAATGTTTCATTCACTTCTGTTTCTAAATCAAAAGAAGGTGTTGTTCCTCCTATAACAAAAGTTCCTGTATATTCCTTTTCCTGACCTTGAAAAATATTGATTTGCTTAGTCATTTTACCTGTACAGATCACAAGTAAACCTGTTGCTAAAGGATCTAAAGTCCCCGCATGACCCACTTTAATTTTCTTAATACTAAAGGCTTGCCTTATAGACCAACGCAACTTATTAACCGCTTGAAACGATGTCCAAGTTAATGGTTTGTCTATTAATAAAACTTGTCCGTTTTTAAAATCTTCTTCCGTTTGCATTAGCTTAATGACCAGATTATAGCTGCAGTACCAGCAATGACACAATAGATAGCAAAATAACTTAATTTACTCTTTTTTACCAGTGCTATCATCCAAGTACAAGCAAATAAACCTGCTACAAATGCAGCAATAAAACCGACGCTTAAAGCCGTAAAATTAGAACTATCAAAAGTTAATTCTCCTCCTAAAAGATCTTTAGCAATTTTACCAAAAATTAAAGGCACAACCATTAAAAATGAAAAACGTGCTGCTTTTGTTTTATCGTTTCCTAATAAAACTGAGGTAGAAATTGTAGCTCCAGAACGAGAAATACCTGGCAGCATTGCAATGGCTTGAGATATACCAATGATAAAAGCGTTAGAAAACGAGACTTTCTTTTGGGTATCCTTTGCTTTATCTGCCAAGAAAAGTAAAACGGCTGTTACGATAAGCATACAACCTACAAGTAGAATATTTCCATTAAAAAGTTGTTCTAATTCTTCTTCAAAAAAGAGACCAACAATAACTGCTGGTAACATGGATAAAGCAATTTTAGAAATAAACTGAAGATCTTCATTCCATTCAAATTTCAAAATACCTTTTACAATATCAAAAATATCTTTTCTAAAAATCACCATTGTACTTAATGCCGTAGCAAAATGAAGTACAACCGTAAATAATAAGCTTTCTTTTGGCACAGAATGATCACCAAGTATAGCTTTTCCGATTTCTAAGTGACCACTCGATGATACTGGTAAAAACTCAGTAAGACCTTGAATGATTCCTAAAACAACAGCGTCTATAATTTCCATGAAGCAAAAATATCAAATAAGCGCAGTTTACGCTTTAGAAGTAGATAAAATATGGATTATTTCTCCGATTTTTTATTCGGGTTTAAAAGAATAGCATACACCTGTATACCAAACCCAATTAACACTAAAGTTGGTGCTAAACGAATACGTCTCCAACTGTAAATAGATTCATCAAAAACATTTGGATCATCGCTACCGCCACCAGACATAAGAACAAAGCCAATAACAATACATGCCAAGCCTATAAATAAGAATTTATAATTTTTCTTCCCGAAAATGAATTCAGATTTAGAATCGTCCTTACGTTTTTGTTCTCCCATGGTCTTTCAGTTCTACTTTAGTATTATGCAAAGTAACAGTTTTATTTATAAATAGAGGTTGACATTAATATTTTCCTAACATCTAATAATACAACTGATCGGTCTTTAAGTTTAAGAAACGTTGTGTTGCTATAAACGTACTAATCCAAGTAATTACAATACCTAAAAGGAAAATACCTAGAAAAAGCGCTGCGATAGATATCGTATTTTTCAGTAATTCTAATTCTGGAAATGTAAGATCTAAATAATATAACACAACGGCCATACCTGCTAAAGCAACTAATGCACCAATAATACCCAGCTGTACACTTTTCCAAACAAATGGTCTACGGATAAAACGTTTTGTTGCACCAACCATTTGCATGGTTTTAATGATAAATCGTTTAGAATAAACGGCTAAACGGATAGAACTATTAATTAATAAAACAGCTATTAAGGTAAATAATCCGCTAATAATCAAAACCCAAAAAGTAATTTTCTTAACGTTATCATTCATTAATTCTACCAAATCATTATCGTATCTAGTTTCTTCGATAAATTCTTTATTAGAAAGCCCTTCTGTAATTTCTGCTAACTGTTCTGTAGTTACAAAATCTGCTTTTAAATGAACATCAATCGAATTCTTTAAAGGATTATAACCCACAAAATCCATAAAATCCTCACCAGTTTCGGCCTTCATAAATTCTGCAGCTTCTTCTTTAGAAACATAAAGTGCATCTTTTGTATAATCTGCCATCGCTAAACTCTTTTTTAGCTGATTGACTTCCACCTCTTTAGCAGTATCATTCAAATAAATAGTCATTACCACTTGCTCTTTAAAGTGATCCGCGACTTTTTTAGAATTGATAACCAAAAGCCCTAAACAGCCTAAAAGAAACAGTACCAAAGCAATACTTATCACCACAGAAACGTAAGACGATATCAATTTACGTTTTTGATATTTATCAAAAGATGATGCCATAAATGAATTTGAATTTAAGATGTAAAAATAATAAAGAATTTGCTTACACACTATTTAATATTTGAAATTGCTATAAGAGAAAAAGATGATTTTCTTCTTTGTGTGCAAAAGAAAATTAAAGCATAGTTTTAGCTACGGTTTTATTTTATTTTAAAGCAGAAAGGAAAAAAGGGCTTTTTATCATAGTTATTTTAAGTATTTTATAGTGTAAAACAATACAACGTTTAGTTTTTTATTGTGTTGTAATACTGTTAAATTTGTAGCTTCATTACAAGGAAAACAAGACAATGACATACGATTTTAACAGCATAGAAAAAAAGTGGCAAGACTACTGGGCAAAAAACGAAACGTTTAAAGCCTCAAACAACAGTGATAAACCAAAATATTACGTTTTAGATATGTTCCCTTATCCTTCAGGAGCAGGTTTACATGTTGGCCACCCACTAGGTTATATTGCTAGTGATATCTATGCGCGTTACAAACGTCATAAAGGTTTTAATGTACTACACCCCCAAGGTTACGATAGTTTTGGTTTACCTGCAGAACAGTATGCTATTCAAACAGGTCAACACCCGGCGGTTACTACAGAAACGAACATTAAGACCTACAGAAGACAGTTAGACCAAATTGGTTTTTCTTTCGATTGGAGTCGTGAAGTACGTACTTCTAATCCTGAATATTACAAATGGACACAGTGGATTTTTATTCAATTATTTGAGTCTTGGTATAATAATGAAACCAATAAATCTGAAGCGATTGGCACCTTAATTTCAAAATTTGAAGTAGAAGGAAATGCCACCGTAAATGCAGCTTGTGATGATAATATTGAGCCTTTTACAGCTGAAGAATGGAATAATTACACCTCAGAAGAACAACAAAGCATCCTTTTAAAATACAGATTAACATATTTAGCCGAAACGGAAGTAAACTGGTGTCCTGCATTAGGAACTGTTTTAGCAAATGACGAAATAGTAAATGGCGTTTCCGAACGTGGTGGACATCCTGTTGTTCGTAAAAAAATGACACAATGGAGTATGCGAATTTCTGCTTATGCAGAACGTTTACTACAAGGTTTAGATACAATTGATTGGACAGATTCTTTAAAAGAAAGTCAACGTAATTGGATTGGTAAATCCGTTGGAGCATCAGTATCATTCAACGTAAATGGTTATGATGATATTATTGATGTCTTCACTACAAGACCAGATACTATTTTTGGTGTGTCTTTTATGACCTTAGCACCAGAGCACGAATTAGTTTCTAAAATTACAACAACAGAACAAAAAGAAGCGGTTGAAGCTTATATTGAAAAAACAGCAAAACGTAGCGAACGCGATCGTATGGCCGATGTAAAAACCATTTCTGGTGTATTTACTGGCGCCTATGCAGAACATCCGTTTTCTAAAGAACCGATCCCCATCTGGATTGGCGATTACGTGTTAGCAAGCTACGGAACAGGTGCCGTTATGGCGGTTCCTTGTGGTGACCAACGTGATTACGATTTTGCAAAGCATTTTGATATTGCCATTCCAAATATATTTGAAGGTGCAGATATTTCTGAAGAAGCTTATGCCTCTAAAGACAATGTAAAAATTACAAATAGTGATTTCCTTAACGGCATGAACTACAAAAAAGCCTCTAAACTGGCCATTTACCAATTAGAGCAATTAGGACAAGGAGAAGGAAAAACAAATTACCGCTTACGTGATGCTGTTTTTTCTCGTCAACGTTATTGGGGTGAACCTTTCCCAGTGTATTATGTTAATGGGATGCCTCAAATGATAGATAAAGCACATTTACCAATTGTGTTACCTGAAGTTGAAAAGTATTTACCAACCGAAGAAGGCGAACCACCTTTAGGACGTGCAGATGTTTGGGCTTGGGATACGAAAACCAATACTGTAGTTTCTAATGATAAAATTAACAATATAACCATTCATCCTTTAGAGCTTAATACCATGCCAGGTTGGGCAGGCAGTTCTTGGTATTTCTTCCGTTATATGGAAGACACAATTAATAGAGGCGATGCTTTTGCAACTGAAGACGCACTTAAGTATTGGGAAAATGTAGATTTATATATTGGTGGTAGTGAACATGCTACAGGTCACCTACTTTATTCGCGTTTTTGGGTGAAATTACTAAAAGATAGAGGTTTTGTAACTGTTGAAGAACCTTTTAAAAAGTTGATTAACCAAGGGATGATTTTGGGGACTAGTGCTTTTGTTTATAGAATCGGATTTAATGTTAATATACAGCCAAATGATTCGAAGGGTGTTGTTCTTTCTAAAGAAGAAAAAGAAAAAGTTGAACCAATACTCGAAAAGTATAGGTTTATTAAAAATAGATTTTATTCTAAAGGCTTAAAGAAATTTTTCAAAAAGAGAATATATTCTGATATGGGATCAGAAGTTGATGAAAACTACGTTACTCATCAGAAAAAGATGATTGAAGAAGATGTTGAAAATTTAAAGAATGAATTAGGTTTAGCACTTAATAGTTTTGATAAAAATTATTCTATTAATTTTAATCCTTTACAGCCATTTTCAATATTTAAAACTCATGTAAAAGTCCAATATGTAAATTCATCAGATGAATTAGATATTGAAGGCTTAAAAACTGATGGTGAATTTGGGGAAGATTTTAAAGATGCTGAATTTATACTTGAAGATGGAGTCTACAAAGTAGGAAGAGATGTTGAAAAAATGTCTAAATCCAAATACAACGTGGTTAACCCAGACCAAATTGTAGAAGATTACGGAGCAGACAGTCTAAGACTTTACGAAATGTTCTTAGGACCTTTAGAGCAATACAAGCCCTGGAATACAGCTGGTATTACAGGTGTGCATAATTTCCTTAAAAAATTATGGAAATTATATATTGGTGATAATGGCTTAAAAGTTAATAATGCGCAACCAACTGTAGACAACTTAAAGACCTTACATAAAACCATTAAAAAAGTAGCAGAAGACATTGAGAATTTCTCATTTAATACTTCCGTGTCTACCTTTATGATTGCCGTAAATGAGTTAACGGCTCAGAAATGTACAAGCAAAGACATCTTAGAACCTTTATTGGTTTTAATTTCACCTTATGCGCCACACATCTCAGAAGAATTATGGGATCAATTAGGCAATCGTGATTCCATCTCAACGGTTCAATTCCCTATATTTGAAGCAAGTCATTTAGTAGAAAGTAGTAAAGAATATCCTATCTCTTTTAATGGTAAAATGCGTTTTACCTTAGAATTGCCAATGGACATGAGCAAAGATGATATTGAAAAAACCGTTATGGCTCACGAAAAAACAATTGCACAATTAGATGGTAGAACACCTAAAAAAGTCATTGTGGTTCCTGGTAAAATTGTAAATATCGTTGGGTAAACTTTTCAAATATATCAGCGTGGTATTGTTTCCAATTTTAGGTTGGTCGCAATCTTATGTTGGTACTATTGACAGATATCCAATTCATTTAGAGATAAACAATTATAAAAATGATGACGATTCCGATTCCGGAACATTAGATGGTTATTATTTTTATGATTCTCAATTAATCAGCATTCCTTTAAGCGGAATTTATAATAGAAATACCTTAACAATTACAGATGGGTATTTCTATAATGAAGATAGCATTGAGGATGCTGATGAATTTTTTCAATTTAAAAAAGAAGGACAACAGCTTACCGGAACTGTAAAATTAAAAGAAAAAACACTTCAAGTTGTTTTAACAGAAACCCAAGAAAAACCATTAGAGGATTTTAGGAATCCAAAACTTACCTTTATAAAAGATAGTATTTCTAACTATAACGGAAAGGAATTGGTTTGGTTTCATGAGAAATATTCTAAACTACCATTATTCCGATTAGGTAACGGGTTTACAAAAGCGCAACGCAATACTTTTAATCCTATTCTAGATGTTAATCATTTAGAAGATTCTAAAGACAAACTTAACTGTAATTCTTGGTTTGATATTTCTTATGATATCAATCTTGTAAACGATGAATTTATAAGTTATTTACAGTATTATAGTATTTATTGTGGTGGCGCACACCCTTCTCATGGAAGTGCAGATTACAACTTTAACCTTCAATCTCTAGAAGTCGTTGAAGATATTGAAGCTTTATATCCAAATGTTAATTTTTTTCAACTCTTAAAAAACAAGTATTACAATAAAGAAGAAGAACAACAGCAAGAATGCGAAACCTTTACAGATACAACTCATTGGGATTATAAGAAGTGGAACTTAACAGTAAAAGGTGTGATTCTTATTCCACAATATCCACACGCTATGACGCCTTGTGAAGAAGATTATTTTATAAGTTATTCAGATTTTATAAAAAACTAGGACTATGCCATTAACTGAGATAGCCCCTAAACAAAAAGATAAAATTTCTAAAAAGCTATTTCAGTTTAATTTCCATCTTAAACAAAATGATCAAATAGGCTTAATATTTTTTATTGCTTTTATAATTAGCACATCTTTAATATGGTATTTTGATCAACGTTTTGATAGTGAAACATGGAAAACACAACCATTATCTAGATATGAAATGGTTGATGATATTTTCTACAAAGATTTATTTTTAGATAATACCAAAGAAGAAATTACAGATAAGCTTGGAGGTCCTGATGAATATCACACAAAAAATAAAGATGCTTTTATTTATTATTTAGGACACGAACCTAGATTTAGCAATCAAGAACTGATGGAATTTATTCTAATTTTCAAAGATGGAAAAGTCATTAAAATGGATATGCAACCTAGATTACAAAAATAATTCATTCAAACGTTAAAATGTGTTAAAATACTGATTTTCAAAACCTAAAAACTTAGACAACACAATATTACACTTCAAAATTCGAATTTACACGTTTATTTTAGTCACTCTACATTCAATATTAAATCACGTTAAAAAATAGCTCAATTTTCTAAATTTTTCAAAATAAAAGCTTCAGAATAGCAATTTCATAAAAATTTTTTTATCCTGCTTCTTGCATTTGCACAGCTAATTTTTTTAGCGGTACTTTCTTACTGTTTACAAACCTCAAAATCCACAAAAAAATGAAAATAGGCGTTCCAAAGGAAATCAAAAACAATGAAAACAGAGTTGGTATGACACCTTCTGGAGTTTTCGAATTAACCAAAAATAAACATACCGTATATGTCCAAAAAGATGCAGGTTTTGGTAGTGGTTTTTCGGATTTAGATTATATAAATGCTGGTGGTATTATTTTAGATACTATAATAGACGTTTACGCTTCTAGCGATATGATTATAAAAGTTAAGGAACCTATTGAAGAAGAATATCCTTTAATACAAGCACACCATGTGGTGTTTACTTATTTTCACTTTGCTTCTAGCGAGCCTTTAACTAAAGCAATGTTAAAAAGCCAATCTGTTTGTATTGCTTATGAAACGGTTGAGGACAAGGATGGATCTTTGCCTTTATTAACACCAATGTCTGAGGTTGCAGGAAGAATGGCAATTCAGCAAGGTGCAAAATATTTAGAAAAACCAATTAAAGGTCGTGGTGTATTATTAGGCGGAGTTCCTGGTGTACCACCAGGCAAAGTATTAATTTTAGGTGCTGGTGTTGTTGGTATTCAGGCTGCAAAAATGGCTGCTGGTTTAGGAGCTCAGGTTACCGTTATGGATATAAACATGAAACAATTACGTTATGTCAATGATGTAATGCCGAGCCATGTTGTTACAGAGTTTTCAAGTGAATATAATATCAGAAAACGTATTAAGGATCACGATTTAATTATTGGTGGTGTATTAGTAAGAGGAGCGGTTGCACCAAAATTAATCACTAGAGATATGCTTAAAGACATGCGTCCTGGCACTGTTTTAGTAGACGTAGCCGTCGATCAAGGTGGTTGTATGGAAACAACTAAAGCAACAACTCACGAAGATCCTACTTTTATTATTGATGATGTAGTACATTACTGTGTTGCAAATATGCCAGGTGCCGTACCTTATACATCTACTTTAGCATTAACTAATGTTACATTACCTTACGTCTTACGTTTAGCCAATGAAGGCTGGGAAAAAGCTTGTAAACATGATAAAACACTTGCCAAAGGACTTAACATTGTTAATGGAAGAATTGTGTATGAAGAAATAGCAGAAGCTTTTAATTGGTCTATTGACGCTATGTAACACAAGTAATTACGTTTTACTGACAAAATTTCTTAACTCAAATTTGGCTTACTATTTGCTATTCATTTATTAAATTTACATGAATTAAAAATTTCAGATTATGAGTGGAATGATAGGATATTATATACTAATTGGTGCCATCGCATTAGTAAGTTGGTTAGTGAGTAATCAATTGAAGCGCAAATTCGCTAAGTATTCTAAAGTGCAATTGAGAAATGGATTATCAGGAAGAGAAATTGCAGAAAAAATGCTAGCCGATAATGGTATTTATGATGTTCAAGTAATTTCTACACCAGGGCAATTAACAGATCATTATAACCCAAAAAATAAAACCGTTAACTTAAGTGATTCTGTTTATAATAAAAGAAATGCTGCTTCGGCTGCTGTTGCTGCTCACGAATGTGGACACGCTGTACAACACGCACAAGCTTATAGCGCCTTAGGGATGCGTTCTGCGTTAGTACCAATTGTAAGCGTTACCTCTGGTATGTCGCAATGGCTTGTTATTGGTGGTTTAATTTTAGGAGCTGCTGCAGGCGTTGGCTTAGGTTATTGGGTTGCTGTTGCTGGTTTAGTATTTATGGGCTTCGCTACGTTATTTAGTTTTATTACTTTACCTGTAGAATACGATGCAAGTAATAGAGCATTAGCATGGTTAAAAAATAAGAATATGTTAACACCAGACGAATATAAAGGTTCTGAAGACGCACTTAAATGGGCTGCAAGAACTTATTTAGTTGCTGCTATTGGTGCATTAGCTTCTTTATTATATTGGGCACTACAAGTGTTTGGTGGTAGAGATTAATTTTATAAATACAATTATAATAAAAGAGCTTTGAGGAATCAAAGCTCTTTTTATTTGAAATACAAAAGAAAATATTTATCTTGAAAACCTCAAATTAAATTAAACTATGGACAATCAATTACCTTACCAATCATCAGAAAAAATAATGCTAAGTAATATTTCTGAAGTTGAACGCGTTGGATTTTACAAAAAGACTTATGGACACGTAGCAGGAGGTGTATTAGCATTTATTTTATTCGAATACCTGTTACTACAAAGTGAAACCGTAGTGAGTTTTATGCTGTCTATGACACAAGGCTATAAATGGTTACTCTTACTTGGTGGTTTTATGGTAGCTACAAATTTTGCGGAAGGAATGGCTATGAAAACTTCAGATAAAAACACACAGTACTTAGCTTATGGTATTTATATCTTTTTTGAAGCATTAATTTTTGTACCTATGCTGTATATAGTAACGCAATTAATGGGACCTTCTGGTACAGAAATTCTTTATCAAGCCTCTATTGTTACTTTAGCATTGTTCACAGGACTAACAGCTGTTGTTTTATTGACTAAGAAAGACTTTTCATTCTTAAAAACAGGATTAACCATTGGGTTCTTCATTGCTATTGGCTTAATTATAGCAGGAACGATTTTCGGTTTTAACTTAGGTTTATGGTTCTCTGTAGGAATGTGTTTACTTGCAGGTGGTTCTATATTATACCAAACCTCTAACCTAGTTAAGAAATATGGTGTTGAAGATTATATCCCAGCAGCATTAGGTTTATTTGCTTCTTTAATGTTGTTGTTCTGGTATATACTTAGAATTTTTATGTCTAGAGATTAGTCCTTAATTATATAAAAAACAAAAGCCCAACTGAAAATTTCAGTTGGGCTTTTTAATAGATATTATTGGATTTTGTTACCATCTTTGTCATAAAAATGATATTCAAGATAAGTGTAAGCATCTCTAGGTAAAACTTTTACCCATTTTTTGTGTTCAATAAACCACTTTGAACGTACTGATGGGAACCCTTTGGTTAGAAAGGCTGCAATAAAAGGGTGCGTATTAAGCACTACCTTTTTATTTTCTTTTTTGAAAATTCGCTGAAGGTCTTGATTAATGCGTTCCACCACTTTAATTGGTGCTTCGATTTCATCTCCTCCTATAAGATTCGGATTTTCTTCTTTCGTTTTAATATTACGTTCTGGCCTAACGCGCTGTCTGGTTATTTGCACTAAACCAAACTTACTCGGCGGTAATATTTTATGCTTTGCTTTATCATCTTTCATCTCATCTCTAAGATAATTATAAAGCTTTTTTCTGTTCTCTGCTTTACCCATATCGATAAAATCGATTACAATAATACCACCCATATCACGTAAACGTAATTGTCTGGCTATTTCTTGGGCAGAGATCATGTTAACTTCTAAGGCTGTGTCTTCTTGGTTCTTTTCTTTGTTAGAGCGGTTTCCACTGTTAACATCTACAACATGTAGTGCTTCAGTATGCTCTATTACCAAGTAGGCGCCTTTAGCCATAGATACAGTTCTACCAAATGATGTTTTAATTTGACGTTCTATGCCAAATTTTTCAAAGATTGGAACACCATTCTTGTAGTACTTCACTATTGATTCTTTGTTTGGTGCAATTTGTTGCACGTAATCTTTAACCTGTACATACATTTCTTCATCATCTACAACTATACCTGAGAAAGAATCATTAAAAATATCTCTCAAAATTGAGGATGCTTTGTTCATTTCTCCCAATACTTTAGTCGGGTGATGCGATTTGTACATTTTTTTACACATTGCTGTCCATCGATCCAGCAAGGTATGTAAATCACTATCTAGCTCGGCAACTTTTTTGCCTTCTGCTACAGTACGAATAATGACCCCAAATCCTTTAGGTGTGATACTTTTAACAAGTCTTTTTAGGCGATCTTTTTCTTCTTGAGAATCAATTTTTTGAGAAATTGAAATACGATTAGAAAAAGGTACCAAGACAATGTACCTCCCAGCAATAGACAATTCTGAACTAATGCGTGGTCCTTTTGTAGAAATAGGTTCTTTTACTACTTGTACTAATATGGATTGATTAGATTTTATGGCATTTGCAATTGTACCATTTTTATCTAAATCTTTATCCATCGGAAAATCTTTAAGAGTGTAATCTTTTAATTTCCCTGTGCTTACACGTTTAATGAATTTTAAAAGCGAAGGCAATTGCGGTCCTAGATCATGATAGTGTAAAAAACCATCTTTCTCATACCCTACGTTTACAAACGCAGCGTTTAGACCAGGAATAACTTTACGGATTTTGGCAATAAAAATATCACCTACCGCAAAGTTGTTATCCTCTTCGTCTTTGTGTAATTCAATAAGTTTTCCATCTTTTAATAAAGCAAAATCAACAATATCTGAACTCGATCTTACGATTAATTCGTTGTTCATAATGTCAATTTAAATCTAACTCTTAATTGAGCTAGATGGATGTTACTAAATTATTTGACACAGGATTTAATATCCAACAAATTTAGAAGTACTCTATTAAATACTTTCTAAATTTTATATCAAAGAACGTTCCGTTAAAAATGAAAAAAGTAGTTATAAAACTACTTTTAACAATTTATTTCTTTTTATGACGATTAGCGCGTCTACGTTTCTTACGCTTATGCGTCGCTACCTTGTGTCTTTTTCTTTTCTTACCACTTGGCATAATAAATAATTCTTTTTAATTAATATTTTGTTTAAATGCTTTCTTAGTTTACCTCCACATTAGATTTAACTCCTTCTAAAAATACTTTAGCAGGCTTAAATGCTGGAATGTTATGTGCAGGAATTTTTATTGTAGTATTCTTTGAAATATTACGACCTGTTTTTTCAGCTCTTGTTTTAATGATGAAACTTCCAAAACCTCTTAAGTAAACGTTATCTCCACTTTCTAAAGATGTTTTTACTTCTTCCATAAAGGTTTCAACAGTGGCTTGGACGTCACCTTTTTCTATACCTAATTTATCAGATATCTTCGCTACTAAATCAGCTTTTGTCATTTTGTTACTAGTTTTAGGGTTACTATAAATTCTAAGGGATGCAAATATAAGTAATTTAATTTCAATTTATCAAGCGTAATTAATTAAAATTTAACACAATAAACATTTAGTTTTGTTTTTTATTAAAAAAGCACAATGGATTTTAAAACTAAACTAATTAACTGGTACTCAGTTAAAAAGAGAGAACTACCCTGGAGAGAAACCAATGAACCTTATTACATTTGGCTATCAGAAATTATTTTACAACAAACACAAGTTAAGCAAGGATTACCTTATTATGAAGAATTTGTTGCTAATTATCCTACTATTTTTGATCTCGCTAAGGCCTCGGAAACATCAGTTTTAAAATTATGGCAAGGATTAGGTTATTATTCTAGAGCCAGAAATCTTCATGCCACAGCAAAACATATTGTAAATGAACTTGAAGGCGAATTTCCAAATAATTATAAAGATTTACTAAAGTTAAAAGGGGTTGGTGATTATACCGCAAGTGCTATTGCTTCAATTGCCTTTAATGAAGTTGCCGCAGTAGTAGATGGTAATGTATATCGTGTATTATCTCGCTACTTTGGTATAGAAACGGCTATTAACTCTACCGCTGGTATTAAAGAATTTAAATTATTAGCAACCTCTTTAATAGATAAGAAACAACCCGCAATTTTTAATCAAGCCATTATGGAGTTTGGTGCGTTACAATGTAAACCTAAAAATCCCGATTGTGAAACCTGCCCTTTTAAAGATAGTTGTGTGGCGCTTCAAAATAATCGAATTAGCGAACTCCCTTTAAAACTTAAAAAGACAAAAGTTACTACCAAGTATTTTAATTTTTTAGTTTGTATAGATCATAATAAACATACTTTAATAGAGAAGCGAACTCATAAAGGGATTTGGCTGAACCTTTATCAGTTTCCTTTAATTGAATCTCAAAAAAGTTTAACTTCTGAGGAATTTCACCTTTTAGATGTCGAAAACACAGTTTTAGAGACTATTGATTTTGAGTATTCACTATATAATGAGGTCGATATCGTTCATAAACTATCGCATCAACATCTCCATACTAAATTTTGGATTATTGAAGCAAAAACGCTTTCAAAGCAAGCTATACCCATTAAATCACTATCTGAATATCCCGTTCCGACTCTTATAAATGACTTTATAAATCAATTCAATTTTTAGATCCTTAAAGAAATCACATTTTTTTATTACTTTTAGTCTAGTCGTTATGCAATTGAGTAACTTTGTAGATTAATAAAAATGAATTATTATGTCTGGAACTTTAAATAAAGTAATGCTTATCGGAAACTTAGGAGACGAAGTTAAAATGCACTATTTTGATGATAAAAACTGTGTAGGGCGTTTTCCTATTGCGACAAGCGAAAGCTATACAAGCAAACAAACCAATGAGCGTATTACTAATACCGAATGGCATAATATAGTAGTTAGAAATAAAGCTGCAGAAATTTGTGAAAAATACCTATCTAAAGGTGATAAAATCTATATTGAAGGTAGAATAAAAACAAGAAAATGGACTGATGACAAAGGTATGGAACGTTATTCTACGGAAATTCAATGTGATGACTTTACGTTTTTAACTCCCAAAAATGACCAACAACCATCGCAGGTCAAAAAAACAAATACTCCAAATGCAACCCCTCAACCAAAAGGATCTACATCTAGTAATGCAGAACCTGAGGCTGATGATTTACCATTTTAATCATTAAATCTCACCTTATCTTGGATCCAGAACCCACGGTTTTACTTTCTAATTTACTCATAACAGACACATCTTTTATTTCAAGTATTTTTATACTCATCATCTTATTAATGTGTTCTGCCTTAATATCTGGAGCAGAAGTGGCTCTATTTTCGTTAACTAAATCTAACTTAGATGAAGGTTTAAATAACAAATCTCCTGCTATGGAGATTATTGCTTCGCTTTTAGAACGACCAAAAAAATTACTTGCCACTATTTTAGTCGCTAATAACTTTATAAATATAGCCGTAGTTCTACTGTTTTCTTATATAGGTGAAACTGTTTTTCGTAACATTACAAATGAACTCTTTAGATTTCTATTAGAAGTTGTTACAGCCACGTTTCTTATCTTATTGTTTGGAGAAATAATTCCAAAAATCTACGCAAATAGAAACCAAGTGAAGTTCTCTTCATTTATGGCGAGACCACTCCAAGTTTTAGATGTTATTTTTTCACCGTTAAGTTTACCAATGCGCTATGTTACGATTCAAATTCACAATAAATTTGGAAAACAACGTTCTAATCTAAGTGTAGATCAATTATCTCAAGCCTTAAAATTAACAGATAGCCATGATACTACTAAAGAAGAACAAAAATTACTACAAGGTATTGTATCTTTTGGAAATACAGATACGAAGCAAGTAATGCGACCTAGAATAGATTTATTTGCCTTAAAAATAGATACACCTTACGAGACTATTATTAAAGAAATCATTGAAAACGGTTATTCTAGAATTCCTGTTTATGAAGAAAGTATAGATACAATAATTGGTGTTCTTTACGTTAAAGATTTACTACCGCATTTAAACAAAAAAACTTTTGATTGGACCACTATTCTAAGAGCGCCATTCTTTGTACCAGAGAATAAAAAATTAGACGATTTAATGGTAGAATTTCAAACTAAAAAAGTACATCTTGCTGTTGTTGTCGATGAATACGGAGGAACATCTGGATTAGTTTCACTTGAAGATATCATTGAAGAGATCGTAGGAGATATTAGTGATGAATACGACGATGACGATTTAGTTTATACCAAATTAAATAACAATAATTATAGTTTTGAAGGTAAAACACCTTTAAAAGATGTTTACAAAATAGTTGACATTAAAGACGACTCTGAACTTTTTGAATCAAGAAAAGGTGAAGCAGAGACGTTAGCTGGTTTTGTTTTAGAAATTTCAGGTGGATTTCCAAGAATAGGAAGTAAAATAAATTTTGAAAATTATATTTTCACTATTGAAGCTTTAGAACGTAAACGCATTAAACAAATAAAACTTACTTTATTGGATAGACACTCTTAAGTGATCAAAAATTAATAAGTAGCAAGCAAATTGTGTTCTATTAAACTAAAATAAAACAACATGAAACGAATAGTTATACCAGTTCTAAGCCTTTTTTTATTGGGTTGCGGGAATGATACTTTACCAAAGCCAAAAGGCTATTTAAGATTAGAATATCCTAAAGCTGTTTATGAAAACGCGATTATACCTTTACCTTTTTCTTTTGAAAAAAATAAAATTGCAGATCCTATTAAATCGGTAAAATCAACAAAGAACACAAAAGGTATTAATATTAATTACCCAAGTTTAAAAGCAACAATCTACCTTACTTACAAAGATGTAAATAACAATATAGATAGCTTGCTTAGGGATGCTCAGAACCTCACACAAAAGCACACTATAAAAGCTGATGCTATTTCTCACAATAGTTTTGAAAACAGCGAATCTAAGGTTTACGGTATGTTATATGAAATAGATGGAGATGCAGCATCACAATCTCAATTTTACGTGACAGATAGCACTAAACATTTTTTAAGTGGCTCTCTTTATTTCTATGCAAAACCGAACTACGACTCTATATATCCTGCTGCAGAATATTTAGAAAAAGACATTAAGCGCATCATGGAAACAGTGCGCTGGAAAGATTAACTTATTACTGCTGTTAGAATCTAGATCATTTTTATAATTACAGCTTAATTAAGCAAAAACATCATGACATTCTTTTATTTCTATGCTATAATTAATAGCTTAAATAAAATTAATTTTATACGTGCAAATTGATATATATGCGCCATACTAAATCAGATTGATCAATACACCTTCTTTAATTAATGCAATTTCACCTGGAGTGACCTAAAAACTTAATTTTAATAAAATAAAAAAGGCAACCTATTGGTTGCCTTTTTTATTTATGTCTTCAGAAAATTAGAAGTTATAACGTAAACTTGCGTTGTACGTTCTTCCAATACCTAAATAGTAACCAAAAGCATCCTTTTGGTTAATATACGATTCATTAAATACATTATAAACGTTAGCTCTAAACGTTAATGCGTTATCACCTAAACTAAATCTATAAGTTAAACCTGCATCTGCTAAAGTATATGCTGGTAATCTTACAGACTCATAAATCTCTGATGCCAAAGCCGCATCAGCTACATCAGCTGGATCTACAAATTCATATAAACCAGAGTAGATATTGTAATCCATATCTACAGATAATCCTTTAGCAACATCTAATTTAATACCAAAACCAAATGATGTTTGTGGCGCATTACCAATCTTAACATCGGTTAAATCTACATTACCGTCTGTTGTAATAAAATCACCCGTATCGTCATTTTGCAATGTATATGGTGTTTCACCATCATACTTCCAGTTACCTATAGAACCAAATGTTCTAAAAGACCAAGATCCTGCATATGGACGGTATTCTACATCAAACTCAATACCGTTATGTTTCTGAGTTACATCCGTTAATCTATAAGTACTAAACTCATCATCAGCAGAAATTTGACCATTTTCACCATCAATAATACCATCGGCACCTGGCTGAACAGGTCCATTTATAGAAAGAAATCTATTACCCCATTCTGTACTATAAACATCAATATTTACTCTCAAGGTTTTATTTTTAAAACGGTAACCTCCTTCAAAACCAGTAATTTCTTCATTATCTACATCTGGCTCAGAAAGCGCATTGTCATATCTCACATTACTAAAAATATTATCTAAGAAAGGTTGACGAGAATAAAAACCTGCATTAGCAAAAACAGAATGCTTAGTATTAATTTTATAAGCTAAACCTCCTTTAATATTATATCCTTCTTTACTTATTTTGTCTGATTTACCTAAACCGTTTCCAGCTCCTGTAAAAAATCCTTCTCTTTGGTAAGATTGTGTTGATACAGCCCCTTGAACAAATGCAGAAAAGTTGTCATTAGAATATTCTGCTTGACCAAAACCTCCTAAATATTGAATTACTTCTTCATAATTATAATCATATCTTTGATCATTATCAGCAGAGTTAAACAATGAAGACCATGGATCAGCATCAAAAGTTTCTGTTATTACATAGTCATTAGGACGATCTGTTCTAAAATTATCGTTATAACCATCTAAACCGAATGTATTCTCTAATTGTCTGAAGTGAATACCATTATAAGTCCTAGCATCTACACCGAAATTCATTGACCAATTTTCATTAGCCTCATATTGTAAATTAGATAACAAACCATACCAATTATGATTGTTCATTGAAGAACGTCTTAAATAAGAATCGCCAAATGTACCATATTGACCACCATTAATAGTTGTTGCAGTTGCAATGTTGTTTAATTCTATTTGATCAAAATCAATTTCCTCAGCATTTAAGCCATCTCCACCAACTCTAACTCTACCATTACCAACATTACCGGTTCCTCCACCACGACCCCATGATGCATATAAAACAGTAGATAAATCTAATTTCTCATTAATACTTAAATCCCAGTTTAAGTTAGCAACTGGTTTGTGGTAAAAATTACGACGTTCTGTATAACGCTCACCTTCATAAAAACCTGTATTACTGTTTGCTTTTTCACCATATTCTTGATAAAACTCAAGATCTTGAGAAAAATTTTGATCGTGCCATTGTGGTGCACCAGTTAATAAGAAGTTAAATGTGTTTTTTTCGTTTGGCTTGTAACCAACTGAAAACATATAGTTTTGTCCTTGACCTGCAGTACCAATTGAATATTTTCTATGTGCTTGCCAGTGATCTAATAATACTGAAAATGCCCATCCTTTTTCACTTAAACCAGAATCGTAACCAATAGTACTTTTAGCATAACTATCATTACCACCTAAAAATCTTACAAATCCACCTTTTTGTTTATCTGTTGTCTTAGAGACAATGTTTACTGTACCACCAACAGAAGAAATAGCTAATTTTGAAGATCCTAATCCTCTTTGAACCTGCACTACATTAGCAACATCTGACATACCTGACCAGTTAGACCAATACATTGCTCCATCTTCCATTCCATTAATTGGTTGACCATTTAATAAGTAAGCCGTGTTTGTTTGATCAAAACCTCTTAAGAAAATCTGACTATCACCAAATCCACCTGCTTGGTTTGAAACATACACAGAAGGAGTATTCTTCATAGACTCTCCAAATTCTACGTTACCAGATGATTTTAATCGAATATCTCTACCACTAATAGTAGAAACAGCAACAGGTGTTTCTCTACTGCCTGCTAAATCAATTACCCCCGTACCAACAAGTACAACTTCATCTAAAGTACTATCTAGATCTAAAACAATAGATCCTAAATCTGTACTTCCATTAAATTTTACTGTTTTACTTTGAAATCCTACATATGAAATTATAATTTCACCTGAAGTAGAATTTGTTGTTAATGTAAAAACTCCATCAAAATCTGAATCAACGCCATTAGTAGTTCCTTTTTCTAAAATATTAGCACCAGGAAGTGCTGATCTCATCTCTCCATCTACTATTACCCCTTTAATAGTACTTTGAGCAAAAGTTACTGTGGTAAATAACATAATCACAGCAAAAAATAAAAAATTATTAAATTTTTTCATATAAAATTTAAGTTAATTGGTTTTTAATTGGCGCAAAATTACGCATTACAACGGCTAAAATATTAACTTAATGTTAACAATTAAGCATTGTGAAGATAAATTATAGAATTAACAAATTTTGCACAACCTTAATAAATTTTATGAAAACTTTTTAACAATTATTGACAATTATTCATATAGAAAGCCAATAAATTTTGCATAAAAGAGTCTTGATTGGCGTCTTTATTAGTATTATTAAGCTCACACAGTATGGATTTAGCGAGTTGTTTCTCAACTCAACACTAAACTGATCGTAGCTATAAATATTCCAAGTTATGCCATGAATACATATTTTATGTTCATACGTCTCAATTAATTATCCAAAACTCTCTAGAGTTAACTTTTTAATCAATAATGAAAATATTGGTTTATTTCCTTCGAATATTCTGAATGATGTTAACGTAGAAATTGCATCTTTTGACATAGATCCACATTTTAATTCTTTTAAAACCTTAGCTTCTTTTTTAGCATTCATTAAAGCTTCTGTTTGCGCAAAGTAATTAGACATCAAATTATCATGATGATCTTTACTACCATATAATAATTCTACATACTCAATAAAATCTGTTGGAATTAGTTTAGTCCCTTGATGTATGAGTTGAAAAAAGTATGTAATGAATTGATTTTTGGTTCCCCCAAAATTAAAGTTCCTGGTTCGTAATTTACTTTATTATAAAAAACTATATAATCAGTTAAAAGAAACAGTATTTAAAAAACATCTAATTATATAATTTTTAGCTAAAAAATAGCTCTTCCTTTTAATAACTACAGAGTAACTTTCCAATTAAATATTTAAAAACTTTTCCACAAAAAAAGGTAGCCATATGGCTACCTTTTTTTAATATGTTATAATAATTAGTTTAGAAATTATAACGTAAACTTGCGTTAAATGTTCTTCCAATTCCTAAATAATATCCAAAAGCATCTTTTTGATTAATATAAGATTCATTAAGTAAGTTATAAATATTAGCTCTGAAAGTTAAAGGGTTATCATCTATATTAAACCTATAAGTTAAACCTGCATCCAATAGAGAATAAGATGGTAATTTAATGGAATCATAAACATTACCAGATAAAGCCGCATCAGCAACATCTGCAGGGTCTACAAATTCATATAAACCATTATAAATGTTATAATCTAAATCTACTGAAAGTCCATTAACTATATCAGCTTTAACACCAAAACCAAAAGATGTTTGTGGCGCATTACCAATCTTAACATCGGTTAAATCTATATTTGCATCTGTAGTAATGAAATCTCCGGTATCATCATTTTGCAAAGTGTATGGTGTTTCACCATCATATTTCCAGTCTCCTAAAGAACCAAATACTCTAAATGACCATGCTCCAGTTTGAGGACGATATTCCATATCCAACTCTACTCCTTTATGTCTTTGAGCAACATCCGTTAATCTATAAGTACTTAACTCGTCATCACTAGAACTTAAACCACCCTCACCATCTATAATACCATCAGCACCTGGCTGAACTGGTCCATCTGTAGAAAGAAATCTATTACCCCATTCTGTACTATAAACATCAATGTTTACTCTCAAGTTTCTATTTTTAAAACGGTAACCTCCTTCAAAACCAGTAATTTCTTCATTCTCTACATTTGGCTCAGAAAGCGCATTGTCATATCTCACATTACTAAAAATATTATCTAAGAAAGGTTGACGTGAGTAAAAACCTGCATTAGCAAAAACAGAATGCTTAGTATTAATTTTATAAGCTAAACCTCCTTTAATATTATACCCTTCTTTACTTATTTTGTCTGATTTACCTAAACCGTTTCCAGCTCCTGTAAAAAACCCTTCTCTTTGGTAAGATTGTGTTGATACAGCCCCTTGAACAAATGCAGAAAAGCTATCATTAGAATATTCTGCTTGACCAAAACCTCCTAAATATTGAATTACCTCTTCATAGTTATAATCATATCTTTGATCATTATCTGCAGAGTTAAATAATGAAGACCATGGATCAGCATCAAAAGTTTCAGTAATTACATAATCACTAGAACGACTTGTGTTTGAATTATCATTATAACCATCTAAACCTAAAGTGTTTTCTAATTGTCTAAAGTGCATACCATTATAAGTTCTAGCATCTACACCGAAATTCATTGACCAATTTTCATTAGCCTCATACTCTAAATTAGATAACAAACCATACCAATTATGATTGTTTATTGAAGAACGTCTTAAATAAGAATCATTAGATGTACCATACTGACCTCCGTTAATAGTTGTTGCAGTTGCAATGTTATTTAATTCTATTTGATCAAAATCAATTTCCTCAGCATTTAAGCCATCTCCACCAACTCTAACTCTACCACTACCCACATTACCGGTTCCTCCACCACGACCCCATGATGCATATAAAACAGTAGATAAATCTAATTTCTCATTAATACTTAAATCCCAGTTTAAGTTAGCAACTGGCTTGTGGTAAAAATTACGACGTTCTGTATAACGTTCACCTTCATAAAAACCTGTATTACTGTTTGCTTTTTCACCATAATTTTGATAAAACTCAAGATCTTGAGAAAAATTTTGATCGTGCCATTGTGGTGCACCAGTTAATAAGAAGTTAAATGTATTTTTTTCGTTTGGCTTGTAACCAACTGAAAACATATAGTTTTGTCCTTGACCTGCAGTACCAATTGAATATTTTCTATGTGCTTGCCAGTGATCTAATAATACTGAAAATGCCCATCCTTTTTCACTTAAACCAGAATCGTAACCAATAGTACTTTTAACATAACTATCATTACCACCTAAAAATCTTACAAATCCACCTTTTTGTTTATCTGTTGTCTTAGAAACAATGTTTACTGTACCACCAACAGAAGAAATAGCTAATTTTGAAGATCCTAATCCTCTTTGAATCTGCACTACATTAGCAACATCTGACATACCTGACCAATTAGACCAATACATTGCTCCATCTTCCATTCCATTAATTGGTTGACCATTTAATAAGTAAGCCGTGTTTGTTTGATCAAAACCTCTTAAGAAAATCTGACTATCACCAAATCCACCTGCTTGGTTTGAAACATACACAGAAGGAGTATTCTTCATAGACTCTCCAAATTCTACGTTACCAGATGATTTTAATCGAATATCTCTACCACTAATAGTTGAAACAGCAACAGGTGTTTCTCTGCTACCTGCTAAATCAATTACCCCCGTACCAACAAGTACAACTTCATCCAAAGAACTATCTAGGTTTAAAACGACATTTCCAAAATCGGTATTACCATTAAATTTTAACGTTTTACTTTCAAACCCAACGTAAGAAATTACAATTTCACCCGACTTAGCCTCTGTTACTAATGTGAATTCTCCTGTGAAATCTGTATTAACTCCATTGTCTGTATAATATTCTATAATATTCGCCCCTGGAAGTGGCGAATTGGTCTCAATATCTATTATTTTCCCTGTAATAGTGCTTTGAGCAAATGTTACTGTAGTACACAATGTAATTACAGCCAAGAATAAAAATTGATTAAAATTTTTCATTATAAAATTTTCAGTTTATTGTTTTACAGATGCAAAATTACATAATACAATAATTCTAATATTAATTAAATCTTATTAATTACTCATGTAGAAAATAAATGCAGAATTAATAAATCTTAACAATTAATATTTAAAATAATCACAATTTTTTAACAATTGTTCATATAAAAAGCCAGTAAATTTTGCGTGGAAGAGTCATGATCGGCGTCTTTATTAGTATTATTAAGCTCATTCAGTATGGATTTAGCGAGTTGTTTCCCCAACTCAACACCAAACTGATCATAGCTATAAATGTTCCAAATAATACCTTGAACAAATATTTTATGCTCATACATAGCAATTAATTTCCCTAAACTCTCTGGTGTTAGCTTCTGAATTAATAAAGAAGTTGTTGGTTTATTACCTTCAAATATTTTGAATGGTGCCAATGTAGAAATTGCTTCTTTAGACATAGATTTGCCTTCAAACTCTGCTAAAACTTCTGCTTCAGTTTTACCATTCATTAGCGCTTCTGTTTGCGCAAAGTAATTAGACATCAATTTATCATGATGATCCTTATTACCATATAATGAATTTACAAAACCAATAAAATCTGTAGGAATAAGTTTTGTTCCTTGGTGAATTAATTGAAAAAAGGCATGTTGAGAATTTGTTCCTGGTTCTCCCCAAATTAAAGTACCTGTTTGGTAATTTACTTTATTACCATCTCTGTCTACACTTTTACCATTACTTTCCATAATACCTTGTTGAAGGTAAGTTGCAAACTGGTTTAAATATTGTGTATAAGGAATAATTGCTTCGCTTTCTGATTGAAAGAAATTGTTATACCAAACAGTTAATAATGCTGAAATTACAGGAATGTTTTGATCAAAGTCGGCCGTTTTAAAATGTGTATCCATTTTATGCGCTCCGTCTAATAAACTTTCAAAATGCTTGTAACCTAAAGCTAAACTAATAGAAAGACCAACAGCACTCCAAAGTGAGAATCGGCCGCCTACCCAATCCTTCATCGGGAAAATATTTTCTTCATCAATACCAAAAGCTTTTACACTTTCAATATTAGTAGAAACAGCAACAAAATGTTTAGAAACAGCTTCTTGAGGTAAAGATTCTAAAAACCAAGCTCTAATAGAATTGGCATTAGAAAGTGTTTCTTGTGTTGTAAATGTTTTAGAAACAATTACAAAAAGTGTTGTTTCTGGATCTAAATTTTTTATAATTTCCTGGTAATGATCACCATCTACATTACTAACAAAATGTGTTTCTAATTGGTTTTTATAAAACTGCAACGAATCTACGACCATTGCAGGCCCAAGATCAGAACCTCCGATACCGATATTTACAACATCTGTAATTGCTTTACCTGTAAAACCTTTATGATCACCATTGACAACAGCATTTGTAAATGCTTCAATTTTGCGTTTTACTTCATGAATTTCAGGAATCACATTTTCTCCATCTACTAAAACCTCAGCATCTTCGGGTGCTCTTAGAGCAGTATGTAAAACAGCTCTGCCTTCTGTTGCATTAATTATATCTCCATCAAAATACTTAGAAATGGCATCTTTTAAATCTAGCTCATTTGCTAATTCTACAAGTAAGTTTACCGTTTCTTTTGTAATTCTATTTTTAGAAAAATCAGCATAAAAATCATCCCACTTAACCGTTAGATCGTTTGCCCTTTCAGCATCAGAACTAAATAAATCTTTTAAATGTTTAGATTTAATATCTTCAAAATGTGCTTGTAATTTTTCCCAAGCTTTTGTTGTGGTCGGATTGGTTGCTTTTAATGCCATAATTTTAATTATAAAATTGGATCTTCAGTTAATGTGTTTTCTGTTTCCTTAGGTTCTACTTCTAAGAAAAAGATATCATCAAGTTGTTTTCTAACGGGTTTTATATGCTCTAAATACTTAACTTTTAAGCTATCGGAAATAGGTTCTGCATCGGGTAATTCTTGTTTAAAAGGATCAACTTGTTTTCCGTTTTTCCAGAAACGATAACATACGTGTGGACCTCCTGTATTTCCTGTCATACCCACATAACCAATAATATCACCTTGTTTAACATATTCGCCTTTTTTTACATTTTGATTTCTCATATGCAAATACTGCGTGCTATAAGTAGCATTATGTCTAATTTTTACAAATTTACCGTTACCACCACGTCTCGTAGATTCTATAACCGTTCCGTTTGCAGTTGCCATAATTGGTGTACCGATAGGTGCTGCAAAATCAGTTCCTTTGTGTGGGCGTACTTTGTAACCATAAACAGCAATACGTCTTGTTAAATTATAGCGCGAAGAAATACGGCTAAATTGAACAGGTGCTTTTAAGAAGGCACGACGTAAATTTTTAGCATTTTCATTAAAATAATCTTTAATACCTTTTATAGAGTCGGTTTCAAATTGAAAAGCATACAGTGAGTCTCCGTTATGTTCAAAATAAGCGGCTTTTACCTCTTTAATTCCTGCGTAAATAGTATCATCAATATATTTATCTGTATAAATCACTTTAAAACGATCACCTTTCTGTAAGCGCCTAAAATCTATAGTCCATGCATAAATTTCATCAGCCATTTTATAGGCTAATTTCTGACTTAAGCCTTTTTCTTTTAACGTTTCTGAAATACTACTTTCTATAACTCCGGTTGCTGTTTTTTCAATATAAGTTATTTTCTTTTTGCTGTTGTAAGCATGTATAGAATCCTTTAACCCAATAACAACATAATCTATTTGATTTGGTTGATAAATAAATGTACTTGGACTTGGTAAACTATCTTTTTCTGACCCTTTTGAATATAATAAGGTGTAAGGTCTACCAGCACGCAAGTTCCTAATATCAAAAGTATCTTTAGTCGTTTCTGCTATTTGAAAAATATTAGGATACCCAATATTATTACGTTGCATAATCTCACCAAAACTATCACCAGATTTAATGGTATCTCGTTTTACAATGTAATTATTGATATCGAAACCAAATTCTATAATTTTTTCTTTTTCAACAGGTTTCGCTATATTTTTTTGGCGCTCAAGTTCTGCTGCGTTATCATCTTTACATGACCATAAACTTATTACAATAATAAATATTGCTAAACTATTTTTTAATTGCATTAATATTAATCGCTTATAAATTATTTCCCCAGTTTTCTACTTCTTCTTTACTCCAGAGTTCCGGAAAAAAAATACGTTTCTGATATTTTGGATGCATGTATTTTTTCCAATTACTTCCCCCTGTGGCTTTACCATCTCCAATACCACTATCAATATAGTGTTTAGCAGCGTTATAATGTGCCATAACCCAAGAGACATTCACCGTATAATCGTAATGTCGCATGGCTTTAATAAGCGCTTCGCTTTTCTGATCTTCCTTTGGCAACTCTTTAAAACGTGTCCAAAGATTTTTAGTATTATAGGTTTCCATAAATCTTAAAAACTCGTCTTTATATCGTTTTTCAAAATTAACTAAAAGCACGGATTTTTTACCTGTTTTATGGTCTTTTCCTGCGGCTTGCCAATATAAATGTTCAAAGGCATGATTAAAAGGAGTTTCCCTGTCAATATCTTTTCTAAATCTATAATCTATTAGATTAATTAATTCGGTTGAAGCAAATTCAATCAATCTATATTGTGCACTTTGAAAACCACTGGCTGGTGTAAGCGTGTATCTAAACTTCATGTATTGTTCTACATCCATTCCTTCTCTCATAATATTGAAAGAGGTTGACAACATATCGAAATAACGACTGATACGCATTAGCTTACTTTCGAAAAACTTGACATCTAAGTCTTCTTTTTCTGCAACTTGAGCAATTTCCCAAAGAATCATTTTAAAAAGCAATTCGTTAATTTGATGATAGGCAATAAATACCATTTCATCTGGAAGTGTGGTACGTTGAATTTGCAGATTCAACAAAGCATCGGTTTGAATATAATCCCAATACGTTATGGGTTTACTATAAAGAAGACCATATAAATGGTCGTCTGTATCTTGATCTATTTTTGCGTACTTTTCCTCAAGCGCCCTTACAATATCATCGTAATTTTTTTGCTCTGACATATTTAAATTATTCTTTGTAAATGATCTCAAACGGATGTTTCAAACCTTTAAATGCAACTAACTCTGCTCTTAACGAACCCACAGCTAAATCTGCTTTTATTTTTAATGGAATTTTATTTTTATCCTCGCTTACCCATAAGGTTAAACTCTCTTCTTCTTTAAACACACGACCCGCCATAACGTAAGGTCTAAATTTTAAGGCTTTAACCTTACCAAATTCGGTCTTAATAATTTCTTTCCCTAAATATTTTATTTTGAAACCATAATTCTCTTCATCAAAAAACATATTTGTCTTTATCTCATCTCCTACTTTTAAAGATGGAATATCAATTTTGTTTCTTAGATGATAGTACATGGATACCATATCTTGCACATCTTGCGCTATGGAAACCGTACTTATTTCGTTTTTCTTAAGATTCTTTACTTGGGCTAATTTAGAATCATGATCGAAATTAATTTCAATGTCTTTGGTATGGCCGCCTTCGTCTATTTTTCTAATAAATTTATACGGTACGCCTGTTACTTTATCAAAATAACTTTCATAACGATCTTTCACTTTAAAAAACCATTTTATAGCACCAGTGGTCCACCCCTTTCCAACAACGTGATAAACGGGTTTTCCTCTTAAATTTGTTTCATTAACCGATAGTGTTGCATTCCCTGCCTTTAAAAAACCACTATAACTCATTTCAAATTTAAACCATTCGCCGCCTTGAAAAGCAGATGTTTTTTCTGCATTAGATGCTTGGAATCCTACAAAAAATAATATGATGGTAAATAAATGTTTCATGTGTTTCTTATATATTACTATTTGCAGTCACATATGCTTATCGATGATCATTTTATCAAGCACTTTATTATAAATTACCCGACTCATAATCTCTAGTTTGTAAATATAATTAATGTGATGCATTTAATATGTTACAACTATCACAAATACAATTACCATTCCAAATGTAACAAGAAGCTATACAATCATTAATTATCTATAAGTATTTTTAAAGGGGCTTATTTTAATTTTAGTTAGAATTAATTAGCACTAAAGACAATCTATAAGCTTATTAAAAGAAAAACGTGTTTGACCTTAGAAGTTAAACACGTTTTTTTATGTTTTAAAGTGTCCCTCTTTTTTCTTGTTCTCGCTCAATAGATTCGAACAAGGCTTTAAAGTTCCCGGCACCAAAACCTTTAGCTCCCATACGCTGAATAATTTCGAAAAACAGTGTTGGCCTATCTTCTACTGGTTTAGTGAAAATTTGAAGTAAATAGCCTTCTTCATCTGCATCTATCATAATACCTAAACCTTTTAAAGTTTCGATATCTTCTTTAAGTGCGTGGCTATGCTCTTCTAAACGCCCTGGTACAGCTCTGTAATAATCATCTGGCGGTGTAGATAAAAATTCTACTCCTCTAGATTTCAATTGTGAAACCGTGGTAATTATATCATCTGTTGCTACAGCAATGTGTTGCACACCTGAACCTTCATAGAAATCTAAATATTCTTCAATTTGAGATCTTTTTGCTGCTTTTGCAGGTTCGTTAATTGGAAATTTAATTCTACCATTTCCATTACTCATTACTTTACTCATAAGAGCAGAATATTCGGTATGAATTTGCTTATCATCAAAAGATAAAAAGTTAACAAAGCCCATAACGTCTTCGTACCATTTTACCCAAGTATTCATTTCGCCCCAACCTACATTACCTACCATATGATCTATGTATTTTAAACCTGTTGGTTCTGGGTTATAATCACTTTTCCATTCTGTAAATCCTGGTAAAAAAGTACCTGTATAGTTTTTGCGTTCTACAAACATATGTACAGTTTCTCCATAGGTATAAATACCTGCTCTAACGACTTCACCAAACTCATCAGTTTCAACAACCGGTTCCATGTAAGATTTGGCGCCACGTTTTGTAGTTTCCTCATAAGATTTACGAGCATCCTCTACCCATAAAGCCACTACTTTTACACCATCTCCATGCTTTACAATATGATTATTTATTTCAGATTTACTATTTAAAGGCGTTGTTAAAACTAGACGTATTTTATCTTGCTTTAACACATAACTAACGGCATCTTTAGACCCCGTTTCTAAACCTTTATAGGCATAAGATTGAAAACCAAACGCCGTTTTATAAAAATGTGCGGCTTGCTTTGCATTACCAACATAAAACTCTACGTAATCTGTTCCTAAGAGTGGAAGAAAATCTTGAGCTCCATCAAATATTTTTTCTAAACCGTAGTTTACACTTTCTATTTCTTTTGCCATAATACTCTGTTTTTTATAAACTATTTATAGTTCCTCAACCTCTACTGAATCAACCTGCTCTTCCTCTATAATATAAGTATCATCATCCCAATTTTCAGAACTTTCAGGCTCTATGGTTGTTTCATATTCAGATTCGTAATAATAATCATCTTCTTCGAAATTTCCATTTTGAATACCATCGAAAATAGCAGATGACATTAATGTTCCATAAAAAGCAAGTACTCCAAGTGCAATAAGAAGCACCAAACTATTAAGTACAACAGCTATAATATTTATAATTTTAGCGGTATTAACATTACTTCTAGATTGGGGGTCAAAAGCTTCAGGGTTTTCGCCAAACTCCCGCAAGCTTTTATTAGCCATTACAAGTCCAATAATAGACATTGTTAACGGAACAATAGCTGTAATACCATAGCAGCAACAGCCAGCAATACCCATAACTAATGCTAATATTCCTAAAACGAGTGATAATGGGTCTGCAGGTAATTTGTTTTGATTCATCTTTAAAATTTTTCTTTGAATTTTTATTGTTTACTAATTAATGTTCTAACCAAGATTTAAAATAATCTTCATCCGCAATTTCTAAAGCGTCTTCTGTAACTTTTAAAGGCTTAAAGGTATCTACCATCACAGCTAATTCCTCGGTTTTCACCTTACCAAGACTTTTCTCCATAGTTCCTGGGTGTGGTCCGTGCGGAATACCTGCTGGATGCAACGAAATATGACCTGGCGCGATATCATTTCTACTCATAAAATCACCATCTACATAATACAACACCTCATCACTATCAATGTTACTGTGATTGTATGGTGCAGGAACAGCTATTGGATGATAATCATATAAACGCGGCACAAAACTACACACTACAAAAGCATCCGTTTCGAAGGTTTGGTGTACTGGAGGCGGTTGGTGCACCCGACCTGTAATAGGTTCAAAATCATGAATGGAAAATGCATACGGATAATTATAGCCATCGTAACCCACCACATCAAAAGGATGTGAAGCATAAACCATATCAAAAATTTCGTCTTGCTTTTTTATTTTAATTAAAAACTCACCCGACTCATTATAGGTTTCTAATTCTTGTGGTTGCCTTAAATCGCGCTCACAGAATGGCGAATGCTCTAATAATTGTCCGAAATAATTTCGGTAGCGCTTAGGTGTATAAATTGGTCGTCGGGATTCTACGACAAATAAACGGTTGTCTTCGGTATCAAAATCAAGTTTATAAATAACACCTCTTGGCACCAATAGATAATCCCCGTATTTAAAATCTAAATTTCCAAGGTGCGTTCTTAATTTTCCAGTGCCTTTATGGATGAAAATTAATTCATCGGCATCCGTATTTTTATAAAAATAATTTTCAGTAGAGTGCTTTGGTGCCGCTAATATGATATTACAATCGCTATTTGTGAGTACAATTTTGCGACTCTCTAAATAATCATTTTCTGGCTTTACTTGGAACCCCTTAAAACGATACGATTGCATGTTATTTTCTTTTGCCACTTTTGGCGCAACACTGTATTGTCTTTTAATCTCCTTGACTTGCGTTGGGGGTTGCTCATGGTAACTATTAGTAGACATACCATCGAAACCAATAGTACCGAACAATTGCTCGTAATAAAAATCGCCATTTGATTTTTTAAACTGCGTGTGGCGTTTTGGTGGAATTTCCCCTAATTTATGATAGAATGGCATGTTTTTGAATGGTTTTAAATATTACAAAGACCTTTCGACTGCGCTCAAGGTGACACTTTATTTACAACTTTAAAGGTATAAAATTTGTAGAGATCCGTAGGTGTATTTATTCTGGATCTCTTTTAATAAGGAAATGAAGGTGAATTTTTATGTTGGCCCAGAATGGTGTCATGTGTTTAAAACTATTGCTTTTATATTACATGCTGTTCACGCTAAGAACATACGCTGAGCTCCAAAATTTTCTCTCGCGCTCGGGTCATGTGCTACAAATATCAATAATTTTTCTTAATTTTAAAGCATTAGAAAAAATCATTTAAAATGAAATTACTCTTTACTTTATTTTTCTGTTTTTCCTAAGTTCGTTTTGTTCTTCTCAAACTTTAGACTTCAAAATATCTGACTTTAGCTTTTCTGCATTTTCAAATGAGAAATTGACCGTATTTGAATTTACAAAAATGGCAACACCATTAACCTTTGAATTCCAATAAACCGATACTAAGTTTACTATGTGAGATGCAGACACTTATTTTTAAATTAATTCAGATGCTTTAAGCACTAAATTATCTTCGAATTTAAATCTTATTAATATCAACTATCAAAGTGATTTCAGTTTTTCTAGAGGTTGCGGCCCTTTAGAAGATGGTTTAACTCACCCCCTTAATAGTAGTGATGTTATAGTTTCAAAATTTATAGATTATACTATTAACGATTATTTAAAATCTCTAATTTCTAAAGATTGATTCAATTTTAGAGACCAGAGCAACACATTCTTTTACAAAAAATTAGTGTTAAAACACAAACACAGAACTGTTAAAGTTTTAATTATTTCACGGTTTTGGTTACGGTTTTTCCGCAATAGAATTACGGAAAAACCGTAAACCTAAAATTGATAGAAAATTCTCATATTCCCCTTTGTTATTTCTGTTTTTTTTTAGATTCACAACGTTTGCAACCACATTTAGAGTTATTTAGAAGTTACTCTTTATGTTGTTACCAACAAAAAATGTTTAAGCATATAGCTTGCGCAAGCTTTTTATTTTTACTCTTAAGAATTAAAATTAATAGCGCTGAAAAAGACTTCTATTCCTTAAGTGCTAGGGAGACTTTAATTATTAACCAACCTATTTAAAAAAAGTATTTAACCTTATGGCGGCAATACTACTCTTAGAAAGTAAAACAACTATTTCTACTGTATCAATCTCAACTAATGAAACAACTGATGAAGATTATGGTTGTGCATCTGATTGCGTTAGAGCTTCGAGAACAATAATTCAATTTGCATCAGACGTATTGGATGAAGATCCAAACGATCATATTGATGATTATTTGAATCTATACCACAGTTGCTATGCTCAAAATTGTGGATAAATAATCCAAATGGGATTGTTGTGTGCGATTTAACAATAATAACGGTCTAAAAGGTACTGACCACCCTTATGAAAATAAAGATTTTACAACAAAAAATATTAACCTTATTAAAAACATTTAATTATGAAAAAAACATTTATAAAGAATTTAGCTTTAATCGTTCTGATTTTTAATTTAAATTCTTGCTCTCAAGAAGAAGTTATAAGTAAAGAAAAAGATTTATTCAATTTTAGTAAAATTAAAATTGATTTAAGCAAATCAGATTTAGGAAACGAAATCAAAGTATTTGATTATAAGGATAAAAAAGAATTAATTTCAAAAATAGAATCTTCATTTGGTTTAATAATAAAAGATTCTAGAGAGTTAATAAAAAATGATTCTGAAGTATCAGATGTTTTTATTAATGTTTCTTTTAAAGATGGAAAAGCAACGATTTCAGAAATTACTGAAATAGATACTAAAAACGATATTATTAGACAATCATTTAAATATGACGATTCTAAAAATTCTTATGATGCAAAAAGAGGTGGGCCATATATTGCTGACTTAGCAAGTTGTCCAAATGAATATTCTCAAGTTGATTCTTGCAGCAACGTTAGTGGCCCAGAAGAATGTGTTGGTGGAGCTGTTCAATCATATTTGAGCAATAATATTTCTGGAATTGGAGATTGTGCTAATATTCAAGTGCAGGTTGGTACGTTTACCACTAAAGTTTGCGGAAAAACCTGTTAATGAATTGATTAAAAACTGCACACAACACAGTATATAAAAAATAGCCATTAAGAGCTAATTCAAAAGTTTAGTTCTTTTCTGCTTTCTTTGTTTTAATCTGCAAATTGGTAATTTAAATCTGCTACTTTTCATATACAAGACGGTTATAAACACCTATAAGATGTTAAGGCAATCCCATTTTAAAATTATATATATGAAAACTATTTATAAATTTTTTGCTATTGTATTAATAATAAATTTCAATATTGGATTTTCTCAAAATAGTATTAACGGGAGAATCACTTATAATGTTTCCTTAAGTATTCCAAAAGAACGTATTGACGAATATGAAAAATCAAATAAAGGAGCAAGTTCTGATGCTATTACTATTTTGAAGAATTCAAAAAATGTTAATAGTATAATAGAGTTCAGCTTGGGTAAGTCTAAATATTATGTATTAGATGAATTAGACAATGATTTATCTGAAAATGAAATTATTAATTTAGCTAAGACTAGAGCTGGAGGTAATAAAGTATATTACTCAGAAAACAGTTCAAAATCAATCGATGTTTTTGAGCAAGATTGCAAGTTAGGTGAATGTTTTTTGATAAAGAATGAGATTTTAGATTGGAAATTATTAAAAGAAACAAAAAAAAATTAGTGGTTATACCTGCTATAAAGCAATTTTAAACTATAAAAATAAAGATATTATTTTTTGGTACACACCAGAAATTTCTATCAATTTTGGACCTAAAAACTTTTTAGGATTACCAGGAGCAATATTAGAAATTCAAGATGGTTACTTTTCTTTTAGTGCAACAAATATTGAATTAAATTTAAAGAGTGATGAACTTTCCATAGAAAAACCAAAAGGAAAGCTCGTTACAAAAGATGAATATGATAAAATGTTACAAAAGGCATTTCCTGAATTTTTTGATGAAAACTAAATACACACCACTAATTACAATAAAAAAGACCACATTTTACAATAACCAAAATGATTTTAATATTTACAAATCATGTTGTTAATGAGATAACAAATGTCCTCTATTCCCTAAATTTCAGGGAGACATTAGTTATTAATCAACCTATTAAAAAAAATGTAATAGGTTTAAAGACTTAAATTATGAATAAAAAAGTATTTAGCTTAATGGCTGTGGTGATATTTGTAAGTAGTACACTAAATGCAATTAATATGAACTGCACTGCCGCGGCATATGCTCTTGAAGAATTATTAGGATTCGAACTAGATTATGAGGATTTCGCGCAATTATATGATGATTGCGAAAGAATATATAATTGTAGCTGCAATAATTAATTTAATCAAGTGCTATTGATTAAAATATCGGTGGCACTTAAAATTTGAAAAAAGATGATTTATAAAATGAAATTTTTACTTGGGATTTTTTTCTTAAGCTCCTATATTTTTGTTTTTCAATACAGCAATAAAATTTCTATAATTGAATATGGTATTTCCAATGATATTGAATTAAAAAAAGATAAGAAAGAGATTAATAAAAATAAAGAAATTATAGGTAATGCTTTAGATAAAATTAAAGAAACCACGCTTCAGTTGATTTTTACAAAAGAAGAATCAATTTTTAAAAAAGAAGGCGGCTTAGAAGTAGGAGAAGAAGGAATCAAGAGTAGACTTGCAAATGTTTTGAGCGGCGTAAAGGGACTATATTATAGAAACATTTCTGCTAAAGAATTTTTACATCAAAAAGAATCATTTTCAAAATTATTTTTAATAGACATTAGTAAACAGGAGCAAAATTGGACACTTACTAAAGAAAGCAAAATGATTGGTGAATATAAATGCTACAAAGCTGTTTTAACTGAAAAATATGTTACTAGGTCAGGTATTGATAATGAACGAGAGATTGAGGCTTGGTACGCTCCAGAAATACCCGAACCTTATGGGCCGCTTAACTATGGAAATTTGCCTGGTTTAATTTTGGAGTTAACAAAAAAAAGATTTACATATTATGCTAAAAGCATAAAATTAAATGTTAAGGATAGCGAGTTAAAGATAACCAAACCAACTAAAGGAGAAAAATTAACAACAATAGAATTTAATGATCTTATTATGAAATTAAAAGAAACCATTAGGTTTTAAAGTTATTCTTAATGAACATTAGATATATCTTTTATTTTATTTGTTTTATTATTAAACTTTTGTTCCAATGCCCAACAAATTCAAATTACAGGTAAAGTGTCGGACACCTTACAAAATTCTTTAGCAGTTCCACAAGCTAATGACCAAGATATAAAATTTGCTATTACAGAAAATAACGGCAGTTACAAACTAGGTTTTGTAAAAAAACAAACCTACGGCTTACCATAAGTTATAAACAACAGACCAAAATGATTTCAAAATTATAGATTATGTTATTAACGATTATTTGAAATTTCTAATCTCTAAGGATTGATTTCATTTTAAACAAAACAACAACTCATTCACATACAAAAAATTAGTATTAAACCCCAAACACAAAATTGTTAAAGCTTTGATTATTTTATAGTTTCAATTACGGTTTTTCCGCAGTAGAATTACGGAAAAACCGTAAACTTAAAATTGATAGAAAATTCTCATATTCCCCTTGGTTATTTCTATTTTTTTTTTTTAGATTTACAACGTTGGAAACCACATTTAGAGTTATTTAGAAGTCACTCTTTATGTTGTAACCAACAAAAAATGTTTAAACATATAGCTTGCGCAAGCTTTTTATTTTGTTAAAGAATACAATAGCAAAAAAATGACTTCTACTTCTCATTTTCTTAATGAGAGAACAAAAGACTTCTAAATTTAAAAGACTTCTATTCCCTAAATTTTAAGGAGACATTAGTTATTAATCGACCTGTCTTAAAAAAATTGAATAGGTTTAAAATCTTAAATTATGAAGAAAAAAATATTTGGCCTTATGGCTGTGGTAATGCTTGTTGGTAGTTCAATGAATTTGAATGCTTACCAGAATAATAATAAATCAGAAGATCAAGCTTCATGTTTTGAACAAGGTGTATATTTTGCACAATGGCTCACATCAACAAGTGGAGGTACCGCTATTGATAGAGTACAAATTGCATTAGCTTATCAAGACTGGTGTGAAAACCTGTAAATAAATAAAAGCCTTAATATTGAAAATTTAGATTTATTAAGGCTTATTTCAATAAAAAACTATGAAATGCTCATCCAAATTTATTGCCATAATACTACTATTAATACCTTTTTTAAATATAGCGCAAGAAAATCTCGAAATTGATTATAAAGTTAAAATCGTTGTTGATTTAGACACTCTCAAAGGACCAGAAGATTTTAAGCAAGTTTTCAGTAATGCTATTGATAAATCAGAATTATTAACATTCAAATTAAAAATAAACAATAAAGAGAACAAAACAATATTCAATAAGCTTAAAATGCTTGATCCGTCATTTACTAAATTAGATGATCTAGTAATTAATCAAATAATCCAAATTGAAGGTAACTATTACACTTACCAAAATGACATTATTCACAGTTATAATCTATTGGGCACAGACTTTAATGTTCAAATCAACAATATAATTAGTTGGAAAATAACAAAAGAGATAAAAAAAATTAATGATTACGAGTGTTTAAAAGCGATAGGAAGTGTTAAATACGGTAAGTTGAAAGGAAAAACTATAACAGCCTGGTTTTCCAAAATGATTCCTTTACCCTATGGCCCAAAAATATATAATAGCCTTCCTGGGTTAGTTTTAGAAGTCCATGAACCAAACGCAATAATATATGCTGAAAATATAAAAATTTTAGAAAAACCTATTAAGATTGATATTCCCTCAAAAGACGAGTTAATATCAGCGGAGGATGCTGAAAAAAAAACCCAAAAGCTAGATGAAAAAGCAGAACAATTTCTTAGACAATAAGCTTTTTAAGATATTGAAAACATGTTGATGAATGTAAAGTGAAATTCATTAACCAACCTATCTTAAAAAATGTGATGGGTTTAAAGTCTTAAATTATGAAGAATAAAATATTTAGCCTTTTGGCTGTGGTATTGTTTACAACAATTTTAATGAGTGTTGCTCCGGAAATTTCCGATGAAAATCCAGTAAGTTGTACTGACGTAGCTATTGATACTCACAACAAAATGATAAAAAAAGGATATAATCATCTTACATCTAATGATGCGGCAGATACAGCTTATGATTCATGTGTTGCTAATGGTGGTTCAGAAAATTAACCTCACAAAATTAAACTATTTAAATCATGTTGGTTAAATCTAACTGACATGATTTTTTAAACACTTTTTTATGAAAAACAAAACTTTAATTTTCTTTTTTTTCTTGACACACATCTTAGTTTTTGCTCAAAAAAGTTGTAGAGTAACTTATGATGTAGAAATAACAGAGGATTTTTTTAAGGAAGAAGATGGAACTATAGCAGTAGGGTACGATAAAAAAATCAATGAAGCTTTAAAAACTAACGCACCCAATTTTAATTTCAGTTTAAAAATAAACAACGATGCATCGTACTTTGAGGCTGTAAAAACAATGTCAAATGATAATGATAGTTTTGGTCATAAAATGACTACAGCAATATTACAAGCAAAGAATAAATATTACGTAAACACTAGTAAGGATCAAAAACTAACCGAAGTTGAGGCTTATGGTAAAAAATATATAATACTAGATAGCATAAACGATTGGGAAATAACTAAAGAGCAAAAAAAAATTGGAAATTATAATTGCTACAAAGCAATTACAAAAAAAGTATCATTAAACAGTGATGGTACTTTTATTACAGACATAGTAGCATGGTTTACAACTGAACTGCCGTATTCTTTTGGACCAATTGGATATGGAGGTCTACCTGGTTTAATCTTAGAATTAAAAGACGATGTGATTACTTATAGACTCAAAACCATAGATTTTAAACAGCCTGTAAAAATATCAAAGCCTACTGATGGTGAAAAAGTTACAAATAAAGAATTACTCAAAATAGGCGAAAAATCAAATGAAAGTAGAGGGTGGTAGTTTTGATTGATAAACTTAAAATTATTTTTTGCACGGTTTTATTTTGTTACAGTTTTCAAACTTTTAGCCAACAAATCCAAGTTAAGGGTAAGGTTACCGACACAGTACAAACCTCGCTACCTTATGCCAACATCTTAGCCATTCCAAAATCAGATGATCAAGACGTTAAGTTTGCCATCACAGAAAACAATGGCAGTTACAAACTAAGTCTAGCAAAAAACCAAACCTACGAGCTTACCGTAAGCTACTTAGGCTATAAGCCACAAACAATTACCATTAGCACAACAGACCAAGACCTCATTAAAAACTTTATCCTCAAAGAAAACCCAGACCAACTGGACGAGGTAAACATAAAATACACACCACCAATTACGGTAAAAAAAGATACGATTACTTATGATGTTACCAAATTTGTAACTGGCGAAGAACGCAAACTACGAGATGCCTTAAAAAAACTACCAGGCGTAGAGGTAGATAGAGAAGGTAATGTAACTGTGCAAGGTAAAAAAGTAACTAAGGTCTTAGTAGAAAACAAAACTTTCTTTACAGGCAATAGTAAATTAGCCGTAAATAATATACCAGCAGATGCTGTGGAAAAAGTTGAAGTGTTAGACAATTACAATGAAGTTGCTATGCTTAAAGGTTTGCAAGACTCTGAGGATATGGCCTTAAATATCTTACTAAAAGAAGATAAAAAGAAGTTTGTATTTGGAGATATAGAAGCTGGTGCTGGTATTAAGGAACGTTACCTTGTGCATCCTAATCTTTTTTATTATAGCCCCAAAACGAATATAAACTTTATTGGAGACCTTAATAACCAAGGTATAAAAAGCTTTAGCTTTAATGACTATTTAGAATTTGAAGGTGGTTTTGGAAAGCTTTTAGATGATGCTAGCAGTTATTTTGGTCTCTATAACAGTGATTTTGCCAAATACCTCAACAACCAAGATTTTACGGATAATATTAACCAGTTTGGTGCACTAAATATTAGACAATCAGTTTCAAATGTTACAGATATTAGCGGTTACCTTATTACGTCTAACTCTAAAACCCAAACAGCAAGCAATACGTTAAACGCTTACCAAAACATCACAGAACCCTTTACTGAAGATAGAACGGTTACTAACACACTTAACAACTTTTTTGCCATTGGTAAAATCACTATAGATTATAACCCAACTTATAAAGAAGATTTTGCTTATAATGCTTTTCTAAAAGTGACCAACAATGATAGTCATGGTTTTGTAAATACAATGAACCCAGACCAAAACAATAGCATTACGACTTTAACAGATGTTACGGCACTTAATCTAAAACAAAACATTACTTACAGTCGCAAATTATCTAAAGCGCACACAGCAACCTTAGAAGCGACTTATAATTTTCAGAATGACAAACCTATTACCGAGTGGCTAACTAATCAGCAGATTTTACAAGGCTTAATTCCTTTGGAAGATGCCGATGTATATAATATACTTCAAAATAAAAGATCAACGTCGCATAATTTTAACGCCATTATAAAAGACTATTGGGTAATTAATAACTTTAACCACCTCTATACAAATTTAGGCGTTAATACATCTTTTAACGATTTCTACAATGAAGATATGCAATTACTTAATGATGGTAGTATTAATAATTTTAGCTCTGCTGGTTTTGGTAATGATTTTGGATATAGCTTTATAGATTCTTATTTGGGATTAGAGTATAAATTCCAAATTGGTATTGCCACGTTTAAACCTGCTGTGTTTTATCATGGTTATTTATGGCGGACGCAACAGTTTGAAGACTCAGAAACGTTTTCTAAAAATCTAGTTTTACCACAATTCACAACAAAAGTAGAATTTAATAATAGTGAAAAACTAAATTTTAAATACAAACTGAATGCTCGGTTTCCTAGTATTAATCAATTAGCTAATAATTTTATACTCTCAAATTTTAATAATGTTTACAGAGGCAATAATCAACTAGAAAATCAATTGTATCATTCTGCCTCGTTAACTTATTATAAGTTTAGCTTATTTAGAAGTCTGAATTTTAATCTTAACACCAGTTTTAATAAACGCTTAAAAACTATAAAAACAGTTTCTGAACTTAATGGTATAGAATCCTTTAACACAACCACTATGTTTGATCAGCCAGAACATAACTGGACGCTAAGTGGAGGAGTTTCAAAAAAATTTAATAAAATCAGGTATAAATTAAGAACTCGTTTTAGTTATAATGATAATTTTCAGATTTTGAATAATGAAACAAATCTTAACATTTCAAAATCGATTTCTTCAACGATTGGAGTGGAAACTTCATTTAAAAATCATCCTAACTTAGAAATTAGTTACACCAAAGATTTTAATAACTATAAAGCCTTAAATAACGTCTCTAATTTTGAAAATGACCAATTAGAAGTTATTTTGGAATACGATTTTTTAAAGGATTTTATCTTTAAAGCAGATTACACCTTTGATAATTACAACAACAAAAGTCTCGATACCAAAACCACTTTTGACACGGCAAATGCATCGTTATTCTACCAAATTGAAGATAGTCCTTGGGGATTTGAGATAAATGCTACTAACCTTTTTGATACACGTTTTAAACAACAGAATTCGTTCAACGCTTTTGTAATTAGTGATAGTAGAACATTTATTCTACCTCGTATTGTGATGTTTAAAGTGAGCTATAAATTGTAAGCCTGTATATAAACAGCTTCAAAAACTAAAGACAACAACTTTATAATTAGTTTTTAATCAACTTCTTTTTACTTTTGTACAAACTAGAAATACAGTATGTATAGTTTTATAAAAACATGGTTTGGTTTTAGTAACAAAACAGAACGCACAGAAGAAGATAAAATGAAAAAATTCTTAATCGTAGGCTTAGGAAACATAGGCGAAAAATATGCAAACACCAGACACAACATTGGTTTTAAAATTCTTGATTATTTAGCCGAAACAAATGATATTCTCTTTGAAACTGTAAAACTTGGTGATGTTGCTACATTAAAAATAAAGGGAAGAACTTTAATCCTTTTAAAGCCTAGTACATTTATGAACCTTAGTGGAAAGGCTATAAAATATTGGCTAGAGAAAGAAAAAATACCTTTAGAAAATCTACTCGTTATAACCGATGATTTAAATCTTCCTTTTGGATCGCTTAGACTAAAAACCAAAGGTAGTGCCGGAGGCCATAACGGCCTAAAGGACACACAAGATAAATTACAAACTGGAAGCTATAACCGTTTTAGATTTGGTATTAGTGATGCATTTAGCACAGGCCGACAAATTGATTATGTCTTAGGCGAATGGACCGATGAAGAAAACACACAACTTAAGGAACGCTTAAAAATTTCGGCAGAACTTGTAAAATCTTTTGCATTAGCCGGAGTTAACACAACTATGAATCAATTTAATGGAAAATAAAAAAAAAGCGGTCTAAAAATTTAATTTAGAACGCTTTTTAAGTTAAAATATTTTAATTTTAGTTCACTACAATCTTCTTGATACTTTCAGAAAGACCATCTGTAATTTTAATTAAATAGACACCAGACTGTACTTGGTTTAAATCTATTTTTTCATCAAAGCTTTGATTGGCATTAAATTGCTCTTCAAAGATTCTTCTTCCATTAATATCGTAAACAGCAATTTTTATTTTAGTAGATTGTGGGTTACCGATTAAAATATTAAAAGAACCATTATTAGGATTAGGATAAATAGTTAAATCAGAATCTAAAGCTACTTCATCAACCGATAAGGTTGGCTCTAAACATAAATCTAATGTAAATTCTTCAACTGAACCACCATCTTGTGCCGCATCATCTACCACTGTTAAAACCCAATTCCCTGCAGAAGACTCACCGTATAATAATGACAAATCATCTTCAGGCAAAAAGCTTCCCGTAAATGGAGCAGAAGCATTAACAATAGACGCAGAAGCCTCTGAATCAAATATTGTATTTGTATAATTATCTCCATTACCTCCATTATCGGAAGATAATTCTATTACAGTTCCACTTGGACTTGTTAAAGAGATATCTAAATCACTGGTATAAGTATGACTAATATTTATTAAAACAGCGACACCTGTAATAACTCCTTCTTCTGCAATATTTAATATAGACGTATAAGTTACGTTTCCTGCTGCAGAAATGTTAATTGGAGTATCTAAAGAACTATACAAAGCACAATCTTCACTTGATGTCGTAAAATTACTTACCGAAAAATCACCAAAAGCACATTCATTTACTCCTCTAACTCTCCAAAAGTAAGAAGTCATCAAACTTAAAGTAGATATTGCGTATGTTGGACTGTCAATAACAGAATTCACTATAACATCTGTAAATTCAGAATCTGTAGCAATATCAATTTCATAAGATGTTGCGTTAACATCCGCTTCCCAAGTAAAAACAGCTGACCCTGCAAAAACATCTGCAGATCCATTAGTGGGAGTTAATAAATTTAATGGAGAAAAACTAGAAGTAAATACATCAAATTCTAAATCAATCGTTTTTATTATTGATCCAGATGTTGCTTCTATTGTAAAAGCATAATTACCTGCAGCTAAACTTTCTGTACCACTTACATTTACCGTAACCATTGTATCATCCGTATTAGCAACTGATGGCGAAAATAATACCGAGGCTCCTGTTGGCAACCCTTGAGCACTAAATGTCGTTGTTGCAGAAAACCCTGAGATGGTATTATAAGTAAAATTAAACACGGCATCATCAGGAGAACAAACCTCAACACTATTTTCTTCATAATTCAATACAAATTCAGCCTCTTGAATACTAAAATTTCTTGAATTTATAGCATAAAAAATATTATCATTCGCTTCAACTTTTACTCTAACAGTAGAAGAACCTCCATTAATGATAGGCACTGTTATGATCTGTTCTCCATCATTAGGGACAGCAGAAACCAAAACATAAGGATATGTATATCCACCATCAGTAGATAGTAAAATATTAACTGTTGATGTATTTACGCTACCTGTATCTGTACCTGCAACATCCCAAGTAACTACTTGGCTCGATTCAGTATCCCAAGTCTCATTAGCAGATTGAGACGTTACAACAAACGGGCCTGCAGCACCATCTACATTTACAAGCATAGTATCAAAATCGCTTTGAGGCGTTAACCCAAGTCCGTTACCCTCACTTCTATCTCTAACTGTTAGTGCAAAGTTTAAAGACCTTGCAACATTAGACACAGTCTCCCAAGAAGTGTTATCAGTTGTTTCAACAGGGTTAGATTCTGTTAATTCACCAGAAACTACACGTTCAATTATTGGCATATAACGATCCTTTGAGGTACTTGGAGGTCGTGATCTCCAAACGGCTCCTGAAGTCTTATTTGGACCAAAATTTGAAAATGACGATACACCGTCATCTATTTGCTCCCAAGTATAGGTTAGCACATCATCTGTGTCAGTGTCTGTTGCATAACCTTTAAGCAAAAAAGCAGTTCCCATAGGGATAGTATAATCTGAACCCGCATCTGCTATTGGCGCATTGTTAACAATAGCAGTACCAAGCCAGCAAGTTCTACTTTCTAAATTATTTAAAATTTGTGTAATACTATAATAATGAAAATAAGGATCCGAATGATCCTGTACATCATTACTACCAGTAATTCCAGCATACCCCATTATAGTTGTACCACTACCTGGCTCTGCATTTACACCTGTTCCTTCAGAAGAATTAGAAAATGTATGATTTGCTCCCATTTGGTGACCCATTTCATGTGGTACATAATCAATATCAAAAAAATCAGTCATATAAGGACCTCCGTTATTATCCGTAAACTCATGTGCTGAAAAACCACTTCCTTTAGAACCATCTACACAAACGCAACCAATACAACCTGCATTACCGTTATTATTATCATAAGCAAATAAATGCCCAATATCATAGTTTTCTTCGCCGATTACACTTGTTAATGTTGACTGTAATTCTGAATTATAACTTCCCGTATATGGGTCTAAAAACGAAGATTCATATATAATTTCTGTTCCTGTAACTAAAGTGAAAGACACTGCCATATCAACCTCAAATACTTCATTAAGTCTATTTAAAGTTGAAACTACCTGAGCTAAAGCATCTTCTTGAGCATTTCCATTAGCAGCATTACCGTCATCCCAAAAATTAGTATATTCTGCAGTTGTAGATATGGCTATTCTAAACGTCCTTAGCAAATGATCATTAGCATCTCTATTGCTGTTCGTTGTACCTTTCTTTTTTACAGCGAAATCTTCCGTTAAACATTCAAAATCTTTATATCCCTCTTCTCGTGCTGCTCTACTATAAACAATATAAGACGTTGAATCTGTTTTGCTTTGAGGTACTAAGAAATTCATATCATCCCCAGGGTAAGTCACCATACTTTGTAAGCCTTGTGGTGTTACACTAAAACGAGCTCTTACACCTGGCGTCTTTTTACTAAACCCTAAATACGTTTTAATATTTGGATGTAATTCCGTTAATTCTTTAGACAAAAGCCTTGTTTCAACAACTGAAAAAGGTTCTAATTCTCCTTTTACATTAGGAAGGTATATTGTAATATTAGATGCAGAAGTTGATGCAGATCTTAATGGTGCATTAACAAGTTTCGCTTTAAAACTATCAATATCTAATTGATACGTTTGATAAAATTTTGAATTAAGAGTCGTTGTATTACCATTAATCCTTAATTGATTTTTTTCTGTTTTTTGCCAGTAACTCTGCTGAGCCATTACCGAAAATACAGTTAAAAAGAAGGATAATGACAAAACAAAATGTAGTTTTGTTTTCATAAGTGTTTGAGTAAAAAATTATAATTCTCCGAATTTATGTTTTTTTACAGATATACATTTAAATTTAACATCAATAACTCATAAAACGCAAAACTTGACGAATAATTCGCCAAAAGTCACAACAATAGGCACCTTTGATGGTGTACACATCGGGCATCAAAAAATAATTAAGCGCGTAGTAAAACTTGCAGAAAAACAAGGCTATGTTCCTGTAGTGCTAACACTTTTTCCACACCCCAGAATGGTGCTTCAAAAAGATGATTCCATTAGACTTTTAAACACTATTGAAGAACGTGTTGCTTTATTAAAAGCATTAGGAATAAAAGAGGTTATTGTAAAAGAGTTTACAAAAGAATTTGCAAATTTATCTGCTGAAGATTACGTGCAAAGAATTTTAGTAGATGAATTAAATACCAAGCAAATTGTTATTGGTTATGACCATCATTTTGGAAAAAACCGCAGTGCTAACATTAATAATTTAAAGGTATTTGCTAATCAATTAGATTTTAAAGTAGAAGAAATCACAGCACAAGATATTGAAGATGTTACTATAAGCTCTACCAAAATTAGAACTGCATTAAACAAAGGAGAGGTCGATTTGGCTAACTCTTATTTAGGTTATAATTTCTTTATTACTGGAATTGTTGTTAAAGGGAAAGAACTTGGCAGAACTATAGACTTTCCAACTGCAAATATTGCTGTAACCGCTACTTACAAATTAATCCCTAGTGATGGTGTCTATATTGTAAAGTCAGTTATTGATTCTCAAATTATTTACGGAATGATGAATATTGGCAGTAATCCTACTGTAGATGGTAAATCACACTCTATTGAAGTCCATTTTTTCAATTTTAATAAGGATATTTATGATGCTGAATTAAGAATTGAATTTTTAAAACGCTTACGTAGTGAACAAAAATTCGAAAATCTAGAAGCTCTAAAAAATCAACTTAAAAATGATATGATTAGTGCTTCTGCATATATAAATAGTTTAAATGAATAAATTTCTTTTTAAACATATAGATAATTCTGGGCTTATTGTTTTTAGAATTATCTTTGGCCTTCTCTGTTTTTTAGAGGCTGCAGGCGCCATTTTTACAGGTTGGATAAAGCGCACTTTAATAGAACCAAAATTCACTTTTTCCTTTATTGGCTTTGAATGGTTACAACCACTTCCTGGAAATTGGATGTATGCTTATTACGCTATTATGGGACTTTTTGGGCTATTTATAATGTTAGGTTATAAATACCGAATGAGCATGCTGATGTTTGCTTTGATGTGGACATCGACTTACCTCATGCAAAAATCGTCTTATAACAATCATTATTATTTGTTGATGTTATTAAGTTATTTGATGGTGTTTTTACCTGCAAATAGATATGCTTCTTTAGATGTAAAACTTAAGCCTTCTTTAAAAAGTATTTCAATGCCCAATTGGTGTAAATGGGTATTTATTCTTCAATTATTTATTCTCTATTCTTATGCTTCTGCAGCTAAATTTTATCCTGATTGGCTGGATGGTACTGTTATGGAAATATTAATGAGAAGTAAGTCTAATTATTTTTTAGTGGGCGATATCTTGCAACAAAAAACAGTGCACTATTTCTTAGCTTATGGTGGTATCTTATTTGATGGCTTAATTATTCCTTTGCTGCTCTTTAAACCAACTCGGAAATATGCTTTTTTCGGTTCTATTTTCTTTCACCTATTTAACTCTATAATTTTTCAGATTGGCATTTTCCCTTACATGTCACTGGCTTTTAGCCTCTTCTTTTTTGAGCCTAAGTTTATAAAAAACACATTCTTAAAAGGAAAAGATTATTATGAAGTTAATGAAATTATCATTCCAAAATACCGTACTGTATTAATAGCATTTTTCTCAATTTACTTTGTTATTCAGGTTGCACTACCATTAAGGCATCATTTTATTGAAGACAATGTTTTATGGACAGAAGAAGGTCACCGCCTCTCTTGGAGAATGATGTTACGTAGTAAAAGCGGCAGAACGACTTACTCAGTAATTAATGCAAATACAAATAAAGCCATTCCTATAAGTATGGATCATTATTTGACTAAAAAGCAGCAACGTGGCGCAAGTACTAAACCAGATATTATGTGGCAGTTTTCACAACACCTCAAAAACGATTTTGCTAAAAAAGGAATTCCGGTAAAAGTCTATATAAATGCACGTATTAGAGTCAATGGAAAACCTTCACGACAACTAATAGATCCAAAAGTAGATATAGCTGCCGAAGAATGGCACCCTTTTAAGCATCATTCTTGGATATTACCATCAAAAGAAGATTAGTTCTATTTCGTTATTTATTTCTGTTAAGAATAAAGCCAATAGATCAATTTTAATCAGCTTTCAAAATAGACTAATTTATATTTTTTCTTGCCCATTTTCTTTTTACTTTTGTAGCTTGTTGTATACTGAATACAATTGGTTTAATACCTAAAATAAAGATATGTTACAAGTTGCTTTTATACAAGAGAATAAAGAAGACATCATTGCACGTTTAGCAAAACGAAATATTGATGCTACAGAAATGATTAATGAAACGATTGCTTTAGATGAAGATCGTAAAGCGATACAGACTAAATTAGACAATACAAAAGCAGAATCTAACACATTATCTAAAGAAATAGGAAACCTCTTTAAATCTGGAGAAGTACAAAAAGCCAATATTCTAAAAGAAAAAACAACACAATTAAAAGAAGCGACTAAGGAATTAGAACAACATCTTGGAGATAAAGTCTATGCACTTTCTCAGTTATTGTACAGAATTCCTAATGTACCAAACCCTATTGTACCAGCTGGTAATACAGATGAAGACAATGAAGAAACTTTTAGAGAAGGAGATATTCCTAAATTACACGAAGGAGCTTTACCACATTGGGAATTAGCAAAAAAATACAACATTATAGATTTTGAATTAGGTAATAAAATTACCGGAGCCGGTTTCCCTGTTTATATTGGTAAAGGAGCAAGATTACAACGTGCCTTAATCGCTTATTTTTTAGATAAAAATACAGAAGCAGGTTATACAGAATACCAAGTACCACATTTAGTGAATGAAGCTTCTGGTTTCGGAACCGGTCAATTGCCAGATAAAGAAGGGCAAATGTATCATGTTACAGCAGATAATTTATACTTAATTCCAACTGCTGAAGTTCCTGCAACTAACATTTTTAGAGATACACTTTTAAACGAGAGTGATTTACCTATTAGTATTACAGGTTATACACCATGCTTTAGACGTGAGGCTGGTAGCTATGGTGCTCACGTAAGAGGTCTTAATAGATTACACCAATTTGATAAAGTTGAAATACTACGTGTAGAGCATCCTGATAATTCTTATAAGGCATTAGATAGTATGGTGAATCACGTAAAAGGTATTTTACAAGACTTAAAATTACCATACCGTATTCTAAGATTATGTGGTGGAGATTTAGGTTTCACTTCTGCACTAACTTATGATTTTGAAGTATTCTCAACAGCGCAAGACCGTTGGTTAGAAATTTCTTCAATCTCTAATTTTGAAACTTTTCAAGCCAATCGTTTAAAATTACGATTCAAAAATAGTGATGGTAAAAACGAATTATGTCACACACTAAATGGAAGTTCTTTAGCTTTACCAAGAGTATTAGCCGGAATCTTAGAAAATTACCAAACAGAAGATGGTATTAAAATTCCTGAAGCATTGATTCCTTACACAGGTTTTGACACCATTTCGTAAAAAATGCAATATTCCCTTTGCAAATGTTAAATTAAAGTGCATTTAATCGAATTTTGGTGTGTTTACTCGCTTTAGTCATGTAATTTTCTGTATTTAGTAATTCAAGATTTAATATCCCCTAAATATGAAAAATCTAAAACGCATTGTATTACTCGTTTCATTAATTGTACTAGTAAGCAAAATTTTGTTTTAAATATTTTGATTAAAAAATATAAAGAAACCAAGACAGAATAATTGAATCGTATTTAATAAATATTGATTAATAACACCTTTATTTTTCTTGTTATAAATGCCCGAACCTATGTTTGGGCTTTTTTTATAATTAATTTCACAACATCTACTAAAAGCATTCGCTATATTTGAGCTGAATCTATTGATTTCAAATTCATAAAACACAAAAATGCTACAACGGCTTTTCTTTTTAATTTTAATATTCGGATGGCATTCTGGGTTCGCGCAAAACAGCGTAGAACAAGGAGAAAGCTATTATAAAAACGGAGCGTTTAACAAAGCATTAATTATTTTTGAAAACCTAACCAAAGAAGCCCCTAACAGTTATAATTACAACTTAAGACTTATAGATATATACCAACAATTAGAACGGTATGAGGATGCAGAAAATGTTATACAAAAATTAATTTCTTATCATCCAAACCCTATAATGACCATTATTTTAGGGTATAATTTTCAATTGCAAGGACGTATAGAAAAGGCAAATAAAAACTATGACGCAGCTATTGCCTTTGTAGATGAAAAGCCGAACTACATTTATAGTATAGCTCGAAAATTTGAAGATTATTCTTTACTAGATAAAGCTATCGAAGTTTATAAAAAAGGAAAACTATTAACACCAGATAAAGATTTCACCATTCAACTTGCCAAAATTTATGCAGATCAAGGCAATGTAGAGCTTATGTTTTCTAATTATATAGATTATATTGAATACAATCCTGGGCATATTAACAGCATAAAACGGGCTATAAGTGACTTTATTTCAGAAAATAGAGATAACGAAAATAATGTGTATTTAAGACGGCAACTTCTAAAAAAAATACAACAAGAACCTAACATTTATTGGTCCGAAATGTTGAGTTGGTTATACGTACAAGAAAAAGCTTATAACAAATCTTTTATTCAAGAAAAAGCGCTTTACAAACGTAGTCAAGAAAGTTTCTATCGCATTATTGAATTAGCATCTATAGCTCACAACGACAATGACGATGAGACTGCAAAAACAATATACAATTTTATACTAGAATCCACTCAAAATGTAGGAGCTCTGTTAAGCGCACATCAATCGCTCTTAGAAATCGAAACCAATAATGCAGATGACAAAATGTTGCCTCAAATCGATGAAACTTATAATTCGTTATTTGAGAAATACGGAAAATCTGAAGCGACACTTCCACTACAACTTGCTTATGGAAAATTTTTAGCCTTTAACGCAAAAGATGCAGATGCAGCCTCAAAATTTCTAAAAACCAGTCTAAAATTAAATATTTCAAAGTTTGAAGAAGCTGAAGTCAAATTATTACTGGCTGATATTTTGGTACTTCAAGAAAAATTTAATGAAGCTTTAATTTTTTATTCTCAAATTCAAGCCGAACTAAAAAATAGTCCTATAGCACAAGAAGCAAGATTTAAAGTTGCAAAAACCAGTTATTATAAAGGTGATTTTGACTGGGCAGAATCGCAACTAAAAATATTAAAATCTTCAACATCACAACTCATAGCTAATGATGCACTAGATTTAAAACTCTTAATATCTGATAACAAATACGAAGACAGCACACAGACGGATTTAAAACAATATGCCAAAGCAGATTTATTTGCATATCAGAATAAAACAGATGAAGCGATTACACTTTTAGATAAAATTTTAAAAGAACACAAAGGAGAAAGTATTACTGATGAAACCCTCTTTCAGCAAGCCAAACTTTTTGAAAAACAGAAACAATTTAGCAAAGCAGAAGCCAATTATTTAGAAATCATAAAAGATTACAAAGAAGATATTTTAATTGATGACGCTCACTATTATCTCGCCCAACTTTATAATACACAATTAGCAAACTCCGAAAAAGCCAAAGAACACTACGAGCGTATAATTTTTGATTTTCAAGACAGTATTTATTTCATTGAAGCCAGACGAAGATTTAGAATGTTACGTGGAGATAGTATTAATTAATTAATTATCTTTTCTTCAATTTATAGTTATACCGCTTATTGTGCCAAAATCCTTTACCCACACACAATTACAACTTCTTTTTTCAACTTTATATTTTCTATGTTTTTAGTTAAAGAAATAATCCTCTTTAAAATTCATATTTTTGCAAAAAAAATTCAATTAACAATTTCAACAAAATGATTATATATAATGTTACCCTCAATATCGATAAAAGTATTTCTAAAGAATGGCTAGAGTGGATTAAAGAACACATTCCGCAAGTCTTAGCTACTGGTAAATTTAAAGAGGCTAAACTTACTAAAGTTTTGGTTGAAGATGAACAATCAGACACCTACTCGGTGCAATACAGAGCACACTCTAGAGAAGCCTTAGAAGCATATTACTCTGAACATGCCGATAGTTTAAGACAACTAGGATTAGAACGTTTTGGAGATAAAGTATTAGCATTTAGAACAGAGTTAGAGGTTGTAGACGAATACACCACTAATTTTAATTAAAACATATTATTTCTAAGTTTTAAGAAATAGAAAATAACGTTAGCCTGCAAGTCTCTGCATAGCAACACCTATCTTTGTGTAAATAGTAATTAAAAACAGTCTTGTATTCGTGGAAAATCAACACCAAGTAAAAGCAAAAAAACATTTAGGGCAACATTTCCTTACCGACGAAACTATAGCACAAGACATAGCAGATAGTTTATCTCTTGAAGGGTATAATGATGTTTTAGAAATTGGCCCAGGTATGGGAGTGCTTACTAAATATCTTCTTAAAAAAGAGACCACAACACATGTTATTGAGATAGACACAGAGTCTGTTACCTATTTAAAAAATAATTACCTTCATTTAGCCGATAGAGTTATTGAAAAGGATTTCTTAAAATACGATTTAAACCTTGTGTTTAACGATAGACCTTTTGCTATCATTGGTAATTTCCCTTACAATATATCTTCTCAAATCTTATTTAAAACTTTAGAAATGAGAGATCAAATCCCCGAATTTTCTGGGATGTTTCAAAAAGAAGTTGCACTTAGAATTTGCTCTAAAGAAGGCTCTAAAGTTTACGGTATTTTATCAGTTTTAACACAAGCTTTTTATGATGCTGAATATCTATTTACGGTACCTCCAACTGTTTTTAATCCACCACCAAGAGTAGATTCTGGTGTTTTACGTCTTAAGCGAAAAGAAAACTTTACGTTGCCATGCGATGAAAAGTTGTTTTTTAGAGTTGTAAAAACTGGTTTTCAACAACGTAGAAAAACATTACGTAACAGTTTAAAAACATTCAATCTATCAGATAATTTAAAAGCAAATACTATATTTGGCCAGCGACCAGAACAATTAAGCGTTTCGCAATTTATTGAGTTAACCTCACTAATTGAAAACGACGACAACTAATACCCTCTACAATTACATAGAACACCATAAAATTTCAATAACATACAGAATATCTATAATCAAGTGGAAGAAAATATTCAAGATAACATACAATTTCAGCTGACTGATGAGCTTATTGAAAAGGTAGAAATCCTTGTCGCAAAACAAAACGACAAAGAACTTAAAGCCCTTCTTAGTGAGTATCACCATGCCGATATTGCCGAAATTCTTGATGAATTAAATCTTGATGAAGCTGTATATGTCATAAAACTTCTCGATTCTGAAACCACTTCAGAAATCCTGATGGAACTCGATGAGGACATCAGAGAAAAGGTTCTTAAAAACCTTTCCAACAAGGAGATTGCAGAAGAAATTGAAGAGTTAGACACGGATGATGCTGCAGATATCATTGCAGAACTACCCGAAAATAGACAAGCCGAAGTTATTTCGCAAATTATAGATTCCGAGCATAGAGAAGAAATCCAAGAACTTCTTGCCTATGATGAAGACACTGCAGGTGGACTCATGGCAAAAGAGCTCGTTAAAGTATACGAAACTTGGACTGTTGCAGGTTGCTTACGCCGTATAAGAGGTCAGGCTAAAGATGTTACAAGAGTACATTCTGTTTATGTTGTAGACAGACAAGGCAAACTTATTGGAAGGTTATCACTAAAAGATTTAATAGTCTCTAAAAGCGACCAGAAAATTGCAGATATCGTTAAAGACAATGTGGCTTGGGTCCATGTCCATGATAACGTGGAAGACGTTGCAAAAGTGATGGCTAAATACGATTTAGAAGCCGTACCTGTGATTAATGATCATAATATGCTTGTTGGCCGCATTACAGTAGATGACATTATAGATGTTATTAGAGAAGAAGCCGACAAAGATTACCAATTAGCAGCAGGTATCTCGCAAGATGTAGAAGCCGATGATAGTATTCTAAAACTTACAAAAGCACGCTTACCATGGTTATTTATTGGCATGTTTGGTGGTCTTGGTGCTGCCAGTATAATAGAACAGTTTAATGATAACATGGGTAACTTTGTTGTGCTATTAAGTTTTGTCCCCCTCATCCAAGCAACTGCCGGAAACGTAGGCGTACAATCCTCTGCTATTGTAGTTCAGGGTATCGCCAATGGTACTATTGATGGTAAAATTTTAAAACGATTATTTAAAGAATTTTTACTCGGTGTCGTTAATGGTATTGCGATCTCGTTAGTTGCTATTTTAATTACTCACTTTGTTTTCGGAACTCCATATATTGTATCCATAACCATCAGTATTGCTTTAATTGCCGTGATCATCATGGCCGCTCTTATCGGTACTTTTATTCCTATTTTCTTAGACAAACGTGGTATTGATCCAGCCGTTGCTACAGGTCCTTTTATAACCACCAGTAACGATGTTTTCGGAATTTTAATTTATTTCCTTATTGCTAAATTAATTTTAGGTATTTAATATTTGGGCGTTACCACAAGGGTCAGGCTTTCACTACTCGCTTTTTGCAAAAAAAAGCAAAAGAGCTCAAACATGCCGTTCAATCCTTAACGCAAATCTTCGTAACTTTATAACCTAAATTACAATTCAAAAAAAATCCTCTAAAATTTCAGGTTTTGTTATGAAAATACTACACATAGACGCTAATCACCCTTTACTTTTAGAACAACTCAATGCCTTAGACTTCACCAACCACGAAGATTTCACTTCAACTAAATTAGAAATCCAAGCTAAAATAGCAAATTACAATGGTGTTATAATAAGAAGTAGATTTAGCATTGACAAACCCTTTTTAGATGCTGCCAAAAATTTAAAATTCATAGGTCGTGTTGGAGCAGGATTAGAAAATATAGATTGCGACTACGCTCAAAAAAAAGGTGTTCATCTTATATCTGCACCAGAAGGTAACAGAAATGCCGTTGCCGAGCACGCTTTAGGTATGTTATTATCTCTATTTAATAAACTTAATAAAGCAGATAAAGAAGTTAGACAAGGCAAATGGCTACGCGAAGAAAACCGTGGATTAGAATTAGACGGTAAAACAGTTGGACTTATAGGTTACGGAAACATGGGAAATGCTTTCGCTAAAAAACTACGTGGTTTTGATGTTGAAGTTTTATGTTACGATATAAAACCTAGCGTAGGTAATGCCAATGCTACACAAGTTAACTTAGAGGTATTAAAAGCAAAAGCAGATGTACTAAGCTTGCACATACCACAAACAGATTTAACCCTTAACATGGTGAATTCGGACTTTATAAACGGATTTAAAAAACCATTTTGGCTCATTAATACTGCTAGAGGTAAAAGTGTTGTTACCCAAGATTTAATAGAAGCTTTAGAATCTGGTAAAATTCTTGGAGCAGGATTAGATGTTTTAGAATACGAAAAATCATCTTTCGAAAATTTATTTTCATCAGATGCTATGCCTACGGCTTTTCAATACCTCATCAATTCTGAAAAAGTGCTATTATCACCACATGTTGCTGGTTGGACGGTTGAAAGTAACATAAAACTATCGCAGACCATTGTAGATAAGATTAAAGTATTTACTAAAAAATAATACGCTTTGTTTGGTTAAAATAAAGTCACTGTAACATAGAAAATCACATCCTTATACACTAAAATTAGAGTAGTCCTATTTTTAATAAAAATAAAAAGTAACTTGTAAGCATGTCAACTACTCAAAACAAAGCTACAAAAACCACTTACGACACCATTATTATTGGCTCAGGAGTTGGTGGTTTGTCCGCAGCAATATGTCTTGCTAGAGCAGGTCAAAAAGTATTAGTATTAGAACAACATGATGTTCCTGGCGGTTGGTGTCACAGCTTTTATCTTAACGGTTATAGGTTTACACCAGGCGTGCATTATGTGGGTTTAATAGGCAAAGGCCAATCTACTAGCGAACTCTACGAAGGTTTAGGAATTGCAAATGATATTGCTTTCTACAAAATGAACCCTAAAGGTTATGAACATTGTCACATTGGAAAAGAACGTTTTGACTACCCTTCAAATTTTGAAGACTTAAAAACGGCCTTAATAAAACGTTTTCCGCATGAAAAAAAAGGAATTATTAAGTATCTAACCTTAGTTAAAAATGTTGGTAGGCAGTTACAACTTATTCCAAAAATAAAGGGTCTATGGCAACAAATCACTATTCCTTTTCGCACCAAACATATGGGTAAATATGCACCATTTAGTTTAAAACGCGTTATTAATTGGCACATAAAAGATCCATTATTACAAAGTATTTTAAATGTGCAATTCGGAGATCATGGCCTCCCCCCCTCTAAAGCAAGTTTTGTTATGCATGCTGCCATTATGGATCATTATTCTGCTGGTGGTTATTATCCAATGGGCGGCGGCGGCTCTTTAGTTAAAGCCATGACAAATAAAATAAAAAAGCATCATGGAATAGTACAAACTAGCACTTCTGTAAAACAAATTTTACTAGAAGGAAGTAATAGCAAAAAAGCAGTTGGTGTAGAACTAGAGTCTGGAGAGCAACTTTTTGCAAAACGAATTATCTCTAATGCAGATCCTGGCATCACCTATTCTAAACTTATAGGAGAAAGCCATTTAAGCAAAAAATTACTTAAAAAATTAAATAAAACTAAATATTCATGCACGTCCATCATGTTATTTCTAACCGTAGACATGGATGTAAAAAAAGCAGGTTTAGACTCTGGAAACATTTGGTTATTGTCTCAAAAAGATTTAGATGAGGTATATAATGACTCACAAAAAATAAACCTTTTAGAAGATGAAGAATTTCCTGGAATGTTTATTAGTTGTACCACATTAAAGGACCCTGTTAGTTTTGATGGAAAACATCATACAATAGAAGCAATTACATATATAAATTACGACGCTTTTAACGCTTTTGAGGACGAAAAAGAGAAGCGTTCACCTGCCTATTTGCAATTTAAAGAAGCTATAATTCAGAAATTTTTAAAAAGTTTAGAAAAGATTATTCCTGGTATTACTTTAAGTATTGTACATCAAGAGTTAGGCACACCAATAACTAATGAATACTATATTAATGCCACAAAAGGGAATGTTTACGGTACTGAAAAAAGTTTAAAACATATTGGTCCTTTTGCTTACAAAATGAAAACAGAAATAGAAAACCTATATATGTGTGGTTCTAGCACACTATCTCATGGTGTTGCTGGAGCAGGATATTCTGGAGTGCAAACTGCAGCTGTTATTTTAGGGTGCAAACAAGACGATTTAATACAACCAGATACTTCACAAAATTTACGTGTATTTGACGCTGAAGACGATACCAACTATCCAGATTGGATGTTAAAAAAAATTGCTCTTAAAAAATCTAAATTGGTTTCTAAAGATGTTTTTGTTAATTTAAAGAACTCATAAAGATAGCTCTATGCAATATAAAACTACCACTCCAGAAGATTATATTCTACAAGCTACTGCAGACCGTCAGCACATATTACATAAATTAAGAAATGTTATTAGACTTAACTTACCAAAAGGTTTTGAAGAAGGCATTCAATATGGCATGATTGGTTATTATGTTCCTCACTCTATATATCCAAAGGGATACCATTGTAATCCTAAGATATCATTACCTTTTATGAGTTTTGCATCTCAAAAAAATTCAATAAATCTTTACCATAGTGGCATATATGCATCACCCGAATTACACAGTTGGTTTATTAATGCATACCCTAACTACAGTAAATGTAAATTAGACATGGGAAAAAGCTGTATCCGGTTTAAAAAAATTGATAAAATCCCTTTTAAATTAATTGCTGAACTATGTAAAAAGATAACAACAGAAGAGTGGATTTCTATTTATGAAGCTTCAATAAAAAAATAAAATTCTAACGAATTCTAGCTTTTGTGAGAACTAAAAAATAAATTTTTTATGAAAAAACGAGTAACAGGCATTGGTGGATTATTCTTTAAAACTAAAGACCCAAAAGCATCTAAAGATTGGTACAATAAACATCTTGGTTTTAATACCGACGACTATGGGTCTACGTTTTGGTGGAAGGATAATGAAGGAAAAGAATGCTCAACCCAATGGAGTCCTTTTCCTAAAGATACCGAATACTTTGAGCCTTCTAAAAAAGAATTCATGTTTAATTACCGTGTAGAAGACCTAGAAGCACTTTTAAAAGTATTAAACGATGAGGGTGTAACAATTATAGGTGATATGGAGACTTATGATTATGGAAAGTTTGCTTGGATTCTTGATAATGAAGGCAACAAAATTGAATTATGGGAACCTATTGATGCTGCTTTTAAATAATTCTATTACATTTCAATACTTTTAAAAAATCATATTAACCAATAAAACGAATTAAAATGTCAAACAACAATAATGATTTAGGTAATGATCTTAACGACATGTTAGATGATGCTAAAAACAACGCAAGAAAAACAGGTGATACTATAAGCCAAAAAGTTAATGAATTTTCAGATGATGCTAAAGATTTTGGTCGAGATGCTAAAAAAGCAGCTGACGACTTTAATAATGATACCAAAGAGGTTTTTAGTGATGGTAAAAACGTAGCCATTATTGCTCATATTACTTTTATCGGATGGATCATTGCTATTGTAATGAATAGTAGTAATAAAACTGAATTTGGTTCTTTTTATATTAGACAAATGCTAGGATTATGCATAATTGGCGCTGTTTTAGGATGGATCCCTATATTAGGTTTTATTGTTCTTCTTGTATTAATCGTTGCATGGATTATGAGCTTAATCTCTGCTTTAGGAGGAGAGATGAAACCAACATTTTTATTAGGAAAGCAATTTCAAGAATGGTTTAAAGGTATTTAAATGGTAAAGCCTAGGACTAACGTTCTAGGCTTTTTTAATTTTCAACTAAAGCATAATCTAAGGGGAGAGTATCACCAACACGTTGGTTACCCATATCTCCGCTAAAATATACGCCAACAATCGGTGTATAATTCCCAAAAGCATCTACGTAAAACTCAGGAATTTTTAATTGAATTGCAGATTGATATTCTTTATCAAAAAGGATAGAAACTTTCTCTTTCAAAGTAATTTTTTTAAAATCTTGATTTTCTGTAACCTCCTCTACAGTAAAAAAAGACCATTCATCTACTATAAATTTATCATGAAAAATCCAATAGCCTTGCTCCTTCAAATTCTTATTATAAAGTGATTTTATAAAGTGTTGTACAGAACCTTTATAGGCTTTATTTCTATGCTTTAAAGTTTTATTTTTAGTAGTATCTAAATCCTTATAAAAGGAGGTCCCAAAGTAAGTTACAGAATTTATTGTAAATTCTAAACCCGTAAGGTCTGCATACCTGAAAATGATTTCAAAATCCAACAAATCATATGTAATTTCATACTGCAACTTTGTGTTTAAAACCTTAATTGGCAATGAAGTGCTTGCATATAATGCTTTATTATGTTTATCGTATTTTAATATTAAATCATCTTCATTTAATATTTTACATGATCTGCCAAACTTAGAAGCTCCTAAAAACTCTTTTCTAAACAGTCTTAACTTCTGACGTCTCGTTAGTCCATCATCATAATTTAGGTAAACTTCATCCAAAGCGTTATTTTCTTCAACGAGTTCTAATAAAACCTCATTACTATTTCTATAATCAGAAATTAAAACCTTCTCATAGCCTAAATAAGAAATAACTAAAACAGATTGTATGGCATCTGTATAAGAAATTGAAAATTCACCATCACTATTTGTAATCGTTCCAATAGTAGTATTATTAAAATAAACAGATACGGTCTCAATGGGTTGTTCAGTTATTTTATCAATAACACGACCGGTTAATGTTTGTGCAAAACACAAAAAAGGGAAAAATAAAGTAATTATGGTACTTTTACTTATCCTCATTACTATCCATAAATTTTCGCTCTAGCTCTGCCTGAAATTCTTCCATCACAGGTCTTACCGTACTATCAGGTAAATCGGCTATTTTTATATACATCAACCCATCAACAGCATTATTAAATAACGGATCTACGTTAAACGCAACAAGTCTAGCATTTTGTTTAATATATTTCTTAAGCAAAACTGGCAAACGTAAAGCACCTGGCTCTACTTCATCAATAATCTTATCAAATTTATTTAAATCAGCCTCTGTTTCATCGAAAACAAATTCTTTATCAGCATCCTTCAACTTAACCTTAAATTCTTTTTTAGGATGTACGTATTGAGCTACGTAAGGATCGTAGTAATGAGATTTCATAAACTCAATCATCAAACTCTTAGAAAAGTTAGAAAACTGGTTACTAATACTTACACCACCAATTAAATATTTGTGCTCAGGAAAACGTAAAGTAATATGTACAATACCTTTCCAAAGCAAAAATAAAGGCATTGGTTTTTGTTGGTATTCTTTAATGATAAATGCACGTCCCATTTCAATGGATTGACTCATCATTTTATGCAGTTCGGGTTCAAAACGAAATAAATCTTGAAGGTAAAACCCATCAATACCAAAACGCTTGTAGATTTTAGATCCTAAGCCCATTCTATACGCTCCAGCAATAAGATTTTGTTCATTATCCCAAAGAAACATCTGATGATAATACGTATCAAACTTATCTAAATCAATGGCTTCGTTCGTTCCTTCGCCTACTTCTCTAAAAGTAATTTCTCGTAAACGTCCAATTTCCCTTAAAATATTAGGAATGTCTTTAGGTGATGCTAAAAACACTTCGTAATTTTTACTCATTAAAAGCCTACTATCATTCACTCTAAGTTTATCTACCTCAGCAATCATTACTTTAGGTTCAATAGGCGTCACAATACGTTTAGGCATTTTAGCCACTTTTAATTGCGATTGAATGTTATCTAAAATCTTAGGTTTATCTTCAAAAGTTTTAGACAGCATATACGTTTTTCGTCTTAAAAATTCTGAAAATTCTGGAAGCGTTGGGTGTTCTTTTTGATCTTTTAAAGAAATCGGTTTCCCTATTCTAACTTTAATAACACGACGTTTTTGCGATAAGACTTCAGAAGGCAATTTTGCTGTCCTTAACGTATCACTTATTTTAGAAAGACGGTAAAACAAGCGGCTATTTTTAGCATGAAAATAAATAGGAACTACAGGAACTTGTGCTTTCTGAATTAACTTCATTGCAGAAACCTCCCATTCTTTGTCTACAACTAATTTTCCATCTCTATAAGTTGAAACTTCACCTGCAGGAAATATACCTAACGGATGCCCTTCTCTTAAATGTAAAATTGCATTTTTAAAACCCGCAATACTGCTTTTAACATCCTTGCGATCCTCAAAAGGATTTACAGGCATAATATATGGTTTTAAAGGCTCTATACGATGTAATAAAAAGTTAGCAATAATTTTGAAATCACTTCGCTGTTCTATCATTAATTTTAATAATAAAATTCCATCAATACCACCAAGTGGATGGTTAGAGATTGTAATGTAAGGTCCCTCTTTTGGGAGCCTTTTCATATCCTCTTCTGGAATTTCAAACTTAATTTGAAATTCATCTAAAATAGCATCTAAAAAAGCTCCATCACTAAGGTGCTTATTCCGCATGTAAAACTTATTTATGGTAGATATTTTTAGGACTTTCATCAATACCCAACCACAAAAAGTTCCTAAAAACCCATATTTATCAACGTGAATTGCTTTAGCGACTTCTTTTGCCGTAACTAATCCACTATCTGATGATTTCCCCATAAAAACAAATGTAACAACTATTTATTTAGTAACAATTTGAACTGTCCCTTGCGCTAACTGTTTTAATAAAACAGTTTTATCCTTTTCTAGTTCATTAACAACAATTTCATTATAATGCCTTATAGTGTAGAGATTTACATTATTATGACAAGTAACTTTGAATTTAGCTTTTAAATGCTGAAGTAATTTCTCTAGATTATCATATAAATTTTCAATGCAAACAGAAAAGCTAATGGCCGAATTCTGAATAACATGAACTTTCATTTTATACAAGTGTAATAAGCTAAAAATATCACTTATATTATCTTCCATAATGTACGAAAAATCTAAGGAAGACAATGATATTAAAGTTTGATTTTTCTTTACAATAAAACACGGAATTTCCGGATCTAAAGTCTCTCCTTTGCTAACACAAGTACCAGCTCCTTTAGCATTTAAAAACGATTTTACATATAACGGAATTTCCTTTCTTTGTAAAGGTTGTAGCGTTTTGGGATGAATTACAGATGCGCCATAAAACGCTAACTCAATAGCCTCTCTATAAGATATTTGATGTATTAATTGTGCATTTTCAAAATAACGTGGATCTGCATTTAATACACCAGGTACATCTTTCCAAATGGTAACACTATTAGCGTTTAAACAATAAGCGAAAATCGCAGCAGTATAATCGCTACCTTCTCTACCCAATGTCGTTGTAAAATTGTTAGCATCACTTCCTAAAAAACCTTGTGTAATATTTAAAACAGAAGTATCCAAGTGAGATGAAATATTACTTTGTGTAGCTTCCCAATTAACATTAGAATGTCTATAGTAATTATCCGTTTTTATAAACTCTCTTACATCAATCCAATTATTATTTAAACCAATTTCATTGAGGTAATGACTAACAATTGTTGTTGAAATTAACTCACCATAACCAATAATCTGATCATAAACATAATTGTAATCTGGTGACTTATTACTTTTAAAAAAGGCATTTAATTCATCAAAAAGTATTTTAACGGCAACAAATACCTGATGACGATTGGTCTCAAATAAATCTAATAAAATATCATCGTGATACTTAATAACATCATGAATGGCATTAGGCAATTCAGGTTTATTATCAAAATAACATTCAATAACCATTTCCATTTTATTAGTTGTTTTCCCCATTGCAGAAATCACAACTAACGTATTATCATAACCTGTAGTTTCTAAAACCTTTGCTAGGTTTTTTATGCCATCTGCATCCTTAACAGAAGCTCCACCAAACTTAAAAATTTGCATTATAATTGATCTAAATAATTCTTAATTCCGTTTTCATCTAAATGCACCACATCCCAATCTCGTTTTACATCTGCACCTTTGCTTTCGTAGAATTTTATGGCAGGTTCGTTCCAATCCAAAACGTCCCAACTTACACGTTTTACACCGAGCTTTTTTGCTTGTTTTACAACGGAATTTAAAAGTAGGGTTCCTAAACCATTACCTCTACATTTCTCACTTACAATAAGGTCTTCTAAATGCAGTATTACGCCTTTCCATGTAGAATATCTTGGATAAACTAATGCAATACCTTCAACATTGTTTTCAACTTCAACAACAAAACAAGTGAATTTTGGGTCTATCCCAAACCCATCTTGCTCTAAATCAGACAATGTAATTTCTACTGCATCTGCTTCTTTTTCAAAAGTTGCCAACTCATGTATAAGTTCTAAAACTCTTGGCATATCTTGTACTACTGCTAATCTTGGTTGTTCCATTTTACAAATAAAAACTTCAAAGATAATCTAAACTCGCTTTACAAAACAATTTTTTTAGACAACGAAAACGATATAGTTTGTTAAAAAGCACGATATTTGTGAGGTATTAATCAATATCATACTTCATGTCTAAACCAAATCAAACCTTAGGGGAATTTATAATTGAAAATCAAACCGCTTTTAAATACACTTCTGGTGAACTTTCTCGTCTTCTAAACTCTATTCGTTTAGCTGCTAAAGTTGTAAATCATGAAGTTAACAAAGCTGGTTTAGTAGATATTATTGGCAATGCTGGCGAAACTAATATTCAAGGTGAAGATCAACAAAAACTAGATGTTTACGCTAATGATAAATTTATTCAAACCTTAACTAAACGAAACATTGTTTGTGGTATTGCAAGTGAAGAAGAGGATGATTTTATTGCAATTAATAGTCAAGATGAAAACAATCAGAATAAATATGTTGTTTTAATAGATCCGTTAGATGGTTCATCTAACATTGATGTAAATGTTTCTGTAGGAACCATATTTTCAATTTACAGACGTGTAACACCTATTGGAACACCAGTAAAAATTGAAGATTTCTTACAAAAAGGAAGCGCACAAGTTGCTGCTGGTTATGTAGTATACGGCACCTCAACAATGCTAGTCTATACTACAGGACATGGTGTTAATGGTTTTACATTAAATCCTGCAATTGGATCGTATTATTTATCACATCCTGATATGAAATTTCCTGAAGACGGAAATATCTACTCTGTAAATGAAGGTAATTACTCACACTTTCCAATCGGTATAAAAAAGTATATAAAATATTGCCAGGAAGAAGAAGGAGATAGACCCTATACTAGTCGTTATATCGGATCTTTAGTTTCTGATTTTCATAGAAACATGATTAAAGGTGGTATATACATGTATCCTAAAAGTTCTAAAAACCCTAACGGAAAACTACGTTTGTTATACGAATGTAACCCTATGGCGTTTTTAGCAGAACAAGCAAACGGAAAAGCTAGCGATGGTTACACACGTATTATGGATATAGAACCTTCTGAATTGCATGAACGTGCACCATTTATTTGCGGAAGTAAAAATATGGTAGAAAAAGCTGAAGAGTTTATGCGTAATGCTGATAGCGAATTTTAAATAGAATTTAATTTAGATTCATAAAAAAAAGCAACCTAATTAATTAGGTTGCTTTTTTGTTTTATAGAACATTAGTAAATAACTATCTGTTCATATTTTTCATTTCGGTAGTAAAAGTATCAGCATCTACTTTATCATGAGCAAGTGCTAAAGCCTTATCTGCAATATATCTTACATTTTGCGCATGAAATCCTAAACCAACACATAACTTTTCTAATAACCAATGTTGATTTGGCCCTTCAATATCATCAATCCAAACCATACGTGCTAAATCATATAAACGCTCTAAACGTTGATCATAAGATGTTGGTGGGTTAATTGGGTGACTTTTATAATCTTTAAGTATTTCTTCGTACTCGTCAGCTGATATATCTAAGCGTGTTGCTAGCCGATCGAGAAATGCTTTTTCTTTATCGGTAATAATACCATCACTCTGTGCTACTCTAACAATTGCAGCAAAATGGTCTTCGTTACGTTTTTTAAATCCGCTATCGAATAAATCTGAAAATGACATATTTTTTATTGTTATTTAAATTCTCTTATTATTAATTAATGAACAAATATAATTCTATTCACATAATTATCAGTATTGGGCACTTCAAAAATTTTATATTTGCATAATCAAACAAAGAAACTTGAGTAAAGTATCTATCTCCCAAACATTCGCACAGACTTTGCAACTGCAAAATCTGCAGACTACTATTGCCAAAAGCGATACAAAAACACATTTAAAAGGTCTTTTAGGATCTTCTTTTTCCATTGTTGTTTCAGAAATTTTTAAAACAGCAGATAAACCATTTTTATTGGTTTTTGATGACAAAGAAGAAGCAGCCTACTATCTTAATGATTTAGAGCAACTCATTAATGCCAAAGATGTCATGTTCTATCCTGGCAGTTATCGTAGACCGTATCAAATTGAAGAAACTAATAACGCAAATGTATTATTACGTGCAGAGGTTTTAAACCGTATTAATTCTCGTAAAAAACCATGTGTTATAGTAACTTATTCTGATGCGCTTTTTGAAAAAGTGGTTACTAAAAAAGAACTTGAGAAAAACACTTTAAAAATTGCTGTAGGTAACGATCTTAGCATCGATTTTGTAAACGAAGTTTTATTTGAATACAAATTTAAACGTGTAGATTTTGTTACAGAACCAGGTGATTTCTCGGTAAGAGGAGGTATTGTAGACGTGTTTTCGTTTTCTAACGATGAACCTTACCGTATTGAGTTTTTTGGAGATGAAGTTGATAGTATTAGAACTTTTGACGTAGAAACACAACTCTCTACAGAACGCATTAAAAAAGTAAGTATAATACCTAATGTAGCCAATAAACTCATCGCTGAACAGCGTGAAAGTTTTTTAAAATACATTGCTAAAAATACGGTTATATTTACTAAAAACACATCTTTAATATTTTCTAGAATTGATGATTTTTATGCAAAAGCAGAAGATGCTTTTAAAAATATATCAAGCGAGATAAAGCATGCTACACCTGAACAATTGTTTTGTAATTCTGAATTATTAAAACGACAGTTTTTAGAATATGCTCTGATTGAATTTGGAACCGATGCCGTATTTGCAAAACAACTTATCGCCTTTTATACCACACCACAACCAGCATTTAATAAACAATTCAATCTATTAATTAAAGATTTAAACGAAAACCATGCTAATGGTATTACCAACTATATTTCCTGTGTAAGCGAGCAGCAAGCCAAACGTTTTCATGATATTTTTGATGATGCAGAACAAGAGGTTCATTATAAAACAGTAGTCCTTTCTCTATACCAAGGTTTTGTAGACACAGAACATAATATTGCCATATATACAGATCATCAAATTTTCGATCGTTATCATAAATTTCATCTTAAAAATGGTTACGCCAAAAAGCAAGCCATAACCTTAAAAGAACTTACAAATCTAGAAATTGGTGATTACGTTACTCACATAGATCATGGTATTGGAAAATTTGGAGGCCTTCAAAAAATAGATGTAGAAGGCAAAAAGCAAGAGGCTATAAAATTAGTTTATGGTGAGCGCGATATATTATACCTCAGTATTCACTCGCTTCATAAAATCACAAAGTTTAACGGTAAGGATGGTAAACCACCAACCGTTTACAAATTAGGAAGTAAAGCTTGGACAACATTAAAACAAAAAACAAAGTCTAGAGTTAAAGAAATTGCTTTCAATCTTATAAAGTTATACGCTAAACGAAAGCTTAAAAAAGGTTTTCAGTATGAACCCGACAGTCACATGCAATTAGAACTGGAGGCTTCTTTTGTATACGAGGACACACCAGATCAAATCACTTCAACTGCAGATATTAAAGCAGACATGGAAAGTGAGCGTCCAATGGATCGACTTATCTGTGGAGATGTTGGTTTTGGAAAAACAGAAGTTGCTATAAGAGCCGCCTTTAAAGCGGTAGATAATGGCAAACAAGTTGCTGTTTTAGTACCAACTACAATACTTGCATACCAACATGCTCGAACCTTTAAAGAGCGTTTAAAAGATTTTCCTGTAACGGTAGATTACCTTAATCGATTTAGAACCGCTAAAGAAAAGCGCGAAACATTAGAAGGCTTAGAAAAAGGTAACATCGATATTATTATTGGTACTCATCAATTGGCTAGCAAAAACGTAAAATTTAAAGATTTAGGTCTATTAATTGTTGACGAAGAACAAAAATTCGGAGTAGCCGTAAAAGAAAAACTAAAAACTATTAAAGAAAACGTAGACGTATTAACCTTAACAGCAACGCCTATACCTAGAACACTTCAATTTAGCTTAATGGCTGCACGAGATTTATCTGTTATTAACACAGCACCACCAAATAGGTACCCTATTGAAAGTCATGTAATCCGTTTTAGTGAGGAAACTATTAGAGATGCCGTGAGTTATGAAATTGAACGTGGCGGACAAGTCTTTTTTATTCATAATCGTATTGAAAATATTAAGGAAGTTGCTGGCATGATTCAGCGTTTGGTACCAGATGCTAAAATTGGAATTGGCCACGGACAGCTTGATGGAAAAAAACTAGAAAGTCTTATGTTGGCTTTTATGAATGGTGAGTTTGATGTTTTGGTAAGCACCACTATTATTGAAAGTGGTTTAGATGTACCAAATGCTAATACTATTTTTATCAATAATGCCAATAACTTTGGTCTAAGTGATTTGCACCAAATGCGTGGACGTGTAGGGAGAAGTAATAAAAAAGCATTCTGTTATTTTATTACACCTGAACATTCTGCAATGACATCTGATGCAAGAAAACGTATATCGGCTTTAGAGCAATTTACAGAATTAGGTAGCGGATTTAATATTGCTATGAAAGATTTAGAAATTCGTGGAGCTGGAGATCTATTAGGAGGAGAGCAAAGTGGGTTTATTACAGATATAGGTTTTGATACTTATCAAAAGATTTTAAATGAAGCCATAGAAGAATTAAAAGAAACAGAGTTTTCAGATCTATATAAAGACGATGGTAAGCCTAAAAATTACGTTAAAGATATGACCATCGATACGGATTTTGAATTGTTATTTCCAGATGATTATATAAATAATATTACCGAACGTCTTAATCTTTACACTAAACTAAACGGTATTAAAACAGAAGAAGAACTCGCTAAGTTTGAAGCCGATATTATTGACCGTTTTGGAGAGTTGCCTACTCAAGTTTCGGACTTATTAGATAGTGTACGCTTAAAATGGATAGCCATAAAAATGGGAATTGAAAAACTAATCATGAAACAGAATAAAATGATTGGTTATTTCATACAAGATCAGCAAAGTAATTTTTATCAGAGTCCAGATTTCTCTAGAGTAATGCAATTTGTTCAAACAAATGCCGGAAAATGTACCATTAAAGAAAAACAAACTCGAAAAGGATTACGCTTGCTCATTACCTTCGATAAAATTAAAAATACAAAGCAAGCACTTATGGCATTAAAGGATATATAATGAATGAAAAAAATCATTTAAATAACCTCTTGTTGCTTACCATAGCAACATTATTTATGAGTACTTCTGGTCCTTTAGGTAAATTTATAGATATGCCAACGCCTGTTATTATTTGGTGGCGTTGTATTTTATCAGTGATTTTTTTATTTGCATTTTGTTTATATAAGGGTATCGACTTAAAAATAGCTAACAAAAAAGACCGTTCAACCTTTTTTATTGCAGCCTTATTTATGGGTGGGCATTGGATTTTTTATTTTTATGCTTTAAAGTTTTCTAATGTTGCCATTGGTATGCTATCCCTTTTTACTTTTCCTGTTTTAATAGCACTTCTCGAACCTTTATTTGTTAAAACTAAATTTGACCCGATGCACTTATTACTAGCATTAATGGTACTCGTTGGGATTTATATTTTAGCACCAGAATTTAACATTGAAAGCAATCAACTCAAAGGGCTTTTATTTGGTTTGGTATCTGCACTATGTTATGCCATTAGAATTCTAATGTTAAAAGGACACGTAACTAAATATAACAGTACAATGTTGATGTTCTATCAAGTACTTATACTATCTATAGTTTTAGCACCAAGCTTATATTTTATGGGAACAGCTTCAATTACCACACAATATCCTTACATCTTAATGTTAGCATTAGTCACAACAACTTTAGGGCACACCATGTTTGTTAATAGCTTGAAACACTTTAAAGCGAGTACAGCAAGTATTATTGGCAGTACACAACCTGTTTTCGGAATAATAATTGCTTATTTTTTCTTGAACGAAATTCCAACGATACACACCTTTATTGGTGGTGGCTTAATATTAGCAACTGTTGTTGTAGAAAGCGTAAGATCTAAAAATGTCTAAAACAGAATTATAATGGTGCAATTATTGAAGTTGTTAAACCGTTACCATAACATGCTAATAAGTATTAAATTTACAGCCTTATTTTTAAGCTTACCAGATCTCTATTCTAGAGGCATAATAAAAACAATTTACAAGATGAAAAAAATATTAATTCTACTATTGGTTTTACCTTTAATTTCAATAGCACAAAGTGTAAAAGGCACATTTTCGCCAGCTGAAGATTTTAGTTATGCATTTCTATACCATGCAACACCAGATAGCGCTAACTATATAGACAGAGGACAAGTAGATGAGAATGGTACTTTCGAAATTCAATTAGATTCAACGTTAACTCCTGGGATTTATAAAATTGTATATGCAACTCCACCTGAAGAAAATAATTTTGATTTTATTTATGACGGAAAAGAAAGTATTGCTTTCAATTTCAGCCTAGATAAAGGTATAAATTTTACAACATCTGAGGAAAATAAATTGTGGTATTCTTACTTAAAAAGTATTGATATGGTCAACCAAACCATAAGTAATTATTACGGTAAAGAGAATACAGATAAAAAAGGTTTTAATGCTATTTTTAAAACTTTAAAAGATACCCAAACCGCTTACGAAGAATTAGCAGAAGACAAATTAGTGTCCCATTTTATACAGGCTAACCGACCATATATGCCATCAAAACATGAAGACATCAGTACTTATTCTAATCATTTAAAACAGCATTATTTAAGTCAAATAGATTTCAGTGATCATTTGTTACAAAGTTCTTCATACTTAACAGATCGTGTAACAGCCTATGTTTTTCATATGGTTGATAATCCAAATAATGATACTTATAAACAACACGTAGATGATGTTGCAAAAGCAATTAGTAATGATGATTCTGCTATTAAAACAAGCTTATTAGAAATACTTTGGCAACGTTTTGTAATCTTAAAAAATAATGATGTTGCTAATTACATAACTGATAATTATTTATTAGAATTGGCACAAAAAACAAATAGTATTGTCTTAGAAAACACTCTTATTTCTTATAAAAATACTTCTGTTGGTTCTGTTGCTCAGGATTTTGAAATTACTTTGAATGACAAAAAAACAAGTTTACTTGAATTAGAAGGTGCTGATCATTATTTGCTTATTTTTTGGAGTAGCGGTTGCAGTCATTGTTTAAATGAATTACCAAAAGTAAAAGCTATGGTCGCTAATAAGCCTCATTTAAAAGTTGTTGCTTTTGGCCTAGAAGATGATGATAAAAAGTGGAGCAAAGAAATTAAAAATTATCCTGAATTTATTCATCAAATAGGTTTAGGTAAATGGGATAATCCAATAGTAAATACATACGGAGTTTCTGCAACTCCTACATATTTTCTATTAGACGCATCTAAAGTTATTATAGCCAAACCTCACGGAATTGAAGATTTAGAGGTAACTTTAAAAGATTTATAAATCATTTTTAACAGGAAAAAAAATTCTGTGTACCAAAGTGTAATACCTAAAAAAAGAAAACACTCATCTAAATCAAGTTCAGATGAGTGTTTAGAAGCTAAATAACCAACCAAATTTAGCTTCTTGTATTAGTTCTAGTATTCTCTACTTTTTTTGTTTTTTGTTTACGCTTTTTAAATCTTTCGTCAGATGATGTAGATTTCCCATCTTCTGTAGAACTTCTATAATAAGCAATATAGCCTATGCCTTTAAATTCGTAAACAGTACCAGAGTTTGCGTGAAACAATTCTATGGTGCTTTCATTAATAACGGTAAGATTGAAGAATTCATTGTCAAAGAAGTCATAATCTAATGTTAATGTTTTTTCATAGATATTATTAGATATATCACCTACAGAATAATCACCTGTAAAATCCCAATAGATATTATTAGTATTGTATATATTCTGGTCCTGAGAACTTCTAAAAATATCATCATTTCCACCAGCTAAAAATTGTAAATAATTCTCATTATCAAAATCATTTAATGCACCAAAATTACTAGTATATGTTTTTTCCCAAGCCTCATATTCTTGTAAGAAATAATGAATATTATCGTAAAAAACAAAGTCATAGTCAAAATTTGATCTCTGATAACCATCTAAAAAATATGAGGTATCATTAAAGGGGTTATACAATTCAATAGTATTATTATCTACTTGATACACATCAAAACTATCATAACCATCTATGACGTGATCTACATCTAAAATCATATCATAGGCATCATAGCTTCCAATATCAACACCATAACCATTGCCTTCACTTCCTATACCAACTAAATTATTATTGGCATACAAACGACCATTATTAAACGAAATAGTAAATGCCATTTGCAAAAATGGAGTTTCACCATAGCCCTGTGTTTCATTAATATCGATATACCATAAATCATAAGAATTTAATAATTGATTTAAAGATACTGTTGGTTCCTCATTAACGTAAATTTCTTCAGTATAGCAAGATGTAAATAATGTAGCTATAAGTGCAAATCCTAATAGTAGTTTTATCGTTTTCATAATCTCAAGATTTTAAAGTTGTTATTTATGAGCGTTTCAAAACACGTGCCAAAAAAAAGAATATTGATTTTAAAATCTATCATTGAGCAAAGTAAAACCGCACTATAAAAACCAATTGCTTCTTTGGTATTATAACAGAATAGCAAATTACTTTTTAGCTTAATTTTCCGTATTTTTGATATAGAAAAATGACACAATCACTATGAGTGACACTATAAAATATGCTGTATTTGGCGCAGGAAGTTGGGCAACAGCTATCGTAAAAATGCTTTGCGAAAATTTAGATGAAGTGGGTTGGTATATGCGCAGTGCTTACACCAAAGAACATCTTTTGAAAGAGCAACACAACCCAAGTTATTTAAGTTCTGTAGAGTTTAATTCAGAACAATTAAAATTAAGTAATGATATTAACGAGATAGCAGATTGGGCAGATGTCTTAATCTTTGTTATTCCTTCTGCGTTTATTCATGCGGAGCTGAAGAAATTATCGGTTGATATTAGCAATAAAACTGTAGTTTCTGCCGTAAAAGGCATCATGCCAGAAACCGGAAAATTGGTCGGTGAACATTTTCATGATATCTATAATATTCCTTTTGCTAACATTGCTGTTATTGCTGGTCCTTGCCATGCGGAAGAGGTGGCTTTAGAGCGTTTGTCTTATTTAACTATTGCTTGTGACGATGCTAAAAAAGCACAAGCTATTGCAGATACACTATCTAGCGACTATATAAAAACAAAAATTAGCGATGATGTTATTGGTATAGAATATGCCGTAATGCTTAAAAACATCTATGCTATTGCTGCCGGAATTGCACATGGCTTAGGTTATGGAGATAATTTTCAAAGTGTTTTAATGAGTAATGCTATTCGCGAAATGAAACGCTTTATCAAAAAGACACACAAAATGAAACGAAACATTAATAATTCTGCATATTTAGGGGACTTATTAGTCACAGGTTACTCTGTGTTTTCTCGTAACAGAATGTTTGGAAGTATGGTTGGCAAAGGCTACACCGTTAAATCTGCACAAATGGAAATGAATATGGTTGCAGAAGGTTATTACGCCACTAAAAGTGCTTACGACTTAAATAAAAAGAATAAAAACAAAGTACAACTACCAATTATTAAAGCTATCTATGAGATTCTATACGAAAATAAAAACCCGAAACAAGTCTTTGAAAAATTAGTAGACAAATTAGATTAAGTTACATTCAACAAAACTATATATACTTAAAATAAGATTCCTGCTATCTGCAGGAATCTTTATTTTACAATAATCCCTTTCAATTGCATCAAAGGAACGGTTTGTAATGCTTTTTCGTTAATACTGTTTGCTATAAACAAATAGCTTTTATCGAACATTTGATTCCCTATAAAATAAGTTACACTAAACTCATTATTTAACGCCAATACCTTCTCTTGTAAAAATTCGATCTTCGCATAGCTTCTTGCTGGTAATTTAGCGATGGTATGTCGCATCACTGGTGTTACTTTCTTGTCATTATATCCTCTACTCATAATAAGTACCGTATCTAAATCCTTATCGCTATTATTAATAATATAAGCGTTCCAGTCCAAGGTTTTATATTCTAAATGTTGTTCTTGCACTACGGCAACATAGACATCCTTTACTTCTGGAATTTCAATATCTTTTTTCATAAAATCACACTTTAATACCTGCTTGTATTTTCAATTTTCAAAAATAAACCAAATCAATTATTTTAAGACGAATGCTCGCTTTAATTTATAAAACAGAATACCTCAATTAATTTAATTTTTCTCATGATGAAAATCATAAATTAATATATGCTCATTTCGTATCTTTATTACTCTAATTTTATATTAATCATCGCATAAATTTAGGTTTTATGAAATTGAGTAAACTAACCAGCGGCTTAGAAAACATCTTACATTCTATTGAAGGTAATGAAGAAAATATTAATAGCCTGACAAGCAAGATTCATGATAACTATAAGTTGAGCGCTAAGAACCTGTGCCGTTATTTAATTTTAAGAACTTTCGATTTAAGAAAGTATCAAGATAATTTATCTGAAGTTGGTGTCTCTTCCATAAGAACATCTGAAGGTTACGTTTATAGTAACATTTTTAACGTTGTAAGAAATCTAAAACTACTACAAGCCTTACCACAACCAGAACCTTCTAAAATGGAATTAATTGGTTACAAAAAAAGTAAAAAACTAGTTAAAAAGAATGCTAATGTTTTATTTAAAAGACAACGTACAAAACATTTTGCAGAAATTATGGTCACTTTACCTAATACGGCAGCAAAAGACAAATCTATTATTAGAGAAATGGCTGAAAACGGCATGGAAATAGCCCGAATAAACTTAGGTCATGATACGATTGAAGAATGGACACAAATGGTCACTTACATTAAGGAGATTAACAACCAGACCAATTTTAATATTAAAATCTATATGGACTTAGCAGGTCCAAAATTTAGAACATCAACTATTGAAATTAGAAATGATAATGGAAAAATAGGAAAAAGTATTCCTATAAAAAAAGGAGATCATATCATTTTAACAAAGCGAAGAACCAAAGGAAAAGCCTCTAAATTTGATAACAGCAATACACAGATTGAAAAAGCCGAAATTGGTGTAATGCTACATGAAATTGTTGATGAAATTAAAGTAAACGATGTTGTGTTTTTTGATGACGGAATGATAAAAGCGCAAGTGCTTTCTAAATCTAAAAAAGATGTTGAACTTTTAATTACAGATTGCTATAAATCTAAATTATCATCAGAAAAAGGCATCAATCTGCCACATACCAAATACAAATTACCTGCGCTTACCGAGCAGGATATTAAAAACTTACCTTTTGCTTGCGAAAATGCAGATTTACTAGGCTACTCTTTTGTACGAAACAAAGAAGATGTAGAATGTTTATTTGAACAGTTAAAAAAACAAAAAGCAAAAGATATAGGCGTTGTCTTTAAAATTGAAAATGTTGAAGCTTTTGAAAACTTACCAGAAATATTATTAGAAGGCATGAAACATCATAGAATTGGCGTGATGATTGCCCGTGGAGATCTTGCTGTAGAAGTTGGGTTTGAACGAATTTCTGAAGTACAAAACCAAATATTATGGATTTGTGAAGCCGCACATATCCCTGTAATTTGGGCCACCCAAGTCCTTGAAAATTTAGCAAAAACTGGAATTCCAACTAGAGCAGAAATAAGTGATGCCACGCAAGGTGCTTATGCAGAATGCGTCATGTTAAACAAGGGTTCTTATATCAATAATGCGATAAAAACCCTTGAAAATATTTTGATTAGAATGGAGTCTAATGCTTTTAAGAGAAAGAATGCTTTACGACCTTTAAACATCGCAAAACAAGCTACCGATAAGCTATTTAATAGTTAAAGTGAACTTTTAAATTGTTCTAAAAAGCGAACATCATTTTCGCTTAACAAACGAATATCGCTAATTTGATTTAATAACATTGCTATACGATCAATTCCCATTCCAAATGCAAATCCAGAATACACTTTAGAATCAATACCACAATTTTCTAAAACGTTAGGGTCTACCATACCGCATCCCATAATTTCTAACCAACCTGTACCTTTAGTAATTTTGTAATCGGTCTCAGTTTCTAGTCCCCAATACACATCAACTTCGGCGCTAGGTTCTGTAAACGGAAAATATGATGGACGCAATCTAATTTTAGATTTCCCGAACATTTCAGTAGTAAAATATTGAAGTGTTTGTTTTAAATCTGCAAAACTTACATCCTTATCAATATACAAACCTTCTACTTGATGAAAGAAACAGTGTGCACGTGCAGAAATAGCTTCATTTCTATATACACGACCAGGAGAAATTGTTCTAATTGGTGGCTGATTGTTTTCCATATAACGTACTTGTACCGAACTGGTATGTGTACGTAATAAAATATCTGGATCAGTTTGAATAAAGAATGTATCCTGCATATCTCTTGCCGGATGATATTCTGGTAAATTTAATGCTGTAAAGTTATGCCAATCATCTTCAATCTCAGGACCTTCACTAACATTAAAACCAATACGAGAAAAAATGTCTATAATTTCATTCTTTACTATAGAAATAGGATGGCGTGCTCCTAAAGCAATAGGTTCACTTGGACGTGATAAATCACCATAGATCCCCTTGTCCTCTTCTTCACTTTCTAAGGCTTCTTTTAAAGTGTTTACTTTAGCTTCTGCTGTAGTTTTAAGCTCATTAATAATTTGCCCAAATTCTCGTTTCTGATCATTCGCCACATTTTTTAATTCGCCATAAAACGCTCTCAAATGTCCTTTTGAGCCTAAATATTTTATTCTAAAGGCTTCAACTTCTTCTTTCGATTGTGCTTTAAAAGCATCCGCTTCTGCTATAAGTTCTTTTATCTTGTCTATCATGGTTTCTAAAAGTAGGTGGCAAATTTAAGGAATTATCAACGTAAAAACACGCTCTAAGTCCTAATAAAATTTAATAACACAAAGTTACTTACTAGTGTAAATTATGCAATATAATCAGATTCTACAAAATAATTTACTATTGCTTCTTTCATCAACACACTTTGTTCACCAGCCTTAAGGTGTGGCAATTGCGCTAAAACTTTATAATGTGGCCAACCGTCATCATCTACATAATCAAATTCATAAAAACCATAAGGCTCTAACACTTTACAAATAGCAATGTGCATTAAATCTAGTTTATGATCTTTTTTATATTCACGGTGTAATTGCCCCAACTCTTGTACTCCTATAAGATAAATTATAGAATCGAGATCTAATCTATCACCATCTGCAAATTGATCTGAGAGTTTTTTCACTAACAAATCCCATCGTTCTTTTAATTGTTCGTCTCTTGCCATGCTCACTTTCCGTAAAAACGGAACTCTCTTTAATTATTAAAAAATCTTTTCTTAGTTTAAAAATTCAAAGTTACTAAACTAAAATAGCTTCAATTAGGTTATTAATTATAAATCAATAAAAGTGATGATTTAATCGGTCTAAATCAATTTTAGTCATCCAATTCTATAAATTTAAGTGTCTAAATTTTCAACTTAAAAAAATCATGTATTTTTGCCTAAACCACCGATTATATGAGTGTTATTGATATTGTTTTAGCCGCCTTATTATTATTTGGATTTGTACGTGGATTATTTAAAGGCTTTTTTGTTGAAGTCGCTTCGTTAGTCGCATTAGCCTTAGGTGTTTGGGGAGCAATTCATTTTAGTGATTTCGCATCAGACTTTTTAGAAGCTAAAGTAGACTGGGATGAGAAAACAATAAATATTGTTGCATTTGCTATCACTTTTGTTGTCATTGTTTTGGTCATTAGTCTCGCCGGAAAAGCTTTAACTAAATTAGCCGATTTTGCTGCATTAGGCATTATAAATAAACTAGCGGGTGGCGTTTTTGGCGCTCTTAAAATTGGTTTAATTCTAAGTATTCTATTAGGTGTTTTTGATAAAATGAATAATACTTTGCCTTTTATGGAAAAGGAAGACTTAGAAAAAAGCATGCTCTATACGCCAATACAATCTTTAGCAGCACTTATATTTCCTACCATTATAAAGAAAGCCGAAACTGAAGAAGAGGAGGAGACAATTGAGGAAGCTTAGATATTATTCCCTTAGACTGAAATACACCTATAATACATAAGACGTCGTTTCTTAATCGAGATGATAGATTTCCATAATATCCTTAAGGTATTTATCAAAATCTATTTTGAGGTCTATAAGTTTCCCTGTATGTACATCAAAAACCCAACCATGAACTTTTAATCCACGCTCTCTATAAGCTTTTTGTACTGCTGCAGTCTTAATTAAATTAACACATTGTTCTTGTACATTAAGCTCTACTAAACGGTCGTACTTTTTTTCTTCACATTTAATGGCATTAAGTTCATCTTTGTGCATTCTGTACACATCTCTAATATTTCTTAACCATCCGTTTAAGACCCCTAAATCTGCTGATTCCATAGCCGCTTTTACACCTCCACAAGCATAATGGCCGCAAACTACAACATGATTTACTTTTAAATGGGTTACAGCATAATTTACTACAGACATTCCATTAGCATCTGTACCAACTACCATATTAGCGATGTTTCTATGAACAAAAACTTCACCAGGACCTAAACCCATTAAATCCTCTGCAGTAACTCTACTATCTGAGCAACCAATGTATAATAATTCAGGATTTTGACCTTTACCTAATTTCTCAAAATAATCTGGTTCTATAGCAAGCTTGTCTTTTATCCAAGTCTCGTTATTTTTAAATACGTTATCTATATTCATTTTATCTCAAGTATTTTGTGTAATGCTCCCTTCAAATTTACTAAAAATGGAATCTATATGAGTTAATCTTTGTAATTATATATTCGTTATCTCAACTCAAAAAAAAAAAAAAAGATTACATTATAAAAATTTAGGCAGTAGTAACGATATTGTTACTACTGCCTAACTATATAAATTAAAAAAAGGTCTTATTAGACTATTTATCTATTCGTAAAATGCGACTGCGCCTGTATTGATATCGTACATCGCACCAATTATTTTAATCTCACCACTTTGTTCCATTTCTGTAAGTACTGGACTTTCGGCATGGATTCTTTTTATAGTTAAATCAACATTCATGTGAGATACTTCATCTACAAACTCTAAATTTTTAGAATTTCTTAAACTTGGGTCTTGAGGTTCTTTTACAGCATCTACCGCTGGCTTAATTTTCTCTATTAACTTAGTTAAGTTTCCAAGTTTAGCATCATCACAAGCCCCTTTAATAGCACCACATCTTGTATGTCCTAAAACTACAATAAGTTTTGTTCCTGCTAACTTTGAAGCAAATTCCATACTCCCTAAAATATCTTCATTAACAAAGTTTCCTGCAATACGAACGCTAAAAACATCCCCTAATCCTTGATCAAACACTAACTCTGCTGATACTCTAGAGTCGATACAACTTAATATTGTTGCGAAAGGAAATTGCCCTTCGCTTGTATCATTAACTTGTTCTAATAAATTTCTATTCGCTTTTAAATTATTTTGAAACCTAACATTTCCTTCTTTCAAAAACTCTAATGCCTTTAAAGGCGTCATTGTTGACTGAGTTTCTCTTGTATGTGCTTTCATCTGTTTTTCTTTTTGTTCTTAATGATAATTATATTTAATACCTATGAAGAAAGCGCCACGTCGTTACTATTTTGTAACGTACATGGTCACAACCTATAAGCTCTTCAATTTCAACAGAAAGGTGTTTTCTGTTTTATTAAAACTTACGACTAAAAAAATCACGTTTTAACTTAGACTGATGCTAGATTTAGGTCTCAGTTTAAAGAACTCTATAAAGCTCTCTGGATTTTCAACAACCCCACGCTTAGAAATTAATTTAATATCAATATTTCGTTCTTTCGCTTTAAAAGCAAAATCTTCTAATATTTCAATAATATCGTAATCTAGATATCTCGTTTTAGTGACATCAAATTCAAAATAAGTTCCTCTAGGTAATCTATCCAATTCTTTTAAAATAGCTCCTTTATTAAAGAAGGTTACTTCTTCAGCAAGTGTCATTTTTACAATGCTCTTTCCATTACTATTATCTTCGATATGTAAAAAATGAGAATTTTGGTAGTTCTTTAATAAAATAACTACAATACCTACTAATAAACCTAAACCAATACCCACTAATAAATCTGTAAAAACGATTCCGATTACTGTTACAAAAAATGGTACAGATTGTTTCCAACCTAACTTGTACATTTTTTTGAATAATGAAGGTTTTGCTAGTTTATAACCAACAATCAATAAGATAGCTGCTAACACAGACAAGGGAATCATGTTTAATAACCTAGGAATTGATACTACAGAAATTAATAATAAGAAACCATGAATAATAGCTGACATTTTAGACTTACCACCAGACTGAATGTTAGCAGAACTTCTTACAATTACCTGTGTGATAGGAAGTCCACCTATTAAACCCGATAATATATTACCCGCACCTTGTGCTAATAACTCTCTGTTTGTAGGTGTTACATTTTTATCTGGATCAATTTTATCTGTTGCCTCTACACAAAGTAAAGTTTCTAAACTTGCTACTAAGGCTATTGTGAAAGCTACAATCCAAACCTCTGGATTTGTAATAGCACCAAAATTAGGAAAACTAAATTGGCCAATAAAAGAATCTAAACTATCTGGAATAGGTACACTTACTAAATGAGATTCTGCAATGGTTAGACTCTCACTAGACTGAGTTAGTGCATAAAAAATAATACCAACTACAACTGCCACTAATGGTCCTTGAATAATTTGAAAAACCTTACCTTTTTTCGATAAGACGTTACTCCATAATAGCAAAATACCTAATGCTATAAAACCTGCAACCATAGAACCTATAATAAGGTTATCGAAAATACTTAGTAATGCTGAAAAAGTGTTTTCACCAGATGTTTCTAAAAAACTATCAGCACCTTCTGGTTCTGCATCATAACCAAAAAAGTGAGGTATTTGCTTAAGAATAATGATAATACCAATACCTGTTAGCATTCCTTTAATTACAGATGAAGGGAAATAATAGCCAATAATACCTGCTTTTAATACCCCAAAAAGTAATTGAATAGCACCACCTAACACAACGGCTACTAAAAAATTTTCATAACCTCCTAATGATCCAATTGCTGTTAATACAATAGCTGCTAAACCTGCAGCAGGACCACTCACACCAATTTTAGAACCACTAAGGGCTCCTACTACAATACCTCCAATAATACCAGAAATTACTCCTGAAAAAAGAGGCGCTCCACTAGCTAATGCAATACCTAAACACAATGGTAATGCAACAAAAAACACAACTACACTTGCCGGTAAGTCGCTTTTAATAGTTTTAAACATGTATAAATAATTAGGGCTAAAGAGGGATTCCTCTAAAGCCAATTTTCAATAATTTTTTTTGAGACTGAGATTGTCTCACTATATTCTAAAAAATTATGAAATAAAATCTGGAGGTGGAAAAACTAAATTAAGATGTGGCTTGGTATAATTTTTAAATGTATAACCAATCAAATGCTCGTTATACTGATCTTCGAATAAGTATTCTGATGCTTGATGATTTTTATCGAAAAGAATCTTAATACTATGATTATCTTCCTCTTCACTTATACTAAAAAAACAGCTAGTATCTACTGTGTCATCAACCGTCATAATTACTACAGGCGCAGAAATAAGCGCCATAAATAATATGAAGAAAAAACCAGTGATTGCGTATTTTAAGCTTTTTTGCATAAGCAACAAATATAATCTGTTCCAATTTAACACACTGTTAAATTCGTTCTAAAAAAACTTTAATAATTTAATATCCTCAGATGCAATCCAACCCATTGAATTATCTGGTAATTTAATTTTTTGCCAACCTTCAAAAGTTTCTATGACTTGCACCTTAGTACCTTCGTGCAACCTAAAGACTTCTTCACTTGCAGGATTAGGATCTGTTTTCACTCTACTTTCCTGTACAAAAACGATTGCTGGATTATTCTTTTTATCTAAACTCGCTTTTTGAAATGCCATAGCAACAGCAACAAAAGCAACAATTAAACTTACTACACTTACAATAAATGCAAGTCGCTTTTTTGAACTAGTATAAGAAAAATGATACGTTAAGAATATAATTACAAATAAAAGTACACCTCCAACGGCTATTTTTGCCCAAGTATCTGTACTAAACGTCTTAACTGCATTATTTATAATTTTAGAAAACCCAACATCTGGCATTTTCTCAATAGCATCAATTGTCATGTTTTGTGCAAAGGATAAATTATTTTGAATCTCCTTATCCTCTGGATTTAGTAGTAATGCTTTTTCGTAATAATAAATCGTAGGAGCAATATTATTGAGCTTATAATTGGCATTCGCCAAATTAAAATATAACTCTGCAGAATGTTCGTTTGAATCTAAAATAGTTTCATACTTATCAATAGCTTCTGCATATTTTCCGTCATTGTATAGCGCGTTAGCATCTTCAAATACTTGGTTATTCTGAGAAAAACCAAAGATGCTAAAACAACAAAAAAGTAAGATAGTTAAGGCTCTCATATTATTTGAGTTGTTTATCTATTAATGAAATTGTTTTTGCTGCTTTATCATAATCATTTTCCATTGTAACTTGTGTAATTGGCGTATAACGTGCTAATTCACAATTTTCTAATATTGATATAAAGTCTAAAACGACTTCTTTCTCAACTTGACGCTTCGTTAATAGATCTTCTATTTTTTCTTTATTAAAATCACTTGTTTCAATATTTAATTTTGCTTTCAAATAATTATGAAGTGCTTTTTCTAAGGCTAAATAAAATGATTCTTTTTGTCCGAGTGCCTTTTTTGCTTCAGTAAGATACTTCTTAGCTAAACGATCTGCTTTTCTAATACGATTACCTTGCACATCTGCATTACGAGCATTACGTTTACGTCTTACAACGATTGCAAAAGGAATAGCCAAAAATGGTAATAACAATAACGCCCAAAATGCTTTTGACCTAAAGAATGGTTCGGGTTTTACACTTGTCCAATTCGATGTTGTTTTAATAAACGCAAATGTATTTGCATTTGCAGTTGCACCTTGATTTGTGTCCCCTTCAGAACTCCCTGTATTAGCATTTGCAGCCATTGGCCCTTCTTGTACATCTATTATTTTCTCATCTGATGTAATACGGTTATAAGTCGCTGTGTCTGGATTAAAATATGAAAACGATATACTAGGCACAGGGTATTTACCGCGATACTGTGGTACAATCGTGTACGTATCAGAAATACTCCCTTGCATTCCGCTTAAATTAGTTCTAACGTTTTCTTGGTGCTCTGGTTCATAAACCTCTAAAGAGCTAGGCACGGTAAGTTTTGGTAATTCAAATAATTTTAAATTCCCTTTCCCTTTTACTTCAATTTTAGCTTGAAGTGATTCGCTAGCATTTAACTGCGTTTTAGATGTTGTTACTTTAAATGAAAAATTACCAACAGCTCCTTTAAAATCGGAAGGTTTCCCTTCTTCTGGTAATGGTTTTACATTTATAGTTCTACTACCAGCAGTCACCTCTTTAGGCACCATTACTGGCAGTCGTTGACCAAAAATATTAACACGGTTAGTAGGAACCTCTGCTGTGATATCCATTACTAAAGGATCTAATTTAAGTGCACCTGTTTTTTGCGGATAAAGTACTGTTTTTCTAAGCACCACATAACGGTACTTCTCACCTTTATAAGTACCTTCTAAAATATTCAGCCCCTGAATTTCTATATTCTGACTCCAAAAATCGTTATAACGTGGAATTTCTTTTTCACGCCAATTACTACTTACCCCTATTTCTGGTGAAACATACAATTTATAAACTACAGTTATAGCTTCATTTAAATAAGGATTTGCATTAGAAACCTCGGCTACTAAGTGAATTTTATCTGCTGCTAGATCCGCAGCATCACCATTACCATTGGGTGCATTAACGGCTTTTGTGACAGTAACTTTAATAGGAAACGTCTTAAAGGTTTCACCATTAATTTCAATTGTAGCTTCCTTTATCGTAAAATTCCCTTGCTTTTTAGGCGATAAAAAATAACTATAAGTTTTTGAAAAGGAACGTTTACCGTTTCTAGAATAATTGCTTACTGATGTGTTAGGACCACCAACCACATTAAAATCTAAAAAACTAGGTGGCACAAAATTATCACCATCCTCGTTCATTTCGAAATCTATACGTAAACGCTCATTGGTTCCTAATTGTTTTTTACTGACTTTAGCTTCAAATTTTACCTGTGCAAAAGCTATACTTGTTGTAAGTATGAATAGTAAAATTGATATGTTTTTAATTAATTTCATAGCTATTTCTGTCTTGTAGACATCTTTAACTCTATCGTTTTTTTGTTGTAAACACTTATATTTATAAGAAAACTGCAAACTAAATACTTTCTATTAGTTTACCAATCTTTTTCTGTCTTAACCTTAGCGCCTTTTTGTTTTTCTGCATTCATCTTCTCCTGAACTTTTTGTTCTTGATTTTGCATTGCTTCTAAAATATTCTTTACCTGCTGAGGAGACATTTGCCCTGGTTGTGGTTTAGGTTTTTGGTTCTGATCTTTATTATCTTCATTTCCTTTACCATCGTCTTTTTTATCATCTTTAGGTTTCCCGTCTTCATCTTCATCCTTGTCACCATCCTTTTTATCCTGATCTCCTTCGTCTTTCTTATCCTTATTATCTTGATCTTCTTTTTCGTCCTTTTTATTCTCGTCGTCCTTCTTTTCTTGATCTTCTTTATCTTGCTCTTGATCCTTGTTTTCGTCTTCTTTATTATCTTCTCCACCACCATCTTGCTTTTGCTGTTCTGCACATTCTTTAGCTAAAGCATAATTATAACGTGTTTCTTCGTCTGTAGGATCATTTCTAAGCGCATTCTTAAAAGCTTCAACAGCTTCTTTACATTGCTCGTTTTTCATTAAAATATTACCAATATTATGAAACGCTTTGTGTTTTTCATCTTTACTTGTAGCATTCTTAGCTGCTTCTTCACTTCTATATAAAGCTTCGTTAAAGCTACCTTTTTGATAATAAGAATGTGCTAAATTATAAGAACCCACAGCTTTTGATGGTGCTTCAGAAATGGCTTTTCTATAATCCATTTCAGCTTCAATATAATTATCATCATTAATTAAGGTGTTGGCTTTATAGACTAAATTAGTTGCGTTTTTGTCTGCCTGTAATTGTTTCTCATTTAATTCTTGAGAAAAACCTAAGCTTCCAATAAAAAGTATGATAAGTAGTGTATAAAATTTCATATGTTTTTTTATTATGAAAACAACCTCTAAATTACTAAAGCCTTTAATCACTTAGCGTTAAAAAAATTCTAAAAGTTATAATTCGATGGGGTTTTACTTAAATCATAAATTGAATTGTCGCTTTTAACAATTATATGATTCAAGGTAAATATTATGCACCAGATTCATTAAACAAATTCAACTTAGTTAACCAAGCTGTTTTTCGTTCTAAGAAGAAAATATCTATAAATAAAAGCAAAATTCCGATCCCTAAAAACCACTGAAATTGATCTTTAAAATCTGCGATTTGTTTAGACTCAAATTCTTGTTTATCCATTTTATCTAATTCTCCTTTAATAGCACTTACAACATCTGCTGTATTACGACCATTAATGTAGACTCCGTTTGCTTCTGATGCAATATCTTTTAGAGTGGTTTCATCTAAACGCGTAATAACAGTTTCACCGTTATTATCTTTTTTATAATTTAGAATAACACCATTTCGTTTTATAGGAATTGGCCCACCTTTAAGATCACCAACACCAACCGTTAGTATTTTTATACCTTGTTCTGCTGCCTCTTCTGCAACATTTAGTGCTTCTCCATCATGATCTTCACCATCTGAAATGATGACTAAAACACGATTAGTTTGATCTTCATTATCGAAATAAGTTTTAGAAAGTTGAATCGCTTCGCTAATTGCTGTTCCTTGTGAAGACAACATATCAGTATTCATATTCTGTAAAAACATCTTTGCCGAAGCATAATCTGTGGTTATTGGTAATTGTGGAAACGCCTTACCTGCATAAGCAATAATACCAACACGATCACTTACTAAACTATTTACAATTTGTGTTACCAATTGTTTTGATTTCTCTAAACGATTTGGCGCAATGTCTTCGGCAAGCATACTTTTAGAAACGTCTACGGCAAATACAATATCTACACCTTCGCTTCTTACCGTTTCTAATTTTGTTCCGATTTTTGGGTTTACTAAAGCAATTGATAAACATGCAAAAGCAGCACAAAGCACAAATACTTTTAGTACACTTTTAAATAGAGATTGATTTGGGCTTAGCCGTTTTAATAAGCTAGAATTTGCGAATTTTTTTTGTACAGAACGCTTCCAAATTTGAAGTCCTATAAACAAAAGAATAATTACTGGTATCACCAATAACGTCCAAAACCATATGTTTTCATCGAGTCTAAACAAAGCTTCTAAATATTGTGTTTCTTAATAATAATTCTATCAATAATAATAGTCCAGCTAGTAATACTAATGGTCTATATTTTTCTTCGTAATTGTAATATTTCTTTTCTTCTATATCCGTTTTTTCGAGCTTATTGATTTCGTTATATATTTCAGCTAACTTGTCATTATTAGTTGCTCTAAAATATTTCCCACCTGTTTCGGCGGCGATATCTTTTAATAAAGCCTCATCAATTTCTACTTGGGCACGACCATATCTAAATGTTCCGTTTGGATTAATACCAATTGGAGACAATGCCATTCCGTTAGTTCCTAAACCAATAGCATAAACTTTTATGCCATATTCTACGGCCAGTTCACTTGCAATTTTAGGATCTATAAACCCAGAATTGTTAACACCATCCGTAAGTAGTATAATGACCTTACTTTTTGCTCTACTATCTTTTAATCGATTTACCGAAGTTGCAAGCCCCATACCGATAGCAGTTCCTCCTTCAATAATATTATTGTAATTTATATCTCTCAGTGATCTTTTTACAATAGACTTATCACTTGTAATTGGTGTTTTTGTATACGCTTCACCAGCGTATTCTACCAAGCCAATACGGTCATTGGGTCTACCATCAATAAAATCTGCAGCGACTTCTTTTAAAGCATCTAATCGATTTGGACGTAAATCTTTAGCTAACATACTAGCAGAAACATCAATTGCCATAACAATATCAATTCCGTTAGTGGTTTTTGTTTTTGTAGATACATCTACAGTTCTTGGTCTTGCTAAACCTGTAATTAAAAGGGCTAAAGCAATTAAACGTAATGCAAAAAGCGTATGTCTAAATTTAGACCAAAAAGACGATGATGTCTTAAAACCTTTAATGGTAGACATTTTTAGCTCTGCCGTTTGCTTACTGTGCTTTAGAACATACCAAATTATCGCTATTGGTAAAAGCAATAACAACCAGAATAATTCCTTATTTAAAAATTCTATATTTTCAAACATCATTTTGTCTCTTCTTGTAACTCTTCAGGGTTCAGTTCTATAGAATTTGTAATTCGCTCTACCATCTCATCGGCGTAATCGTCATCAGTTGGCCAGGTAATTACAATTTGCTGTAATACGTTTTCGTTTGCAAAACAGAGTGCCACATACTCTGCGTTTACTGTGTGTTCAGAATTTGGAATTTTTAAACTTAAAGTTCCGAACGTTTTTAGTCCTTCTGCCTTATTTGGTGTGCTATATTTATCTTTCTTAACAGTGATATTACTAGCTCCTTTGGCTTCAAAATCTTTAATTATTTTTTCTGAAACTTCTAATAAGTCAAAAGTTGAATTCTCTTTGTTTTCTTCACCTTGTGCAGCTTGCTGTTTAGGTACGTTTAATGTTGTAGTATTTATAACCACACTAAAAGCATCGGTCATTGTACCATAAGCAAATGTGGTCATTGACATTTTCTCCTTAACCTCATCTGGAAGCTCTGTTTCAACACGTTTTAAAACGTTCGGTGTTTCTATAAAAACAGGTGGAAAACCGTACGCACTTTCTATCCAGTTACCCTCTAAGAGCTCTTTATTTTCTTGACCAACTATTGTATCTGTAACATAGCTAAATCCATACTTTAATCCAAAACCAACAAACGTTGCTACAAGAAGGAACACAGATATTCCAACAGTAATCCACACTTTCTGACGTTTCTTTTTTCGCGCTTGCTCTTCCTTATATTTCTGATCTAATAATTTTTCTTCTTCAGAAGGTTCTGGAAGACTTACTTTTACATGGTCGATTGCTTTATCAATGGTTGACTTATCCATTTCGGCAAGTGCTGTATCTGGTGCTGATTTTGCAAATTTTACTAAATCGGCACGTTGAAGAATCGATTCTATATGTAAAATTGTTTCTTTAGAAAGTGGTATTTGATTGCCTTCTTTTAATAAATTTAAACGTGTAATTAATTCTGAAGTTGTACTTTCTAAAGCACGATCATAAACTTGCTCGTCTAAATATTTTCTAACAATAAAAGTCAATTCAGAATAATATTCCTTAACCTCTGAACGTATTAAATATTGACTTTCATCTAATTTCTGTAATGCTAATTTTGCACGATCATAAGGTGGTAATAAGGCAATTTCCTCTTCTTCTGTTAGTGGTTTTTTTCTCCAAATAAACCAATACAATAAAAATGCTACCAATGCAACGATTAATACGATCCCTAATAACCATTTCCACCAATTGCCACCTACTTCTTCAACTTCTATAATTGGTTTTATATCGTAAAGCTTTTGTTTTGTAGTATCTACTACAATTGTATTGACATCAACTTTTAACGAATCTGTAAAAAAGGCTTTTTCACCAATAATTATTTTCTGCCTAGGAATGGTATACGAACCTGAATCGAATTGGGTTAATTTATAAACTCTAGATAATAAAAACTTAGCCTCTCTTTTTGTTGTGTCTATTTTTAGAGCCTCAACATTTTCTAAAGGCATAAAGGTTTGCCCTTCTGGAAAAACAACTAATGCCAAAGAATCTGCTTCAACATTAATTTTATAGTTAATTTGCTCTCCTACTCTAATTTTAGTGGTATCTATTTCTGTTTTTACTTGTGCAGATACAAGTGTTGAAAACAGAAAACAAAAAACCGAAAATAAGCCTAAAACCGAAGCTCTTTTAGGAACAACAGCTAAGCCAACACTTCTTGTTAATACGTTATATATGGATTTAAAACTTTTCACTTTTTCAATTCTTACTTTTACTTCTTAGAGCTTTATCCTCTTCTTTTAAAATAGCCTAGTAATTTTTTTACATAGCTTTCATCAACACGGCAATCAATAGTACCAGCTCCAGATTTAGTAAAACTATCTTTATAATAAGTCACTTTATCATCGTAAAATGCACTATAATCAAGTCTTACTTGTTTAGACCCCGTATTAACCAACATTATCTCACCCGTTTCAGCATCTTCCATTTGCACCATTCCTAAATTAGGGATTTCAGCTTCATGTTGATCGTAAACTCTAATCCCTGTAATATCGTGTCTTCCTGCTGAAATTTTCAAGTTTTGCTTATAATCGTCTGCTATAAAATCTGAAAGCACAAAAACAATCGCCTTCTTCTTCATTACATTAGATAAAAACTTAAACGCATTAGAAACATTTGTTTTTTTACTTTTAGGCTGAAACTCTATTAATTCTCTAATAATTCTAAGCACATGAGAACGTCCTTTTTTAGGGGGAATATAAAGCTCAATGTCATCTGAAAATAAAATCAAACCTATTTTATCATTATTCTGTGTTGCAGAAAATGCTAAAGTTGCTGCGATTTCTGTTACGATTTCATTTTTAAATTGATTGTGGGTTCCAAACATTTCACTACCAGAAACATCTACCATAAGCATCATCGTAAGCTCGCGCTCTTCTTCAAATACTTTAATATGTGGCTGACTGGTTCTTGCCGTAACATTCCAATCTATATTCCTTACATCATCTCCAAATTGGTATTGACGTACTTCAGAAAAAGTCATACCACGACCTTTGAAAGTAGAATGGTATTCGCCTCCAAATATATGATCAGACAAACGACGTGTCTTAATCTCTATTTTTCGTACTTTTTTGAGTAATTCCTTAGTATCCATTTTTTCAGTTTGCAGTCTTCAAGCTTCAGTTCACAGTTAATATAAATCAGATTTCTAGTCAGCGATCACTAACGGATTACTGATTTATCAACCGCCATTTATGGTACTTCGATAACATTTACAATCTTATTGATAATATCTTCTGAAGTTATATTTTCTGCTTCAGCTTCGTAAGTAATACCTATTCTATGACGTAACACATCGTGTACAATAGCACGTACATCTTCTGGAATTACATACCCTCTTCTTTTTATAAAAGCATAACATTTAGCTGCTGTTGCCAAGTTAATACTACCACGAGGTGATGCACCAAAAGAAATTAAAGGTTTTAAATCCCCTAATTTATATTTTTCTGGATAACGCGTTGCGAAAATAATGTCGAGAATATATTTTTCAATTTTCTCGTCCATGTAAACTTCTCTAACCGCTTTTTGAGCACTTAAAATCTGAGCAACAGAAACAACAGGATTTACTTTTTCATAAGTTCCTCTTAAGTTTGCTCTAACAATCATTTGCTCTTCATCAATTTTTGGGTAATCGATGACAGTTTTCAACATAAAACGATCCACTTGTGCTTCTGGCAAAGGATATGTTCCTTCTTGCTCAACGGGGTTCATTGTTGCCATTACTAAAAATGGTTTATCTAAAATAAATGTTTCGTCCCCAATAGTCACTTGCTTTTCTTGCATTGCTTCTAATAAAGCAGATTGCACTTTTGCGGGTGCTCTGTTAATCTCATCTGCTAAAACGAAATTTGCGAAAATTGGTCCTTTTTTAATTTTGAAGTCATTCTCCTTCATATTATAAATCAATGTACCAACAACATCGGCTGGTAAAAGATCTGGAGTAAACTGAATTCTACTAAAACTAGCATCTATTGCTTTAGAAAGCGTATTAATAGCTAATGTTTTTGCTAAACCAGGAACACCTTCTAATAAAATATGACCTTGACCAAGTAAGCCAATAAGCAAACGTTCTACCATATGCTTTTGCCCTACGATTACCTTATTCATTTCTAAGGTTAGTAAGTCTACAAATGCACTTTCTTTTTCTATCTTTTCATTAATTGATTTAATATCAACTGTACTCGTTTCTTCCATTTTTTAAGGGTTTTAGAACAAAACTATTTTTAGAAATATTTTATATGCTGCAAAGTGTTAAAATTATTTGTTAGTTGCTGTTAACAATTGGTTAAAAAAAAGAAAGAGCAACACCGAAGTATTACTCTTTTTATATGTATTAATCATGGATTAGGATAATTAATATTCAATCTGTCTTATTTCTGTATATAGTTTGGGGTTAAAAGTCATCATGCCCTCACTTTCATTATAACTAATAGATTGGTCTAAATCTAAGTTGATAACTACATTGTAAACACTATTTGCTGTAAATTCTGTTCCGACTAAATTAGAAGGTGTTTTACTTCCCGATCCCTCAATATCTAAACTTACTAAAGTTTCATTGATATTTAAAAAATTATTATCACCCAAAACTAATCGAATTTCATAGATGTAAGTAGATGCCATTTCAAACTGATCTACTAACATTAATTCTAAATCATCATTTAAATCACTTACATTGTGAGTCCCAGAATTAATGGTTTTTAAACTTACCCAAGAACTCGTAGAATCAACATCATCACTTATTCTAACTTGCACATCTTCAATTTCTAAAAACACATCATCAGCTTCGCTAGAAGTTGTTTTAAGACTTACTGTAACACCAGATAATTCACCATTAGAAAGCTCATCTTGAGAACAGCTTGCAGCTCCTAAAAAGACAATAAAAGCAAATATAAAATGTTTCACTAAATGTAAATGTTTCATAATTTGGGGTTTTGAATAATTACACGGTAATGATACCTTCATTGCTAATGTTTTGAGTATTTTTATACATGAATTGCATAAAAACCTATACAAACAGAAAACAAAGTGAAATATTCTCGATTAATAGCAGGTACAATGACTTGGGGGAGCTGGGGAAAACAACTCTCAAAGAAAGGAATGGAGTCATTAATAAACTTCTGCATTTCTAATAACATAACCACATTTGACCACGCAGATATTTATGGTGGCTACACCACTGAAGCCGAATTTGGAAAAGCTTTAAAGGACTCTAATATAGACCGTGAAGCTATTCAGCTTATATCAAAATGTGGTATTCAACTTCTATCTGGTAACCGAAGTCATGTTGTTAAACATTATAATTACTCTAAAGCGCATATTATTCAGTCCGTTGAAACCTCTTTAAAAAATCTGGAAACAGAATATTTAGACCTATTACTTCTTCACAGACCTAGCCCCTTGATGGTTGCCGAAGATATTGCAGAAGCCATAACATTATTAAAGAAAGACGGAAAAATAAGAGACTTTGGCGTTTCTAATTTTACACCTTCTCAAATGGAAATGATTGGTTTACGTACGAATATTGACGTCAACCAAATAGAATTCTCACTTACAGAACATTCCGCGATCTATAATAGCACTCTAGATTACATGACAACGAGCGGCATAAAACCCATGGCTTGGTCACCGTTAGGAACTGTTTTTAAAGAAGACCATGAGCAAAACAGACGCATACACAAACAACTTGGTGAGTTAATGGAAAAATACAATGCTACTGAAGACCAATTATTATTGGCTTGGATTATGAAACATCCCTCAGGCATTCACCCTGTTGTAGGCACAACAACTGAAAAAAGATTAAAACTAGCTATTGAAGCTACAAAAATTGAATTAGAAATAGAAGATTGGTTTTTAATCTTAGCTGCTGCACAAGGACACGAAGTTCCTTAAAACAAAAGCACTTCATAAAAACAAACTTTTACAACTCAAAAACAATATTATGAACACAAAAAAAGTTGCCTTAATTACTGGAGCAACAAGCGGAATTGGACGAGCAACGGCTCATGAATTTGCTAAACACGGCATTAAGTTAGTTTTATGCGGCCGTCGCCAACAGCGATTAGACAGCATAAAAAAGGCTTTATCTAAAGAAACCGATGTACATACTCTAAATTTTGATGTGCGTGACAGAACACAAACTTTAGAAGCTATTGCATCACTACCAAAAGAATTTAAAAACATAGATATCTTAATTAATAATGCCGGAAACGCTCATGGTTTAGACCCTATACAAACTGGTGATTTAGACGATTGGGATGCCATGATGGATATTAACGTTAAAGGACTACTTTATGTTAGCAAAGCCATTATCCCTGGAATGACAGAACGCAAATCGGGACATATTATTAATATTGGCTCTTCTGCAGGAAAAGAAGTTTACCCTAACGGAAATGTATACTGTGGAAGTAAACATGCTGTTTTAGCTATAACCGAAGGCATGCGAATTGACTTAAATCCATTCGGAATAAAAGTAGGTGCCGTTAATCCAGGTTTGGTAGAGACTGAATTTTCAGAAGTAAGATTTAAAGGAAATGCCGCAGCAGACAACGTTTATAAAGGTTACAAAGCATTGCAGCCCGAAGACGTCGCTGATGTTATTTATTTTGCAATTTCTAGACCTGCACATGTAAATATTGCAGATATTTTAATGTTTTGTACAGCGCAAGCAAGCTCTACAATTGTAAAAAAGGAATTGTAATGAATTATTGGCTAGAGAATGAATGGAATAAATTAGTCTTAGATTATACAAACAATTCTTTAGCCAAAATTACTTGGGTAGATATTGAGAATCATTATACCTCTAAAAATAGGCATTACCACAATCTATCTCACCTCTGCAATATGTTGCTTCAATTAGAAGACTTCAAAAATGATATTGAAGATTTAAACGCTCTAAAATTTGCTATTTGGTATCACGATATTATTTATAAATCAACCCATAAAGACAACGAAGAGCAAAGTGCCAATTACTGTGAGAAAGCCCTGAAAACATTAAAGATTGATGATTTTAAGATTGAAAAGATAAAAGCACTAATCATTTCGACTAAAAAGCACCAATTAGCCTTAAATAAAAACACAGATAACGCTTATTTATTAGATTTAGATCTATCTATTTTAGGATCCGATTGGGAGACCTACAAAAGCTACACGGAATCTATAAGGAAAGAATACAAAATCTATCCTGATATTCTTTATAAACCTGGACGAAAAAAAGTTCTCAAACAATTTCTAGAAAGAGATTCGCTATATTTTACAGAAAGGTTTAAAACTAAATTTGAAAAACAAGCCAGAGAAAACCTAAAAAAAGAAATCGAATTACTTTAATAATGAGATTTTTAATTTTATAAGAAGTAACCATGATCAATAAACGCCTTCTCATAAAACACCTGCTTGCTCATAATGATGAGAACAGTTTTTATGACAAAAAGCGAAAGATTGATATCGGGTTTAAAGAAGGAAAAGGAAAGTTTTTAAAGCACATCTGTGCACTCTCTAACAGCAATCCAGAAAACAATTCTTACATTGTAATTGGGGTTGAAGATGAAGACAACAAAATTATTGGTGTCGACTTTTTTGACGATAGTAAAATTCAAAACCTAATTAATGCTTACCTCACCAATCCACCTATTGTACAATATGAAAATATTCCTTTTCCTCATTTACCAGAAAACAAAGTCGTTGGCCTAGTTACGATTAGACCAACAGATAACATTACATCGTTAAGAAAAAATATATGGAAGTATTATGGTGGTTCTGTCTTTTTTAGAGATGGCAGTATTAGCATGCCTAAAGTTTTTGACCTTAAAATTAAAGATGTCAATTCTAAAATTGTTGCTGCGATTGAGAACAATGCTCAAAACAACATTCAATTAACGCTTGATGGTGTGTTTGACTTTATGAATAAACGTCAAGATTTCAACCCGCAATACAAAGTTTTTAAAGAATACTTTGTGCTCTGCTGGTCTGGTGCAAAAAAACAAGTAAATGAAGAAACCTTCTTTTCTAGAGTTGATATTGAATTGGTAAATGAACAAGTTCTTCTATTTTATTCTGCTTTAGATGAAGTAGCTATTTCTTATACAGAAAATTCGTTTAAAATAATTGAATATGTAAGGCTAGGGCTGCATCAATCTTTTAAATACTATAAATTAGAAGAAAAAATTATTCAATTTAGTGATAATGCGAACTATTCTATCGAAGCTAAATTGATATTTGAACCACCACAATATGACAAAAAAGTATTGCATCACATTTACAATTCCAATAATACTATTTTAAAAAAGCTTCAAAAAAATAGCCCATTAAAACCCAATGAAGAAGAAGACCTAAAGGATTTAGCTGCTAGCTATTTAATTTGTTATTTAAATGGTTTTGAAAATGCTTTATTAAAATTAGAAATAGCAAAACCTCATATTAAAAACCACAGCCTAAAACTATATATAGCTTACAAAGAAACGATTAGAATACTTAGAAAAGTTAAATACAGCTAAACAACTGAGTTTTTCAATTAAAAAAATTACTTGTGCTTATATAAATTTTAATAATTCTTGTTTGCTTGGAATTATACCTTCAGACGAAACGTCCATCCATTGCGAAAGGATAGTCGCATAAACAGATCTAAAATCTACACTATATTTTAAATCTCCATTTTTATCTAAATCACTTAAACTAGAAAGATTGTTATAAAAACCAGCTTGCTTTAAATTCTTACCAATTACAAATACATTATTTGCAGAACCATGATCGGTACCATTAGCTGCATTTTGTTTTACTCGTCTGCCAAATTCTGAAAACGTTAATAACAATGTATCTTTAAAAGTACCGTTGCTTTTTAAATCCTCTACAAAAGCAGCAACACCCTCCGCATACTGGGACAACAACTTAGTTTGTCTGTTGTTTTGGTTAGCATGCGTATCAAATCCATTCAAAGATGTATAAAACACTTTAGTATCCAAATCAGAATTAATAAATTGAGACACATTTTTAAGCTGTTTAGCAAATCTATTTTGAGGATAAGTTGTTTGCGACGCTTGCACTTTAGTGTTTTCAAAAATATAATTGGCAGAAGATTTTGCTTCAATCATAGTCTGATACAGATATCCTAAATTATGTTCACTTAAATGAGCATCATTATAGTGATCAAGCACTTTTTTAAAATAAGGATCCTTGGATGTATTATAAAGTACTTTATAATCATTCGTCGCAATTCCATTAAAGTGTTCGCCTTTCATAGCTAAACTAAGTTGCTCATCCATTTCTATCGCATTGTAAGGTTTTTTACCATGTTGATCTAAAAAACGCCCCAACCAACCACTTTGTAAATATTGATCGGAATTACTTGCTGTTTGCCAAATATCCATAGATCTAAAATGCGAACGCACAGGATTGGGATAACCTACATTATTAATAATGGATAATTCTCCGTTATCATACAAAGCACGCAACGGACCTAAACTAGGATGAAAACCCAAATCGTCATTTAATTTGATGATGTTTTTGGTAATCGCTAATTTTGGTCTGGCTTTATAATACAAATCATTATTATGTGGAATAATGGTATTAAGCCCATCGTTACCACCCCCTAATTGAATAATAACCAAACGCTTATAACCCAACCGCTCTGAGGCAATAGATTCGAATGCTTTTACAAACTTGGGAACAAAAAACAAACTACTCGCTAATGCTGAATTCTTAATAAATTTTCGTCTATCCATAATTAACACATTTGATATTCCGGTAAAGACATTAGTTGAATACAATACTCTTTTTTAGAGGAAGTATTCATGGTTTTTAAATAGTCTAAAGTCCCGCTATAAATAGTTCCTTGTATCAGATATTCTTCAAGGTTTTTGGTTGTAGCACTTGCAAAATTTTCTAAAAAAGCAGTCCAATCAGCTGTTGTTTTAAAAGGCAATTTCCCTTTATTTTTATATAATGCTTTTTTTGATAATTCCCTGTTTTCACCTGTAGAAATTAATGCATTGTTCAGTAGTGTTGATGGTAATTTTAAACGTACCATAATAGTATTGGCATCAATCCAAGACTTATCTCCTTTCCAACCTGCAACATTTGGTGCATCTAATAAGGTTTGACCTAGAATTTTTTGAATTCTTAAGACGTCTTTTTCTTTTTCAAACTGAATAGGCACTGTATTTATCATTCCTACCAAATAATCTACAGGTGATTTTATTTTTGAACCTATATTTTCTTCTTTATAAAACCAATCAGATAGAAATACAAAACGCATTAGGTTTTCAATGTTATAATCTTTAAAAAACACATCTGTCATAGCTTCAATATATTTTTTATTTGGTGTAGGATTCACAAAATAGCGATAAATTTTATCTGAAATAAAACGCGCGCATTTTTTATCATCTAGTATAATATCAATAATGTCATCTCCATCATATTTCCCTATTCTATTTAAAAAAACTTTAGATTCATTATCTCGTTGAGACTCTCTATGAATAAAACCCCCTTCAAAATCATGATTATACCCTGTAAATGCCCGTGCACTTTCTTTTATATCTTTCTCAGAATATTGTCCTTCTCCTAGCGTAAAAAGCTCCATTAACTCGCGAGCAAAATTTTCATTAGGTCTATTCTTTCGATTTTGTTTACCATTTAAATATCTCAGCATTGCAGCTTCTTTAGAAACAGCTTTTACAAAACCTCTAAAATCTCCTAAGGCAAAATAGCGAAGTGTATTATTGTATTGTTGCGCATATAAAGGATTTCTCTCTCTACAAACAAAATGATTCGCCCAAAACAGAGTCATGCGCTCTCTTAACAATTCCGTTGGGTTAATAAGTCGCTTAACCCAAGCATAATTGAGATCTAAAATTTTCTTTGCTCCTTTTTGATTGATCTCCTTTGCTAATTCTGGATAATTTTTAAGATCAATAGAACTTATGCCATCTAAATAAGACAAGTCTATGGTTAGTGGCGAAAATGCCTTAGAATCCTTAAATAAATCAGCAACAGCTTCTGTTCTATTTTTAGAAATAGATTTAAGCTTTTTTGGATGAACACCAAAACCAGCACGCCAAAATAAATGTTGAAGTTCTTGCTGCGTCATATTGATATCGTTTAATTAAAGTATATTTAAAATACAACCACCTATATACAACAAACGAATTTTATTTTAAGATATTCTAGACCGTCGCATTTATTTAAAAACCAATACTTAAAATAACTAATTTAAAAATCTAGATATTAAATCTCTTTTCCCAATGTTAAATGCCAAACCTATACCAACATTGTTATAAGCTCCTTTTCTAAAGACATCTTCTAATTCATTGGGCACCATAATGTCTGTTTTTGCAATACTATAAGCATAATCTAAATAAACCATTACAACGCTATTTAATTCATACCTTATATAAATTCCATAATTACTTAAACGACTATGATCTATTTGATATGCCTGGTTTGAACCCGAAGATTGTTTGTTTTTAAAACGTGCACTACCTGTAACAGAGGCTACAACACCTAATCTCAGCTTATCTGTAGGTAAAAATTCATAACCAATATTTAATAACTCTTCGTTTACTTTTGTTTTTTTATAATTACCAACGACAGACTGATCTTTTACATCGAAAAAATTATAATTCAACGAAAAACCAATAAAAAACTGTTTATAAAGATAGAGTTGAAAACCAAAATCTAAACCAGAATTCCCTTCTAAACCTTGACCAATAAAGTTATTACCAGCTGTAATAGGCAGATTAAAACCATTAGACAACACTACAAACGTTTGTCTTTCCCTAGAGCTAAATATAGATGACTCTGCTGCTGCTTCATTTTTAGAATCTAGCTTATCTTCGTCTTGTGCCGAAGCAAAAAGACTGAGCATTAAACATAGCAGAGCAATGATCTTTTTAATAAGTAAATGTAAACTCATAAGTAGGCTCGTTAATTATAAAGGTTTCTATTATTTCCGGTTGATCGTTAATGGAATAAATGAATTCTATAGTAGAACCAACGGTTGTGACTAAAGTACTTTCTCTATCTGAATTAATATCATTCAGTATCCAGCTTTCAAAAACATCTTCATAGCAATAACTTTCACCTTCAACTAAAATTCCTTCTTCGTAATATGCTTCAAAATATACATTTTCATATTTAAGCGAATAAGACAACGTATTGCCCTCACCACTAATTCTAGAAATATTATAATTAACTATTCCTATCGTTTTTAATTCAATAGTTTCGAGATTAAAAACTAAATCTGACGGTACATAGTCTATAATATTTGTATAATAATTATACTTAGAATAACTATCCCCAGCATCAATTTCTATTGAAAAATCAGCATCGTTGTCAAACAAAGAAACTACTGAAAAATCCCCATTGCTATCGCTAAAATTTCTTCCTAAATTATATTGATCACTTCCACTAGGTCCTGGAGCAAAAAAAGCCCCCCTCCCTCTTTGCGTATAAACACCAACCTCTGCACCAGCAATTGGCACACCAAAACCATCAACAACTTTGCCTTTTACAAGGATTCTAATATCATCTTCAAATTTAGTTTCACAACTATAAAAAGAAAATAGCAAACAAATAATGACAAGAAATTTAATATTCATAGTTATAATTTTACCCCTTCAAGTTATAGATGTCATTTATATGAAAAGGTCGCGTCTCACAATGTAAAAAAATAAAGCCACATCTTTTCGATGTGGCTTTTATCATTTTAAAAACTTAACCTTTGCTTAAAGATCAAATTTTATGCCTTGAGCTAATGGTAATTCATCAGAGTAATTAACTGTGTTTGTTTGTCTACGCATGTAAACTTTCCAAGCATCAGAACCAGACTCACGCCCACCTCCTGTTTCTTTTTCACCACCGAATGCTCCACCAATTTCGGCACCAGAAGTTCCTATATTTACATTAGCAATTCCACAATCTGAACCAGCATAAGATAAGAACTTCTCTGCTTCTTTCATTTCGTTAGTCATAATGGCTGATGACAAACCTTGAGCTACACCATTCTGTTTCCCAATTGCATTTTCAACTTCTCCAGAATACTTCATTAAATATAATATTGGAGCAAATGTTTCATGTTGTACAATTTCAAAATGATTTTCAGCTTCAATAATTGCTGGTTTTACGTAGCAACCACTTTCAAAACCTTCACCTTCTAAAACACCTCCTTCAACTAAAACATTACCTCCTTCTGTTTTTGCTTTTTCAATAGCAGCTAAATACGTATTTACAGAATCTTTGTCTATTAATGGTCCAACGTGATTGTTTTCATCTAACGGATTACCAATCTTAATTTGTCCGTAAGCACCAACAATAGCATCACGTACTTTATCGTAAACCGACTCGTGAATAATTAATCGACGTGTCGATGTACAACGTTGCCCACAAGTACCAACAGCACCAAATACAGCACCAGGAACTACAACTTTTAAATCAGCAGTTGGCGTAATTATAATAGCATTGTTTCCTCCTAATTCTAATAAAGATTTACCAAAACGTTCCGCTACTGTTGTACCAACAATACGCCCCATTCTAGTAGAACCTGTTGCAGAAACTAAGGGAATTCTAGTATCTGTAGTCATCATTTCACCAACTTTGTAATCTCCATTTATGATACAAGAAATGCCTTCTGGTAAATTGTTTTCTTTTAAAATGCCTGCAATAATATTTTGACATGCTATAGAGCATAACAATGATTTTTCAGAAGCTTTCCAAACACAAACATCCCCACAAATCCATGCTAAAGCTGTATTCCAAGCCCAGACTGCTACTGGGAAGTTAAATGCAGAAATAATACCAACCACACCAATGGGATGCCATTGCTCTCTCATTACGTGACCTGGACGTTCTGAAGGAATGGTCTGTCCATTTAATTGACGTGATAAACCCACTGCAAAATCACAGATATCAATCATTTCTTGAACCTCTCCATAACCTTCTTGCAAAGATTTACCCATTTCGTAAGACACTAATTTCCCTAATGGTTCTTTTAAATCTCTTAATTTATTTCCAAACTGACGAACAATTTCACCACGTTGTGGAGCAGGTACATCTCTCCAAATTTTAAATGCACCAGTTGCTGCATCCATCACTTTGTCGTAATCCGCTCTTGTTGTCGTTTTTACTTTAGCTATTAATTTGCCATCCACAGGAGAATATGACTCAATAATTTCTCCATTAGAAAAATTATTAGAACCCGTTGAAGACCCTTCATTTATAGCTGCAACACCTAACTGCTTTAAGGCTTCTTTTATTCCGAAATCGGTAGCTACTGCTTCCATATTTGCTTATTTTTTATAAATTATTTAGTTTCTTCACGAAGTTACTAATAAAATGTTAGTTAGTCGAAACACAACTCTCTTTAATCATGTAACTTTGAAGTGCAATTAAACAGAAACATTAAATTGGTAAAAATTACTTGTATTATTTATAAAAAAATAACTTTGTATAGTGAAACAATTTTGATTTGATTAACTCATTTAAACACAAAAACAAACTTTAAGAGTTATTTAACAAAAGCAATAAGTCTAAATACTAAAAAATTAGCGTACTTATTTAACAAGAATAAACTTACCTTTATTTAGCTAAGCCTTTAATTATAAACATCATCATGAATATCAAAAAACACCTTATCCTACTTTTTATTCTAGCTTTTGCTTTTTCTTGTAAAGACAAAACTGTAGAAACTGATAATATTTTTAAATACAAAGATTATATCAGCTACACCACATCTGGACTAGTTTCTGTTGCAGACCCAATAAAAATTAGTTTATCAGACTCAGTTAGTGGATGGGAAATAAATAAAACATTGCCTGCTGAATTGGTAAAAATTACTCCTCATGTTCAAGGAGAATTAAAAGCCATGAATAATCACACGCTTCTTTTTACTCCAGATGAAAATTTAGAATCAGCAACAGAATATACGGTAAATGTAGATTTAAGTGACATCTACAAGGACATACCTTCAGAATTTGAAGATTACACTTTTCAATTCAAAACTATTACACCTAGTTTTATTGTTACCACACAAAACTTACAATCTTACAGTAAAGAGTGGCAATATCTTCATGCCCAACTGCGCTCTGCCGATATTATTTCACTAAAACAAGCGAAACAATTAGTATCTGCTTCTCAAAACTCTAAATCTTTAAAGCTAGCATGGAATGAAGCTAATGAAAATTCAAAATTCTTTGAATTTAAAATTGACAGCATCAATAGATTATTAGAAGACAGTAATATTGATGTACAATGGGATGGAAAAGCTATAAAAGCAGAAAATAAAGGTAAAAATTCGATAACAATTCCTGGTAAGAATAATTTTACAATTGTAAATACCAATATCATTCAAAGCCCTGAGCAATTTTTATCTTTAAACTTTTCGGATCCCTTATTAAAGCAACAAAATTTTGCAGGATTAGTATCTATTCAAGGCGTTAGAAATCCAAAATATATTGTAGATGGAAACGTATTAAAGGTTTATCCGAACACAAAATTAACTGGAGACATATTAGTTGAAGTCTTTAAAGGTATAAAAAGCACAGATGGTTTTAAATTAAAGAATACTTTTTCTGAAACCTTAACTTTTGAAGAATTAAAACCTCAAGTTAGATTAATCAGTAACGGAACAATTCTTCCAAATTCAGACAACTTAAAATTCAATTTTGAAGCTGTTAGCTTAAGTAAAGTAGATGTTAGGATTATTAAAATATTTGAAGATAACGTACTTCAGTTTTTACAAGATTATAATATTGATGACAATAATCAATATTCAATTAAAAAAGTTGGACGACGTATTGCTAAAGAAACTATAACTTTAATTCAAGAAGAAAACCAAAACACAGGAAAATGGAAAGCTTATAGCATCGATTTATCTAAATATCTTACATCAGACCCTGGAGCTATTTACAGGGTAGAATTAAGTTTTAAAAAGGAATACTCTTTATATAACTGTGACTCAAATGCAACTGCAACTAATATTGAAGAGGACGATTATTACGATGATTATTATGATGACGATTATTATGCTTCAGAAGATTTATCAGAAGCGGAAGAAGACCAACTTGAAGAACGCTATTGGGACAACTTAAGCTATAGCTACAGAAACACCAATTACAGATGGAGAGATAGAGAAAATCCTTGTACAAACTCTTACTATAACTACGAAGGCCATATTGTCTCTCAAAACATCATTAGTTCTAATCTTGGTATAATTTCTAAACAAGGCACAGCCAATAATTATTTCTTTGCGGTAACCAACATTTTAAACACAAAACCAGAAAGTGATACAAAAATCACTTTATATAATTACCAACAACAGGAATTAGCCAATGGAACCACAGATGACCAAGGAATATTAAAAATTGATGCTAAAAATAAAGCTTCATTTGCCACAGCAACCAAAGGTAAAAGTGTAAGCTATATAAAATTAGAGGACGGAAATTCTCTATCTCTAAGTAAGTTTGATGTTTCTGGAAACAAGCTTCAACGCGGATTAAAAGGTTACATCTATGGAGAACGTGGTGTTTGGAGACCTGGTGATAGCTTATTTTTAACTTTCATGTTGAATGACAACGCCAATAAATTACCAAAACGTCATCCTGTAAAATTAGAAATCACAGATCCTGTTGGAAAATTAGTTTACAGAAAAATCTCTATAGATAACCTCAATCATTTCTATGATTTTATAGTTCCGACCTCAACCGATTACAAAACCGGAAACTATAATGCAACGGTTTCTGTTGGTGGTGCTACATTTTCAAAAAGTTTAAAAATTGAAACTGTAAAACCAAACCGACTTAAAATAAAAATAGATTTCGAAAAGGAGATTTTAAACAATAACCAACCACTTCAAGGAGACTTAAACGTGACTTGGCTGCATGGTGCACCTGCAAAAAACTTAAAAGCTGAAGTTAAAGTAAAATTTGCATCGACTTCAACAAGTTTTAAAGGCTATAAAAATTATGTTTTTAACGATCCTACACGAACCTTTGATTCTGAAGAAACTAATGTTTTTGAAGGTAATTTAGACGAAGAAGGTAATGCAACAATTAACTCTAGACTAAATATTGGCAGAAATGCACCAGGAATGCTAACAGCTCAATTTTTAGTTAGAGCTTTTGAAAACGGAGGTGATTTTTCACTCGATGCTTTTAGCATGCCTTACGCACCTTATGAAAGTTTTGTTGGTTTGCAATCACCAAAAGGAAATAACTACGGTTCTTATTTTACCGATGAAAATCAAATTTTTGATATCGCGACTGTAACAGCTGAAGGCAAACCTGTACAAAGAGAAAATGTTGAAGTAAAAGTTTATAAAATTGAATGGCGTTGGTGGTGGAATTCTTCTTACGATGACTTATCGAGCTACGTATCTAGCAGTTACCACAGACCTGTTCAAACATTTTCAGTAAATACAGGTGCCAACGGTAAAGCTAATTTCAAACTTAACATTCCCGAAGAAGAACGCGGTCGTTATTTAATTAGAGTTGTAGATCCTGTAAGCGGACATGCGACAGGTAAAACGGCTTATTTCTATAAAAACTGGTGGTCTACAAACCCTTCAGGTGACAAGGAAGCTGCTAAAATGTTAGTGTTTTCAACAGATAAAGAAAAATATAATGTTGGTGAAACGGCTAAATTAACGTTCCCTTCTGGTTCTGAAGGAAGAGCTTTAGTTAGTATTGAAAACGGCTCTGAAGTATTGCAACATCAATGGGTAAAAACAAATAAAGGTGAGACTACTGTTGATATTCCGGTAACACCAGAAATGGCACCTAATGTGTTTATCAATATTTCATTATTGCAACCACATGCCACCACTTCTAACGATTTACCAATTCGTTTATACGGTGTAATTCCGATGATGGTAGAAAATCCAGCAACAAAATTAGAGCCTGTAATAGACATGCCAGATGTTATTCAACCAGAGCAATCTTATAAAATAGAAGTTTCTGAAAAGAATGATAAAGCCATGACGTATACCATTGCAGTTGTTGAAGAAGGCTTACTAGATTTAACACGTTTTAAAACCCCAAATGCTTGGGATAGTTTTTATGCCCGTGAAGCTTTAGGTGTAAAAACCTGGGATATTTTTGATGACGTTATTGGTGCTTATTCAGGTAGTATTGATCAGGTATTTGCTATTGGTGGTGATGGAAGCGCAGCTGGCGGAAAAAACAAAAAAGCAAATCGTTTTAAACCTGTAGTTACCTATTTAGGACCTTTTCTTTTAGACAAAGGGCAAACCAAAATACACCAACTTAAAATGCCAAATTATATAGGAGCTGTTCGTACTATGGTTATTGCTGGTAACAATACAACTGAAGCTTACGGAAGTGTTGAAAAATCAGTTCCGGTTAGAAAACCATTAATGGTATTAGCAACTTTGCCACGTAAATTAAGTCCAGGTGAAAAAGTAACCCTTCCTGTGACTGTTTTTGCCATGGAAAATAAAGTAAAAAATGTAAAACTATCTTTAAAATTAAGTGATGGAATTACGGTAAAAGGAAGCGCTACGCAATCTCTAAAATTTGATAAACCAGATGAAAAAATGGTGTATTTTGAATTAGATGTTACCAAAGCAAAAGGTGTAAACACTGTGGAAGTGATCGCGACAGGAAATGGTGAAAAATCAACGTACAAAGTAGAAATTGACGTAGAGAACCCTAATCCTTATACGTCTCGTGTTATGGATTATGAACTAGAAGCTAATGGCAAACAAAATATAGATATTACCACTTTTGGAGTTACAGGAACAAATTCTGCAACCGTAGAATTCTCAACCTTACCACCAATGGATTTTACAGGCAGGTTACAATACTTGGTTCGTTATCCACACGGCTGTTTAGAGCAAACAACCTCTAGTGTATTCCCTCAATTATTCTTGGGTGATATCTTTGATTTAACGGCTCAAAAGAAAAAAGAAGTACAGCAAAACATAGAAAAAGGCATTAAGCGTTTGGGTAATTTTCAACAACCTAGCGGAGGAATGAGTTATTGGATGGGAGAAAGTTCAGCCAATGATTGGGGAACAAGTTACTCAGGTCATTTTATGATTGAAGCAGAGAAAAAAGGATTCGTATTACCATTAACTTTTAAAAGCAACTGGATTGCGTACCAAAAGCAAGCTGCTAGAGATTGGAGACCAAGTTATAAGGTTTACCATTCTGATTTAGCACAAGCCTACCGTTTATACACGTTGGCTTTAGCAGGTAGTGCAGATTTAGCAAGCATGAATAGGTTACGTGAGTTTGATGAAATTTCTAACGAAGCAAAATGGCGTTTAGCTGCCGCTTATGCATTAGCAGGACAAAAGGAAGCGAGTGATGCCATTTCAAAAACGGCTAATATCGATTTTCAACCCCCTAAATCTAACTATTATACTTATGGTTCTGTAGACAGAAATAGAGCTATGGCTTTAGAAACTATGATTATTACCGGTAATCCTAAAGCTAGAGATTTAGCAAAATCTATCGCTAAAGATTTATCTAGCAACCAATGGATGAGCACACAAACCACGGCTTATAGTTTATTAGCTATGGGGAAAATGGTTATTAAAAATGGCGGAAAAGATTTAAAATTAAGCTATACTATTAATGGTAAATCAGAAACTATAGACACTAAAAATGCTATTGCACAACGTACAGTTTCTATTAAAGACGGAAACAACGCAATTGCTATAAACAATGCTAAAAATAACTTAGTCTATGTGAGAGTGATTAACTCTGGGAAATTAAAATTAGGCGAAGAATTAGCAGAGCAACGTGGCTTTACCATTTCAACGACTTATAAAGATTTACAAGGCAATACTATTGATGTAACAAAATTACAACAAGGTCAAGATTTTGTCGCTACAGTTAGCATTTCTAACCTAACAAGTGATTTTGTTAATGATGTTGCTCTAACCCAAATTTTCCCTTCTGGTTGGGATATTGTAAATACACGATTTACAGATTTTGGAGATACAACCGTAAGTCAGGCTAGATACACAGACATTAGAGATGATCGTGTAAACTTCTATTTTGATATGAATGCAAAAGGAAGATATGGCACTAAAACATTCTCTGTTATGTTAAACGCATCTTACTTAGGAACCTATTATTTACCAGGTACACAAGCTGAGGCGATGTACGATAATGATTATTTAGTAAGAAATAAAGGACAGTGGATTACTGTTGAAAAATAAAGAAAAATTAACTTAACGTCAATTCGAGTGATTCTGATCTTTTATCAGAATTGTATCGAGAACATTTGTAAATATATCTGTTTCTCGACACAAATTTGAAGCGCTTCAAATTCACTCGAAAAAGACTTCACCATAAAAAACCATACATAAATTAAAAACTCGCCGTCCGGAAGGCAAGCATGCTAAAAAACAAAACCGCTAAAACAAATGTTTAATCTTAAATCACAAAATTATGAAAATCACAAAACAGATTTTAGCGATTGTAATGTTACTGAGTGTAGCATTCGTAACAGCACAACAAAATGCTTATGTAGCCGCAGAAAGCGGATTATCTCTTAGAGATCAACCAGACGTAGACGGAAAATTATTGAGTAAACTATCTTATGGTGAAGCCATAGGAATATTAGAAAAAACAGAACACAAACTCGTTATTCTCGATGGCGGAAAAAAGGTAAGTGGAGAATGGGTAAAAGTGGAAACAAGAAACCATATCGGTTATGTATTTAATGGGTATTTATCACCAACTAAGATTTCTAAAACGATAAGGTTTGATTTTAACGCGTTGAATGTCGAATTAAAGAATCTAGCCACTAAAGACTATAAAAGAAACTACAATTTAAAACAGTTAGACTCTGCTAAAATTAGTGTTGATCTAGGCGCTTCGCCCGAAGGCAAAAAAATTGTGTTGGTAGATAACGACTATAAACATGTAAGTATTTTTCAACGTTACGAGAATAGTATCGCTTTTATAGATACAAACACACCTTGCGATGTTAAAGATTGGACGCAATTTGATTCGGAATGGAAACCTTTAAAACAATTAACATCTAATACATTTCAGACTTTAACTTATACCGAAAATGACTGGAAAAAGTTTGTAACCTCAGCTATCGAAGAATTAAAAACAGATATTATAGATCAATGTGGCGAAGCATGGTTGACCGAAATAACCAACACAGATAATCTTAAAACTAATCCTGTTGGTTTAGCCACTAACCGCATGTTTTTAAAATTCATCATTACCGATTCTGAAAATAATATTACAGAAAAAGTTATTGAATTTGAAATACCTAAAGGTTGTTAGAAATTTAATATATAATACCTTCGTCATTCATTTATAGCCCTAAAATTAACAATGTTAAACTACTTAAAACGTAATAAGATACTAACGATAATTATTGTTGTACTTCTTGTTACGTTTTATTTTTGTTTACCTAAGCAATTATTTAAAGATCCGACAGCAACAGTTATTACAAGTCGATCTAATGAATTATTAGGCGCATTAATTGCCAAAGATGGCCAATGGCGTTTTCCTGCTAATGATAGTGTTCCTGATAAATTCGAAATTTGTATTCTTCAATTTGAAGACGAATACTTCTACAAACATCCTGGTTTTAATCCTATTTCAATATTTAAAGCTCTTAAACAAAATTTAAACTCAGGATCTGTAAAACGAGGAGGAAGCACTATAACGCAGCAAGTTATTAGACTCTCTAGAAAAGGACAATCACGTACTTACTTTGAAAAACTTAAAGAACTTATTCTTGCCACACGATTAGAATTTAGATTGTCTAAAAATGAAATTTTAAACCTCTATGCAAGTCACGCACCATTTGGAGGAAATGTTGTTGGCATAGATGCAGCAGCATGGCGCTATTTTAATAGAAATGCCTCTAATTTATCTTGGGCCGAAAGTGCAACTTTAGCAGTTTTACCTAATGCCCCGAGTTTAATTTACCCTGGAAAAAATCAGAAGCGATTGTTAGACAAGCGGAATAGATTATTAAAAAAACTTTATGACAACGCAACGATCGACGAACTAACCTATAAATTATCTATTGCAGAAGGTTTACCACAAAGACCATATCCTTTACCACAAATTACACCCCATTTGTTACAAAAAGTAGCTAAAAGTAATAGAGGTGAACGCGTAAAAACAACCATTAATATTAATTTACAAGAACAGACTAATACTATTGTAGAACAGCATTATAATCTATTAAAACAAAACGAAATTCATAATCTTTCAGTTTTAGTTTTAGATGTAAAAACAAGAGAAGTCCTAACTTATATAGGTAATTCTCCAACGGATAAAGCCCATCAAAATAGTGTTGATATTATTGATAAACCAAGAAGTACTGGTAGTATTTTAAAACCTTTTTTATATGCTGCAATGTTAGATGCTGGCGATTTATTACCAAATACTTTAGTTGCAGATGTACCAACTCAGTTTGGAAGTTATCAACCCGAAAATTATAACAAAACTTACGACGGAGCTGTACATGCTAACGAAGCTTTATCACGTTCATTAAATGTACCCGCAGTAAGAATGCTTCAAGAGTTTGGACTCGATCGTTTTTACCATTACCTAAAAGCACTTCAACTTAAAGATTTAAAATACAACGCCAATCATTACGGTTTATCTCTTGTGCTTGGAGGTGCAGAAAGCAACCTTTGGGACTTGTGTAAAAGTTATGCTGGTATGGCTTCTACATTAAACCATTTTAACGCTAATTCTAGTCAATATTACTCAAATGAGTTCACACAACCCATTTTCGATTCGAAAGAAAATATTGATTTTGGAAAATTATCGAAACAAAAATACGTTTTTGACGCTGCATCCGTATATTTAACGTTTGAAAGCATGAAACAAGTTAATCGGCCAGAAAGCGATGAAAGTTGGGAATATTACGACTCTTCTCAAGAAATTGCTTGGAAAACTGGAACAAGTTTTGGCTTTAGAGATGCTTGGGCAATTGGTACAACTAAAGATTATGTTGTTGGTGTTTGGGTTGGTAATGCAGATGGAGAAGGAAGACCAGGTTTAGTCGGTGTACAAACTGCCGCTCCTATTCTATTTGATGTTTTTGACCTATTACCAAAGAGCAATTGGTTTACAAAACCCTATGACGAAATGCTAGAGGTAAGCATATGTAAGAAAAGTGGCTATAGAGCTTCTACTATTTGTGATGATACAGAAATGCGATACATTCAAGCTAGTGGAAAAAAAACACAAGCATGTCCGTTTCATAAATTAGTCCATTTAGATAGTTCTGAACAGCATCAAGTAAATTCATCTTGCGAAGCCATTTCAAATATCACTAACAAAGCGTGGTTTATATTACCACCTTTACAAGCTTATTATTACAAGACTAAAAACCCTTTTTACAAATCCTTACCTCCATACCGGTCTGATTGTGCCGAATCTACTGGCGTTTCTATGGAATTTATTTATCCCAATCAACAAAGCACTATTTATTTACCTAAAGATTTTGATGGAAAAATAAACGATCTCATCTTAAAAGTAGCCCATTCTAAACCAGAGTTAGAACTCTATTGGTATATTGATAATCAATACATAGGAAGCACAAAGGATATTCACGACATGGCTGTTTTACCAAGCCCTGGTAAACATATTATAACGGTTACAGACGAACTAGGAAATGAATTAAAACATCGAATTACTATTTCGGAGTAATTACTTTCATGAGTAAATCCCTATTTTTGCAGAAATAAATCAACTTATCATTATGGGAACTATTCAATTTATACATTCAAAATGGGCATATTTAGTACTTTTAGTATTAGTACTTGCTACATTTAACGCACTTATTAAATTTTTTGGAGATAAAGAATTTGATGCTAAAGATTTTAGATTATCTCTATTTGCTCTCATAACAATGCACATTCAATTGCTACTTGGAATTGTTTTATTTTTTATGAAAGATTACTTCTCATTAATAGAACAAGTTGGTGGAATGGGAAAATTAATGGGTAACAAAGCATTAAGAAACCTTGTTGTAGAGCACCCACTTACAATGCTTATTGCGATAGCTTTATTAACAATCGGTTATTCTAAGCACAAAAAGAAATTGACATCTAGATCTAAATTTAAAATGTTATCTATTTTTTATACGTTAGCGTTAGTGTTAGTATTAGCTAAAATACCGTGGAGTATTTGGTTTTAGACTTCAAGTAAAACATAAAAAAAGCGTCTATAAATTATTTATAGACGCTTTTTTTATAATATAAATAGACGATTATTTTTTATCATCTTCTTTAATTAAATAAACGTAAACAGGAAAGTGATCACTATAACCACCTGAAAGACCTGCATTAATCATCCTTAAAGGATAACCTTTATAACGTCCTTCTTTGTTTGTTAAATAACTCTTGTTAAAAATACCTGCTTTATAAAATCGGAATGACGAATAATCTTTTTCTAAAAATGGTTGTGTAAATAGAATCATATCAAACAAACTCCAAGCATCTCTATAACCTGTTGTTCCTAATCCTTGTTTCTTATATTGATTCTCAAAAGGATTATAAATACCTTTAAGCTCTACTTCATCTTTTTCCGCTTCAGTTTTCATTGCCTTTTTCATACTATCATTCGTTGGGTTATCATTAAAATCTCCCATAGTCACGATTTTAGCATAAGGATCATTAGATTGTAATGAATCAATAATTTGCTTATTCAATTTACCAGCTGCAACACGTTTAAATCTACTTCTAGCTTCACCTCCACTACGAGACGGCCAGTGGTTAACAATAATATGAATTAAATCTCCTTCTAATTCACCACTAACTAATAACTGATCTCTCGTATATACACGTTTTCTTGTAGAATCATCATATATAAGTAATTCATGAGAACTTGTATCGATAGGTTTAAATAGTGCTTTTTGATATAATAATGCCACATCAATTCCTCTTTTATCTGGAGAATCGAAGTGAACAATGCCGTAATCTTTATCTATTAAGACTGGTTCATTAACTAAATCTACAAGAACTTGTCGGTTTTCTACCTCAGAAACACCAATTACAGCAGGTGAGTTATGTGTATCTTCGTTACCAATATCTGCAATTACTTTTGCCATATTACGAAGTTTTTTTCTATACGCCTCACCTCTAAGAGATTCGCTCATCTCCATTATAGGACTAGCTTCGTCGTATATACTTGTATCGTTTATACTATCAAATAAATTCTCTAAATTATAGAACGCTACTGTATGTATTTTATACGTCTTTTTCTCCTGAGCATTCATACTTACTGACACAACCATCAGCATAGCTATTAAACTGAATTTCAAACTTTTCATCTTACAATATTAAGTTAATATTAATTACTTTAAATTCTTGAGCCAAAAGTATATATTTATTATAAATAATGTAGATTTGCACGCCTTAAATAACTATTATTTAATAATCCAACATTATTAACTTAAATTTAATTATGAAAAAAAGTTTAATTATTTTTCTCTTTGGAGTTTTAACTTCTTTCACTACGATGGCGCAAAGCACCATTATTAAAGGTAGTGTAAAAGACGCCGCATCTTCGGAACCAGTCCCCGATGTAACAATCACAATTGAGGAAACTCAAGAAACAACTTTAACTGATGGTTTTGGAGAGTTTATCTTCTCTAATAATGTACCATTAGGAGAACAAATTCTAAAAATTTCAAAAATAGGTTATACGACTAAGCGTTATCCTATTATTGTAAATCAAGGACAAACAGTTGACATTACAGATATGACTTTAGATATCGATGTATCTGATGTACAAGACATGTTTACAATTACACTGTCTGATGATGAATTAAATGACGACACAAGTGGTGCAGATAATATTTCTGGATTACTATCTTCATCATTAGATGTTTTTCAAAGAACAGCAGCCTTTGAGTTTAGTTCTTCATTCTTTAAAGTAAGAGGATTAGATTCTGAAAACGGTTCTGTTTTAATGAACGGTATTGAAATGAACAAACTTTACAACGGAAGACCACAGTGGAGTAATTGGGGAGGTTTAAACGACATGATGCGTAACCAAGTGTTAACAACAGGTCTTACACCTTCTGACTACAACTTTGGTGGTGTATTAGGGACATCTAACATTATAACAAGAGCTTCTTCTTATAGAAAAGGAGGTAGGGTTACTTTTTCTTCTTCAAATAGAAGTTATACAAATCGTGCCATGGCTAGTTATGCTTCTGGATTACTAGACGATGGATGGTCTTTTGCTCTTATGCTAGGAAGACGATGGGGTGATGAAGGTTTTGTTGATGGAACTTTATATGATTCTAACTCATTTTTTGCTTCAATAGAAAAGAAATTAAACGACAAGCATAGTATTAACTTCACCTCTGTTTACACACCAAATAGAAGAGGAAAATCTTCACCTAACACTCAAGAAATTTATGACCTAAAAGGAATTAAATATAATGAATATTGGGGTAGTTTAGATGGTGAGCAAAAAAACTCACGTATTAAAGAAGTTGAAGAACCTATCTTTATGTTAAACCATTATTGGGATATTTCTTCTAAAACAAAACTAAACACTAATGTTGGTTACCAATTTGGTAAATTAGGAAATAGCAGGTTAGATTACAGCGGTGGTGGAAATCCAAGTGCTGCATATTACCAATTACTGCCTAGTTACCATGAACAAAGAGATGATCTTGCTGGTGCTTATTTAGCAGAGCAAAAATTTATAGAAGATGGTCAATTAGATTGGAATCGTATTATAGACGCCAACGTTACTAATAACATCAATGATATTAGTTCGGCTTACGCGCTATATGAAGATAGAGCAGATGACAAACAACTAACTGTTAATTCTATATTTACTTCTGAAATTAATGACAACATAATCATTAATGGTGCTGTAAATTATAAAAATTTAAAATCTGAAAACTTCGGTGAAGTTCTAGACTTACTAGGTTCTAATGTTGGTTTATTAAACATTGATTCTTTTGATGGATTTGAATACGATAACCGAAATGAAGGAAGATTAGTTCAAGAAGGTGATAAATACAGATACAACTACAACTTATTTGCTGAAGTAATTTCGGGTTATGCTCAAGCACAGTTTAAGTATAATAAATTTGACTTCTACGCATCTGGTAGTATTACTAATACAACATACCAAAGAGAAGGATTATGGGAAAATAGTAGATTTGATGGACTTGAAGGAAGACCATCGTCTTATGGTAAAGGAGAAGAGTTATCTTTTACAGGTGTTGGTGGTAAAGCTGGTTTTACTTATAAAATATCTGGAAAACACTTAATTGATATTAATGGTGGTTATTTAACAAGAGCTCCTAATTTACGTAACACATTCTCTAACTCTAGAGAAAACCACAATGTAGTAAAAAACATAAGCGAAGAGATAGTAACCTCTTTTGATGCAAGCTATATTTTTAGATCACCAATAGTTAATGCTAAGATTACAGGTTTTTATACTAAAATAGAAGATGCTAATGAAGTAGGATTCTATTACGCAGATGGTATTAGCGGAGGTAATGATATTGCTGACAATGGTACTTCTGCTTTTGTACAAGAAGTTTTACAAGGAATTGATAAAAAACATTTAGGCGTAGAATTTGGTATTGAAGCTCAGGTAACACCTACAATTAAATTAAAAGGTGCTGCCTCTGTTGGTCAATATACTTATGACAACAACCCTAATTTATATTTAACATCTGCTAGTTTTGGTACTGAAGATGGTTCAATAGATTATGGACAAGCTAATTTAAAAGATTATAAACTTGCAGGTGGCCCCCAAAGAGCTGCTTCTATAGGCTTTGAATATAGAGACCCTAATTTCTGGTGGTTTGGTGCAACAGCCAATTTCTTTTCTAATGCTTACATTGACGTAAATGCATTAACTAGAACAGAGAATTTCTACTTAGATTCTGATGGACTTCCTTTAAATGATTACGACGAAGAATTAGCTACCGAATTATTAAAGCAAGAGAAAATCAGTGATTATATGGTAGTAAACCTTGTTGGTGGTAAATCTTGGAAAGTAGGCGATTATTACATTAGTCTTTTTGCTAGTGTTGGTAACATCCTAGACGAGATATACAAAACTGGTGGTTTCGAACAGGGTAGAAATGCGAATTACACACAATTAAGAGATGACAATGCAGATGGAAACCCAAAATTCGGCTCTAAATATTGGTACGGACGTGGCGCAAACTACTTCGTTAACTTAAATGTAAGATTTTAAAAAAAATTAACAAATAATATCATAATTATGAAATGTACTAGTTTCATAGATTCAATAATTACAAATAAAAAAATTATGAATAAAGCGATTAAATCTTTAAAATTCATCTTAGTTTTAATAGCCTCTGTTGCTATTACATCTTGTGTACAAGATGACGATTATACTATTCCTAGCAGCCTAGGAGATGAAGAAAACAAAGTTCTAGAAGAATTACTACTAACAGGAAATGAAATTTCATTTGAGACTGTTAAAGCAATGTATACTGAAGGTGATTTTATTGAACCAGTTGATACTAATGATTATGTAAAAGGTTATGTAACTTCATCGGACCAAACAGGTAACTTTTTTAAAGAATTTTTTATTCAAGATAGCCCAACAAACCCAACATCTGGTTTAAAAATAATATTAAACCAAGTGGACACCTATAATCAATTTAACTTAGGAAGAGAGGTTTATATCAGTTTACAAGATCTTCATATCGGAGAAGAACGCGTTGGAAACGGAGTTATTACAATTGGTGGAGGAACTGAAACTGATCAATTTGGTACAACAGTAACAAGCTTAAATGAAATTCAGATTAGACAAAAAGTTTTAAGGTCTTCAGTTACAGAAACTATTACACCTTTAAATTTAGGTTTAACTGCAATTAATGGAGACCATGTTGGTTTATTGGTAACTGTTGACAACGTAGAATTTGCTGATGATTTAGCTGGAGAGAATTATTTTGATCCAACAGAAGTTTTCGATACACAAAGAATCTTGCAAGATTGTAGTGGCTTTACTTACCCACAATTTATATTAGAAACAAGTAGTTTCTCAAGTTTTAAAAATGAGCCTTTACCTATTTTAAACGGATCTATTACCGCTGTAGTTAGTAAAACGTTTGATGGTGCCAGCTTAGTTTTAGCTCTTAACACTATTGACGATGTAAATATGGAAAACCCTCGATGTACGTTATTAGATATTGAAGATTTTGAAGTTATTTTTGAAGAAGGCTTTGATAATAGTTTGGGTGCTTGGGAAGTTATCAATACACTTGGTACTAATGAATGGTATGCTAGTAGCTACAGTGGAGAAGGCTATGTAAGAGGTTCTGCTTATGATGATGATATTACATTAGAAATGATTAGCTGGTTAATTTCCCCTTCAATAGATTTTGATGCTAATGAAAATGAACGCCTTATTTTACAAGTTGCTGATGCCTTTAGCAACGGTCAACCATTAAAAGCTTATTATTCTAATGATTATACTACAGGTTCTAACCCAGATGATGCTACATGGACTGAAATAGGGGCTTCAGAAATTGCTGCTTTACCAGAAAATACTGGTTTCTTTAACAATGTTTATGATGAGACTGGCTTAATCGATATTTCAATGATTACAGGTAACGCTGTTTTAGCATTTGTTTATGATAGTGATGATGCTACAATATCTTCGACTATAGATTTAAGCAATGTGCAAATTTTAGCAAATTAAGATTATAATACACCTACAAAACCTGCTGATTTTAAAATTAGCAGGTTTTGTTTTTTAACTCTAACCGATATGGCATCTATTGCAGACACTAATTACATTTTTATATTTAATTATTACAAAAAAGCTTTTGGAAAAAAAAGTATTGACATAGCACTGTTTTATGTTTGCCTATTAGAACTCTCTTTCCTGCTTGCCATAGGTGCATTCCTTAAAGCATTCGCTAGTCAGATGAAAATAGCCATGATGTCTTCAACAAAATTTTGGGTGTTGTTTGCAATCATTACACTCTTTATTATATCTAAAAACTGGATGCGTTACAATGGAAAGAAAAGAACCATTCTTAATGCAAAAGCTAAGCGCAATACCAATTCTATATACCTATTGTGGCTAATGCCTTTAGGTGGTTTTCTAATCGCTTCTATATTGCTACAAGTTAAATAAAGCCACTTTCTAAGTATTCAAAATTTATATAATAAAAAACGCAACCCTTTCGGATTGCGTTTTTTTATTATTTGTGTTTTTTTAAACTAACTACTTAGCCTTTTCTTCAGTTGTCTCTTCTGTCTTTTTACCTTTACAACATTCTTTCTCACAATCTTTAGAGCAAGCTTTTGATTCTCCATCAGCCTTGTTAGCACAACATTCTTTTTTACAATCAGAATCGCAAGTTTTCTTTTCAGAACCAAACTGATTTACCGCATGCATATCTTTAACTTTGTAAATGTCTGCAACTTTACCTACAGCCTCTTCCAAAGATTGTGGTGTAACTTTAGCTTCATCATACTCAACCATAGCTAAACGCGTATCAAAATCAACTTTAGCTGATTTTACACCATCCATTTTAGCCATTTTCTTTTCAATAGTTTTAGCACAACCCATTGCACAAGTCATTCCTTCAATTCCAAATTCTACTTTTGCATAAGTTGCATTTGGATCTAAAGTTTTAGCAGCATCTTTTTTAGCTACTGCTACCTCTACTGTTTTCACTTCTGGCTGAGTTTCATTTTTACATGAGGTAAACACGAAAGCCATAATTGCTACTAAACTTGTTATTCTTAATGTCTTCATTGAACTAACTAATTAAATTTTGGTTAAAACTAATAAATATTGCTCTTTCTTACATGATAATTAACGAATTTTGTGACTCCCTTGATACGTTTTTGCATGAAAAACCCTAATTTAAAATGGATATATCTTATAACGCTCTCCATAATATGGGGAAGTTCCTTTATTCTTATTAAAAAATCACTTTTAGGTTTAACAGCTTATCAGCTCGGAGCGCTTAGAACAATTATAACAGGCTTAATCCTTTTAACCTTTGGTTTTAAAAAATTAAAAACAATTCCTACCGATAAATGGAAGTGGCTTTTACTATCTGGTCTTATAGGTTCATTTATTCCTGCATTTTTCTTCGCTATAGCAGAAACCGAAATTGATAGTGTGGTTGTATCTGTATTAAACTCTTTAGTTCCACTAAACACTATATTACTTGGTGTTGCCGTTTTTAAAATAACATCTACAAAAAAACAAGTGCTCGGAGTTATTGTCGGTTTCGTTGGTACATCTATATTAATATTAAAAGGAGCTAAATTAAACCCGAATCAAAATTATTTATATGCAGGTTATGTCATTGCATCTACAATAATGTATGCTGCTAATGTTAATATTATTAAGCGTCATTTACAAGAGATAAAACCATTAGCTATTGCTGCAGGTAATTATGCTTTTATTATACTACCAGCAATCCTTATATTGTGCTTTACCGACTTTTTTAACATAGAAAATTTAACTGATTCAAAAGTATTAAACGCACTATTTTATGTTACAATATTGGCTGTATTTGGAACAGCTATTGCCAAAATATTGTATTTTAAACTGGTACAAATGTCTACTCCTGTCTTTGCGTCTTCTGTAACTTACATAATGCCAATTGTTGCTTTAATATGGGGCATATTAGATGGAGAAAGCTTTGAATATATTCAGGGTTTTGCTGCTTTACTAATTTTAGTAGGTGTCTATTTAGCACACAAGCCTACTCCTTCAAACAAATTAAAAAAATAAGCATAAAAAAAACCGAAGCTTTCACTTCGGTTTTTTTAGTAATATGTATTTAGTCGCGATTAGTTAAAATCAGCATCTGTAACACCTTCGTTAATTTTAACTTCAGTTGTTTCAAATGCTAAAACCTGAGGCCCTGTAGCAACTTTCATTGTACTTGGTAACATAACCCCACTTACTTCTTTATAATTAGAATAATCAGTAATTGTTGTCATAGTTTGTCCACCCATTTCTGCAGTTTCTTCTGTTCTTAGTAAATATCCCGTTGTTGTTTCGTAATATCTGTAAGATGCAACTTCGTTTTTAGTTACTTTCACTTTATAAGCATCAGCACCATCAATTGTTACAATACTTTCTAAACCTAAAGCAGAAGCTTCGAAAAATAATTCTGGAAATAATCCTTTTTCAGCCTTCTTATCTGCAAGTGTTTTATCGTCCATATCAATTTTCTGACCTTGTTGTACAATATATCCACTTTCACCATTAAATGATTGCTTCATTAAAGACCCCATTCCTTCTGCAGTAATTTCCATAAAAGATTTATTTGGTACCATTTGCTTAACCGTAGCTTTAGGCTTAAATGGTGCCCCTTGAATAGTAACATCAGCATTCATAAAAATTGACTTCACCTTATTTAAGTTTTCTTCACCTCCTATTGCCGTAACATAATTACTAATTACAGCCTCTGCAGTTAAACCTGCTGGCAATGGTTTAGAAAAAACTGGTTTTTCAGTTTTATTTGCATACTCATCAAAATACATAATTGGAATTCCTGTTTTTTCAAGATTGTCAATTACATCTGCTCCGTTACCTACAACGATAATTCTTAAGTTATCTGATTTAAAGTATTTGTTAGCTACACGTTGAATATCCTCGACAGATACATCATTTATTTTTTGTAAATAAGTGGTATAAAAATCTTCAGGTAAATCATTTAATTTAATGTTTAAAGCATAGTTTGCAATAGTTTGCGGACGCTCTAAAGCCATTACAAAGTTACCAACGTATTTTGCCTTAGCATCTTTTAATAACTGTGGATCTACAGGTTCTGTTTTAATTCTGTTGATTTCTTTTAAAGCTTCAACTACAGCACTATCTGTAACTGCATTTCTAACTTTAGCCGTTGCATTAAAACGAGATGCTCCATATCTATCAGTTCCTAAACGAGAATAAGCCCCGTAAGTATAACCATGTTCTTCTCTAAGGTTTTTAAATAAATAACCTTCACCACCACCACCTAAGATGTTATTAGTAATTAAAGCCGCATGATAATCTTCATCATTCATCTTTAACTCAACATTATTTGTAATTGAAAGATTAGACTGCGTAGCGTCTGGTACATCAACAAAATTTATTTGTGTGTATTGTACATTAGCACTTGGTTTTGGCACCGTATTATTTACATCTATAGACTTTGACCAATCTTTAAAGTATTTTTTAATCTGCTTCTTTACATCTTTAAAATCTACATCACCAATAACTACTAAATAAGCATTATTTGGATTGAAGTGTTTTTCGTAAAAAGCTACTGCATCACCAAAAGAAACGTTATTAATTGTTTCTTCAGTTACAAATTCTCCATAAGGGTGTTTTGTACCATAAGATAACGCAGAACCTACTCTACCTGCAATGGCATCTGCACTTTTTGCATCTGCTTTTAAGCCTTCTAGTAATTTTGTTTTTTCTTTATCAAACTCTTCTTCCGTTAATAATGGATTAATCGCTGCATCTGCCATTAATTCTAATATTCTGTCTGAATACTTTGTTAAAGAACTTGCAAAACCACCACTAATACCAAAATTTAAGCTAGCACCTAAGAAATCTATTTCTTCATTAAATGTATCTTTAGAAATTGATGTGGTTCCGTTACCCAACATACTTCCTATTAAGCTTTCTACTCCTGCTTTTTTTCCTGTTGAGATAGGATTGTTATCGATACGTAAAGAATAAGATACTCTTGGTAACTTATGGTTTTCTACTACAAGAACTTTTAAACCGTTCTTTAAAGTAAACTCTTCTGGTTTATCAATTGAAATTTCTGGTTCTGGACCTGCCACTGGCGGCTGAGATCTATCTACTTGTGCGTTGGCACCAATAGCCATTATAAATAATGCGAAAAACGCTACTATCTTAGTGTTCATGTTAAATGCTGTTTTCATATTATTGTTCGTCTTTTTTAGGTAGATATTCAATTTCTACTCTTTGGTTTGGACTTAAATATTTTTTAGCCGCTGCCTGAATGTCTTCTCTAGTTATAGATCTGTAAGTTTCTAATTGATTGTTAATGATATTTACATCTCCATATAATAAGTAATATGTTGCTAAAGAATTTGCTATACCAGCTACGCTAGAATTAGAACTTACAAAATCATTTTCAAATTGATTTAAAAGTTTTTCATAATCACGCTCACTGATTAACTCATCTTGCATCTTAACAATTTCTTCATCAATTTCAGCTAATAAAGTATCCAAACTAACATCTCCTAATGGTAAAGCAAATAATGCAAAAATATTGTAATCAACTTGTCCAATATTTACAGCTTGTACTGCTAAAGCTTGTTTTTGCTCATCCATTAATTTCTTTTGAAGAACAGAACTTTTACCACCGCTTAAATAACTAGAAATCATATCTAATACATAAGCATCTCTTGTAGATTGACCTGGTAATCTGTACGCTGCAATGATTGCGGGGATTTGAATATTTTTATCGTAAGCTATTGCATGTTTCGTTTCAGTAATTGGTGCTTCTTTAGGAAAGTTACGCACTACTTCTGGTCCTTTTTTAACAGCACTAAAATAATCAGATATCATCTTTTTAGTTTTAGTATAATCAATATCACCAGCTACAACCAATACAGCATTATTTGGTACATAATATTTATCGAAATAAGCATTGAATTCTTCTAAAGTAGCAGCATCTAAATGCTCCATTTTTCCAATGTTTTCATCTTTATAAGGATGAACTTCAAAAAGACCTTCACCGATTGTTTTAAATAAACCACCATAAGGTCTATTATCCATGCTCTGACGTTTCTCTTCTTTTACAACTTCATTCTGCGTATCAACACCTACTTGGTCAATAACAGGATGTAACATACGCTCTGATTCTAACCACAATCCTAATTCTAATTTATTAGAAGGAAAAATCTCATAATAGTAAGTTCTATCTTGAGATGTGTTTGCGTTAAAAGTACCTCCGTTTGCAGGGATAATTTTCATAAACTCACCACGTCCAATATTTTCTGAACCTTCAAATAATAAATGTTCAAAAAAGTGTGCAAATCCAGTACGCTCGCGGTCACCATCTTTTCCACCTACATCATACATTACAGAAGTAATAACAACTGGTGCTGTATTATCTTGGTGCATAATAACGTGTAACCCGTTGTCTAGATCAAATTCCTCAAATTCAACTTTTTGTGCTATAGCCTGATGGCTAAATAACAACAAAGAAGCCAAAGCCAGTAAATAGTTTTTCATTGTAGTTTTGTTTAAAATTTAAATTGTTTACGTATTTGTCCTTACTAGGTGTAAAATGTTACACCTTATCCTACAAAAATAAACAATGATTTGACTATTGTATAAAATAAAATGCGAAAAATGAGACAGATAACACATTCTATTTCAATATTATTAGTCCTTTTTTTCTATTTCATATCCTAACCTCCTGAAAATCATGAAAACGTTTGTAGATTAATAAATTAGGAGTATATTTGCATCCGCTTTCTGAGAAGAAAGCATTATTATTTAATAAACAAATAAATAAAAACGTTACGCTATGTACGCAATTGTAGAGATAGCAGGGCAGCAATTTAAAGTTGCAAAAGACCAAAGAGTTTTTGTTAACCGTTTAGCTATAGAAGAAGGTCAGGAAGTTTCTTTCGACAATGTTCTTTTAATAGGTGATGGTGACAATATTACTTTAGGCGCCCCAGCTATAGATGGAGCACAGGTTAGTGCAAAAGTCTTAAAGCACCTTAAAGGTGACAAAGTAATAGTTTTCAAGAAGAAAAGACGTAAAGGTTACCGTGTAAAAAACGGACACAGACAATCTTTAACTGAAATCGTAATTGAAAGTATTGCTACTTCTGGAGCAAAGAAATCTGCACCAAAGAAGGAAACTAAAAAAGCAGAAGCACCAAAAGCTAAAAAAGCAACTGGTAAAGCTGATGACTTAAAGAAAATCGAAGGTGCTGGACCAAAAGCTGCTGAGGCATTGGTTAACGCAGGCTTAGAAACTTTTGCTAAAGTTGCAGAAGCTAAACCTGAAGAATTGAGTAACATCCTTTCTGAAGCAAGCTCTAGATTAGCGCACATCGTTACTGATACTTGGCCAAAGCAAGCTAAATTAGCTGCAGATGGTAAGTGGGACGAGTTAAAAGAATTACAAGACAGATTAGACGGTGGAATTGAAAAGTAATTTTCAATTGCATTAATATTAACAATATAAAACCTTAGATCATGGCTCATAAAAAAGGAGTTGGTAGTTCGAAGAATGGTAGAGAATCAGAATCAAAACGTTTAGGCGTAAAGATATTTGGTGGACAAGCTGCTATTGCTGGAAATATCATTTTAAGACAACGTGGTAATACACATCACCCAGCTGAAAACGTATACCAAGGAAAAGATCATACTTTACATGCTAAAGTTGATGGTTTAGTAAAATTTACTAAGAAAAAAGACAACAAGTCTTACGTTTCTATTGAGCCTTTTGAGGCTTAAGAACATCTTTTCTTAAAACATTAAAAAGCGTCTAATTCTATATTAGACGCTTTTTTTATTTCATAACATTAACATCATAAAACAAGACCGTTTAATTAATATACATCGTGTTACTTTACCAGTTATTTAAAATAGGTATCGCTTTGCTAAAATTAAAATTTATTGTTTTTATTATTTGTACTTCAGGTCTACTATCCCAAGCGCAAACTGAAGAAAAGTTTGATGTAAAACTGCACAAACTAAAACAACAATTACAAAGTGCTAATTCCGCATCAGATTTTTCTAAAACAGCACACATTTACATAAAACTAGGTGATTTTTTCACTCAATTAGAACTTTACAGTGAAGCTATTAAGCACTACCACGCTTTTAAAAACATACATAAAACTAAAGACACGTCTTTAGTCTATGTAGAAAATGCTTTATCGCGCATAAACCTAAATTTAAAAAAATACGGTGATGCTAAGATGCACGCTCATAAAAGTCTAGAAATATCAGAAACTTTAAAAGATTATAAAGGTCTAGCCAATACACACGCTATATTAGGAAGTATTGCAGAAAAACAAAGTTTGTATAAAGAGGCTCTAAACCATCAAAATAAAAGTCTAGTTATATTTAAAACTCTAAAAGACAGCACAGGTCTCGCTGTCACTAACGAAAATATAGGAAGTATTTACGAAGATTTAAACCAATTTGATCTGGCCTATAATTATTTTAAAAAAGCCCAACGCTTTTCTCAAAGTTGTACTACCAATATTCAAATAAATATAATTAATAATTTAGGAGACGCGAAAAGTAAAACAGGGCACTATCAAGAGGCCATTGTTTACACAAATCAAGCTCTAAAATTAGCCAAATTAACAAACAACACTTCAGAAATTGAAAGTGCTTATAAAGATTTAGCCAGAACTTATGCTGAACTAAAAGATTATGAACAAGCCTACAACTATCTTAACAATCAAAATATTGTTAACAGACAAGCATTAAAAAGAAAAAATATAGAGGTTGTAAGTACAATGGAAGTGTTTTATGCCGTAAAAGAGAAAGAAGCAGAAGTACAATTATTGAACAAACAAAAACAAGTTACCCAAGTTAGACAATTTATTATTTTAATAGGCGCAGCTTCTATAATTTTGGTATTAATAGGTGGTTTAATTTATTGGAAAAAGAGAAGAAAACACGAGAAGCATATTTTAGAATACAAACAACAATTACTACAAGTTGATTTGGATAAGAAAATAGCTCAAGAAATATCCTTAAAGCGAGAAATTGATATCAAAATCTCGTCAATCACTAACTACAGCTTAAATATTGCACATAAAAATAAAATGCTTTCTGATCTATCTAAAACACTCTCTAAATTAAAAGATAGAAATATTACCCTTATAAAATTGAAACTAAAAGAAATAATCAAAGAAATAGAATTTGACTTAGCTAGCCAAAATGAGTGGACAGAACTTATGGGTTATTTCACTCAAATTCACCCAAAATTCTTTGACCATATAAATCAAATCGCGTTAGCACCACTTTCAGCTTCAGAAATCAGATTAAGTATGCTTTTAACACTTAATCTATCTTCTAAAGAAATTTCAAATATTCTTCATATTACACCAGACAGTGTAAGAATAGCACGATATCGACTTCGAAAAAAATTACCAATAGATTCTAAAGATGACCTCTTAGCCTTCTTACTCAATTTATAAACTATATATCTTAAATCTTTTTTCAATGTTATCTTAATGCAAATGTTGCCTTGTTATATAGCGGTTTTACTACGTTTTATTACTTTTTGATAACATATAATTTCGCAAAGAAAAAGCACTTAGGTCTAGTTTTGTGAGAAACAAAACAACCTAAAATGAAAAAATTATTTAATCTATTCCTCTTATTAGCATTACCTTTTTTTAGTTATGCCCAAACGGGAAATATCCAAGGAACTATAACTGATCAAAACGGTTTAACCGTTCCTGGTTCTACTGTATCAATTATATCCATAAATAAAGGAACTGTTACAGACTTCAATGGTAAATATACCTTAGTAAATATCCCTGAAGGGAATTACTCAATTACTGTAGAATATTTGGGATATTCCGATATCATTAGCGCTGTTACTGTTAAACCTAATGAAACCGTAACACTGAATTTTACATTAAATTCTGAAGACACTAATTTAGAAGAAGTATTAATTTCAGGATATGGACTTAGTGGACAATCTAGAGCACTTAACACACAAAAAAATAAACAAAACATTACCAATATTGTATCTACAGACCAAGTTGGTAAATTTCCAGATGCTAACATCGGTGATGCCATAAAGCGTATTCCTGGTATTACCATGCAAATGGATCAAGGTGAGGCAAGAAACGTTATTATACGTGGATTATCACCACAATTAAATTCAGTAACCTTAAACGGAAGTAGAATTCCTTCTGCAGAAAGTGATAACAGAAATGTACAGATGGATTTAATTCCATCAGATATGATTCAAACCATAGAAGTTAACAAGGCAGTAACTCCAGATATGGATGCCGACGCTCTTGGTGGGTCTATAAATTTAATCACCAAAACATCCCCTCAAGGTTTCCGATTATCTGCAACAGCAGGTTCTGGTATTAACTTCATCTCAGATAAAAGAATTTTAAATGGCTCTTTTTTAGTTGGTGATCGCTCTAAAAACGACAAGTTTGGTTGGGTAATAGCTGCATCTGTTAATGATAACGATTTTGGTAGTCATAATGTAGAAGCAGAATGGACTGACGAATTTGAATATAACTCAGGAGATGAAGATAATTTACAAGAAGTAGAGGTCAATCCTTATGCCAATGTATTTGAAATTAGAGAATACCAAGTACAACGTATTAGAAGAAGTTTTTCTGCTAATTTCGATTATAAATTAGACGAAAACAATACTATTTTCTTCAAATCTATCTATAACTGGAGAGATGACAGAGAAAATAGATTTAGATTAGAACACGAAATTTTAGATGGTGAAGATATCGGAGCAGGAGATTTCTTTGTAGATGCTGATGGAAACCTTACTAGCTTTCTTGTAGAAGCTAAACGTCAGTCTAAAGGTGGTATTAATAGCGACCGTAACCAAAACACACGTTTAGAAGATCAAAGAATGCAAAACTACAGTTTAGGTGGTGAGCACTTATTTGGTGATATGCAATTAGATTGGACCGCGTCTTTCTCTAAAGCCTCTGAAGAACGCTTAAACGAACGTTATTTAGAATACGAAAGCGAATACGGAATTACATTTAATAACAATGAAGATAAGCCATTATACACACCATTAACTGGAGAAGGTAGTTTTGAAGATTTTGAATTTGGTGAATTAACTGAAGAAAATCAATATACTGAAGAGAAAGATTTCAACTTGTTTGTAAATGCACGTTTGCCATTATCTTTAATTGAAGGCAACGAAGGGTTCTTAAAAATTGGTGCAAAAACTAGAATTAAGAATAAAAATAGAGACAATGATTTTACAGAATATGGAGATGAAACAGGTGCTTTAGATTTATTAGGAATGGTACCAACAAGAAACTATACTAATTCAGATTTCTTAGCAGGTAGCCAATATCAAATAGGAAATTTTGCTAGCCCAGAATTCATCGGGAACCTAGACCTTTACAATACTGAATTATTTGAAGGTGAAGATCTTCCTGAAGAATACATTACAGGAAACTTTGACGTCAATGAAGATGTATATGCTGGTTACGCGATGTTAACTCAAAATTTATCAGACAAATTCAGCATATTAGCTGGTATAAGAGTAGAACATACGTCTATTGAAAGTGAAGGTAGCGAGTTAGTTTTTGATACAGATGGTGATGTTTCAGGAATTAATACGTTGAAAGATAAAAACACTTATACTAACGTATTACCAGGTGTGCATTTAAAATATGATATTAATGACAACACGATATTAAGATTTGCTTGGACAAATACTTTAGCGCGCCCAAACTATGTAGATTTAGTAGCTTACCGTGAAATAAGCAATGAAGATGAAGAGATATTTTTAGGAAACCCTGAACTTAATCCTACAACATCTATGAATTTTGATATTATGGCAGAACATTACTTTAAGTCTGTGGGTATTATTTCTGGTGGTGTATTTTATAAAGATATTCAAGATTTTGTTTACACTTTTCAATCAGAAGATGAAAACGGTTATGAAGTATACCAACCATTAAGCGGTGATGATGCTTCTGTTTTAGGTGCTGAATTTTCTTTCCAACGTCGTTTAGACTTCCTACCTGGTTTTGCTAAAAACCTTAGTGTGTATTTAAACTATACATACCTTACTTCTAGTACAGACGGAATTAGAAATGAAGATGGTGAAGAGCGTGTGGACTTAGATTTACCGCAAACATCACCTAACATGTACAATGCTTCTTTAGGTTACGCAGGTAAAAAATTCAGTTTACGTGTATCCACTAATTACTCAGATTCTTACATCGATGAAATTGGCGGAAATGCTTTTGAAGATCGTTATTATGACGAGCAGTTTTTCTTAGATTTTAATGCAAACATTGCACTTAGTAGCAACTTAAGCATGTATGTTAACTTAAACAACATCACTAACCAACCGTTACGTTATTACCAAGGTGTAAAAGGTAGAACAATGCAAATGGAGTACTACGAAAAACGTTTAACTGTAGGATTAAAATATGACCTATTTAAAAAATAAGAAGATGAAGAAAGTAATAATATTAGGTATCATAGCTATGGTAATTGTTTCTTGCGGAAACGGCTTACCAAAAATAGCACCAACTTTAGTAACCGAAAAACTACCACACGATAGTGATGATCCTGCCATATGGATTAACAAAGAAAACCCTGAACAAAGTATTGTTTTCGGTACCAATAAGGACGAAGTTAATGGTGGTGTTTATGCGTTTGACTTAGACGGAAAAATTATCAAAGAAAAAAGTTTAACAGGAATTGCTTATCCTAATAACGTCGATGTAGAATACGGATTTAAAATCAACGACTCTACAGAAACGGATATTATGGTATTTTCAGAAAGAGAAAAACATCAAATACGTATGTACTCTATTCCAGATATGACACCTTTAGATAATGGCGGATTTAAAGTATTTACTGAGGAAACCGATGTAGAAATGAAACGACCAATGGGAGTTTCTATATATAAAAATCCTAAAACAGAAGCTATTTCTGTATTTGTAAGTCGAAAAAATGGTCCTGTAGAAGGTTATTTACATCAGTATAGTTTAGAATCTGATTCTTTAGGTGTTCATGCCAATCTTTTAAGAAAAGTAGGGAAATTTAGTGGGAAAAAAGAAATCGAAGCTATTGCTGTAGATGATGAATTAGGTTTTGTGTACTGCTCTGATGAAGGTGTTGGCATTAGAAAAATATATGCAGATCCTAAAATGGGAAATGAAGAGATTTCGTTATTTGGTGGTGAAAACTTTAAAAAGGACATTGAAGGTATTGCTATAGCAACTTACCCAAATGATGAAGGTTTTATTATAGTATCTAACCAACAAGATCATAGTTTTAACTTTTATAAACGTAGTGATAATAGCTATGTTAAAACCTTAAATCTAGGAACGTTAGAAACGGATGGTTGCGATATTGTAACGACGTCCTTAGGAAAAAAATTCCCTAATGGTTTATTTGTTTCTATGAATGATGAAAAAGACTTTTTCTATCATGCTGTAGATGCTTTAAATTTGAAATAAAAGCAAACACATAATTACTAAAAACCCTTTCTTATATATTTAAGAAAGGGTTTTTTATTTATATAATTTCCATCTTCTTCAATAGAAAACTTGCATTCATATTTTGGCAAACACCTTGCTTTAATTTATAATCGAAGAAGAGCTCATCATTTATAATTTCGGCATCAAAATAATAGTTTTTTACGGCTACTAATTCTTTTTCAATTTCAGTAAGACTTAAATCGTGGGTCGCAATAATACCTGTAGCGTTTTGTTTCACTAATTTTTCAACAAACTTACGAGAGCCAATAGCTTTATCAGTACTGTTTGTTCCTTTTAGAATTTCATCTAGAATAACAAAATAATTTTTATCATTTTCAATGGTATCTACCACAAACTTTAAGCGTGTAAGCTCACTAAAGAAGTACGAACTATCATCGGTTAATGAATCTGTAGTTCGCATACTTGTAACTAACTTAATAGGCTTGTATTTGCTTTGTTTTGCACAAATTGGTAGTCCAACATTAGCCATCACAATATGAAGCGCTATAGTTCTTAAAAACGTACTTTTCCCAGCCATGTTTGCACCGGTAACAATGAAAAATTGTTCTTCTTTTAACTCTAAATCACTATCTACACGTTTTTCTGCATTTAATAACGGATGTCCTAAACCTTCTGCTAAAATAGTCACCGGATCTTCCGTTATAATTGGGTAAGTAAAATCTTGATGATTAAAGGCATAATTACCAAAACTATTAAAGGCATCAAAAAAGGTAACAACCTCAAACCAATCATCTACTTTATGTCCATATTTAGAAATCCATTTTTCAACATTAAAACTATTTCTAATATCAATAAGAAGAAATCCATTCCCAAAAACAGCAGAGATCAAATTGTTTCTATTATCTAAAGCATCTAAAACCTTTGAGAATTTTGAAAATATCTCAGAAGCTTTCACATCTTCAGACTGAATTAATTTTTGCTTTTCTTTTAATAATTTAGAAGTAAATTCTGTGGTTTCAATCGCTTTTAATAACAATGCATATTGTCTAAAAGTGTCTTTTGCGCGTTCCGTATGTTGTGAAAGGTTATTAATATGTTTTAAATAACGACCTGTAATCCCTAAACCTAACAGCAACCAATAACCGGCTATAGAAATCGATATAATTTCAGTAATTCCTAAGCCTAAAAGTACAACCGATGCCATAGCATATACGATGGTTAAAATATACTGTGTTTTACCTAAAAAAGGTTTATATTCTTTTAACCAGGTAATTATTGACGTTGCAGAATGTTCTATTTCCACACCTTGAGCTACAGCTACATAATTTTGTCGCCATTTTGGTAAATCTGCTAATTCCTTTATAGCTTCTTGTCGCTCTTTGATATTAGTTATATCGTTAGAAAGTAAATTTTCACTCAATTTCTGAGCACCTTCTTTAAGTGCTGTTCTATTCATAAATTGAAAGAAAGAGCCTTTACCAAATAAATCGATATCTAGACTAAAAAAGTGTTTAGGGTTTTGAAACTCTTCCCCATCTGCTCTTTCATAAAAATCACCCTTTGCTATTTTTAATTCTTCCTCATTAATAGCAATTAACCTTTTATGTAAGTTTCGTTTCGATTTTAGATCTGTATAGCGAGTTAATAGAAACAAAAAACAAGCAATACCAACTAAAGCAATTCCTGCAGCGATTTGCCAGTTCTGATAGGTAAAATAAATTCCTGTTACTACAAGTACAAAAATGGTAAGTCTAAGTATACTATATAAGCTAAGCTTTTTAAATATTTGTTTAGAAGCTGCTTGATTTATTTCTAGTTGTTCTTTGTAAAAAGACGCTGGATTTTGCATAAGTCTATAATAAAATTGAAATATAAGAAAAGAAAAAATCCCAAGACATAATTATGCTTGGGATTTATATATCATTTAACGTCTTCTGTTTAGAATACGTTGGGTTTTAATGTTAACCTTTTAAGGTTGTAGATAAATATTCACGATTCATACGTGCAATATTCTCTAAAGAAATTCCTTTTGGGCATTCTACTTCGCAAGCTCCAGTATTTGTACAGTTACCAAAACCTTCTAAGTCCATTTGAGCTACCATGTTTTTAACACGATCTGCAGCTTCAACTTGTCCTTGAGGTAATAATGCGTATTGTGAAACTTTAGCACCAACAAATAACATAGCTGAAGAGTTTTTACAACTCGCTACACAAGCACCACAACCAATACAAGTTGCTGCATCCATAGCTTCATCTGCTGCGTGTTTAGAAATAGGAATTGAATTAGCATCTTGTGTATTACCAGAAGTGTTTACCGAAATATAACCACCTGCTTGCTGAATACGTTCAAAAGACATTCTATCGACTACTAAATCTTTAATTACAGGAAATGCTGCTGCTCTAAATGGCTCTATTGTAATCGTATCACCATCATTAAACATACGCATGTGTAACTGACAAGTTGTAATCCCTCTATCTGGTCCATGCGCTTCACCATTGATGTACATTGAGCACATACCACAGATTCCCTCACGACAGTCGTGATCAAAAGCTACAGGTTCTTCGCCAGAATTTACTAACTGTTCATTTAAAACATCCATCATTTCTAAGAAAGACATGTGTTCTGAAATTTCAGTTACTTTGTAATCGACCATTTGACCCTTAGCTTGTGAGTCTTTTTGTCTCCAAATTTTAAGTGTTAAATTCATATCGTCTTTCTTATTTGTATGAACGTTGTTTTAGTTCAATATCTTTAAATTCTAATTCTTCTTTATGTAAAACGGCATCTGCAGGTTCCCCTTTATATTCCCAAGCAGAAACAAATGCAAAATCTGTATCGTTACGTTTAGCTTCCCCTTTTTGAGGACCATCTAATTCAGCAGATTCTTCTCTAAAGTGACCACCACAAGATTCAGCTCTTACTAAAGCGTCTTTTGCAAATAATTCACCTAATTCTAAGAAATCGGCCACACGACCAGCTTTTTCAAGTTCTGGATTCATTTCAGCAGCAGTTCCCGGTACAGAAACCTCTTTCCAAAATTCTTCTCTAATGGCTTTAATTTCTGCCATTGCTTCAGTTAAGCCTTCTGCGTTTCTAGACATTCCTGCCTTATCCCACATTACTTTTCCTAATTTCTTATGGAAATAATCTACAGATTTTGTTCCCTTGTTGTTTACAAAGAAATTAATTCTTTCAGTTACTTCTTTTTCAGCAGCGTCAAATTCTTTTGAATCTGTTGGAATTTTTCCAGTACGAATATCATCAGATAAATAATCACCAATTGTATAAGGTAATACAAAATAACCATCAGCTAAACCTTGCATTAAAGCTGAAGCTCCAAGTCTGTTTGCTCCATGATCAGAGAAATTAGCTTCACCAATACAATAACATCCAGGAATGGTTGTCATTAAATTATAATCAACCCAAACACCACCCATTGTGTAGTGAACTGCTGGATAAATCATCATTGGAGTTTTGTATGGATTTTGATCTACAATCTTCTCATACATCTGAAATAAGTTTCCGTATTTCGCTTCAACAATGGCTTGACCTAATTCGTATATTTTTTCAGCAGTTGGATTCTTTATATTATGAATTTTTGCTTGCTCTCTACCATAGCGGTCAAAAGCAGAAGCAAAATCTAAATAAACCGCTTCACCAGTTGCATTAACACCATAACCAGCATCACAACGTTCTTTTGCGGCTCTCGATGCAACATCACGAGGTACTAAGTTACCAAATGCAGGATATCTTCTTTCTAAGTAATAATCTCTTTCATCTTCTGACAAATCAGTAGGTTGTTTACGACCTTCTCTAATTGCCATAACATCTTCCATGTTTTTAGGAACCCAAATACGACCATCATTACGTAATGATTCTGACATTAATGTCAACTTCGATTGGTAATCACCTGAACGAGGAATACATGTTGGGTGAATTTGTGTGTAACAAGGGTTTGCGAAATACGCCCCTTTTTTATGAATTTTCCAAGCTGCAGTTGCATTAGAGCCCATAGCGTTTGTTGACAAGAAATATACATTTCCATAACCACCAGAACCAACTACAACAGCATGTGCAGAATGCCTTTCTATTTCACCAGTAATTAAATTACGAGCAATAATACCACGTGCTTTTCCGTCTACAATAACAACGTCTAACATTTCGTGACGGTTAAACATTTCAATTTTACCACGAGCAATTTGTCTATTCATTGCAGAATAAGCTCCCAATAACAATTGTTGTCCTGTTTGACCCTTGGCGTAGAATGTTCTAGAAACTAAAACACCCCCAAAAGAACGGTTATCTAACAATCCACCGTAATCACGTGCAAAAGGAACTCCTTGTGCCACACATTGGTCAATAATATTAGCAGAAACCTCAGCTAAACGATAAACGTTTGCTTCACGAGAACGGTAATCACCACCTTTTACAGTATCGTAAAATAATCTGTATGTAGAATCACCATCACCTTGATAATTTTTTGCTGCGTTGATACCACCCTGAGCAGCAATTGAGTGCGCTCTACGTGGTGAATCTTGATAAGCAAATGCTTTTACATTATACCCTAATTCTGCTAAAGTTGCAGCAGCAGAACCTCCAGCAAGACCTGTACCAACAACAATAACATCGATATGACGTTTGTTGGCCGGATTTACTAAATCAATTTTATTTTTATAATCTGTCCATTTATCTTTAATTGGACCCTTTGGTACTTTTGAATCTAAAGCCATATCAGCTATTTTTTAGTGTGTAAAGTGATGGAATAACGCGATGAAAATAAATCCTAATGGAATTAAAATAGCGTAAGCTTTTCCGAATCCTTGTAATCCTTTTGTGTATTTGTTGTTTACACCTGTAGATTGAAATGCAGAACCAAAACCATGTAATAAATGAAGTGCTAAAAACACAAAACCTACACAGTATAATGCAACTCTCCAGATTGGTACAAATTTCTCTTGTAACTCATGGAAATATCTGAATTCACCATCGTGCATACCAGACATATCACCAACAATGTATTTAGTGTTTATTTCTGGAATCCAAAAATCAATAAAATGAATAACTAAGAATACAAGAATAAATCCTCCACTCCATATCATATTTCTACTCATCCAAGTAGAATTGGCAGCACCATTATTTTTAACGTATTTAACACCGTTTGCTTTTTTGTTTTTGATTTCTAATACAAAACCCATTACAAAGTGAAAAATAACACCAAAAATTAATACAGGCTGCATTAAATATTGAATAACCCAAAATGTTCCCATAAAGTGTGATACTTCATTGAAAGTATCTGGACTCAATACTGAAAGCATGTTAATTACAAAATGTTGTAGGATAAAAATCATTAGGAAGAGTGCCGAAAGTGCCATGGCAAACTTTCTTCCGATCGACGAATTTAGAATTCCGCTCATTGTAGTTCTAATTTATTTTAGTTGAACAAATATACATTGCTAATGGGTTTTAGACAACAGCAACGTATCATTATTAATTTATTTAGAATGAATTTAATTAGGATAAAATCTAGAAATGATCTACGAGATATTAACCCTGTAAAACTTAATATTATACTATTAAATATAGCTCATTTATTAATCAATTTAAAATCGTTAAATTCTTTAAAGCATTGCCATAATTTCAGCAACAACAATTATTAAAACCAGAGAAAAGGGATAAACAGCAGCGTATGCAATTTGAGGGGCCTCAGATTCCGTCATAGAATCTGCAGCACTTAAACCTGGCGTAGATGTCATTCCACCTGTCAAAGCTCCTAAAATTGATAAAAAATTAATCTTCATAAAAAAGCGACCAACAATAACGGTAATAATCATTGGCACCAATGTAATAAGTGCCCCATATAAAAACAATACAAACCCATGTTCCTGAATGGCAGAAACTAAACTTTGACCAGCACTTAAACCGACAGGCGTTAAGAATAGCAAAAGCCCAAATTGACGTAATATTTGATTTGCAGGCCCAGGTAAATTCCAAATTACACCTGCAAATTTCCCTTTCCAACTTAGAAATATTGATGCTAAAAGTACACCACCTGTTAAACCTAGTTTAAGATGTATACTTCCTAATGGAATTGCAATAAAACCAAATATTACACCGATAGCGATACCAAAAGCAACAGGTAAAAAACTTGTCTCTCCTATTCTTTTTAAACTATCCCCAAAAAGCTGTGTTACCGCAGGCACATTTCCTTTTGATGAAGACACTAAAATTTTATCACCGTATTTAACCCTAGTGGTGGGGTGAGGAGCCAAATCAATACTTGCACGTCTTATGCGGGTTATAGTTGCAGAATAATTTTCTAAAAGATTAAGTTCTTGTATTGTTTTATTAACCACAGCATCATTACTAACAACATACCATTTAATGTCGTATTTACCACTACGAGGAATTTCTACATCTGTAACTTTACCTAGCAATAACTCTATACGATCTAAAGCATTTACCGTTCCTACTGCTTTTATAATATCTCCTGTTTCTAAAATAGTATCGCTTGTTGGAGAGATTGGAAGTTGATTAGGTTTCATAATTCGAGAGATGTTAGCCTTCGTCATAAAACGTATTCTCAATTCTTTAATAGTTTTTCCATTGACGTTTTCATTAGAAATAATCAAATTCTTGTTAATAACTGGTGGTGTATTTGATTTCGATACCTCTTCAAAATTCTGTTCTTCTTTTTTAATATTCACTTTAAATAATGAGGGCCCTAATTTCACAAACAAAATAACTCCTAACACTCCAAAAGGATAAGCAATACCATAACCAATGGATGCCAATGGTGATCCCGAAGCTTCTATGGATGCAGCCAAACCAGGTGTAGAAGTTAGTGCACCTGTAAGTAAACCACTCATCATATTCATATCTACATCATAAATATAAGAAATAGATATGGCTGTAAGTCCACCGGCTACAACACTAATTCCTGCAAGTAAAATAAGTTTTGCACCTTGCTCTTTAAACGAACTAAAAAACGACGGACCTGCTTGCATACCTATCGTATAAATAAACAGCACCAATCCAACACTTTGTATTATTGGAGGAATGTTAAATGTTACATCATACAAATCGTACAAATACCCAAAGAAAATAGCAACAAAAATAACAGCAGAAGTATCAAAGCTAATGCCTTTTACTCTCACATTACCAAGTGCAATTCCAAAACCAATAACTAGAAATAATACGAAGTAGTCTTTAGTGAGTAATTCTGAAATAAGTTCCATAAACAATAACTATTTTATTAAAATTCTATTTAATCGAACAAAAGTATAATGTTCACTAATTTCATTATATGATTATTATCACCTTATAAGTTTATAAATGCAACAACTCAACGTAAATCATTTGAAAAACACCTACAAACACTGAGCGAATACGTTGTAGTATTTTTTTATATTAATTTAAAAACTTAAATAAACACAAGAGATAACAGCATGTAAAATTACAATGTTTAAATGTTAAAAAGCATAGATTCAGACTCCCAATTTTTAAATATTGGCTAAATAAAACCTTAGCTTTGTGACTCAAAATTAAATTCAATAATTATGAAATACAATCTAATTAATTCTGACCTCTTCATAACTAACAGAAAAAACTTCAAAGCTAAAATGGTTAACAACAGTTTAGCTGTTTTTAATTCTAATGATGTTTACCCAATTGGAGCTGATAGTACCATACCTTTTGAACAAGATAGAAATATATTTTACTTAAGTGGTGTAGACCAAGAAGAAAGTGTTTTAATACTTTACCCTGATTGCCCTAATCCTAAACACCGAGAAATTTTATTCTTAACAGAAACAAATGATCATATTGCTGTTTGGGAAGGTGAAAAACTAACTAAAGAAAAAGCATTTGAAACCTCTGGTGTGAGTACCGTTTATTGGCTTCAAGACTTTGACCGTGTGATGAAAGAGATTATGTCTCAAGCAGACACAATCTACATTAATACTAATGAGCATTACAGAGCAAGTACAGCCACTGAAACTCGTGAAGATCGTTTTAATAAAGCTGTTAGAGAACAATTTCCTGCACACAAAGTAGAGAAAAGCAATCCAATTCTTCAGCGTTTACGTTCCGTAAAACACCCTTTGGAATTAGATATTATTCAAGAAGCCTGTAACATTACTGAAAAAGGATTTAGAAGAATTTTAAATTTTGTAGAGCCAGATGTTTGGGAATACAATATTGAGGCTGAATTTATGCACGAGTTTTTAAATAACCGATCTAAAGGATTTGCTTACACACCAATTGTAGCTTCAGGTAACAATGCTAATGTATTGCATTATATAGAAAACAATAAACAATGTAAAGCTGGTGATTTAATTCTTTTAGATGTTGGAGCAGAATATGCCAACTACGCAAGTGACATGAGTAGAACGATACCTGTTTCTGGTAAATTTACCAAACGTCAGAAAGAAGTTTATAACGCCATAAATAGTGTTAAAAATCAAGCTACCAAAATGTTAGTTCCTGGAACTATTTGGGCAGATTACCATATTGAAGTCGGTAAAATAATGACTTCAGAATTAATAGGTCTAGGCTTATTAGACAAAGCAGATGTACAGAACGAAAACAAAGATTGGCCTGCTTACAAAAAATATTTTATGCATGGAACGTCTCACCACATGGGCTTAGACACACATGATTATGGTATTTTACACGAACCAATGAAAAAGAATATGGTGTTTACTGTAGAACCTGGATTATACATCCCAGAGGAAGGTTTTGGAATTCGATTAGAGGATGATGTTGTTATTCAAGAAACTGGAGAACCATTTAACTTAATGCGCAACATCCCTATTGAAGCAGATGAAATTGAAGATCTTATGAATTAAGATTCAATTTACACCTTAGATAAAAAAAAACCAAAACATATAATGTTTTGGTTTTTTTAATATAAAAGATATTTTAAATAGAAACAGAACTTTCTTCAAAAACATAACGTTGCAATTTCTTTAAAGTTTCTAATTTATCACTTGTATTTACAAGCAATGATATGTTATTATTACTTCCTCCGTAGGCAATCATTCGGACATTAACATCTTGTAAAACCTGAAATAATTCCGGTGTATCTGGATGATAAATAATGTGGTTTCCCACCAAACAAACAATGCTCATATAATCGTCGATTCCTACTTTTGCAAACTTTTCTAATTCTCCTTTAATAGCATCTAAATGCGTGGTATTATCTATCGTTAAGGACACTGCAATTTCTGAAGTTGTGATCATATCTATAGAAGTTTCGTATTTCTCAAAAATTTCAAATACTTTCTTCAAAAACCCGTGCGCTAACAACATACGAACAGACTTAATTTTAATCGCTGTAATATTATCTTTTGCTGCTATGGCTTTTATGCCTTCTCCATGAATCTGATTGGTTATTAAAGTTCCATGCGCACCTGGATCCATTGTGTTCTTTAATCGTAATGGAATATCTAAAGTTCTAACTGGCATTACCGTTTGTGGATGTAAAATCTTAGCCCCAAAATAAGCCAATTCTGCTGCCTCATCATAAGATAAATGCGATAGAGCCTTAGTATTATCTACATAACGAGGATCATTATTATGAAAACCATCAATATCTGTCCAAATTTGAACTTCTTCTGCCTCAATAGCAGCACCAATAATTGTTGCTGTATAATCACTACCACCTCTTTGTAAATTTGTAATTACACCATCTGCATCTAAGCAAATAAAACCTTGCGTTATATAAATATCTGCTTGGTTTACAGGCTCCATTAAACGTTCTAAATTCTGTTTAACATAAAAATTATCTGGCTCATTAGCTCTATCGATTCTCATAAACTCTAAAGCTGGCAATAGAGCGACTTTTAAGCCCTCTTGTTGTAGTAATTGACTAAACATATAAGTAGAAAGCAACTCCCCATTCGCCAAAATGGTATTATGAAGCAACACTGAATGTGGCTGATTTACAGATTCTATTAGGGATGAAAAAATTGAATTTACGTACTGAATTACCTCTTCTTGTAAGGTTTTATTCTGAATTAAATCTTGAACTGTTTTTCTATAAGTCGCTTCTAGTAGTTTAATTTTTACCTCAGCGTCATTAGTTTCATTTCCCTTAATTAAATCAGAAATTTCAACCAAAGCATTTGTTGTACCAGACATGGCAGACAAAACAACAATTTTTTTTCCCTTGGTGTTTATAATTTCCTTGACGTGGTTCATGTTAACTACAGAACCTACTGACGTACCTCCAAATTTATATACTAACATAACTTTTAATTTTATGGTACAAATGTAGAGGTGACCTTTGTAATAAACATAAAAATTGAAAAAATAGTTATTTTTTACACATTTTGTTAATTATATAACAAATGAAAGTTGTTAAGTATTTAGAATAAATAAACGTTCTATATTTTCTTTCGTAGACAAATTCTCAGCATGCCAAGAAAAAGTCGTCTTAGAAGGCATTTCCCAAATACACTCAAAATCTTCAGGTGCATTATACTCACTTATAAATACTTTGTGCCCCAATTTACTTTGCTTACGGCACCAATTCCAAAATACTTTATGATCAAAATCGTCTCTATACTTTGTTGTAGAAGCATATGGTGGATCGCAATAAATAATACTATTTTTCTTAAATTTTAAATCCAAATAAGATTTACAGGACAAAATAACACCGTCAAGGTTTGGCAATTGTTTTGTGATATTACGATAATGTTCTCCCCAATAATCACGCTTGCCTTCTTTATCACGTCGATATCCGGAAAACCATTTCCCGCCAAAAGAATTAAAACCAACATAACCTACAAGATGCTTTGGGTAATCTTGCTGATTTGTTCTTATATTTTGGTATTCCGCTTCTGTTAGCAATTGTGGAGGGTCCCAATGATCATAAATTAAGGCATGCCACATAGCCATCAATTCTTCGTGCTGATCATTAGCCATTCTAACACCATCAACTTTATCAATCATGTTCATACCTCCCGCAAATGGCTCTATATAAACTTGATTTTCTAACCTATCTTTTAGAATAATAGGTAATAAATATTTTGAAAAACGCGCTTTACTGCCCATGTACTTCATAAGACTATACTTTTTTTCGTTGAAAAATAATAACACTTAAAAAAGTAATAAAAGCAGGCAAAACCCAACCTAAACTATAATTAGCCATAGGAATATACTTCGTTAAAAGTTTTAATCCCTCAGAAGGACTTAAAAAACCTATAACATCTGGAATACTAAATAAAATTGTAATCACAACAACCGTTCTAAAAACTAAAGACGTTGCTATTTTTTCGGGCAATACATTCAATAAAATAAGAATAATAGTAATTGGGTAAATAAATAATAACACCGGAACCCCCACTAGAATGATAGAATTAAAATCTAATTGACCAACTACAACACCGAAAACGCAAGCTAAAACTGCCGAAATAATATAAACCGTTTTAGAATTGTTAAGTAAACCTTTAAAATAATCTGCAGTACCAGCCACAATGCCAATAGCAGTAGTTAAACACGCCAATGAAATTAAAATGCTAAGAATAGTGTTTCCAAATTCACCTAAAGAAGCAATACTAATACCACGTAACAAATTAGCACGCTGCATGTCATTACTCAAGCCTGAATCTATAGAAATATCTGAACTATAATAAGCACCAACTGCAATTAAACCTGCATAAATAACAAAAAGCCCTAAACCGGCTATAAAGCCCGACTTTCTAATTAATGTCCGTTTAGAACCATAGGCTTCAACCGACATGTTTTTAAAATTTAAAGACACAATAATCACAGCACCTACAACAACAGAAGCAATAGCATCAAAGGTTTGATAGCCTTCTAAAAAACCTGTAATAATTGGTGTTTTAGATTGTGAAACTCCCGTATTAAATTCTGAAGAAACCAAAGCAATACCAATAACAGCTAATAAAAGCAATACGATAAAAGGAGTTAAAAACTTTCCGATTACATTGAGGATTCTAGTTCGATTAAGCACAAAAATTAAAACTAAAGAGAAATAAATTGAACTTGTTAGCAACGGACTTGTTCCAAAAGCAGGAAACACAGCAACCTCATGTGTTGCCACAGCAGTTCTTGGTGATGGAATAGCAACAGCAATGACATAAATTAAAATACAATAAATTATACTAAAACTTTTAGATACTTTTTTACCAAAATCAAATAGTGTTCCTTGTAATCTTGCATGAGCAAGAATCCCGAGAATAGGAATAACAACAGCTGTAATCATGAAGCCAATGGTTACTAAAAACCAATTCTCTCCTGCATTATAACCTAATAATGGTGGGATTAATAAATTTCCTGCTCCAAAAAATAAAGAGAACAGACCAAAACTAGTTATTAAAAGTTCTTTACGTTGAATATTCACTTACTCCTTTTTCTTAAGTTCTAAATCTCCAAAATCGAAACTAAAATCGGTAATTGGAGCAATGTAATTCATTGTTGCAGAAACAGCTTCTCCTTTTTCATTAAAGGTAAATTGGACATAAACATCAGCATCAAAACTTCGATTATTCCACTTCGCCACAAAAGTTGTAGCATTAAATGGTAATAACTCACCAAATAATTGGGAAGATCTCACACTCTTTATTGTATATCCTTTTTTAGCTTCATGAGAAATAACAATATCACCAAACCATTCATCGGTATAAGTCCCCACAATCTGTTCCGGTTTTGGTATCGTTTTTAATTTCTTTGCTTTTTTTACTTTAGCATACACCTCAGCTTTTATACTATCATTAAATTTAATGTAATCAACGTTTCCTGAACCATAATTCTCTAACCAATTTCTATTATCATAACCTAAATAAGCATCTTTAATGGTATTTGTAATTGTACTAAAAGCAGAACCATTCATTTGATTGGTTAAAACAACAATTCCTAAGTCTAAATCCGGAATCATTGTAAACTGAGTTACGGTACCTAATAAACCACCGGTATGATAGACTTGTTTATACCCTCCTTTAACATCAGATACAAACCAACCTAAACCATAACCCTTAAAGTTAGAATTATAAGAATCGTTTGGATAAACTTTTAAAGGTGTTTGCAACTGCCAAAGTTCATTAAATTGTTTTTGACTCAATAGACGCTCTCCATTTTTAGTTACAGCATTATTCATTAAAAACTGAGACCATGTTAGCATGTCTGTAATATTACTTACAATTCCACCAGCTGGGTTTGCAAGCGCACTCCAATCATGCGGAATCTGAATAACCTCACCTTCAGTCATTGTATGCGCATCAATAATATTCGATTTATCGGTAACACGATTGTATGATGCTTTACTACTTGTCATTCCAACAGGTTGCAAAATTTTAGTTTCAATAAATTCTTCCCAAGACAAACCACTTACACGTTTTAAAACTTCACCCGCAATGATAAACATGTTATTATTATACTTAAACTCACTTCTAAATGAACTTTCAGGCTCTAAATACTGAACATTAGCAATAACATCGTCAATTGTAAAATCTCCCCCTTCAGGAAAAAACATCAAATCACCTGCGCCTAAACTCAATCCGCTACGATGTGTTACTAAATCTCTAACCGTAAATTGCTCAGTTACCCAAGAATCATGGAGTTTGAATTCTGGAATATACTGACGGACTTTATCATCCCAATTCAACTTACCCGCATCCACCATCATTGCCAAAGCAAAACATGTAAACCCTTTACTATTTGAAGCAATACCGACTAAAGTCTCGTCATTCATTTCCTTGTTATTAGTCAATGAACGCACACCATGACCTTTAGAATACACAATTTCTCCATCCTTATATATACCAACAGAAATACCAGGAACATCAAATGTGGCTAATGTTGCTTCAATTAAGCTATCTAAGGATTGTTCTTTAATTTGTGCATTTAACAAGAAAGCTGAAACAAATAGAACCGAAGTAAAAAATCGTTTTAAAAACATGAAATGAAAATTTAATTTTGAATGCCACCAAAGATACTAAAATGTTACAATGATTAATGGTCCATAATGTTTTCAAAATATATCTTTGCAAATATGATTTTAGACTATAAAAACTGCACTATACATTACACTATTGAAGGGAAAGGACAACCCGTTGTTTTACTTCATGGTTTTTTAGAAAGCGTGAACATGTGGAATAATTTAGTTCCAAAATTATCTAACGCACATCAAGTTATTTGCATTGATCTTTTGGGACATGGAAAAACCGGATGCTTGGGTTATGTGCACACCATGGAAAATATGGCAGAAGCTATTTTTGCTGTTTTAGAATATTTAAATATTGAAAAAGCTCACTTTATTGGTCACTCTATGGGAGCTTATGCCGCTTTAGCCCTCGCTGAAACACAACCAAATTTATTTAACGGACTCTGCTTAATGAATTCTACATTTGAAGCAGATACAGACAAACGAAAACTAATTAGATCTAGAGCCTGCAAAATGGCACAGACGAATTACGAAGCTTTGGTAGGAATGTCTTTTTCAAATTTATTTACAGACAAAAGTAAAATGAAATTTGAAGCAGAATACAATAACGCACTTAAGCTCGCTTTATTAACACCAGTACAAGGTTACATCGCAGCACAAGAAGGCATGAAACTCAGACCTGATCGTTATGAAGTTTTAAGTCAATTAAATTGTAATAAGCTAATTATCATTGGCGTAAATGACGGACTTACTAACAAAGAGCAAATTATACATAAAATAGAAGGCACAACAATTAATTTTATAGAACTTCGGAGTGGGCACATGAGTCATATTGAAAGTAAAAAAGAATTATCTTACAATATATTACACTTTATCGAAAATTAAAGCGTTTTAGCGTTTTGTTTTCATATATTTTCTATGTTTACAATATAAAACAGATAATTAATTGTAAACCGCTTAATATGACACCAACCAAATTTTACTGTGATTTATTTGGGCACAACTACGAAGTAACTAAAAAAGTCACCAACCATGTAAACGAATACACATGCAAATGCTGTAAAAAGCAATTAACTACTGGTAGCAACGGTAAATTAACAGAATTAACACCTAAACATCAAGAGATAAACTTTGATTTAGAACGTATTTACAACAATAAATTAACGCGTTTAAAGCAAAAAACACTCCGTTCGTCGATTTGCTAATTGTTAATAACTTTTTTTCTGCTATTTTTCTTATATTCCAATTTCCCTTTAAAAGTGCGCAAACTCCTAAGAAAACTAGTTAATGAAAAATCTTTATTGTTCCTTGTTTGGCCACCATTACAAAGTGTCCAAAAAAATCACTTATCACGTTAAAGAATACAAATGTAAAAACTGTAAAGCCGAAATGACCATAAATGGTAATGGCGCATTAATCCCTTTAACACCAAAATTTAAAGAAATAAATACGGTATTAAGTTACATCCACAAAAAACGGTTAGAAAAAGGTCAAAAACTTTTTATGACTGATCTTTAAGCGCATTCCATCCTTTAGCAATTATAGGAATTTTCTCTTCCCCTCTTGTTACTAAGTGCATACCTCTGTCTTCATCTGTCATAAATCCGATAACAGTTAAATTAGGGTTACCTTTAATTTTAAGAAAATCTTCTTGCGCAATTGTCATTAACAATTCATAATCTTCACCACCGCTAAGTGCTATTGTAGTACTATCTAAATTAAACTCCTCACAAGTAGAAATAACCTGAGGATCTAATGGGATCTTATTTTCGTAAACATCAACACCAACTTTACTTTGCTTACATAAATGAATTACCTCAGAAGATAAACCATCACTAACATCAATCATACTTGTTGGTTTAACATCCAAATCTTTCAACAAAGCAACTATATCTTTTCGCGCTTCAGGTTTTAGTTGACGTTCAATGATGTAAGTATACATTGATAAATCGGGCTGATTTTGAGGATTCACTTTAAAGACTTCTTTTTCGCGCTCTAAAACTTGCAACCCCATAAAAGCCCCACCAATATCACCTGTAAGCACTAACAAATCATTCGGTTTAGCACCAGATCTTAATACCTCATCACCTTTTTCGACTTCACCAATAGCCGTTACAGAAATAATTAAACCAGAAGTTGAAGAAGTCGTATCACCACCAATCACATCCACATTATAAGTCTCTGCTGCCGCAGTAATACCCGCATACAATTCTTCTAACGCCTCTAACGGAAAACGATTAGAAACAGCAATCGAAACCGTAACTTGAGTTGCCGTAGCATTCATAGCATAGATATCTGATAGATTAACAACAATAGCTTTATAGCCTAAATGCTTTAATGGAGCATAACTTAAATCAAAGTGTACACCTTCAATTAATAAATCAGTAGAAACAACCACTTGTTTCTTACCAAAGTTAAGAACCGCTGCATCATCACCAATACTTTTTATCGTTGACTTCTGAGAGACTTTAAAATGGTCTGTAAGGTGTTCAATTAATTTAAACTCTCCTAATTCACTCAAAGGAGTTCGCTGTGGGTTTTTATCTTCAATCATAATGCAAAAATATTATGCTTTTTTTTAATAAGTTGAATTAATACGATAATTTCTAAAACTATTTCATAACAATTTATTTCACACTCTAAAACGTGAGCTCAAAACACCAACCTTAAAAAACTCATATTCAAACGTTAATCATTATCTAAAAATCTAAATTGGTCTATTTTACTTTTAAAATAGAACTAAAGCTTTAAAAAAAGATGCATTTCATCGAAAAAATAGGCATTTCAACCCGATGTTATTTTCGTTTATTATATATTGTTAATCCCAAACTACCTTAACTAATGAAACCTACTTCTACAAAAACACTTCCGTGTGCCATATTTGGCCATAATTACGTAAAATCTAAAACCAATACAGATCACACCACAGAGTTGACTTGTTCACACTGTAAAACAATTGTTTTAACGGATAGTCATGGCAATTTTGAAAATCATACGGTTTACAACAGCCAAATTACAACCACCTTACAAGAACTTTATCGCCTTACTAAACGGGGCTCAAAAACTAAAGTAACCTCATAAATAATAATCTACTTTGCCTATACTTCATTTCTGCATCATAGTCAAAGCTTATTAAATCATATACTAATATAATGTTAGTACCTATGGTATAACACTTCCTATATTGTATATTTGCAATCTATTTAGAATTAATCTAGCTATGAAATATGATTAAAGTCTCTGAGCATGCAAAAAAGAAAGTCATAGAACTTATGACTGATGATGGTTACGACCCAAATACTGACTTTGTAAGAGTTGGTGTTAAAAGTGGTGGCTGTTCTGGTTTATCTTACGATTTAAAGTTTGATAAAACACAACTAGAAGACGACAAGGTCTTTGAAGTAAATGACGTTAAAATCATTGTAGACAAAAAAAGCTTCCTTTATCTCATTGGTACTACCCTAGAATATTCAGGGGGACTAAATGGGTCAGGTTTCGTATTTAACAATCCCAATGCAAACCGTACTTGTGGTTGTGGAGAATCTTTCTCTCTTTAAACCAAGCCTATCTCAACCTTCCAATTCGGGGGGAGCTTAAACAAACGTAAAAACTATTATGAGTAAATATACAGAAGACGATCTTAGAGAAGAATTAAAAACCAAAGAATATGAATATGGTTTTTTCACAGATATAAAATCTGAAACTTTTCCCATTGGTCTAAATGAAGATATTGTTAAGGCTATTTCTAAGAAAAAAGATGAGCCTCAATGGATGACAGATTGGAGACTAGAAGCTTTTAAGGCTTGGAAAGAAATGACTGAGCCAGAATGGGCGAATGTACATTACAAAAAACCAGACTTTCAGTCTATTGCATATTATTCTGCACCAGTTGCAATAGATCCTAATAAAACATTAGACGATGTAGATCCTGATTTATTAGCGATGTACAAAAAGTTAGGTATATCTGTAGATGAGCAGAAAAAGATGAACAACGTTGCAATGGATATTGTTGTAGATTCTGTTTCTGTGGCAACTACTTTTAAAAAGACTTTAGCTGAAAAAGGGATTATTTTTATGTCTATTTCTGAAGCTATAAAAGAGCATCCAGAATTAGTGAAAAAATATATAGGAACAATTGTACCTATAAAAGACAACTTCTATGCTGCTTTAAATTCTGCTGTATTTAGTGATGGATCATTCTGTTACATTCCAAAAGGTGTAAAATGCCCAATGGAATTATCTACTTACTTCAGAATTAACCAAGGAGGAACGGGGCAATTTGAAAGAACACTTCTTGTTGCAGACGAAGGAAGTTATGTTTCTTATCTAGAAGGTTGTACAGCACCAAGTAGAGATGAAAATCAGTTACACGCTGCTGTTGTAGAGCTTATTGCTTTAGATGATGCTGAAATAAAATATTCAACAGTACAAAATTGGTACCCAGGAAACTCTGAAGGTAAAGGTGGTGTTTACAATTTTGTAACAAAAAGAGGGCTTTGTGAGAAAAACGCAAAAATTTCTTGGACACAAGTTGAAACGGGTTCTGCTGTAACATGGAAATATCCTAGTTGTATTTTAAAAGGTGATAATTCAGTTGGTGAATTTTATTCTATTGCTGTAACTAATAACTATCAGCAAGCAGATACAGGAACTAAAATGATTCACTTAGGTAAAAACACAAAATCAACTATTATTTCAAAAGGTGTTTCTGCTGGTAAATCACAAAATTCTTATCGAGGATTGGTTCAAATTGGACCTAGAGCAGATAATGCACGTAATTTTTCGCAATGTGATAGTTTATTAATGGGTAACGATTGTGGTGCACACACATTCCCATATATTGAAGCAAAAAACAAAACAGCTAAAATAGAGCACGAAGCAACAACAAGTAAAATTGGTGAAGACCAAATTTTCTATTGCAACCAAAGAGGTATTGATACCGAGAAAGCCATTGCGTTAATCGTTAACGGGTTTAGTAAAGAGGTACTGAATAAATTACCAATGGAATTTGCAGTTGAAGCTCGTAAATTATTAGAAATTAGTTTAGAGGGTTCTGTTGGATAACAAACCTAGAGTTGATCGCTACGCTTAGTTGAACAGAAAAATATTGTAGATATAAAAATTTAAATATGAAAAAAATCAACTTAATCATCGTTTTAGCCTTAGCATTATTTGCTTGTAAAAACGAAACAAAACAAGAAGAGGTAAATTTAGAAGCAAATCGTTCAAAATCTTACGATCAAAACGACGGATTTACAACTTTAAAAGGTGAATTTGTATACTATGGAGATGCAGCCGTTTTACAAACAAACAACGAGATATATGGCGTGGTAATAGATCACAATATGCATCAACTAAATAAGCAAGTAACTGCTTATAAAAAAGAAGCTACAGATATGATACCTGTAACCGTTAGAGTTAGAAAGTTTGAAAAAGACACTAACGAAGAAGGTTGGAAGTATCGTGTAGAAATAAAAGAAATTTTAAAGGTGGAAGCACCTGATCCAGAATCAAAAGACGTTATAAAATTAGCAAAATAAGACTATGTTAAAGATCAATAATTTACACGCAAGTATAGGAGATAAGGCCATATTAAAAGGAATAAATCTTGAAGTAAAACCAGGAGAAGTTCATGCTATTATGGGACCAAACGGTTCTGGTAAAAGTACTTTAGCTTCCGTAATTGCTGGTAAAGAAGAATACGAAGTTACTGAAGGTTCTATTTTATTAGAAAATGAAGACATCGAAGAATTAGCAGCAGAAGAGCGTGCACACAAAGGTGTTTTCTTATCATTTCAATATCCTGTAGAAATACCTGGAGTTAGTGTAACTAATTTTATAAAAACGGCAATCAACGCCACTCGTAAAGCTAAAGGCTTAGATGACATGCCAGCTAAAGACATGTTAAAAATGATTCGTGATAAATCTGAATTATTAGAAATTGACCGTAAGTTTTTATCGCGTTCTTTAAACGAAGGCTTTTCTGGTGGAGAAAAGAAAAGAAACGAGATCTTTCAAATGGCGATGTTAGAGCCAAAGTTGGCTATTTTAGATGAAACAGATTCAGGTTTAGATATCGATGCGCTTCGTATTGTTTCTAACGGTGTTAATAAACTAAAATCTAAAGACAACGCTGTAATTGTAATTACACACTACCAACGTTTATTAGATTATATCGTACCAGATTTTGTTCACGTTTTATTAAACGGAAAGATTGTAAAATCTGGAGGTAAAGAATTAGCACATGAGTTAGAGGCTAAAGGTTACGATTGGATTAAAGAAGAAGTAAACGCATAATTTAGTAAGTAGTAATAAGTCTATATTGAGCACAAAGCCCCTAAAGACTAACAACTAACGACTAACAACTGATAAACATGAGTTTAAAAGAAAAATTAGTATCGTCATTTATGGCATTTGAGGACACAGTAGATGTGAACTCGTCAATACATGACATTCGTACTGAAGCTATAAAAACTTTTGAAGCTGAAGGATTTCCTTCAAAGCGTCAAGAAAACTGGAAATACACATCATTAAATTCTATTTTAAAACAGGATTATAGTGTTTTTCCTAAGAGCGAAAATGCTCTTGAATTTAAAGATGTTAAAAAATATTTTATCCATGAGATTGATTCTTATAAAATCATTTTCATAGATGGAAAATATTCATCACACCTATCTCAAACCACACATGATGGTTTAGATGTTTGTTTGATGTCTGCAGCTTTATCTAAGCCTAAATACAAAGTAATTATAGACAACTATTTTAATAAAATAGCGACTAAAGACAGCTTATCTTCATTGAATACTGCTTTTTCTATGGAAGGTGCTTACATCAATATCCCTAAAAACAAACTTGTAGATAAGCCTATTCAAATTATACATTTTTCAACAGGAAACGAAGCGGCAATGCTATTGCAACCTCGTAACTTAATTGTTGTGAATGAAAACGCACATGTTCAAATTATTGAGCGTCACCAAAGTTTAACAGAAAACCCTGTTCTAACTAATAGTGTTACCGAAATATTTGCCAATAAACGTGCTATAGTAGATTATTACAAAATTCAAAATGATAAACCAAGTGCGTCATTAATTGATAGTACTTTCATTAACCAAAAACAAGAGAGTTTAGCAAAAGTCCATACCTTTTCTTTTGGAGGTAAATTAGTTAGAAACAATCTTGAATTCTACCAAAACGGAGAGCGTATTGATTCTACAATGAAGGGTATTACCATTATTGGAGATAAGCAACACGTAGATCACAACACCTTAGTACATCATATTGAACCTAATTGCGAAAGCCACCAAGATTACAAAGGTATTTTTGATGATAGCTCTACAGGCGTATTTAATGGTAAAGTTTTGGTTGATAAATTAGCACAAAAAACAAATGCCTTTCAAGCAAACAACAATATTTTAATCAGCGACAAAGCAACTATTAATACCAAACCTCAACTTGAAATTTTTGCAGATGACGTAAAATGCTCTCACGGTTGTACTATTGGTCAATTAGATGATAGTGCAATGTTTTACTTACGCTCTCGAGGTATCCCTGAGAAAGAAGCAAAAGCATTACTAATGTTTGCATTTAGTAATACGGTTTTAGACTCTGTAAAAATTCCAGAAATTAAAAACAGAATTACTCAGATTATAGCCAATAAATTAGGAGTAAATATTGGGTTTGATTTGTAAAAAGAATTCCAAACCTGTCTTGTTCTAACAACGCGACAGGTTTTATATTTAAAGAAACTATGTTCGACGTACAAAAAATAAGAAAAGACTTCCCTATCCTTAATCGTAAGGTCAATGGAAAACCATTAATATATTTTGACAACGCTGCAACATCGCAAACACCTCAGCAAGTTATAGATGTTATTGTAGATTATTACACCAACTACAATGCAAATATTCATAGAGGCGTTCATAGTCTAAGCCAAGAAGCAACTGATGCTTATGAGCAAGCACGTATTAAAATTCAAAAACATTTTAATGCCAAGCAACCCTACGAAATTATTTATACAGCAGGTACAACTCATAGTATTAACTTAGTTGCTAATGGATTTACTTCCCTATTACAAAAAGGTGATGAAATAATTGTCTCGGCTTTAGAACATCACAGCAATATTGTGCCTTGGCAAATGCTTTGTGCACGTACTGGAGCAGAATTAAAAGTTATTCCTATGAATGAGGATGGTGAATTAATACTATCTGATTTCGATGAGCTTTTAAATAAAAACACAAAATTAGTTTTTGTAAACCATATCTCTAACGCTTTAGGAACTATAAACCCTATTGAATATATTATAGAGAAAGCACACTCAGTCGGTGCTGCTGTATTAGTTGATGGCGCCCAATCTTGTCCACATTTAAAACCAGACGTTCAAGCTTTAGATGTTGATTTTTATGTTTGTTCTGCACACAAAATTTGCGGACCAACAGGAGTTGGAATGCTTTATGGAAAAGAAGAATGGCTTAATAAACTTCCTCCTTATCAAGGAGGTGGAGAAATGATTGCTGAAGTTACTTTCGAGAAAACAACTTACGCAGGTTTACCACATAAATTTGAAGCAGGAACACCGAATATCTGTGGTGGTATTGCCTTTGGAGCCGCTTTAGACTATATGAATCGTATTGGTTTTGAGCAAATTGCTAAATACGAAAACGAACTTTTAGCATACGGAACAGAGCAATTACTAAAAATTGAAGCTTTAAAAATTTATGGAACCGCAAAAGAAAAAACATCTGTTATTTCATTTAATGTTGGCTCCATTCACCCTTATGATATTGGTACTATTTTAGATAAAATGGGAATTGCTGTACGTACTGGTCACCATTGCGCACAACCTATTATGGATTTCTATAAAATTCCAGGAACCATCAGAGCTTCTTTTATGTTTTATAATACAAAAGAAGAAATTGACACTTTTATTGTTGCGCTAAAAAAAGCAATTATGATGCTCTCTTAGACTTTGGCATTAAAAGTGTAACTTAAACCGTTAAACACTTAATAGATGAAATTTTTACTTAGTTTCCTTACTCTTATACTAACATTTAGTTCTTGTGATTCGTCCAAAAAAACGATAGAATCTAACCTAGAAATGCAAAAAGATATACTTTCAGAAACCTACAACATAACTCAAGTTGGCTCTAATGATAATATTTCTACTGAAATAACATTATCTTTTGATCAGGCAACCAATAAAGTTACAGGTTTTGCTGGCTGTAATAGCTTCTTTGGCGCTTATAGTATTCAAGATAATACAATTAAATTTAGCAATATTGCAGCTTCAAAAAAATTCTGTCCTAATGAAATCGGTACTATAGAAAATCATTTTCTAAAAGCACTTAACACTACAACTCATTATTCAATTAAAGATAACACCATTACTTTATCTGATAATGAAAGTACATTAATTAAAGGGGCTACGCAACCAGTTGTTCCAAACAAAAATGATCAAGTTAATTACAAAACTAAACTTGAAGTTACCTACAAAACTTTTTCTAGAACTTCATTTGACTTTATTCTCATATCAGAATCTAGAATTTTAACTTCTAAAGATAAAGGCCTTCAAAATACAATTACAAATAAAACTGAAAGTAACGATTGGAAAGAAATCGATGCTTTAATTGAGGCAATAGATCTAAATACTATTTCAAAATTAAAACCGCCATCTACCAAACATCAATATGATGGAGCTGCACATACAACTTTAGCTATAATTATTGGTGACACAGAATACATGACACCTACTTTTGACCAAGGTAACCCACCACAGGCTATTAAAGATTTAGTTAATAAAGTGTTATCCATAAAAGAAAAACTAGCAAAGCAATAGCGATTTTGTAATTTTGCAATAAACAATGAGACTATGACTATTGAAGAAGTACAAAACGAAATTATTGAAGAGTTTTCTATGTTTGAAGATTGGGAGGAACGTTACCAATACATGATAGACTTAGGTAAAGACTTACCACTAATAGAAGAAAAATATAAGACCGAAGATAATATCATTAAAGGTTGCCAAAGTAGAGTTTGGGTACATGCCAATATGGAAGACGATAAAATAAACTTTAGCGCAGACAGTGACGCCATTATTACAAAGGGTATCATTGCCATATTGATCAGAGTATTTTCTAATCAGCATCCTAAAGCTATTCTTGATGCAAATACTGATTTCATTGATAAAATAGGCTTAAAAGAGCACTTATCTCCAACAAGAGCTAATGGTCTTGTAAGCATGATAAAACAACTAAAAATGTACGCTATTGCGTACCAAACACAATTAAGTTAAGACATTTGTTATCATCTCATTAAACTGAGAGCCTTTAAAGAACATATATCTTAACATCTAAACAGCAAATTATGAGCGATACAACCGTAAATACAGATACATTAGGAGAAAAAATATTACGCGTTATAAAAACGATCTATGATCCAGAAATACCTGTAGACATCTACGAATTAGGATTAATCTATGATGTATTTGTAAATGAAGATTATGAAGTAAAAATCTTAATGACTTTAACAACACCTAACTGTCCGGTTGCAGAAACTTTACCTTTGGAAGTTGAAGAAAAAGTAAAATCTATTAATGAAGTTAAAGATGCAGAAGTAGAAATTACTTTCGATCCACCATGGTCTCAAGAGTTAATGAGCGAAGAAGCCAAGTTAGAGCTTGGAATGCTTTAATTATAATTTATAAATGCCAAGAAGACATTTTACATCATTAAAAGACGATAAGAAAACTAATTTCAAATCGTCTTTTAATGCTTTAGTATATATTCCTCGATTTTTTAAAGAAATTTGGAAAGTCAACAAAGGCCTATTTCTTCTATCTGCATTCTGTAGATTAATAGGTGCTGTACTTCCTGTTATTATTTTATGGATAGGAAAACTGATTGTAGATGAAATTATCTTACAAATCTCATTAGACAATCCAGATTATTACACACTTTGGACTTATGTTGGGACGGAATTTGGTCTAATTATTCTTTCCGATTTAGTGAGCAGAGCTATTTCATTAACCGATGGTTTGCTTGGTGATGAATACAATATAACCAGCTCTATCACTATTATAAAAAAGACCAATCAAATAAATATTAGTTTATTAGAAGATTCTGAATTTTACGATAAATTAGAACGTGCCAGAACACAAACCAACGGTCGGGTTGGGCTTATGTCTAACGTGCTTTCTCAAGTACAAAGCGGCATTTCTATCGCGACACTTATTGCGGGTTTAATTTATTTTGAACCGTATTTAATTATTCTATTAGTTCTAAGTATTATTCCTTCATTTATAAACGAGGTACGCTTTAGCCAACAACAATATTCATTGGCACGAAGTTGGACTTCAGAACGCAGAGAACTCGATTATTTACGCTTTATAGGTGCTAACGATAAAACAGCAAAAGAAATAAAGCTTTTTGGCTTAACGGACTTTATTGTAAATCGTTTTCAAAACCTATCCGAAGAATATTACCAGCTCAACAAAACACTAGCCATTAAACGTTCTGCTCTTGGTTTTCTATTTAACGTTTTAGGTTCTATTAGTTATTACGGAGCTTATGTGTTTATTATCTATCGGGTACTTTCAGGAGCAATAACCTTGGGTGAATTAACCTTTTTATCGGGTGCATTTAACCGCTTAATGAAGAATTTGCAAGACTTCTTTTCTAAATTTACACGTATTTCGGAAAGCGCCTTATATCTTAAGGATTATTTTGATTTTATTGATATTTCAATCGTTTCGAAAGCAAAAGAAGATATTAAATTACCAAAACATATTAAAAAAGGCTTTGAATTTAAAGGTGTTCATTTCGCTTATCCTAATTCTGATAATGAAATTCTAAAGGGAATCACCTTCACTTTAAAAGCAGGCGAAAAACTTGCATTTGTAGGTCAGAATGGAGCAGGAAAAACCACATTAATTAAATTATTACTTCGCTTTTACGAACCCACTTCAGGTGAAATATTATTAGACGGCGTTAATATTAACCGTTTCAACATAGCCGAATATCAAGAATATTTTGGTGTTATTTTTCAAGATTTCTTTAGATATGAATTTACTGTAAAAGAAAATATAGCCGTCGGAAACATCAACGAAATAGAGAACCAAACTAAAATTGAAAATGCTGCGGAACTAAGTTTAGCTAACGATGTTGTTAAAGAATTAAAAAAAGGTTATAATCAGCAGCTAGGAAAACGCTTTTTTAACGGACAGGAATTATCTGGAGGACAATGGCAAAAAGTAGCCTTAGCAAGAGCATACATGAAAAATGCCGAAGTTATGGTTTTAGATGAACCTACTTCTGCTTTAGATGCAAGAGCAGAAAGCGACGTTTTTGAACGTTTTATTGGTTTAACCGAAGGCAAAACTAGTATTATTATTTCGCATCGATTCAGCACCGTTCGTCAAGCCAATCGAATTTTAGTTTTAGAACACGGTAAAGCTTTAGAAATTGGAACCCATGAAGAACTCATGAAAAACAAAAACCTGTATGCTGAATTGTTTACACTACAAGCAGAAGGCTATCAATAAAATAATTACCTTTAAATTATGGCAGAAGACATTATAAATAGAGTTGCAAGTAGCAAACTAAGAGTTATAGATTTAGAAGATTATTACCCTAAAGGGAAACGTGTTCTTTTTGATATCAAAGATTGGCTATTGGAAGGCTTTGTACTTCGTGAAAAAGAATTTAGAGCTTATGTTGCAGCACAAGATTGGTCGCAATACCAAGATTGTTTTGTTGCCTTGCATTGCTCTACGGATGCTATTGTACCAGATTGGGCATATATGCTTATCGCTATAGAATTAGAAACCTACAGTCAACAAACTATCATAGGAACTTTAGATGAATTAGAATCTTTACTTTACGCTCATATTATTTCTAACTTAGATGTTTCAGAATATGAAGGGTTTCCGGTGATTATTAAAGGCTGTTCTAATAAACCTGTACCATCAAATGCTTTAGTGCTACTTTCTCAAAAGTTAAAACCAATTGCTAGGTCTATTATGTTTGGTGAAGCTTGCTCTGCAGTTCCTTTATATAAGAAGCGATAGAACATAAGAAAATCATAAAATTTTATTAAAATCTATTTTTACATTGGCTTACTAAATGAAAACAAAATAATTTTGCACCTTGAAATATAAAAATGACGAAGCATTGTCTACTAGACTATTTCAAAATAGGTATAGCATTAAATGAATATGAATTGTGACTTCACATAATAAGTTGTGTCAAACAATAGAGTAATTTAATTAATGTAACCTAAAACACTAAAAAATTAAAATTTACCTTATTATGAATATCAACAAGAAATTATTTTTATCAGCATCATTAATGCTTGCCGTTAGCTTTGGTTTTTCGCAAACAAAAGAAGAATTACAAGCTCAAAAAGCTGAAAAACAAGCTGAAGCAAACAAGTTTCAAAGTGAGGCAAATGCTATACAAAAACAAATCGATGCTTTACCAGGTTGGAGAGTAGGTGCTTTTGGTACTATTGGTGGTAGCTTATCTGAATTTAATGATTGGTATTCTCAAGGAACACCAAATAACAGTTCGGGAAATATTGGTATTTCTTTTAATGCCTTTGCTAACAAAATTGAAGATAAATATTTTTGGAGAAACGCTTTAACTGCAAATTTTGCATGGGTAAAATTAGATGACAAAGATGACCCAGAAGATAGTGATTCTTTTGAATCTACTACAGATGTCTTTAATATTTCTTCTCTTTACGGATATAAGTTAACTGAAAAGATTGCTGTATCTGGATTAGGTGAGTACAGAACAACAGTATTAGACAACTTTAATGACCCAGGATATCTAGACCTAGGTATTGGTGCAACTTGGACACCTATTGAAAATCTAATCGTAGTGGTTCATCCATTAAACTACAACTTTGTTTTTGCTAGTGATGATACTATTTTTGAATCTTCTTTAGGTGCTAAAATTGTAGCAGACTATACAAGACAAATTGGTGCTATTCATTTTAAAACAAACTTATCTGCATTCCAAAGCTATGAGTCTTCTAATTTATCTAACGTAACTTGGACGAACTCTTTTAGCTATAAATTATGGAAAATGATTGGTGTTGGTTTTGACTTTGGTTTACGTAGTAATAAACAAGAAGCTTTAGATTATTCTGTTAATACTTTAGGTAACGTCACTGAAACTTTTGATTCTGTAGATAACAAATTACAATCTTACTATACTGTTGGTTTAACGTATGCGTTTTAACAACATCTTTTTATAAAATTAAAAAGCCTGTCTAAATGTGATTTAAACAGGCTTTTTTATGTCGTTATAATGAACTTTAGTTGAACTTTTTCTTCTTATCCTTCTTCTTAAACAAGCGTTTAATAAAGCCATCTCGTTTAGTTGGCTCACAATCTAAATCTTCTAATACTTTATTTGAAGGTTTTTCAAACTTAGCCCTTGTTATCGATTTATAGTCGTTATCCTTGTTTAACTTCTGATAGAATTTGGCAAAAATCGGTAAAGCCGAATTGGCACCTTGCCCCATTCCTGTAGATTTAAATCCAATACTATGGTTGTCATTACCAACCCAAGTTATAGTGACTAAATTTGGCGTTAAACCAACAAACCAACCATCTTTATTGTTTTGTGTAGTTCCTGTTTTACCTGCAATATCATTTGTTAAACCATAAGTGTTTCTCAATCGTGTTGCGGTTCCTTTATTTACCGTAGATTTCATCATCTCTAAAAGCACCTGCCTTGTATAATCACTAAAGGCTTGTTTTTCGGCAATTTCAGGTTTAAAGGTTGCAATAACATTTCCTGCTTTATCTTCAATTTTAGTGATATAATAAGGGGTAACGGATTTACTTTTATTTAAATAACTCGCATATGCACCTGTTAATTCTTTCAAATTAATTTCAGCAACACCTAAGGCTAAAGAAGGTTCTTCAGGCATTTCTTTTGTGATTCCTAGTTTTTCAACTTGCTCAATCACCTTTTCAATTCCGACTTCTTCTAACACCTTAACCGAAATGGTATTTACAGAATTACTCAAGGCTTTTTCTAGTGTATAATTGATATACGGATCTTCTTCAGAGTCTCCCGAATTACTAGGTGCCCAATCGTCATAATCCGTGTAAGTTACTTTGCTTAATGAAAAATAGGTACAAGGATCTAAACCATCATCTACAGCTGCTGTATATACAAATGGTTTAAAAGTAGAACCGACTTGACGTTCACTTTGAGAAACATGATCGTATTTAAAATAACGATAATCAACACCTCCAACATAAGCTCTCACAGCCCCTGTAGTTGGCTCAATAGATAGCATTCCTGTGTTTAAAAACTTTAGATAATGCTTCAAACTATCTAGTGTAGATATATTTTTAATCGTATCGCCTTGCCAAGTAAATAAATCTGTTGGTCGTTTAATGCTTAAAGAATCTTTAATTTGTTGATCGGTGAGTCCTTTTTCCTTGTAAGCTTTTACCTGAGGTAATTTATTAATTTCACTTTCTAGAAGTTTCCTATTTGTTTCCCAAGGTCCAAATTTCCCGTAAGAACTTTCAAAAGCAGCTTGCAATTTACTCATGTGCTCTTGCATGGCCATTTCTGCCAATTCTTGCATTTTGTAGTCTAGAGTGGTATGTACAATAAGTCCATCTTTATATAAATCATACTTTTCACCATTTGGTGTTTCTAAAGTATCTAAAATAGATTCTAACTGCTTTTTAACTTCAGCTCTAAAATAAGGGGCTAAACCTACATCGTGATTAAAAGAGCGATAATCTAATTCTAACTCTTGATCAGAATAATAAGTTAAGGAATCTTCAGACAGATAACCATAATTTTTCATCTGAAATAAAACCACATTACGTCGGTCTTTACTGCGATCTAAGTGTACTCTGGGATTGTAATAGGTATTCGCTTTTAGTGTCCCAACTAAAGTTGCTGCTTCATTAATAGAAATATCTTTCACCGATTTATTAAAGAATTTAAACGATGCACTTTCTATACCATAGGTATTATCGGAAAATGGAACCGTATTAAGGTATAGGGTTAAAATTTCGTTTTTAGAATAAACCTCTTCAATACGTTGTGCTACAATAGACTCTTTAAACTTATTAATTAGCATACTAAAAAATGCATAATTCTTCCTTCCATATAGATTTTTAGCCAACTGAAGCGTAATTGTACTTCCTCCTCCGGCTGATTTATCTTGAAGAATTAAATTCTTAACAAACACACGCATTAAACTAATATTATCTATACCGTCGTGCTCATAAAAACGAGAATCTTCTGTCGCAACTAAGGCTTCAATAAGATGTTTGGGTAAGTCTTCAAACTTTACAGGTTGTCTGTCATAAATATAGTATTTACCTATTAATTTTTCGTCTTTATCTAAAAGCTGCGTGGCTTGTTCTTGTTTAATAGAACTGATATCGTCTATGGTTGGAACTTTTCCAAAAAAACCAGCATATATGCTAATGTATAAACCAAAAAGAAATAATAAAATGGCTGCTATTAAAATAACGAGCCATTTTATCCATTTGCTTTTTAATATCTTTTTAATCGAAGTTTTAAAACGCGATTGGGAAGTATTCATAAAAAGGAAAGGTTTTTATTCTATATCTTCAACATCTGGATATAGGAAATGATTGTATGGAAAACGGGTCACATGGATTTCTCTGACTTCTTTATAAACACGTTTTCTAAAATCGTCCATGTTCTCTTTATTTAATGCTGAAATAAATAAAGCATTATCACCTACCCTAGACATCCATGTTTTTTTCCATTCGTCAATAGTAAAATTAGCTTCTGTGCGTACTTCAACTAAATCTTCTTCGTCAAAAGGTTCTGGCTCATAAGCATCAATTTTATTAAAAACCATGATAGTTGGCTTGTCTTTACTATCAATTTCGTCTAAAATCTGGTTAACCGAATCGATGTGCTCTTCAAAATTAGTATGAGAAATATCTACAACGTGAAGTAATAAATCAGCTTCGCGAACTTCATCTAAAGTACTTTTAAAAGATTCCACCAATTGTGTTGGTAATTTTCTAATGAAACCAACGGTATCACTCATTAAAAATGGCAAATTACCAATCACCACTTTTCTAACGGTAGTATCTAAGGTGGCGAACAATTTATTTTCAGCAAAAACATCACTTTTACTAATGACATTCATTAAAGTAGATTTACCAACATTGGTATAACCAACCAACGCCACACGCACCATTTTACCACGATTACCACGTTGTACGGCTTGTTGCTTATCTATAACTTTAATCTTTGCTTTTAGTAATGCTATTTTATCGCGTACAATACGTCTATCCGTTTCAATCTCTGTTTCACCAGGTCCACGCATTCCAATACCTCCTTTTTGACGTTCGAGGTGTGTCCACATTCCTTTTAGTCTTGGTAATAAATATTCACATTGAGCTAATTCTACTTGTGTTCTAGCATAACTCGTTTGTGCACGTTGCGCAAAAATGTCTAGAATAAGATTGGTTCTATCTAAAATCTTACAATTTAGTATGCCACTAATGTTTCGTTCTTGAGCAGGCGATAATTCATCATCAAAAATAACGGTACCAATACCATTTGCTTCTACAAATTGCCGTACATCTTCCATTTTTCCTGTACCAATGAAGGTTTTAGGATTAGGAATAGCCATTTTTTGTGTGAAGCGCTTTATAACTTCACCACCGGCAGTAAAGGTTAAAAACTCTAATTCATCTAAGTATTCTTTAGATTTTTCCTCATCTTGATTTTGAGTTACAACACCAATGAGTACTGCTTTTTCTAAATCTATATCTTTTTTTTCTATCATATTTAAAGTAAAGTACAAAGTTAAGCATTTGGTTTATCCCAATATAATGTTTAAAAACCTATATTTAATCCCTATGAATAATACACCTACAAATTACACTATTGCGTTTTATAATATCGAAAATTTATTTGACATAGAAAACAATAACCTAATAAATGATAATGACTTTTTACCAACATCTAGAAAACAATGGACAAGAAAGCGTTATGAAAATAAAATATTGAAATTAGGATCTGTAATTTCTAAAATAGGTAATGAAAACAGTGAAACGGCACCTATATTAGTTGGCTTAGCAGAAGTAGAAAACAAAAAAGCACTTTCTGACTTAATTAATAGTACTGATCTTAAAGATGAAAACTATAGCTACATACATTACGACTCTCCAGATGAAAGAGGAATTGATGTTGCATTACTATATAAGAGCGATATTTTTAAAGTGAACCACTCCGAAACTTTCTCAGTGTACCTTGAAAGAGAAAATGGAGAACAAGATTACACAAGAGATGTCTTACTAGTGCAAGGTGAACTTAATAATGAACAAATTAATGTGATTGTTAATCATTGGTCTTCACGTAGAGAAGGGATTAAAGAAACAGAATTTAAGCGACTAGAAGCTGCAAGTGTTGTTAATACTGTTATTAAATCATTAAAAAAAGATGATCCTAATGTAAAGATTATTGTAATGGGAGACTTTAATGACAACCCAAATAGCACTAGCATACAATCATTAGAAGACGAAAGCCTTCTATTTAATCCTTTTAAAACGGTTTGGTCTTATGATAATGGGAGTTCTAGTCATAATTTTCAATGGCAATTATTTGATCAAATTTTATTTTCAACCAATTTTTTCGACACTTCTAATTCTGGCTTAATTTTCAATAATGCTCAGGTTTTTAACAGTAAATTTATCACTCAGCAGCATGGAAAATACAAAGGCCAACCTTTTAGAACCTTTGTGGGTCAAAAATACCATGGCGGATATAGCGATCACTTCCCCGTTTTCATTGAATTGAAGACTTCATAAAACACAACCCCCACCATTGACCGAGTATAAATGTCGTTCATCTATTTTCATTATGTTAACAGTGTGTTAATAGGCCTTTTTTATATATTCGGGTTTGCATAGTATCTACCGTCTAACCAACGTGAACTATACAAATTTCAACCTTAATTCCCTGTTTAACTAACAAATGTCTTTATAATCAAATGGTTATAAAAAAACAAACAATTTTTAACAAAACGATTAATAATGAAAAAAATTACTCTCTTTTTATTTTTGCTTTCATTGGTTACTACCATTAGTATTGAAGCACAAATAACTACTTTTCCTTACACTGAAGATTTTGAGTCTGGTGATGGAGGCTGGGTAGCTAACAATACCTCTAATGGTACTTGGGCCTTAGGAACACCAACAGGTGCTATTATAAACAGTGCTGCTTCTGGTTCAAACTCTTGGGTAACGAATCTCTCAGGAACTTACAACACAAGTGAAAACTCTTGGGTAACAAGTCCTGTATTTAATTTTTCGTCTTTAGCTGCACCATCTATTGAATTAAATATTTGGTACGATTCTGAATTTAGCTATGATGGAGCTGTTCTTCAATCTTCTATTGATGGAGGATCTACCTGGAACAACGTAGGTGCAAATGGCGACTCAAACAATTGGTATACAGATAATACTATCGGTGGTTCACCTGGTGGACAATCAGAAGGTTGGTCTGGTACAGGAACAGCAGGAACAAATGCTTGGGTTATTGCAAGACATGCATTAACTGGATTAGGTGGTGAATCTAACGTAATCTTTAGAATAGCTTTTGGATCTGATTTTTCTATTGTGGATGAAGGTTTTGGTTTTGATGATATTAATATTTTTGAAGTTATATGTCCTGAGCCAACTGACATTGCGATAACCAATATAACTGAAACAACAGCAGATATTAGTTGGAGTCCAGGTGGAGCTGAAACACTTTGGGATTTAGAATGGGGAATTTCTGGTTTCACACCGGGCTCAGGTACTATAGAAGCTGGACTGACAACAACTTCATTTAGCCTAACAAGTTTAACTTTAAGTACTACTTATGATGTATATATAGTCTCTGATTGCCAAAGTCTTGGTACTTCTACTGTTGTAGGTCCAATAATATTTAATACACAGGTTCCAGGTGGCTCATGTGCTTCTGCATTGCCAATGGCAGTAGAAGTAGATTGCGATAGTGCAACACCAATAACTTTTGATTTTAGTATTGCTGAAGATACTGTTGCTAGTGGGGAAAATCCGTCTTGTGATGCCTTTGATAATTATGGTTATTGGATAAGTTTTACAGCTCCAGCAATTGGATCTGTTGTAATCAATTTTGATGGTGCAGCAGACAGTATTGGATTACAAGTATTCGAATCTTGTGGTGGAACTGAAGTTTCAGAATGTAATGATAATTTTTTAAATGCTGGCGATGATTCAGGTGTAATTGGTGGTTTAACACCAGGAGACACTTATTATGCTGTTATTTGGAGTGATACCCAAAGTGGTTCAGCAGATGTTTGTATTGAAGAAGGACCTACTTGCCCTTATCCAATCAATCTAGAAGCAACTAATCTTACTGAAAGTACTGCCGATTTAAGCTGGTCAGAAAACGGTGCAGCTACTTCGTGGAATATAGAATGGGGAATTTCTGGTTTCACACCAGGTACAGGTACCATGATTAACAACGTAACAACAAACCCATATAGTTTAAGTGGTTTAGAGCCGGACACAGAATACGATTTCTATGTACAAGCTATTTGTACTAGTGAAACTTCAGATTTTGCAGGACCGCTAACCTTCTTAACAATGCCACAAACTAATTTCACTATTGATTGTGGTGTAGGTCCATTAACACAAGATTATTGTTATGATAATAATGACATTAACGTTTTTACATTCACAAGCAATGATGGCACACCATTAAATCTAACATTTAATTCAGGTTTTGTGGAAAACATCTATGATGAATTAGTGGTTATAGACTCTGATGGCCTACCTTTTGACGGTTACGCACCAGAAGATGATAATTATGGTAATGAAGGTAATATTGCAGGACTTACTTTTCAATCTACAGGAGATACTATTTCGTTTTATATTAATTCTGACACAAGTAACAGTTGTTCTGATGGATATAACACTGGTATTAACTATACCGTATCTTGTGCTACATGTATTAATCCGCAAGCAACCTTCGCAGTTATTGATGATTGCAATAATGGTGAACAATTTTTAATTGATATTGCAATAGATAGTTTGGGTGATGCGTCATCCCTAACTATTACTAACAATATTGATGGTGATGCTATTCCTGTTACGGAAACAGGAACATATCAAATGGGACCTTTTCCATTTTTGCAAGATGTTATTATCTCGGTAAGTAATGATCAAGACTTTAATTGTCTCATTAACAGCCAAGTAATTCAACTTTTAGATTGTCCTCCAGAAAATAATAATCCATGTAGTGCTACTATTGCATTTGTAAATGATGATATTCTATGTGCACAGAGTACGCCAGGAACATTATTAGGAGCAACACCTACATCTAATATTGCAGATCCTTCATGTGGAGGAAACGCCGATGATGATGTTTGGTTTCAGTTTGAAGCTCAGAGTGAGTATCAATTAATTTCTTTAGCTAATATATCTGGAAGTGATACCTCACTCTTAGCACATGCACTTTATGAAGGTACTTGTGACAACTTAAATGAAATAGCCTGTGTTGAACTTGAATCAGACTTTTTTTCTGAGGATCTCCCATCATCTAGTGCTACACCACAACTTGTTATAGGAAACACATATTTTATTAGAATATTTTCATATAATGATTCTAATGAAGACACAACTTTTGATTTATGTATTACACCATATGTTGCACCAATAAACTTACAATGTGATTTGGCAGAGAACTATTGTAGTGGTAGTGATGCTTCTGATATTTTATATACCTATAATACTATTGGCTTAGATGGTGGAGCTGGATCAATAGGTTGCTTGTCTGAAACACCCAACCCAACCTATAGTGTTTTAGAAGTTGGAACAACTGGTGAAATTTTGATTGAAATGGTTCAAAACACAGCTTTTGATGCTAATGATAATCCTATTGGAGATGGGTTAGATGTCGATTTTATACTTTGGGGACCATTTGCAGCAGGAGAGGATTTATGTAATTTATCAACAGTAGTAGATTGTAGTTATTCTGCAGCACCTGTAGAAAACGTAACATTAACAAATGCACAAGCTGGTGAAATATATCTATTACTAATTACAAATTATGCAAGAGATGCTGGTGTTATACAAGTTAGGCAAACTAATGTTGGTGGTGCTGATGCCGGTAGTACAATAGCAGATATAAACGCCTCTATAGTTAGTGATGATGCTTATATAGATCCTAGTAACGATGATAACGAAACTGACATAGTATCTCTTTGTGGTTATACTTCTTTAACTATTGAAACAAACTCACCTTTCGCTGATGACTATATTTGGTTTAAAGACGGAGATGAAATAGCTGGTGAAAACTCTAGCGAACTGACAATTACAGAGTCTGGTGTATATCAAGTTCAAGCTTTTGACTCACAGTGTAATTCAAATGCCCTATCACAATTGGTAGATATTAGCTTATACAATAGCCCAGACCCACTTGCAGATCTAATAATTACAAGATGCCCTAGCTCTGATGGTAATGGAACCGTGGCATTTGATTTAGACGAATTCTCTGCTTCACTAGGTTTAGACGGTTATACTATTACTTATTACACTTCTTTAGCCGATGCTAACCCCGCAGTCAACGCTGTAACTTCACCATACACATCAGCCGGTGAAACGTTAATTATGAGAATAGAAGATACTGCGGCATTTAATGATGGTTATTTAGGTTGTCGTCAATTACCTGAAGTAGAATTAGTTGTCAGTGGTACAGCACCTGTAATAAACGACGTTGAAGACTTCATTGTTTGTGATGATTTAGATGGTACTGTAGATGGTTTTACAGAGTTCGATTTAGCATCTAATAATGCTTTAATAACTTCAGATACCAATATAAATGTTACTTATCATACTTCTTTAGAAGATGCTGATGTAGGTGCTAATGCTTTAACAAGCCCGTATACTAGTGGAGGAGAAACAATCTATGTTAGGGCAGAAGATGCAACAACAGGATGTTACGAAACCACATCATTCAACTTAGTAATTAACGTTGTACCATTAGCTAGCTTTGACCCTCAATACAATTATATTGTATGTCCAGAAGCAACATCACCAATTACAATTGGTATTGCACCAGAGAATTTCACAGCAACGGATGTTACAATAAGTTGGGAATTTAATGGAGTTTCTGTTCCTGGAAATGGTTTAACCTTAGATACCGTTTTATTAGCAGGTGATTATACAGCTATAATAGAATTTAACAATTCTACTTGTACAAACCCAATCACTATAACAGTTGAACAAGCTGAAATTTGTGAATTCCCAGAAGGTATCTCACCAAACAATGATGGTAAGAATGACGCTTTTGATCTTAGAGCCTTTGATGTTACTAAGCTAGAAATCTTTAACAGATATGGCACTAAAGTATACTCTAAAAACAACTATACTAACGAGTGGAAAGGTCAAACAGATGATGGTGAAGAGTTACCAGTTGGTACTTATTTCTACACCGTTATTTATGAAGGTGGAGCAAAGTCTAAAAGTGCTTGGGTATATATTAACAGATAATTAAATAACAGAATCAACTACTAATTATAATGAAAAAACTCACTATTATAGCGGTCTTGCTTTTAGCATTTAAAATGCACGGACAACAAGACCCTCAGTACACGCAGTACATGTATAATATGAACATAGTCAATCCTGCTTATGCAGGATCAAAAGAAAATCTTTCTTTTGGACTATTGTACAGAACCCAATGGACAAAAATTGATGGAGGTCCAGAAACAGGAACATTTTTTGGACACTCTCCAATAGGTAATAACATGGGATTAGGTGTCTCTGTAATTGCAGACAACATAGGACCTGTAAAGGAAACCAATGCTTATGTAGATCTGTCTTACACCTTAAATTTAGGTGGTGAACACAAACTAGCTTTTGGTATTAAAGCTGGTGCGACATTCCATGATATAGGATTAACGGACTTAGAGGTTATTGATCCTACTGATGATTTTTTCTCACAAGACATTAATACAACGACTCCTAACTTTGGGGCAGGATTCTTTTACTACACAGATAAGTATTACGTATCGTTATCTGCACCAAACTTATTATCATCAGTTCATTTAGATGATAATGGTACTAAAATAGGTTCAGAGACACAGCATTACTTTTTAACTGGTGGTTATGTATTTGATCTTTCACCAAATACAGAACTTAAACCTTCTGTAATGGTAAAATCTGCTTTTGATGCACCAACGTCTTTTGATGTTAACTTAAATGCTAGATTTTTTAAGAAGTTTGAAATTGGAGCATCTTATAGATTAGATGATTCGTTTTCTGGGTTAGTAAACTTTGCAGTTACACCTTCTGTTAGAATTGGTTATGCTTACGATGCTATAACTTCCGACATTAAAGAATATGCCTCTGCATCACACGAGATCATGTTATTATTCGATCTTAATTTCCCGAAACGTGTTTCTCGTTCACCAAGATACTTTTAATCAGTTAAGCTAAAACAATTATGAAAAACTTTAATACATTATTACTTATTACGTTGATGAGTGGCTTTTGCTTAACTGCTCAAAACAGCGACACTAAAAAAGCAGACAAACATTTTGACCGGTACGAATTTGTAAAGGCTGTAGATGATTATAATAAACTTGTTGAAAAAGGAAAAGCAGACAGCTATGTTTACGGACAATTAGCAGAAAGCTATTATAATATTTTCAATACAGTAGAAGCAGAACGTTGGTATGCTAAAGCTTTAGAGACTTCAAACGATCCAGAAATGGTTTTTAAATACTCGCAAATGCTTAAAGCAAATGGTAAGTATGAAGCATCTAATACCCAAATGGATAAATTTGCAACAATGCGTCCTGCAGATAACAGAGCTACAGCATATAGAGCGAACCCTGATTACCTTCCTAAAATTTTAGAACAAGGTAAAAAGTTTAATGTTCAGAATGCAGATTATAACTCTGAGCAATCTGACTTTGGTGGGGTAATGAATGATGGTAAATTATACATTACTTCTGGTCGTAACGACAATAGAAAAAACTATGGATGGAACGATCAACCATTTTTAGATATCTATACCATTACTAAAAACACAGACGGATCTTCTCAAGAAGCTACGTTAGCTAATGATGAGATTAATACTAAATATCACGAAGGATTAGTTTCTTTCTCACCTGATGGTGAAACAATGTATTTCTCTAGAGAGAGCTATTTTGAAAAAGATTATCAAAAAGATTCAATTAGCAGTGCAAGATTTAGTCAACTCTATTTATTTAAAGCGACTAAATTAGGATCTGATTGGGATATCGTAGAAAGTTTATCAATTAACAGCGAAAACTATTCCGTTAAAAATCCTTCAGTTAGTCCAGATGGTAAAACAATTTATTTTGCCTCTAATATGCCTGGTGGATTTGGAAACTTTGATATCTACAAAGCACCTATTAATACAGATGGTACTTTAGGAGAACCTGTTAATATGGGACAAAAAGTAAATACTGAAGCACAAGAAATGTTCCCGTACATTAGTAGTAATAATACATTATACTTTTCTTCAACAGGTCATTTAGGCTTAGGAGGTTTGGATGTCTTCTATACTAAAGAAATTGATGGAAAAATGACTACAGTTCGTAATGCAGGTATTCCTATAAACAGTAATGCTGATGATTTTGCATTTATAATTGATGAAGAAAACGATAAAGGATTAGTTTCTTCTAATAGATCCGGTGGAAAAGGAAGTGATGATATCTATGAGTTTAAAAAATTACAACCGCTTTGTGATGTATTAGTTAATGCAACGGTTTTAGATGATAAAACACGTGAGCCTATTGCAGGTGCAACAGTCGCATTATTTGATGCAGAAGGAAATAAGGTTGTTTCTAAAACAACTAATGCAGAAGGTCTAGCTGAATTTATGATTGAATGTGAACAAGACACTGAATTAGAAGTTGTAATGGATGGCTTTGACAGCAAGAAAGTACAAGTTAAAGGTTCTAATGAAGAAGAAAACAATGTTCAAATTTCTTTAGATCCTATCGAAAAATTAATTTTAGCTGAAACTATAGATTTAGCGCCTATTTATTTCGACTTTGATAAGTCTAACATTACAGCACAAGCAGCTTTTGAATTAGATAAATTAGTTCAGATAATGAATAAGTATCCTGAATTGAAAATTAATGCAACCTCTCATACAGACTCTAGAGGACCTGAATCTTATAATACAGGGCTTTCAGATCGTAGAGCAAAAACAACTGTACAGTATGTAATCTCTAAAGGTATTGATGAAGCGCGTATTTCTGGTGAAGGTAAAGGTGAATCAGAACCTAAAGTAGATTGTTCTGCTGGATGTACTAAAGCACAACACGCTGAAAACAGACGTTCTGAGTTTATTATTGTAACTGAAGAAATAATAGCAGAATAAAAAATAAATTTATCTGATAAATAAAAAAGCTCTGAAGAAATTCAGAGCTTTTTTATTTATCGTAAACGAAAACCTTTAGCTGCCCACCAAGGATGTAATTCTATAATTAAACGACCTTCTTTAACCATAGGGTCAGTATGTGCTAAACTGTCTGCGATTTTTAGTGTAGGAACATTATAAATTGTAACACCCTTAATAGCACTATCACCATCCAAAGGTCCCGAAATATCAGCATATCCTAAATCATACATTTTAGATAAATGTGCTAGATGTTCTTCTTGTAGTAAAACAGCTTCCTCTTCATTCTGATTTCTAATAGGTCCCTCCTTAAGAAATGCCATAAAATACTGTTGCATTAGAATTGTATCCTTCGTCTTAGGATCAACATAATCAAATACCTCATAACCTTCTCTAACTAACTTTTTCTTTAAAGCACTAACAGACAGTTCTTTCTCTTTCAACACATCAGCAACTTCTTTACCACTTTCATCAGCATTAAAAACACTCGGAACCTGAGCTTTAGTCTCAGTACTAGTTTCATTTTTACAACTTAAAAAGCTATAAAAAATTATAGCCACTAATAAAATGTGCTTTACTCTTACCATAATTTATAAGGATTTTTACTTAATAATGAATTATAATATTTTACATCACCTGTAACTTCTTCACCTATCCAACTTGGTTTATTATAAGATTCATTTTCAGAAATTAATTCAACCTCTGCAACAATTAAACCTTCATTATCGCCATAAAATTCATCAATTTCAAAAATATGATCGTTAGCTTTCACCTCGTAGCGTCGCTTATCAATTATACCTGGCTCGCAAAGCTTTAATAAGCTTTCTGCTTCTGCTTCAGAGATTTCTTTCTCCCACTCAAATCGAGAGAGTCCATTTGCTGAAGACTTACCCTTCACCGTTATATAACCAAGCTCCTCTTTTAATCTTATACGCACAGTCCGTTCTTTATCACTATTTAAAAACCCTTGCTTAATCTTATAACTCTTAAAAGCTTCCGATTTAAAATCATTAGAAGTCACTAAAAATTTTCGTTCAATTTCCACCATTTTTTTACCTGTAAATACAACAATGTTATTTTATTAATTATAATCTCTTCATAGAGATTCCTGCAACCGCAGGATTTCATAAATTTACAGTATGCTAAGCGATTTACCAATAAGAAAGATAATTCATGTAGATATGGATGCATTTTATGCGTCTGTTGCTCAATTGGACAATCCTGAACTTAAAGGAAAAGCCATCGCTGTTGGCGGAGGAGGAAAAAGAGGCGTTATTAGCGCAGCCAGCTATGAAGCCCGAAAATTCGGAGTAAAAAGTGCCATGTCGGGTAGATTAGCTATTAAACTCTGCCCACATTTAATTTTTGTTAAAACAGATTTTGAACGTTACTCAAAAATATCGCAACAAATAAGAAGTATATTTTTAGATTACACAGATTTAGTTGAACCGTTATCACTAGATGAAGCTTACCTAGATGTTACTCAAAATAAAAAAGGCCTTTACAGCGCTTCATTAATAGCTGAAGAGATAAGAGCAAGGATATATAAAGAAGTGGGCTTAACCGCTTCCGCAGGCATCTCTATAAATAAATTTATAGCTAAGGTTGCTAGTGATTACAACAAACCTAATGGACAAAAAACGGTAAACCCTGAAGATGTACTGCCTTTTCTAGAAGAATTAGATATTAGAAAATTTTATGGTGTAGGTAAAGTAACAGCAGAAAAAATGTACCAAAAAGGGATTTTTACAGGAAAAGACTTAAAAATAAAGTCGATAGATTACTTAAGTGAGAATTTTGGAAAATCTGGTCGGTACTATTATAACGTTGTACGAGGTATTCATACAAGCGAAGTAAAACCAAATCGGATTCGTAAATCGTTAGCTGCAGAACGCACCTTCAGTGAAAATCTCTCATCTGAAATTTTTATGCTTGAAAAACTTGAGCATATTGCTGAAGAAGTATCTAAACGCTTACAAAAAAGTGATGTTTCAGGAAAAACAATAACCCTTAAAATAAAATATAGTGATTTTACTTTGCAAACTCGAAGTAAAACTTTGCCCTATTTTGTGAAAGAAGCTTCAATTATACTCGAAACAGCAAAAGATTTATTATATCAGAACAAGCTGAATAACTCCGTAAGACTACTTGGTATTTCATTATCTAATTTAAATACTAACACCAAAGTTCCTAAACAAGATTTAGTAGATAACAAATCAATTAGTGTACAATTAAAGTTTCAGTTTTAAACTTTAATACACCATTATCTACAAAATAAAAAAGCTGATATAGTGAAAATGTAAATCTCTATATCAGCCTATATTAAATTATTGATACATTAAAAGCTACAGTTCTCAATTTCGCTAACTCTTAAAGTATTCACCATACCTTTATCTTGTATTGGCATCGCTGCTAAACTAATAAGCATATCACCTACTTCAGCATAACCTTTTTTACAAGCTATGGCATTTACATCTTCAATAGTTTCATCTGTACTTACAAACTTATCATAGTAGAATGCAGTAACACCCCATAATAAACTTAATTGATTTAAGATACGACGGTTTGAAGTAAACACTAAAATATGAGCTGATGGTCTCCATGCAGAAATTTGAAATGCTGTATATCCACTATTTGTTAATGTAGATATCGCTTTTGCATTAATTTCATTTGCCATGTTAGCTGCATGATAGCAGATTGCTTTGGTAATGTAACGTTTTGTACGAATATGTGGTGGAGATTGTGGCACTTCAATAAGTGGTGAATCTTCAACACTACGGATAATATTAGACATCTGACGAATAACCTGTACTGGATACTGACCAACAGAGGTTTCACCAGATAACATTACAGCATCAGCACCATCCATAACAGAATTGGCAACATCATTAACTTCTGCACGTGTTGGTGTTAAGCTTGTAATCATTGTCTCCATCATTTGAGTTGCAATAATTACGGGTATTCTAGCACGTTTAGCTCTAAGTACTAATTGCTTTTGAATTAATGGAACTTCCTCTGCAGGAATTTCAACACCTAAATCTCCACGAGCTACCATTAAACCATCACAATATGCAACAATTTTGTCAATGTTCTCAACTGCTTCTGGTTTTTCAATTTTAGCAATAATTGGAATTTTATGTGCACTATGCTCACTAATCAACTTTTCAAGTTGCATTAAATCTTCAGCGTGACGTACAAAAGATAAAGCAATCCAATCTACTTCTTGACCAATAGCGAAGATAGCATCTTCAATATCTTTTTCTGTTAATGCAGGTTGAGAAATATCTGTATTAGGAAGGTTTACACCTTTTTTAGATTTTAACGGTCCACCTTGAATAACTTTGGCTTTTACTTCAGTTTTCTTATCTGTAGATACAACTTCAAAAATTAATTTTCCATCATCCAATAAAATACGTTCTCCTGGTTTTGCATCTTGAGGAAATCTATCATAGGTCATAAAAACACGATCCTTAGTTCCTTCAAAACGTTCTCCTGTTGCAAAAATAATTTCGTCGCCTTCGTTTACAACAACATCCTCTTTCATAACTCCAACACGCAACTTAGGACCTTGAAGGTCTCCTAAAATTGACGCATTGTAACCAAACTCTTCGTTCAGTTCTCTAATCATTTTAATACGTTCTTCTACATCTGCATAATCTGCATGAGAGAAGTTAATTCTAAATACATTTGCACCTTCATCTAGCATTGCTTTTAATACTGCTTTGCTACTTGTTGCTGGTCCTAATGTGGCTACTATTTTTGTTTTCTTGTGTGACATCGATTCAAAAAATTAAATGGTCTTTTGATTTTATTTTTAACGGATCTACCGTATAACTTGTTATAATTTGTGGAATATCTTGCAGTTTGCTAAGGATATTTTTCTCGTTAATGCTCTGAGATTCTTCAGAAATTTTAAGAAAATAATCAACCTTTTTATATTCGGAAATTAAATGAAATGTTTTGAGTACTTTTTCGTTATCACTAAATAACGTCCCAGAACTATATAGACTATCTTCTTCTTTTTTGCACACATTAGAAATTAAATTCCATAAGATGTACTCCGTTTCATTGTCCCATTCAAAAATACTGTATGAGGACTCTAAATATTTAAAATCTATATCTTTTTCCTTACGTTCTAACCTAAGCTCTAAATGCTTATTAAGCAAATAAGCAAGTCGATAATCTTCTAATCTACTATGAATTGCTATTAATTTATAGGAATCATCGTAAAAATCATCAACCTGAAGTTTGTGTAAAGCCATTTAATTACAACTTTGAAAAGCAAATATAGCACATTAAACGCTTAGTTAGCTTAACAAATAGTTAAGATTCCTTTATATAATTTACGAAAACGTTATCGTTAACAACGTTATTTTGAGAATGTTTAAATCGTTTAATTACTCTGATTTGTAATCTTATTTTGTAATGCAAAAAAAGCACGTTTAGAAGCTTTTTCTTCTGCTTTTTTCTTAGAAGTAGCGCGCCCCTTAGAAATTACCTTATCGTTAATCGCTAATTTTACAGAAAAATGCTTTAATTCATCTTTACCTGTATCTTCATAGACTTCATAGTTAAAAGTATTCTTCTCTTTCTGACACCATTCTATTAATAGACTTTTATAACTAATAACCTTCCCTTCTAAAGATTCTATATCTACATGCGGATTAATAACACGTTTGTAGATAAATTTTTCACAAAAGCCATAGCCTTTATCTAAATAGATCGCGCCAACTAAGGCTTCAAAAAGATTACCATGAATATTGTTTCCAAAATTAGAGGTCGGAATCCTACTTTCAACGTAATTTATAAGCCCTAAATCCTCACCTAACTTATTTAGATTTTCTCTACTTACAATTTTAGAACGCATTTTAGTGAGGTAACCCTCATCACCGTGTGGCACTTCTTTAAACAAATAAGCTCCAATTACAGATCCGAGTATAGCATCACCTACAAACTCTAGGCGCTCATAATTAATAGGGTTACCTTTACCATCCTTAATATTCATTGAACGATGCGTAAAAGCAGTAATATAGAGTGCTTTAGTCTTAGGCTTAAAGCCGAGAATTTCTTTGAGTTGAATAAAAAAATTCCCGTCTTCTTGAGAGCGGGAATTTAATATGTTACGAATGAAGCTCATTCGGGATTTAATCTAATTTTTTAAATAATACACAAGCGTTGTGACCGCCAAATCCAAAGGTATTACTCATTGCGACTTTAATGTCTCGTTTCTGAGCTTTATTAAGTGTTAAATTTAATTCTGGATCTATGTTTTCGTCAATCGTTTCATGATTGATTGTTGGAGGTATAATACCATGCTCCATGGCTAATATTGAGGCAATAGACTCAATAGCTCCGGCAGCACCCAACAGGTGACCTGTCATAGATTTTGTAGAATTAATATTTATGTTCTTAGCATGGCTTCCAAACACTTCAGATATCGCTTTTAACTCCGCAACATCACCCAAAGGTGTTGACGTTCCGTGCGTGTTAATGTGATCTACATCTTCAGGTTTTAAACCAGCGTTTTCCAAACAATTTTTCATTACCGCCACAACACCAATACCATCTGGATGTGGAGCTGTCATATGATAGGCATCAGAAGATAAACCACCACCTACAACTTCTGCATAGATTTTGGCTCCTCTTGCCTTTGCATGTTCATACTCTTCTAAAATAATCGCTCCAGCTCCTTCACCTAATACAAAACCATCACGGTTAGCATCAAATGGTCTAGAGGCCGATTGAGGGTCATCATTTCGAGTACTCATTGCGTGCATAGCATTAAACCCACCCATACCAGCAATAGTAACTGCAGCTTCACTTCCTCCTGTAATAATCACATCACAAGTCCCTAAACGTATTGTATTTAAGGCATCGATCATTGAGTTTGCTGAAGAAGCACAAGCAGATACCGTGGTATAATTAGGTCCCATAAAACCATATTTTATAGATATGTTTCCGGGGGCTATATCGGCAATCATTTTTGGAATGAAGAAGGGGTTAAATCGAGGTGTTCCGTCACCAGCAGCAAAATTTAACACTTCATCCTGAAATGTTTCTAAACCACCAATACCAGCTCCCCAAATAACACCAACTCTTAATTTGTTTAAAGAATCTAAATCTAGTTTCGAGTCTGCAATTGCTTCATCTGAAGCAACCATTGCATACTGCGAAAACTTATCCATTCGCTTTGCTAATTTTCTATCAATAAAGTCAGTAACTTCAAAGTTTTTTATTTCACAAGCGAACTTAGTCTTGAATTTTTCAGGATCAAAATGTGTTACTTCAGCAGCGCCACTTTTTCCACTAATAAGAGCATCCCAATATTCATCTTTGGTATTTCCTATTGGTGTAAGTGCACCTAAACCTGTAACAACGACTCGCTTTAATTCCATAAAAATAGAGTTATTATTTAGCTGCTTCTATATAAGAAACTGCTTGACCAACTGTAGCAATATTTTCTGCTTGATCATCCGGGATTTGAATATCAAATTCTTTTTCGAATTCCATTATCAATTCAACAGTATCTAATGAATCCGCTCCTAAATCGTTAGTGAAGCTTGCTTCAGTTACAACTTCGTTTTCATCAACACCTAACTTGTCTACGATAATCGCTTTTACTCTTGATGCAATGTCTGACATAATTTTTTAATTTTAAGTTTTATTAGACGGCAAAAATAAAAAACTTTATCTTAAAAAACACCTTTACCGATAAAATGTACATATTAAATAGTACAAATCGATAGAAGTATTTGGTTTTTACCGCTAATTGTAAATTATTATTCTTTTTTTTGTTCGAATAAGTCTAACAAATATAACTGTTAATGGAATGAACTGAACTAAAGTTTGCAAAACATTTTGTAAATTTTTTATAGACATTTCGTTACACCCTAATTTTAAATTGATGAAACGTATTGTGATTTTTGCGTCCGGAAGCGGATCTAATGCAGAAAATTTAATAAAATTCTTCCATAACAGCGATTCTGCAACTGTTATTCAGGTATTAACTAACAATCCTCATGCCAAAGTTTTAGACAGATGCAAACAACTAAAGGTTAGCGCATTGTCTTTTAATCGAATTGCTTTATCTAAATCTGAAGATGTCTTGAATATTTTAAGAACGTCTAAACCAGATCTTATTGTATTAGCTGGTTTTCTATGGAAATTTCCCGAATTAATCCTTAAGGAATTCACAAACAAAGTCATTAATATTCACCCTGCATTACTCCCTAATTATGGAGGAAAAGGAATGTATGGCATGCATGTTCATGAAGCTGTTGTTAAGAATAAAGAGACCGAAACAGGAATAACTATTCATTATGTGAATGAAAACTATGACGAAGGCGCTGTTATTTTTCAAGCTAAATGTGATGTTTTACCAACAGATTCTGCAGATGATGTTGCTAAAAAAATTCATTTGTTAGAAATGGAACATTTTCCGTTAATTGTAGATAAATTATTGAAATAGATAATATTTATCACTAAACATCATAAAAAACACTTTCAAATTAAAGCTTAAATTAATGATATTACTGCATGCGCAGAAATGACCAACATGAGTAAAAAGAAAAAAAAATATTATACCGTTTGGCAAGGACACAAGAAAGGCGTTTTTAACTCTTGGAATGCTTGTAAAACACAAATTAAAGATTATCAAGGGGCGCAATACAAATCCTTCCCAACACTTGATGAAGCCGAAAAAGCATTAAAAGGAAATTACTTTGATTACATAGGAAAAAATAAAACCTTTAGTAGTGGGCTTTCTGATGCTGAACTAAAAAAAATAGGACAACCCAACTACAATTCCATCTCGGTAGATGCTGCTTCTAGTGGAAACCCTGGTATTATGGAGTATAGAGGAGTAGATACTAAGACCAAAAAACAACTCTTTATTCAAGGTCCTTTTGAGCAAGGCACTAATAATATAGGTGAGTTTTTAGCCTTAGTTCATGGTTTAGCCTTTCTTAAGCAACATAAGAGCGAGCGTATTATGTATACAGACTCTAGAACCGCTATGAGTTGGGTACGTAAAAAAACGTGTAATTCTAAACTAAAACGTAGTGCTAAAAACAAACCGGTTTACGATTTAGTAGATCGTGCTGTACAGTGGTTAAAAACCAATGAATATTCTACAACCATTGTAAAATGGGAAACAAAAGCTTGGGGAGAGATTCCTGCTGATTTTGGAAGAAAATAACGGACCAAAACACGTTAGTTAACCGATAAGCTATCTAGCCATTTTTAATCTAAAAAAAATGGGCTATTAATTAAATTAAGATTTAATTAATAGCCCATTAAGATTATATGTAATGGATATTATTTAAGAATTACTTTTTTAGTAAGTTCTTGCACAACATTATTTAATTTAACAATATAAATACCTGTTGTTAATTGCGATGCATCAATTTCATTTGAATCTGAGCCTACTAGTATATTAGAAGACATTACCACGCGACCTAAAGTATCATAAACATTAACCTGAGTTGTTGCTAACAATTCACCTTTAACAAAAATCTTATGATTGGCTGCATATAAATTTAGTGTAGTTACATCATTATCTATTAGAGATAACGTTGCGTCACCTATGTTTAAATAAAATCTTCCAGTTCCACTAATTGCAGTATCTGCTGTAAATGTGTAATCCCCTTGATTTAATAATGTGTATGTATTTTCAACATTATCTTCAAGATAAACTTCTGCACTTGTTGGCAAAGTAGATGTCTCAATACTAAACGTTATTTGTTGTCCCTGCGATGCTTTAAGACCTAATGGAATACGAACAGAACTAAGATCTGTAGACCCTAAACTTTGAATAGCCATTCCATTTCCTTCGCTATCCTCTAGCAATTCAGAATACAAAGAAAAACTTAATGAAGCTTCTCCAAACAATTTTGCATCGTAACCACGATCTACGCCTTGAGTAGAATTCTCATTAAAATATATTTCTGTTGCAAAATCACCGCCAGCATGTTCTGCCTTTAATCTTACCATTTCATTTACATTATCACTTCTTCCTAATATAAAATCATCAGAGCCACTAAAAACACGCATTGCAGGTGTAAAGCTTATGACGTTAGAGGCAGCAGTGAAATCATTAGCAACTAAAAACCCTTGACCTGGAGTTATATTAAGACCTATATTAACCAATCTATTAATTATCGTAAAATTACCAACAGTACCAGTACCAGACTGCGTACCGCTATTATAACCATATATACCTGCAGCATCTTCTGCTAACACAGCTAAATTTTCATCTAAAAACAAAGTAGAATTTAAATATGTAGGATATGGATTTCCTACTGAATTCCAATTTTTTGGATCACCAGTTGTATCTGGTGTAATAATTGGATCTATAGTAGTAATCGTTACAGTTTCAGTATTTTTGGATATAGTACCAGAAAATCTTAAGGTCTGTCCGTTTAATTTAGTTGCAGCTCTATAGCCAACTGCACGTTGTAATGAAAGTGATGCATCTACAATACCATCATAATTTATGTAAGAATCAGTTACATTACTATAAGGTCCGAAAGCATACAAATCACCTGATCGAGGCATATAGTTATAATTAGCCGTAGAAATAGTGCCATCAGTATTATATAATGAAAAATTATTAAAAGTAGCAGCATCTGTTTTTACAGGTAATGACACCAAATCATTCCCACCATTTACTCCGGGTGTACCAACAACATTAACATATCTATCATAATTAACAAGGGTTCCATCAGTAATGGTTCCGTCTAACATAACACAAGCAAAACTGTCTGATGTAGATTTTAGATTTAACTCATAAGCAGTAAGTTCTGTACCAGATGTAATTGAAACAGAGGTACCAGGACTAACCGTCATAGTACTAGACAAATCTTGAGCACCAAGATTTAGACAAAAAATTGACAATAAAAAAATAAAATTATACTTCATTTTAATCCGAATTTAGCTGGAAGCATGCAATAAACGCTAATAATTTTAATTATTCAAGTGAAATTGCAATAATCTATGTGACTAACAAACATTTAAAAATAATTTATTAACTAAAATTATGGCTTAATAATTAATTACACCTGTTTAATACCTGTAGTAAAGACCTAAAAAACAATTAGTTAAAATAACATAAGTTAATTAATAAAGTATTTTCAGTAAAAAATCCGTAGTAAGAGTATATATTTCATTTTAAAATTATAATCATCGAAGCTTGATAAATTACATTTTTTAATGTTAATTTGTCATCTAAGTTCAACAAAATAAGAATCATGAAGTCTATTTTAAATTTATTAGGTGCTTTTTTAATATGCACAACAACATGTTTTGCCCAAGTAGGTATTGGTACAGAAACTCCAGATGCATCTAGTATTTTAGAATTGCAAAGTACTGAAGGTGGTTTATTATTACCTAGGCTTACAACTGAACAGCGTGATGCTATATTAACACCTGCAGAAGGTCTTACCATTTACAATACAACTACTCAGGGTTTAGAAATTTATACAGATAGCTGGAATAGCTTAACAGCAGAAGCCGGAGGAACACCATCTTTAACAATGCATAGAGATTTAGGAGGAACAACTATTCCTGTTGGTGCTGCTTTTTATAATTTCCCATTAGGAACTGATGATATAACAGAAAATGACACTGAATATTTTAATGTAGTATCAGATGGTGAAATACAAGTACTTAAAGCAGGAAGTTATTTAATAAATGCTAGTTGGGCCGTAAGAAATTTAGAAGCGGGCAATAGAAAATATATCCTTGCCATTTTCCAAAATGGAACGCGTGTAGGTTATATGGCTAGAGGATTTTCATCTTTACCTTCACCTTCTTCCGATTATTTTGGAGCTTCTGGTACGTTTCAATACGTATTTGCAGAAGATGATATTATAGATATTCAGTATTATATACTTAGTACATCTGATACATCGACTTTACGAGGAGATCTAATGCATATTGGTATGGTTAAATTATAATACAAAGATTAAACTTATACTACTTTATAAAAGTTTACAAAAAAAGCCACAATTTAAAAATTGTGGCTTTTTTGCGCAATCTAACCGTTGGTATTAAATATCATCAAGAATTAAAAAAACGCAACACATTAGTCATTAAAAGGATATCAGGTTTAAGATAGAAAGAATTAAAACCTAACTACCATTGTTTAATTTCATGTTTCACATAGAATATATTTTACGTAAATTTGCGACTTAATTCAAATTAAGGTAATGAGCAAGTTAGTAATTGTTGGTACAGTAGCTTTTGATGCTATTGAAACCCCTTTTGGGAAAACCGATAAAATCCTCGGTGGAGCAGCAACATATATAGGTTTATCAGCTTCAAATTTTAATGTAGATTCTGCAGCAGTTTCTGTAGTTGGAGGTGATTTTCCGCAAGAATATTTAGATCTATTAAAAAATAGAAACGTTGATATTGAAGGTATAGAAGTTGTAAAAGATGGTAAAACATTCTTTTGGAGTGGTAAATACCATAACGATATGAATTCTCGTGATACCTTAGCAACTGAGCTTAACGTATTAGAGCACTTTAACCCTGTTGTTCCTAAAAATTACAAAGATGCAGAAGTAGTGATGCTAGGTAACTTACACCCTTTAGTACAGCAAGGGGTATTAAACCAAATGACTAAAAAGCCTAAGTTAGCCATTTTAGATACCATGAATTTCTGGATGGATATCGCTTTAGATGATTTGCTTTCTGTGATTAAAAATGTTGATGTTATTACCATTAACGATGAAGAAGCGCGACAATTAACTGGTGAATATTCTCTAGTTGTTGCTGCTAAAAAAATTCAAGAAATGGGTCCTAAATTTGTAGTCATTAAAAAAGGAGAGCACGGCGCATTATTGTTTCATGATGATAATGTATTTTATGCACCTGCACTTCCTTTAAAAGAAGTTTTTGACCCAACTGGAGCTGGAGACACATTTGCTGGTGGTTTTGCTGGTTATCTAGCAAAAACAGATGACTTTTCTTTTGAAAACATGAAAACAGCTGTTATATACGGCTCTACCTTAGCCTCCTTCTGTGTTGAAAAATTTGGAACAGAGCGCATGCAAAATTTAACTGATAAAGAAATTTATGAACGTTTAGAGCAGTTTAAGACTCTAACACAGTTTGATATCGAATTATCTTAAACTAACGCGCTCTAAAATGAGCGCGTTTTTTATTTTAAATTATTAAAAAATTAATTGCGGACAAACAATTATGAGTGATGCTTTAAAACATGAGTGTGGTATTGCACTTATCAGACTTTTAAAACCATTAGAATACTACAAAGAAAAATATGGTAGTGCTTTTTATGGTGTAAACAAAATGTATTTAATGATGGAAAAACAGCACAACCGTGGACAAGACGGAGCTGGTTTTGCAAGTATAAAATTAGATACAAAACCTGGTGAACGTTATATAAGTAGAGTTCGCTCTATTGCGCAACAGCCAATACAAGATATTTTTGCTCAAATCAATGATCGTATTAATGATGAATTGACCAAAAATCCTGAGTATCAAAATGATGTTGAACTACAAAAGAGTAAAATTCCGTACATCGGTGAAGTCTTATTAGGTCATGTTCGTTATGGTACCTATGGTAAAAACAGTGTAGAAAGTGTTCATCCATTTTTAAGACAAAACAATTGGATGCATCGTAACCTTATTGTTGCTGGTAACTTTAACATGACGAATGTTAATGAACTTTTTGATAACCTTATTGAGATAGGGCAACACCCAAAAGAAAAAGCAGATACGGTTACTGTAATGGAAAAAATTGGTCATTTCTTAGATGATGCTGTTGCTAAAATTTATAAGGATCTAAAAAAGGAAGGTTACAATAAAAATGAATGTTCTCCGCTAATTGCAGAACGTTTAAAAGTTGGAAAAATATTAAAACGTGCCGCTAAAAACTGGGATGGTGGTTATGCAATGGCAGGTTTATTAGGTCATGGAGATTCTTTTGTGTTAAGAGATCCTTCTGGTATAAGACCCGCATATTATTACAAAGATGATGAAATTGTAGTTGTAGCATCAGAACGTCCAGTTATTCAAACTGTTTTCAACGTACCCTTTGATGATGTAAAAGAATTAGCACCAGGACATGCTATTATTACTAAAAAATCTGGAGTTACTCAGATTAAAAAAATATTAGAACCTTTAGAGCGTAAAGCTTGTTCTTTTGAACGCATCTATTTCTCTCGTGGAAGTGATGCCGAAATTTACCAAGAACGTAAAAAACTAGGCCGCTTGTTAATGCCTAAAGTTTTAGAGGCTATTGATAATGACACCAAAAATAGTGTGTTTTCATATATACCAAATACAGCAGAAACTTCCTTTTTTGGGATGATAGAAGCCGTTGAAGATCACCTCAACGAAAAGAAAACAAAAACAATACTTGATGGTAACGGTAAATTATCGGCAGAAACAGTCACCGATATCTTATCTGAACGTCCTAGAATTGAAAAAATAGCTATTAAAGATGTAAAACTAAGAACGTTTATTACAGAAGATAGTAGTAGAGATGATTTAGTGGCACACGTTTACGATGTTACTTACGGTGTTATAAAACCAACTGATAATTTGGTTATTATAGATGATAGTATTGTAAGAGGTACGACGCTTAAAAAGAGTATTATTAAAATGATGGACAGATTAAACCCTAAGAAAATCGTAGTGGTTTCTTCTGCGCCTCAAATACGCTTTATTGATTGTTATGGTATAGACATGGCAAATCTAGAGACCTTAATTGCTTTTAAAGCTGCGCTAGCATTATTAAAAGACACAAATCAATACCATATTGTAACAGATGTTTACAATAAATGTATAGCACAAGTTAACAACAAGGATACTGATATTGTAAACTACGTTAAAGAAATCTACGAAAAGTTTACTGACGAACAGATTTCTGATAAAATTTCAGAATTATTAAGTGAAGAAAATACAAAAGCTGACGTAAAAGTAATTTTTCAGCCTGTAGCAAACTTACATAAAGCTTGTCCTGATAATTTAGGTGACTGGTACTTTACCGGAGATTACCCTACACCTGGAGGTAACAGAGTTGTTAACAGAGCATTTATTAATTTTTACGAAGGTAATAACAGACGTGCTTATTAAAGCTTAGGACAATCATTTTATCCGATAAAATATTTATTTTGTCGGTTAAAATAGTATTTAGTCGGGTTTTTGATTCGATTTAATAAATTTAAATATACATTGCAATCACCATAACATAAGTAGGTTAAGTTCATGGTAGATTTGGGGCAAAAAGGATGAACAACTGTTCATCCTTTTTCATTTTTATTTTGTCTTAAACTCACAAATCATCCACTATTCTTAGGGTATTGTTACTACGCTAATAAAATTTCCACGTTTAGACTAATATATAGGTCGTTTGTCCAAAAAATGAAAGCTTAACCTATTGTCCTCTTATATTTGAAATACCATATACATAAGTAGGTTAAGTTTATGGTAGATTTGGGGCAAAAAGGATGAACAACTGTTCATCCTTTTTCATTTTTAAATGATCGCTTAAATAATCAATCTTCTGAACTCAAAATTAATTGACGACGACGTCTACTTTACGATTTCAAAAAACATAATTTCTTAAAAGTTATGAGACTAATGAAAAGTGAATTTCAGAATCTTTTGGTAATTCAGCTTTATGCTGAATAAATATAATTTCAGAATTATAAATCGCTTCTATTAACCAAACACTTCCATTAAAATAAGATTTTCTTACAGTTGCTTTTAAATTAGATTCTTCTACAACTTGAAGTTGATGGGCATACACAATTCCATAAGGATCAATAATATTAAACTCACCAAAAAAGGACGCTATTAAAGGCAATTTTGGGTTTTTATATAAATTTTGAGGGGTATCTTTAACAATTATCTTAGACTCGTCTAGAACTATAATTTCATCTGCAAATCCAAGAACATCTTTTCTATCATGTGTGGCAACAATACAAGCTATATTTTTAGCTTTTAGATAATTAAAAACATTACGCCTCAAGCCTTGCTTCTGAAAATTATCGATATGACTAAAAGGTTCGTCTAACAATAGAATTTCAGGTTGTTTTGCTAAAGCTCTAGCGATGGCAACACGTTGTTTTTGACCACCACTTAAGAGTTTTACTTTAGTATTAGCAAACGCCTCTAATTCTACAACTTCTATGAGTTCTTTAGTCCGTTTCTGTTTTTCCTCTGGGTAAAAATTAGAAAGAAATTTTCCTATATTTTCTGCCACTGTAGTTACAGGCATTAAATCGAATTCTTGACTAACCGATTTTATAAAATCATATCCAACAACTAAGTTATATTTTGGCCCGAGAATCTCTTCGTCTTTCCAAAAAATTTGTCCTTCATTCAGGTCATATTCTCCGTAAATAAGCTTTATCAGTGTACTTTTACCAGATCCGCTTTCACCTATAATTGCGAGATTTTCTCCTGGCTTAACGTTAAAATCAATAGCATTTAAAACCTTAGTTTTAGAATATCCGAAAGTGATGTTTTTTACTTGAAGCATTTTACAAAAATACTATATCATTAAAGAATCTGCATAAAAAAACCGCTTGATTTCTCAAACGGTTTTACTTTTTTTAGCTATAAGTTATTTTTTAAAAAACTTACGTTTCATTGTTTTTCCTTCAGACTCTAACCTTAAGAAATAAACACCATTTGTTAAAGTAGAAACATCTATAGCATTAGATGTAAGTTTTGAACTAAGAACACGCTTTCCGTTGATATCAAAAACTGTTGCTATTTTATTAATAACCTCAGCAGATGTTTTAATGTTTAGTTGATCCTCTACTGGGTTAGGATAAATTGACACGTCTACTAAAGTTTCGTCAACAACACTTAGTGTAGAACCTTCTATAATAGCGTGTGTTGTGTTAATTTCAGGATTAACTATATGATCCACAATACCAGATGGCCAGTAAATGATAATGCTATTAATACTTGTTAATTCACCAATACCAAAATGCGTATTTAAAGAGCTCATGTACTTAAAACCTTCCCCACTTCTTACATCACGTATTTGTGTTCCTGTTGTCGTTTCAATTTCAACTCTAGCTCCAATGCCATTAATGTTACTTGTTGCACCAATGGTATTTATTTTTACCCAATTGTTATTGTTTGTGTTATTTAAATAAATATTTCCATTACGAAAAATATCTAAAAAACCATCATTATTAGTATCTCCAATAGCACCACTTGGTGGCATATTATCTGAATAATTAGTAAATGTAAAATCACCATTGTTAAACAATATATCTCCATTACTTAAAATATCGACATACCCATCATTATTAAAGTCAGCAGGGGCATTTTCTATACCTAATTGTGCCTCTAAAACACCAGATCCAGCGGTTACATCTGTAAATGTGCCATCACCATTATTTTTCATTAATTTAGAATCACCATTTTCAGTACTACTTGCTCCAATATACACATCCATATAACCATCATTATTAAAGTCTGCCCAAGCTGAAGACCACGTTTGGATATTATCACCCAAAAGAGAAGAGTTGTCATGACCAGCACTAGGATAATTAGTATTATACCAACCATTACTATCTGCTACGTTAACAAATACTCCATTACCATCATTTCTCCATAATTCATTAGTACTTATTGTTGAAGAACCACCTCTACATTTAGCAATAAACATATCCATATCTCTATCGTTATCATAATCGATCCAAACAGTTCCGTAATTACCACCACCTGGCGTTAAACCGATTCCGTTAGGTAAAACGTCTTCACTTACTCCTTGATAGAATTGTAAATTCCCCGCACCATCATTAATATAATACACATTTGCCTGAACATCATGGCAAACAAAAGCATCTAAATGCCCATCATTGTTTATATCTACAAAATTAGAGCGTTGAGAAAACACATATTCTATTCCAGAAATTTCGGTATAAGCTGTTCCTGTATCATTTGCTTTCATAAACGTAACCCCACCTTGACCACCATAGACTAGATCGTTGTAACCATTACGATCAAAATCACCAGCAGCTAAGCTCCAACTCGGTGTAAAATCTGCATCTGGGGTAGAAATATTCATTGCGTTAAACCCACCAGAGGCTAACTGATAATGTACATTTATGTTATTAGAACTGACAGAAACGACATCATCTAAAAAGTCCCCATTTAAATCGACCAAAGCAATATCATAAGTTCCTGATGTATTTATAGGGTTTATTGTAAAACTTGCTGGATAACTAGAAGTATCAATACCAGTTGTAAGAGCAATACTTGTCCAATTACTATACCCGCCATCAGTACAATTAGCTCTTACGTAAAAAACATAATTTGTTTGCTGAGAAAGATTACTTAAATTATAAAAATTAGTTGTGATCGAAGTTCCTGAAGCTGGAATACCTTCTGATGGTAAAAGTACTGCAACTTCCCATAAAGCTTCTAAGCCACCAACACCCCAATTAGCTGTTGCACTATTGGCGTCTACATTACTAATCGCTAAAGATGTAACACTTGGACATGCCGGAGGAATAGCAGAACTTATTGATGGTGAATTAACGCAAAAACCCCATCCATAAGAGTTGTTATCGTTGTACAGAATACGATACTTAAAACCTGTTAGTTGTTCTGTAGAAAATGAAATAATATTTAAGCTTTCACTTATAAAAATTGAAGATGCCGCATTACAATAACCATTGGTTGCAATAGAATTAACAGCTATTTCACTTCCCCAACTTACCCATTCGTTAGAGCTATTATCCCAATATTGAACACTTAGTGATTCGGTATCATAAATATTTAAAACATAATTAAAAAAAACTGTTATTTCAGTTTCATTAGCGTCAAATGCATTTTGAAGATTAATAATAGGAGATTCAGCAGCAATAGTATTGTTTGAACCACCACCAGCTTCATCATCATTAAAAGAAAAAGAACCACTTGAGGATAAGGTGGGGTTTTCTTCTAAATAAGTTATATCATAACTTCCAGAGAGTGACCACGTACTATTAGGCCAATTAGAAGGTTGATTTAATTCTTGAGCATTGCCCAAATAACTTAGTAAAGTAAAAAGTAATGCAGTGAGTAATAGTTTTTTCATATTGATTGATTGGTTTAATTACAATTTATTTCTAAGGAATTTATCCATGCTTCAACAAGCTCAACTCCTTCAATGTGTACAATAGTTCTTGATAACAAAGGCATTCTATTTGACGGTTCTGTAGAGTTAATTCTATAAAACAATACTGAATTTCTATCATCTCCAGGTTCTACAATACGCCCTAAACCAAATCCTAAATCCGTTTCAGCATCTACACAAACTCCTATATTAGTAAGATCTTCGGTTAATGAAAAATCGAATCGCATTGGTCGGTATGCACAATGTGTTTCTTCTGAGTGGCAATGTGCACAATTAATATCTAAGTAAGCTCTAACTCTTTCTTCTAAAGCCACACTAGAATCATTATAATTTGGCATTTTAGCTATTTCATCTGGAAGTGTGTTTTCTAGATATCCAAAACTGACTAATTGTTCTAATTGATTACGAGGACCATCGTCATAATTATAAAGTAAATTTAAGTTTCTTACTTTAGGACCTATAGGCCGTGCTATTTCCATTACCTTATGACAGGTATGACATTCAGCACCAGATGGAATTCTATATTGTACTGATTTTGTTTCTTCTGCTTGTTGCCATTGTAAATCTACATAGCTTCCATTCATGTCTAAAACAGCTTCGGACTGTTCAGTATTCCATACGTAATTTGCAAAAACCCACCCTTCTTGTTTATTTATCATAAGACGTGTTTCAATTAATTGAGTGGTATTATCTGGAAGCACATTATCGTAGTAAAAGTTTTTTATAAGAATCGTCCCAACAGGAAAATCTAAAAGTTCATTTTCATTTACAAATGAAGCTTTAGTATTATTTGGCATCCATAAAAAACGCTTTTTCTTAGCGTAATCACTAAATAACGTTGAATTTAATGTGTAAGGCAACACACCATAAGTTGGTTCTAAATTCTTTAAATCCCCTTCAAAAAATTGATAGTCTGATAATGCGGAGAATGGCATATTATCTAAATCATATAATACGTTTGTACCCGTTGTAATGGTCACAGTTACTGCTTCTGTTTTACAGCCTCCAGAAGCACTACATATCGTATATTCAAAAATATCTACACCAATTTCATTTGGATTTACTGTATATTTTATATGATCGTCACTTGGGTTGTTAGGTGTATTATTAGTGTCAATAATTGCAACACTACCCTTTAACGGCGAACTCAATGACAACTCTCCCGTTGAAGGTATATTAGAATCGTTCAAAAAAATAAAAATTTCAATTTCTGAATTTTGAACAATAACTACACTATCTGGATTGGTATCAATAACTAAAGGACTTAATCCATCATCGTCAACGCAAGAAAATAGTAATAATAATAATGTAAGAAAAATAATGGTGTAATGTTTTCTCATAAGCGTTATTATACATTATTAATAAAACAGATCAGTCCTTAAATTTCCTACCTAAAATAGAAACTATTTACCTCTAACCTATTCTTTATCAACTCTAAATAAATAATAGGCCTAAATATACACTTTTCTATTAGTTAATGGTTGTACGAAAATAATAGGTGATTTTAAATCATAAATTAGTTTAATATTAAGTAAAACATCTTAATTTTCTATTCACCATCCATTTCTGAAGGCAAAGTTTTGAATCCCATATTATAAAGTGTAAAACCATAAATATCTGCATATTGTTCAATGGTTTTACTAACAGGAGTACCAGCACCATGGCCAGCATCAGTTTCTATTCTTATTAAAGTAGGATTTTCTCCTGTTTGCTTACTCTGTAACTCGGCAGCAAATTTAAAACTGTGCGCTGGTACAACCCTATCGTCATGATCACCTGTTGTAACAAGTGTTGCGGGATATTTCGTTCCTTTTTTAACATTATGAACAGGTGAATATCCTTTTAAATATTCAAACATTTCTTTGTTATCTTCAGCAGTTCCATAATCGTAAGCCCAACCCGCACCTGCTGTAAATGTATGGTAGCGCAACATATCTAAAACACCAACTGCAGGTAAAGCTACTTTCATTAATTCTGGTCGCTGCGTCATTGTTGCCCCAACCAATAAACCTCCGTTAGACCCCCCTCTAATCGCTAAGAAATCTGATGATGTATACTTTTCTGAAATAAGATATTCTGCAGCGGCAATAAAATCATCAAACACATTTTGTTTCTGAAGCTTGGTCCCTGCATTATGCCAAGCTTTTCCATATTCCCCGCCACCTCTAAGATTAGGGACAGCAAAAACACCTCCTTGTTCCATCCAAACGGCATTTGCGATGCTAAAACTAGGTGTTAAACTAACATTAAACCCTCCATAACCGTAAAGTATTGTTGGGTTTTTACCAGTAAGCTCCAAATCTTTTTTATGGGTTATAATCATCGGAACATTAGTCCCATCCTTAGATTTGTAAAATACTTGTTTGCTTTTGTAAGCTTCAGGATTAAAATCAATACTCGGTTTTTTATATAATTCTGAAGTTCCGTTATCAATATCGTATTTGTAAATACTTCCTGGAGTTATATAGTTTGTAAATGCATAGTAAAGCTCTTTTTCGTCTTTCTTTGTACCAAAGCCATCTGCAGTTCCTACGCCTGGTAACTCAACTTCTCTTATCAATTTTCCATTATAATCGTATTGTAACACTTGCGAAACAGCATCTACCATATAATTAGCAAAAAAGTAACCACCACCTGTTGAAGGCGTTAATACGTTTTCTGTTTCAGGAATAAAATCTACCCAATTTTCAGGACTTGGGTCCGAAGCATCTACTGTTACAATTTTTTGATTTGGCGCATCCAAATTTGTCATTATGTAAAGTTTTGACCCTACATTTTCTATAATATTAGAATCTGAATCGGTATGTCCTAATATTTCTACTAAAGGCGCATTAGGAACAGTTAAATCTTTTATATAAAGCTTATTTCCTGAAGTTGAAATACGTGGAGTAATTACTAAATAATGATCATCTTCTGTAACACCACCGTAAATATAACGATGCTTTTCTTCAGGTATACCACCATAAATTAATTGATCTTCAGATTGTTTTGTTCCTAATTTATGGTAATAAACTTTATGTTGATCAGTTTTTGCAGAGAGTTCACTGCCTAGAGGTTTATCGTAACTAGAATAATAAAATCCTTCATTCTTATACCAAGACATGCCACTGAATTTAATATCAACCAAAGTATCTTCAATAATTTCTTTGGTTTCAGTATTCATGATTAGAATTTTTCTCCAATCACTACCACCTTCAGAAATAGCATAGGCTAAGGTTTTACCATCCTTTGAAAAACTTGTACCACCTAAAGAAATAGTACCGTCTTCTTTAAATGTATTTGGATCTAAGAATACTTCAGCCGTACTTGGATCATTTCCTGTTTTATATCTATAAATAACATACTGATTTTGTAAACCATCATTTTTATAGAAGTAAGTATAGCTTCCTTCTTTGAATGGTGAACCAATTTTTTCGTAATTCCAAAGTTTTGTTAAGCGCTTTTTTAGCGATTTTCGGTAAGTAATGTTTTCTAAATACTCAAAAGTAGTTTCGTTTTGTGCCTTAACCCAATTTTCCGTTGCTTTTGACCTATCATCTTCTAACCAGCGATAAGGATCAGGAATGGAGACTCCAAAATAAGTATTAACGGTGTCTACTTTATGAGTTTTAGGGTAATTTATGGAAATAGATTTCATGCTTTGAGTTTGAATTTTACAAGACACAAAAATACTTAACACTAAAGCAAGGAAGAATAATTTTCTCATAATTAGGCTTTTTTTATAATCTCGTAATTTTACCTAAAATATAAGTTTTGAGTTATTAGAGTATACTAACAACCCAAAACTTATGATAAAATTAGATGTACAATATAAGTATTATTTCAATCACCTAATTAAGCAACACACTGAAATACAAAAAATTACTTATATTTAAAAACTTAGAAACACCTTAAACTAAATCAGTTTCTATAAGATATTCTGCAATTTGAACAGTATTAGTTGCAGCTCCTTTTCTAAGATTATCACTTACAACCCAAAGATTTAAAGTATTTGGTTGAGAAGCATCTCGTCTAATACGCCCCACAAAAACATCATCTTTACCATGCGCATACATTGGCATAGGATAAAGGTTTTCATCTAAATTATCTTGTAACGTAACACCATCTGTTTCACTAAGTAATGTTTTAACATCGTTAACATCAAAATCAGATTCAAACTCTACATTAATAGATTCACTGTGTCCACCAGCAGTTGGAATTCTAACTGCTGTTGCCGTTACAGCAATAGAGTCGTCACAAAGAATTTTGCGCGTTTCATTTACCAATTTCATTTCTTCTTTGGTATATCCATTTTCTTCAAAAACATCACATTGTGGAATTGCGTTTTTATGAATTGGGTAAGGGTAAGCCATATCACCTTCTTTACCTGCTATTTCATTCTCCATTTGTTCTACAGCTTTTACACCTGTACCAGATACAGATTGATATGTAGAAATAACAAGACGTTTAATTTTATATTTTTTATGAAGCGGTGCTAATGCCATTACCATTTGAATGGTAGAGCAATTTGGGTTCGCTATAATTTTATCTGTTTTAGATAATTCACCTGCATTAATTTCCGGAACTATTAATTTTTTAGTACCATCCATTCTCCATGCCGAAGAATTATCGATAACCGTTGTCCCAACCTCAGCAAATTTTGGTGCCCATTCTAAAGATGTACCTCCTCCAGCAGAAAACAAAGCAATATCGGGACGTGCTTCAATAGCTGTAGGAATACTAATTACCTTAATATCCTTTCCTTTATATTTTAATATCTTACCTGCAGAACGCTCTGAAGCTACCAATAATAATTCATCTAAAGGGAAATTACGTTCCTCTAATACTTTAAGCATTACGTTGCCAACCATACCTGTTGCACCTACAATTGCTACTTTCATACGTTTCAATTTAATATTTCTTAAAAATCTAATGTTACATCTACCACTTATTTTTTATAAGTGACTAATTTTTAGCTCTAAATGCTTCACAAAACACAAAGCTAAGATATCAAAATTAGAATATTTCTTTTACTAATTAGAGTAATTTAGTCTTAAAAATCTGATAAAAATAAAGGGTACTATTTATCGGATATGCATTACAAAATATTACAACAAAGAAAACCCAGACTTTTACAGTCTGGGTTTGATTAAAATAATAGTGTAGCGATGAAGCTATACGTATTTTATTTTTTTAATGAATCTCTGATTTCTTTTAATAAATCAAGTTCAGTTGGTCCTGCAGGCGCAGCTGGTGCAGGCTCTTCTTTCTTCTTCATATTATTAACTCCTTTTACAACAAGGAACATAACAAATGCTACAATGATAAAGTCAATAACGTTAGTTAAGAATGTACCATATTCTAAGAAAACATCACCAACTATTTCGCCAGCGTCATTTAAAGTTCCTTCTTTTAATTGGTATCTCAACGCTTTAAAGTCTGAGTCGAAAATCATACCAATTAATGGAGATACAATACCTCCTGTAAATGCAGTAACTACTTCTTTAAAAGCAGCACCCATTACAAAACCAACAGCAATGTCTATAAGGTTGCCCTTCATTGCAAATTCTTTGAATTCTTTTAACATAATTTAGTTTTTAATTTTTAGTTAGGCTATTAATTAAGACACCAAGTTAATAAAAAAGTCACAAGAAGTTAACAAAAAGATTATTACGGTATAAAAACGCGTTTAATACGTTGCGATAATGCTGTTAGAATTTCATAAGAAATTGTACCTGCAGATTCCGCAAGATCATTAACTTTATGAGTGGCATCGAAGACAATTACCTCATCACCTTCTTTACAGTTAATGTCAGTAACATCTACCATAATCATGTCCATACACACATTACCAATGATATATGCTTTTTCTCCATTTATAAATACAAATCCTTTTTTGTTGCCATAAATACGACTGACACCATCAGCATGACCAATTGGGATTGTAGCAATTCTTTCGTTATTATTTGAAGTATAAGCCCTGTTATAACCAACAGATTTCCCTTTTTCAACATCATGAATTTGAGAAACAACCGATTTCAAACTTGCAATAGGTTTAAAATTTTTATCTTCTTCTTCAGAATTCCCAAAACCATAGAGTCCAATACCACTACGCACCATATTGAAATGCGCCTCAGGATAATTAATAATTCCTGAAGTATTACATAAATGCAACCAAGGCTCCGTACCTGATTTTGTTTTAAAATTTTCAGTTATAGATTTAAAGGTTTCTATTTGTTGCTCTGTAAAATCTTTTTCTTCAAGATCTTCACTCGCTGCCAAATGAGAAAATAATGATTTTGCTTGTACAGATGTAGTCGCTTTTAATTGAGACACAATAGACTCGACATCCTTTTCGTCAAACCCTAAACGATTTAAACCTGTATTGAATTTAATATGAACAGGGTAATTGTTCTGACCACGTTGTTCTGCTACAGCTATAAAATCGTTTAATAGTCTAGCGCTATAAATACTAGGCTCTAAACATCTATCAATTAAAGTTTCTGCATTTAAAGACTGCGGATGCAAAACCAAAATAGGTGTTGTAACTCCTGCGTCTCTTAAAGCAACACCTTCTTGGGTGTATGCAACAGCAAAATAATCGGCACCTAATTTCTGAAGGTGCTTTGCCAATTCTACAGAATCACTTCCGTAGGCATAGGCTTTTACTACCGCTAAAAACTTAGTTTCTGGCTGTAATTTAGATTTTAAGTAGTTATAATTTTGAGTTAATGCACTTAAATCAATTTCGAGAACTGTTTCTTGAGCTTTAGGCATTATTGTCTTCTTGTTTAGAATCCACTTCCTTTGCATCATTTACATTAAGTTGCCTTAATTTATCTCTTTGAATACTTTTATAATACGCTGCTCTACTTAAGGGTTCATATTCATCAACTTCACCAAGTAAAACCAACTCATCACTAAGCGTTTTTCTATGGCTATATTGTGCTAAATTCCCTGTTTTTGTACAAACCGCATGCACCTTAGTTACATATTCTGCTGTTGCCATAAGATTAGGCATTGGTCCAAAAGGATTACCTTTAAAATCCATATCTAAACCCGCAACGATAACTCGGATTCCTTTGTTTGCTAAATCATTACAAACACGTACAATTTCATCATCAAAGAATTGGGCTTCGTCAATACCAACCACATCACAACCGTCTGCTAATATTGGAATATTTGCAGCAGCAGGAACTGGTGTTGAGCGAATTTCATTAGCATCATGAGAAACGACCATTTCTTCATCGTAACGCACATCTACAGCAGGCTTAAAAATTTCAACTTTTTGTTTTGCAAATTGGGCACGTTTTAACCGACGAATTAATTCTTCCGTTTTACCGGAAAACATAGATCCGCAGATGACTTCAATCCACCCAAATTGTTCTTTCTGATTTACTGTATTTTCGAGAAACATTTTGTAATTTTAGCACTAAATCAAAGATCGATCTTCGATTCTATAAAGGTGAGACAAATTTATTAAAAAATAGAAAGCAAAACTTACGAAAAGGAAATAAAGAGATTATATTTCTCTTTTATTCAATGTAAAAATTGGTTTTTAAAACCTAAAAAACGCTAAAGTGCTTCATTATAAAAATTTAGAATTATGAAAAAGAAATTAGAATCAGAATTAGTGAGTATTGCTCATAGGATTCTAAAATTAACAGGTAGAGAAGACATCGATAAGCTTCACGAAGAAGTTGCTGTGCTTTATGAAAAATTGACCGTTTTAAAATTTGCAAAAGATAACTTTGAAGATAGACTTCCTAAAATTGGGCATGATTCTTCTTTTTTCGACATGTTAGAAACTGCTTTTAATAATAAATATAGTGACAATATAGAAATTGAAGATAAGACTTATGTTCATTTAGATGAAACTGAAGATGATGCTATAATGGAACCTGTGATGACTAAGATTAAAGACTTAGTATCTCATATGCCCGATGAAGAAGTTGAAGAAAAACCTGTAGTTGAAAAAATACCAACACCAAAAAAAGTCTTACCAAAAGAAACCGAAACACAACAATCTTCTATTGAATTTGAAACCCTTACTTCTGGTTTTGATAAAATGCCAGAATTTGAACCTATTGAAGAAGCGCAAAAACGTGACGTTGAAAAAACAGAAGTAGAAGCCACCAATAAGTCATTAAATGACAGACTAAAGGGCCAAAACCTAAAGATAGGATTGAACGATAAATTAGCTTTCATTAAACATTTATTTGAAGGAGAAAGTGAAGATTATGATCGTGTAATTTCTCAAATTAATACCACAGCAACTTTACCAGAAGCTAAATCTTTAATTATAGAAATGGTAAAACCAGACTATAATAATTGGAAAGGAAAAGAAGAATATGAAGAACGTTTTCTTCAACTAATTGAAGGAAAATTTAATTAATGAGAATCAAACAAATTATTTATTGGTTTTGTACAGTATTATTATGCTTAATTTTTCTGTATTCAGCACAGATGTATCTGTTAAACACAGAAATGACAAAAGGTTATTTTGAAAGTCTAAACTATCCTAGTTATTTTGTTATTCCACTCGCTATTTTAAAACTTCTTGGTATTGCAATGGTTTTATGGCGAAAAAGTAAGTGGCTTACAGAATGGGCTTATGCTGGCTTCTTCTTTGATTTAGTTTTAGCAACTGCAGCACACCATTATGCTGGTCATGGTATTTTTGGCTTTTCATTTTACGGATTAGTAGTCCTTTTTCCGTCCTACTTTTTAGGTAAATATTTAAGAGACTAGATAATAATTATAAAATATTCTCGATTTCGCGAGAAATAAATATGAGTAAACTTTACTTAGTACCGACACCAATTGGAAATTTAAAAGATATCACTTTTAGAGCTGTCGAGGTTTTAAAAGAAGTAGATTTAATTTTAGCCGAAGACACTAGAACTTCAGGTAAACTTTTAAAGCATTTTGAAATTACCACACATATGCAAAGTCACCATATGCATAACGAGCATAAAACGGTTGACCATTTAATAGAAAAACTTAAAGCAGGATTAACAATAGCTGTAATTAGTGATGCAGGAACACCTGCTATTTCCGACCCAGGGTTTCTACTAGTAAGAGCTTGTGTAGAACATCATATAGAAGTGGATTGCCTACCTGGCGCAACCGCATTTGTACCCGCTTTGGTTAATAGCGGATTACCAAACGATAAGTTTGTTTTTGAAGGTTTTCTTCCTGTTAAAAAAGGAAGACAAACAAGACTGTTACTTTTAGCAGAAGAAACAAGAACTATTATTTTTTACGAAAGTCCACACAAGTTAATTAAAACCTTAGGCCATTTTTGCGAATATTTTGGTGAAGACCGATTGATTTCTGTTTCTAGAGAAATTACTAAACTTTACGAAGAAACCATAAGAGGAACCGCAAAAGAAGTCTTAGAGCATTATACCAACAAACCACCTAAAGGCGAAATTGTAATTGTTGTAGACGGAAAACATAAATAAAATTATGACTTTAGAAGATTTTTTAGCCAAACTTAAATCGAGTCCAAAACAGATTGATTTTTCTGAAACTATGAACGTAATAGAAACCTATTACCAATTTACACCAACCGCTTTCACCAATGGAACTTTAGAAAATGCTGTAGATCAAAATTCAGGATCTTGTAAATTATTTGCCTTTGCTGTAGATCAAAATTTAACAAAAGAAGAAACCTTAGCTTGTTTTGGAACTTATTATTTTGAAGATGTTTTAATAAACCCAACAGGAGCAGGACATCAAAATATTAGAAATTTTATAACAACAGGTTTTACGGGTTTACATTTTGAAATCTTTCCTTTAAAAAAGAAATAACCCATTTTTCGTAATTGGGTTAATCTTTACCTCATCAGCATCAGTCTTTTCCGCTTAGTTTCCATAATTTTCTATTTCAAAATAAAACTATGGAAACTATACATTACGACGTATTTGTAATTGGAAGTGGTATTGCCGGACAAACCGCAGCAAAAGCTTGTATTGCAGCTGGTAAAACAGTTGCTATTTCAGATAAACGAGAATTTGGCGGTACTTGCGCCACAAGAGGTTGCGATCCTAAAAAAGTATTAATGCAATTTGCCGATTTAGAGCAAAAAGCTAAGCAACTTGAAAGTTTAGGGATTAAGAATGGACCCAAAATTAAATGGAAAGCTGTTCAGAAATTCAAATCTACTTTCACAAAACCTGTTCCTTTATCTACTGAAAATAACTTGGTAGATCTTGGGATTGACTTATACCATCAATCCCCAAAATTCATCAGTAAAAACGAAATTACTGTAGAAGGCAAAACTATTTCTGCTGATAAGTTTGTAATTGCAACAGGTTTTGTACCAAGAACTCTTGAGTTTAAAGGTGCTGAATTTCTACAAACAAGTGATGCTATTTTAAAGTTGAAAAAAATTCCTGAATCAGCCATATTCATTGGTTCAGGTTATGTTGGTATGGAATTTTGCTACATGCTTTCTACAATGGGGTGCAAAGTGACAATGATTGAAATTGGACAACAAGTATTATCGCAATTTGATTCGTTTTTAGTCGAAAAACTAACGAAGGTTTTAGAAAAAAGAGGTGTTCAATTTATATACGATGTACAACCTGAAAACATTAAAAAAGGTAAGAAAAACTTAAAATTAACATTTCAAAAAGGTGGCAAATCTAAAACTATAAAAGCTAAAAAGGTTTTTAATACTGCTGGACGTGTCCCTGCTATTGATAAACTAGATTTAGAACAAGCCAACGTTAAGGCAGACGATTCGGGTATTTTAGTAAACGACTTTATGCAAAGCACAAGTAATGAAAACGTATATGCTTGTGGCGATGTTTCTAGTAAATCATTACCCCTAACACCGTTATCGGGGTTGCAAGGCTACATTGCTGGCCACAATATCATAAACGGTAATACTAAAGAATTTGAAAATCCGTTAGTCCCTTCTATTGTTTTCACACATCCACAATTGGCTACGGTTGGTTATTCTGAAGAAGAAGCTAAAAGTCGCTATAAAAATGTAAAAATTTATAAAGGTGATGCTTCAAAATGGTACAATGCCAAAAAGGAAAATGCAGAAGCTTATGCCTATAAAATAATAGTTAACGAACGTACAGATAAAATTGTGGGTGCTCATTTATTAAGCGCACAAGCCAATGAAACTATTAATATTTTAACGGTTGCTATAAATGAAGATTTAACTATAAATGAATTTAAAAAACAGATCTTTACATATCCATCCTACGCTAATGATTTAAAAAGCATGCTGAAGGATGAGTAATAAATTATGAAAGACTTACTGCACAACATAAGCCAATGTACTATCTGTAAAGCACATTTACCATTAGGTCCAAGACCTGTAGTAACCGCGAATATCAATTCTAAAATTGTAATTATTGGGCAGGCACCGGGAACTAAGGTTCATAAATCCGGAATTCCTTGGGACGACCAAAGCGGTAAAAGATTAAGAGAATGGCTTAAGGTTACAGAAGCACAATTTTACAATACCGATAATTTTGCTATTATGCCAATGGGATTTTGTTATCCAGGAAAAGCAAAAACAGGAGATTTACCACCAAAACCAGAATGTGCACCAAAATGGCACGATGCATTATTGAATAAAATGCCAAATGTGCAATTGATTATTTTAATTGGTGCTTACGCACAGAAGTATTATTTAAAAGAGAAAGCAAAACGCACATTAACAGAAACCGTTGGGGACTATAAAGAATATTTACCCAAATATTTTCCTATTCCACACCCATCGCCAACCAATAGATTTTGGAGAAGTAAAAATCCTTGGTTTGAGGAATTGGTTGTTCCTGAATTACGAAAAAAGGTAAAATCACTACTTTCTTAATATTATACATTTAAAATAACACAGAAAACCCTCACTGTTTCCAGTAAGGTTTTTTCTTATTTATTTAAAAATAAAGTGTTTAAAATCTAATAATCCGATCCATCATGTTTGCCAACTTCGTAACCATGTTTTCCTAAGTATTTTTCACCACTTTCAACAGCACCTTCTTCAATAGAAGTTCCCATAGAATCATTCCAACGGTTTAAGTAACCAAAAAGTGAAATTACACCTAACATTTCTACAATTTCACCTTCATCCCAATATTCGTATAAACGGGCTTTTATTTCAGCATTTACGGCATTTGGCACTTGGCTTGCTGCCAAACTAAAATCTAAAGCAGCACGTTCTGCATCGTTAAAAGCAGCGTGCGTCCTATATTCCCAAATATTATCTAACTGTTCTTGTTCTGCACCATAACGTTCCGCAGCTCTAATGGCGTGTGCTTGGCAATAACGACAACCCGTTGCATTACTACTTACCCAAGCAATCATACGTTTTAAAGCTGAGGTCACTCGACCTTCATTAGCCATAACGGCTTTATTCAAATTGATAAACGCTTTACTTATTGCGGGTCTGCGTTGCATGGTTAAAACCGAATTAGGACAAAATCCGAGAGTTTCATTAAAGAATTCTGCTAATGCTTTGGTTTCTAAATCGTGCTCAGCAGACAAAGGTGTTACTAATGCCATAGTTATTTTTTTAGTAGTATTTTTGAGGTAACTAAGATAGTATTTTAAGATTTAACAAAAATACAGCCTTAAACACTTCAACTATATATAACTTTTAAAATCAGAAATTATGCAACATAAAATCACAACAAATTGGAAAGGTGGATTAACTTTTGAATCTGATAATCCAAGTGGAAAAACAGTCCTTATGGATACAAATATTGAAGGTACCGACCAAAGAAATGGCCTGTCTCCAAAAGCCATGATGCTATCTTCTTTAGCTGGCTGTTCTGGCTTGGATGTTATTTCTACTTTAGATAAAATGAAAGTTGAAATTAAAGATTTTAAAATGGATGTTTCAGGTGAATTAACAGACGAACACCCTAAGTATTACCATACCGTTACTGTGGATTATCATTTTTACGGAGCAGATTCAAACGAAAAAAAATGTGAACGCGCCGTTAATTTATCTGTTGAAAAATACTGTGGCGTTATGGAAATGTTTCGTCGTTTTGCAACTGTTGAAACCAATATTCATTTTCATTAACATTAAAAAAACAAGTCGTCTTGAGCGCCTTCGAGATATTCATAAAACCTATTAATATTAGGTATCAACTGCGCTCAACCGACACTAAACATCAATTTATTTTAGCTACATATGCGTTGGACATTAAAACCAAAACCACAAGCTTCAAAAGTTGAAGAACTAAAAGCAGCACTTAAAGTAGATGATACCGTTGCAACCTTATTATTACAACGAGATATTGATACTTACGATGCAGCTAAAAAATTCTTTAGACCAAGTTTTGAAGACCTTCACGATCCTTACTTAATGAAAGATATGGATAAAGCTGTTGCACGTATTGAACGCGCCATAACAGCAGGTGAGAACGTGATGGTTTATGGCGATTATGATGTAGACGGAACAACATCTGTAGCCTTAATGTCTACCTATTTAAAAACACGAATAGATAGTATTGCAACTTATATTCCAGACCGCTATGACGAAGGTTACGGCGTATCGTATAAAGGAATTGACTTTGCAGACGATAATGGATTTTCTTTAATAATCGCGCTCGATTGTGGAATTAAAGCCATTGATAAAGTAGCCTATGCCAATGAAAAAGGGATTGATTTTATAATTTGTGATCACCACAGACCAGGAGCTGAAATTCCGGATGCTGTTGCCGTTTTAGACCCAAAACGGGAAGATTGCGAATATCCATTTAAAGAATTATGTGGTTGTGGTGTGGGCTTTAAACTGATTACCGCTTTAGCTGCAAACCAAGGACAAACTGCTGAAGATTTAACCGAGTATCTCGATTTGGTCGCTACTGCTGTCGGAGCAGATATTGTACCTATTGTAGATGAAAATAGAGCTTTAGCCTATTTAGGATTACAGGTTATTAACACCAATCCTAGACCAGGAATGAAAGCTATTATCAACCTGGTTAAAAAAGATATTCTTACCATTACAGACGTTGTATTTACCATCGCACCACGTATTAATGCGGCAGGACGAATGAAACATGGTAATTATGCGGTTAGACTATTATCTGAAACCGATTTTAATCTTGCAGAAACTTATGCTTTAGAAATTGAAGCTTATAATTCTGACCGAAGAGAAACTGATAAACGTATTACCGAAGAAGCTTTAGTTCAAATTGAAGACAACAAGGAACAAGAAGGCTTTACAACCGTTGTTTATGATGAATCTTGGCACAAAGGTGTTATTGGGATTGTGGCTTCACGTTTAATAGAAACGTATTATAGACCCACTTTAGTCTTTACAAAAAGTGGTGATAAATTAGCCGCTTCGGCACGTTCTGTAAAAGGGTTTGATGTGTATAATGCACTAGAGGCTTGCTCAGAACATATTGAACAATTTGGTGGTCATAAATATGCGGCAGGTTTAACTTTAGATCCAAAAAACTACGAGGCTTTTAAAGCAAAGTTTGAAAGTGTGGTAAAAGAAACCATTGATCCTAAATTATTAATGGAAGAGTTAAAAATAGATTTAGATATTGAGCTCGGCGAAATCAATGATAAATTAATGCGAATTCTAAAACAATTTGCACCTTTTGGTCCTGGAAATATGTCACCCACCTTTATGTCGCAAAATATAAAAGATACAGGTTGGGGGAAATGCGTAGGGGAAGATGATAAACATATCCGACTGACAGCAACGCAATCTTTTAACGATAAAATAGTTTGTATCGGTTTTGGTTTAGGTGATAAAATAGATATTATTAATAGTAAAAGACCATTTAGTGCAGCCTATTCCATAGATGAAAATCACTGGAATGGTACTGTAAGTTTACAGTTGAAATTGAAGGATATAAAAGTATAATAAACCCTGAAGGATGAGATATTAAATCAAGTTTAGCATATGCCTTTTAAGCATAAATAATTGGTAATATTTTTTATAGTAATAAAACATCAATTGTAGACCTGTTAAGTTTCAAAAAAACCTCAAAGGTCTCATAAACTATTAACTACATTGGCAAAAAACGATCCATACGCAGCATTAAGGATTAGAGAATTTAATACCTTTTTATTATTACGCTTTTTATTAATCTTTGGTTGGTCTATGCAATTTATTGTTATAGAATGGGAAGTTTATACTTTAACCAAAGACCCTCTCTATTTAGGATTAATAGGTTTAATGGAAATTATACCTGCTTTTACAATGGCGCTATTTGCTGGCCATATTGTAGACCAAAGAGAAAAACGAAATTTGCTAGCCTTATGTATTGCGGCGTTTTCATTAATTAGTTTAGGCTTATTTCTGTTAACTTGGGAGCAAGCAGTTGGTCATTGGGAAACTACAACCATTTTATATTGTATTTATGCCTTGGTCTTTTTTGGTGGGTTTTTACGTTCGTTTTTTGGACCGACCATATTTTCTTTAATTGCACTTATTGTACCTAAAAAAGTATATCCTAATGCAGCTACTTGGAGCAGTAGCACTTGGAAAGCTGCCAGTGTTTTAGGTGCCCTTTTTGCTGGTTTTTCTATAGATTGGATTGGTGTTGACTATACGTTATGTATTGTTTTTGTTATGGTGACCCTGTCTTTAATTATTACATTTCAAATAAAGAAAAAGCCTATTTTAAATCCAAATATTGGCGAATCAGTAAAGGAAAGTTTAAAAGTAGGTTTGCGATTTGTATATAGTGATAAATCTATTTTAGGCGCTTTATCTTTAGATATGGTTGCTGTTTTATTTGGCGGAACTGTGGCTTTACTTTCTGTCTTTTCTCAAGATATTTTGCATGTGGGCTCTAAGGGGTTTGGGGTTTTAAATGCATCCATATCTATAGGAAGTATTCTTACCATGTTTATCACCACCTATTTACCTGTAACCAAAAACGCTGGTAAGAAACTGTTGATTTCTATTTTTGCCTTTGGGTTGTGTATTATAGCCTTTGGTATGTCTAAAATTTTCTGGGTAAGTATTGTTGCTTTATTTTTATCTGGCGTTGCAGACGGTGTATCTATGGTAATTAGACAAACCATTTTACAACTAAAAACACCCGATCATATGCGAGGGCGTGTGGCTTCGGTAAATTCTATGTTTGTAGGATCTTCTAACGAACTTGGGGCGTTTGAAAGTGGTTTAGCCGCTAAAATAATGGGACCAGCAGTTGCTGTTATATTTGGTGGCACCATGACTTTAATTACAGTAACCACCATTGGTATTAAAAATAAAACGTTACGAAATCTCGATTTAACTAAAGATATCGAAGCACATGAGAAAGAGGAAGAAATCGCTTAGTATTTCTTCAAATCAAAATTTTCACCATCAAAAACACCGTAAGTATAATATTGTATCCAATCGCCCAGGTTAACGTACTTAGACTTTTCATTCAAATCAATTTCTAAAGGCAAATGTCGGTGTCCAAACACAAAGAAATCTCTATGTTTATCTTCTAATTTACGTTTACAATAAACGGCTAACCATTCATTTTCTTCACCTAAAAAAGTAGCATCATCATCACCAGAAATCATTTTGTTTTTTACAGACATGTATTGCCCAATACGCAATCCAATATCTGGGTGCATCCATTTAAATAACCATTTAAAAACAGGATTGGTAAACACTTTTTTCATGCGTTTGTAACCTTTATCATTTGGCCCTAAACCATCACCATGACCAATAAAAACAGAAGTATCATTAAACATGAATTCTTTAGGTTCATGATATACAGGAATACCGAGTTCTTCTTCAAAATAACCATGCATCCACAAGTCGTGATTCCCCACAAAATAGTGAATCGGAATTCCGGAATCACTAATTTCGGCAAGCTTACCAAGCGTTCTTGTAAATCCTTTTGGGACAACGGTTTTATACTCGAACCAAAAATCGAATAAATCACCTAACAGAAAAATGGCTGCCGCATCGTGTTTAATTTCATCTAACCAAGCCACAAATTTTTTCTCACGTGGTTTAGAAGCGTCACTAGTTGGTGCGCCTAAATGATTGTCAGATGCGAAGTAAATTTTCTTTCCTTCAGTTAAAGTAATATGATTGGATTTATTCATTATCTGATGCGTACCATTCTGCAAAAGACGATGTAGTTTCTGAAAGCCTTAATGAATGTAATTTTATAGTTTTGGGTAAACGTTGTTTTATTTTTTCAGCAAAATCAATCACCATCATTTCACTTGTTGGCTGATAATCTACCAACAACACGTTATGATCTCTAATTTGTAATTCTCTAGCTAACTCAACATGCGGCGTATTTTTATTAAAAACAGTAGCATGGTCAAAAACATCTACAATTTCTTCCTTTACAATTTTCTTTAAATCCCCAAAATCAATCACCATTCCGTATTTCACGTTTGTGGTATCAGAAATTGGAGTTCCTATTACGGTTACATAAAGTTGGTAACTGTGGCCGTGTACATTTTTACACTTCCCGTCGTAACCGTATAATGCGTGACCTGCTTCAAAAGAAAACTGTTTTGTAATGCGTATTTTACTCATGCTATTTTTAATTAGGATGCAAAGATATTATAAATGTAAAAGGAATGGCTTTTTAGATTACATTTGCTCACTTTTTTTAATTTTATTAAGATAATATGAAAACATTAAATTCTTACAAAAGTCACGTTGAGTAGTCTTTTTGAAGCTATTCCGTTTGTTGAAAACCCGCTTTATGAGCGTATTATTTCAGACATTTCATCACAAAAATATAGTATTGTTGATGATTTCTTTTCAGAAGATGAAGTTATTGCCTTAAGACACTCGTTGCTTTTAAAGTATGAAGAAGATGCGTTTAAAAAAGCAGCTATTGGAAATAAAACCCATAAATTCATAAAAAAAGCAGTCCGTGGTGATATTATTCTTTGGATCAATGAGAATATTATTAATTCTGCGGAAGAATTATTCTTCAATAAAATTAACGATTTAAAAGATTACCTAAACCGTACTTGTTTTTTAGGAATAAATCAGAAGGAATTTCATTACGCTATTTACCCAAAAGACACCTACTACAAACGTCATTTAGATACGTTTCAGAATGATGATAGACGTAAGTTATCTTTCGTATGTTATTTAAATAGTGAAGACTGGAAACCCGAAAACGGAGGAGAACTAGTACTTTATTTAGATGGAGAGGATAAAGTAATCTACCCTTTTCCTGGTAAAGTTGTCATTTTTGAAAGTCAGGAATTAGAGCACGAAGTAAAACCCGTAAATACCCAAAGATTAAGTATAACAGGTTGGTTAAAAACAAGGTAAATTTATATTACCGTTTTTTATATTTATTGTAGAAATATACAATTACAAGTGCTAATCCGAGTATAAGAAATAGGCCGTTTCCGCCTAAAAAACCAAGTACATCCATGTTATTCTTCTTTATATTTGTTTTTACTATATCTATAAATGATGTAGGCAATAGCCACCAACACTACAAAAGGGACCAAATTACCTATTAGAATACCTATGCTATAATAATCATCGGGTGCTTCTTTTAGCTTTTCGTCTATGTCTAGGTCTTGAAGTAATGTAATTAAAAAATGCATTTAAAGTGATTCATTTATAATTCAAATTTAAGCGTTTTCAGCAAGTGATTTAAATGTTTTACGAAATTTAATTATTAATGGTAAGCCTCGAGCAATCATCCAAAATGTAAAGGCAACAAAAATGCCATAAAGTTTATAATCTAGACTATCGGTCCAGAAAATAATAGGTACAAAAACAACCAATGTAGAAAATAGTAAAACATTTCTAAGATATTTCATCCTACCGAGTCCTTTAAAAACTCCATCGAAAATAAAAGCCAATGCACATAAGGGCTGCATAGCTAAAATGATCCAAAAAATATTATAAAACTCATTGAGTACCTCTTTATCATTACTAAAAACACGACCTATCTGATAATAGAAAATCGCTCCTGTTACACTAATTATCAAACCAACTAGAATACCATATTTTATGAGTTCATTACTCAGCTCAATTAAATTCTTATAATCTTTTGCGCCATACAATTTACCAGATAAAATATTACCTGCACTAGCATAACCATCGATAAGAAAAGCACCTAAAAACCACAAGTTAATCCCAATGGTGTAAGCTGCAATGTAGTTTTCCCCGTATTTAGTTGCAAAACTCGTTGCTAAATATAGTGCCAAGTTTAAAGCTAATGTTCTAATAAATAAGTGCGCTATCATTGTAACAAAACGTTTCATTTCAGTATTAAAAGGCAGCTTTATCAATAAAGGAATATCTGTTTTTTTAAGGAGATAAAATGCAGAGAGTAATGCCATAATAACTTGCGCTAATACACTAGCATAAGCCGCACCTTTTATATGCATTGCAGGAATAAGCCCTTCAATACCATAAACAAAAGCAAAATCTAAAACAATATTTGCAGCCGCTCCGACTATGGCAATAAGCATTGGAAAATATGTGTTTTGTAAACCTCTAAAAGTTCCAAAAACAGCAATAGTAAATAGCGTGAATGGAAAACCAAAAACACGAATTTGATAATACGCTACACTATAATTTAGAATGTCTCCAGAAGCATTGTAAAGTTTAAAAATCTGAGCTGCGAAGGGATAAGTAATACCAATGATAACTAAGCTTAATGCGGTAATTATAAAAATTGCCTGAGCTGGTAAATTCTTTACTGCATCTAATTGATCTGCACCAACATATTGAGATACGATTGAAGAAATAGCACTTCGGGTTTGCCCTAAAACCCATATCAGCATAGAAAAAAACGTCCCAACAATACCAACAGCTGCCAACGAAGTTGTGGCCTCATAATCCATATTACCAATAATAGCGGCATCAGTTAAAGACAGAATAGGCTCGGATACTCCAGATATTAATGCTGGAATAGCGAGTTTGTTTATTTGTTTTAAAGTTATTTGTGTGCTCACAGAACTAATTCATAACAATGAAAAGGAAATTCACTTTGCTTTGGAAAATAAATATCCTCTAATTTTTTATAACCGCGAAGTTCGTAAAACTTTTGGTTTCTTTTGTTCTGTGAAAAGGTATCTAATCTAATTGAACTACAATTGTTTTCAGTAGCAAATTCCTCAGCGAAATCCATAAGGTTTTGGGCATAACCTAATCCTTGATGTTTTGGATGAACCGCTAACCTGTGAATATAAACATTATGAACATTGTTAGTTAACCATTTTACAGGAACGTACTCAGAGTCCATTAGCTTTGAAATTACAATACAGCCTAAAATGTTATTATTAATTTTCAACACATAAAGTTCTTCGTGTTCAACATCTTTAGCAAAGGCAGCTGCATTTGGGTAATGTTCGTTCCATTGATAAATACCTTTAGATATCATTGTTTCAGCACATGCTTTGGTAAGAACCAAGAGTGATTTAACATCATCTATTATGGCTTTTTCAATTTTATAACTCATTAATTTGACTTAAAATTTAGTTTTAAAAAGTGAACAAAAATAAGTATATATTTACAACTGTAATGGGGATGTAGCTCAGTTGGCTAGAGCGTTTGACTGGCAGTCAAGAGATCGTGGGTTCGAATCCCATCTTCTCCACCAAAACGTCTTGGGGTGCGCTTTTCTATCAATTAGAACCATATTAACATTTTTTGCGTAAGTTAGCAGCCGTTTAATGCCCCTAACATGAAACCTACCATACTAATTATCTATCTTTTAGCATGTACTTTGTATGCGCAAAAACCTGCATTTAATCCAGAAAGCTCTTCTGGAGAATTATTTGAATACTCTGAATACACAAATACGGAGCGTGCTAAATTTGCTATTGAAGATGTATTACAAAATACTGATTTAAAGTTCCAAACTTTACAATCTGAAAATCACGACCTTGGTTTTACGACCAACAATTATTGGGTTAGATTTCGATTAGAAAACACTCTAAATACAGATAAAACTTATTATTTGGTCACTGCTAGACCAATAACAGACGTCGTTGATTTATATACTATTAAATCTGAAATTGAAATTTCTAAAAATGGAGATCAAGTTTCTTTTGATAAAAAAGATATTAATCACAGAGAAAATGTTTTCAAAATAAAACTAAAAGCTCAAAGTAAGCAACTCTTTTACATCAACCTATCTAGTGATGGAGAAACCCTAAACCTTCTACTTAATTTATATGATGAAGACTCTTTTATAAATAAAAATTACACCCAACAATTATTTTTAGGCTTGTTTTATGGTGTTTTATTATTAACGAGTTTAATCTATTTGTTTTTTTATACCAGTTTAAGCAATAAAACATTTTTGTATTATTGTTTGTATGCTTTTTCGATTGCTTTAATGCAAATGTCTTTAGACGGCTTTATACATCAATATATTTTACCTAATGGTGGTTATTTAAATAGTCGAGTTGTTTTAATTACGGCACTATTTTCGAATCTATTTTTACTCAAATATTGTGAATATTTTTTAAAAGTAAATTTAAACTTAAAACACTTTAAAATAGCTTATAATATTATTTACGGTGTTATATGTACTTTATTTTTAATGTTATTTATCAATTCTAAAACGTTAGAACTAGCATACCCCTTAAGTAATTTAAATGGGTTATTGAGTCTTATCTTAATTGTTACTACAGTTTTTAAAATGCGCTTTAAACGTATTTATGTCGATCCTTTCTTTTCTTTAGGTATTCTATTTTTGGTTATCGGTTTAACAGGTTTTGTAATGAATAATTTGGGTTTACTTCCAACAAATTTTTACACGCAAAACAGCTCTAAATTTGGAACAGGTATAGAAGTCATTCTACTTTCACTTTCGATGACCAAACTTATAAAAAAATTAAGGTTAGATAATGAACATTCACAAGAACTAGCATTAAAAAAATCCGAAGAAATTAGTGAGATTAAGAGTTACTTTATGTCTAATATAAGTCATGAATTACGCACACCTATCAATGCCATAATGGGCATGGTAGATATTGAATTAGCAAGTGCAGACAACGATGTAGAAAGCAGAAAAAAATATCAAATAATTAAGAATGCATCCATAAGCTTATTAAGTAATGTGAATGATGTTTTAGATTTTGAAAAAATTGAAAAGAAAGAACTAAAATTAAGAGAAGAAGAGTTTAATCCTTCAATTGTATTAAACCAAATTAGTAATAATTGGAAAACAGAAGCGAATAAAAAAGGACTTAAATATGCCTTTGAAATGGATTCTGAAATCCCCACCAAAGTCATAGGTGACTCTGATAGATTTGTTCAAATTATAAATAATGTATTAGCCAATGCTGTTAAATTCACAAAAAATGGTCAAATAATTCTAAAACTAAAATGTTTACCACAACCTAATGATATATCTAGTTTCTGCTTTCAAATATCAGATTCTGGTGTCGGTATGAGTAAGATTAGTAAAGACAATGTATTTGTTAGTTTTAATCAAATGCAACTGAACCATAAAAGACAATTTGGGGGTATGGGACTTGGTTTAACCATTGCTAAACATTTAATTGAACTCTATAAAGGTTCCATTAAAATTGAAAGTAAAATTGATAAAGGGACAGATGTTTTTATTAAAATACCGCTTAAAAAATTAAAGAATGAAAGCGCTACGGTCGATAATAAAAGTGCTGTAATATTCGAAAAACCTTTACATATTTTAGTTGTTGAAGACAATAAACTGAATCAATTAGTTATGCGTAAGCTATTAGGAAGTTTTACAAGTGTAAGCTTTTCTGTGGTAGAAAATGGTAGCGAAGCTCTTAAGGCATTAAGAAATGATGTCTATGATTTAATCTTAATGGACCTACAAATGCCAGTAATGGATGGTTACGAAGCAACTAAATTTATTAGAAGTGGAGAACTAGGTTCTTCAATTATTAATATACCCATAATAGCCGTTACAGCAGATGCAATGGAAGAAACAAGACAACGTGTTTTAGAAATTGGCATGAATGATTACATGACTAAACCTGTTAAAAGAGATTTACTTTATGAAAAAATTAAATGTTGTTTTAACAATAACTTAAGCGTTGCCTAATCGTTTATCAATCTACTTTATAAACTTGCTTATAATTTCTGCAACATCATTTAACTCTGCCGAAAGCTGTTCTTTTTCCCATGGATGTTTTGTATTAAACACGTGGTCTGCCTCTGGTATTATTTCTAACCTACTATTCTTACTCCATTGAGAGATATTATAAGCTTCATCAATTTTTACAGAAGTGTCTTTATCTCCATGAATTATTAAAACAGGAAGCTCTATTTTTTTAGTTGCAAACGCTATGTTAAGCTTATTCTCATTGGCTTTAAAATCTTCAAAAAACTGGTAATAATGCGGCATTTCTTGTTTTGTTCTTCCGTTCTTAACGTACTTCACACCATTTTCCTTCCAGCTTTCAATTTCTGTTTTAGAGCCAAATCTATTAGCAAAATTACTGACACTCGCTAATGTAATAAGCTGAGTTATTCTAGCGTCTTCTGAAGCCTTTAAAATAGCAATACCACCACCACGACTATGACCAATTAATGTGATGTTATGAGTATCTATTTTGGTGTTATCGTTGAAGTTTTCTTCTACCCAATCAATAACAGCATTTAAATCATCTAATTCTTTGGTGTAGTTATTATTTCCAAAAGCTTCCAAGTCCGGAAAATCAATTGGGTTTTCCATGGTACCTCCATTATGAGAAAAATTGAATTTAATAAAACAAAGTCCAGATTTAGCTATTTGCTCTGCCATCAAATTCCAAGCACCCCAATCTTTAAAACCCTTATAACCATGACAAAATATTACAACAGGTTGATTTCTTTTTTCTTCAGAATAGAATGCATCTATAAGAATTATCTTTTTACCATCTCTATTTAGAATTATATTTTTATCTATTTTCATTTGGTTAAATCTTTTTCAACAAAATTAAGTTCGGGATTACAAATTTCAATGATGAGGCTTTTCAGTTCTATTTCAAAATCATCTAATGTTTCATTCGTTATAAGTTGGTCCTTTTTTCTTGAGCCAGCTGATTCTTTTTTTCCAAATTTTAAAAAGCCTCCATTTAAGTTTTTAAAGGATATAATTCCTGCTTCAATAGGTAGTTCTATTTTGTTATTTTGGCGCATCATATAAGCATAGCACAAAATCTGAAAGGACTTACTATACTTATCATAATCGGTGGTTAAATCTTCCCAATTTACTATTTCTACTTTGTTCTGTTCTACTTTACCAGACTTATAATCAATAACTCTAGTAACTCCATTAAAACGGTCAACTCTATCTACTTTTCCTTTTAGTTTAATAGGAAAATCTAAAGAATCGATTGTAATCATTATTTCTTCATCTGCTTCTATAGATAGGATTTCTATTTCATTACCCTGTTTAAGACTCTCCATTTCTAAATCTATAAAATTTGAAATATAACGTTGTGCTATCTCAAAAATAATAAGATTTTTACCATTAGAAAAACCACCTTTATTATACAGTTTTTCAAAATGCTTAGTGACCATTTCTCTTATCTGACTTTTAAACTTCTTAAGATGTTCAACCGTTAAAATTGACCCCTGTAAAGGTTCATAGAAATCTTCAAGAGAATTATGAATTACGGAACCGAGTGTATTTGCTGCAATGTTCTCTTCAACCTCTTCAAACTCTTTAATACCAAGTATTTTTTCATAATAAAAATCAATAGGATTTCGAATGTAATTCGTTAAAGACGATGGAGAATAACCTTTGTTAGAGAGTGTTTTAATTTGATCTATAACCGATGGTGTTTTTATAATGTTCTGTAATTTTTGCTGAATATTAGGTACGCTAGGTGATAGAATTTTGTGCTTTACGTTATGCAACCCTTCGATATCTAACTGTGTTATAAACCTGCTTCTTTCTCCTCCTTTCAAAGCATCTATCTCGGTATTATAAAGAATATAAACATTCTTTGCACGTTGTAATAATCTATAAAAATGATAAGTATAAACGGCGTCTTTTTCTTTAAATGTAGGTAACTTATTTTCAATCTTTACATCAAAAGGTATAAATGAATTGTTCGTTTTACCCGAAGGAAGAATACCCTCATTAACGGAACTTATAATAACGGTTTCGAAATCTAAAACACGAGATTCTAACATACCCATAATTTGAAGACCGTCTAAAGGCTCTCCTTTAAAATCTAATGTTTCCGAACTTAATAATTCTTTATAAATAGTTTGTAAAGCAACAATAGAATTTAGGTATTTGTACTTGGTGTTTAACTCAGATAATTGATTAAATAAGGTATTAAAACGGTATAAATATTCTAATTCTAAACTGTGTATTGACTTATCGTTATCAAAGTTTAATTTCATCTTAAAAATAAGAGAAGTACATTGTTTTAAAGCAACGCCAGGCTCATTATTCCATGACTTAAAAATTAAATCTAACATTTCCAAACTTGTAGTTGAGATCTCTTTTAATTCATTAATCGAAACATATACTAAATTATTTTTCTGAATATGCTCTACAATAATCTTCGAATCATTGCTTGTTTCTGTTTCAAATAATGAATAAATAGCGGGGTGCGATAGTAACCCTATTATATCTTTATAATAAAATTGTTTTGGATTGTTTTTATGAACTAAAAATAATTGCTCAAATAACGACGACAATGGTACAAACTGCAATGGTAAACCCATTGTTACGTTCAATTTACTAATGGTATCTGGAATCGAATTAAGAACGGGTAATAAAAGCTGTTCTTCACCTAGAACTACCGCTATTTTAGATAAATTAGTATCTACCTGCGTTAAGTCTTCTATAATTTGACCTATATATTTGGCTTGCCCTACAAGTTTAGGAATGCCAATTGCATGAATATTTTTTTTATCAGAATAATGTGATGTTGTCCAATTAAAAGCATTAGTTTTAAAATATTCCCATTGGCTTCTATGTTGTCTTGTAAACCATCCTGCATCATGCTTATTGTCATCAATAAAAGCTTTATCAATATCCCAATATATATGAGCTAAATCACTTTCTAGTAAACCTTGTATAATCTTAGACTCAGCAGTATTTAAGGCATTAAACCCTAAAAAGACATGGATTTTATCGTTAAATTTTTCAATATAAGATTCTAAATTAACAACTGCTTCTCTATAAATAAGTCCTTGATAACCCTGTTTAGATTCTAATAAATTTTCAGTGAAAGCAGCATAATATTCTTTCAGGTGTTTCCAAAACTTTAAATGATTCTTAATCAATTCTGTTTGGTCAGTTTCTAAAGACCAATGACTCAGTTCTTTTATGGCATTTAAATAATCAAAAATTTGCTCTTGTGGTATAAGATAACGGTCTATCTCGTTAAAGTCTTGTAATAAGATTTGTGCCCATTTAGAGAAGGATTCAAAAGTTTCTTGCTCTGCTTCTTTTGTTAACTTCTTATATGTTTCGTAAAGTCTAAATAATAAATCGGTATTAGGAAGGTTTTGCAAACCTGATAATTCCTCTACAAATTCTTCAATACTTACAATTTGAGGCGAAAATATAGGCTCATCCAATATTGATGACAGGTGATGCTTAAGAAAAACACCTGCACGCTTGCTTGGTAAAATGAAATTAACTTCTGCTAGATTTAACTTTTTATCTTGAAGTTGTAGTAGTACGGATTTTATAAAACTTATCATTCTATAAAAATAGAAAACGCCCCGAAATTCGGGGCGTTTTTTCAATATATTTTAGATATGATTAGTTTTTCAACTTCACCTCTACACGTCTGTTTTCTTTTTTACCAGCTCTTGTACTGTTACTAGCGATAGGATTAGCTTCACCAAAACCAGAAGCAGTTAATCTATCAGAACTAATACCATTTGCAATTAAGTAATCTCTAACTGCATTTGCTCTTCTATCAGATAATGCTTGATTCATTGATTTAGAACCATCGCTATCAGTATGACCTTCTAAAGAGAAGTTAGCTTGAGGATATTCTTTAAATATTGCAACCATAGATTGTAATACTTGATCCGTTTGTTTTTGAAAAGTTGCTTTACCTGAGTTAAACAAGATAGATCTTGAGTATTCATTTAAAGTCTCCATTACTTCTTCAGTTGGTGCAACTTCAGGACAACCATTGTTTGCCACTGTACCAGCTTCGTTAGGACATTTATCATCTTTATCTAAAACACCGTCACCATCAGTATCAGGCCAAGGACATCCGTTGTTTGCTGCAGGACCTGCTGTATCTGGACATTTATCATCAGCATCAGAAACACCATCACCATCAGTATCAGGACAACCAGCTAATTCTTTAAGACCAGCAACTTCTGGACACTTATCATCTTTATCCATTACACCATCACCGTCAGTATCAGGACAACCATTAAATTCAGCTAAACCTGGAGTATTAGGACAATCATCTTTAGAATCTGGAATTCCATCATTATCAGAATCAGGACAACCGTTGAAGATCTCTAAACCTGCTTCTTCTGGACAAGCATCATCTTTGTCATATATACCATCACCGTCAGTATCAGTACCACCAAATTGAAATACAACTCCAACTGAATGTTGAAAATGCTTAGGTAAGTAATCTTCAAAAGAATGCTTGTAAGTAGAATTAATATCTATACCTAAGTTATCCGAAAACCAAAATTTAAATCCTAAAGTTCCGTTTGCAGTTCCTGCTCCTATTTCGTCTAACCATGTGTAACCACCACCAACTCCTAAATAAGGATCGATAACTTTAGAGTTAATTACATTTTTAAAACTATAAGTAATATTACCATCTAAACCGTAATATGTTAAGTCATCTACAGAATTAGTTGTTTCCTCACCTGTTATTAAATCTACATTAGAACCAAATTTGTCAATTCTATTAATAGAACCTTTTGCAGTAAAAGTAAATCCATCACTAAGGTATCTAGATACTGAAAGCGTTGAAATTGAAGGTAGTATACTCCAATGATCATCTGCATTGAAATACTCGTCAAAATAGTCTCCTTGTGGTGCGTCTTCTCCTACTGGATAAAAGTCAACTGCGTTCGCTCCAAAGCTAAGAGCCCATGGATTGTTCTTATCTTGTGCATTAGATGTGCTAAAACTTGCGATAAGCACTGCGACAAAAAATAATCTGCTAAGATTTTTCATATTAATTAATTTAATTTTAAGTGTTAATTGTTGCAAAAATAGTATGTTAAAATTTATTAACAAAGACAAATATATAAAACTTCTGCCTTTTTGTCCTAGATTAGAGCGTTTGAGTTAAGATTTGAATGGTTTCAGATAACTTTCAATTCTTTACCAACTTTCTTAAATGCAGTTATTGCTTTATCGAGTTGACTTTTATCGTGAGCAGCAGATAGTTGCACTCTAATTCTTGCTTTATCTTTAGGAACGACAGGGTAAAAGAAACCTATAACATAAATACCCTCTTTCAATAGTAAATTTGCCATATTTTGAGAGAGTTTTGCATCATATAACATTACTGGTACAATTGCTGAATCTCCATCTACAATATCGAAACCAGCTTCTTTCATTCCTTTCTTAAAATACTTAGTATTCCAATCTACTTTATCTCTTAAAGTTGTATCATTTTTTAACATATCAAACACCTTAATAGAAGCACCAACAATAGCAGGCGCTAAAGAGTTTGAGAATAAATATGGTCTAGAACGTTGACGCAGCAATTCAATAACTTCTTTTTTCGCTGTAGTGTAGCCACCCATTGCTCCGCCTAATGCCTTTCCAAGTGTTCCTGTAATGATATCAATTCGTCCTAAAACACCTTTTTCTTCTAAAGTCCCAATTCCAGTTTCTCCTATAAAACCAGTAGCATGGCATTCGTCAATCATAACCAAAGCATCATACTTATCCGCTAAATCACAAATTTTATCTAAAGGCGCAACTAAACCATCCATAGAAAATACTCCATCAGTGACAATAATTTTGAAACGTGCGCCATTGGCATTTGCTTCAATTAATTGTGTTTCTAAATCTGCCATATCGTTATTTTGATAACGATATCTGGCCGCTTTACACAACCTAACGCCATCTATAATAGAAGCGTGGTTTAGTGAATCTGAAATTATAGCATCTTCCTTTGTTAATAAAGGCTCAAAAACACCTCCATTAGCATCAAAAGCTGCTGCATATAATATCGTATCTTCTGTACCATAAAAATCAGCAATTTTTCGCTCTAATTCTTTATGAATATCTTGGGTACCACAAATAAAACGCACTGAAGACATCCCAAAACCATGTGTATCCATAGTATCTTTTGCAGCCTGCACAACATCGGGATGAGAGGATAAACCTAAGTAATTATTAGCACAAAAGTTCAATACTTTTTGCCCTGTATTTAAAGTTATCTCGGCTCCTTGTGGTGAAGTAATAATACGCTCTTCTTTAAAAAGACCTGCATCTTTAATAGCTTCTATTTCTTGTTGTAAGTGGTTCTTTATATCTCCGTACATAATTTAATTTTGTTTGATATGGTCAAAGATACTATGAAAAATTAGACTTCTAGAACTTCGATTGTATCATTTATATAAACAAGTAATTTATGCGTAACAGTCAAATTCATCTGATTTAAAACAAATTCGTAATCACTTAATTGAGCGGCGTGAAATGATTTCTGATCTCCTGTTTTATAATCTATAATTATAGCTTCGTTTTTAGAATTGATATTTAATCGGTCTGGTCTTAACTGCTGACCCGAATTGGTAATTATATCACGTTCATTATAAATTCTGAAACCGTCCTTAAAGTATAAAGCTAATTTTGGATGATTTATTACTTGCATCACTAACCTTTCTAATGCCTCTTTATTTTTGGCTGTTATTTCACCAGAAATTAAAAGATTACTAAATGCTAGCTCTAAATCCGTTTTCGTCTTAATTTTTGATAAAATTAAATGCACTAAATTACCGCGCTCAATAGCAACTTCTTGCTGCGTATCCCAAAGTAATCCTGATTTGGTCACAATATTTAAATTATGAGCTTCTTTAGGTACTGATATTAATTTTAGTGGATCGGAAGGGGTTTCTTTCTCTGAAATATTTTGGTTTGGGTTTAAAGTACCAAAACTATAGTTCAACTCGCTGTCATTCCATTTGTTTTCTTTCATTAAGAAATTAATAAACATACCTGCATAAGTATTTCCTTTTACTGCTCCTTTAGCGTCAATATCTTTTTTCGTAATTATATACAATTGCTCGACTGCTCGTGTTAAAACCACATATAACAAATTAATATTGTCTAATTCTAATTCCGATTGATGTCTATTATAAATTAATGCACCTATTTCGCCAAACTCTTCAACATCTTTATTATAATTAAGTAACAATGTACTAAAACCGTTGTGACTTTCTGCTGCAACAGGAAACCAAACCTTTGGCTCTAATTCTCTATAAATATCAAGATCTGCATAAGGAAAGATAACAACAGGAAACTCTAATCCTTTAGATTTATGGATGGTCATAATCTGAACCGCATTCATGTTCTCTGGGGTTACCACACTTAAAGTATCTTCTTTCTTTTCAAAATAATTAACAAAAGCAGACACATCAGAATTTTGTTTTTGTGTAAATTCTAAAACAACATCTAAGTAAAATTGAAGATAAGCATCTGAATTTTTGTTAAGATTAAATAAGCGTACTACATGCTCTACTAACTCGTATAACGGTAATTGAAGGCATTGGTTTTTATCAATAAAAAGATCAATATTCCTTAACTCTAGAAACATATCATCAAGATCTTTCTTAAGGTAGGTTGTAAAAAACAAGTGTTTATCTTCTGCCTGATATTGTTCTGCTAAATAAGAAAGCACATCTATTTTAAGACGGTCATTATCGGGCTGAATGAGCAGTTTTAAAAAAGAATTTATAAAGATAACTTTATCTGAATTTTTTAACAATAAGGTCTCAGAAGAGGTTATTTTAATACCATTATCATTTAAAAAACTAGCTATCGCAACACCTTCCTTCCTTTTTCTTACTAAAACACAAATATCATCTAAAGGAAAACCGTTGCGCTCACATTCCTTAATAGTTTCTAAAACTTGATCCGCATACATCTCATGGATATCATCCTCTTTTTGTACATCTAAAAAATTAAGATTTACATAACCTTCTGATTTATTATGCGTGTTTTGTTTCGCCTTTTTATAAAGATCAGCATAAGTACTTTCGCTAAAGGCCGTTTCACTTAAATATTTAAAAAATGAATTATTAAATTCAATAACAGCTTTAGCACTCCGGTAATTGGTTTCTAAGGGTAAAACTTCGGCGGCAAGCTGAAACGGCTGATCTATTTTATTATAAAGTTTAATAAATTGTTCAGCCTCACCACCTCTCCATCTGTAAATTGCTTGTTTTGCATCGCCAACCAACATTGCAGAACCATTAACCGCAGAAAGAGCATTCTCTAACAAAGGGACTAAATTTTCCCATTGCATATTAGAAGTATCCTGAAATTCATCAATAAAATAATGCTTAAATTTTTCTCCTAAGCGTTCATAAATAAAAGGTGTTGGTTGATTTTTTATTTCATTACTGATGATAGAATTAAATTCTGAAATCAGCATTTTATTCTGATCAGACTTTAGGATATCCAGTTCATTTTGTATGGCATTTAAAACTGAAAGTGGTATGATATTTCGGTAAAAGCCTTTTTTAAGTTTTAATTTAAAAATAAATGTTTTAATATCTGAAAATGCTTGTGCTAATTGCGGTTGAATGCTATCAATAACCGATGCTATATCATCCTTAACACGTTTGGGATATAAAGCATTTCCTTCCACCAAAGTATTTTGCCAAGCCGTATCAAACGATATACTAAATGCTTTAACACTTACTTTTTTAAAGAATTTAGGAAGATAACTACCACTAAAATCGTTGTATTGTAACCCGCTCTCATCAATTAAAGTTAAAGCTTTATTTGCTGTAACAATTAATGTTTCTTCTATCTCTGTAACCTCTTTAGCTAATTGCTGTTTTAAAACTTTAAAATCATCAAGTGTTTTTTCTTTCAAAGCGTTAATGGCAAAAAGATCATTCTCATTCACTAATAATTTCGAAATTTTATTAAAATCGAAACTAATATCCCAACTTTTATCGTCGTCAGCTTTTTCTATCGCAAAATCGACTAATACTTTAGTTAAGGCTTTGTCTCTTCCAGCTTTCGCTATTAAACTATCTACAGCTTCACTTAAAAGTCGTCCTTGATCTAATTCTACTTCAAAATTTATAGGTAATTTTAAGTCGTGCGCAAAAGTTCTAATCACTCGGTGTGTAAAACCATCAATTGTAGAAATATCGAAGGCACCATAATTGTGAATAATATGCTTTAAAACCTGCTTCGATTTGCTATGCAGTACTTCAGGTATTATACTTAACTCTTCACAAATAGCAACAAACATCGGATTTGGATGCGTTAAACTCTCTTCTTTAGAAAAAGATTTAAGCATATCTATTATCCGTTCTTTCATTTCGCCTACTGCTTTATTAGTAAACGTAATGGCTAAAATGGACTTAAATTGGTCGTTACTCTTAGATTGAATTAAGATTTTTAAATAGGCTTTTGCTAGTGTAAAGGTTTTTCCACTACCAGCAGAAGCGTTGTATATTTTAAAGGCTGAATTTTGCAAAAGATAATTTTTATACCAAAATAGGCAATCTTAATAGTTTATTAAGAGAAATTAAGACACAAAATTGTAAATTTGAGTTCAAGGAATTTATTAACCAATTAAAAACATAAATATTATGGCTTTCGAATTACCGAAATTAAAATATGCTTATGATGCTTTAGAACCGAATATTGATGCTCGCACAATGGAGATTCATCATACTAAACATCACCAAGGCTACACAAATAAATTAAACGCAGCAATTGAAGGAACTGATCTAGAAGGTAAAACTATAGAAAATATTCTTATCAACTTAGATACAGATAACAAAGCAGTACGAAATAATGGTGGCGGATTTTACAACCACTCATTATTTTGGGACGTAATGAACCCTGAAGGAAAGGGTCGTTTATCTGGAGACTTAAAAGATGCTATTGAAGCAGAATTTGGTTCTTTTGAGGCATTTAAAGATGCATTTTCTAGTGCAGCAGCAACACGTTTTGGTTCTGGTTGGGCCTGGTTATGTGTACATGAAGGTGGAAAAGTTGAAGTTTGTTCTACAGCAAACCAAGACAATCCATTAATGCCAGGAATTGGTTGTGAAGGAACTCCAATTTTAGGTTTAGATGTATGGGAACATGCTTACTACTTAAACTACCAAAATAAAAGACCAGAATATATTGAAGCTTTCTTTAATGTAATTAACTGGAACGAAGTTGAGCGTCGTTACGCTGAAGCTAAATAATTTTTTAGTTTCATTTATTTAGACTTATAAAGAGAATCCGAACATTTAAATGTTCGGATTTTTTTATTTGTCTTATTTGAATTACCTACGTGAAATAATTTAGAGATATCACAAAACAGTTTCTATAATATATTTCTGATCTCTAAATTTAATCTCATCTCCAACACTCTTAGACAATAACAATTGTGCAATTGGTGTTACCGCAGAAATTGCATAATAAGACACATTATCTATCATAATTTCACCAGCGCTTATTGCAATAAAATAATTAGATGTGCTTGTTTTTACTACACTACCAAACGCCACTTTATTGTGCTTTGATTCTATATTTATTTTATGAAGAATTTGCTTCTGATTTTCGATTTCAGATAACTGATGACCTGCTTTTTCACGTTCTAACTGCAACATCGCTCTTCCTGTTTCGTGTTTGTCGCCTGCGCTACTTTTGGTTTCAGATTCTAATGAATATTGAATATCTGATATCGCTTTATTTACCGTTAACAATCGGTTATCAACAAACTCTATGCATGCGTTATATAATGCTTCTTTAATAATCATTCTTTAGGCTTTAGATTTAATGTTCCGTAGTATCGCATCTGCTTCACAATCCACTGTTTTCGTTTTTGAATATAAGCAGATGCCGGATTTGCTTTATAACTTCTAGGGTTTGGTAACACAGCAACTATTGCTGCGGCTTCATAAGGACCTAAATTAGCTGCTGATTTCTTAAACCAATGTTTCGCAGCAGCTTCTACCCCATAAACTCCTTTCCCCATTTCAATACTGTTTAAATACACCTCTAAAATACGCTCCTTACTCCAGATTGTTTCAATTAAAAAAGTAAAATAGGCTTCTAAGCCTTTACGCAACCAACTTCGTTCTGGCCATAAAAACACATTCTTTGCCGTTTGCTGACTTATGGTACTTCCGCCTTTAATACGTTTTCCTTTTTTATTGTATTCATAAGCTTTTTCAATCGCTTCTAAATCAAATCCATTGTGGTTTACAAATTTTTGATCTTCACTACAAATCACTGCCAATTGCATGTTTTTTGAAATGTCTTCCATTGGCACCCAATTATGTTTCCAAAGCTCTGTTTCTTCAGTGTTTTCGAAATATCGAATCACCATAAGTGGTGTAATAAGAACAGGAACATATTTAAATAATACCACTGAACCAACTGAAATTATAATGCTCCAAATAAATAATTTTGCTAAAAATCGAAAAATTCTCTTCATCCCTTAATCTAATAAATCTGCTAATTGTTTTCCTATTGTGCTTCCTATCGCAATCCCCATACCACCTAAACGCACACCACAAAACACATTATTAGACAACTGTTTTACTATTGCTTTTTTCTGTTTACCGACTCCCATAATACCAGACCATCGATGCTCAATTTCAAAATTTGTTTGAGGCAATATTGTTGTTTTTAATAATTCTTCAAGTTTATTTTGAATGAGATGTGTTTCTCCAAATTGAGTAGTTTCTTCCGTTTTAAAATCTAGATTTCTCCCTCCTCCTAACAAGATTCTATTGTCTATATTTCTAAAATAGTAATACCCTTCATCTAAATGAAATGTTCCTTTTATATGCAAATTATCTATTGGTTTGGTAATTAAAACTTGCGCTCTAGCTGGTTTAACTTTTGGTAGGTCTAAATCCTTAGCAAATCCATTTGTTGCAATAAAGAGTTTTTTTGTTGAAAACGTAAAATGATTTGTATTTAATTTTACAGAATCTGCATCCCCCGAAAAAGAATCTACAGTACAATTATTTAGTATTTTTATTCCTAGAGACTGCACCTTGTAAAGTAAAGCATCCATCATTTTACCAGTATCAATCTGACCTTCAAAAGAATTAAAACTATATGTAGATTTTATCTTTTTAAAGCCAAAATTGTTTTCCTTAAAAGAAAACACTTCAGCTTTAAACAATGGAAGTAAAAGTTGATTGATATATTCTTGTCTCTCAATACATAAATTGTACAATGCATCATCAGAGTCTAAGAACAATTCATAACCGCCAAGATTTTGATAATCTATAGTATTATCGCCCAAGATTGTACGAAGTAAATGAAGTCCCTCTATTCGTTTTTTAATTAATTCTAAGACTTCTGCCTCTGAATGATGATTTAAATCGTTTACAATTTCACTTAAACTTCCAAAACATGTAAAACCTGCATTTTTAGTACTCGCCCCTTGTGGAAGCATTCCTTTTTCAATAATTAGAATCTTAGAATTTGGAAATCGTTGTTTTAATTGTAAAGCACAATTAAGGCCTACAATGCCGCTACCAACAATTGTATAATCGATGTTAGTTAACCAGTTTTTTATTTCCCAATATGATAAGTTCATAAGATAAAAAAAGCCCCTAAAGTTAGGAGCTTTTTCAACTATAATTTAATTTTTAATCAACTATAATTTTCTTAGTTACTTTTTGTGAACCATCTATAATAGTTAATAAATAGACACCCGATTGTGCGTTGTTAAGTTGAATAGTTTTATTAAAGCTTCCTATATTATTAAATTTCTGATTGTAAATAGAACGACCTCTTATATCATAGACATCAATAGCAATATTTTCACTAGACCTAGGATTAAACTTGATATTAAATTCGCCATTATTTGGATTAGGATAAATACTTAAAGCTTCTAACTCATTATCTTGTAAAGATAAATTTGTTGTATTACAAAATTCTACTGACCAACTATTTAACACCCCTGTATCTCCTGAAAAGAAATCGGCTATTAAGATGCTCCAATCTCCTTGGGAGTTTAAACCACTAAACTCAGATAATGGCTCAGACGGGCTATATGCATTTCCTACTCCTGTAAAATCACAGTCTATATCAGCTGCTTCATCGTCAAACTGAATATTAATATTGTCTGAACTGCTACAGTTTCCAATCCATACATCAACCTCTGTAGTACCGTTTGGATGTATTAGTCTTACTAATAAATCACCTACGTAAGTATGATCGATATCTACGTTAAGCTTAAGTGATTCTATTGTGAAGTTATCAGGAACGTTGATTACGTTTTCTAAAGGTACTCCGTTTACACCAGATGTTGTACCTGTACCATCTGCAATAGCTTCATTAACATTGTTTGCACTATAAGTTGTACAATCTAAACTTGCTCCAATTGAAATGTTTTCAGTATTTAAATTAAAAAATATTCCATTTGCTGCTTCTACCATAATTCTGCAATTAACAGAAGAAACGTTAGGTACTACAATATCGTAAGAACCATTATTTGCTACATTAGAAGCCAAAATGGTATCAAAGTTTTCTCCATCTGTTGCTAATAAAATATTAACATTAGCTTCATTTACACCGTTTGCTGTCGTACCAGCAACATCCCATGTTACTGTTTGCGTACTACCTACACTCCAGGTCTGACCAGATGTATTTTGAGACGTAACTATAAACGGACCGGCTGCAGCAACATTAGTAATAGTCATTTCATCTGAGTCGGTCTGGCCTCCTCTAGCGTCATTATCCCTAACGGTTAACATAAAATCGATACTTCTATTTACGCTAGATAATTTCTCCCATGTTGTAGAAGTACCTCCATTAGTTAATACATCCGAAAGTTGTGGCACATATCTTGTTGAGTTTTCAGTACCTTCAAAAGATCTAACTAAAGGTCCTGTAGTAATTGTTTCTGTTGGTAAGCCGGCTGAACCCAAATCGTATTGTTCCCAAGTATAAGTTAGAGTCTCTGTACCATCTACATCAGTAGAATTACTTCCATCTAACTTATAAGGTGTTCCTTGAGGTATTGTATAGTTGGCTCCTGCATTTGCAACTGGCTCTGTATTACCTGTAGATGTTCTATTTACAGGACAAGAACCTGTACTAGTAACATGAGACCAAATTCGATTAATACTACCTTGGTGAAAATAAGCATCACTATTATTTTGTACATTATCAGATCCACAAATACCTGCATAAGCCATAATTGTTGAACCACTACCTGGCTCATAGGCATTTGCTCCAGAGCGGTTTCCTCCGGAACAACTACCAATGGTTCCATTAAAAGTATGAGGCGCACCAAATTGATGTCCTAATTCATGTGCAACAAAATCGATATCAAAAGCATCACCTACAGGTTGAGAAATTCCAGTAACCCCTCTTGCTTTAAAATTATTATTACACGTTACTCCAAGACTCGCTAATCCACCTGCTCCAGTACTAAACGTATGCCCTATATCATAACCCCCAGATGTGATAGCAGCATTAATAATAGATTGACTTTGACCTATTAAGATACTCTCATTGTCATTATTAAAATCATCTGTATCACCGTCTGTGTATATTATCGCTTCATTATTATCAATCAAGGTTAAAGTAATTGATAAGTCGCGCTCAAAAACACTATTAACTCTAGTTAATGTTACAACAATTGCAGCCATAGCATCTGCCACTGTACCACCATGAAACTGCGTATATTCGCCAGTACAAGCAACAGCTATACGGTAATTTCTTAGAGTACCATCGTTAGCGTTTCTTGCTGACGGTGTCTCAAAACTAGTTGTATCTAAAAGTGAATCATTGTCTATAACCCCACATTCAAATTCAGAATTTTTTTCCATCAAATCCTTTTTAGAATAAACCGTATAGATATCTCCTACTTTAGTAAATGGATCAATGAATTGTGTGCCATTAGATGTTCCCAAAAACATAGCATGAAATCCTTTTGAAGTTATACTAAACCTAATAATCTCTGTTGGGTTATCTACACCTTGACCAGCGTAGCTTCGCATATCAGGATACTTAGCCTGAAGCTCTGACTCCATAACGGAAGCTTCAAACACTTTAAATTTACTAAGCTTACCTTCTGAGTTTGGAAAAGAAATAATTGTATTACCGATATTCTCTCTATTTCCTACCTGAGCTAATGTATTTCTTAGATTTTCAAGATTTAGATGAAAAAATTTTTCTTTCTGAAGTTCTATTTTCCTTACGACCTGTTGAGACTGTTTTGCTTTTTCAGCATTTACACTCGTCCATAATTGAGTTGAATTTTGACCTTGAGCGGATATTGAAATAAGCACAATGATAACAGTGCTAATTTTTAAAGCGTAGTTTTTAAGCATATATTATTTTTTAATAGTTCATAAAGTTACGTTAATTATATTAAAATGTTCACTTACCCATAAATCCCACGTATTCCTAATACCTTTTAAAACAAAAAAACCCAAACTTTTACGTTTGGGTTTTAATTTATTCTTCAATCTCTTTTTCTAATACAAAGTCTTCCATAAACTTGGTGGTGTAATTACCCGCTAAGTAATCTGGATGATCCATCAGTTGCCTGTGGAAAGGTATTGTTGTTTTAATCCCCTCTATTACAAACTCGTCTAATGCACGCTTCATTTTATTGATAGCCTCTTCTCTTGTTTGAGCTGTTGTTATCAACTTTGCAATCATAGAATCATAATTAGGTGGAATAGTATAACCTGCATAAACATGAGTATCTAAACGCACTCCATGTCCGCCTGGTGCATGTAATGTAGTTATCCTTCCTGGTGAAGGTCTAAAATCATTAAATGGATCTTCAGCATTAATTCTACATTCTATAGAGTGCAAGTTTGGCGTATAGTTTTTACCAGAAATTGGCACACCTGCTGCTACTAATATTTGCTCACGGATAAGATCAAAATCAATAACTTGTTCTGTTATTGGATGCTCTACCTGAATACGTGTATTCATTTCCATGAAGTAGAAGTTTCTATGTTTATCTACTAAAAATTCAACTGTTCCTGCACCTTCATACTTAATAAACTCTGCAGCTTTAACAGCAGCTTTACCCATTTTATTTCTCAATTTATCAGTCATAAATGGAGAAGGCACTTCTTCTGTTAGTTTTTGGTGACGTCTCTGAATAGAACAATCTCGTTCTGATAAGTGACATGCTTTACCGTTAGCATCACCAACAATTTGTATTTCTATGTGGCGAGGCTCTTCAATAAGCTTCTCCATATACATATCATCATTTCCGAAAGCAGCTTTAGATTCTGAACGTGCGGATTCCCAAGCATTCTCTAGATCTTCTGGTTTCCAAACGGCACGCATACCTTTTCCACCACCACCTGCAGAAGCTTTAAGCATTACAGGGTAACCTGTCTGTTTAGCTACTTTTACACATTCTTCAAAAGTTTCAATGATTCCTTCACTACCTGGTACACATGGTACACCAGCAGCTTTCATTGTAGCTTTAGCATTGGCTTTATCTCCCATTCGGTTAATCATCTCTTCTGATGCACCGATGAATTTTATACCATGCTCTTCACAAATTTTTGAAAATTTAGCATTTTCAGACAAAAAACCATAACCTGGGTGAATGGCATCTGCATTTGTAATTTCTGCTGCTGCAATAATATTAGACATCTTAAGATAAGACTCACTACTAGGTGGCGGTCCTATACAAACGGCTTCGTCTGCAAACTTAACAGGCAAACTATCTGCATCTACAGTAGAGTATACTGCCACAGTTTTAATGCCCATTTCTTTACAGGTTCTGATAACTCTTAGTGCTATCTCACCTCTATTGGCAATTAATATTTTTTTAAACATAACTTTCTAATATTTAAAATTTCAAATTCCAAATCCCTAGTTTAAAGGAATCTTGTTTTGGAATTTTAAATTTGGTTATGAAGGATCAACTAAAAATAATGGTTGATCAAATTCTACAGGTGAAGAGTCATCTACTAATACTTTCACAATTTTACCAGAAATTTCTGATTCAATCTCATTGAACAACTTCATTGCCTCAATAACACAAAGTACATCACCTTCTTTTATATCCGTACCTACTTCAACAAAGACAGGTTTGTCTGGAGATGGCTTACGATAAAACGTACCAATAATTGGTGATTTTATAGTAATATATTTTGAATCTTCAGTCGATGCTGCTACAGGCGCCGCTTCTGCTGTTGGTACCGCAGTTTGCATTGGCATTTGTTGCTGTGGCATAGCTGCTGTATGCATTGGGACTTGTTGTACTATTGTAGTCTCGTTTTCAGAACCTGTTCTAATAGTAATTTTAATATCGTCCATTTCTAACTTAACTTCACTTGCACCAGATTTAGCTACAAATTTTATTAAGTTTTGAATTTCTTTTATATCCATAATATTAAGATATTTTGTTAGTTAGTTTTTCGTTAGGAGTTATAGGCCCATTTAAAATAAATTGAACCCCAAGTAAATCCACCACCAAAGGCAGCAAATATTATTTTGTCACCTTTTTTAAGTTGTGACTCGAAATCAAATAGTAATAAAGGTAATGTTGCAGAAGTAGTGTTACCGTACTTCTCTATATTCATCAGAACTTTGTCTGCGTCTAGATTTATTCTGTTAGCTGTAGCATCTATAATGCGCTTATTAGCTTGGTGTGCTGCAAGCCAAGAAATGTCATCGTTAGTTAGACTATTTCTTTTCATAATCTTTTCAGCTACATCTGCCATATTAAATACCGCATTTTTAAATACGGTTTTCCCGTCTTGGAATACATAATGTTTTCCTTCGTCGAAAGTTTCTTTAGTTATAGGGTAAGAAGATCCACCATAAGTAGCTTGTAAAAAGTCTCTTCCTTCTCCATCACTTCTTAATAACTCATCTTGTAATCCTAAACCTTCTTCATTTGGTTCAAAAAGTACAGCTCCAGCTCCATCACCAAATATGATGCAAGTTGCTCTGTCTTTATAATTAATAAATGAAGAGTTTTTATCTGCTCCTATTAAAAGAATTTTTTTATAACGACCAGCTTCTATGTAAGCTGCTGCAGTAGACATTCCGAATAGGAAACTAGAACATGCTGCTTCTAAATCGAAAGAAAATGCATTTACGGCTCCAATTTGTGTGGCTGTATAGGCAGCTGTTGAAGCGGCTTTCATGTCTGGTGATGCTGTACAGACAATCACCAATTCGATCTCCTTTGGATCTAAGCCTTTTTTCTGAATAAGATCTTCAGCTGCTTTTATGGCTAGGAATGATGTTCCTTTTCCTTCTTCTTTTAGAATTCTTCGCTCCTTTATACCTGTCCTCGAGGTAATCCATTCGTCATTGGTCTCAACCATTGTTTCTAGTATTTTGTTAGTTAAAACATACTCAGGAACATAGCCTCCGACAGCTGTAATTGCCGCTGTGATTTTACTCATTATTAGCTTTTAGATTAATTAAAAGTATGAAAAATTGACAAAATCAGGTACGGTTTATTCAACTTTCCTTGGTTTTGACAAATTTGACAAACGTAAATAGGAACGCAAAGTAAATGGTTTTTGCTGTATTGAAAAAATAATAACAAAAAAAACGCTCACAAAGGAGCGTTTTCTTGTATGCATGCATAGTACTTATGCTACATTTTCTTCTTCAACAGAGTTGTCAATAAGAACTTGACCTCTGTAATATAATTTACCATCATGCCAATGAGCTCTATGGTATAAATGTGGCTCACCAGTTGTTGGGCAAGTTGCTATTTGAGGTACAGAAGCTTTGTAATGTGTTCTTCTTTTATCTCTTCTTGTTTTCGAAATTTTACGCTTTGGATGTGCCATTTTAAATGTTATTTATCCGTTAATAGTTTTTTTAAATTATCCCAACGAGGATCAATATCCTCTGATGATTTTGCTTTTTGATCCTCACTTGGACTCAATTCTTCTAATTTTGAAAGTATATCGGACTGTAATGTACCGTCTTCTATACCTGGATGGACTCTTTTTATAGGAACCGCTAAAATAATTAACTCATATATATATTGAGCTATATTAATTTCATACTCACCATGTGCAACAATTAGAATGTCTTCATTCTCATCATTGTACTCATCACCAAACTTTACGACTAATTTAAAATTATCGTTAATAGCTTGATCATATGGTTCATTCGTAATATCACAATTTAGATTTATTGACCCTTTTGCCGAAAAATACAACTCAAAAAAAGTTGATTTCTTGTCAAATTTGAGATCAATTACTACGTCTACTGCGTTAAATTCATCATATTCAAAATGCTCAAAGAACGTGTTATCAATTTGATAATCAAAATGGTGCTCTCCTATTTTTAATCCTACAAAAGGGATAGTATAAGATTTTAATGCCTTCATTATCACATTCAATTTGAGCGTGCAAATATATAAATTTTTATTAACTTAAAGCCTAGATATCAACAAATTTTGTTTATAACTATCTAGATAGTCTTTTTAACGGGTTTTCATTATAAATATTGTACTCTTCTCTTTTTCTAAAGATCTCTACTGCTGTGACAATAGCCAATTTCATAGAGCTTTCGTCGGCGATGCCTTTTCCTGCAATTTCATAAGCTGTACCGTGATCTGGAGAGGTTCTTACTTTATCTAAGCCTGCAGTATAATTAACTCCTTTGCCAAAGGCAATAGTTTTGAAAGGTATTAAACCTTGATCGTGATACGATGCTATAATGGCATCAAAATTACGATAAGTGTTAGATCCAAAAAAACTGTCTGCTGAGTAAGGTCCGTAAACAAGACTACCATCTTTCTTGATTTTTTCTAAAGCAGGCTTTAAAACAACATCATCCTCATTACCAATGACTCCATTATCTCCTGCATGAGGATTAATGGCTAATACGGCAATTTTTGGTTTTCTAATTCCGAAGTCTTGTTTAAGTGATTTCGTTACTGTTCCTATTTTTTCCTTTATAAGATCTTCTGTTATGGTTTCACTAGCGTCTTTTAAAGGAACATGATCGGTTAAAAGTCCGACTCTTAATTCATCTGAGACCATAAACATTAAACTTTTTCCATTTAAAGCTTTGGCTAAATAATCTGTGTGACCAGGAAAATTAAATGTTTCTGATTGAATATTGTGCTTATTAATAGGTGCAGTTACCAATACATCTATCGTTCCTTCCTTTAGAGCATTCGTTGCAGCTTCAAGCGATTTTATGGCATATTCACCTATTTTTTTATCTTCTGTGCCAAATTGAATTTTCACAGGTTCATTCCAAACATTAACCACATTCACCTTACCGTGAACTATTTTTTCTGGCGAATCAATACTGAAAAAATTAATTTTACTATTAAAATGAGTCTTAAAAAACTGCATAGTCTTAGTTGAAGCAAAAATCACAGGTGTATTTAATTCTAAAGACCTCGGGTCTTCATATGTTTTAATGACTATTTCTGCACCAATACCATTGAGATCACCAATTGAAATCCCTACAACTATCTTTTCGTCTTTTTTCATTTTTTGTCTTTAACTTTGTAACTGCAAATTTAACTAAATAAAGTACAAATTATGTTCACAGGTATTATAGAAGATCTAGGGAAAATTGAAAAATTAGAAAAAGAAGGCGGAAATCTTCATATTACAATGCATACCGCTATAACAAATGAATTAAAAATTGATCAGAGTGTTGCACATAATGGGGTATGTTTAACTGTTGTTGGAATAAAGGAAAGCACTTATACCGTTACAGCTATTCAAGAAACTTTAGACAAAACTAATTTAGGTTTATTAAATGTAAACGATTCAGTAAATATTGAACGCGCCATGAAGTTAGGGGATCGATTAGATGGCCATATTGTACAAGGGCATGTAGACCAAACAGCCAAATGTATAGAGGTTTTAGAAAAAAATGGCAGCTGGGTTTTTACCTTTGAATATGATAAAAACTTAAATAATATTACAATTGAAAAGGGTTCTATAACTGTAAATGGTGTGAGCTTAACAGTTGTTAACTCTATGCTAAATCGTTTTTCCGTCGCTATTATACCGTACACGTACGAACATACCACATTTAAAAATCTCGCAATTGGAGATACTATAAATTTAGAATTTGACGTGATTGGAAAATATGTAAAGCGATTAAATGATTTAAGAAATTAGACTGGTCGTTTAGGTGTTTTTAAAGACTTATAAATACCATAACCTAAGGCTAATGAAAACAAAAGTACAATACCACCATCTATAGGAAGACCTGGTGGTGGTGGTGGAGCCGGAGGAGGCACATCCACACCTTGAGCTAACGCTATAAAACCTACAAAAAAAATAAAGGTTGAGGCAAGTATGTTTTTCTTCTGCATTCTATATTAAATATGGCGTAAAAGTATAAAAAAAAACGACTAAACAAAATTTAACGCTATTTAGAACATCTACGAAATACAAATTTCGCCGATTAAACGTTAAAAAGTGCGTTAAATAAGAGAAAATGATGACTTCTATATTTGTATTTAACCTAATAATAATATTAAGACTTCTTAACCTAGACACTTAAACGTTCAAATCAAAACATCAGTATGTCTCCCATTCTCTTCACTACAATAATAAAAAGAGTTCGTGTATAATAATTAACTATGTGCTTCTAGATTATAATTTGCACCAAGGACTCACGTAATATTTAAGTTGTCATAAGCTAATTTGACCTCAGCTTCTCCATATTTTCGCTCTAAACGTTTTATAACAAAATGAGCCGTTGCCATTTTCTGAAAATGATCTACAAAAACATAATTTAATCCTCCACCTCCAATTGCACCAACAACAGGTACGACTTGTGCTAAAAATTTCTCACTAATTAATAGACTTAATCTCGTAGCAATTTTAGATAAAAAATTACCAATTGCATTAGATCCCAAAGTACTTGCCCCTTTTACTAAACTATCTAAGCTCATTTTTATACTCGCTGATGACAAATTGTTTAAGGCTGAATTTAATGCCATACGTGTTGTGTAATAGCTCGTTTCCATTCCATCATCATCTACAGCATCTCCACCAAGAGCAAAAACTTGCAAACATGCCATTTGACCTTCCAGTGTATAAATATCCTCACCTTCACTGCGAGCTATATCCATAATTGTTCGCATTAAAAATTTAGTAGTTAACGTTACTTCTGAAGCAAAAATAGCAGTCCCTAAACCTGTAGACGACCCAAAAAAACCACTTAAAGCACCTGTTCCTGTAACAATACTTTTGTACGTGTTTTTTGAAGGCTTCTTAAAGGTTTGATTCTTTTTTATCGTCAATAAATTAGCCTTAATAACTTTTAGCAAAACTTTTTCTGTGATTTTCTGTACTTTAATTAATACTTTTTCTGGTACGTAACTAATTCCAGTTTCAACGGTATTACCTATTTTATTAATATTACGTATAGCCCAGCCTAAATTCTGCATCGTAGACTTCGCATCTAATAAAATTCTCTTATCTTCTAGTGTTATGGAGTTTGTTGTAAGGCTCAAATATTATTTATTTTATAGAATTGGTCGTTTAATCTATGTCATTGTTACAAAAATATCCATCTAATCCTGTAGAATAAAAGTTATTTAACAGTATTATTCTTATCAGATATAAACTCATCACGTCCATTGTATTTTACATTTTCTTTTATGAGAATATCTATAGGAAGGTAAATTTTATGCTTTGGCATTTTATTTTGCATTAAATAATCCGTTAAAAGTCTGACAGATTTATAGCCTTGATCAAATGGTTTTTGAGATATTAAAAACGAAACCGAATCATTTAATAAGCACTCTGTATTTTGAGGTGTATTATCAAATCCTATAAGCTTTAAATCTTGTAACCGATTATTGTCAATACAATCTACAACTTTATAAATTCTACTCGATGGCACAAATACTCCTTTAATTTCAGGATGTGTTTGTAAATATAAATTAATGATTTCCTTTGTCTCTAGCACGTTATTGATATCTTCAATTTTTAAAGTTTTCGGAGTTGAATTAATTTCATTTTTAAAAAAATAATCCTTAAACCCTTTAACTCTATTAGATATCGCATTGTTTTTAGTTATATCGTGGCTCGATTGAATAATTAAAAACTCACACGGTTGTAAATTATTAAAATGCAGCAATTTCCCAGCAATATAGCCCGCAGTACAAGAATCTTGCCCTACATAGCCCATATTATTAAAGCCCTCTATGTCAATATTTAAAAATAAATATGGAATATTAAGCGCTTCTAATCGATTTATAATTTGCTTGGTTTCATTAGAAAAATTAGGCACCATAATCACAGCCGTTGGTTTTGTTTCTAATAAAGCTTTAAAAGCCTTTAAATACGAAATGGGATCAGATTGATTAAACTTAAAACTACTTACCTGAACACCAAAATTCTTAACATCCTCAGCAGCCTTCAGAACGCCCAAGTATGGAGATTTCCAAAACAAATCAGAATCATCATGCTCAGGTATAAGCACTGAAATTTGATGCTTCTTTTTCAAGGCTAGCGCACTTGCAACAGGATTCACTTTAAAATTATGACGCTCAAGAACCTTCTTAACCTTAGCCTCTGTCTTTTTCGAAACACCAATTCTGTTATGTATAACGCGATCCACAGTTCCTTCAGAAACATTCGCTGCTTTCGCTATATCCTTAATTGTAATCATATTAAAATGTATCTACCTCAATATATACAACACAAACTTATGTATTAAATATATAGCTTATAAACTAGGGCAATTTACTAAAAATAACCACAATTTTGTGTGCGCACACAAAAAGCGATTGTTATATTTGTGTGTGCGTACACGGAAAAATAATTAAAAGAAAAGACTTAATTATGAATAAAGTAATCGTATTAACAGGAGCAGGCGGTGTGTTATGTAGCACTTTAGCTATAGCACTTGCAAAACAAGGAAATAAAATTGCTGTTTTAGATTTAAGAAAAGAGGCTGCGGACAAAGTAGCAGATGAAATTAATTCTAACGGCGGAACAGCTATTGGAGTTACTGCAAATGTTTTGGAGAAAGACACTTTAATAGCAGCCAAGAAAACTGTAAATGATATTTTTGGAAAAGTTGATATCTTATTAAATGGAGCAGGTGGAAATCACCCTTTAGGAACAACTTCTAATCCCTTTTTAGAATTAGAAGATTTAGCAAATAAAACAGAAGGTTTTAAAACTTTTTTCGATTTAGATCCAAAAGGCATTGAGTTTACATTCAACCTTAATTTCTTAGGAACTTTAATTCCTACACAAGTATTTGCAACAGATATGGTAGGTAGAGAAGGTTGTTCTGTATTGAATATTTCTTCTATGAATGCGTTTACACCCTTAACAAAAATACCAGCTTATAGTGGTGCAAAAGCTGCAGTCTCTAACTTTACACAATGGCTAGCTGTTCACTTTTCTAAAGTAGGAATCCGTGTTAATGCATTAGCCCCTGGCTTTTTCTTAACCGACCAAAACAGAACATTACTAACAAATACAGACGGAAGTTTAACACAAAGAGGACAACAAATTATTGACCAAACACCAATGGGTCGTTATGGAGAACCTGAAGATTTAATAGGCACAACATTATGGTTATGTGGTGAAGGTGCAAAGTTTGTAACAGGAGTTGTAGTGCCAATTGACGGTGGATTTTCAGCCTATAGTGGCGTTTAAAAAACAAAAACATGATACAAAATTTAGAACAAACATGGCGTTGGTACGGACCAAATGACCCTGTTTCTTTATCTGACATAAAACAAGCAGGAGCAACAGGAATTGTTTCGGCATTACATCATATTCCAAATGGAGAAGTTTGGACGGTTGAAGAAATCAACAAAAGAAAAGAAGTTATAGAAAATATTGGACTTACATGGTCTGTTGTAGAATCGGTACCTATCCACGAAAACATTAAAACAAAGTTTGGGGATTATCAGTTATATATTGACAATTACAAACAAACCTTATTGAATTTAGGGGAATGTGGCATTGATACCGTATGTTATAATTTTATGCCTGTTTTAGATTGGACACGTACCAATTTAGATTATGAAGTTTCTGATGGATCAACCGCATTACGTTTTGAAGCAGCAGCTTTTGCAGCTTTTGAATTGTATTTATTAAAAAGACCAGGGGCAGAACACCACTATTCTGATGTTCAAAAAGAAAAAGCAGCAACGTTTTTAAAAAATTCAACAGCTGAAGAACAAAAGACTTTAGTTAGAAATATTATAGCGGGTTTACCTGGTGCTGAAGAAGGTTATACTTTAGAAGAATTTAATGCCATTTTAGCCACTTATAAAAATGTTGGTCCGGAAGAATTAAAAGCAAATTTATTTTCATTTTTATCCGAAATTATTCCCGCAGCAGAACAAGCTGGAGTCTTAATGTGTATTCACCCAGATGATCCACCTTTTCCAATTTTAGGTTTACCAAGAGTGGTTTCAACAGAACAAGATATTGTTGATTTATACAAAGCGGTTCCTTCTCACAACAACGGACTAACATTCTGTACAGGTTCTTTCGGTGTAAGAGCTGATAATGATTTAGCAGGAATGGTAGAACGTCTTGGTGATCGTATTCATTTTATTCATTTACGGGCTACAAAAAGAGATGCTGAAGGTAATTTTCATGAAGCAGATCATTTAAATGGCGATGTAGATATGTATGCCGTGATGAAAGCTTTAATTAAAGAGCAACAAAAACGTATTGAAGCCGGACGAACAGATCTTAGAATGCCATTTAGACCCGATCATGGACACAAAATGTTAGATGATTTAAAAAAGAAAACAAACCCTGGTTATTCTGGTATTGGACGCTTACGTGGCTTGGCAGAATTACGTGGTTTAGAATTAGGTATTAGACGTTCATTATAACATAGAATTTTTTTCAAAATGACTAGTAAATCACCTTTTATAAAGGCTAATTTTTTACTGCAATCTGAAGTCGCAGAAACACTATATCATCAGTACGCTAAAGATTTACCGATTATAGATTATCACAATCATTTGTCACCACAAATCATTGCAGAAGATCTACCTATAAAAAATATTACAGAAGCTTGGTTAAATGGTGATCATTACAAATGGCGTGGTATGCGTGCTAATGGCATTGAGGAAACTTTTATTACAGGAAATAAAACAACGCAAAAAGAAAAATTTTTAAAATGGGCAGAAACGGTTCCTTATACATTAAGGAACCCGCTGTTTCATTGGACGCATTTAGAACTCAAACGCTATTTTAATATTGATGATCTTTTGCAACCGGCAACCGGAGAAGCTATTTATAAGAAAGCAAATACCATTTTAGAAACCAAAACGCCTGCGCAATTATTAGAGCAAATGAACGTTGAAGTCATTTGCACTACTGATGACCCATCAGATAATTTGGAACATCATACAATAATTGCAAAAAAAGGATTCTTCACTAAAGTTCTACCCACATTTAGATCCGATAACTTAATTTTAATTGAAGCAAGTAATTATGTCAATTATATTAAAAAACTAGCTTCTGAAGTTGAATTTTCAATTTCAAACTTATCAGAATTATTAAAGGCTATTCAACATCGCGTTGACTTTTTTAACACGTTAGGTTGCCGACTTTCAGATTATGGATTAGAGCAAATTTATGCTTTTGATTTTACAAAAACCGAAGCCGATGCTATCTTTCAAAAACGTCTATCAAATACCGCTATTTCAAAAGACGAAGCCAATGTATTTGCCTCTTGTATCTTATTTGAATTGTGTAAAATGTATCATGCAAAAGGCTGGGTGCAACAATTCCATTTAGGCGCCTTAAGAAACAATAATAGCCAGTTATTAGACCAAATAGGTTTAGATGCTGGCGGAGATTCTATTAATGATTTTAATCAGGCACAAGCCATCTCTAAATTGTTTAATCAATTAGATGCTGAAAATTCATTATCAAAAACCATTACTTATAATTTAAACCCATCTCAAAACGAAGTATTTGCAACCATGATGGGAAATTATAGCGAAGCAGGTATTCCTGGAAAAATGCAATGGGGTTCTGGCTGGTGGTTTTTAGACCAAAAAGATGGTATAGAAAAACAGTTAAACACACTTTCAAACATGGGCTTATTAAGTCGGTTTATTGGTATGGTAACAGACAGTCGTAGTTTTTTATCCTTCCCGAGACATGAGTATTTTAGACGAATTCTATGTAATTTAATTGCAGAAGATGTCAATAACGGGCTTGTACCAAATGATATTGAATTTCTTGGAAAAATGATTCAAGATATTTGCTATCATAATGCGGTTAATTATTTCGATTTTGAAAATTAGATATTAAAACATTTCCTGATAGCCAACTCGCTTCTGAAAGAGAAGTACTTGAGTTATTACAAAAGTAAGCGCCGCAATCCTATCTAATTTATACCTGAATATCATGTATTTGGCATCCCTTATGTATTTAAAACAAACAACAATTTAATGTTTTAGAAAGAAGCCTTGGTGTTTAAATTATAATGCTTTCAGATTTTTATAACCACTTTTCCCATAAAAACGACGTTACATCATTGAACCATATATAAGAATCCTAAGTCACAAAAAAAATCCGCGTTTCTCCATTAGGTGAAACGCGGATTATATAAAATAATTTATAATCTTAATTTGCAGTAATTGTAATTTTTAAAACAGTGTTAACACTTGGGTAATCGTAGCCATCGTTAACATTCGATAATAATTGAACAGGTTCTGTTTCAGCCATTCCTGTGTCTGCCTCTAACTGGTTAGTCACTGTGTTTGGACCGATGGCAGGTTGTTCGTTAACTTCGGTTCCTGCGTCCCATAAGTAAACCATACTCGTAATATCTCCACTTAAAGGTGTACCGTCTGTACTGAATAATTCAATTCCTGTATCTTCCGTAGCAAATAACACATCGTTGGTAGCGGCTAACATACTTGCGAATGACAAGCTATTTCCTGCTTCTGCCGTAAAACTAAAGGTGTAGGTATTTCCTGGTAATAAAGGTCCTGGTCCGCTACTGCCTAATGGAGTATTAAAAACATCCCCCGAAATTTGGCCTTCTAATCCACTTAAATTTCCGGCCAAAACAGCTGTGTTTCCATCTTCTGCGATAGCTTCCAAACCTAAGTCGTAATCTGTACTTCCTGAAGTAAACAACGGCATCGTATTCTCGTCGTGAACCACAAAGATTCCAGGAGACGATGGGAATGTAACTCCCGTATTTTCGGCAGTGTAGTCACCTAAAGGCGCAGCATTTCCATCTTCAGCAATAGCTTCTACACCTTGACCGTAATCAGGTTCACCTTCTGTAAATAAAGGATTTGCACCACCATGAACCACATAAACACCAGGTGATAAAGGAGCAACAGACATCCCTGCACTAGTGTCTAAACTTGCTGTAGCTAAGTCTTCAATAGAAACGGTAAACAGTGTACCTTCTGTATGCGTAATGGTTACTGAAATTATTTCGTTGACTTCTGGAAAATCAAACATAAAGCCATTGGTTACGTCTGCAATTTTTAATACGTTTCCGTTTTCTACTTCTCCAGTATCAGGACCAGACTGCATTCCTACTGTATTAGAACCAACAGCAGGCTCTTCATTAACTTCCGTTCCGGCATCCCATAAATAGACTTGATCGGTAACATCTCCCGAAATAGGATCTCCATTCTCATCGTAAAACGCAATTCCATTACCATCAGGAGCAAAAAATAAATCGTTGGTTGCGGCTAACATAGTTGCAAAAGATAATTTTTGACTTCTACCAGCATTAACAGTAAACTCGTAACGTTTTCCTGGAGTTGCTGGGCCAGGGTTTGCATCGCCTACAGGGGTATTAAATAATCCAGAATCTATAAAACTATAGGCGCTACCAATATTTTCAATACTTACTGTAAAATTAGTTGTTTCGCTTGGATCTACTGTAGTGTTGTCGTCGTCATTATCGCAACTTGCAAAAAGTGTAATAACGGATAAAAGTGTAATAAATTTAAAATTTTTCATTTGTAAATATGTTAATGATTATATATCCACAAATATCCTCCGAGAGTATCACCAAATTATAACAACGATATAACCATAGTATAAATTATTATATAAAATTTATAACGATGCCGTTCTTTTAAGCACTGGCAGGTTAAAATAAAACTCGGTACCCTGATTTAAAATACTATTTACTTTTATGGTTGAATTATGAAGGTCCATAATCTTTTTAACAATGGCCAAACCAAGTCCGCTACCTTTTGTGGCATCGGAATAAAATTTGCCTTTACGGTAACGTTCAAAAATATAAGGTAACTCTTGAGATTCTATACCTCTTCCTGTATCTGAAACCTTTACCATCACCTGATCATTTACTCTATAAAGCTCTAAGGTTACTACATCTCCCTGCTCACAATGTTTAATTGCATTGTCAATTATATTTTGTAAAGCACGATCGATTAAGGCGATATCTGCATATACGAAAGGTAAATCTTTAGAATACACCGTATTAATACTTACGCCTTTATCTTTAGCAATGATGCGGTATTTATCGGCAATATCTTGAATAATTTCTGCCATTTGTAACGCTTCTGGTTGCACAGCTTTTTGGTTGGCTTCTAAAACACTTAATTCAAACAAATCATTAACCAATTTTTTAAGGCGTTCAGAATTTTTAAGCACAATTTCCATGTAACGCTTTTTTTCCTTTTCCTTTAAAGTGTCACCTTTAATCATAATTGTTTCCACAAAACCTTGAATAGAGGCAATAGGTGTTCTCAGGTCATGTGAAATATTCGCGATTAATTCTTTTCGTAAGTTATCTACACTTTGTAAATCTTGAATATTACTTTGTATGGTTTGGGCCATGTCGTTATAGGTATTAGCCAACAATCCCATTTCTCCATGCTGAACACCAGCTACGCGAGCATCATGGTTACCATTTTTAAAGGAAGTAAACGCAGCAATAATTTTATTGAAATTTCTTGTAATAATATAAATAGAGAGTATTGCTACCAATAGGGCTGCAAATAGCGCATATAAGATATTACGCATACTTAATTTACGAATATAACTGGCTTCGTGTTTTTTAATCAGGGAGTCGTAGTCATTACCACCTACAATGGTATAAATGTAACCCACTTTTTCGTTATTATACAAATAGGGAGCTGCTGAAAATATTTTTTTAGTTCCCGGTAATTTTGGGTCATCCCCTTTTATAAACACCTCGCCATCTTGGGCAATAAATTCTGTTATCGGTTTTAAATCAATGCTTGTGGCTTTCACCTCTTTGTTCATGGCGACATGCTTAAGAATGTTACCATCTAAGTCTAATAAATAAACTTCAGTTGCCGGATTTGTAGCCATAACATGATGCATTAGACTGCTCATTTTAGAACCGACTACCGAGTCGCCATCGTACAGTCCTTGAATTTCTTCAACGATATATCCTGCCACATTTTTATTTAAGCCTTGTGTGATTTCGTCATGATATTCTTCTGAAAGTTGCGTGGATGTTCTTGTAATTAAAAAGGCAAGTACGACAAATAATGAGATGAGTATACCAGCAATTTTGTAAAATAAGGTGTTTTTTGTTTTCATAATGTATTAGGATTCAGAAAATCGGTACCCAACTCCCCAAGTGGTAATGATATATTCTGGGTTGCCAGGATCTTGTTCTATTTTTGCTCGTAAACGGTTAATATGAGAATTAACCGTATGTTCATAACCTTCGAATTCATAACCCCAAATACGATGCAACAATTGCGCACGACTATAGGTCTTACCCACATTATTGGCTAATAAACAAAGTAATTCAAATTCTTTTGGAGTAAGATTAAGACGCTCTCCTTCTAGTTCTACTTTACGCATTTCCTGATTTATAACAAGGTTTTTACGCATTAAAATAGGTAAATCTTCTTCTGAAGTAGCAATTTTAGTATCTAAAACTTGGCGTCTAATGATCGCTTTTACACGCGCTTGTAATTCACGAATGCTAAATGGTTTGGTGATATAATCATCTGCTCCTGTTTCTAGTCCTAAAATCTTATCGATTTCATCACTTTTACTGGTAAGCATGAGAATAGGAGTGTTAATATTAGATGCTCTTAGCTCTCTGCAAATATCTAAACCCTTTTTACCAGGTAACATTAAATCTAAAATAATAAGATCGTATGCGTTTGTAGAAGCTTCAATAAAACCTTCGTTACCATTATAACAACTTTTTAAAGCGGTTTGATCGTCTTCAAGGTTTATAGTGACCAATTCTGCGATATGCACATCGTCTTCAACAACTAAAATTTGAACCATTTTAATATATTTTGTGAGCAATCTAATCGTAAAGTATCATGAAAGTGTCTCGATACTATGTTATTTTAAAAACAATAAGTTTTTTGATTACACGTTAATATTTAAATAGACGAAAGAAACAGAAGATACTTTCAAGTAATCCAATACCAAATCACCAACTGTAATCTACGATAAGAATACATTTCACAAACTTATTGTATCTGTTACAGCTAACTGCATTCAAAAAAAGACATCTATAAAACCTTAAAGGAATTGATAAAACACATATCATTTTCAATATAGAACTGATACTAAACTCACTAGAAAAGAATAGGAAGGTTACCGTAAAAGATTTATGGTCTAAATAAAAAAAGCCTTACATCTCTGTAAGGCTTTTTTTTTGTTTGTGGTCCCACATGGACTCGAACCATGGACCACCTGATTATGAGTCAGGTGCTCTAACCAACTGAGCTATAGGACCATTGACATTTGTCAATCTCTTTATTACTAAACAGTGTGCAATATTACTACATATTTTAAAACTGACAAAGAAATTTTATCCCTTTATATCTTGACAAAGTTCAATTAGTACACCATTGGTTGATTTTGGATGTAAAAAAGCTATTAATTTATTATCAGCACCACGTTTTGGTTGTTTATGAATCATTGTAAACCCTTCTTTTGTTAAACGCTCTATTTCTGCTTCAATATCATCTACAGCAAAAGCAATATGATGCATGCCCTCCCCTTTTTTCTCTATAAATTTAGCAATCGGACTGTCTTCTGTGGTTGCCTGCAGTAATTCAATTTTATTAGGTCCACACTTAAAAAATGAGGTTTTTACACCTTCACTTTCTACATCTTCAATTTTATAATGAGCTTCACCAAACAAAGCTGCAAAAAGAACATTTGACTGATCTATGTCTTTTACCGCAATACCTATATGTTCTATTTTTTTCATCTTAATTAGGTTTCAATTTCTGCTTAAAACAGAAATCGTATTAATAATTTACATTCAAAAATAAGATTATCTTTAAATAACCTCTACTTTTGCAAATCATTAGTTATAATGATTATTATGGAAGAATTTACACAGAGACAGAAAAAAATAGGGGGTATACTCCAACAAGATTTAGCAGAGGTTTTACAAAAAGCAGCTTCTGATGGGGGTTTAAGAGGTGTTATTATCTCCGTGAGTAAAGTAAATGTTACTACAGATCTTTCTGTGGCTAAGGTATATCTTAGTATTTTTCCGAATAAAGAAGCTAAGCCTTTATTAGAAGGAATTAAATCTAATAAACCACTTATTAGACACGAATTAGCGCAGCGCACACGTCACCAATTGAGACGTATGCCTCAATTAGAATTTTTTATCGATGATTCTTTAGAATATATTGATGGTATTGAGCGCTCCCTAAAAGGAGAAGACAATCCGTTAGAAAACCCAGAGTTATTAGGTAAGCGTAAAAAACAATAAGTGAATTTTCCTTTATATATAGCAAAACGTTATCTGTTTTCTAAAAGCAGTAATAATGCTATAAATATAATGACGTTTATTGCTTCTGGTGGCGTTATTATTGCAGCAGCAGCACTATTTATTGTGTTATCGGTCTTTGCGGGCTTAAAAGATTACAGTCTTAATTTTTCTTCATTTGTAGATCCTGATTTGAAAGTACTACCTTCTGAGGGTAAATCATTTCAATGGACAGAAAATGATATCAATTCCCTTTTAAACATTGAAGGTATTGCTGCCTACTCTACAATTATTGAAGAAAGGATTATAATAAAATCTGAAAACAAAAATCTTATTGCCACCTTAAAAGGAGTGGACAAAAATTACCTTAACGTTACTAACATAGATTCCATGGTAACGAAAGGAAATTGGGTTAGACCAGATAGTCATGAGGTCGTTTCTGGTTGGGGAATTTCTAACAATCTCTCTTTTGGTATTTTAGATTTCCGAAAATCGTTGTCCTTATATGTTCCTAAAGCAGGTAAAGGCCAAGCGAGTTCTGCTAAAGGTTATTACAATTCGGTACATGTGAATAATGTTGGCTTATTTGAAATTAATGAAAAGCTTAATAATAACTACATTTTTTCAGATATTACGCTTGCTAAGCAATTACTAAGCTATCAAGATGACCAACTCAGCGCTATTGAAATTAAACTAAAGCCTGATGCTAAAGAAGATGCAATAAGAGCACAGCTCAAAGCTACCTTTGGAAATAAAATAGCAATTAAAAACAGAGCACAATTAAACGATGCCTTATTCAAAATGCTGAATACTGAAAACCTTGCTGTTTATCTCATATTTACTTTAGTAATTATCATTGCCCTTTTTAATGTTATTGGTGCTATTATTATGATGATTCTTGATAAGAAAAAATCACTTAACACCTTATTTAATTTAGGTACAGAAACCAAAACGATTAAGTCTATTTTCTTTCTACAAGGAAGTTTGATGACTGTTGTTAGTGGACTGATTGGTGTAAGTATTGGATTGCTCGTTGTAGTATTACAATTATCTTTTGAATTGGTAATGTTAACCCCAGACTTACCTTACCCTGTTGGTATTAACTTCTTCAATGTCCTTATTGTTTTGGCAACGATTTTTGCTTTAGGCATTATAGCCTCTAAAATTGCTTCTCAGAGAATTACCCAAGGTTTAATAAAAAGCTAAAAAAATATTTCATAGCGTTATAAATATGCTTATTTTTAATTAAGAAATTCCCAAATTTTAAAAATCAGACACATGAAACAACTATTACTTTTAACTATTTTAATTTTCTCTAAATCTCTTTCTGCGCAGACAATTTATACCTATACGGGCATAGGGGACTGGACAGAAGAAACTAATTGGTCACCTAGTTATCCTGGTACAACAATAAATGAAAATGATGAAGTTATAATATCTACTGATAGCGAGGTAGTCGTAATGTCTGCATCTATTAATGGAAAACTAACAATTGATGGAAATCTAGAAACACAACATTTTCTGACTATCAATGGAGAACTTATAATTAATGGTTATTTATATAGCAGAACTACATTAACAATTAATAACACTTGCATAAACAATGGAATACATCTATCTAACTCTGTTATTAAGATATATGGTGTTTATACAAATAAAGGTACTCTGACACTCTCATCGATCTCTAATATCTATCCAGATGGTGTTTTAAATAATGAAGGGGCTCTTACTAGTTTTAATTTATATAATAATGGAACATTAAATAACACAGGGACATATACAAATAATCTTAATTTATTTGGAGATAATAATATACACATTTCAGATTTTACAAACACTCATAATTTAATACCTGGGGGTAACAGTTACATTATTGGAACTTATAATTTTGATGCTAACTTAAGTTTAGCTGATAATTCTATCTTAATAACAGAAATTGAAAGTGCCACTGAAGTTGACTTAGTAAACGTAAATGAAACAGCAACTATCGGTGGTAAATTAGAGGTTACTTTGTTAGAAGATTACGACCCAGCAATAGGAACAACTTACACCATTTTACAAGCCAACGCTATAACGGGTACTTTTAGCGATATTGAATATCCTGATTTGGGTACTGATAAAGAGTTCTCTATTACTTATAACACAGACAATATAGTTCTTGAAGTTGTAGATAGCACATTATCTATTGATTCAGACAACGAATTAAGCAGTGTAAGTATTTACCCTAATCCTACTTCGGGTATTTTAAATATAAACAACACTAATACTATTTCGCAAATTGCTATCTATTCTGTTTTAGGTCAAAAAATTAAAACATTGACATTAAGTATAGGAAATAATAGTATAGATATAAGTCATCTAAAAAAAGGCGTTTACATGCTTTTAATTGATAAAAACTTATACAAGCTTATTAAAAATTAGAGAACTTATTCTTTTATAAACTTATTTGGGCGCTATTTGGTTTTAATCAAATAGCGCCCATTCCCAAATTTTAAAAATCAGACGCATGAAACAACTATTACTTTTAACTATTTTAATTTTCTCTAAATCTCTTTCTGCGCAGACAATTTATACCTATACGGGCATAGGGGACTGGACAGAAGAAACCAATTGGTCACCAAATTACCCTGGCATAATAATAAGTGAGACCGATGAAGCTATAATATCTACTGATAGTGAGGTCTCTATTCTATACGGAACTATTAACGGAAAACTAACTATTAATGGTGAGTTAGAAACAAGCTCTACTCTTACTATTAATGGCGAACTTGTAATTAATGGTTACCTAAACAATAGATCCACATTAACAATTAATGGAACAGCAACAAACAATGGAACGCACCTATCTAGTTCATTTTTAAGAATATATGGACAGTACACAAATAAAGAAACCCTAACACTTAATTCTTTTTCATATATTTATCCTGATGGAGTTTTAAACAATGAAACTTCAATGACTAGTATTTTATTTTATAACGATGGAACTCTAAATAACACAGGGACTTATATAAATAACAGTAGTTTATACGGGAATAATAATATACATACTTCAGATTTTGTAAACACCAAAAATTTAATACCAGGAAGCAATAGTAATAGTATTGGAACTTATAATTTTGATGCTAACTTAAGCTTAACTAGTAGTGCTACTTTAACAACAGAAATTAAAAGTATTACTGAAGTTGACTTAGTAAACGTAAATGAAACAGCAACTATTGGTGGTGAATTAGAGGTTACTTTATTAGAAGATTACGACCCAGCAATAGGAACAACTTACACCATTTTACAAGCCAACGCTATAACGGGTACTTTTAGCGATATTGAATATCCTGATCTAGGCACTGATAAAGAGTTCTCTATTACTTATAACACAGACAATATAGTTCTTGAAGTTGTAGCAAGTACCTTATCTATTGATCCAGATAACGAATTAAGCAACTTTGTAATTTATCCTAATCCTGCTTCTGGTATTTTAAATATAAACAATATTAATGCTGTTTCGCAAATTGATATCTATTCTGTTTTAGGTCAAAAAATTAAAACATTGACACTAAGTATAGGAAATAATAGTATAGATGTAAGTCATCTAAAAAAAGGCGTTTACATGCTTTTAATTGATAAAAACTTATACAAGTTTATTAAAAATTAGGGAACTTATTCTTTTATAAACTTATTTGGGCGCTATTTGGTTTTAATCAAATAGCGCCCATTTTTTTAAATAAATTTAGCGTACTATACTTTTTAAAATAAATAAAAGTAAGCGCAAATCAACAATTGCATTTTAGTTAAATATGAAGAATTTATAAAGTGAATTTATAATCAGAAAACTGCTTTAAAACCTCATCAAAAGCAGCAAAAACGTCTTTAGAATCATCACTAGTTACCATTTTCATTCGGTATTCCTTAAAGTGTGGAATTCCTTTAAAATAGTTGGTATAATGTCTTCTAGTTTCAAAAACACCTAATGTTTCACCTTTCCAATCAATCGCCATTTGAAGATGTCTTCTAGCGGCCTCTACACGTTCTGCTAACGAAATAGGTGCTAGGTGTTCACCTGTTTCAAAAAAGTGCTTAACTTGCTTAAAAAACCATGGATTTCCTATAGATGCTCTACCAATCATAGCGCCATCTAACCCGTAAGAATCTCGCATTAGCATCGCTTTTTCTGGTGTATCTACATCTCCATTTCCAAATACAGGAATATGCATACGAGGGTTATTCTTCACCTCAGCAATCGGTTTCCAATCAGCTTCACCTTTATACATTTGAGCCCTAGTTCTACCATGAATAGAAATTGCTTTACAACCTACATCTTGCAAACGTTCTGCAACCTCAACTATTTTAATAGAATCATGATCCCAACCTAGTCTGGTTTTTACAGTGACAGGTAAATTAGTACGCTTTACCATTTCTGCAGTCAACTGTTCCATTAAACAGATATCTTTTAAAATACCTGCTCCTGCTCCTTTTGATACTACTTTTTTAACCGGACAACCAAAATTGATGTCTATAATATCTGGATTCGATTTTTCAACAATATCAATGGTTTGCAGCATACTTTCCATATTGGCTCCAAAAATCTGAATCCCAACAGGACGTTCTTTTTCATAAATATCTAATTTCATAACGCTTTTTGCCGCATTACGAATAAGACCTTCACTACTTACAAACTCTGTATACACCACATCTGCGCCTTGCTCTTTGCAAAGTGCTCTAAATGGTGGATCGCTAACGTCCTCCATAGGTGCCAAAAGCAATGGAAAGTCCGGTAATTCTATGTCGCCTATTTTTACCAAGAGTATCTATTTTAATGCAAAATTAAGGCTTTTATTACTCTTTGTTAATCTGTTTTACAAACTATGTAAAAAATCAATTCTATTTTAATATGTATATTTAGCTAAAAACATTAAAAATGAAAAAGATATTATTTTCTGCTTTTATAGTATTTGGCTTACTTATAAGTTGTGATGCTATAGATGAATTAACCAAATTTGATTTAGATTATCAAAGTAGTTTTTCAATTCCGCCAACAACCTTAGTTAATATCCCTATTAGTTTAGATACTCCTGATGTTACCACGGGCTCTGAGTCTTCTTTTGAAAGCAACAATACAAACAAAGATTTAATAGAAAGTATTAAATTAACAATGATGACAATGACTATTGAAGCCCCAGAAGATGGTGATTTCAATTTTCTAAAAGAAATATACATTTATATTAACGCAGAAGGTCTTGAAGAAATAGAAATTGCAAATGGTGTTGATTTAGAAAACACCAATTCTAATGTTTTAGAATTAAATATTTTAGACCAAGAGTTAAAAGAATACATTAAAGAGGATAGTTTTAACCTAAAAGTGAGAACAACTACAGATGAAACCATTAACGAAACTCACAACATTGTAATAGACACAAAGTTTAGAGTTGATGCTGAAATTTTAGGGGTATAAATTAATTACATCACTCAAATTAAAGTCAGTTTTCACTCTTATGGTCATACGATAATGTTTTCTTCTAGTATTTAATCCAAACGTGGTTTTCCTTTCAACTTATATTTAATGGATATGAATCGAAAAAATTACCGTGTTATCTAACAAAAGAAAGTACGTAGCTCTTTTTTACAATTGAAATAATAGTAGTACGAGAAATACTAATTTGCTTATAGCAGAATTCAAATTAATTTAAATCTTTAAGTCTGTCTCGCTCTTCTGCATCAGTGGTATGCTCATTAGTGCTCAGTTTAGTGTTACCAAACTTGTAACTAAAACCCAACTTAATAAATCGATTATCACTATTTACGAAACCAGTGTTGTTTTGATTTAAATATTGTGTTTTTGTATAAGTATATTGCTTATTAAACAGATCTTCAATAGAAAGAGATAAGGTTCCTTTTTTCTTTAATATAGATTTGGAGACGCTTAATGTAGAAAATAATTGCCCTTTAACCGTAGTTAAATGTTGAAGATTTCTATAGGAATAGAACATCGATAAATTAATATTTAAACTATTATCTTTAAGTAGAGATAAATTTGGTGCTAAAATAAATACTTGAGACCATTGATCTTGCTCTACATTATCAGTACCAAAATTTAATTGCTCTTTGACGTAATACGTTGAAGAAACAGCATAAACTCCCCACTTATCAGATGGATAATAAGAAAAAATTAAATCTAATCCCGTCTCTAACGTTTTATCAATATTAGTTGGTGTATAAGCAATAATATTTGTATCGTTGTCTTGTCTTGGAAATTCTTCAATTGCGTCATCCGTATTCATATAATACCATTCTACAGTAAAATAGTCTAAAAAGTTAACACCAACTTTAAAGTGATCCACGAATGAAGGTGTTAAATTTGGATTACCTAAAACAATCGTATTCTCATTTATAAAAAAGGTAAATGGGTTTAAATCTTTATAACTGGGTCTGGTAATACTACGTTTGTAATTTGCATCAATAATTACATCTTCTGTTAATTGGTATGATAAGCTAGTATTTGGAAACCAATTAAAATAATCTTGTGTATTTGTTTCACTCAGTGTTAAAGATTTGCCTTCAATATTTGTTTGTTCTACCCTTAAGCCTAAGTTTAAATTCCACTTATTCCAAGTTGCACTATAATCTGCATAACCCGAAAATACTTTTTCATCATAATTAAAACTATTCGTATTTTCTACATTTAAAACTTCTGTACCACCAATAATATCTAATCGAGTAATATCACTATTCGTTTTTATATTAGAGTATTTAATACCAGCATCAAAATTAGAATTTTCATTAATTGGTAAAACATAGTCTATTTTCCCTGTGATAATATCTGTTTCTTGATTTGCAATGGTATTAAACTCAGAATCATTGAAAAGTATGTTATTATTATCATAAAAATTACTTAATACATTTTGGTCACGATCATAATCATAAATCGTGTAATGTCCATTAAAAGAAAGACTAGCATCATTATTAAAATTATGCATAAAAACGATATCTGTACCAATGTTATATTTATTATCCCTAGATAAATTATCTGCTGTGAAACTAGATACCAACACTGAGTTTTCATCTGTAATATTAGTATTGTTATTAATCCTGTATTTAAAATAAGGCATATATAAGCCTGTACTAGTTATGCTTAGCGTATTTTTATCATTAATATAATAATCAAAATTAAGATTTAGATTGTGCGTTTCAGACCAAGTATTTCTATTTACATCAGAGGCCCAAATTTCTTCAATATTCTTAGAGTTATCTAAATAATTAACAACATACTCTTGATCTCTATTAATTTTTTTATCAGAATAGCTATAGTTGAGGTTAAGATTAACTTTATCATTTTTAAAATAATGACTTGTTGACGCATTATATCTTGGAAAAACACCTTGGGTATAATTAGTTTGAATACTTCCCCTATAACCTGTCACTAAGTTTTTACTCATTACTATATTAATTACAGAACCACTATCCGCATCGTAACTCGCAGGTGGGTTTGTAATGACTTCAATAGATTTAATATTATTGGCAGGTGTACTTTCTAAAAGCTGTATTAATTCAGAAGGAGTTAACTGTACTCTTAGATTATTTATAAAAACCGTGGCTCGTGTACTTTTAATACTAATACCGTTATCTGCAACTATAATTCCTGGTGTATTTCTTAAAACACTCAATGTAGAACCTTCTACTAAGGCCGTATTTTCTACATTAAAAATTAAACGATCTGGTTTACGAGTAATTGTAGGTTTTATTGCAACTACTGTAACTTCTCCTAAATTTTCTGAAGATTCGTTAAGTATAATTGTTTTTAAATCTAAATCTGTGCTAAGTACAATTTTTTGCTTAAACTCTTCATAACCGATATAACTTACCTTAATATGAAACGTTGATGAAGGTATATCTATTAAAGTAAAAAAACCATTTTCGTCGGTAGAAGTCCCTTTAAGAAAGGTTTCTTCAGTTTCAGTTATAATTACAATATTAGCAAATTCAATTGGGTTATCATCAATATCAACAATACGACCAGAAATGGAATATTCTTGCGAAAATGCTACGAAAAAGAGCGTAGAAAAAAGGACGCAGAAATAGTGGCGAAGGTTAATAATCATAGTATTAGGTTTGTCTCGCAATATATAAATTGTTTTTCACTTTCTATTGTGGTTTTTCCACAGTATTATTCATTTTATAAAACAAATATTTTAGATACCTTAAAGCACAAGAAATCAATTATATTTGCCAATTAGATATTGCCTTAGAAAAGAGACATGAAAAATATACGTAATTTTTGCATTATTGCACATATTGACCACGGAAAGAGCACATTAGCAGACCGTTTATTAGATGTTACAGGTTCTGTTACTGCTCGTGAACAACAAGCACAGCTTTTAGATAGCATGGATTTAGAGCGCGAACGTGGTATTACCATAAAATCGCATGCCATACAAATGGACTATGAATATGAAGGTGAAAAATATGTATTAAACCTTATTGATACACCTGGTCACGTAGATTTTTCTTACGAAGTATCGCGTTCTATTGCGGCTTGTGAAGGGGCTTTATTAATTGTAGATGCTGCTCAAAGTATACAAGCACAAACTATTTCTAACTTATATTTAGCATTAGAGAATGATTTAGAAATTATTCCGGTTCTAAACAAAGTAGATTTACCAAGTGCAAATCCAGAAGAGGTTACAGACGATATTGTTGATCTTTTAGGTTGTAAACCAGAAGAAGTAATCCATGCCAGTGGAAAAACAGGTTTTGGTGTTGAAAATATTTTAAAAGCAATTATAGAACGAATTCCTGCACCAAAAGGAAATGTAGATGAACCACTTCAAGCTTTAATTTTCGACTCTGTTTATAACACCTTTAGAGGTATTGAAACTTATTTTAGAGTTTTTAATGGTGAAATTAAAAAAGGACAAAAAATTAAATTTGTCGCAACAGGAAAAGAATATTTTGCAGATGAAGTTGGGACTTTAAAACTAACCCAAGTTGCTAAGCAAAGTGTAAAAGCTGGTGATGTTGGTTATTTAATTACTGGGATAAAAACAGCTAAAGAAGTAAAAGTAGGAGATACTATAACTGATTTTGCAAATCCTACCACAAATATTATTGCAGGTTTTGAAGATGTTAAACCTATGGTATTTGCTGGTATTTACCCCGTAGATACAGAAGATTACGAAGAGTTAAGAAACTCTATGGAAAAACTTCAACTAAACGATGCGTCATTGGTGTTTCAACCAGAAAGTTCTGCAGCTTTAGGTTTTGGTTTCCGTTGTGGATTCTTAGGAATGCTTCACATGGAAATTATCCAAGAACGTTTAGAACGTGAATTTGATATGACTGTTATTACTACAGTGCCTAACGTATCGTACCATGCATTCACTAATAAAAATCCAAACGAAGCATTTATAGTTAATAATCCTACTGATTTACCAGAACCAACTACTGTAAACCGTGTTGAGGAGCCATTTATAAAAGCTACTATTATTACAAAAGCAGATTTTGTTGGTAATGTAATGAGTCTGTGTATTGAAAAACGTGGAATGATTGTCAATCAAACGTATTTAACCACAGAACGTGTAGAGTTAATTTTTGAAATGCCATTGGCAGAGATTGTTTTCGATTTTTATGATCGTTTAAAAACAGTATCTAAAGGTTATGCCTCTTTCGATTACCATCCAATTGGTATGAAAGCCTCTAAATTAGTACGTTTAGATGTTTTATTAAACGCACAGCCTGTAGATGCACTTTCTGCTTTAATTCATACCGATAACGCCCATAATATTGGTAAAAAGATGTGTGAGAAACTAAAAGAATTAATACCAAGACAACAGTTTGATATTCCTATTCAAGCGGCAATTGGTGCAAAAATTATTGCCAGAGAAACTGTAAAAGCACTTCGTAAAGATGTTACGGCAAAATGTTACGGTGGTGATATTTCTCGTAAACGTAAGTTATTAGAGAAGCAGAAAAAAGGTAAAAAACGTATGCGCCAAGTTGGTAATGTAGAAATACCTCAGCAAGCGTTTATGGCTGTCTTAAAGCTTAATGACTAATTTTCATTAAAAGATAAATATAAAAAATCCTGCTATTGCAGGATTTTTTTTCGATAGAACTTAAAATATTTTTATTGCTTTGCTTTAAGGTTTTGGTGTTTCTTCTTTTACTACCTTTTCAACATCAAGGGGTTTACCTAAATACACCAATTTATAATCTTCTCCTATATCTTCTGCTTTAGTATCGTATACAGATATAATATGAAGCTCTCCTTCGTCATCTTTTAAAAATAAAGGAATCATATACTTATCCTTACTTGCTAACTCTATAAGATTAGCATAATGTGCTGCATCATCAATATCTACCTCTTGTATTGCAGGATATCTTCGAGTAACTTCTGTTAAATTAATATAATCATCAGTAGGAGAGAACAAACCTTCTTTCGGACTGTTTTCTGGGTTATTCATTTCATCTGAAGTCACTAATCTATAAGAACCATTTTCACCAAAATCTTTGCTAAACTTTTCAATGACATAAGCATTAATTTCAGAATTTCCTGTCATTGCCATAATATAACCAACATCATTTAACTCAATATTATCAGATAACGTATCTGAATAAATATTACTACTTAGCGCTTCAAGTCCCAATTCTTGAGCTTTATCAATATTATTCTGATTACTATCTATAAGCACCACATGACGTCCGTTATTCACTAAATAATGCCCTAATAATCGTGGTAATTTAGAAGCACCTACTATTAAAATACCATTAGATTTTGTAAGAAACACACCAACTAATCTTGCAAATAACCGTGCGGTTGTAGCATTTAGTAAAACAGTTCCTAAAACAATCATAAATACCAGAGGGGTAATGTATTCTGCGCCCTCAACACCTTGTCTCATTAGTTTACTTCCAAAAAGCGATGCAATACCTGCGGCAACAATTCCACGAGGACCAACCCAACTTATAAATAACTTTTCATTAAAGTTTAATTTAGAACCTTGGGTACTAACAAAAACAGCTAATGGCCTAATAACAAAAACTACAATAGCAAAAAGTATTGCCGTTTTCCAAGTATAAAGTAATAGTAAATCTGAAATATTAATATTAGCTGCTAAAAGAATAAATAAGATTGAAATTAATAAAACACTTAGAGATTCTTTAAAATAGAGTAGTTCTTTTAAGTTTTCAAGCTTACTGTTTCCTAACACCATTCCCATAACTACAACAGCCAATAAACCAGATTCGTGAGCAAACAATTCAGACTCAACAAATACTAGCAATACTGTAGACAATGACACCACATTTAATAAGTAATGCGGAATCAATTTTTTATTTATAGCAAAGGCTAAAGCATGCGCAAAAGTGAACCCAAACGTTGTACCAAATAATACAATTTTACCAAACTCTATTACTGCTGTTTTAGTGAAACCGCTATCTCCACCAACACTAATAAATTCGAATACCAATACGGCAACCAAAGCTCCAATAGGATCGATTAGAATACCTTCCCATTTTAAAACGGCAGACACATCTTTTTTAAGCGGAATATTCCTTAAAATAGGAGTAATAACTGTTGGACCAGTAACGATAATAAGTCCAGCAAATAAGAAAGACAGATCTAAACTTAGACCAAAAACATAATGGGCAACAATTCCAGAACCAAAAAATGTAATAGCAGAACCAACCGTTATTAATTTTGTAATAACAGGTCCTACGTTTTTTATTTCAGAACGTTTTAATGTTAGTCCTCCTTCAAATAAAATAATACTTATAGCAAGCGACACAAAATAATACAAGCTATCCCCTGGAAATAAGCCGTATTCACCATTCCAAATTGGTTCTATCCATTTTGAACCATCTTCACTTAAAAATTCTGCAGCAATAGGACCTACCAATAATCCAATTAATATTAAAGGCAAAATCGCTGGAATTTTAAATTTCCAAGCCACCCATTGCGCTAATATTCCTAGAATAATAATTCCAGCTAATTCTAACATCTATTTACTTTTTTGTGAAAATACTAAATTCTAGTTTTATAAAAGGTTTTAACCTATGCGATATAACAAAGATTTAAGTCTTAAAATCTCTTGCTTAATTTTTAAAATCCTTTAATCTTTTAGCGCATCTGACTCTTTTTCTTCAGATTTATAATACACACGTTTTAAACTTTTTTTTAATAAAGTAAACCTATAAACTCCGATTATAAAAAATAGGATACTAAAGATAATTGCTGTTAATGCTAAATATTCAAAATTTGAAAATTCTTTTAATTGATATAAAGCAATAGCGCCTAATAATAAATATAAAGAAGAACGAATGTAAGACAAAAGCGTACGCTCATTAGCCAAACGTGTACGCTCTATAGCCAAATAATCTCGTAAAATTACTTGCTGATCGGGTTTAAAATCGCGTCCAAAACGTAAAAGTTTAATCTTCTTTATTTTTAAAGGTGATTTCGATACTTTTTTCATCATTAATTCTATTTATCATTCTAAAAGTAACTGTTTTATAAGTGAGTTTAAAATGTGAAGGATTAAATTGTTAAATATCCACTAATAATTGTTCGTTTCGTCCATTAAGTTTGATGCTTTTAGTAATTTGCAGAGTCTATTTTTAATATTCATATTATGAAGTTATATCCTATACAAGCCGGAAACTTTAAGCTAGATGGAGGTGCTATGTTTGGCGTAGTTCCTAAACCTCTATGGCAACGTACTAATCCTGCAGACAATAACAATATGATAGACATCGCAGCCCGATGTTTATTAATAGAAGATGGTGATCGCCTTATCTTAATAGATACAGGAATGGGAGATAAACAAGATGCTAAATTTTTTGGTTATTATTACCTTTGGGGAGATGATACTATAGATAAATCATTGGCTACTCATGGGTTTCATCGCGATGATATTACCGACGTTTTTATGACACATCTACATTTTGATCATTGTGGTGGAAGTGTACAGTGGAATAAAGACAAAACGGGTTACGAAACAGCTTTTAAAAACGCACATTACTGGAGTAATAAAGATCATTGGAAATGGGCTACTGAACCCAATAGAAGAGAACGTGCTTCATTTTTAAAAGAAAACATTTTACCTATGGAAGCGAGTGGTCAATTAAAATTTACTGGACTTCCTGAAAATAAAATTCTTAAAAATTCAGCTTTAGGCTTCGATCTTTTCTTTGCTGATGGGCATACCGACAAACAAATGATTCCGATGCTACAATACAAAGGAAAAACCATTTGTTTTATGGCAGATTTATTACCAACTGCAGGTCATTTACCTATGCCTTTTGTTATGGGTTACGATACAAGACCCTTATTAACACTCGATGAAAAAGAAGTGTTTTTAAATATGGCTGCAGACAATAACTTCTATCTCTTTTTAGAGCACGATGCTCATAACGAAATTATAACGGTTAAGCACACAGAAAAAGGAGTAAGACTTAACGAAACTTTTACTACAAACGAAATATTTATCTAAAATATTAACCCTATACGTGTTATAGCCTATTAAGAGCTTCATTCCATATCAGAAGGCTTTTAATAACTAACGGCACGTATTTATTATATAATTATAAACAAAAAAAATGAAATTTAATTACAGATCATTAGCATACTTAAGTCTTGCTGGAACCCTATTTTTAGGTTGTGGTAGCACAGCAGAAATTCTTTCTACACCAATTGAAAATATAGATTCTTCACCTTTAAAAGTAACAGAATTAACAGATGTAGAAAAGAAACATTGGGGCCATTTAGACCTTGTTAAAGATACTATACCTGGTATGAGTGTTGATAAAGCTTATACAGAAATTATAAAAGATAAAAAAGGAACTAAAGTTATCGTAGCCGTTATAGATTCTGGTATTGATATCGATCATGAAGATTTAAGAAATGTACTTTGGACCAATGAAGATGAAATTCCTAACAACGGAATTGATGATGATAAAAATGGTTATATCGATGATATTCATGGTTGGAACTTCTTGGGTGATGCCTACGATGAACAATTAGAATATGTACGTTTAATTGCAAGTGGTGATACTACTGATCCTCGTTATGATGAAGCTGTTGCTTTACTTGAAGAAGAATCTAAATCATATGTAGATGCTAAAGCAAGATACGACCAGATAGCACAAGCTGTAAATGGTGCTGATGAAGTTTTAACCAAGCACTTTGGAAAAAGCGATTATACTATTGAAGAAGTTAACGCTATAACAACTGAAAATGAAGCTTTAACACAAGCCATTCAAATTGCAAATGGCATGAACGGTAACGGTTTATCTTTAGCTGATGCTAAAGTTGAAATAGAAAATGCCTTAGTAGGTATTAATGAACGTTTAAACTTTCATTTTAATCCTAACTTTTCTGGAAGAACAACAGGAGATGACATTAATGATTTATCTGATATAGGCTATGGAAACGGAAACGTTAAACCTGTAAAAAGTGATGAGTCTCATGGTACACACGTTGCTGGTATTATTGGTGCAGAACGTCATAATGGTTTAGGTGTAGATGGTATAGCTAACAATATAGAAATTATGTCTGTAAGAGCTGTCCCTAACGGTGATGAGTACGATAAAGATGTTGCTTTAGCTATTAGATATGCTGTAGATAATGGAGCAAAAGTAATTAATGGAAGCTTTGGTAAATCTTTTTCTCCACATGCAGAATGGGTAAGAGATGCTATTAAATATGCTTCTGATAATGATGTTGTATTTGTACACGCTGCTGGTAATGATAGTAAAAATGTAGATGAAGGAACTAACTTTCCTGATGATAATGTAAACTTTGAAGAAATTTCTAACACTTACATTAGAGTCGGTTCTTTAACTTCTAAATATGGTTCTAAAATTGTTTCTGGTTTTTCTAACTACGGAAAGAAGAATGTAGATGTTTTTGCACCTGGTTCTGCTATCTATTCAACATTTCCTGATAATGATTATAAAAGTATAAGCGGAACTTCTATGGCCTCTCCTGCTGTTGCTGGTGCAGTAGCCTTAGTTCGTTCTTATTACCCAAAATTAAGTGCCGCACAAGTTAAACAAGTGATTTTAGATTCTGGGTTAGCTATAACAACTAAAGTTGTTGTTGGTGGTGATGCCTCTAACATTAAATCTTTTGCAGACTTATCTAAATCAGGAAGAATTGTTAACGTTTATAATGCGTTAATTATGGCTTCTAAATTATAATAAGCACTTCTATTAAATTAATAATTTTAATATAAGTCTATATTTAAAAAGGTTATCTTTCAAAAATCTGACAGATAACCTTTTTTATTTAAACAAGTTTTTCAAACCTAATTTCTAAATTTTTTATAAAATAATTCTATAGGTTTATAGACTTTATCCTTACCCTAAAATATATAAATTTCATGAAACATTTCATTCTAAGTCTTTCTTCTCTTTTTATTTTTTGGTCTTGTAGTGTAGCGAAAGCTCCTGTTGATGCCATTGAAAAATCGAGTAATTCAACAAATGCTTATTGGCAACAACATGTAGATTATTCTATGGATATTGACATGGACGTTAACAACTATCAGTACAAAGGAAAACAAAAATTGGTCTATACCAATAACTCTCCAGATGTACTAAACCGGGTGTATTACCATTTATTTTTTAATGCATTTCAACCTGGTAGTGAAATGGATGTACGTTCTCGTACAATTCAAGATCCAGATCCTCGTGTTGGAGATCGTATTAGTAAACTTCAACCTAATGAAATTGGTTTTATAAAGGTTAATGGTTTAAAACAAAACGGAACATCTATAACTTATGAAACCGTTGGTACTGTTTTAGAAGTTCAATTAAATCAACCTATTCAACCCGGTGAAAAAGTAACTTTTGACATGGATTTTGATGCACAAGTACCTGTTCAAATTCGTCGTTCTGGACGAAACAACAAAGAAGGTGTTGCTTTATCTATGGCGCAATGGTATCCTAAATTAGCTGAATATGATACGGAAGGGTGGCATGCTGATCCTTACATCGGAAGAGAATTTCATGGTGTTTGGGGTGATTTTGATGTAAAATTAACAATCGATAAGGATTATGTTGTTGGTGGTACCGGATATCTTCAAGGAGAACCTGTTATAAAATCGAATTTAAAAACACTACATTTTAAAGCTCCAAAAGTGCACGATTTTACTTGGGCAGCAGATCCTGATTTTATTCATGATACTTTCAAAATGTCAAATGGTACAATTCTAAATTTCTATTATAAAAAAGATTTAGAGCAAAAGTATCTTGATAATTGGAAGAAATTACAAGCAGACACTGCAGAATTAATGAATTTCTTTAACGAAGCTGTTGGTCAATATCCATACGATCAATACTCTGTTATTCAGGGTGGTGATGGCGGAATGGAATATGCTATGAGCACTTTAATTACCGGACAACGTAGTTATGGTAGCTTATTGGGTGTTACCGCACATGAGTTGGCACATACTTGGTTTCAATTTTTATTAGCAAGTAATGAATCTAAACACGAGTGGATGGACGAAGGTTTTACAACGTATATTTCTACTTTAGCAATGCAAATTTTTAAAGATGAAAAAAGTGAAAATCCTTTAGCGAGAACCTATGCTGGTTACATTGCTTTAGCAAATTCTGGTATAGAACAACCTTTAACAACTCACTCGGATCGTTATAAATTTAACCAAGCTTATGGAGCTGCTGCTTATAGTAAAGGAGCTGTACTTTTAGCACAATTAGGTTATATAATTGGTGAAGAAAATTTAGATAAAACTATTAAAAAATACTTTGAAGATTTTAAGTTTAAACATCCACAGCCTTTAGATGTAGTTAGAACTGCAGAACGTATTACTGATTTTGAATTAGATTGGTATTTTACAGATTTTGCACAGACAACCAATACTATTGATTATGGTGTTAATAAAGTGGAAGGAAAAACAATTACTTTAGAGCGTATTGGTTTAATGCCAATGCCTATAGATCTTTCTGTAACTTATACAGACGGAACTACTGAAGATTTTTACATTCCTTTACAAATGATGCGTGGAGAAAAGCCAACCTCTGCAACTATTATTAATGATTGGGCCTGGGCAATGCCAACCTATTCTTTTGATGCTAAAAAAGCCGTAAAATCAGTTGAGATTGATGCTTCTCAGATGATGGCAGATGTTAATAGAGAAAATAATGTACTTACTTTAGATTAAAGTACTAATACAATCAAATAAAAAAAGAGCACAACCATTAGGTTGTGCTCTTTTCTTTTTTTTTATAACTTTTTAGTTTAAAAGCGTTTTTTAAATACCACATCTTTATTGTAATCATAGACACGCCAAGTACCATTTTGTTGATCTCTTTTATAGCTGCCCTTAATTTTTAACTTTCCGTTACTATAATATTCTAAGTAATCTCCGTGTTTTAATCCGTTTTTAAGTTCTACAGAAAATCTAATTTTACCGTTGTAATATTTCTTTTCAAATTGCTTAGCGGTTAAATCAGAAGCGAAAATTTCTTTAATAGTAAAAATGGTGGCTTTATTTATGGTCTCTTCTGTTATTTCTACTTCTTTTTTTGTTTGATTTCCCTTAGCCTTAGACGATGAATCTGTAAATGAATATTTAGTTTTTACAGTTTCGGGATCCTCATAGTCTACAACTAATTTGGTTTCAAAAAGATCATCTTCAGATTTTAACTGAATACCTATTTGAGAAAAACAGATAAAATAATCCTTGTTATCGCTCAATTCTTTTCTTGTAGTCGCATCTAAAAAATTATAGGCACTATTGTATAAATTTGGTGCATTGATGTATGCAAAAATATTAGACCTGCTATCAAAATTATTATCGAAATCTTCAAAGGATTCAAAATTTGCTAGTGTATCGTCATTAATATAACTGGTAATTATACTCTTCAATGTATTTGGGTGATTACTAAAAACAACATAATCATCAATAATTGTAAAATAAGGTTTGTCAATTTCTTTAAATAAATCACCTAACAAGATTTTAAAAAATCCTTTAATATCCATAAAATTAATGGTGTGCCCTTTGTAACTAACTTCTTTAAATTTTACTGGACTTCGTCGTCGTATTTGTTCTAAAATAAAATCCAAATTCTTTTTAGCATCATCGATATCTGTTGTTTTTAATATAAATGCGACATCTTTCTTAGAGTCAGTAACTGTAGAATGTAACTGAATTAAAGCGATTTCATCATCTATCCAACTTACAAAATGCTTTTTTAAATCTATTTTTAAGAAGTTTTCTATTTGCTCTGTACCATCTAAATAGATTTTAAATTCTTCTGGTTTTTCTTTTAAAACATTTTCAAAATTGGTATAAAATTTATCAAACCTATCGAAAGTAAAACTTAAATAAAGTGCGGTTTGTTTTGGTGCTATTTCTGCGATTCTTCTAGAACTATAACCAGAATTCTGAAGTGATTTTAAATATAAACTAACCTCTTCATTATAGTTGGTAATTCCATTGGCTGTAATAGTGTTATCATCTACATCAAAATTAAAGCCACTAAAATATAAACTATTACTCAGCGTCTTTGTTAAAGCACCAGCATCGTTAGAAAAAACTTTTAAATAGTCTTCTAGGTATTTATACTGCACATACAACCTAAACATATCTCCATAACCAACTTCTTTCTCAACTTCAATAAAATCAAGGTTTCTTCCTATTTTTGGTTCTTTATATTGATCTATTGAGGCTTCTACTAAAGTATGCACATAAGACGCTATCATTTGGTTTTTAATAAAACTAATATGTAGAGTTTCGCGTTTTATAACATCATAAACTTCTATAATTTCTTGATTATGATATTTACGTTTACTTATCTTATAATTACTATTAGCAAAAGTATTTAAGTGATTCTTTAGAATATTTAATTTTGCTATTTTCTGTAAATCTACAACATAGAAAAAATCATATTTCTTAGGTTTATAAACGTGTGCAGATATTAAAATTTCTCTGTTTCCTATTCTATCGAAAACACTTTTTTCCTGTTTAAAAATTGTATCAATTTTATTGAGGCTTTCTGCCAATTCATTAAAATAAGAATTGGTGTTTAGGTGTTTCCATATATCACTTTTACTAACATCATTCCAGTTATCTATAGGATCTTGGGTCTCAATAATATATACAGCATCCTTTGGAACTAAGTATATAGATTTTAAATTATCATTATTATCGATATAAAAAGTATAAAATGAATATAGTAAAACGCTACAAATGAGTAAAACTATAACAATAAGAGATTTTCTTTTTGTCATTGTGGTAGTTTATTTGGGTTAAAATGAATTAATATGAGGAACAAAAATAACTTAATATTCTTGTAAAAAAACCAGTAGTAAAATTTAGATCTTCATTTATAATAATCTTAAAATTTTGAAGCTAAAGCTTTAGTATTGCTAAGATTTAAACTTACTTTGTTAAATTAATTTTTAAAGCTTTATAAAAAGCAAAATTTCTTAAAATGTCTTTTAAATACTCGCAAAAAGATAAACTTAAAAGTAAAAAGCTTATTGAAGCGCTATTTACTAATGGCAAGGCTGTTACAGCTTATCCATTAAAACTTATATATATTAAAACAGAATTTGAAGATGGTTCTCAATTAAAAACAGGTGTTTCTGTAAGCAAACGTTTACATAAAACAGCCGTTTCTAGAAACCAAATAAAACGATTATTACGTGAAGTATACCGACTTAACAAACCGCTATATTTTAACAATAGTTCTAATTCTTATGCGTTTATGATTCTGTACCTCAGTAAAGATGGTACTACTTTTGATAAATTAAATAAGAACATCAATACTTTGTTTAAAAAATTCTTAGTTCAAAATGAGCCTTTGGTTGAAAAATCGGAGTCTAATACTTCTGAAACATGAAAAAAAATCTTTATAGAATAATAATAATTCCCGTCGTAGCTGCACTTATATTTTTAGGGAGCACAGCTTTTAAAAATGACTTTTTCGAAATAGCGAAACAAATCGAAATTTTCACGACACTTTTTAAGGAAATTAACATGAATTATGTTGATGATACCAACCCTGGAGACTTAATGGATACGGCTATTAAGAGCATGTTAGAAGATTTAGATCCATATACTCAATTTTATAACGAACAAGACGTAGAAGCCTCTAGAATTAATAATGCAGGAGATTATACAGGTATTGGAGCAAAAATACTTACCCTACATGATAAATTAGTTGTTGTAGAGCCTTACAAAGGTTATGCCGCTGATAAAGCCGGACTTAAAGCTGGAGATGAAATTATAAAGGTTGATAAAGTTACTGTATCAGATTTTAAAGACGATGCTGCAAATTTATTACAAGGTGCTGCCGGTACAGAAGTTTCAGTAACCTACAAAAGACAAGGAAAATCTACAACGGTAAATATTATTAGAGAATCTTTAGAAATAAAAGCCGTACCTCATTATTCTATGATTGATGATAAAACAGGTTACGTTGTACTAAGAAAATTTAATAACAAAGCCTCTGCTGAAACCATAAGCGCTATAAAAGCTTTAAAAAATCAAGGAGCTACAAAATTGATTTTAGATTTAAGAGGAAACCCAGGAGGTTTACTAAACGAAGCTGTTAACGTCACTAATATTTTTGTACCAAAAGATCAATTGGTAGTCACTACAAAATCTAAGGTTAAGAAGTACAATAAGACCTATTATACGCAACACGAACCTATAGATACTCAAATTCCATTAGTCATTTTAATAGATGGTAAAAGTGCCTCTGCAAGTGAAATTGTTTCAGGTGCTTTACAAGATATGGATCGTGCTGTTGTTGTTGGTACTCGTAGTTTCGGTAAGGGTTTAGTTCAACGTCCTAAGGCCTTAACTTATGGGACACAAATGAAGATAACAATTTCGAGATATTACACACCATCCGGACGTTGTATTCAAGCATTAGATTATTGGAACCGTGATGAAAATGGAAAAGCAACCAGAACAAAACAAGAAAACTATAATGCCTTTAAAACTAAAAATGGCCGTAACGTTTTTGATGGAGGTGGAGTAGAACCTGATGTTGAAGTAGAGTTTGCTAAACATACACCAATTACCAAAGCTATTTCTAACGAAAATTTAATATTCGATTTTGCAACCGAATATTATTACGATCACAAAGTCGAGGAGTTAAAAAACTTTAAACTTTCAGATTCAGATTTTAAAAATTTTAAAAATTACATTAAAAAAAGTGATTTTAATTTTGAGACTAAAACTGAAAAAGCATTACACAATGCTATTTTAGTAGCTAAAGAAGAAGCGCTTGAAAGTGTTATAGAATCTGATTATAATGATTTAGCCAAAACATTACAATCTTATAAATCTAATGCTATAGATATCAATAAAACACAATTAAACGGATTACTGACAGACGAAATTATTAAACGCTACTTTTACAGTGAAGGTTTATATATGTATTACACCGCTAACAATTTAGAAATTAAAAAAGCTTTAAGTATTTTAAATAATCCTACACAGTACGCTAGTATTTTGAGATAGTGCTTAATTTTTTTATATTTAGCGTCATTAACATTTTCTGTACGCACGAAAATTATAATAAATGAAACCCCTAATTATCCTTTTATGCTTTTGTTTTCAACTTTCTTTTGCTCAAAAGGAATTGAAACACGAAGTCTATTTCGAAACTGATCAACACGATATTCCCGAAACTGAACACAGCAGACTATTACTATTTCTATCTATAATTGAAGAAGTAGATATCGAAAAAATTACAATATATGGTTTTACAGATGATAGAGGAAGCGATAATTACAACTTAGTTTTATCGCAAAATAGGGCAGATGCTATAAAAGAAGTTTTTTCTAATAATGAATTTGACGAATCTAGAATTACCAATGTAGATGGTAAAGGTAAAATCTTAGTTAACATTATTAAAGAAGACAATCTTAATAAAATTAGAGGTCTAAACCGTAAGGTAGAAATTATTGTAACACCTGTTTACCCACCAAAACCAGAAGTCGTAGAAGAACCTAAACCTAAAGAAGCCGAAGATTTACTTAAAGGTGAATTAAAAGAAGGTGATAAAATTCTTTTAGATAACTTATTGTTTAGAACCGGTTATAGTTACTTAACCAAAGATTCTAAAGTAGTCCTTGATAGAATTGCTGAGGTTTTAGTAGAACGTACCAATGTATATTTTACTATTGAAGGTCATGTATGTTGCACACAAGGAGAAAGAGATGCTATTGACCGTAAGACTAAAAAACGTAATCTTTCTGTTGCCAGAGCAAAATATATCTACGATTATTTGGTAGATAAAGGGGTTAAGCATTACCGAATGAAATTTGCAGGTATGCGCAGAAAACAACCACTCGGAGGTGAACCACAATTAGATAGACGTGTTGAAATTTTAGTGACGCGTATTTACGAGAAGAAATAATTAAGATTTAATCATATTAATATGTGGAATACCATCTTCGAGATATTCCGCTCCAACCTCGTTAAAACCTAAATTATTATAGAACTTTTTTAGGTAAGATTGTGCTGAAATTCTGATATTAGTTTCATTATAACGTGTTTTTATAGCAGCAATGGAAGCTTCCATAATAGTATAGCCATATTTAAACTTTCGTTCGTTAAACCGTACTAAAACTCTTCCTATACTAGTTTCTTCAAAATAATAACCTGCTTCAAAAATACGGGTATAAGCCACTAATTTTTCGTCTTTATAACCTAAAATATGAAGTGCTTTTTGATCCTTTCCATCGATATCCTGATATACACAATCTTGCTCAACAACAAAGACTTCACTTCTCAATTGAAGAAGTTTATAAAGTTCTTGAGTAGATAATTCTGTAAAAGTTTTTATTTCAATTTTTAACATTAGTCTTGTACAATTACTTCTTTAGGGTCTTCCTTATTAAACTCGGGTTGAATGGTAACATGATTGATGTTAAACTTATGGTGTAACACTGTTTCTATCTCTAAAAGCAGCTTATTAAATGCTGTTGTAGAAATATCTTCTTTTAAATCTAAATGGGCTTCTAAATGCAATTCGTCATCACTTAAATTCCAAATATGTACATGGTGTAACTTACTTACTTTTGGTAGCTTATTTACAGCTCTTACAACGTCTTTTATATTAATGGTATCTGGTGTAAATAACATCAACATTTTAGTAGATACTTTTAATAGATCGGTTCCTACCCAAATTAAATACAAGGCAATTAATAACGTTAATAAACTATCTACCCAAAATAATTGATAGTATTTCATTAATAAGCCACCTATTAACACCGCAACACTTGCTAACATATCTGTAAATAAATGCAGATAAGCAGAACGCATATTTATGTTATTCTTAGAATCTTTTTTTAAGATTAAAACACTTAAACCATTTCCTATTATAGCAATAATAGAAAGCCAAATTACCAAACTAGACTCTACCTCTTGCGGATCTTTAAAACGTTTTACAGCTTCTATTATCAATAAAACAGCTACAATTATTAAAGTACACGCATTAATGAAAGCCGCTAAAATTTCGGCTCGCTTAAATCCAAACGTTCTATTGATTGAAGCTTTTTGTTTCGATAATTTAGAAGCTACATAACTTACTATTAGCGAAAGTACATCGCTAAAATTATGCAAAGCATCACTTAATAATGATAAACTTCCAGACAGTAAACCACCAATAACTTGAGCTACGGTAATAATTACATTAAGAAATATTGATAATAAGAGCTTTTGCCCTCTTAAATCTTTTGGACTATGAGAATGCTGATGCGAATGGCTCATTTTAATATCAATTTTTACTACTTTTTAACATGACAATGGAATTTTATCAACTCTATTTTGATGACGGCCGCCCTCAAATTTAGTTTCTAAAAAAGTATCTACCATTTTAATGGCTTGAGGAATTGAAGTAAAACGCGCTGGTACACAAATAATATTAGCGTTATTATGTAAACGTGTTAACTCAGTAATTTCGTTAGTCCAACAAACTCCAGCTCTTACATGTTGGTATTTATTAGCGGTCATTGCAACCCCATTTGCACTACCACATATAAGGATACCAAAATCTACTTTGTTAGCTTCAACATCTTTTGCAACAGGATGTACAAAGTCTGGATAATCTACACTATCTAATGTATCAGTACCATAATTAATAATAGTATGTCCTTTTGCTTCTAAATGTTTTACGATTGCAAATTTATAATCTGGACCTGCGTGATCGTTTCCTATTGCTATTGTCATGTTATGTTTTTTTATTAGACCTCAAAGTTAATAATTGCTTACAAGTATGCATAACTTATAGAGGCTTACTTATGCATAAGTTTTAAGTTTGTAAATGCGGTTTTCTAACAAGCGTAATTAACATTGTTCATAACTCTAAATAAAATGATCTATAATTGTTAATATCTGTTCACAAGTATTGAAAACAAAAATTAGGATTATCCAGTTATTTTTCCAAACCAAAATAGGAAGTTAAAAACCTAATTAGTTAGTACTTTTTTTAAAATAAGTTATCAAACTAAAAATAGAGGAAATGAACAGTATTTTACAAAATACATATCATTCAATTCTATTAACATTCGTTATTAACAGTTGTTAATAGTTTTTTAATTTAGCTTAAAAATGAAGTGTTTAGATGTAAATTTAATGTTAACTAAAATGTTGTAAAATGTAAACTACGAAGAATCAAAATAAAACTTCAAAAAGTTATAGCCACTATTAACATACTATAATAACCACTATTATTTTTTTAAATTTTAAAAGAAAAACTGATTATATGTATATATATGTTAATAACATCTTTTTTTTAGAAATTGAACATTAGTAAACCTTCAAGTAGATTCCGTTGTTTAGGCTCTAATACGAGCCGTACAAAAGGATTGAAGTATTATACAGGTGTATATAATACTATATGATATAGTTTTAAATGTGCATTAATATATAACTTGTTATTGCACAGTTGTCTATAATAAAATACAAAAATGATATACTTAAATTGAATATTAAAGACGTGTACTTCTGCTGCAATTAATATTTTAAATAGGGCTTCTAATAGTAATTTAAGGGTTTTATTTTTTTTAGATTATCCTTATTTGCGTTGCTTGGTTAAACTTTAATTCAATGATTTTTAGATGTAGCTGATGGGATTTTTCATTTATTTAACCTTAACTAAACACTATTTAATTTTAATATCTTAACTTTGTAATAAACTCAGTATCCTCTCTTCTACTTATATTGGGTTTAAATTAAGAATTCCTAACACTTTTTAGGAAACGAATAAGATTACAAATTAAATGACAAAAAAGAGATCAAGGAAACCTTCACATAATAAGATTTCCAACCTTACAAATACAATTCTTAGTATTTTAAAAAAAGATAAAAATTCAACTTTTAACTATAAACAAATTGCATCTAAGTTAGGTGTTAATGACGCTAGTAGTCGCAATCAGATTATAAAAAAACTTCAACAACTTAAAGCAAAAAAAGAGATTGAAGAAGTAGATCGTGGTAAATTTAAATCCGTTGCAAATAATGAATATCATAAAGGTATTTTAGATGTTGCCTCAAAAGGAAACGGTTATATTATTTCAGACGATTTTGAGGACGATATATTTATAGCTTCAAATAATATTAATAAAGCTTTACACGGCGATGAAGTAGAATTTTACGCCTACAAGAGAAAACATAGAGGTAAACAAGAAGGAGAAATTACTAACATTATTAAGCGTGCTAAAACGGAATATGTTGGTACCATTCAAATTCATGATAAAAAAGGATTTGCCTTTGTTGTTGTAGATAGTAACAAAATGTACACTGATATTTTTGTACCTATTAACAAAATAAACAAAGCAGAAGATGGTGATAAAGTACTAGTAACTTTAGAAGAATGGCCAGATAAAGCAGATTCTCCAAACGGTAAAGTAATTCAAGTTTTAGGTAAACCAGGAGAACACAGTACCGAAATTCATTCAATTTTAGCAGAATATGGTTTACCATTAGAGTTTCCTAAAGAAGTGGAAGACTATGCTAATACTATTGATTTAGAAATTAAACCAGAAGAAATTGCAAAACGTCGCGATATGCGTAAAGATTTAACCTTTACCATAGATCCTAAGGATGCGAAAGATTTTGATGATGCACTATCCTTTAAGGTTCTAGATAATGGCTTATATGAGATCGGAATCCATATTGCAGATGTTTCTCACTATTTGCAACCAGGAACCGTTTTAGATGATGAAGCTTATGAGCGTGCAACGTCTATTTATTTAGTAGATCGTGTAGTACCTATGTTACCTGAAGTTTTATCTAACGGTGCATGTTCATTACGTCCACACGAAGAAAAGTACACATTTTCAGCAGTGTTTCAAATGAATGATAAATGTGAAATTAAAAATGAATGGTTTGGTAGAACAGTAACCTATTCTGATGCACGATTTGCATATGAAGAAGCACAGGCTATTATTGAAAATAATGCAGCTATTAATGAAGTTGAAGTTTTAAAGCATAAAGAAAAAATTGATACAACAATTCCTGTAGAAGTATCTTTAACAGGAAATGAATATCAAACTTCAGTAGACGTTGCACAAGCAACCATAAAAATGAATCAATTGGCTCGTAAAATGCGAAATGCACGTATGCGAGATGGTGCTATTTCTTTTGATAAAGTTGAAGTAAAGTTCGATTTAGACCAAGAAGCAAATCCGGTTGGCGTTTTCTTTAAGACCAGCAAAGATGCCAATAAAATGATTGAAGAATTCATGTTATTAGCCAACAGAAAAGTATCTGAGTTTGTTGGAAAACAAAAGAAAACCTTTGTATATCGTGTGCATGATGAGCCAAAACAAGAAAAATTAGCACAACTTAAAACGGTTGTAGCGCGTTTTGGACATAAGTTAGATTTTAAAGATAAAGGCAGTATTGCATCATCTTTAAATAATTTACTAAAAGATGTTGTTGGTAAAAAAGAACAAAACTTAGTTGATACATTAACTATTCGTACCATGTCTAAAGCAGAGTATACTACAAAAAACATTGGTCATTATGGCTTAGCATTTGAGTATTACAGTCACTTTACGTCACCAATTCGTCGTTATCCAGATGTTATGGCACATCGTTTATTACAACAATATTTAGATGGTGAAAAATCGGCTAACGAAGATATTTACGAAGAGAAGTGTAAACACTCTAGTGATATGGAATATTTAGCAACTAAAGCTGAGCGAGATTCTATTAAATACATGCAAATTCGTTTTATGCAAGATCATGAAAACGAAGAATTTTTGGGTGTTATTTCTGGTGTTACCGACTGGGGAATTTATATCGAAATCATTTCGAATAAATGTGAAGGTATGGTGAGTGTTAGAGATATGAAAGATGATCATTACCAATTTGATCAAGATCAATATGCAATGGTTGGTAGCAAAACCGATACTATGTATCAGTTAGGTGATGAAGTTATTGTAAAAGTGAAGAATGCAGATTTAGTTAAAAAGCATTTAGATTTCTATATGGTTGGAAAACCAGAAGCAGAAGTTTAAAATCATTTTGTTACGTTAAAAAAAAAATAAATATTTAAGAATGATTCTTACCACGACTAATTCTATTGAAGGTCATAATATAGTTAATTATTTAGGCATTGTAACTGGTGTTGCAATTAATAAAGAATCTATTGCTATGGGTTTTAGTATGTCTAAATATTATTCAAAAGTACAGACAAGTATTGAAGATGTAAAAGAAGAAGCATTTCAAACTTTAAAAGCACACGCAGCAAAATTGCATGCCAATGCTGTAGTTGGTATAAAAGTTGAAATAGAATTAACGGCAAGTAATTATGCCATGGTTTCTGTAACAGGAACCGCTGTAAAAGTTATTCTTTAAAATGAAAACAAGTACAAAAGCAGGTTTATACGTTTTTTTAATATTTGCCGTTATTTATGGAATTGTAAGATTTAGTCTTCAAGCTATCTTTGTAGATATTAATCAGTTGGTTTTAGCAGTTTGTTCTGCTATAATAACGATCATTTTAACACCTCAAAGGCGTATTGTTAAAAAACGTTCTGGTGAAGAAATACAGTTAAAATGGTACTTTAGTAAAAAGGTATTTACCATAAAATAAGTCAATCATATGAAAAATATAGTAGTAGTAATTTTTTTAATGGGTACTTTATTTTGTAACGCTCAAGAAACTATTGAAAAAGAATTAGGTGAATTTTCTACCGTTAAGGTATTCGATTTAATTAATCTCAAAATGATAGCTTCTAACGAAAATAAAGTAGTCATTTCGGGAGATAATAAAAAAAATGTAGAAGTTGTTAATAACAACGGAAAGCTAAAGATTAGGATGAATATTAAGGAAAGCTACGATGGTAACGATACTGTTGTGCTTCTTTATTTTATTTCTGTAGATGTAATAGATGCAAATGAAGGTGCTTTAGTCACTGTAAAAGAACCTATTAAACAATACGAAATTGATTTAAGAACTCAAGAAGGTGCAGAGATTACGGCAGTTGTAGAAACGACGTATGCTAATTTTAAAGCTGTAACTGGCGGAATTATTAATGTATCTGGTAGTTCTAAAAATCAAGATATTTCTATATATACTGGCGGCGAATTTAATGCAGAGGAATTTATCACTGAAAAATCTAAGGTCAGTATTAACGCTGGTGGTGAAGCTTTTATACATGCTACAGAATTTGTTGATGCAAAAGTTAAAGCCGGTGGAAGTGTATATATTTATGGAAAACCGAAAGAGCTTAATGAAAGCACCATACTTGGTGGTACAATTAAACGCATGTAGTTTCCTTTGAGTTTCTTACCTTTGTTAAAATCGTAAGTTTTTACATGTTAGACGATATCTTAGCAGCAATTCCCTTCGGAATAATTTTAGCCTTTACAATTGGACCTGTTTTCTTTGTACTATTAGAAACGAGTGCAACTAAGGGATTTACTAGCGCTATTATTTTTGATATAGGCGTTATTTTAGCAGATATTGTTTTTATTTTTGTTATATTCTTAAGTACTGACTCTCTGTTAGATAAAATTAAAGACGATCCAAAACTCTTAGTTTTTGGTGGTGCTTTATTACTCATTTATGGACTTATTAGCTTTATTAAAACATCTAAATCTTTTAGAAGTATTGTTAGAGAACACCATAGAATAGAGTTACCTAAAAAGAATTACGGAATGCTTTTTATAAAAGGATTCTTACTCAATTTTATTAATATAGGTGTGCTATTAGGTTGGTTAGGTTTCATTGTTATTGGAACGTCTATTACAACTTCAGAGAACGGTGTAACAGTCTTTATTACCACAATGATTGTATCTTATTTTCTAACAGACCTTGTTAAAATAGCGGCTGCTAAAAGACTAAAAAATAAATTAACACCACGTCGTATCTTTAAGACTAAAAAGATAGTTGCTATAGTTATTCTTATCTTTGGTATTATATTATTAAGTCAAGGTTTATTTCCTGATTTATATGAAAAAGGAATAGAACAGATTGAATCAGTTAATTCTATATAGTTATTCTATTTGTATGAAAACTAAAATATTAACTTTTCCTCTACGTCTTTCAGTTATCGTTTTAATTTTCGGAGCATTATTTAAAATTATGCATTGGCCTTTTGCTAATAATTTAATGTTGATAGGTGCTGTTTCATTAGCTATATTATACACTATTCGTTTTATTAAAAAAAAGAAGAAATTTTTATTAGACTATGTAAAATTAGCTTTAGTCTTAGTTTGGGTTTTTAACTATCTGGTTGGTGCTTTCCATATTTTTTATGTGCCTTATCTTTTTGAAATTCTCTTATTAATTCTTTTTATTTATTGGTTTATTATTGAAGGACCAGTTTATATTAAAAATAGAAAATTTACGAAGAATAGATTTCTAAAAGTATGCTATAAAATTTTAATAGCATTAACTGCTTTTATGGTCTTTTTCGGTCTGCTATTTAAAATTCAACATTGGCCTTATGGATCTTTACTGTTTGTTTTAGGAATTCTGAGTCTTAATATCTTATTATTTCTAGATTACTTTTTAATAGATAGAAGCCAGTTAGATAAAGAATAATTTCTAAAAAAAATTAAACATAAAAAAAGCCTCTAAGAAAACTTAGAGGCTTTTTGAGGTGTCGAGCGGATTCGAACCGCTGTAGATGGTGTTGCAGACCACTGCCTAGCCACTCGGCCACGACACCCTATATTTTGTAAATAGGATTCTCAATTATTTATTGAGAGCGCAAATATAAAAATTATTAACGTTAACCCCTAATTAGGTTTACTTTTTTCGCTTTTGACTCATTTTTATGGTAACCATCTCAACATCACCACCTATCGGAGGGTTTATTTTACTTACCGTTACTAAGGCCTTCGTAATTAAAGACTCTTCAACAAAAACACGGTTCAAAATACGTTTAGCAACCGTCTCTAAAAGCTTAGAAGGAATAGCCATTTCTTCTCTTACAATTTTATTTAGTAAAACATAATCTACAGTATCACTTAATTCATCAGATCCTGCCGAAGTTTGTAAATTAGCTTTAACTTCAATATCTACTCTATAATCACTACCAATTGCGGTTTCTTCTTTTAAGCAACCATGGTTAGCGAAGACTCTTATATTTTCTACTTTTATCATTCCCATGTTACAAAAGTAATATTAAGTTGAATTATAAGGAATTTCTTATCGTATTTTAATTCAGTTTTATTAATTAGTAAACAAATCAAATATATTACTCAAGGCACTAGTTTTGGTTTTATAGAACTCTGTATAACTACATCTTTTGCAAGTAACGGATGTAAATTTCTTATTCTGTACATCAAATATTTTAGAAAAAGTACCACCTGTAGCTCTCATTTCACCTGTTTCATAAGTTGTATTATCGCATTTGGGACATTTGTAATTCATAATATATTTAAATTTATTGTTTCATACTATGAGTATAAAAAAGTGCATAAATGTTACATTTTGTTTAATTTTACAATCGATTTATAGAACTAGGATATTGTATTATTATATAATCTCTATTTCTTAATACCCAAGACATGTCAGAAGAAACAAAAGCCCTCAATTTTATTGAGCATATTATAGAAGAAGATTTAGCTAGCGGTTTAGCAAAAGACAAACTTCGATTCCGTTTTCCACCAGAACCTAATGGTTATTTACACATTGGTCATACCAAAGCCATTGGTATTAGTTTTGGATTAGGGGAAACGTATAATGCACCTGTAAATTTAAGATTCGACGATACTAACCCTTCAAAAGAAGAACAAGAGTACGTAGATGCTATTAAAAAAGACATTGCTTGGTTAGGTTATCAATGGGAAAATGAACTGTATTCTTCAGATTATTTTCAGAAGTTATACGATTGGGCTATTCAAATGATAAAAGATGGTAAGGCTTATGTAGACAGCCAAACTTCTGAAGCAATAGCCGAACAAAAAGGAACACCTACGCAAGTGGGTAAAAATAGTCCGTATAGAGATCGTAGTATTGAAGAAAATTTAGATTTATTTACACGTATGAAAGCTGGCGAATTTCCTGCTGGTACACATATTCTTCGTGCTAAAATTGACATGGAAAGTCCAAATATGTTAATGCGAGATCCTATGATGTATCGTATTATGTTTGAGCATCACCACAGAACAGGAAATGATTGGTGTATATACCCAATGTACGATTGGACGCATGGCGAAAGTGATTATATAGAACAAATTTCACATTCATTATGTTCTTTAGAATTTAAACCACACAGAGATCTTTATGATTGGTTTAAGGAAAATGTTCATGCTTATGCAAAAGATGAATTTCCTATGATGCCAAAACAACGAGAATTTGCACGTTTAAACTTGAGTTATACCATAATGAGTAAACGTAAATTATTGCGTTTAGTTGAAGATAAATTTGTTTCGGGTTGGGATGATCCGCGTATGCCAACCATTTCAGGTTTACGTCGTCGTGGTTATACACCAAATTCTATCCGTCAGTTTATAAAAAAAGTAGGTGTTGCTAAGCGCGAAAATGTAATAGATGTTTCTTTATTAGAATTCTGTATTCGTGAAGATTTAAACAAATCTGCCAATCGTGTGATGGCTGTTTTAGATCCTATAAAAGTTGTAATTACTAATTATCCTGAAGATAAAGAGGAATGGTTAGACGCTGAAAATAATCAGGAAGATGCTGCTGCCGGATTTAGAAAAGTACCTTTTTCAAGAGAAATTTATATTGAAAAAGATGATTTTAAAGAAGAAGCTGGAAGTAAATATTTTAGATTAAAACTTGGTGGTGAAGTAAGATTAAAAAATGCTTACATCATTAAAGCGAATAGCGTAGTTAAAGATGAAAATGGTGAGATTACTGAAATTCATTGTACATACGACGAGGATACCTCTAAAAAAGTAAAAGGAACTTTACATTGGGTTTCTATAAAACATGCTATTGAAGCTGAAATTAGAGAATATGATCGTTTGTTTATGCACGAGTCGCCAGATAGTGATAAAGACAAAGATTTTATGGAACTTTTAAATCCGAAATCTTTAACTGTAAAAACGGCTTATTTAGAACCAAGTTTAGCAGATGTTAAAGTAGGAGAGCAGTTTCAATTTCAACGTCTAGGATATTTCAACGTAGATAATGATTCTAAAGCCGAAAAATTAGTTTTTAATAAAACGGTAGGCTTAAGAGATAGTTGGGAAAAAATAAAACCAAAACCTCAAAATAATCAGACTCAAAATAAGCCGCAACAGCAACAACAAAAACGTCCTGCTTTAAGTGTTATTCAGCAATTGGGTAAAAAATACACTAATTTACCTGAAGAAAAACAAGCAAAGTCTAAAGTAGAGATACAAACGTTAGCCAATGATGTTGCTTACGATGATTTAGAGCCTTTATTTGGTACTGCTGTAAAAAAAGCAGGTACTCGTATCGCAACTTTAATTGCGTTAAAAGTATTGCTTAAAAATGGCTTAGAAAGAAATGAAGCTATTAATGAGTTTATAGAGAAAGCTAAAGAAGATAAAAATGAAGTCTTGGTTGCTGAGGCTTTAGATGTGTAATCTACACGAATTATAATTTATAAAAAAACCTCATAATTATTAGTTATGAGGTTTTTTTATAAATACAAATTAACAATTGTTGCTATACATATTTAGCAATTAATCATTTGCTTCATCTAGCTTTTTTTTGTTTTTCATGGCTTCACCAATTTGGTTACTTGCTGTAAAACTAGCTACCATATCATTTAGCATTTGGCTTCCTGCTTGTGGTGAATTTGGTAAAAGAATTAAATTACTATTGGTTTCTTGTCCTATAGCTTGTAAAGTATCATAATGTTGCGTTACAACGATTAAAGCTGATGCTTCTTGAGAATTGATACCAACTCTATTTAAAACATCTACAGACTCTTCTAAACCACGTGCAATTTCGCGACGTTGGTCTGCAATACCTTGTCCTTGTAAACGTTTGCTTTCTGCTTCTGCTTTGGCTTTTTCTACTATTAAGATACGCTGTGCGTCTCCTTCATATTGCGCAGCTGTTTTTTCTCTATCTGCCGCATTAATACGGTTCATTGCTATTTTTACCTGTGGATCTGGATCAATATCAGTCACTAAAGTTCTAATAATATCAAATCCGTAGTCCATCATAGCATCATTTAATTCTGCTTTTACAGCTAATGCAATATCATCTTTCTTTACAAAAACATCATCTAATTTCATTTTTGGTACTTCAGCACGCACCACATCAAATACATAAGAAGTAATTTGATCATGTGGATAATCTAACTTATAAAACGCATCATAAACACTTTCTGTTACTACTTTGTATTGTACAGAAACTTTTAGTTTTACAAAAACATCATCTAAAGTTTTAGTCTCAATAATAACATCTAATTGTTGAATCTTTAAACTTAATTTTCCTGCAATTTTATCTACAAATGGAATTTTAAGCTGTAATCCAGAATGTCTAATACTGTTAAATTTACCAAAGCGTTCTATAATGGCAGCCGTTTGTTGTTTAACCACAAAGAATGATGAAAACAATACAAATAATGCAATTAATAAAAGTGGTACTAATATAAAGTTACCCATAACATGATTTTATTTAAAATTAATACTACAATATACAAAATGTAAAGTTGGTTTTTTAGTAATCCTTATCAATCTGTAAATCAATAAGGATTACATCTTATTAAAACCGTTCTATGAGATACTTTTTATTAAATTTTCAATGCGTTTTACCGTTTCAGCTTTCCCAATCATATACATAATATCAAAAACATCAGGACCTTGTAAAGCGCCAACAAGTGCTAATCTTAAAGGCATCATTACTTTTCCAAATCCGATTTCATTATCTGTAATCCAACCTTTAATGTTAGTTTGTAGGTTTTCAACTGTAAAATCTTCTGTGTTATTAACAAGTTCAATAACTTTATTTAATACGTCTTCAGTTCCTTCTTTTAAGGCTTTTTTAGAAGCTTTTTCATCAAAAGAAGTTGGTGTTGTAAAGAAAAAATGACTTAAGTTCCAAAAATCACTTACAAAAGTGGCACGTTCTTTAATTAAACCTACTGCTAAAGCAATGTAATTCACATCCATTTCAGCCAATTCTGGTTGCATGGTTTTAAACTGTTCTGCTAAATGTAAATCTAATTGTTGTTGCATGTAATGGTGATTAAACCATTTGGTTTTATCCGGATCAAAACGTGCACCTGCTTTATGTACTTTTTCTAATTCAAAATCAGAAACTAATTGTTCTAAGCTAAAAATTTCTTGTTCTGTTCCTGGATTCCATCCTAAGAAGGCTAAGAAATTAACCACAGCTTCCGGGAAATAACCATCTTCTTTATAGCCTCTAGAAACCGTTCCGTCTGGTGCAGTATATTCTAATGGAAATACAGGGAAACCTAATTTATCACCATCACGCTTGCTTAATTTTCCTTTTCCTGTTGGTTTTAAAATTAATGGTAAATGTGCAAATTCTGGTGCATCCCAACCAAAAGCATCATATAATAATTTGTGTAAGGCTAAAGATGGTAACCATTCTTCACCACGGATAACATGTGTAATTTCCATTAAATGGTCATCCACAATATTCGCTAGGTGATAGGTTGGCATCCCGTCACTTTTAAACAAAACCTTATCATCTAAAATATTAGTATCAATTTTAATTGTTCCTCTAATAATATCTTTTAGAATTAAATTTTCGTCTTGTGGCGATTTAAAACGAATTACATAATCATCACCAGCTTCAATCTTAGCTTGTGTTTCTTCAGGTGTTAATACCAAAGAATTAATTAAGTGTCCTTTTTCACGGTTATGCCAGTTGTAGATAAATGTTTTTCCTTCAGCTTCGTGTGCTTTTCTTTCTGCATCTAATTGTTCTGCAGTATCAAAAGCGTAATAAGCATTTCCGCTAGCTATTAAATCGTCAGCATATTGTCTATATAAATGCTTACGTTCACTTTGTCTGTAAGGACCAAATTTTTCATTCTTTCCTGGACCTTCATCAAAAGGCATTCCACACCAATCTAAAGATTTTATAATGTATTCTTCTGCGCCTTCAACAAAACGGTTTTGATCGGTATCTTCAATTCTAAGAACAAAATCACCACCATGTTTTTTGGCAAATAAATAGTTGAATAAAGCGGTTCTCACACCACCAATATGTAAAGGTCCTGTAGGACTTGGTGCAAAACGCACTCGTACTTTTTGAGACATAACAGAATATCGTAATTGTTTGTGAATCTGAATTTATTTCAGAATATCGTGCAAAGATAAAATTATAGCAGTTAAGTAGGAAGTGTGATGCACTAAGTTTTTTAGATGTGATTAAAATTAGACTCGTTAATTATTCGATTATTTGATGGTTTCAATTAAATACGATTGTATTTCAGCTCTATTTAACACCAAAAAGGCTTATTATTAACAGAATCTTACCAATTTTGCAGTAATTGCAATAAAAATAAAATTGTAGTTTAGTCAGTTAGAATAATATATGAGCAATTTTGAAACCATAAAACACAAACTAGAAGAATTTATTAAAAGGTATTATACCAATGAATTACTCAAAGGCGCTATCCTTTTTTTCGCCATTGGTTTGTTATATTTAATAATCACTTTGCTTGTAGAATATTTTTTATGGTTGAGTTCTACGGCCAGAACTATTTTATTCTGGGTCTTTATTTTAGTAGAATTAGGACTCTTTGTAAAGTTTATCGCTATTCCGTTATCTCATTTATTCAAATTTAGAAAAGGTATTAATTTTGAAACGGCTTCTAAATTAATAGGAAATCATTTTCCTGAAGTTAATGACAAATTATTAAATGTCCTTCAACTTAATGAAAGCGTTCAACATTCAGATTTATTATTAGCGAGTATAGAGCAGAAATCTTTAGAATTACAGCCCATTCCTTTTAAAACTGCCATAAATTTTAAATCAAATACAAAATATCTAAAATATGCAGCTATACCTGTTGCTATTTTATTATTATCTTATATAACAGGCAAAATTAATTGGTTTAGTGATAGTTATGAACGTGTTGTAAATTATAAAACAGCTTATGAACCACCTGCACCTTTTCAGTTTTTTGTTTTAAATGAATCGCTTCAAGCTGTAGAAAATAAAGATTTTAAATTACAAGTATCTACTGCAGGGAACGTTATACCTGAGAATGCACAAATAAAATTTAATGGTCAGTCTTATTTTCTGCAACAAGTAAGTCCTGGTAATTTTCAATATACATTTAGTTTACCAAAAGATGCTGTAGAATTTACACTAACGGCTAATGATGTAACGTCTAAACCTTATGAACTTACAGTTGTAAATACACCAAACCTTGTTAATTTTGAAATGGTTTTAGATTACCCTTCACATACTAAAAAACAAGATGAAGTGTTGAAAAGTACAGGTTCTGCTTTAATCCCAGAAGGAACAAAAGTAACATGGAAAGCAAAAACGAAAGCAACTACAAGTGTTCATATTTATGCAGAAGACACTTTGAGTTTTAAATTAAATTCTGACAATAATTTTGAAGCTTCTAAACAACTTTATAAAAATTACAATTATAGCATTACTACTAGTAATGAAGATTTAACAGATTACGAGAATTTAGCTTATAACATTAATGTTGTAAAGGATATTTATCCTGAGTTACATATTAAAGTTCAAAAAGATTCTATAGATCAACAAAGTTTATATTTTTTCGGACAAGCCAATGATGATTATGGTTTATCTAAATTACAATTGGTGTATTATCCAACAGAAGATGAATCTAAAAAAGTGGTTTCACCAATTTCAATCTCTAATTCTAATTTTAGCGAATTTGTAAGTGCTTTTCCAAATCAATTAAATTTAGAAGAAGGATTGAGCTACCAACTTTATTTTGAAGTTTTCGATAATGACGCAATTCATAATTATAAGCGCACAAAAAGTTCAACGTTTAGTTATCGTAAATTAACAAAAGGCGAAGAAGAGCAGAAACAATTAAATGAGCAAAGTGAAACGATAAAGGATATCAGTAAAACTTTTGATAAACTTGAAGAGCAAGATAAGAAGCTTGAGGAATTATCTAAAACTCAAAAAGAAAAAGAAAGTCTTAATTTTAATGATAAAAAGAAATTTGAAGATTTCTTAAAGCGTCAAAAAAATCAAGAACAGTTGATGAAAAATTTCAACAAAAAACTTCAAGATAATTTAGAAGAATTTCAAAAGGACGAAAAGAAAGACGATCAATTTAAAGAAGATTTAAAAGAACGTTTAAAAGAAAATGAAGCGCAACTTAAAAAAGATGAAAAGCTTTTAGAGGAACTTGAAAAACTAAATAATAAAATTAACAAAGAACAGTTCACACAAAAACTTGAAGAATTATCCAAACAAAACAAAAATAAGAAACGAAGCATGCAACAGCTGTTAGAATTGACTAAACGTTTTTATGTCATGAAAAAAGCAGAGAAAGTTTCTAAAGAATTAAAAACGTTATCAGAGAAACAAGAAGATCTTTCTGATAAGAAGAATGAAAATACAAAAGAAGCTCAAGAAAAACTAAATCAAGAATTCGAGAAACTTCAAAAAGATCTTGATGAACTTAAAAGAGAAGATAGACAACTTCAAAAATCTGTAGATATTCCTAGAGATGAATTTTTAGAGAATGAAATTAATCATGATCAACGGGAAGCGAAAGAAGCCCTAGAAGAAAAAGAAAAGGACCAAGGTGAAGAAAAGCCTAATGAAGCCAATGAAAAGCAGGAGAAGGCCAAAAAACAGCAAAAGAAAGCTGCTAAGAAGATGAAGCAAATGGCAGAGATGATGGACCAAGCGATGTCTGGTGGTGGCGGTGGTGGTGACCAACAATCTGAAGATATTGATACTTTACGTCAAATATTAGAGAATTTACTAAGTTATTCATTTGATCAAGAGGAACTTATGAATACTTTTGATCGTGTAGATGTCAATAATAATAAATACGGAAAGTATATTATTGAGCAAAGTAACCTTAGAGAACATTTTGAGCACATTGATGATAGTTTATTTGCCTTATCATTAAGACAACCTAAAATATCTGAACAAGTTAATGAACAAATATCTGATGTATTTTTTAATATAGACAAGGCTCTAGAAAATTTAACTGAGAATAGAATTTACCAAGGAGTAGGTGCGCAACAATATGCTGTTACCGCAACTAATGAATTGGCTAATTTTTTAAGTGAAGTTTTAGATAATATGGAAATGTCCATGCAACCTTCAAAAGGACAAGGAAAAGGTGATGGTGAATCTTTACCTGATATTATTATGAGTCAAGAAGAGTTGAATAAACAAATGGAAGAGGGCATAAAAAAAGAAGCAGGTAAAGAAGGAAAAGAGGGTAAGGAAGGTGAAGGAAAGAAACCTGGACAAGAAGGTAAAAAAGGCGAACAAGGTGAAGGTGAAAAACCAGGTGATAAAGGAAAATCTGGAAAAGAAGGTGAGCAAGGAGAAAGTGGCGAAAATGGTAAATCTGGCCAAGAAGGAAAAAGTGGTGAAGGAGGAAGGACTGGAGAAAACGGTGAAGGAGGTGAAGGTAGCCAAAATGGAAAAGAAGGTAAAAATGGCAAGGGTGGTAAGAATGGAAAAAACAAAGGTGAAGGCGAAAATGGAGAAGTAGAAGGTGAAAAAAATAATGGTTATGGAGAGGGCGGAAGTGAAGAACAAAATGGAGAGCTGTTTAAAATTTACCAACAACAACAACAATTAAGACAAGCTTTAGAAGACCGAATTTCTAAAGATGGAACCATCCAATCTGCGGGTCAATTAATAAAGCAAATGGAGGAGATTGAATTAGATTTATTAAACACAGGATTTACAAATCAGACGCTTCAAAAAATGATGGATGTTCAACATCAATTATTAAAAATGGAGAATGCTACATTTATGCAAGGTGAAGATACCAAGCGTAAATCTGAAACAAACAGTCAAGAGTTTAATCAGTCAAATTCAAATCAAATTGAAACAGCAAAACAATATTTCAATACAACCGAAATTTTAAATCGTCAAGCACTACCTTTGCAAGATTATTTTAAAAAGAAAATTCAAGAGTATTTTAAAGACACAGATGATTAGTTTTAATTACGAAACCGAGTTCAGTTTAGAACACACAGACCAAATTTCAGAATGGATTTCAAAAGCTATTACTGAAGAAAATTGTAAGGAAGGAGAAATCAATTATATTTTTTGTTCAGATGATTATTTACATAAATTAAATGTAGATTTTTTAGATCACGATACGTTAACCGATGTTATCAGTTTCGATTATTCTTTAGGTAAAGAATTACATGGTGATATTTATATTTCTGTAGATCGTGTAAAAGAAAACGCAGATGATTTTAAAACCTTATTTAAGGACGAAATTTCTAGAGTTATTATTCATGGCGTTTTACATTATTGTGGTTACAAGGATAAGAATGATGAAGACGAAAAGATGATGCGTTCTAAAGAAGAATATTATTTAGCTAAGCGAAATTTTTAATTAACGTTTAGTTACGCTTTGTTTCAATTTTATTAAAGTTGATAGCAAGCTAAAAATTATTAGTAAAACTTAAATTCTACGCTTGTAGGAATAAATTGTTCCACGTGGAACAAAATTAAAAATAAATATGTTTAACGAAGTTTACGATGTTATAGTTGTAGGTGCTGGTCATGCTGGTAGTGAAGCTGCTGCTGCTGCCGCAAATATGGGTAGCAAAACATTATTAATTACAATGAACCTTCAGAACATTGCACAGATGTCTTGCAATCCTGCAATGGGAGGAATTGCAAAAGGTCAAATTGTAAGAGAGATTGATGCGCTTGGAGGTTACAGCGGAATTGTTTCAGATACGTCTGCCATTCAATTTAAAATGTTGAATAAATCTAAAGGACCTGCAATGTGGAGTCCAAGAGTTCAAAGTGACAGAATGCGTTTTGCAGAAGACTGGAGAATGCTTCTTGAAGGAACTGAGAATTTAGATTTTTATCAAGAAATGGTTTCTGGATTATTAGTCGAGAATCATAAAGTTGTTGGTGTAAAAACATCACTTGGTGTTGAAATAAAATCGAAGTCTGTTGTACTTACAAACGGTACTTTTTTGAACGGCTTAATCCATATTGGTAATAAGAATTTTGGTGGAGGTAGAGCAGGTGAAAGAGCAGCAACCGGAATCACAGAACAGCTTGTTAATTTAGGTTTCGAATCTGGAAGAATGAAAACAGGAACACCACCTAGGGTTGATGGAAGATCTTTAGATTTTTCTAAGATGGTAGAGCAACCTGGAGATGAACATCCAGATAAATTTTCATATTTAGATATTACAAAACCGTTGACAAAACAACGTTCTTGTCATATGTCTTATACAAGCGAATTGGTGCACGATTTACTTCGTGAAGGCTTTGATCGTTCACCAATGTTTAATGGTAGAATTAAAAGTGTTGGACCACGTTATTGTCCTTCAATAGAAGATAAGATTAATCGCTTTGCAGATAAAGATAGACATCAATTATTTGTGGAACCTGAAGGTTGGAATACTTGTGAATATTATATAAATGGTTTCTCTACATCGTTACCAGAAGATGTTCAGTTTAAGGCTTTACGTTCTGTTGTTGGTTTTGAAAATGTAAAATTCTTTAGACCTGGTTATGCAATTGAATACGATTATTTTCCGCCTACACAGTTAAAGCATACTTTAGAAACTAAGCTAGTTGAAGGCTTGTATTTTGCAGGACAAATTAATGGTACTACAGGATATGAAGAAGCAGCTTCTCAAGGTTTAATGGCGGGTATTAATGCAAGTTTAAAAGTGCAAGAAAAGGAGGCTTTTACTTTACAAAGAGACGAAGCTTATATAGGTGTTTTAATAGATGATCTAATCACAAAAGGTACTGAAGAGCCTTATAGGATGTTTACGTCAAGAGCTGAATATAGAACGCTTTTAAGACAAGATAATGCTGACTTTAGATTAACACCTAAAGGTTATGATTTAGGTTTAGCGTCTAAAAAACGTTTAGACCGTATGGAAGAAAAGCAATCTAAATCTGATGCGTTTGTACAGTTTTTTAGAGATACAAGTGTAACGCCTGAAGAAGCAAATCCGGTCTTAGAAGCTAAGAATTCATCACCGGTTAAACAGCAAGATAAGATGTTTAAATTGTATGCTAGACCGAATATTACTATCGATGATGTTAGGCAATTTAAAGCTGTAAATGATTATGTTTTGGCTAATGAATTAGATCAAGAAATGATTGAACAAACAGAAATTCAAGTCAAATATGCGGGTTATATTGAGAAGGAAAAGAACAATGCGGATAAGCTTAATCGACTAGAAAATTTAAAAATACCAGCTGGTTTTGATTATTCAAAATTGAAATCTATGAGTATAGAAGCAAGGCAAAAATTAGCGAAAATAGAGCCTGTTACCATATCTCAAGCATCAAGAATAAGTGGTGTTTCACCTAATGATATTTCTGTTTTATTGGTTTATTTAGGTAGATAATTAATGTTGGATTAGTAGTTTTTTTGTGTTATTATTTCGTTGTTCCACGTGGAACAACGAAATAATAATTTGATATTTATTCACTCTTTATACTCTGAAATGAGTTTTTTTAAACATTTTTTATTCTTTTTAAAGTGTTTTAAAGCTTCTTTATTTTAGTTATTTCGTCTTGAAATCGGTATAATTTAGTTTGAAAAGCAACTTTAAAATTTAATATTTATAGTTTTAAATAGATGATTTAATAGGTGTTTTTACAATGTGATTGGTAGTTTTTATATAGAAATTTAACCTGTTTATTTCAGTTGTTTTTTAATTTGAAGCTCGTGTTTTTCTAAAATGAGATAGTTTTTATGTGCTTTTTTTAAGGTGGTATTTTCTCTATAAAGTAAAAATATGTATTGTTTTAAAGGTTTGAAAACTAAAAATTATTATCTATTTCTATTAAATTAGAATGTTACACGTGGAACAAGGTGTCGTATTTTAATCTGTTTTTAACCTGGTTAATTTTAATAATGTGTTGAAATAGGCGATAGAGTTTAGTGAAAATTGTCAGGGTTAATATTTCTTAAAAGTAAATTTTACTAATTTTTAAAGAGGTTTTGCTATTTATATCTGATAATTTTGTTTCTTTAAATAGGGTTGTTTTCAAAAATGAATTAAAATATAGCAGAGTTTTACTAGATTAAAAATAGAAATATATTGTCTATTTCTACTTAATTAAAATGTTACACGTGGAACAATGTGAGTCTTTTTTATCTTTTTAATATTAATAATATTCTGAAATAAGGGAGGGAATTTAGTAGAAACTGTCAGGATTAGTGTTTTTTAAAAATGAATTTCACTGATTTTTAATGTGGTTTTGATATTTGTATTTGATTATTTTAAAAAAAAGAAGCTAAAAAGGAGTATTGTTTTAAAGGGTTTAAAACAGAAATATATTGTCTGTTTCTAGTAAATTAAAATGTTACACGTGGAACATTATATTGTATTTTAATCTGTTTTAGCCTTTTTAATTTTAATAATATTCTGAAATAGGGGGTAGGATTTAGTGAAAATCATCAAAATTAATACGTTTTAAAAGTAAGTTTCACTAAATTTTTTGAGAGGTTTTTATATCAGATTTATTCATTTTTTAATTTTTCAACGTGTTTCTATTGTGATTAACGCTTCAATAAAAAGAAAGCTACAGACTTAAATTTGATGATTTTTTTAGATCATTAAGTCTTAAATTAGAAAATAACATATAATAAATAGGAGTTTTTTTTATAAGATTTAGATTGAAAAAGGATAAGATATGATTCCATTTTTCTTCTAAACTCAAAAATTAAAAGAATTCAAGTCAAACAAAATTCAATAAGATTCAAACACTTTATACTCGTGATAGAAAATAAATCAACATACATTACTTTAAAAGATCACTCTGTTTCTAAGGAAGAATTTCGGTTATTGTATAACGAGGAGTTAGATATGTTAGAAACATTTCCGGAACCTAAAGGAGAAAAGTTATCTGCATATTATAAAAGTGAAGACTATATTTCGCACACAGATACTAAGCGTAATTTGTTAGAATATGCTTACCATTATGTAAGAGGAATTTCTCTAAAACGTAAACTAAAACTGATTAATTCGTTTCAATCTGAGTCTAAAACACTATTAGATATTGGTTGCGGAACTGGTGATTTTTTACAAACAGCATTAAAAGGAGGGTGGAAGATTACAGGAATTGAACCCGATGAAAACGCTAGAAAAATCGCAAATTCAAAAACAAATGATACAGTATTTGAACCAAAAGTCTTAGAGAGTTTTGAACCAAACTCTTTTGATGTTATTACGCTTTGGCATGTTTTAGAACATTTACCTGATTTAGAAAAGCAAACGGCATTATTTAAATCCCTTTTAAAACCGACTGGGACTTTAGTTATTGCTGTGCCTAATTATAAAAGTTACGATGCGGAATACTATAAAAACTTTTGGGCGGCTTATGATGTGCCAAGACATCTTTGGCATTTCTCAAAAACATCGATTTCAGAATTATTTAAAAAAGAAAATATGAAATTGGTAAAAACTTTACCAATGAAATTTGATGCTTATTATGTTTGTTTGCTTTCAGAAAAATACAAATCTGGTTTTATGAATCCTTTTAAAGCTTTTTGGATAGGTTGGCGCTCTAATCGTAAAGCAAGCGTAAATAATGAGTATTCTTCGCTTATTTACGTGCTAAACAAGACGAATTCTTAATACAAAGAGCGCTAAGTTTTAATTTAAAGTGTAAATGTATAATTACAAGCAAATATTTTGAAAGCTTCTTAAAACGTCTTATTTGAGCTTGTTTTTGATCGATTTAATCAATAATATTATATTTTTTGATAGAAAAAAGCAATAGTTAAATTATTTATCTAAATCACAATCTAACTTTTATACATTTGTAAAAATTAATTTTAATATAAATCATGAAGAGAATATTTTTAAGCTTAGGCGTATTAGTTGTTTTAGCATCTTGTGCTCAACCAGAAAAAACAGGTTTTGTAAATAATTCTGAACTAATTAATGATTATCAAGGAAAGTTGGATATTGAAGATAAATATCAAGCTAGAGATGAAGCAACAAAAAAGAAAAGCGATAGTCTTGGACAAGCTTATCAAAAAGAGGTTGCAGAATTACAACAGCGATTAGCGAGTATGTCAGAGCAACAACAACAACAAGCAGCACAACCATTTCAACAAAAATGGCAAATGATAGAGCAGCAAATGAAAGCTGACCAGCAAAAATTTCAGACTGAATTTCAAACAGAAATAGATTCTTCTATTGTTGATGTTGTAGATTTTGTAAAAGAATATGCAGAAACTAATGGATATTCTTATGTTTTTGGGACTAGCGATGCTTCTAGAAGCGTTATGTATGGTAAAGAAACAAATGATTTAACTAAAGAAGTTCTTGAAGCGCTTAATGCAGCTTATAAAGAGAAAAAATAGTACTCAATTTTAGGATTCGATATAAAAAAAAGTCAAGCTATGAAGCTTGACTTTTTTTATGCAATAATCTGGTGAGTTTTATGGATAAATCAGTTAAAATAATCTTAGAATTACCGTTTCGTTCTATGTGATACATAGCGTCTTGTAGTTCAGTAGAGATTTCTAGTATGTTGCTATCGTGAACGAAAGGCGCAAATTTTTCTAGTTTAAAATCTTTAGATTTAGGTTCTAAATACACCAATTCTTTAGCATTATAGTTCAATAATAAAGCTTGTCTAAAATAGTTAAGACAGAAGCTTAAGAATTTTTTCTGCGTTTCACGTCCTGTTTTGGCGATGTCTTCAGACCATGAAATTAAATCGTGAATAGCAGCTTTGTTTCCTCGTGCTTTAAAAGCAGAACGTACCCAAAGAACAAACCATTCTTCAAACTGAATGTCTTCACTATCATTATAAATAAGATCACAAGCTTTGTTGTAATTTCCATTAGACTGATGGGCTATTTTAATGGCAACAGCTTCTTCAATATGATAGTTTTTTACCAAACCTTCAACAATAGCTTCTTCAGCTAAGGGCGGAAAATGTAATATCTGACAACGCGATTTTATAGTATTAATAATCTGTCCTTCGTCTTCAGTAATAAGAATAAAAACTGTTTTTTCTGGTGGTTCTTCAATTAGTTTTAGAAGTTTATTGGCGCTGGCTGTGTTCATCTTTTCAGCCATCCAGATAATCATCACCTTATGACCGCCTTCAAAAGACTTAAGAGTCAATGATTTAACAACTTCTAGTGCTTCTTCAACACCAATTTGACCTTGTTTATTATCAACACCTAATAGTTTGTACCAATCAAAGAGATTTCCGTAAGGTTGTTGGTCTAAAAGTTGACGCCATTCTTTTAAATAATATTTAGAGACAGGTTTGCTTTTTACTTTATCACTTGTCGTAACAGGAAATGCAAAATGTAAATCGGGATGCGAGAAGTTTTTGAACTTTATATTGCAAGAATCCTTGCCGCCAGTATTTTCGCCATTAGTATTACTACATAAAATATATTGTGCGTAGGCTAATGCCATTGGTAAGGTGCCAGAACCTTCTGCACCAACAAATAGCTGGGCGTGTGCAATTCTGTCACCATCTACACTTGTAGTAAGGTGATTTTTTATGTGTTGTTGACCTAAAACTTCAGAAAATAACATGGTTTTGATTCTATTGTGTTTTACCTCAAAATCGAGGCCTCTAATTATAAGATCTTTCGCGTCTTATACGGAACAAATTTAAATTAAACGTTAAATTCAAATACTATTCGATATTAAGCAAAACTATATAAAATATTTATGTTTCTAATCTTTATATTTGTCTTATAAAATATATACCATGAAAACATTAAACGACTTTAATTTTAAAGATAAGAAAGCATTAATCAGAGTAGATTTTAACGTACCGTTAAATGACAATTTTGAAGTTACTGATGCTACAAGAATTGTATCTGCAAAACCAACAATTATTAAAATTTTAGAAGACGGAGGAAGCTGCGTTTTAATGTCGCATTTAGGACGACCAAAAGGTGTTCAAGATGAGTTTTCATTAAAGCACATTATTCCAAAAATTGAAGATATTTTAGGTGTTGAAGTAAAATTTGCTAGCAACTGTGTTGGACAAGAAGCAGAAGAAAAAGCAGCAGCTTTAAAACCAGGTGAAATTTTATTACTTGAAAATTTACGTTTCCATGAAGAAGAGAAACAAGGAGATAAAAAATTTGCTGAACAGTTATCTAAGTTAGGTGATATATATGTTAATGATGCCTTTGGTACAGCACACAGAGCACATGCTTCTACTACAATTGTAGCTGAATTTTTTCCTGAAACAAAATGTTTTGGTCTTCTTTTAGCTAAAGAAATTGAAAGCATTAAAAAAGTGATGGAAGATGGTGAGAAACCAGTTCTAGCCATACTTGGTGGTGCAAAAGTTTCTTCAAAAATCACAGTAATTGAGAATATTTTAGATAAAGTAGATCACTTAATCATTGGTGGAGGTATGACTTTTACTTTCGTTAAAGCTCAAGGCGGAAAAGTTGGTAATTCTATTTGTGAAGATGACAAAATGGAATTAGCTTTAGATATTTTAAAGCAAGCTGAAGCAAAAGGTGTTAAAATCCATTTACCTGTAGACGTAGTTGCAGCGGATAGTTTTAGCAATACTGCAAATACACAATTTTGTGATGTTTATGAAATTCCTGATGGTTGGGAAGGTTTAGATGCAGGACCAAAATCTATTAAGATTTTTGATACTGTTGTTAACCAATGTAAAACAATTCTTTGGAATGGACCTTTAGGTGTATTTGAATTAGAAAGTTTTGCTAACGGAACTATTGAATTAGGAAACTCTATAGCAAATGCTACCAAAAACGGAGCGTTTTCTTTAGTAGGTGGTGGAGATTCTGTTGCTGCTGTAAAACAATTTGGTTTTGAAAAGAAAGTAAGTTATGTAAGTACCGGTGGTGGTGCAATGTTAGAAAGTCTAGAAGGTAAAACTTTACCTGGTATTGCTGCGATATTAGACTAATATATGAAGTTGTTTAAGTACATCTTTTTATTATTTTTCTTTTTTAGCTGTGATTCTGATGATAAAACTTCTGAAGTAACAGATATAAGATATAAAGTGCTCTTAGATTATGATGGAGATCTCGTTTTCATAGGTGACCAAACAAATAAGGTGATTTTTGAAAGTAGCTCTTCTGAGTATTATTTGAGCATTTTAGGCTATTATAATGAAATACAATCTAAGAGGCTGTACTTCATTTCTAGAAGTGATTTTTATTCAGGTTTTATGTTGAATTACATCGATTTACAAGATTTGTACGAGAATAGAGATTATAATTATACGGTTCAATCTTCTATTATTAATTTCGATGAAAATGATTATTTGATGTCTGGCGTCTTTATGGAATCAGAAAACAGATATCATTTTTTAGTTACAGAAGACGACTCAAATATTCTTTTAAAAACCTTTGAAAGTGGATCATTGGTTGAAACTCAAAATCTAACTTCATCATTTGCTGTCGCTAATTTTGGCATAGAAGGAATTAGTTATCTGCAAGAATCTAATAAGCTAGTTATAATTCAAGATGTATTTAATTCTTCAACTCAAAAAACTAAGATTATCGATTTAGATACTTTTAGTTTAATCGGAGAGCATACTAATTTTAATTACAACTTTTTTAAAAGCTTCGGAAATGAAGATCATCAATACCTAATTGGTCGAAAAGAAATTAGCTATGAAGTCCATGAATATTTAACAGATTTAGAAGGTAATTTAATTACTGATAATTCTGATGAATATGCTTTTATAGGAAGGGCATCAACAGGTTACGATACAGAAGAGAGTGCTTTTGAATATTTTGTAAACGGAGATGTTAGAGAAGAAGTAGGAACAATAAATACCACTACTGGTGAGTTATTACGGCAAGGTGTAGAAGGAGAGCCTCATTCTAGAAATTCCCCAATTTTTTATTTTAAACCAAATTAATCAATTCGATTAAATTAATAAACGTTATTTGACTATGCTACGTGTAATAGTATTATTTTTTTGTACAACTATTTTTAGTGCTCATATTGTAGCACAAACAAAAACGGATAGTACTCTACAGAAATCATCTGAAACAAAAGAGAATAAAGGAGCTGTTTTAGATGGTAAACTGTTTAAAACAGATAAGAATATCAAGGCTATTAAAGATAGTTTAGATATTAAAGACCTTTTAGATTTACCTGAAGCTGCAGAGTTAGATAAAAAATGGTTAGAAGAACTATATAATAACTCACTTTTTGATACCATCTATAAATCTGTATCAGAAATGACTTATAAACATGTAGATTATCCAGAGCTTTCTACAGATACTTTAAAGGCAAGATTAGAGCGTTTAAACGCTAGAACGCCATTTAATGTAGAATATAACGAATCTTTAGAAAATGTAATTAAAAGCTACTTAAAACATAGGCATCGATCATTTGAAAAATTAATGGGATTAAGTCATTTTTATTTCCCCATGTTCGAGCAAGAATTTGCTAATCATGATATTCCCTTAGAGATGAAATATCTTGCTATTGTAGAATCTGCTTTAAAACCTAGAGCAAGATCTAGAGTTGGTGCAACAGGTTTATGGCAATTTATGTACGGAACAGGAAAAGAACATGGTTTAGAGGTGAGTAGTTATGTAGATGACCGTAGCGATCCTATAAAAGCAACAACTGCAGCAGCAGAGTATTTAAACAGAGTATATCGTATATTTAATGATTGGGACTTAGCATTAGCAGCCTATAATTCAGGACCAGGAAATGTAAATAAAGCTATTAGACGCTCTAATGGAGCTACCAATTATTGGAATATTCGGCATAATTTACCGAGAGAAACAGCAGGGTATGTACCTGCTTTTTTAGCAACAATGTATATTTTTGAATATGCAGAAGAACATGGTTTTAAACCAGAACGACCAGATTTTCAATTAATTCAAACAGACACGGTACACGTTAAACAAATGATTTCTTTAAATCATGTATCTGAAGCTACAGGTATAAAAATAGAAGAACTACAGTTTTTAAACCCTTCATATAAATTAGATATAATTCCAAAGGTTGAAGGCAAAATCTACACCTTAAGATTGCCTAGAACAGCGATTGGTACATTTGTCACTAATGAAGATCGAATTTATGCGTTTGCAAATGCAGAATTTAATAAGCGAGAAAAACCTTTACCAGAACTCATAAAAGCAGATAGTAAAATTACTTATAGAGTAAGGAGTGGAGATTATCTAGGTAAAATTGCAAGAAAATATGGGGTAAGGGTAAGTCAAATAAAACAATGGAACGGTCTTAGAAGTCACAGTTTAAAAATAGGACAGAGACTTACTATTTTTCCTAAAAATCATGGAGTTACCAAAACTGTTGAGAAACCTAAAAAAGTAATAAATACAGCAGGAAAACAAGTTTATAAAGTAGTGTCTGGGGATTCACTTTGGAGCATTGCTCAAAAATTTCCTGGAGTTTCTGTGGATAATATTAAAGATTGGAACGATATTAGTGATAATAAACTCAAAATAGGAATGACACTTGTTGTGTCTAAATAATAACCCAACTAAAACATTAAATTATGAAAGCTTTTTATACTGTATTATTTTGTGTGTTACTATTAGCATGTGGAGATAAAAAGGAGAACGATAATCAAATTTATTTACCAAGTTCTAACGGAAATTTAAATACCATATCTATAGTGGCAGATAATATTGTTTGGGAAGGTGAAGTCGGTGAGGCTATAAGAAACATTTTTGCAGCACCTTTAGATGGTTTGCCTACAGAAGAGCCAATGTTTAACATAAAACAAATCCCGACACAAGTTTTTGATGGTTTTGCTGCACGAAGTAGAATTGTATTAAAAATTGAAAAAGGAAATGCAGAAACTACAACTAAAATTATGCATGAAGCATTCGCAAAACCTCAAACGGTAGCCGTTGTAGGCGGTAAAACAAACCAAGATATTATAAAGGAATTAGAAGAAAATAAGAGTAAAATAATTGATGCTTTTAACAAAGAAGAAGTTAAAGAGAAATTAAGACGTATTAATTTATCTCCATTAGATGATAAGGTAATTGAGAACAAATTAGGTATCGCTATAGATATTCCTTCGGCTTATAATATTGCTAAGTCAGACGAAGATTTTTTCTGGATTAGAAAAAATTTAAGTAATACAAAAACCATTGATTTAATGCTGTATACCGTTCCAATGGAAACGATTTCTAGAAGCGATAGTACAATTATAGATATTGTTAAGATGAGAAATCAGATTACAAAAACTAAAATTCCTGGTGAAGACGGTATTTATATGGAAGTTGAAGATGCTTATGCACCATCTATGTTTGAAGCAATTATAGATAACAAACCTGCTTATGAAGTAAGAGGTATGTGGATCATGAATGGTTTTACAATGGCAGGTCCGTTTATTACTTATGCCATTGAAGATAAAGTTAACAACCGTTACATTATTGCAGATGGTTATGTTTATGCACCTTCATTAGAGAAACGTGATTATATCTTTGAATTAGAGGCTATGATTAAATCTATGTCAATTAAATAAATATTTGATTACTAATAAAAGAAAAAGAGGCTATCTAAATATATTTAGATAGCCTCTTTTTTATTCCTATAAGAGAAGAGTAAAATGTTATTCTTTCTTTTTAAGATCAGTAGATTCTTCTTCTTTACTAGCATCTTTAAATTCTTTAATTCCGCTACCCAATCCTTTCATTAATTCAGGTATTTTTTTACCACCAAACAATAAAAGTATTGCAAGACCAATAATTACATATTGCCATGGTCCAATGAATAAAAATATATTGCTGAAAATCATAATTTTAAATTTTAGAGTACAAAGTTAGTAATTATAGTTTATATAATAGTATTCTTTAGTCAACTTTAAGAGTTTATGGTGGTGCTATTTCAGTATTTTAACTAATTTTGTTTTAATGGCAAAAAAGAAAAATAAAGAGAAGAAATTCACCAAAAAGCTGCTGCATAAGTATCGCTTAGTCATTCTTAATGAAGATACTTTTGAGGAGCGTTTTGCTATAAAATTAACACGTCTCAATGTTTTTATATTATCTTCAATTTCAGCTATTTCACTTGTGTTTTTTACAGTTTTGTTAATAGCGTTTACTTCATTACGAGAATATATTCCGGGCTATTCTTCGGCAAAATTAAAAAAGAAAGCTACAACATTAAATTACAAAACAGATTCATTAGTCCAAGAGCTTGAAATGAATAAACGTTACTATGCGTCTATCAGAAAGGTCTTAACAGGTGATGTTGCAACTATAGATTTTAATAGAGATTCTATTATAGAGGCTGCTAAAAATGATCTTGATATTTTGCAAGTTCCGACTAATAGAGAAGATTCTATTTTAAGAGAAAAAGTAGATAAAGAAGATAAGTATAACTTATTTGAGACTTCAGGAGATCAATCTAATTATATTTTATTTCCTCCCGTAAACGGTACAATTTCTGAAGGCTATAATTTAAAAGATAAACACTTTGCTGTAGATGTGGTCGTACCATTAAATACACCTGTAAAAGCAACTGCAGATGGTACAATTATATTTGCTGAGTGGACTGTAGAAACAGGTTACGTGGTAATAATAGAACACAATAGAGAGCTTATTTCGGTTTACAAGCACAATTCGGCCATAACGAAAGCTCAGGGAGATTTGGTGAAGTCTGGTGAAGTTATAGCCATGTCTGGTAATTCAGGCGAATTAACAACAGGACCTCATTTGCATTTTGAACTTTGGAGTAAAGGATATTCTGTTAACCCAACTAATTTTATTAATTTTCAGTAATGGCATCATTCAAAGCCGCACTTTCAAAAATCTTTGCAAAGGTTATAGCAAGGAAAATAGATAAATGGTCGTCTCAACCAATTGAAACGCAACAAAAAGTTTTTAGAAATTTAATTTCAGAAGCTAAGCACACCACTTTTGGTATAGATCATAATTTTGATTCTATAAATTCTGTTGAAGCATTTCAACGCAACGTTCCTATTAGAGATTACGAAGAATTAAAACCTTATGTAGAGCGTGTTGTTGCAGGTGAACAAGATATTCTATGGAAAGGGAAACCGCTCTATTTTGCTAAAACCTCAGGTACAACATCTGGTGCTAAATACATACCAATTACAAAGGAAAGCATGCCAACGCATATTGAGGCAGCTAGGAATGCAATTCTGTTATATATAAATGAAACAGGAAATTCAAAATTTGTAGATGGTAAAATGATTTTTCTGCAAGGGAGTCCTATTCTGGAAGAAAAACATGACATAAAATTTGGACGCTTATCAGGAATCGTTGCCCATTTTGTTCCAAAATATCTTCAAAAAAACAGATTACCAAGCTTAAAGACGAACTGTATTGAAGATTGGGAGACGAAGATTGATGCCATTGTTGAAGAAACTATTAATGAAGACATGAGTATCATATCGGGAATTCCTCCTTGGGTACAAATGTATTTTGAAAAGCTGATAGAGAAATCTGGGAAAAGTGTTGGAGATCTTTTTCAAAACTTTAATTTATTCATTTTTGGAGGTGTTAATTATGAACCTTATCGTGCAAAATTTGAAAATCTAATAGGAAGAAAAGTAGATAGTATTGAACTATACCCAGCAAGTGAAGGCTTTTTTGCTTTTCAAGATAAACAAGATGAAGAAGGAATGTTACTTCAATTAGATTCTGGAATATTTTATGAATTTATAGAAGCTGAACATTTCTTTGAAGAAAACCCTAAACGCATCACTATTGCAGATGTTAAGTTAAGCGTCAATTATGTTATGATTATTTCTACAACTGCTGGTCTTTGGGCGTACAATATTGGGGACACAATTCAGTTTACATCATTAAAACCCTATAGACTGATTGTTAGTGGAAGGATAAAACATTTTATTTCAGCCTTTGGAGAGCATGTTATTGGTAAGGAAGTAGAGCAAGCGCTAAAAGAAGCTACCGAAAACACGTTAATTTCAGTAAACGAATTTACGGTAGCACCACAAATAAGTCCTGCCGAAGGTTTACCTTATCACGAATGGTTAATAGAGTTTGAAAATGAACCTGAAAACATACAAGAATTAGTTGAAGCATTAGAGCAATCGTTACAAAAACAAAATAGTTACTATTTAGATTTAATTACAGGTAAAGTTTTAAAACCTTTAAAAGTTACAAGAGTTACCAAAGACGGTTTTCAAACGTATATGAAGTCAATAGGGAAATTGGGAGGTCAAAATAAAATTCCAAGATTGGCTAATGATCGGAAAATTGCAGACAGCTTACACCAACTTAATTTAACTAAATAAGCCTATATTTGTAGGTTAAACTAATGTATGAGGACAACAAAAAAAGAACAAGGAAGAACAAGAGCACAAGAAAGTTCTAGTGCTATAGAGCGCATGTATATTACAATGCGTCATCTTTTTAATCGTGGTTTTTATAAACCAATGGGAGTCTCTGGAGAAACATTACGTGAGGCTTTATTACTCTTACGTCCAGAAATATATGGTTCAATTGGAGAAGAAAAAGCAGAACTAGAAGGACTGCTTTATGTTGTAGATCGTTTACCTCAAGGTATAGAAGAATGTACATTTATCAATTTAACAAGTGATGAAGGTTATGCTAATTCACATTTTAAAGCCATTATCCCACCAAAAAGAAGACGTAATTGTTATCGTATAGATGATGAGCAAATGAATATTGAAATCACACGAGGACGTTCTGAGATTTATGATATTTTAACACACCTTACGTTCTTATTTGTAGAGTCTCATAAAATAAGTAAGCGTGTAATTATTGATGAAGATGGTTCTACGGTTAGAGATTGGCAAAAATTAGAGAACGCAGTATTATCTTCTAATAAATTAACTCAAAAAGAACGCGAAATTGCAATTACCCATACCGCAAATATTTTAGGAAGAACGTTTCACGAATTAACAGATGCTTATCCAAAATTTGCTACAGAAAGTCAACCAGAACGTTTACTTCATATTGTATATTGGTTAGGTAAATTAGCTATTGAAGAAACTATTAATAACGTAAAACGTACTATTACGTTTAGTCCAGTCTTAAGAGAACGTTTAGGGCATCATATCCATGGAGAGATATGGGCAGATACTATAAAAACGGCTTTACATAAAAATGGTTTATTAGAACGACCAATCCATATCATTAGTGCTAATATGCATAGTGTTATGAACTCATTATTTGCAAAAGGCGCACTGAAAGGAGCAGATGCTAAAAAAGATATTTTTCAAACTTATGAAGCCTTAAGTGAATCGAAAAATGGCCATTTACGAAGTAAGGTTGAAAAATTAGCTTTGCAAAACGGAATGATTACCATCAAAGATACTTCGGGGACTAATATAGATATCCAAATTTTTGATACCGATCAAATAGATTTTTCTAAAACCGATTTAAAATATTTAGAGGAAGCTAAAGAAAAGAAAGCAGTTCTTATAGTTATGGATTATGCTTTTGGCGAGCAGGCTTATGAAACTTTGGATGAGCTATTAAAGCCTATAACCGTAAAGGATGAAGATGTACATTTAAATGTAAAATCTATTTCTATTATGGGTAAAGCTGGTATTTTACAAGGAGGAAAAGGAGATGTGATGATTCCGAATGCTCATATTTTTGAAGGTACGGCAGATAATTATCCATTTAAAAATGAATTGAGTAAGGATGACCTATTAGACTGTGGGGTGTCTGTTGTTGAAGGAACTATGGTCACTGTTTTAGGAACGTCGTTACAGAATAAAGAAATTTTAAAATTCTTTAAAAAATCGACTTGGAACGTTATCGGTTTGGAGATGGAAGGAGCACACTATCAAAAAGCAATACAAGCTGCCTCTAGGGTTAGAGGAAATATAAATGAAGATGTAAAAGTAAGATACGCCTATTACGCTAGTGATAATCCATTAGAAACGGGTGGAACATTAGCTTCTGGTGGTTTAGGCACTTCAGGTGTAAAACCAACATATGTAATCACAAAAAAAATAATAGAACAAATATTTAATTCTTAAGAAATGAGTGATAAATTACCCCAGCAACCACAAAATGAAGAAATTGATTTAGGGCAGTTGTTTAATGCTATAGGAAAAGTTTTTGAAAAATTTTTCGCTTTTATAGGGAGTATTTTTAAAGGAATTTTTTCTGCTATCATCTATATTTTAAAACCGTTAATTGAGAATTTAAAACTGGTTGTAATTACTCTTTTTGTAATGATAATTTTAGGTTTTGTGTTAGAAAAGACCAAAAAACCGTCTTATTCCTCAAAAATGATAGTAGAAACACATTTTGATTCTAAATATCAGTTAGTTAAAGATGTTGGCTATTTTAATAATTTAATCCAGTCTGATAATTTTATAGAATTATCAAATATTTTTAAAATTGATAGTTCGGATGCTAAAGAGCTAAAATCATTTGACTTAATCCAAGGCCCTGAAACACCGAATGATTTGTTTATAGAGTATGGTGATTATTTAAAAAATATTGATACATCATTAGTTGAGCAACTGAGTTATAAAGAATATGTAATAAATAGAGATCTTTTATCAGGTAATAGATACACTATCAAAGCAGAAGCTTTTAAACAAGATATATTTTTAAATCTTACAGATGGATTTAGAAAGACTTTTGAAAACGATTTTTCAAAACATAAAAAACAAGTCAGAGATACGATAGTTTACATCCAAAATTTGTCATATAACACTGAGTTAACGCGCTTAGATAGTTTACAAAAAACGTATGTAGATGTTTTAAAGAACGAATCTAATAATAAAAATGTTTCACTTGCTTTAAATACAGTAATTCCTCTTCAGCAAGAAAAAACAGTAACTAAAGAATATGAGCTATTTATCAAAGAACAAGAGATTAGAAGAGACTTGTATGACATAAACAGTGAAATGGCTGAAGAAAACACTTATTACGATATTATTTCCTCCTTCGAAAGACTCGGTAGTAGGGAGAGTGAGGTATCAAACCGCTATTACTTTATGCTGCCAATTTTATCATTAATACTGTTTATTTTAGGTTTTTTATTTTTAAAAGCTATTAATTATATTAAGAATTATGAGTAAAAGAATTTTATTAACAGGAGGAGCTGGCTTTATCGGTTCAAATTTTGTAGTTCATTTTTTAGAGAATTATAAGGATGTAAAAGTTGTTAACCTTGATTTGCTGACATACGCAGGTGATCTTTCTAATTTAAATGAACTTAAAGAAAATGAAAACTACACATTTATAGAAGGTGATATTTGTGATACAGAATTAGTAAATAGTCTTTTTGAAAAATATAAATTTTCTGGAGTGATTCATTTTGCTGCAGAATCTCATGTAGACAATTCAATTAAGAATCCTGATGCCTTTGTAAAAACAAATGTTAATGGAACTTTTAACTTAATAGATGTTGCCAAAAAACATTGGATGGATGCTCCATTTTCATTTAAAGAAGGTTGTGAGACTAATAGGTTTCATCATATATCAACAGATGAGGTTTATGGAACTTTAGGTGAAACAGGTTTGTTTACTGAAGAAACGCCTTATGCACCAAATAGTCCCTATAGTGCTTCAAAAGCATCATCAGATTTTATTGTTAGAAGTTATTTTCATACGTATGGAATGAATGTAGTGACTACTAATTGTAGCAATAATTACGGTCCAAAACAACACGATGAAAAACTGATTCCAACCATTATAAGGAAAGCAATTAATAATGAAGCTATTCCGATTTATGGAGATGGAAAAAACATTAGAGATTGGTTGTATGTAAAAGATCATTGTACAGGAATTGATTTAGCTTTTCAAAAAGGAAAAGCAGGTGAAACCTATAATATTGGTGGTAAAAATGAACGTGATAATTTATACATCGTTCATAAAATTTGTGAAATATTAGATACTATTAAGCCAAAGGAGAATGCTTCGTCTTATGCTGATTTAATTACCTTTGTTCAAGATAGACCAGGTCACGATTTTAGATATGCAATTGATGCTTCAAAATTAGAAAAGGAATTAGGTTGGAAGGCGAGTGAAAATTTTGAATCGGGTATAATGAAAACGATAGAGTGGTACCTTAATAAATACAATAGTTAATATGAAAGGAATTATACTAGCAGGTGGATCAGGAACAAGATTACATCCTTTAACTTTAGCGGTAAGTAAGCAATTAATGCCTGTTTACGACAAGCCAATGATATATTATCCGCTTTCAACCTTAATGTTGTCTGGGATAAGAGAAATATTAATCATTTCTACACCTCAAGATTTACCTTTATTTAAAAAATTGTTAGGTGATGGTGCTAAATTTGGTTGTGATTTTCAATATGCGGTACAAGAAGAACCTAATGGATTAGCTCAAGCTTTTATTATTGGTGAAGATTTTATTGGTGATGATAAAGTGGCTTTAATTCTGGGAGATAATATTTTTTATGGAACTGGTTTATCAGACTTATTGCAAGAAAATAATGATCCTGATGGAGGAATCGTTTATGCTTATCATGTTCTCGATCCAGAACGTTATGGTGTTGTAGAGTTCGATAAATCGGGTAAGGCTGTTTCAATTGAAGAAAAACCAGAACATCCAAAATCTAATTATGCAGTTCCTGGGATATATTTTTATGATAATTCTGTAGTAGACATTGCAAAAAACATTAAGCCAAGTCACAGGGGTGAATTAGAAATTACAGATGTTAATAAAGCTTATTTAAGCCATGGGAAACTAAAAGTAAGCGTTCTAGATAAAGGTACAGCTTGGTTAGATACAGGTACTTTTAAATCTTTAATGCAAGCTTCTCAGTTTGTACAAGTGATAGAAGAACGTCAAGGTTTAAAAATTGGTGCTATAGAAGAAGCGGCTTTTAGTATGGGGTATATTAATGAAGATCAATTTAAATCTCTTATTGAACCAATGATTAAAAGTGGTTACGGTAAACATCTATTAAGTTTATTATCTAAATAAAAAGAATGACAATTAAAGAAACAAAATTAGAAGGTTGCTATATTTTACAACCTAATATTTTTAAAGATAAAAGAGGTTATTTTATTGAGAGTTTTAATCAAAAAACATTTCATTCACTATTAGGATTGGATGTTAACTTTGTTCAAGATAATGAATCTAAATCTTCTAAAGGTGTTTTAAGAGGTTTACATTATCAACTAGGTGAATATGCCCAAGCAAAATTAGTGCGTGTTGTTAAAGGTGCTGTTTTAGACGTAGCGGTAGATGTAAGAGAAGGTTCTAAAACATTTGGACAGCATGTTGCAGTAGAACTTACAGAAGAGAATAAAACACAGCTTTTTGTACCAAGAGGTTTTGCGCATGGTTTTATTGTTTTAGAAGATGAAACAATCTTTAGCTATAAGTGCGATAATTATTATCATAAAGCATCAGAGGCAGGTCTTATTTATAATGATGAAGACCTAAATATAGATTGGCAATTACCAAGCACAGATTTTATTCTTTCAGATAAAGACATCGTCTTACCTAAATTAAAAGATGCTAAAATATGATAAATGTACTTGTTACCGCTAAAGACGGTCAATTAGGACAATGTTTTCAAAGCTTAGTTTCAAAGCATCCAAATCTTCGATTTATTTTTAAATCCTCTTCAGAATTAGATATAACTAATAAATCTAATATAGAAGATGTCTTTGATGCGCATTCATTTGACTATTGTATAAATTGTGCGGCTTATACAGCTGTAGATAAAGCAGAAGAAGCAGTTGAATTAGCAGATAAAGTAAATCATTTAGGAGCTCATAATTTAGCTGAAGCTTGTAAAAAGTTTGATACGACTTTAATTCATATTTCAACAGATTTTGTGTTTGATGGGCAATCAAAAGTGCCTTATTTAGAAACGGATACTACGAGTCCTTTAGGGGTTTACGGTGAAACTAAATTAAAAGGAGAGCATGCAATCTCTAAAACGTTGAAACAGCATTATATTATTAGAACCTCTTGGTTATACTCAGAATATGGTAATAATTTTCTCAAAACAATGTTGAGGTTAGCTAATGAACGTGATGAAATAGGTGTTGTTGGTGACCAAATAGGGAGCCCAACGTATGCTAAAGATTTAGCAGAGGTGGTATTACAAATTGTTGAGTTAAGAAAAACCAGCTATGGTATTTATCATTATAGCAACGAAGGCGAGATAAGTTGGTACGATTTTGCTAAAGAAATTTTTAGAATAAGTAATAGTGATATTAAGCTTAATAAAATTGCTACTACAGATTACCCAACTCCAGCAGAACGACCGAAATATAGCATATTGAATACAGAAAAAATAAGTACACTATTAGATTTTCAAAACCCTAACTGGAAAGTTAGTTTAACAAAAGCTTATATTAATTTAGAAAGTAAAAATTAGAGTAAAATTATTTTTTAAATAACTGATTAAAAATCTTTTATTGAAACATAAATAATTATATAAAAACCTAATATTTAAGGCTTAAATAGAATTTAAAATTAGGGAAATCCAATTTACATATGTTATTCAATTCTCTTGATTTTGCTATATTTTTTCCAATAGTTTTTGTTCTTTATTGGATTGTATCTAAAAACTTGACCTTAAGAAATATTTTGATTTTAGCTGCCAGTTATACTTTCTATGGTTGGTGGGATTGGCGGTTTTTGTTTTTAATAGCAGTAAGTACTTTAGTCGATTTTTATGTAGGTAAACAAATGCATAAAGCAGAGGATAAGGGCAAACGAAAACAATTACTTTTTGTTAGTTTATTTGTCAATTTAGGCTTTCTAGTTTATTTTAAATACACCAATTTTTTTATAGAATCATTTGTAGATTCGTTTAGGTTATTTGGTAAAGAGCTTGAGGTATCTACACTAAACATCATTTTGCCAGTAGGTATTAGTTTCTATACTTTTCAGACTTTAAGTTATACCATTGATATCTATAGAAAACAACTAAAACCAACCAGTGATATTATAGCATTTAGTGCGTTTGTAGCATTTTTCCCTCAGTTGGTGGCTGGTCCAATAGAAAGAGCTTCTCATTTATTACCTCAATTTTATAAGACCTATACGTATAATTATAAGCGTGTAAAATCGGGCCTTTTATTAATAGCTTTTGGGCTATTCAAAAAAATGGTCATTGCAGATAGAGCAGCACTTTTTGTTAATGAGGTCTATAATAACCCTGCAGGTTATGAGGGGGTAGAAACCATTTTAGCTACTGTATTATTTGCATTTCAGATTTATTGTGATTTTTCAGGATATTCAGATATAGCTATTGGTGCGGCAAGAACAATGGGATTTGATTTAATGAGAAATTTTGACAACCCTTATTTATCAAAATCTATAACTGAGTTTTGGAGAAGATGGCATATTTCACTTTCCACTTGGTTTAGAGATTATGTTTACATACCCTTGGGAGGAAGCAGAGGTGGTACAAATAGAACTTATTTTAATCTATTCATTGTTTTTTTAGTAAGTGGTTTGTGGCATGGAGCATCTATAACTTTTGTTATTTGGGGTGCAATACATGGTATAATAATCATTATTGAGAAAGCTATATCAAAAAATAAAGCTTTGTTTTTTGATAAATTTAAAATTAATAAAGCAAGTATTTCTAATAAGGTAGTTTTTATAACTACCACGTTTACAATCGTTAGTTTTGCTTGGGTGTTTTTTAGAGCTAATTCTTTTTCCGATTCAAAACTAATTATTGGCAGTTTTTTTAATAATAACTTCAACGAATTATTTGGGGATAAGCTTTATTTAATAGGCTTAAAAGAAAATGAATTTTCATTATTAATAATTTCAATAGTCGTTTTAATATTTTTCGAAAGATTTCACAGAAAACGAAGTTTTTTTAATATTTTAAATAAGCAATCAATTGTTTTTAGGTGGGTTGCGTATTTATTTATTGGACTATTTATAACAATATTTGGCGTTTACGGAGAGACTGTTGCTTCAGAGTTTATTTATTTCCAATTTTAAAATTAATGATAAAGAATTTAGCGAAAATATTAGTTAAAGGGTTGATTTTTTTAGTATTATTTTTTCTAATAATACTAACCATAGAACCCTTGTTTAGTGAGTCTAAAAATTCAGTTTGGACGCATTTTTATGCACAAGAAAAAAATTCGGTGGATATTTTAGTTTTAGGAAATTCTCATGCTAATGCTGGTATAGATGAAGATATCGTTAAAGCAAAATTAAACGCAAATTTAGTCTCTTTAGCCACAAGAGGACAAAATATATATCAGTCGTATTATTGTGCTTTAGAAGCATACAAATATCAAACGCCAAAAGTTTTAATTATAGAAAATTATTTATTTTATGAACGATTAACATTAGATAAATTTATACATCAAGACCCTTCTAAAAATGATTACCTTAAACGTTATTTAACTTTTGAAGGAAAAAAGATAGGAAAGGTTAAATATGAAGAATCAAGAAAATTTTTTCAAGGAAATTTTGTTGAAAATATGTTTGCTTCAATAAATAAGCATGAGCGTTGGACAGACGTAGATGAAATAAAAAAACGCCTTTACATACAAGATAGTATATATAGAAATAAGAGTATATATATAATGAGTAATAAAAGGGCTGAGGCTTATGAGCTTAAAAAAGAGTATGATTTAATGACTTATAATATACTACCTGACGAAGAAATAGCCCTAAAGTCTATAATAGAATTAGCTAAAGAAAGAGGTACTGAACGGATTATATTACTTACGATTCCTTTTTATAATTCTTATAGAAATAAAATTGATTATAATTCATTTACTTCACCTTTTAAGAAATACGTAACTAAAAACCCAGGTATCGAATATATTGATTTAAATGTGAAATTTCCTGATTGGGATAATACTTACTTTACAAATGAACCTGTGGGTTACAACCAACATGTTAATTATAAAGGAGCAATTAAAGTTAGCAATAATTTATCTAATGTGATTAAGACTAAATTTAATTATAAAAAAGATAGATCATTAGAGTATTACTTGTATAATGAGATTCAAAAAGATTCCATAAAAAAAGGTAATCGAATTATAGGTAATTTAGAAAGATTAAATGGTGAAAAACGAGGATTATTAGTCATAGATAAACCTGATACGGTAATTAAGCTTGAAGGATGGATGGCAATAGAAAATTATAGTTCTGATGAAAACGAAATGTTTATTGGTCTAAAAAGAGATAACGATTTTATTTACATAAGTGATTCAAAACAATTAAAAAGAAAGGAAAGAAAAGACGTTTCTAAATATTTTGACAAGACAAATATTTATGATAATTCTGGTTTTCAAATTTTTATTAATAGCAAGATTTTAGAGAAAGGTACTTATGCTGCTTATCTGATGATTCGTAACAATAAAGGGGAGGTTGCTGTGAAGTCAGTAAAAAAAACAATTAAAATTTTATAATAGCCAAGTTCTAATATCCGTCTATAAATGAATAAAAATCTTATCCTTATTTTATGTTTTATAATAACTACTTATGCTTGTAAAAACCATGATTCTGCGCAAGAGTCAGTTTTTAAAGTGGTGATGAAAGTACAGTCTGATAATAATACTACATTTCATATGCATTATAAGGAAGAGGGAGATGAAAATTTCACAAAACATAAAGTAATTAATGGGGTTATATTAAAAGGAAATGAAGTCGAATTTAAATTACCTAAAAATAGTTTTCCAATAAGTTTGAGGTTCGATTTTGGTAATAAAATTGTTTTACAGCATTATACCTTTAAATCCATGTTAATAACATACGAAGATTTAAAGATGAACTTGTCTTTAGTGGAATTCAATGCCTTCTTCAGTCCTAATAAATATATAAATTTTAATAAAAAAAATGGAGAGATTTATAATAAGGTTATAAATGGTAAATCAGACCCGTATTTTATATCGCGACCATTTTTTGATAAAAAACTCGAAATAGAAAAGCGATAAAAAGCTCTAAGATGAATATAAAAAAAATCATAAAGACTGTTATCGATAAAACAAAAGGTGATTTTGCAAAAAAGTCTATAATTTCAATAACCCTTAAATTATTAGGGTTATTCTTAAGTTATCTTTTTACAGTTTTAATATCTAGAATTTTTGGTGCTGAAATTACAGGCAGATTTTCTTTAGCATTTACTATTTTAAATATTTTTGCCATAATCTTTGCATTAGGTATACCAGATGCAATCGTAAAATTATCTTCAGATTCAAATTATAAAGAATCATTTAATTTTAAAAAGATTTCTTTTAGACTAATCTTGATGTCTAGTATCTTAGGAGCTATCATTTTGTATGGTTTAGCGCATCCATTAACTTTATTTTATAAGGACTCCTCGTTGTATGACTATTTTGTAATTGCATCTATGACAATATGCCCATTAATCATATTACGTTATAATTATGAAAGTCTTAGAGGAAGAAACAAAATTGTAAAATTTGCTATTCTAGCTAATATAGTGCCGTACTTCATTGCTATTTTAAGTATATTTTTAATTCAATCATTAAGTAGTAATCTATATGGCATCATCTCGATGGAGGTTTACTTTATAGGGACCATATTAGCGTGTCTGTTAAGTTTTTTAATGGCTAAAGAACCCAATCAACCCAAAAAAGAATTCTTATCGTTAAAAAGAACACTGCATTATGCTCTTCCGATGTTGGCTACAAGTTCTTTTATTTTTATAATGGGGTGGACTGATACTTTGATGTTGGGCTATTTTAATTCCACTAAAGATGTTGGTATATATAATGTAGTAATTAAAATAGCACGAATAGCAATAATAATGTTGACGTCTATTAATTTGGTTTTAGCACCTAGGATTTCAGAATTGTATAGTAATTCTGAAACTGAAAAATTAAAGGGTTTAATTAAGGGGGTAAATAAAATAATTTTCATTTCTACCATACCAGTAGTGTTTGTAATACTAGTTGCTAATAAATTTATATTAGGCTTATTTGGGCCAGAATTTATTGCTGGTAGTACAGCCCTTGTTATAATTATAATTTCTCAATGTTTTAATGTAATGACAGGCAGTGTTAGTCAAGTTCTTAATATGACAGGATATCATAGAAATTTAAGAAATTTCACGATAATTAGTGCAGGGTTAAATCTAATATTGAATTTCATTTTAATTCCAATTTATGGTATTATAGGAGCTGCTATAGCAACAGGGGTGAGTAGTGTGCTACTTAATCTTATGGCTGTGATATTCGTAAAAAAACGATTAGGAATAATTACCTATTTTAACCCGTTTAGTTTTTGATTTTACGAAGTGTATTATTATGCTAAATTTTACGATATTAATCTTTCGTATAACTACTTTTATGCTTTTATTTAGTAAAACTTAAGATTGTAAAAAAGGAAGAGAAATTAAAGTATTTATAATATTAAAACATTGTCTGATTTTAAAGAGTAAGAGGTTAGAAAATATATTTAATTAACAATTTTTAAATAAATTATCTGTTTAATTACTGTAGAAAACTCAGAGTACCAATTCTAGTCCATTTTGGACCCTCGATATTAATAATTTATTAATAAAACAAAAATAATGATCGATAAGAAGTTAGATTTTTTATGTATCGGTGCCCAAAAGTCAGGAACAACATCTCTGCATGATATATTGGTGCAGCATCCTGAAATAGCTTTACCAAAAAACAAAGAAACTCATTTTTTTTCTCATGAGGATATTTATACGGAAGATATAGAGGATTATTATAAAATGTTTACAAGCAACTTAAGTTCTGATAAAGTTATAGGCGAAATTGATCCAGAGTACTTACCATCAAAATTAGCATACAAACGATTATATAAGAACTTTGGGCCTAATATAAAATTCATAGTTATCTTAAGAAACCCTTTTGATAGAGCTTATTCACAATATTTAATGTCTAAAAGGAGAGGTTTTGAACCATTAGGATTTAAGGAGTCTATTGAGGCGGAAAAGGGCAGAATAAATGATCAATTTAGTGATCTTTATCATTCTTATAGCACACGAAGTTTATACACGCCTCAAATTAAGAAATACCTAGAATTATTTGATTTATCAAATTTTCTTTTTATTAGGTTTGAAGATGATTTTTTAGATAATAAATCAGAAACAATTGACAGAATAACAACTTTTTTGGGTTTGCCCCCTTTTAATTATAATTTAAATATTGAGAGTAATAGGGCTTCAGTTCCCAAAAGTAAATTGGTAAGAGATTTTGTAGATAAACCAGGTATTATTAGAAAATATGGTAAGCATTTAGTGCCTTTTAGCGGATTAAGAAGGAGTATAATTAATAAAATAGATCACTTAAATAGAAAAAAGATATCGTACGCTGTTAATGAGAGCTTAAAAAAGGAATTAATTGAAAATTTGTTCTTAGAAGATATAAAAGAACTAGAGTCATTAACGAAATTAAATCTCAGTAGATGGTACAAAACAATGTAGGGGTTGTTACTTTGACATATGGTGATAGATTTGATTATGTTTCTAAGAATATTAAAGCGACTTTAGATTTAGAGCATGTTAAAAAAATGGTTGTTGTAATGAACGGTGTAAGTGAAACAACCTTATCTAAGTTAAACAATCTTTCTATTAATGAGCCTAAATTGATCATTCATGATTTAGAACATAATGCAGGTTCGGCAAAAGGATTTAAAGAAGGAATTGAAAAAATTTTAGAAGAGGATATAGAGTTTATTTGGTTGATAGATGATGATAATTTGCCACAACGAGATGCATTAAGCCAACTTTTAAAACACTGGAAGCTTTTAAACAAAGAAAACAAGCCGCTTTATTCATTATTGTCTTACCGCCCAGATAGAAATGTATATAAAGAGGCTATTCAGAGAAATAATCCATATTTTATGCTTGGCCCTGACAACTCTTTTTTAGGGTTTCATTTAATAAAAAAAATAAAACATTTATTTTTTAAAGATGAGAAAGTTCAAGAGATTAAAAGAACAGGAAAAGTAGCCGTAGCACCTTATGGTGGAATGTTTTTTAAGAGAGAATTAATTAAATTAATTGGACTTCCAAATGAGTCTTTTTTTCTTTATGCCGATGATCACGATTTTTCATATCGAATTACCAAAAACGGTGGTGAAATTGTACTAGTGCTGGATAGTGTTTTAACGGACTTGGAAAAATCTTTTCATTTAAAAAAACAAAATCGGGTATTAAAAACAAGATTTTTCTCAACAAATTCAAAAGATGCAATATTTTATTCTGTTAGGAATAACATATATTTTGAATGTAATTTTGTTGAAAGTCCAATTATTTATAATCTAAATAAGACTATCTATATCATCTTGTTATTTTTTGTAATGATATCTAAACCAAAAGATTTCTGGAAATTTCGCCTTATTTTAAAAGCTATTTATGCCTCAAAACAAATGACAAATGATTAAGCTTTCTAAATTATATAAACTTGCATTTGGCATAATAGTGATTTTATGTTTTTTGATGGGTGGAAGTATTCAATTTTTTATAGGTATCCCTAATATTGTTTATAGTTTAGGAGTATTGTCCTTTCTTTTAGTAATATATATATTATATATTTCAGTTAAAAAAAAGGTTTTATTAGACAGAGTTGTAGCCCTTTTCATTCTACTGTTTTTTTTCATTATTATAAGTGCTATTTATAATTCTACCGCTGTTATTAAGACATTAATTTATCTAATTTTTGTTCTTGTTCCTCTAAGTTGTTATTTATTTTTTCATATCAATAATAAAGAAGAATACCTACCTAAGGCCACAATTAGTAAATTGTTTTTAATAATAGCTTTAGTTCAGCTTCCTGTAATGCTTATCCAAAATTACGGATACGATTTTATTATAGATTTTAATAGAAGTAATCAGTCGATAGCTCCATTCGACTTTATGTTTGGTACCTTTTTTTTAAAAGCGGATCATGCACTAGGTTTTTTTTTATTATTCAACATAATTAATATTTACACACGTACTAAAGCAGCATCTATTTCTTCAAAATTAATAATACTATATCTAGTATTAACAATATTTTTTGGTGAGTCTAATGTATCTAAGTTATTGGTTCTTATATTTATTCTTTATATGGTTTACACTATAGTTCCTAAGAAAATTAGAATAATAGGATTAGTTGCTCTTGTGTTTTTAATACCAATCAGTCTTGTTCAATTAAATAAAATTAAAGCTTTTGAGACGGAGGTTTATTTTATAAAAAATCAATATAATATTAAAACATCCTTTCGTAATTACGAAATAGGAATTGCAAAAAGACCGCAAGTTGTTATTTCTTATGCAACTAAAATACCTCTAAAATTTATAGGTGATGGTCCCTATTCTTATTTTGATATTATAAAAGGGAAGTTTGCTTTAACAAAACATTTTTCTCAATTAATATGGGTATACGCAGATATAGGGTTGTTTGGGTTAACACTCTTAATATTAATATTATACATCTTAACATTAAACTTAGGTTTGTCGATTACATTAAGGTTTCTTGTATTTTCCTTTATCTTAGTTTATGCTTTTATGACAACTATACTTTCAGACTTGGTCATAATGATTACTTTTATGAGCTTATTAAAAAATAAGAGACGAACCCTATGAATATATTACTAATCCCATTTCACGATTGGAGGAAAATCTTACTAGAAGGTTTTAGAACAAGGGATGCACATTTCATTGAAGAATTCACTAAGTCTAAAAGTCATAAAATAATTATAGTCAACAGACCTACTACTTTTTTAGAGATTATATTAAAGAGAAAGAGAAACCTAATTAAAGGTAAAGTTGTACTTTCTAAAAGTAGTTTTAAGCTCTATGAAATAAAGCCTAATGTATATGTTATAGATTTTGTTTCTCTTAACGTCTTTAGTCAAATTTACCATAGCTATATCTGGTTTATAAATCAATATGGAAATGATAATTATATTGAGTTTATTAATGATGCTTTAGATTATTTAGGAATTAAGGATGATTATCACTTATTAAATCAGAATATATTTGCCTATAAACTGTCTGAAAAATTAAAACCAAAGAAATCGGTTTTTGATTGCTGGGATAATTTCGAAAAATTTAATGTTTATAAAAAATATCTGCCAAATATTGAATTAGGGTATAAAACGTACGCTAAGGTCGCAGATTTTTGGATGACAAATTCTAAAGATAACATAGGTTATTTTAACGAAAAATATAAACTTGATCAAATATTTTTAGTTAATAATGGTGTAGATTTAGAGCGTTTTGTTCATGCTGAATGTGTAGAATTCCCAGAGGATATGAAAGGTCTAAAAAGGCCCATAATAGGTTTTGGTGGTAAAATTTCACAACTCATAGATACTGAATTATTGAATAAAACCATGAAACTTTCTAACGAGGGTTCTTTTGTATTTGTAGGTCAAATATTAGACAAAGAAGTTTTTGATAAAATTGATAAACTAGATAATTTCTTTTATTTAGGAGATAAGCACTATGACCAATACCCCAATTATGTAAATAATTTTGATATTTGTATTGTTCCGTACGTTATAGAAAACGAAAAGAAGTCTGGGGCAAATACTATTAAAGTTTATGAGTATTTAGCAACAGGTAAAAAAGTTATTGGCACACCATCTAACGGTATAGAAGATCTTGCTAAAAACGTTTATATTGTTAATAATGCTAGTGATTTTGTATCTGAAATAAAGGATATAACGAACAATAAAGAGAGTATAGACCTCAATTTTCACTCGTGGGGATATAAATTAAAACAATTATTAAAGATTTTTGATAGTACGAATGAGAGTTAAGTTAAAAAAAAATTATTATAAGTTCTATTATTTGCTTCTTTGCTTTGTTGTTTTCGCTATTCCATTTAAACTTAATTACGGAAATTTAACTTTGATTATAGCAACTGTTTTTTCGGTTATTTTTATTTCAAAAAAAGAGATTATAAAATTTAAACCATTAATTTTTTATTTTCCTTTAATCTTTTTCTGCATTACGATAATTAGTAGTTTAACGAGCAAGAATGTTTTTGCAGGGTTAAAACGTACGGATTTAGAATTTCTTCCTATTATGATAGTAATTCTTCTTTTAAGTAAAAGAATTACTAAAAACATGATTAAGCAACTTTTTTTTGTGTTTTATTTATCTACAGCTTTCTTTACTTTAATTTTAATTCTTATTAGTGTTTATAACATATATTCAGGAAATAGCTCAGGAACATTCCATAATTTCACGTCTCCATACGATCAACATCCAGTTTATTTTGCTATTTATATATCTATATCGTTGTGTTATTTATTGATTTATCAAAAAACGTTAATATTCAAGGGGCATTTAATATTTAAAATTGTAACGATATTTATTCTTGTTTATGGATTAGTTTTGTCTGCTTCAAAAGCTGTTTTGTTCTTTAATTTTATAATATTTTTTCTGTATGTCTTTATGCGATATGAAAAAATTAAAGAGAGATTAATAGGGCTTTCACTATTATTAATATTTTTTGTATTTGTATCTAATAATACATTAATTAAAGACAGGTTTACTAATGGGTTAACTTTGTCATCGCAAGTATTAGATTTTACACCGACTGATGATTTTAGTGAAAAAAAGATATTTTCTTATGACGAAAAGAAAAACATAAGTGACTTAGAGCTTCGTTATATTTTTTCTAAAATTGCAATTTTTCATATTTACAATGATCATAAAATCGTTTTTGGTTATGGTCAAGGAGATGTGCAAAACTATTTAGATTATTATTTTTATTCATATAATTTAGCACCTAATTGGTATGACGGCTATAACATACATAATCAGTATCTTCATATTTTAATTACCTATGGGATATTTGTTTTAATCATGTTCTTATGGTATATAGGTTTTAGTTTATATATCGCAATAATTAATCGCAATTACCTTTACTTATTCTTTATATTAATTTGTAGCTTTGTATTTCTTTTTGAAGTAATTCTGGTTCGAAATAAAGGAATTATATTCTTTTATTTTTTTAACACATTATTCTTAACACATTATTTAGATTTTGAAAATAGCAATATTAGGAACAAGAGGTATACCAAACTATCATGGTGGTTTTGAGCAATTTGCAGAATCGTTGTCCGAGTATTTAATAGATAAAAATCATGAGGTAACTGTTTATAATTCTCATATGCACCCTTTTAAAGAGCATACATGGAAAGGAGTTAATATTATTCATCAATACGATCCAGAATATAAGATTGGTACGGCTGGTCAATTTATATATGATCTTAACTGTATAAGGCATTCTAGAAAGCAGAATTTCGATATTATATTGCAGCTAGGATATACCAGTAGCTCTATTTGGAATAAGTTCTTCGATAAACGTGTAACCATTGTAACAAATATGGATGGTTTAGAGTGGAAACGTTCAAAATATAATAAATCTACTCAACAATTTTTAAAGTATGCTGAGAAGCTAGCTATTAAATATAGCAACTTTATAGTTGCAGATTCTATAGGTATTAAAAGCTATTTGGATGATAAATACAATATTGAATCTGAGTATATAGCGTACGGTGCTAAATTATTTGAAATCCCTGAGGAAGACAAAATAAGCAAGTATAATGTTAGAAGTGGTGAATATAATATGTTAATAGCTCGGTTAGAGCCAGAGAATAATGTAGAAGTTATTTTGGATGGAGTTTCTCAATCTAAGACAATAACTGACTTTCTTGTTGTTGGAAAGCATGAGACTAAATTTGGTAACTATTTAAAAGATAAATATAAAAACCATTCATCAATAAAATTTTTAGGTGGTATCTATAATCAAAATGACTTAGACAATTTAAGGTACTTTTCAAATCTGTATTTTCACGGACATTCCGTTGGTGGTACAAATCCATCTTTATTAGAAGCAATGGGCTCTAAGGCCTTTATTATTGCTCATAATAATATTTTTAATAAAAGTATTTTAAAAGAAAACGCTTTTTATTTTAAATCAGATACAGATATTATAGAGTTATTACGTTTAGATAAAAAGAACTTTATGGAAAAGGTAGACTGTAATTTCTTAGAAATCAGTAATCATTTTAGTTCCAATTATATAAATTCTAAATATGAGAATTATTTAGAAAAATGCTTTCAACTAAAACAGCTATCTAGTACATAATTTTGTAAATGCTATTTCTAATTTTATTGATTAATAAGTTGCATCTAATCAGAAAAATTTTCTTGCTAAATGTATTCCAAACTATAGTATATTTTTATTTTGTAGATAATATTGTTAGTTGCATCTTTGATTAATATATTTATTTTGAGTCAAATCAAAATTAAATAGAGTTATAAGAAATATAAATTATTGTATTGAGTTTATTTAAGCAAGGCCGGTATTCGGGATATTTAAGACCAATTTCATACATTATTGATTTAATTATCATTAATGGCATTGCCGTACTTTATTTACTTAGAGGAAATGATCCATTTATTTTTTTAATAGTAATATCCTTAAGTTGGTTCTTAATTTCAATTTATGCTAGATTTTATGAAGTTTACAGATATACGAGACCTGTAAATATACTTTCTCTTATTGTTCAGCAATTTGTTCTATTTATACTTGTTGTTTTTGCTTTTTCAGGCTTGTATCATGAGCTTCATATATATCCAAGGCCTATTGTTAAATATACACTGCTGTGTTTTCTTTTTATTGTAATTTTTAAATTTACTATATTTTATTTATTACAGAAATATAGAACTTCTTTTGGGGGTAATTATAGAACCACAGTAATCATAGGGTTTAATAAAAAGACACTTGCTTTGGATAATTTTTTCAACAAGAATCCAGAGTATGGTTATTTACACAAAAAGACTTTTAATTTAAAGAACAAAACACACTCTCTTGAAGAATGTTTTCAATACGTTTTAAGAGAAGGAATTGATGAAATTTACTGTTCTATTTCAGAGCTGAGTAATGTTCAAATAGCAGATATTGTTCATTTTTCTGATAATAACCTTAAGATTTTAAAATTTATTCCGGATAGTAAAGAAATTTATTCAAAAAAATTAAAATATGAGTATTACGATTATATTCCTATTCTAACACTAAGAAATATTCCATTAGAAGATTCTGTAAATACTTTTATAAAGCGTGGTTTCGATATTGTTTTTTCTTGTTTAGTAATAATTTTCTTGCTGTCATGGTTGACACCTCTAATTGCAATTTTAATAAAATTAGAATCTAAAGGACCTGTGTTTTTTAAACAATCTAGAAATGGTTTTAATTATAAAGAATTTGACTGTTACAAGTTTAGATCAATGATGCCAAATACAGATGCCCATTGTAATCAAGCAACAAGGGGAGATCAGCGGGTTACCAAGGTTGGTAAATTTATTAGAAAGACGAGTATTGATGAATTACCTCAATTTTTTAATGTACTTTTTGGAGATATGTCGGTTGTTGGGCCAAGACCACATATGGTCAGTCATACAACTATCTTTGCAAAAAAAATTGATAAATTTATGGTGAGGCATTTTGTAAAACCTGGGATTACGGGTCTAGCGCAAACTAGTGGGTTTAGAGGTGAGGTGGAAACGGATAAAGATATTATTGGTCGAGTAAAGTATGATATATTTTATATAGAAAACTGGTCTTTGTTATTAGATATTAAAATTATAATTCAAACATTTGCTAACGCTGTAAAAGGTGAAGATAAAGCCTATTAAAAGAAACTTTTTATAATTAACGTACAAACCAAAGTTTATCTTCTAGAAAGATCTACAAAATATGGAATTTAAAAGAGGAAGATATTCATGGGTGCTAAGACCAGTATTAATTGTATCTGATCTTGTAATTTTAAATATTTTTTCTGTTGTTTTATTAAAATTTAATAAACAAGATTTATATTTTTTCCCCATAGAGTTGTTTAATGATAAGAATGTTCTATACTTAATATATTCAATAGTTTTTTGGCTTTTATCAACGCATTTTTTAAAGTTCTATAAAGTTTATAGATATACTTCATTATTAAATATTCTTTCCTTAATAATAAAGCAGTTTTTTGTTTACAGTATTTTAGTTTATGCATTTGTCGGCTTTTTTAGAAGCATTAATATCGAAGTTGATTTAGCTTTAGAATATTTATTTTGTGCTTTTGGTGCAATTAGTTTTATAAAATTACTTAGTTATTATGTTTTAAAATATTTTAGAATATATCTAAAAGGCAATCTTAGAAATATCATTTTAATTGGCAGTGGTTATAGTGTTGATGAGTTAAAAAAAGTATTTAACAAGAAAGAATTAGGCTATAATGTAAAAGCAGTTTTTAGTAACACAGAAAGCGATAGATCTGGGTCAATTGAAGATAGTTTTAATTATTTAAAACAGAACAAGGATAATATCGATGAGATTTATTGTTCAATAAATGATTTAGAAGAAAAAGACATTAACGAATATGTGCGGTATGCTAATTTAAATTACTGCAACATTAAGTTTATTCCAGATACGAAAAAGCTTTTCACTAAATGTTTTAAAACCGATTATTACAATTATGTTCCTGTCTTGTCTATACAAGAAGTGGCATTAAACAATGATGTAAATAAGTTTTTAAAGCGAACCTTTGATATTGTTTTCTCTTTATTTATAATAATTTTTGTGCTGTCTTGGGGTTCTGTTATTTTGTTTTTTTTAATTAAATTAGAATCTAAAGGCCCGTTAATCTACAAGCATAAAAGAACAGGCATTAGTTATCACCCATTCAATTGTTATAAGTATAGATCACTTACGGTTACAAAAGAATCAAAAGGAACCTATGTAACAGAAAATGATAAACGCCTTACTGTAATAGGTAAATTTATAAGAAGAACAAGCATTGATGAGTTACCTCAATTTATAAATGTTTTAAAAGGAGACATGTCTGTTGTAGGACCTAGACCACATATGTTATCTTATACAGATGATTATTCGAAAAAAATAAACAAGTATAATTTTATTTTTAGACACAATGTAAAACCAGGAGTTACAGGTTTGGCGCAGATTAAAGGCTATAGAGGAGAAATTAAATGCGATAAAGATATTATCAATAGAGTAAAATACGATATCTTTTACATTGAAAATTGGTCTGCATTATTAGATGTAAAAATTATTTTTCAGACCATCATCAATATTATTAAAGGAGATGATAACGCTTATTAAATTTTTCTATGCAACCTTTAGTTTCTATCATAACCCCAATGTATAACAATGTCAATGTTATAGAGAAAACGATTAAAAGTGCTCTTAGTCAAACGTATTCTAATTGGGAATTACTTTTAATAGATGACGCATCTACAGATCAAATTAATGACGTTTTAAAGCCGTATACCGATTCCGATTCAAGAATTAAGCTACTCACCCATAAAAAGAATAAAGGGGCAGCAGAAGCAAGAAATTTAGGGACCAAAATGGCTTTAGGGAATTACATTGCATTCTTAGATGCAGATGACCTTTGGCTTCCTAATAAACTTCAATTACAAGTTGCTCAGTTACAAAGTGGTATTACAGATATTAGCTTTGGAAGTTACGAATGGATAGATATTAATAATAAGCCTTTAAACATTAAAGTAAACGCATTGCCACAGTTATTGTACAAAAAGCAGCTTAAGGCCAATTATATAGGTAATTTAACGGGAATATATAATGCTGAAAAATTAGGAAAAATCTATACTAAAGATTTAAAAAAAAGGCAAGATTGGTTACTGTGGTTAGAGGCGTTAGATCGAAGTGATCAACCCGCAATTGGTATTCAAGAAACGCTTGCTTACTATCGCATTTCAGAAGGCTCGCTGTCTTCAAACAAAACCAATTTAATAAAACATAATTTTAATGTATATCGTAAAGGTTTAGGGTTTTCTTCAATAAAATCTTTTGCTTATTTACTACAGTTTTTATTCGAACATCTGTTGGTGAAAAAACGTTTAATTAAACCTATAGTTTCGAAATAAACTGCTTTAATTTTCCTGCTTTAGTACGTTTTAATTGCTCTACACGTTCAAAACTTACATTTATACCTGCTTCTAAATAACGTGTCATTTCTGCAGTAATGAGTTCTTTTTTTTCAAAATCTAGGTCTTCACGACTCACATACCGAATGATAAAATGATCTATTTTAGATTGTTCCACAATAAACTCTGAAACATTACCATCGTTTTCAATAACACTTTTAGTGATGTAATAAAAGGTTAATCCAGCGGCTTTTTTTCCACTAGGCAATATCACAATGCTATTTGTTCTTCCAATCAGTTTTTTAAGGATTGGTTTCCTAACGGTACTTTTTTTAGATAAAACACCAATATCACCCAAATCATATCTAATAAAAGGATGTGCTTTATTGTATAATGAGGTAATCACAACTCTACCTTCTTGTCCGTTGGGTAAAACATTATTATTATCATCTAAAATTTCAACAAATAACGTTTCGCTATTCACCTGCCATTCGTCTTTTGTATTCTGAAAAGCAATAAGATCTAATTCCGATGCGCCATATTCATTAATAACAGGCAATCCAAACTGACTTTCTAGCAGCAGCTTATCATCATCAAATAACATTTCAGAAGTAACAATACAGGCTTTTAAACTAGGACAGAAAGCGTTTAGAACAATATTCTTACGTTTTAGAAATTTAGCAAACTGTACAATTGAGCTTGTGTAACCATTTATAAAATCAAACTTTGTAGATTGAAACTTTATTAAAGCTTTTTCAAAGGCTTCATTACTTAAATCAAAGACCGAAAATCGAAAACGGTTACCAAAATAATCTTTCAACCGTTCCTTGTAATATCCTTTTTTATCTAACGGAATACCATAAAATCGGGCTTGTTTAGAGCTATTAAAATCAATACTATACCAACCAAATCGATTCATTATTTCTGCCCAAGTTAATGCGTGGCACCATTTGTCTTTTGCAAAAATGAAAGGATCACCAGAGCTGCCCGAAGTTTTATTTAAATAAACCGTTTTCGGTGTAAAATCATCACTTAAACGTTCTTCTAAAGGTTGCTGTAAATGGCGTTTAGTAATTATAGGAACTGAATTCCAATCGTTAAGATGAATAGATTTGCCTAAAGCCTTATAAAATGAATTATGCTCTAAATGATAAGAAACAATAGTGTTTTTTTGATGTTCAACATAAGCTGTAAAATCAATATCATTTTTAGCCTGAATTTCAGACAAAGCAGATTTAGCTTTGTGAATATCAAAGCCATTTAATTTTAAGGATAAATCGAATAATCTCAAGGTGATTTTTGACTTTAAGGTTTCCGTAAAATAATTGCTTTTTAAACTTAAAACCAATTATTTTTGTTGAAACAATTTTAAGGATGAATATTTTAGTACTAGGCTCTGGCGGAAGAGAACACACATTTGCATGGAAAATTGCACAAAGTAACCGTTGTAAGTCACTTTTTGTGGCTCCGGGAAACTCAGGAACTGAAGCAATTGCAACAAATCTAAATATTGGTGTTACTGATTTTGAAGCGATTAAATCAGCAGTTTTAGAACACCAGATTGATATTGTAATTGTTGGTCCAGAAGATCCATTGGTACAGGGTATTCATGATTTCTTTTTACAAGATGATGCCATTAAAAATGTAGCAGTTATCGGCCCACAACAAGCCGCTGCAGAACTTGAAGGTAGTAAAGAGTTTGCCAAAGAGTTTATGATGCGTCATAACATACCTACAGCTGCGTACGAGAGTTTTACTAAAGAGAATGTAGAAGACGGTTATGCGTTTTTAGAAACATTACAACCTCCTTACGTTTTAAAAGCAGATGGATTAGCGGCAGGAAAAGGAGTTTTAATTCTTAATGATTTAGACGAGGCCAAAGCAGAACTAAAAAGTATGTTAGTTGATGCTAAGTTTGGAGACGCAAGCACCAAAGTAGTGATTGAAGAGTTTTTAGACGGAATAGAATTAAGTTGTTTTGTTTTAACAGACGGAAAGGATTATAAAGTTCTTCCTACAGCAAAAGATTACAAACGAATTGGAGAAGGAGATACAGGTTTAAATACGGGCGGAATGGGTGCCGTATCACCAGTACCATTTGCAACTAAAGAATTTTTAGATAAAATTGAAAACCAAGTTGTAAAACCAACAGTAGACGGTTTAAAGAAAGATAATTTACCCTACGTTGGCTTTATATTTATTGGCTTAATTAAGGTAGGAGATGATCCTAAAGTGATTGAGTACAATGTAAGAATGGGTGATCCGGAAACAGAAGTAGTTTTACCAAGATTAAAAACAGATTTAGTTGAGGTTTTTGAAGCAATGGCAAACCAAACGTTAAGTGAGGTAGAGATTGTTATTGATGACAGAGCAGCGACAACCGTAATGTTAGTATCTGGTGGTTATCCTGAAGCTTATGAGAAAGGAAAAGAAATTACAGGTGTGGATAATATTACAGATTCTATTGTTTTTCATGCAGGAGCAATTTCTAAAGAAGGAAAAACAGTAACTTCTGGTGGTCGTGTTATGGCAATTACATCTTATGGTAATACGTATAATGAGGCCATAAAAAAATCTTACCAAAGTATAGAAAAACTACATTTTAATAAGATGTATTATCGTAAAGATATCGGATTTGATTTATAATCGTATCTGGATTTTTTAGTTTCAAACAAAAAAATTTCTGTGCGCTAATAACGAAACTATCGTAATTGGAGTACAGAAATTTTTAATTTTTATATGAAATAAAAAAATTGGATTAAGTTTAGATATAAGAATGAGAAGAAATACTTTTATCTTCCTCACCATTATCATTAAACTTTTTAAGTTGTAGCATCCAATAAACAAAAGCAACAATGCCAACAGCCATAAAAATCCAGTTAAAAATGTTTGCAGAAAACCAGTTTTCTAACTCAAGTGCTCTAAGGCTATCAAGAGGTGTAAGTAAAACATTTACAAATAAATCTTGTATTGCGTAAAAGAAATCTTTCATAACTTTATAAATTTACACCAATTCTAATTTTAGTATAGAATTGAAAATCGAAGAGCAAAAATACAAAAAGAGTTCATGATTACAAGTGTTTTTAGTAAATCTAAACCTATAAATTTCATAATTGTTGCCATTTATGTGAGTTTACTTTTTGTGTTTACAAACTATTCTTTCCTTATTTTTGATGTAAACAGTGGTTTAGCTACATTTTTTAAATGGGCTATAACATTGTTTTTAGTTTTTTTACTCGATTTTGTTGTTTCTAAAAACAACCTAACGCAAAGAAATAGTTATGCAATATTGACCTTCGGTTTACTGGTTGGTTTGTTTCCTGAAGCATTGCGTCATACCGATTTATTACTTTCAAATTTATTTATAGTTTTCGCATTAAGACGATTAATTAGTCTCCATTCTAGGCTACATATTAAGAAGAAATTGTTCGATGCAGCCTTTTGGATCGTTATAGCCGCATTATTCTATTTTTGGGCGATCCTGTTTTTTGCTTTAGTGCTTGTCGCTTTAATTTACTATTCTCAGAATGATTTTAAAAATGTTATTATTCCTTTTACAGGGGCAGCTACTGCAATTTTATTGCTAGTAACATATAACATTATAATGGATGATGTCTATTTTAAACCTTCAACCTTTGAGCGTTATGCAAGCCTTGATTTTACACCGTATGATTCTAGAGCAAGTATTTTAAAATTAACCATTTTGTTTAGTTCGTTTGTATGGACGCTTTTTTATTACTTCAGAATGATTCCCGATAAGAATAAGAAATTAAAACCTTCCTATTTTATAATCGCTTGGGCATCTGTTATAGCGGTTTTAATAGCGATTATTTCACCTTTAAAAAACGGAAGTGAATTTCTCTTTTTATTTGTTCCATTCTCAATTGTGATGGCCAATTATATGGAAATGATTTCAGAACGTTGGTTTAAGGAAGTGTTTGTTGTTTTATTAATTATTGCACCAATAATCAGTTTATTGCTGTAATTTATTTCCAAAGGCTAAATCACCAGCATCGCCTAATCCAGGAACAATATACCCTTTTTCATTAAGCTTGTCATCAATAGCAGCAATCCAAAGCGTAACGTCTGTGTCAAAAGCCTTAGATACAAAATCGACACCAGGCTGTGCGCCAATAACACCAACTAAATGTATTGCTTTTGGTTTTCCAAAGGGTTTTAAAGCTTCAAAAGTTGCCACCATAGACTGCCCAGTTGCTAGCATTGGGTCTGCTAATATTAAGGTTTTACCTTCTAAGCTTGGGCAAGCTAAATATTCCACTACTATTTCAAAACTTTCAGGATTATGTTTGTGTTGTCTGTAGGCTGAAATAAAAGCGTTTTCGGCGGCATCAAAATAATTTAATAAACCATTATGAAGCGGCACACCTGCTCTTAAAATAGAACAGAGAACAATATCTTTTTGATGTAAAACAGTTTCAGATTTACCTAATGGCGTTTGAGTTGTATGTGTGTCAAATTGAAGTGATTTACTCAGTTCATAGCCTATAATTTCACCAATGCGTTCAATATTTCTACGAAAGCGCATACTGTCTTTTTGAACAGTTTCGTCTCGTAATTCAGACATAAAAGTATTTAAGATTGAAGGCGTCTCGGAAAGGTTGTGAATTTGCATATTTTGAAAATTAGTTCTGTCGTTAAAGTTAATAATTCCAAGTATATTTGTAAACATTAAATCAATTTCATTATGTTTTCACAAAAAGCAAACGCCATTTTTCAAGACGTTATAAAAACCTATAAAGTATTAAATACCGTAGATCAGCCTTTTACTAATAAGTATGATAAAAGTGATGATCTTATAGCACATTTGTTATACAGAAAGTCTTGGATAGACACTGTTCAGTGGGCTTACGAAGATATTATTAGAGATCCAAACATTGATCCTGTTGCAGCTTTAAAGTTGAAACGAATGATTGATGCTTCTAACCAAGATAGAACAGATACCGTTGAATTTATTGACAGTTATTTTTTAGATAAATTTAAAGATGTTACGGTTAAACCTGAAGCTAAAATAAATTCTGAAAGTCCTGCTTGGGCTATCGACAGATTATCAATCTTAGCCTTAAAAATTTATCACATGCACGTGGAAACTGTAAGAGACGATGCTTCGGTAGAACACAAGGCAGCTTGCCAAAAGAAGCTAGACATTTTATTAGAGCAACGCGTAGATTTAAGCACTGCTATTGATGATTTACTGACGGATATCGCTAATGGTGATAAGTACATGAAGGTTTATAAGCAAATGAAAATGTACAATGACGACGAGCTTAATCCTGTTTTAAGAGGACAAAAATAAGACTTCGCCAATTTATAAGACCTAGCAGTTTTTTATACCTAGTAGGTCTATTTAAGCGAAGGTTAAACCCAGTATAATTTAATTATAAGCCGTTGTCGTTGTTTTTCACTGACAACGGTTTTTTCAATTTTATAAAGTATTTATAGACCTTTTTTGATTGTTATTTTATGCCAAACCCAAAACACATATTAGTTCTTCGATTTTCTGCTATGGGAGATGTAGCTATGACAGTTCCTGTTTTAAAGGCGCTCACCACGCAACATCCCGAGTTAAAAATTACAGTCGTTACAAGAGCGTTTTTTAAGCCTTTTTTTCAAGACTTAGAAAATGTCACTGTTTATGCTGCTGATTTAAAAGGAAAGCATAAAGGTGTTTTAGGGCTTTATAAATTATCTAAAGAGCTTAAGGCATTACATTTTGATGTTGTAGCAGATTTGCATAATGTATTGCGTAGTAAAATTTTAAAATTCTTTTTCTTAGGGAAAAAAGTAGTCCAATTAAATAAAGGGAGGGCAGAGAAAAAAGCGTTGACTACAGGTAAATATTTTAAACAATTAAAAACAACGCATCAACGTTATGCGGATGTTTTTGAAGCTTTAGGTTTTTCAATTAATTTATCGGATCCAATATTTTTTAAGCCAAAAAAAATAAATGATAATTTAAAAGATTTTTTCTCGAATAAAAACCTCAAAAATATAGGAATTGCGCCGTTTGCAGCACATAACAGTAAATTGTATCCTATAGATAAAATGAAGGCTGTAATTGCTGACATTTCCAAAAATTATAATGTTATTTTATTTGGTGGAGGGGCAAAAGAAATAGTAATTTTAAATGAGCTTGAACAAGAATTTTCTAACGTAAAATCTGTGGCAGGTAAATTAAATTTACAAGAAGAATTAGCTATTATTTCTAACTTAGATCTTATGTTGGCTATGGATTCTGGTAATGCACACATGGCGGCAATGTTGGGTAAAAAAGTCATTACCATTTGGGGGGTTACTCATCCTTTTTCTGGGTTCGCACCATTTAATCAACCTGATGATTTTGCTTTAACAGCAGATAGAACACGGTTTCCTTTAATTCCGACATCTATTTATGGTAATAAATTCCCTGAAGGGTACGAAAATGCTGCAAGTAGTATTTCTGAAGCTACAATCATTTCTAAAATTAAGGAAGTTATTTAGTTTTATAACTTCTCGATACAATTTTATCGTTCCTCAAAAATCACTCGAAGTGACGTTGTTTCTTTTGATTATTACGCGTCAGTTCGAGTGAAATTCATTTTAGAATTTCGTATCGAAAACTGTTTACTTCTGTTTCTTTTACAAATCAGGATTGTCTTCTGTACTTTAGTTTATAGACTTCTCGATACGATTTTATCGTACCTCAAAAACCACTCGAAGTGACGTTCATTCTTTTGATTATTACGCGTCAGTTCGAGTGAAATTCATTTTAGAATTTCGTATCGAAAACTGTTTACTTCTGTTTCTTTTACAAATCAGGATTGTCTTCTGTACTTTAGTTTATAGACTTCTCGATACGATTTTATCGTACCTCAAAAACCACTCGAAGTGACGTTCATTCTTTTGATTATTACACGTCAGTTCGAGTGAAATTCATTTTTTCAGACTTTTATATCGAGAACCTATCGTAAATAAAAAGACCTTTCACGTTATTAAAACATGAAAGGTCTGTATATCTAATGATCCAAAAATCTAACTAATCTAATAATCAAGATTAAACATCATCATAATCCACAACAACAGAAGCTGAAGTTGGATGCGCTTGGCATGTTAAAATTAAACCTTCGGCAACTTCACTATCTGTAAGGATATTGTTTTGTCGCATTTTAGCTTCACCTTCAGTAACTCTTGCAATACAACTGCTACAAATTCCGCCTTGGCAAGAGTAAGGGGCGTCAATATCTTGTTTTAATGCAGCTTCTAAAATGGTTTGTTCTTGAGACATGCTGAATTCAAATTCTTCTTCATCAACTAAAACCTTTATTTTAGTCTCACCAGAAGGTAAATCTGTAGCAGCAGTCGTTTCTGCTTCAACAGGAGCTGTAAATAATTCAAAAGCAATTGCTTTTTCCTTTACTCCGTTTTCAATTAAAACATCTTTTACGGTATGGATCATTTGTTCTGGGCCACAGAGGTAAAACTTTTCAATCGTTACCTCTTTGTATTTGTTCTTAACGATGAGGTTAACGGTGCTTTTTTCAATTCTACCTAATAAAGCATCTTCTTCTCGAGCTTGACTGTATATAAAGTGAACATGAAAACGGTTGCCATACTGCGCTTGTAATTCTACAAGTTCTTTAAAAAACATGGTGTTTTTAGAAGATTTGTTTCCGTAAACGAGTATGAAGTTACTAAACGCTTCGTTTTCTAGAAGGGTTTTGGCAATACTTAAAATAGGTGTAATTCCACTTCCTGCAGCAAAAGCAGCAATGGTTCTTGTTTTAGCATCGTTAGCTTCAAATGTAAAACGACCATTAGGTTCTGCAACCTCTAATACGTCACCAGCTTTTAGTGTATTATTAGCATAAATTGAAAATGTTCCACCTTCAACAGCCTTAACTGCAACGGTTAGATTTCCACTTTTTTCTGAAGCACAAATAGAGTAATCTCTACGAATATCTTCATCATTAATAGTGGTTTTCAAAGTAATATATTGTCCGGCTTTAAAGCTGAATTTTTCCTTAAGATTTTCAGGAACGTCAAATGTAATCGCAACCGATTGGTCTGTAACCTTGTCGATTGACTTTATAGTGAGTGAGTGAAATTGTGACATCAAAAAATAATTTTGTGCAAAGATAGACATTCTGTTGCATACCTAAAGGGTATCAAAAGCCTGAGAGGTCTAAAATTTTAATAAATACACATACCTAAGTTTCTTATACATAAGAAAATTATGTATATATTTGTGAGACGATGAGCAATTCAAAATTATATAAAGGAAGTTTAACGACTATCATTTTAAAGCTATTAAATGAGCACGATAAAATGTATGGTTACGAGATTACCCAAAGGGTAAAGGAATTAACTAAAGGTGAGTTGAAAATTACGGAAGGTGCATTATACCCGGCTTTACACAAGTTAGAAGCAGAAGGTTTGTTAGATGTCGAAGTTGCAAAAGTAGATAACCGATTGCGTAAATATTATAAACTCACAGAAACTGGGACCAAAGAAACCGTTAATAAGCTAGAAGAATTAGCAGACTATATTAAAACGATGCAGGCGTTAGTGAATCCTAAATTAGCTTAGGTTGTGATGAGGTTAGAAAAAGAAGACATACAATTTATAGATGATTTTCTCATATATAAAAAGATAAAACATCTTGATATTAGAGTTGAATTAATAGATCATTTGGCAACAGAGTTCGAAGATTCTTCTGCTTATGTTATTATTGAAGATTTTTTATTAAGTAAAGTTAACTTTATATTAGAGTTTGATAAGAAACAGAAGAAGACGATTCATTGGAGTTATCAAAAGTTGCTTTGGGTTCAGTTTGCAAAGTTTTTTTATCAATTAAAATTTGTAGTAATATTTATCGCATTAGAAATTTTTGGGTATATAATATTTAATCTTTTTAGTTTAAAGACCTTTAGCTTTATTTGGTTAACGACACTGGCAATTTTGTTACTTTATCCTATATATTATCAAATTAGGTATTCTAAAGCATTAAAAAAAGTTCAATCTATGCAATCATTGTTTAGTATAACTTCACTTCCCTCTGTGTTTTTATATACGTTTGGTGTTTTAAAAGATTATTTATTCGAAACACCAACAGTATTAGTCTTATACTTTAGCATTTCGCTTTTATTAAGTCTTTCTGCGGTAATTGTAATTGAAAACAATAGAAGAAAAATTATAGAGAAATATATTAATCTTGTAAGAGAAACATGAAACTAACCGAATCCCAAATACAAGAACTCTACGCTTTTACAAGACAACATTTTGTAGAACATTACGATTTACAAACAGAACTGGTAGATCATTTAGCCAATGACATAGAAGTCCAATGGCAAAAAGAATCTAAAATTAGTTTTGAAGATGCTAAAAACAGAGCCTTTAAAAAATTTGGCATTTTTGGTTTTATGGATGCCATTGAGCAAAAAGGTAAAGCTATGAACAAACGCTATAGAGGTTATTTGTGGACTGAGCTTAAAAAATGGTTCGAGATGCCACAAATTATCGCGACTATTGCTTTGTTTTTAATGTTCTATGTGGCGTTTTCAACTGTGTATACGACAGCTTTAGCTTTGGTGTTTTTTGGGGTTATATTAGTTTGGTGTACTTATAAAAGTATTCAACTCAACAAGCAGTTTAGGCAACGCAAAGAGGTTTCTAATAAAAAATGGATGCTCGAAGAAATGATTTTTAAACAAGCGGGTAGTACAATGTTTGTTTTTATGTCGCAATTATATAATGTGTATCAAATTCCAGAAAGCTTTGGTGAAAATGCCTATTTTTTAGTTCTTTTTTCTTTAGCATTTACGGCCTTAACGTTAATAAATTACATCAGTCTAGAGGTAATTCCTAGTAAGGCTGAAAAATTACTGAATGAAGCTTATCCGGAATTTAGTTTGTAACAAATTTTTCTTTTTTGATACTTATCTCATATAACCAACCCATCATTACATTATGATAAAACATTTTCTCAATCTCGAGTGGAAACAATATTTTCGTTCGTCCTATTGGCAAAAGAATATGGTAATTAATATCTTCATGGTATTATTTGCGCTCTATTTTGTTGCTGTTTTTATAGGATTAGGTATTGGATTACTTTATTTACTAAAAGAAGGTTTTCCAGATCAAGATCCGTTTGTAGTTGCAAATAATTACCTGTTTTATTGGATTATTGCAGATTTGCTAATGCGTTTCTTTTTACAAAAATTACCAGTAATGAGTGTGAAACCGTTGTTAACGCTTCCTATTAAACGCGCTACTGTTGTAAATTATGTTTTGGGGAAATCGGCACTTTCATTTTTCAACTTTTTACCTCTGTTTGCCATTATTCCTTTTAGCTTTATGTTAGTAAGTGATGGTTATGAAACATCTTTAGTTTTAACTTGGATGTTTACGATGATGATTTCGGTACTCATTATTAATTTCTTGAATTTTATAATTGAAGCATTTTCAGCAGAATCCGAAATATCATTTTTACCAATAATTGTTATCATTGGTGTTTTATTTGGGTTAAATTATTTTGAAATTCTACCAATGACATCTTTAATAGGAAGTGGATTCTTGGCCATTGCGCATCATCCAATTCTTATATTAATTCCAATTATAATTTTAGGATTATGTTACGGTTTCAATTTTAAAATCTTAAAGAAGAAATTGTATTTAGACAGTTCATTAAAATCTAAAGTAACTGAAGTAAATGCTTCAGACTTATCTTGGACAGAGCGTTTTGGTGATATAGCACCTTTTATGAAACTCGATTTAAAATTGATTTGGAGAAATAAACGAACCAAATCGATGGTGTTTCTATTGTTTATTGGTGTCCTATACGGATTGTTCTTTTATCCACAGCCAGTGTATCGAGAAATGACATTTATGTTTGCTTTAATCGGTATATTTTCTACAGGATTCTTTCTTATTAATTTTGGGCAATTTATTCCGGCTTGGGATAGTGGTTATTATAAATTACTAATGAGTCAGAACATTAAATACGAACAATATTTACGTTCAAAATTTATCCTTATGGTAATTAGCGTCGTAATTCTATTTGTTCTAGGAATTCCTTATGTTTACTTTGGTTATAAAATCTTAATTGCACATTTTGCAGCGGCAATTTATAACATTGGTGTTAATACGCACGTCATTCTTTGGGGAGGCTCTTATAACCGAAAAAAAATAAATTTAGATAAAAAAGCAGCCTTTAATTATCAAGGTACCGGAGCTGTACAATGGTTAATTGGTATTCCATTAATGATTGTTCCAATGGGGTTATTTGGACTTGTAAATTGGCTTGTAGGTTTTGCGGCAGCAATAGCTTTATTAATGGTACTTGGAGTTGCGGGTATTGTGTTTCATAAAAAATTAATGAAATTCATAACCAAGAAATATATCAACTCTAAATACAAAATGATTGACGCTTTTAGTCAAGATAACTAATAATACATCTCATCATGATATATACAAAAAATCTTACCAAAACATATAACGGAACTACAGTTCTAAATATTGAAGAATTAAGCATTCCTAAAGGCCAAAGTTTTGGTTTAGTTGGAAATAATGGAGCAGGGAAAACAACCTATTTTAGTTTATTGCTCGATTTAATTAAGCCAACAACAGGAAACATTACCAGTAATAATGTAGTTGTAGATGAAAGCGAAGATTGGAAACCGTTTACATCCTCTTTTATAGATGAAAGTTTCTTAATTGGTTACTTAACACCAGAAGAATACTTTTATTTTATTGGAGAATTAAGAGGGCAAAATAAAGCAGATATCGATAATTTAACCGCTAAGTTTGAAGACTTCTTTAATGGTGAAATTATTGGGAAGAAGAAATACTTAAGAGATTTAAGTAAAGGAAATCAGAAAAAAGCAGGAATTGTAGCCGCGCTTATTGGTCATCCTGAAGTTATCATTTTAGATGAGCCATTTGCGAATCTAGATCCAACAACGCAAATTCGTTTAAAGCAAATTATTAAAGATTTAGCCCAAAAACAAGGTGTTACAGTTTTAGTATCCAGTCACGATTTAACTCACGTAACGGATGTTTGTGAGCGTATTGTGGTTTTAGAAAAAGGAAATGTGGTTAAAGATTTAGAAACAAATCCAGAAACTTTAAAAGAATTAGAAGCACACTTTTCTGGTGGCACAATATTTTCTGACGAAGAAGAATAATCGTTTATATTTATAATTGAAGGCTCGTAATTAATTGTTAGTTACGAGCCTTTTTATGTTGAAGCCTGTTGTAGTTACTCAAAAAACGATTAAATAATATTAGAAGTTCAAAAAGATGCTTATTTTTACGAACTAACACACTAAATACGGTGTGTTTTAGTTATCTATTAATCAAATAGAACCAACGTTGAAAACCTATTACAAACTTATATTGCCTTTGTTTTGTGTGATGATGCTAGTTCAAAGCTGTTCGCGCAAGAAGGATAAATTTATAAATCGAAATTTTCACGCCTTAACTACAGAGTTCAATATACTTTATAATGGTAATATTGCTTTACAGCGAGGTATAGATAATGTAAACAACGAATTTACTGAAGACTTCTGGAATCTCTTGCCTGTAGAGCGTATGGAGATAAAAGATGACATTTTTCTTCCAGGACAAACTGAAAATGCAGACTTTGAGCGTGCTGAAGAAAAAGCGATAAAAGCCATTCAGAAGCATAGTATGAATTTTGATGGTAAGGAAAAAAACCCTCAAATTGACGAATCTTATTTACTTTTAGGAAAAGCACGTTACTTCGATCAACGTTTTGTTCCTGCTATGGCAGCTTTCAATAATATTCTTAATAAATACCCAACTAGCGATAAAATTAATCAAGTTAAAATCTGGCGCGAAAAAACAAGTATGCGTTTAGATAATGATCGTGGTGCAATTGATAAACTAAAACGTTTATTAGAGGAAGAAGAATTAGAAGAGCAAGATTTAGCAGATGCTACAGCAACACTAGCTCAGGCTTATATTAATATAAAATCTAAAGATAGTGCTATTGCTCAACTTTCTATAGCTGCAGAAAACACTAAGATTAAAAGAGAAAAAGCACGTTATCATTTTATTAAAGCACAATTATATAACGAGTTTGGTAAAAAAGATAGCGCAAATTTAGAATTCGATGCTATTATAAAAATGCATCGTCAAATACCAAGATCATTTTACATTAACGCACACATTGAAAAAACGAACAATTATGATTTTTCAACTGTAGATCCAGTAGTTTTTGAAGAATACCTTGTTGATTTAGAAGAGAATAGAGAGAATAGACCCTTTTTAGATAAAATCCATTATCGTATTGCAGAATATTACCGCAATAATGTGTCAGATAGTATTTCAGAAGTGTACTATAACAAGTCACTTAGAAAAATTACGTCAGATAAATATTTAAAGTCGCTTGATTATGAGACGCTAGGAAATATGTATTTCGATAGAAATATTTATAAAACAGCAGGCGCATATTACGATAGCACTATGACGGCTATGGTTACAAACTCAAAACCTTTTAGAGTTATTAAAAAGAAGCGTGAAAACTTAGACGATGTTATTTATTATGAAGGTATCGCACAGGTTGATGATAGTATTATAAGAATTGTAAACCTTCCTAAAGAGGAGCAATTAGCAGTTTATACAAAATATGCAGATAATCAGCGTTTAAAGGCTTTAGAAGAAAAAAAGCGACAAGATGAAGTTATAGAGAAACAAAAGAATCAATCAGTGCCAACACCTCAAAACCTAAATGTGTCAAGAGCTTTAAGTAGTTCAACAGGTAGGTCTAAAGATCTTAATTCTGCAAGTAACAATAGTGGTAAGAGTACTTTTTATTTTTACAATTCTACAACTGTAGCATATGGTAAAAATGAATTTCTAAAACTTTGGGGAGATCGCAAACTTCAAGATAATTGGAGACTTACCAATCAGAGAGCAGATATTGTAAACGAAGATAAAGATGATTTAGGTGGAGATGCTGAGGTTGAAGACGAGCGTTTTAATCCAGAAATATATTTAGCCTCTTTGCCAACAGATCAAAAAGATATTGACAGTATAGTTAAAGAGCGCAACTTTGCCTATTATCAGTTGGGTATTATCTATAAAGAGAAATTTAAGGAATTTGAGTTGGCAAAAGATAAGCTTGAAAAACTTTTAAGCAACGAGCCTGAAGATCGATTAATACTACCTTCAAGATATAATTTGTATCGTATTTACGTAGAGTTAGGTTTAAGCGCAAGAGCAGAAACGATGAAAATGGCCATTATAAAAGGTTATCCAGATTCGAGGTATGCAGAAATTCTTTTAAACCCACAATCAGAATTATCTAAAGACGAAAACAGTCCAGAAGCAATATATACAAAGCTCTATAATCAATTTGAGCAAGAAGAGTATGCGGCAGTAATAGCAGAAGCCGAAACGCAGATTAAGCGATTAGAAGGAGATGACATTGTGCCTAAATTTGAAATTATAAAAGCTTCAGCTAAAGGTAGGCTTTATGGTTTTGAAGCTTACAAAGAAGGTATTAATTATATCGCTTTAACTTATGGAAATACAGTTGAAGGAAAGAAAGCACAAGATATCTTAGAGAATGCCGTTCCGGTTTTAGCTAAAAAAGAATTTATTTCTGATGATGATGCAGGTAAATTCAATGTTATTTATCAATTTAAAAATAACTCAGGAGAAGATGTCGAAGCGTTTATAAAAACGTTAGATGAGGAAGTTGCCAAAATCACATACTTTGATCTTAATACATCAAAAGATGTTTACGATGAGAATACCACTTTTATTGTTGTGCATGGCTTAAAAAGCATTGGAGGTGCAAATGGATTTGGCGAATTGCTTAAAACAGGAGAAAAAGATAAAAACGGGCGAGCTGTAAAGCCAAAAATTACAAGACCTTACTTTGCTATCTCATCACCAAATTATGCAATCATTCAACGACATAAAAATTTGAATGTCTATTTAGAACTAAAGTAATTTAAAAAGAATCATTATGTTTTCTTCAGAAAGAAAAAAACCAAAACTACAAACAATTATGGAAACAAGTACGCAACAAAATATAATAGCTCAGGGCACTAAAATTGTTGGTGATATAGAGAGTCAAGGTCCATTTAGGATTGACGGTACTGTAGAGGGTAACGTTAAAACGTCTGGTAAAATTGTTGTTGGTAAATCTGGTTACATTAAAGGAACCTTACAAGGTGAAAATGCTGATTTTGAAGGTAAATTTTCAGGTAAGCTTATCCTTTCGGGCACGTTGTCTTTAAAAGCTACTGCAAATATTGAAGGAGAAGTACACATTAATAAGCTTGCTGTAGAGCCAGGAGCAACATTTAATGCTACTTGTTCTATGAAGGGTAATGTAAAGTCACTAACTAACGAGTCTGCTAAAGCGCAAAGTGTCCAAAGCAAATAATAATCCAAGTAAGTTTATTAGATTCACCGCCGTTGGGATTCAAATGGGAGGTGTTATTTTTCTTGGCCATTATTTAGGGCAATGGTTAGATGCAAAGTACGAGAAGGATTTTTGGGATACTATCTTAACCCTTTTGTCTGTTTTTGCATCTATATATTTGGTAATTTCACAAGTTATAAAAGTGTCTAAAGAAGATGATTAAATCACTTATGCTTTATGCTGCATCTTTTGCGGTATTGTTTCTTATTATTCATTTCTCACAAGAATTTGTTCTTAACGAATCTAACAAGACTGTTCGGTTTAATCTTTGGGATACCAATGTGTTTTTGGTTATAGCGTCTTTATTAATCTGTATTCATTTAAAATTGTTTTCTAGCATAAAAAGTTTTCAACCTCAATTAGGATTTATTTATTTACCAACACTTTTTATTAAAGGGGGTTTGTTTTTTTTAGCATTTAAATCTTCTGTATTTAGTTTAGAAACTTTAACAATGGTAGAGCGGTTAAGTCTTTTGTTGCCATTGCTCTTGTTTTTAGTGCTTGAGGTATTTTTTGTAGTGAAAATTCTAGCGCAAAATGAGGATTAAATATTAAGAATAAAAAATATTGTATTTTTAATAAATTACGTACTTTTGCAGCGAATTTGAAAAGAGTAATTTTTTTGATTTTTTTAACAATGAGGATATTTCAACAAAGTTTTAAATTTTTAGCACTTACAGTCTTAGTGTTCTTGTCAACAACTATTTATGCCCAGTCTTCTCATGAGGATGGCGGTCAGATAGATACCAGAGAGGAAGTCGATGCATATATTTCGCATCACCTTCAGGATTCTCATGACTTTACTTTCTTTTCTTATACTAGCGATGAGGGAGAACGTAAGCATGCTGGTTTTCCACTTCCGATGATTTTATGGTCTTCTGATGGATTAGTAACTTTTATGTCTTCAGAATTTCATCATAATGATGATGGACATGTTATCGTTGAAAAAAACGGTTTAAAATTCGCTAAAATTCATTCTAAAATATACGAATTAGAAGCTGGAGCAACAGCTGTTAATTTTGATGCCGAGCATCATGCTACTAATGGTGCTAGAGTTTTAGATTTTTCTATTACAAAGAGTGTTGTTGGTATTTTAGTTATTGGGTTATTAATGTTTTTCTGGTTTGTTAGATTAGCAAAGCAATATAAAACAAAGAAGATCCCTACAGGTTTTGGTCGCGTGTTAGAGCCATTAGTGCTTTATGTTAGAGACGAAATTGCTAGACCAAATATTGGGGAAAAACATTATAGAAAATTTACAGGTTATTTGTTAACCGTATTCTTTTTTATCTGGCTTTTAAACATGGTAGGTTTAACACCTCTTGGTTTTAATGTTACAGGTCAAATTGCCGTAACGGCATGTTTAGCCATCTTTACACTTATTATTTATGCGGTAAGCGGTAATAAAGATTTCTGGATGCACATTTTATGGATGCCAGGCGTACCAATTTTAATTAGACCAATATTAGCCGTTATAGAATTGGTTGGTACATTTATTATTAAGCCTTTTTCTTTATTAGTGCGTTTGTTTGCTAATATAACAGCGGGTCACACAGTAATAATGGCGTTAATTGCTATTATGTTTGTAATGAAAGATACATTAGGTGTTGCAGGTGCAACAGGGTTATCTTTTATACTTTCTGTATTAATTATGTTTATTGAGGTTTTAGTAGCCTTTTTACAAGCTTATATTTTTACAATGCTTTCTGCTTTATTTATTGGTATGGCAGTTGCGGAACATGATCATGAGCATGATCACAAAGTTGTTGATGCGGAAGACGTAAGAAGTGATTTTGTCTAAGAAGAGTTTTTTTAATTTAACTATATAAATATTTTACAATGGTAACTTACAATTTAATTGGAGCAGGATTAATCGTAATCGGAGCAGGTTTTGGACTTGGTCAAATTGGTGGAAAAGCAATGGAAGGTATTGCTCGTCAACCTGAAGCTGCTGGAAAAATCCAAACAGCAATGATTATTGTTGCAGCACTTTTAGAAGGTTTAGCATTCGGTGCTTTAATCTTAGGGAAGTAAGCTCAAAAAAAACAAGATAGCGCCTCTGCAACGGTTGGTTGCAGAGCCTATTTTATTTTAAAAAAGAAATTAAAAAAACATTTAATTATTTAATAAGATGGAAACATTATTAAACGATTTTTCACCAGGATTATTTGCAGTGCAAACTGTATTACTTTTATTATTAATTTTCTTAATGGTAAAATTTGCTTGGAAACCTATTATCAGTTCTTTAACTGAAAGAGAAGAAGGTATTCAAGGAGCATTAGATGCAGCAGAAAAAGCAAGACGCGAAATGGCGAACTTGCAAGCAGACAATCAAAAATTATTACAAGAAGCACGCTTAGAGAGAGAGACGATGATTAAAGAGGCGCGTGAACTTAAGACTAAAATGATTGCTGAAGCAGAAGCAGAAGCACAGGTGCAAGCCAATAAAATGATTATCCAAGCACAAGCAGCTATTGAAAGTGAAAAGAAAGCAGCTATGGCAGAATTAAAAAGCCAAGTAGCAGGTTTATCTTTAGAGATTGCTGAAAAAGTAGTGCGTAAAGAATTATCTAATAAAGACAAACAACTAGAATTAGTTGAGTCTATGTTAGGAGAAGCAACTTTAAACTAAGATAAATGTCAGGATCAAGAGCGGCAATACGATATGCTAAAGCAGTTTTAAGCTTAGCAAAAGATCAGAAATCTACGGATGCAGTAAATAGTGATATGAAATTAATCACAGATACTATTGCACAAAGTGAAGATTTAAGTCAAATGCTTCAAAGTCCTGTAGTAAAAGCTTCAGATAAAAAAGCAGTATTAGTAGCAGTATTTAAAGATACTAACGCTATTACAGTTAATTTAGTGGACACTTTAATCTCTAATAAGAGACTAGCAATTTTAAATGATGTAGCGATAAGTTATACGCATTTATTTGATGAAATGAATGGTACACAAGTGGCTACTGTAACTACAGCAGTTCCTTTAAGCGATGATTTGAAATCTAAAGTGTTAGCTAAAGTAAAAGAGCTTACAGGTAAAGAAGCAGAAGTAACAAACGTAATTGACGAAAGCATTATTGGTGGTTTTGTATTGCGTGTTGGTGATATTCAATATAATGCGAGTATTTCTAACAAATTAAATAAGTTAAAAAGAGAATTTACATTAAATTAAGAAGCGTTAGATAGGCGTTTAACGTCAAAATAATCTAGCGACTAATATCTAAATAAAGATGGCAGAAGTAAAACCAGCTGAAATATCAGCAATCTTAAAACAACAACTTTCAGGCTTCGAAGCAGGTGCTTCATTAGACGAAGTAGGAACAGTATTAACTGTAGGTGATGGTATTGTACGTGCTTACGGATTAGCTAATGCGGAATATGGCGAATTAGTTGAATTTGATGGTGGTGCAGAAGGTATTGTACTTAACCTTGAAGAAGATAACGTAGGTATTGTACTTTTAGGAACTTCAGTAGGAATTAAAGAAGGATCTACAGTAAAACGTACAGAACGTATCGCATCAGTAAAAGTTGGTGAAGGTATTGTTGGTCGTGTTGTAGATACTTTAGGAAATCCGATTGATGGTAAAGGACCAATTTCGGGTGAAACTTACGAAATGCCTTTAGAGCGTAAAGCTCCAGGTGTTATCTATAGAGAGCCAGTAACTGAGCCATTACAAACGGGTATTAAAGCGATTGATGCTATGATTCCTGTTGGTAGAGGTCAACGTGAGTTGGTAATTGGAGATAGACAAACTGGTAAAACTGCAGTTTGTATTGATGCCATCTTAAATCAAAAAGAATTTTACGATGCAGGAAAGCCTGTATATTGTATATATGTTGCTATTGGGCAAAAAGCTTCAACAGTAGCACTTATTGCTAAAACTTTAGAAGAAAAAGGAGCTTTGGCATATACTACTATAGTAGCAGCTAACGCATCTGATCCTGCAGCAATGCAAGTTTATGCACCGTTTACAGGAGCTTCTATTGGTGAGTATTTTAGAGATACTGGTAGACCAGCTTTAATTGTATTTGATGATTTATCAAAACAAGCAGTTGCTTACCGTGAAGTATCTTTATTATTAAGACGTCCACCGGGGCGTGAAGCATATCCTGGTGATGTATTTTATTTACACTCAAGATTATTAGAACGTTCTGCAAAAATCATTAATAATGATGCTATTGCTAAAGAAATGAATGACCTTCCAGATGTTTTAAAACCTTTAGTTAAAGGTGGTGGTTCATTAACAGCTTTACCAATTATTGAAACACAAGCAGGTGACGTTTCAGCATATATCCCAACTAACGTAATTTCGATTACAGATGGTCAGATTTTCTTAGATGGTGATTTATTTAACTCTGGTGTTCGTCCAGCAATTAACGTAGGTATTTCTGTATCTCGTGTTGGTGGTAACGCGCAGATTAAATCGATGAAGAAAGTATCTGGTACTTTAAAATTAGATCAAGCTCAGTATCGTGAATTAGAAGCCTTTGCTAAGTTTGGTTCAGATTTAGATGCTGTAACTTTAAACGTAATTAATAAAGGTAAGCGTAACGTTGAGATTCTTAAACAAGCGCAAAATGATCCTTTTAAAGTTGAAGATCAAGTTGCAATTATTTATGCTGGTTCTAAGAACTTATTAAAAGACGTTCCTGTAGAGAAAGTAAAAGAATTTGAACGTGATTATTTAGAGTTCTTAAATGCAAAGCATAGAGATACTTTAGATTTACTTAAGGCTGGTAAATTAACAGATGAAGTTATTGATACATTAACAAGTGTAGCAAAAGAATTATCTGCGAAATACAAAGCTTAATATAAGCTATGAATTTAGAATTATAAGCGCAGTTAAATTGTTCTTATAATTCTAAATTTTAATAAATAAAATAGGTTTTAAACGGAATGTCACTCTGCGCATAGTCAAAGAGTATGTTGTATAACATTCTAATACATATAAAGAATGGCTAATCTTAAAGAAATACGTAACAGAATATCATCAGTATCTTCAACAATGCAGATTACTAGTGCCATGAAAATGGTATCTGCTGCTAAGTTAAAGAAAGCACAAGATGCTATTACTGCAATGCGTCCTTATTCTAATAAGTTAACCGAATTACTTCAGAGTTTAAGTGCAACTTTAGATGAGGATTCTGGAAGTAAATTTGCAGAACAGCGCGAAGTAGAGAATGTTCTTATTGTTGCTATAACATCTAACAGAGGATTATGTGGTGCTTTTAATACCAATATTATTAAGCAGACACAAAATCTAATTAATAATGTTTACACTTCTAAGAATGTTTCTGTTTTAGCCATTGGAAAAAAGGCTAATGATGCTTTTGCAAAACAAAATAGAGTTGTTGCTAATAAAAGTGAAATTTTTGATGATTTAACTTTTGATAATGTTGCCGAAATAGCAGAAATGTTGATGGCTAAATTTATCTCTGGTGAATATGATAAAATCGAAATTGTATATAATCACTTTAAAAATGCAGCGACACAAGCTATTATAACAGAGCAGTTTTTACCAATTGTGCCTATTGAAGTAGATGAAAATGTAAATCTAGATTACGTTTTTGAACCTTCAAAATTAGAAATCATTGAGGAGTTAATACCTAAGTCTTTAAAGACACAATTATATAAAGGAATTAGAGATTCGTTCGCGTCTGAGCATGGTGCTCGTATGACGGCTATGCACAAAGCAACTGATAATGCAACAGAGCTTAGAGATCAGTTAAAATTAACATACAACAAAGCAAGGCAAGCATCTATTACTAATGAAATCCTAGAGATTGTTGGTGGTGCAGAAGCTTTAAACAACTAATTGTTTTTAGATTAAGCTTGTTTTGAACATTTTATATTAAAAAAAGCCTAACTTTAATAGTTAGGCTTTTTTATGTTTAATTTAAAAAAATTGATAATTTTATCAATTCAGGGTGGTTGTTAAAGTTTAAATGTGTTTTTATTAATTAAATTGTATTCTTAAGTGTTATTCTACGATAATGAAGAAAGTATATGTATTACTTTGTGCAATTGGTATTGTATTTAGTTTTTGTCAGTGTTCTAGTTCTAAATATCAATTAGAAAAAGAATCTTTATTATCTCCCTATAAACCTTATTTTCAATCTTGGATAGCCGAAGTTGTAAAAGGCGGTTCAGGATTTAATATAACATTTCCTAATTTAAATGCTAATAACCAAGTTGTAGTGGATAGCGTCTTTTTTAGAGGTCTTAAAAGTAAATTGGTTAAAGGGCGTGCAAAATATACAGCAAAACTTCAAAATCCTTCTCCATACGATAGAGATATGAGCCTCGAAGCAGCTTTTGTAAAAGATAAAGAACCTACATTTCCGTTTAAGTTATTAAATACAGAATGTGTTATCAGTTATTTTGAAAATGGATTGCTTAAGTATCAGAAAATTTCTGGGTTAAAAGAGAAAGAAGGTGTTTTTTACGATAATGATACTCTAAGGTAAAGAACTCTGAGATTGATAAATAATTCTTTCAATTTATAAATTAGTTAAACTTAACTTATTAAATTGGGTTTTTAGTTTCATAAACAGTTAGACCAATATATATTTAATACTTTTGAGTTTCATTAGTATTCATAAAATTGAGCGGATTCAAATCACTTTTTAAACAAACATTCATTTATGGTTTAGCAACGGTGCTACCAAGAATGTTGAGTTTTATTTTAGTACCACTTTACACAAATCCAGAGGTTTTATCTGTAGAAGAGTATGGACGTGTATCGTTTATCTTCGCCTATTTTGTGCTTTTTAATGTGGTTTTGGCATACGGAATGGAAACTGCATTTTTCAGGTTTTTTAATAAGAATGAAAATCAAGAAAAAGTCACCAGTACTTCTGCTATTTCATTAATCATAAGTTCACTTGGTTTAATGGGAATTGCCTTTCTGTTTAGAAATCAAATTTCATCACTTATAAATATAGAACTTAAGTATCTCAATTTAGTTTTCATCATATTGCTCTTAGATGCTTTAGTCATTATTCCATTTGCATGGTTACGCGCTACAGCTAGACCTATGAAATATGCAATTATTAAAATCCTTAATGTTGCTGTTAATTTAGGATTGAATGTATTTCTACTACTATACTTAAAAGATTTAGCGACTAATTATTCAATCTTTAATAGCATTTATATAGCAGATTTTGAAATCAGTTACATTTTCATTTCCAACCTTATTGCAAGCGGATTAACTCTGTTGTTATTGCTGTCATTCTACACCAAACTAAAGTTTACTTTCGATACTGTTTTATGGAAAAAAATGATGCGTTATGCATTGCCTGTTCTTATTGCAGGGATTGCTTATTCCGTAAATGAAACGTTTGATCGTATTTTATTAGAAAAACTCTTGCCAACAGATATTGCAGAGGAACAAATAGGAATGTATTCGGCATGTTATAAATTGGCTTTATTTATGACGTTGTTTGCAACAGCTTTTCGTTTAGGTATAGAACCTTATTTCTTTAGCCACTCTAAAGCTAAAAATCCACAAAAAAACTATGCTAAAATATTAGAATACTTTGTCGCTTTCGGCTCTGTCATTTTTTTAGGCGTCATTGTTTTTGCAGATATCTTAAAACCCTATATTATTAGTAGTGACGCTTATTATGAAGCCATGTGGATTGTACCATTTATCCTTCTAGCTAATTTTTGTTTAGGCATTTATCACAACCTTTCTGTATGGTACAAAATAACAGATCGCACAAAATATGGTGCCTATATTTCAATATTTGGTGCACTAATTACGTTAAGTCTAAACTATATTCTAATTCCGATAATTGGTTTCAAAGGTTCTGCCATTGCAACACTATCCGCTTATGCTGTAATGATGCTATTGTCTTTTTACTTTGGAAGAAAGCATTATCCAATTCCTTATAATTTGAAGAAAATAGGATTATATCTATTGGTGTCTATTCTATTTTCGTTTGTGTTTTTCTATAACTACAGAGAAAATTATATTATCGGAAGTGCAATGATAATTGTATTTTTGGGATTAGTTATTTCACTTGAAAAAGAGGAAATAAAACAAATTTTAAATCGAAATTAATTCGTCATTCAGAATATTAATATTACATGAATATAAAAATCATCAATAAGTCTAGTCATCAATTGCCTCATTACGAAACTATCGCTTCGGCAGGTATGGATTTAAGAGCTAACTTATCAGAATCTAAAATTTTAAAACCTTTAGAACGAAGTATTGTTGGTACAGGTTTGTATATTGAATTACCAATAGGCACCGAAGCACAAGTAAGACCTCGTAGCGGATTAGCGGCTAAAAAAGGAATTACAGTACTCAATGCGCCAGGAACTATTGACGCGGATTATAGAGGCGAAATAGGTGTTATTTTAGTAAACCTTTCTAACGAAAATTTTTTGATTGAAAACGGAGAGCGTATAGCTCAATTGGTCATTGCAAAACACGAACGTGCAGAATGGCAACTTACCGAAGAATTATCTAGTACAGATCGTGGTGAAGGCGGTTTTGGAAGTACTGGAGTCAAATAACAAATTCCTGACAAAGCAGGAATCTCAGAATAAATAAGAAACTAAAAAAATAGATTCCTGTTTTCTCAGGAATATAGTTTAACAAAAATCACCTGCATCTGCAGGCTCAAAATATGAAAATAATAGTTCCAATGGCAGGTCGAGGATCTCGCCTTAGACCACATAGTTTAACCGTACCAAAACCATTAATTCCTGTTGCCGGTCAACCAATCGTTCATCGTTTGGTTAAGGATATTGCAAAAGTTTTAAAACAACCTATTGAAGAAATTGCGTTTGTTTTAGGAGATCCTGCATTTTTTGGAGATGATGTTGTTAAAAGTTTAACCGAACTTGCAGAAGGTTTAGGGGCTAAAGCATCCATTTACAGACAAGATCAACCTTTAGGGACAGGTCACGCTATAATGAGCGCAAAACCATCTTTATCTGGGCCTGCAGTGATTGCTTATGCAGATACATTGATTAGAGCTGAATTCGATTTAGATCCAACAGCAGATAGTGTTATCTGGACAAAGTGTGTTGCGAACCCTGAAGCTTACGGTGTTGTAAAGCTAGATGAAAACGAGAGTATTGTAGAACTTGTTGAAAAACCAGAAAGCTTTGTAAGTGATCAAGCCGTTATCGGTATCTATTACTTTAAAGATGTTGCGGTTCTTAAAGATAAATTACAAGAAGTTTTAGACGAAAACATAATGAACGGTGGCGAATACCAAATTAACGATGGTATTAAACGCATGATGGGTGATGGACGTGTTTTTAAAACAGGAACTGTTGATGAGTGGATGGACTGCGGAAATAAAGCTGTAACTTTAGATACAAATGCTAAAATGTTAGGGTTCTTAACCGCTGATAAAGAAGAGCAATTGGTTGATGATTCTGTGGTTTTAGAAAATTCTAAAATTATTGAGCCTTGCTATATCGGGAAAGGAACGGTATTAAAAAACACAACTGTAGGTCCTAATGTGTCAATTGGTGAAGGCTGTGTTATTGAAAACACAACCGTTAAAAATAGCTTAATTCAGAATCATACAAATATCAAGAATGCTAATTTAGACGAAGCTATGATTGGTAATCATGTAAAGTACAATGGCGAGTTTACTAAGATTAGTATTGGTGATTATACTGTAATAGAGTAACAAATTCCTGCAAAAGCAGAAATCTCATTTTTTTTAATTCTTCTTTGGAATACTTTTTGAAAACTATTCCAAAGAATACCAAGTAACATCTTAAATTATGTACGTTGTATTATATTCATTTGTAGTTAAACCAAATCATGAAGATCAGTTTTTAGACGCTTGGAAAGGTTTAACAGCATTGATTTATAAACACGAAGATAGCTTAGGATCTAGATTACATAAAAAAGAGGACTTAAATTTCATTGCATACGCACAATGGCCAAGTAAAACTATTTTTGATAATGCAGGAAAACATTTACCTAAGGAAGCAAATACCTTTAAAAACGCAATGAAAGCGTCGTGTATAAAAATTGAAATTTTAGAAAAACTAGAAGTCGTGCAAGACTTGTTAAAAGAAAATAAAAGTGAATAAGAAGTATATTTTTATAGTTGTTTTTCTTTTCGGAATATTAATTCCGCAGGTTAATTATGCTCAGGTCGATTTTAATAAAAAACCAGATGATGATTTAGGGAATGTTGAAGATGAATTTCAAGAGCATTTCTTTGAAGCCTTAAAAGAAAAAGGAATTGAAAATTACGACCGTGCTGTTATTGAGCTTAAAAAATGTTTAAATCTTAGTTCTAAGTTTCCTGTTATTTATTTCGAATTAGGTAAAAACTATAACAAACTTAAAAACTTTGGCGCTGCAGAAGATAACCTGAAAAAAGCAATAGACATGCAGCCAGACAATGTTTGGTTTTTAGATGAACTTTATGATGTGTATTTTCAGCAAGATGATATTAAAAATGCATTAAAAACGATAAAGCAATTAGTAAAATACCACCCTGATTATAAAGAAGATTTAGCGTCACTTTATGTAAGGGAAGAAAAATACAAGCAAGCCTTAGATATTTTAGACGAATTGGATGCCGAGTATGGTTTGAGTGAATCTAGAGACGGTATGCGTAACGATATTTATAGCATTACAGGAAATGCAGACGATCGTATTGAAAACCTAGAACAACGTATTGCTAATAATCCTAATAATGAAGATAATCACTTAAAACTGATTTATCGTTATAGCCAAACAGGCGATCAAAAAAAGGCTTACAAAGCAGCTAAAGATTTGCTAAAAATAAAGCCTGATTCTAAATTTGTGCATTTAGCGTTGTATAAATTCTATCTTCAAGATGAAAAAGTAGACAAAGCAATCCATTCTGTAAAAACAGTTTTAACAAGTCCTGAAATTAATGCAGATGCTAAGGCAAAAGTATTGAAAGACTTTGTTGCTTTTGTATCTCATAATCCAGAATACGAATCCGATTTAATAGATATTACATCCTTAATAGATGATAATAAAGATGCGCAAACACATAGTGATCTTGGACATTATTACTTAAAAGCCGGAGATAAGGTTAAGGCATTGTCTAATTTTAGAGAAGCTTTAAAACAGAACCCTAACGACTTCAAATTAATTAAAGATGTCTTATTACTTCAATTAGATATAAAAGATTATAATGCGGTTATAAAAGATAGTGAGCGTGCTTTAGAATTGTATCCTGCGCAACCTATTCTGTATTTAGTGAATGGTGTGGCTCAGAATAATTCTGGTGAACCTAAAAAGGCAATTGATAATCTTGAAATGGGATTAGACTTTTTAATCGATAACCCAAGCATGGAATCTGATTTTTATTCAGAATTAAGCCTGGCTTATAAAGCCATAAATAATATTAGTAAATCAGAAACGTTTGCTAAAAAGGCAAAAGCCTTAAAAAAACAAGTGTAAATGAATGTATTTCAAAAAGATATAAAACTGAAAGTTGTATTTAGTGCCATGCTTATAGGTTTGGTAATGAGTTGTAGCGGTACTAAAAGTGTTATAGCTTCTGGTGTTGCCAGCGATAAACTTTCAGCAAAACAAGTGATAAAGCAACACGAAAAAAGTGATGCTGATTTTAAAACGATGAACGCTAAGGTTGCTATTGATCTTATTGAAGGTAAAAAAGAACAAGGCCATACATTTAATCTTAGAATGGAAAAAGATAAGGTGATTTGGTTAAGTGCTTCATTTGGGATGGCTCGTATGATGATTACGCCAGATAAAGTTAAGTTTTACAATAAGTTAGATGGTGAATATTTTGATGGGGATTACAAATTATTAAGTGATGTTGTTGGTATAGATCTCGATTTTAATAAAGTACAAAACATATTGCTAGGACAATCTATTTACGATTTAGAACAAGAAGCACATCAGGTTTCTGTGAATGGAAATTCTTATGCCTTAAGTCCAAAAGATCAAAATGTATTAATAGAGTTGTTTTATTTAATTAACCCTTCACATTTTAAAATGGATAGTTTACAAATGTACCAACAGTCCGAAAAACGAATGTTACAAGTAGATTATGCTTCTTACCAAGAAGTAGACAAGCAAATTATTCCAGAAAATATTAAGATTATTGCTGTAGATAATGACGATGAAGTAATTATTACTATGGCATTTAAATCGGTATCTTTGGACGATGAAGTTCGTTTTCCGTTTAACATCCCAGCGGGCTATAAAGAAATTGTGATTAAATAATGACAACAAACCGTTTCTACACTACACTTATTATTGGGCTATTATTGTCTTGCACATCGCTTTTTGCACAAAGTGATAAGCAAAAAAAATTAGAGCAACAGCGTCAGCAGATTTTGAGGGAAATGAAGCAGATCAATGCTTTATTATTTACAAAAAAGAAAGAAGAGAAATCTGCCATAACACTTATTGAAGACATTAATTATAAAGTTAATGTGAGAAAGAATTTAATAAGAATTACCAATGAACAGGCTAATTTATTAACCCGAGAGATTAATACAAACCAGGAAGAAATTACAAGCTTAAGAACACAATTACAAGAGTTAAAAGACGATTACGCTGCAATGGTTGTAAAATCTTATAAAAGCAAGTCTGAGCAAAGTAAAGTAATGTTCCTATTGTCTTCAAACAACTTTCAACAAGCCTATAAACGCCTTCAATACATACGTCAATACAGAGAATACCAGAAGGATCAAGGTGAAGCTATAAAATTAAAAACAAAAGAACTACAAGCTTTAAACATTCAATTATCTAAACAAAAAGAAGATAAGAAAAAGTTGATTGAAGAAAATAGAATTGCTAAACGAGAATTAGAAGGCGAATTGAAACAGCGAGAAGTTTTAATGGCATCGATAAAATCTGACATGAGTAAATTTGCATCACAGATTAAATCTAAGAAGCAAGAAGCAGATCGTTTAGATAAGGAAATAGACCGCATAATTGCTGAAGCTATTGCAGCAGCGAATAAAGAAACAGGCAAAAAATCGACTACAGGAAAATTTATTTTAACACCTGAAGCTAAGAAATTAGCTGCAAATTTTGCATCTAATAAAGGAAAATTAGGATGGCCAGTAGCACGAGGTGTAGTAAAAGCTAAATTTGGAAAAGGAAGATCGTTAACCGATAGTTCTGTAGAGGTGAATCATTCAGGTATAAAAATAGCCACTGAGGTTAATAGCGATGTCACAGCGATTTTTAGTGGTGTTGTATCTTCAATTCATGCTATGAAATGGGGAAACCCAACGATTTTAATAAGACATGGTGATTACATAACAATCTATCATAACCTTTCTAAGCTCTATGTGAAAAAAGGAGATCAGATTACAACGGGGCAAGTAATAGGTAAGGTTTTTAGTAATAAAATTACAGGTGAAACGCTTTTAGACTTCAGAATTTATAAAAACAGTTTAAAGTTAAATCCTGAGTCTTGGTTAGCTAAACAATAAAATAATTAAACTTTTAGTCCTTAAAAATTGCTTTAAGTTCAGTGGCATCAGCAGGTTTCATTTTACCAGCTAACACTAAGCTTAATTGCTTACGGCGCAAAGCAGCATCAAAACGTTGCTTTTCTAGCTCTGTTTCTGGTACAAGTTCTGGCACTTTCATAGGGCGTCCAGCGTCATTAACAGCAACAAAGGTATAGATCGCTTCATTGGCTTTAACACGATCGCCAGATTCTCTGTTTTCAATCCAAACATCAATATAAACTTCCATAGAGGAAGAAAAAGCTCTAGAGACCTTAGCTTCAATCATTACAACACTACCTAATGGAATTGCTTTTGTAAAAGCAACATGGTTTACAGCTGCTGTAACTACAATATGTCTAGAGTGTCTTCTGGCAGATATACTAGCCGCTTTGTCCATACGAGCTAACAACTCACCCCCAAATAAATTATGAAGCGGATTTGTTTCGCCAGGTAAAACTAAATCGGTTGAAACTGTTTTAGATTGAGAAGCTGTTCTAGATAACATAAAGTATAAAGTGGTTTTAATATTTGTGCAAATATAAAAGGAATTTATAAGGCAAATGTATGATTATAAAAAAATGGAGTAGAGGTAAGACTGTATTAAAAACACTTTAAAATTTCTTTATAAAGCTAAGTAATAATAGCGCAAAACACATCATTACCTTAATGGTAAGGTAGTTATGGTAATTACTAAGATTGATGTAAAACTATAGTTAGCTCTATATAGAGAAAAAAACTTATTTAATTTTTTTTAGAAGTAACCAAGCATCACGGTTATGTTCGCTACGAATTTGAGACAATTCTTGTTGAGCTTCAGATCTCGTTTCAAAACTACCGTAAACAACTTCATGCAAACCAAAGCGGTTTGTACCTATTTTACGAGCTTTAAAACCTTTGTCTCTTAGTTCTTTTACTTTAGTTTCAGAATTAGCTTCTACTCTAAAAGCACCAGCCACAATATGGTAATTACCACTTTGCTTTTCTAAAGATAAAGTTGCTGCGGGTAATGGGTTCATTACAAAAGTTGCCTCTTGTACCTTAGCATCAAGCTGCTCGTTAGCTTGCTCTTGTGCCAGCTGATTATGAGTCTCTATTAGTGAGTTGTAGTAAGTTGTAGCGCTAAAACCACCTAAACCTAAAAATACAACAGCCGCAGCTGCATATTTAAACCAGTTGTGATTAGATCGTTTTTCTGGTGTTAATGTAATAGGAGCTACTTCTTCAACAGCCTCAACAGTTTCCTTATAAATTTCTCTTGTAATATGAGAAGATGTAAAGTGAGATAAACCAAAAGCATCTGTTAGATAATTGATGTGACGCGATGGATTAAATTGAATTTTTTCATCAGCACTTAAAGTCAACTCGCCAATGTTTTTAAACTGAATAGTTTCTCCTTCTAAGAGGTATAATTTTAAAGATCTTACTTGTGTAGAGATTTTACGTAATGCCTCAGAGTAAGATACTTTTTCGGCTTCGGCAATATAATTAGCTAATAAGCCATCATTTTGTTGTAACTGCTCATTAAACGCTAATTCCTTTTTTGGAGGATAGAATGAATGAGTCGTTTCATGAATTTTGGCTGAAACACGGTTGGTTAAGAATGCACCGAATTCTGGAACGGTAACACAATCGTAACGGTATAAAAGGTCGCTAATGTAAGTCTCTAACTGCATAGGGGCAAAGTTAAAAATTTTTATTTCTGAAAGAAGATTCATGTTATATTTTTATTAACATCAAGCTATATTTTGTACTATGTTATTGATTTCCTTAGAATTTAACATTGAAAATTTTATTTGTCTCAACTTAAACAGTCAAATGAGGAGTAAGTCAATAACTAGATTAGTAGCGGTTGCATAATCTTGTAATTCTTCTATTTGATAGAAGACATCGGTTTATTAATTTTAGGTTTATAATGATTCATTTGTTTAATTATTAATTAGTTATATTCGTAAATGTTTGATTAATTCCTTCAGGTTCTTAATTTTCAATGACAGATCAACAACTTATTTATGCATTAGCACTGCAACACGTTCCTAAAATAGGAGCTACAACAGCCAAGAAGCTAATTAATCATTGCGGATCAGCAGAAGCGGTTTTAAATGAAAAAAGAGATAAGCTTTTAAAAATAGATGGTATTGGTTTAATTACTATTCAAGGACTATTTGATAAACAGCACCTCTTAGACGCTGAACAGGAATTAAAGTTTATAAAAGATAATAATGTAATTCCTCATTATTTTACAGAAGACTCGTACCCTGAGCGCTTAAAGCATTGTATAGATGGTCCTATAGTACTATTTCAATCTGGAAACATAAATATTAAGCAACAACGAATAATTAGTATTGTTGGAGCCAGAAAAATAACGACAAGCGGCATTGCGTTCTGCGAAAAATTAGTAGAAGCTTTATCGTCATTTAATCCTATTATAGTTTCTGGTTTTGCTTACGGAACAGATATTACAGCGCACAAAGCTGCGGTAAAGCATAATTTGCAAACCATAGGTTGCTTAGCCCATGGTTTTAACCAAATCTACCCTAAAGTGCATAAAAAATATGTTGCAGATATTGAAAATTATGGAGGATTTTACACGGATTTTTGGAGTACAGATGTATTTGATAGAAATAACTTTTTAAAACGTAACCGCATTATCGCAGGTCTTAGTGAAGCAACCATTGTTATAGAATCTGCAGAAAAAGGGGGGAGTTTAGTTACGGCTGATATTGCAAACTCTTATAACAGAGAAGTTTTTGCTGTGCCTGGCAGAACTACAGATAGCCAAAGTATAGGTTGTAATAATCTTATTAAATACCAAAAAGCACATTTATTATCTCACCCTTTAGATGTACCTTATATGTTAAACTGGGAAGTAGAATCTAACAAGAAACCAGCCGTACAGCAGCAGTTATTTGTAGCGTTAAATACAGACGAACAAATTATCTTTAACTTTTTGAAAAATAACGGTAAAGAGTTGTTAGATGTTATAGCACTTAGGTGCGAAATGCCAACCTATAAATTGGCAGGTTTACTTCTAAACATGGAACTTAAGGGAGTCATTAGGCCATTACCTGGTAAGTTATTTGAGATCATTTAATTATTTCCTCTAAATACGTATTCTAAATCATTTTTTTTTTGAATTTTAATAGATACGCATTTATGTGTGTTACTCTTTGTACCATACACTTAAAGGGAAATTACCTACACGTTAACTAATATTTTTTGAGTATTTCATAAACTGTGGCACTTTTGCTGCGTTAACCCCCCAAGTTTACACTGAAAAGATATTTATTTAAGAACTTGTTCTTATGCTGGTATCATTCAAAATTTATAATCTATGACTACAATTTTATCTTACCTATCGTCAAAAAAAACGATAACTACATTTTTACTTTTGTTTAGTGCTGTGTCTTTCTATGCACAAACTGTAACTAATATTTTTCCTACTCGTGTAACGACAAGTAGTACTATCACTATTATTGGTGAGGGTTTTACTGACGGGGATCAGTCAGGTATTACATTTTCTGGTGGTATGGGTATCGGGAGTCAGACGTTTGTAAGTGAAACAGAGATGACTTTTAAGATTACAGCAGATGGTTCAGGTGATAGAATTGAAACCCTTTCAATAACAGGAGTCTCTTCTTATAGTGTGTCTAGAACATTTAATTATATTGGGCCAACAAGTAAAAGTGTGAGTGCCAGTAGTGAAATTAGAGTTAGAGAAGTGTATACCACTTGGGATCAGAATGAAGATGGAGTAAATTTCTGGAAATCTTCGGATTGGAATCCTTCTAGTACTGAGGCAGGAAAAGAAACTTGGCCAAATGATAGCCATGAGTTATTAGGATTTAAAATGAATTATGGTGGTAATGATATAATCTTTTCTACAGGGGTTAATAATGCATTCTTAGAAACGAAATTAAGTGCCTTAGGTGTAGATGTCTCAGCTACAAGTACAGAGTATGTAAGTCAAGAGTTTAAAGCATATTCTACTAATGGAGTTAGTGGTAAGCCTAATTCTAATAATTATATGGGGTTTGCTGATAAAATAGATGATCATGAAGGTTCAATAGTATTGAATAATGCGGTTAGAAAAACAGTATACGATGTTATTATAGATGGAGATGGAGATTTAATCAACGGCACCGGCAACGGATTAGAATTAGGAACAGGTATAGCGAATTTTAATAATCAGGCAGATATAAGGTTTTATAGTGGTAATGGAGATGTTGGTGCTGTAAATGATGGTATTCCAGATTTATTAATCACACAAATGGCACAGCCAGGCGGTAGTGATGTATATTATTATGCTGATGTAGATGGTAATGTTGTTGGGAAACCTGTTAAACTTGCATTTGTTAATACTAATGATACTAGGTTATATCAATGGAGAGTCGATTTTTATCGATTAGATTATTCTACAGGGTCAACTTTTGAAACAGCTATACCAACTACAGCATCATTTGGTAATGGACAGACAAGAGGTTTTAGAATGGCGGCGCTAAGTTTAGAGGATTTTGGTATTAATGTATCAACTACAGCAGCCGCTTATGAAAATATTAATAGTATTGATAATATCAATATGGGAGCTGGTGGGTCTTCAGATATGTCTTTTATGGCTTATAACAAGTCTGCATTTGATATTAAATCTCCGGTGATTGATAAATCTCCAGTTTCAAGGTTTGTTTGTAGGTTTCCATCAAGTGAATTTGTTTTCACTGCATTAGGGGATATAGATGGTGCCCCAACTGGCGATTCGAAAGAATTAATTACCTATACATGGTTTAAAAATTATACAGAGTTATCAGAAACATCAAATACATTTACCATACCTGCTGGATTATATAGCGCAGATTTAGACGATACAAGTTACCGAGTTAGGGTTGCAAACGGCTATGGTGCTGTAGATTTACCTTTTACAATTACTGAAGGAGGTACACCCGCTTATTGGGATGGTACAAACTGGGTTTTGCCTACAGTTTATACAGACAATAATATTTCTGTTCCTGATGGAGATCGTAGTTTAAGATTTACAGCTGTATCTAATGACTTAGAAGTTATAGGAGCTATTGAAGGTGTTGAAGGATGTGATTGTGTAGTTTCAGCGGGGCAAAATGTAACAATTGGTGAAGAATATGCAATGACACTTTATAATTCACTTACGGTAGAGGAGGAGGTTGCTGCAACTACTGTAGATGGTGTTGCCGTTGATGCTATACCTGCTGCTACCTTTACTATAGAAGATGATGCTAGTCTAGTACAAATTAATGATGTAGAAAATAGTGGAGAAATTAAAGTAAAACGAGCATTGGATGCAAGTGAAATTAACCAATATGATTACGTGTATTGGGCATCTCCTGTAGCAAATTTTAATATCTCACAAATTTCTAACACACCAACATACCAGTGGAGTGTAAATGCAGGAAATACTGATTCAGGTGTAGGGAATTGGGTATCTGCGGCTAACTCTGTAATGAACCCTGGTGAAGGTTATATTGTTAGAGTGGCTAATGCTCAATTAAGTGGTTTTACAACGGAATTTTATGGAGAGCCAAATAATGGACCATTTACTATTGGTGTTGAAAAATCGGATTTATATGAAAGTATGGATTATAATAATAGTAGTTGGAATTTAATAGGTAATCCTTATCCATCAGCTATAGATGCTGAAACATTCTTAACTGTAAACACCAATATTGAGGGACGTGTAGATATCTGGACTCATGATACAGCATTGTTTTCAACTGTAGGTGCTGCTGACCCCTTTTATGATGACTTTGGGGTTAATTACGGAAATCAGTATATCACTTTTAATAGTACGGGGACTTCAACACCAGATCCATCTAATACATTTGATGGAAAGATTGCTTCAGGGCAAGCCTTTTTTGTAAGAGTTGAAGATACTTCAACAAGTCCATCTTCTGTTAATTTCACTAACGCTATGCGTCATGATAATGAATTTGCTCATGATAACTCACAATTTCACAGAAATAGTGGGGAAAATGCAGGAAGTACAGAAAAACAATTAGTTTGGTTAAGTTTAGCTAATGAAAACAACCATGCTATAAGCACATTAATAGGCTATGCAGAAGGTGCTACTGAAGGAAAAGACAGACTTTACGATGCATATACTAATAATGAAGGCTTTAATTTATATTCTCTAATTACAGAAGACGAAAAATTAGTGATTCAAGGATTGCCATTACCATTTGTAGATACTAATACAGTACCTCTAGGTGTTGAGTTAACACAAAGTGGTATTTATACTGTTGCTATAGGTAATGTAAAAGGAAGTTTATTTGAAGGAGAGAGAGGACAAGGTATTTACTTAGAAGATACTTACAATAACGTGGTTCACGATTTAAGAACAGCACCTTATACGTTTACAGGAGAGCAAGGTATATTTAATGACCGTTTTATTTTAAGATATACAGAGTCTGTTACACTTTCTGTTGAAGAGATTTCTAACACTAATACATTTGCATATATTAATGATGCTATGTTCTATGTTAAGTCTTCTACAGCAATTGAATCAGTAGAGATATATGATATAAGTGGTAAGCAAATTACGAACTACACATCAAATGATAATAGCGATTCTTTTAGTACAGAATTTAACTTTACTAAAGGTGTATATGTAGCAGCCATTACATTAGAGAATGGAAGTATCGTAACTAAAAAGTTGATTAACTAATAGAATAATTAGTTTAACCATGTAAAAAAGCCCTTAGTTAAAATAACTGAGGGCTTTTTTTGTTTGGTGTTGTACTAAATCTAGTTATCTCTACTTCTGTTTTTTATACATTAAAAAGAGATTAACAGTAGCAGCAATAATAACAACTATGGCCAAATAACTTAACCATTCCATAGAGGTATCATCACTTAATAATCATGAGGTTAATAATAATACCATCGCTATAATTGTAAGCACAGGGCTTAGAGCTTCTCTTTTAAATTTCATTTTAATAACCGACTCTTTCTCTTACGCGTTTTAATACGGCATCAGCAACCAACTTAGCCTTCGCTGCTCCAACAGCTAAAGCAGCATCAATTTCTTCAAGATTATCCATGTAATAATGGTAACGTTCTCTTTGTTCTGCAAAACGTTCTAAAACCAATTCGTATAAGGCTTGTTTAGCATGTCCGTAACCGTAGTTTCCGCCTTCATAGTTTGCTTTCATGGCTGCAAGTTGTGCTTCTGAAGCTAATAAGCTATAAATAGCAAAACAATTACAGGTAGACCATTCTTTTGGTTCTTCGAGTGGTGTGCTATCCGTTTCGATCGACATTATTCTTTTGCGTAGTTGTTTGTCTGGTAAAAAGATATTGATAAAATTACCGCGACTCTTACTCATTTTCTCACCATCAGTTCCTGGTATAAGCATGCCATTTTCTAATATTTTTCCTTCAGGTAAAACAAAAGCGTCGCCCATTTTAGCATGAAAACGAGAAGCGACATCACGTGTCATTTCAATATGTTGTAATTGATCTTTTCCGACCGGAATGATATCTGCGTCATAAATTAAAATATCCGCAGCCATAAGCATTGGGTAGGTAAATAAGCCAGCATTTACATCTTCTAAACGATCGGCTTTGTCTTTAAAGCCATGAGCTAAGGTTAAACGTTGGTAAGGGAAGAAACAGCTTAAATACCAAGATAATTCCGTTACTTGTGGAATATCACTCTGTCTGTAAAAGACGGTTTTTTCAATATCTAAACCGAAAGCAAGCCAAGTTGCAGCAACAGAATAGGTGTGATTTCTTAATTCTTCAGCATCTTTAATTTGTGTTAAAGTGTGCAAGTTTGCGATAAATAAAAACGAATCGTTTTTAACATCGTTTGCCATTTCAATTGCTGGTAAAATAGCCCCTAATATATTTCCTAAATGAGGCGTTCCTGTGCTTTGTACTCCTGTTAATATTCTAGCCATACTCATTTCTCACAAAAGCGAGAATCTCTTTAATTGTTAAACGAAAAAACAAAGGTAAATTTTTTAGTAGAACTATAAGTAGCCATTTAATTTAATTAACTAGTTTTGGTACCATGGCAATTATTAAATATCTATTCTGGCTTTTGTATCGTATTTGGTTCTATATTTTAGTAGCTATTCCGATTATTATTATGTTTCCTCTACTAATTATTTCAATTTTGAGGGAGCAGTGGTATCCTTATTTTTTTAAGCTTGCCCGTATTTGGTCTAAGTTTATTTTAATAGGAATGGGATTTGGGTACAAAATTAAAAGAGTCGAAGTTCCCGAACAAAATGAGAGCTACATGTTTGTAGCTAATCATACCTCTATGGCCGATATTATGCTGATGCTAGTAGCGGTGAAAAATCCATTTGTATTTGTTGGTAAAAAAGAATTGTCCAAAATTCCGTTGTTCGGGTTCTTTTATAAACGAACTTGTATTTTGGTAGATAGAACAAGTGTTAAAAGCAGGCAGGCTGTGTTTTTGCAAGCACAAAGACGATTAAAACAAGGTTTGAGTATTTGTATTTTTCCTGAAGGAGGAGTTCCAGAAGAGGATATTTTGTTGGATGATTTTAAGGACGGAGCATTTCGTTTAGCTATTAATCATCAAATACCAATTGTTCCAATTACATTCTATGATAATAAGAAGCGTTTCTCTTATACTTTTTTTAGTGGAAGCCCTGGAAGAATGCGTGCTAAAATTCATAATTTTATTCCAACAGAAGGGTTGACTATAGTAGAAACAAAATCTTTAAATAAAGAGGTGAGGAGTTTAATACTAGAAGAATTAAATACTAATTTAATGAAGAAATAGAAGAAAGTTATTCTAATGATTATAAGTATTTTGGTAATATCAAAATTTATAATTTAATCTTATTTGAGATCAATATTTAAATAAAAAGGTGTTCTATAAAGCCTGTTCTTAGTGTAAATTATAATTAATTTTATTTTTTAGATGTGAAAAAGATAATAGGTTAATACTTGAAAACGAAAAAATCCTGAAATTTAATTTCAGGATTTTAACACTCAGACTAAGAGTTTTAATGAAAGGCTTTAATTTTAAATTAAAGCTATTTTTTTTATTTTAGAACATCCCTATAAAGTGGCTACCTTCTGTATTAATAAGTGTTGCCCCTTTTGTAGTTATGCCTGTTTCTGTGTCTATAACATAAATGTTTCCATTTTCTCCTACTGGTGCTTGAGTTACGTATATTTCTGTTCCATCAACAACAAATCCTTGGTATTGAAATAAGTAAAAGTCTGGGTCATATGGAATGTCAGTTATTTTTTGTGCTGTCTTTGCGTTTAAATCGACAAGGGCAAAAAATCCTTGAGCTCCAGCGACACCTTCAGCAGAACTAGCATCACGGTAAGCTACTACAGCTTTTCCAAAAGCAGTAGGCCTCCAGGCAAGAATATAAGAATCTTGAACACCTAACGCATCATCTAAATTAAAATCATAGGTATCATCGTATTGATTATTTGAATCAATTTTTAATATATGAGAGCCTTCTGGATCACTTTGATTTGCTTGATAAACACTTCCGTTGTATTCAAAAGAATTAATGCTACGGTATCCATTAGTATTACCATTGCTTATTGTAGACGTAATTACAGTTGGGTTTAATAAAGAAGGATAATCTAATACAATAGTTTTAGATCCTAAAATTTCAAAATCACTATCACTTTCTGTAGTTGCAGGATCAAGCTTACTTAAGCGCGCTCCAATATATAATTTATTTCCAGCAGCATTAAGTGTAGGCATGTCAATTCTAGAAATATAATAACCTTGCGCTTCTTCTTCAGGACTTAAAGGGACGCTGTGTTCTTGAAACTCGTTGATTAAAGAATTTTGCAAATCTAAAGTTACGACACCTATTGTAGCTTCTGTACGTGTATAATTACCTTCTGCATCGAATTCGTTTTCTGTGTTTACATATACAGCTGAACCTGTTTGATCACCATCAAATAATTTAATCCACCTAGGAGCAGTTCCTACATAAGGGGCAATGCTTATTTCTGACCCCGTCTGAGTAAAGCTATTACCACCTCCTACTGTATATTTTGTATAATTACCTCCAGTATCACCAGCGTAACTAATGTTAAATATGGTATTACCATCTTCAGAAGATTGTAAACGAGCTGTTCTGTTTGAAGGTGCAATAAAACCATTTTCAAAAGGGTCAATAGACACTGTTGGGTCTTTTGCATCTGCACTGCTTACAGAGTAAATTAAAGTTCCTCCATTACCGTCTCCAGCAACATCTCCCATTTTTGCTGCCGCTACAGTAATATATCTACCTTCTTCTAGAGTTCCACCATCATTAGATGTATTTGTATCATCATCACTACAACTAAATATTAGTAATAATGCACTAAAAGCAAAAAACTTAAGGTTTAAAAATTGATTTTTCATTTGTATTAATTTTTAGAAATTTTTAATAAAATAATTTAGTTTTAAATAAAAAGCGCGTCCTGGTTTTTGAACCGATAGGTTGTCATACACAGGTTTGTCAAAGATGTTTTTAATGTCAAAACTCATCACTAATTTCTGGTTTGGAAACGTGTAGCTAAAGCCAAAGTCTTGAGTTAATTGTTGTGGTACTTTAAAAAAATCATCACCAACGGTATTTGATCCTTGAGGTACTAAGTACGAGAAATCATCTGTAAAGTAGGTGGTGTAAAATAGGTTTAAAGTCGATTTTTTTTGAATTAAATCTTTAAGTGAATAGCGTAAACTTCCATTCATTGTTAGAAATGGTGTATTCGGAATAGCGATTTCTGTGCCGTTTACTGTTTCTGTAGTTAAATCAAAATGAGAGACGTTAAAATTAAGACCAAAATTGTTGTTATAGGTGTAATCTAGTTGTGCATCTATCCCTTTAGATTTAGCATTGCCTTGATTAACATATAATATTAATTCGTCATTTACATTGAGAGACGTTTCTATCGGTAAACCAATCCTATCTGTAATATTTCGTGTAAATAGATTTGTTGAGATGGCAAATTTGTGTTTTTTAATTTTGAAATTTCCAAACCTAAAACCTAAATTAATGTTGTTACTAAGCTCTGGTTTAAGACTTGGGTTTGCAACAACATTATCTCCATCATTACCAAAGACCTCGGTCTCGTTTGGTAATCGTATTGCTTTTTCTGCTGAGGTTAATATCGTTATGTTAGGTTTAAGTGCATAGGAGGCTGCAAATCCATAACCTTCATATTTATTGTTACTCTGTACGATTTCGTCTACAATGATATCATTCCCATTGCTATCGGTTTCTATAGCCGGATCTACACTAATAGTTTTTTGCCTATAGTGTTTCCCAAATAAATTGGCTTTTAGTTTGTTTTCAATAGCGCTCAATTCATAGGTTAAAGAGTATATGTTTTTATACAAATCTCTTGTTCCTTTAAATGTGTTTTCTAATACGGATTTTAGTTCATCACTATCTTCTCTGTCAATGCCACTGTAGACATGGTTTAGTAATATTTTATGATTATTATTTATAGTGTAAGATACTCCAGTTCTAATAGATGAAACTTTTCGTTTAATAGTTGCTAATGTTGGTCCACCTTCTTGTTGAGAACCCCAAGTATATTGATATTCATCTCCTCTAAAATCCGTTGCTCTTTCTCCGTTCCAGCTGTAGGCCCAAGCGACTGTATCGTTTACTATTCGGTTTCGGTTTCCATACAAACCATTAACTGTAACGTCTAGTCCCTTAGTTAATAAATCTTTCTTTTGATAATTTAAAGTTCCTAGCAAAGCATCTGATTCCAAAAATCTTCCATAATATGGGGTAATTGTCATAAAGGCACCATGCTGTACTTCTTTGTAATCATCAGAACCGGTTATACCTACAAAAAATTGATCTGCCCACTTTACATCGGTATAACCAATTTGTGCCATACCGCCAGTAGATCTGTAGGCATCGTTAAATCGTTTTGCCGTAATTGGAGTTTGTACACCTCCTAAGCCAGTAGTAACGACACTTCTTCCCGAAACCTCATAATCGTTATCTGAATAATTATGAAAACCAGAAGCTTTAATAGTTAATCCTGTTTTTTCAAAACGATATAGGGCGTTTACGCTGGTTTGAAAAGTATTAAATGAACCATAAGAAACAGAGGCGTTTAAACTATTTTTAATACTTTTTTGAAGTACTATATTAATAGCTCCACCTAAAGCATCATCTGCTAAATAACCAGGAACAACACCTTTGTAGACTTCAATATTTTTAATCATGGAAGGTGGAATACTATTTAGATTAAATGAGGAGCCATACATAGAAATAGGAATTCCATCTATAAAAATTCGTACAGCACTACCAGATAAACCATTTAAACTATATTCTACGTTAGAGCCTAAACCTCCATCTTGTCTAATTTTGACTCCTGCTGTTGTGTTTAGGATTTCGTTAAGCTGAATGTTTCTTTGACTAATTTCTTTTGTTTCAATAACATTGACAGCAAAACCTTTATCTTCTATTTGTCGTTTTTCGGTTTTTGTTTTTACTACAACCTCTTGTAGATCTTGGTAATCTGTTAATTCTAAAACTATGGTAGTCGTTTCAGAATCTGAATTTAATGTTATAGATTTTGTTACGCTCTTGGCATTAATAGAATATATTTTAAGGGAATAGTTACCATGTGGTATATCTGCAAAGGCGAATTCACCATTAACTCCTGCAGATGTTTCTTTTTTTAAGAATTCGTTTTCAATAGTTACAGATACACCCAGAGACGGTTGATTATTATCAAACATTATATAGCCAGAAATCCGACCTGTTTGAGCTACAAGACCATAACTGAAACTTAATGCAATTAAGAGGAGTATTGATTTATTCAAGATACCTGTTTTTTTGGCAAATTTAACCTTATTTAGACTAAATACAAATAAAGAGGTGATTATTTTTTGTTCTATTTATTATATGTCTTCTTTTCTTTTTTAGAACTTATAATTAATTGAATATTAGAGGTTTATAGCAGCTTTCTCTTTGTTTTATTGTGTAGTAATAGAAGCGAAAAGGGAGATTGTTAGATAATGTGCTATTTTATAAATTTGGTTTCAAGGTTATCTAACTTTTTAATGATTAATAATATAATTTAGAATCTTACATTAAGATTAGTAATGGTATTAAATGAGAAAAACGCTCTGAAACCTTCAGAGCGTTTTAAATTTTATGATATAATAAGCGTGAGTATTTTAAATTAGAGATTTATTTATTCTCATTAATTAATGCTCTTACTTTAGCTTCTAATTCATCCATAAGATCTGGATTGTCTTTAATAATCATTTTTACTGCATCACGTCCTTGTCCTAGTTTTGTGTCACCATAGCTAAACCATGATCCACTCTTTTTAACAATTTCATGATCTACAGCTAGGTCTAAAACCTCTCCTACTTTAGAGATGCCTTGGCCATACATAATGTCAAATTCAGCCAATCTAAATGGTGGTGCAACTTTGTTTTTAACTACTTTAACACGGGTTTTATTACCTAATACGTTACTATCACTATCTTTAATTTGTGTAGATCTTCTAATATCTAAACGAACAGAAGCATAAAACTTTAAGGCGTTACCACCTGTTGTTGTTTCTGGGTTACCGAACATTACTCCAATTTTTTCACGTAATTGGTTAATGAAAATTACAGTACAATTTGTTTTACTAATAGAAGCTGTTAATTTTCTAAGTGCTTGAGACATTAATCGTGCATGTAATCCCATTTTAGAATCTCCCATTTCACCTTCAATTTCACTCTTTGGTGTTAAGGCCGCAACAGAATCGACAACAACGATGTCAATAGCACCCGATCTAATTAAATTATCAGCAATTTCCAGTGCCTGCTCACCATTATCTGGTTGAGATATAATTAAATTGTCGATATCAATTCCTAATTTTTCAGCATATGTTCTATCAAAAGCATGCTCTGCGTCAATAAAAGCAGCAATGCCTCCTGCTTTTTGAGCTTCTGCAATAGCATGAAGTGTTAAGGTTGTTTTACCTGAAGATTCTGGACCGTATATTTCAATAACACGACCTCTTGGGTAACCGCCAACTCCTAATGCAATATCTAATCCTAATGAGCCAGAAGAGATAGCTTCAACATCTACCACAGCTTGATCGCTCATTTTCATTACTGTTCCTTTCCCGTAAGCCTTATCTAACTTGTCTAAAGTTAATTTTAAAGCTTTTAATTTTGCGTCTTTTTCACTACTCATATGTTCTTTTTTCTTAGAATTCTTCATTAATTATTATTCAAAAATACCACTTATTTTAATTAATAACATTTCTCGTTTCAAATTACTACAAATGAAAGTTATGTTTTTTTGCCATTTATTTTAATGCGGAAGTTATAAATCTTCAATTCCATTTGGTATGTGAGGTGAAAATCAATTTTTACATCTACTAAGTGAAAATGAAAATAATTGCTCTGATTAAATTTAAAGAGTCAATTGGTTTTCGACTTTTAAATTTTTAAGTAATGTATTTGGTGTTTCAGTTGCTGTTAAATCCTCTGTGACTGTTAAACCGATGTAGATTAATTTTTAAGTTAGTAAGTTAATCAAGCACTATGAGATATTCTTAGTGCTTTTTTTGTGCTTCAGTATTTCGTTTTCGTTAAAAATGATACCTTTGCGGCTAATTATTCTTTAACCTTAAAAATTAGTATAGCATGCAACTGTACAATAACTTAAGTGCTAAAGAAAGAGCAGAACTTATTGAACAAGCGGGAAAAGAACGCTTAACAATCTCTTTCTACAAGTACGCCAAAATTAATAATACCGAAATTTTTAGAAATCACTTATTTCTTGCTTGGGATCAATTAGAGGTCTTAGGTAGAATCTACGTGGCAACCGAAGGGATTAATGCCCAGCTGTCTGTACCTGCAGAAAATTTTGAAGCTTTCAAAAATCATTTAGATACCATTACATTTTTAGAAAATGTAAGATTAAATATCGCTGTAGAGCACGATAATTTTGCCTTTTTAAAGTTGAAAGTCAAAGTCCGTAAAAAAATAGTAGCAGATGGTTTAAACGATATGTCTTTCGATGTTACCAACAAGGGTGTTCACGTCAATGCTGAGAAATTTAATGAACTCATTGAAGATCCAAACACGGTTTTGGTAGATATGCGTAATCATTATGAAAGCGAAATTGGTCATTTTAAAAATGCAGTGACACCAGATGTCGATACTTTTAGAGAATCTTTAGATTTAATTGAAGAAGATTTAAGAGAACATAAGGAGGACAAGAAGTTAGTAATGTATTGTACAGGCGGAATTAGATGTGAAAAAGCAAGTGCATATTACAAACATAAAGGCTTTAAAAATGTATTTCAGCTCGAAGGTGGTATTATTAATTACGTGAGACAAATTGAAGCAGAGGGTTTAGAAAATAAATTCTTAGGCAAAAACTTTGTATTCGACGAAAGACGATCAGAGCGTATCAGTGAAGATGTAATTGCTAATTGTCATCAATGTGGTGAGCCTGCAGATTTACATACCAATTGTGCTAATGAGGCTTGTCATTTATTGTTCATTCAATGCGATTCTTGTAAGGAGAAAATGGAAAACTGTTGTTCTACTAACTGTATGGAAATAAACAGATTACCACACGAAGAACAAAAAGCACTTCGAAAAGGACAGGGGAATAGTAATGATATTTTCAAAAAAGGAAGAGCAGATCATTTGCCATTTAAAAAGGACTTGAGAAATATTTTTGAGACTTTGAAAACAGATAAAATCTAAATTCCGATGCAAAACATTGAATTAATGGCACCTGCCGGTAATTTTGAGTCCTTGCAGGCAGCTTTAGATAACGGTGCAGATTCTATCTATTTTGGAGTAGAGCAACTTAACATGAGAGCGAGAGCTTCAGTTAATTTTACTCTAGATGATTTACAAGAAATCGTAAAACGTTGCGAAGCCAAAAACGTTCGAAGCTACCTTACTTTAAACACCATAATTTATGATCACGATTTATCGATTGTAAAAACCTTGATTAAAAAAGCAAAAGAAGCTAATATTACTGCTGTTATTGCTATGGATCAAGCGGTGATTGCTGTGGCAAGAGAACATGGTATGGAAGTGCATATTTCTACCCAAATTAATGTCACTAATATTGAAACCGTAAAATTCTACGCGCTTTTTGCAGATACTATGGTGTTAAGTAGAGAGTTGAGTTTACGTCAAGTAAAGCACATTACCGAGCAAATTGAAAAAGAACAAATAAAAGGCCCTTCTGGAAGATTGATAGAAATTGAAATTTTTGGTCATGGTGCACTTTGTATGGCTGTTTCAGGTAAATGTTATATGAGTTTACATTCTAGTAATTCTTCAGCAAATAGAGGGGCTTGCAAACAAAATTGCAGAAAAAAATATACCGTTATTGATCAGGAAACTGGTTTTGAAATGGAATTAGATAACGAGTATATCATGTCGCCGAAAGATTTGTGTACTATCGATTTTTTAGATGAAATTGCTGAAGCTGGAGTTAAGGTTTTAAAAATTGAAGGGCGAGGTAGAGCACCAGAATATGTCGCTAAAGTTATTAAATGCTACCGTGATGCCATAGATAGTGTTGCAAACGACACTTACAGCAAAGAAAAAGTGATTTCTTGGATGCAAGATTTAGAAAAAGTCTATAATCGAGGTTTTTGGAGTGGTTACTATTTAGGTCAGAAATTAGGTGAATGGAGTACGGGTTCTGGGTCTCATGCTGTGCAGAAAAAAGTATATTTAGGTAAAGGCACACATTTTTATCCGAAAGCTAAAATTGGTGAATTTAAAATTGAAGCTTATGATATTACAGTTGGTGATACTGTTTTAGTAACTGGGCCAACTACAGGTGCTAAAGAAATGGAAGTAACTGAAATGATGGTGAATGATTTAAAATCTGAAAAAGGAAGCAAAGGAGATGTGATTACCATTCCTTTAAACTTTAGAATCAGGGCTTCAGATAAATTGTATAAAATTGTAGAAAATAAAGTTGAAGCTTAATGGTGATTGTAACCTTGCAACGCAAAAAATGTATTGGCTGTAATTACTGCGTAGAAATGGCACCAAGTCAATTTCAGATGTCAAAGAAAGACGGAAAAACAGTTTTATTAAATACCAATGAAAAAAAAGGCTTTTATACATTGAAATCAAACGATTATACAATTTTAGAAGCTTGTGAAAATGCATCCAAAGCTTGTCCTGTAAATATCATTTCTGTAAAGGTTAATTGATTGTAAGTACACGGTTTTAATAGAGTTTTGGATTCCTATTATATTGTAATAACAAATCAGATTTTAGCTAACTCAGGAAATAATCTTATCTTTACTCATTAATTATTTACGAATCCTCTATTTAGGCTTATGTGGTCTAGATTTAATATATAAATTTTATGGCTTGTAACAGTTGCTCAACTGGTAATGATGGCCAACCAAAAGGATGTAAAAGCAATGGGACTTGTGGCACAGATAGCTGCAATAAACTTACTGTTTTTGATTGGTTAGCTAACATGTCGCTTCCTAACGGACAACAGCCTTTTGTAGGTGTTGAGGTACGTTTTAAGAACGGCAGAAAACAATATTATAAAAATACAGAAAACCTCACTTTAAGCATCGGTGATATTGTGGCAACACAAGCTAAATCAGGTCACGATATCGGAATGGTTACGCTTACTGGAGAATTGGTAAGCATACAAATGAAGCGTAAGAAAGTAAGACTTGACGACGCAGAAAATGTTCTAAAAATATATCGAAAAGCATCTCAAAAAGATATTGATATTTGGTCTGAAGCTAGAGATAGAGAAGAGCCAATGAAGGTTAAGGCACGTCAGTTTGCTATAGACTTAAATCTGAAAATGAAAATTTCAGATATTGAATTTCAAGGTGATGCAAGTAAAGCTACGTTTTATTACACAGCAGAAGAACGCGTAGATTTTAGAGAACTAATTAAAGTTTTTGCCCGTGAGTTTAGAACACGTATAGAAATGAAACAAGTTGGTTTTAGACAAGAAGCTGCAAGACTTGGAGGTATTGGTTCTTGTGGTAGAGAGTTGTGTTGCTCTACTTGGTTAACTGATTTTAGATCCGTAAGCACATCAGCAGCACGTTACCAACAATTATCTTTAAATCCGTTAAAACTTGCAGGACAATGTGGAAAGCTTAAATGTTGTCTTAATTACGAGTTAGATGCCTACCTAGATGCCTTAAAAGCATTCCCAAAGTCAGATGTTAAGTTGTATACAGAGAAAGGAAACGCAGTTTGCCAAAAAACGGATATTTTTAAAGGTTTAATGTGGTATGCTTATGAAGGCGAATGGATGAATTGGCATATTATCACTACAGAACAAGCCAATGAGATTATTGATAAAAATAAGAAAAGAGAAAAAGTAGCAAGTCTCGAAATGTATGCTGTTGAGCATATACAAGACACTAAAACTGAATTTGAAAACGTTGTTGGTCAAGATAGTTTAACACGTTTCGATAATCCAAAGTCGAATAAGAAACGTAAAAACAGTAGGAATACTAAAAACAGTAACAGTACTAATAAGAATAAATCTAGAAATAGAAGCCGTGATCAAAGTTCTAATGCAAAGCCAAAGCCGAATGCAAAGAAAAATTAAGGGGTTATTTATTGTAATAATAGGTTGTTTTTTTGTGGTAAGTTGCGATTCTAATGCTGTTTTTGATAATTACAAATCAATATCTAAAGGGTGGCATAAAGATTCTATAGCTTCATTTAATTTTAAAGCTCCAGATACCATAGAAAATTATAATTTATACGTCAATCTAAGAAATACAAATGCCTATAAGTTTAGTAACTTATTTTTAATCGTAGAATTAGATTATCCTAACGGAAAAGCGGTTAAAGATACTTTAGAGTATAAAATGGCAGCACCTAATGGTGAGTTGCTAGGAACAGGTTTTTCTGATTTAAAAGAAAATAAATTGTGGTTTAGAGGTTTTAACAAGCCATTTAAATTTAACGAAGAAGGACAATATAAGGTTAATATTCAACACGCCATGAGAAACAATGGTGATGTTAATGGAGTAGAGTATTTAAAAGGAATAACAGAAGTTGGGTTTAGAGTAGAAAAAGCTCAAAAATAGTAAGTATGGCAAAAAAGAAAACAGTAAAATCTAAATCAGAAACATTAGGTTTTGCAAAATATGTACGTTGGTTTTGGATTCTATTCATAGGTGGTATTTCAGCAATTGTATTATTATTTTTATTCGCGTCTTGGGGGTTTTTAGGTGAAATGCCCGATTATACCAGATTAGAGAATCCTGAAACAAATTTAGCTTCAGAAATTATTTCTTCAAATGATGAAACACTGGGTAAGTTTTATTTTGATGATAATAGAACCCCAATTGGTTTTAATGACTTACCAAAAAATTTGGTAGATGCATTGGTTGCAACAGAAGATATACGATTTTACGAGCACTCCGGTATTGATGGAAGAGGAACTTTAAGAGCTATTTATAAATTAGGTGCTGGTGGTGGAGCAAGTACTGTTTCTCAGCAATTGGCAAAAAATTTATTTACAAAACAGGTTTCTTCAAATATTGTAGAGCGGCTTTCTCAAAAAGTAAGAGAGTGGGTTATTGCTATCCGTTTAGAGCGTCAATATACAAAGGAAGAAATCATTGCTATGTATTTTAACATTGTTGATTTCAACAACAACGCAGATGGTATACGTAGTGCTTCTAGAATATATTTTGGCAAAGAGCCAAGGGATTTAGATATTAAAGAATCTACGATGATTGTTGGGATGTTAAAAAACCCTTCGTTATATAATCCTAGACCTCAAAAAAACCCCGTTGGTGTTAGAAATAGACGGAATGTTGTTTTAGCTCAAATGGCTAAATATGATTACATCACTGAGGAGGTAAAAGATTCTCTTCAAAAAACAGAATTAGATTTAAACTATTCACCAGAATCACATCGCGAAGGTATTGCTACTTATTTTAGAGAGTATCTGAGAGGTTTTATGAAAGATTGGGCTAAAGAAGAAAAGAATATGAAACCAGATGGTAATAAATATAATTTATATACCGATGGTCTTAAAATCTACACAACAATAGATTCTCGAATGCAGAAATATGCCGAAACTGCGGTTGAACAGCATATGTCCAAATTACAAGCAGAGTTTGATAATCAAAATACACCAGATCGTAATAAAACAGCACCGTTCTTAGATCTAAGAGAGTCTGAGGTTACAAACCTATTAAATGACGCGATGAAACGTGGTGAGCGTTGGAGAATACTTAAGAAGCAAGGGAAATCTGATAAAGAGATTCGTGCCTCATTTGATAAACCAATAGATATGAGGGTTTTTAAATGGGTTAACGGTAAGGCTAGTGAAGTAGATACGGTAATGAAACCAATTGACTCTATGCGTTATTATAAATCATTTTTACGTACAGGGATGATGTCAATGGAACCACAAACTGGGCACGTTAAAGCGTGGGTTGGTGGTATAGATTATAGAAATTTTCAATACGATATGGTGAAGCAAGGGAAGCGTCAGGTGGGGTCAACCTTTAAACCTTTTGTTTATGCTACTGCTATAGATCAATTACAATTATCACCATGCGATTATTTCCCAAGAACACAAATTACTATCGCTGCCAATAAATTTGGAAATCCAAAACCTTGGACAACCAAAAACTCCGATAACAATTATTCAGGGGAGCAAACGCTTAAAGATGCTTTGGCAAGTTCTACAAACACTGTTACAGCAAGGTTAATGAACGAAATAGGACCTCAACCTGTTGTAGAGATGGCTAAGAAATTAGGGATTGAACAAGATATTGTGCCTGTACCAGCAATTGCTTTAGGTACAGCAGATATTAGTGTATATGAGATGGTAGCTGCCTATTCTACATTTGCAAATAAAGGAGTGTATAACAAGCCTGTGATGGTAACACGTATTGAGGATAAAAACGGAACAGTTTTATATCAAGTAGCACCAGAAAGTAAAGATGTATTGAGTGAAGAAGTTGCTTATGTTACCGTAAATCTGATGGAAGGGGTTACACAAGCAGGTTCAGGTAAAAGACTTAGACATGATTCTGATTACTTAAAAAACACCAAAATGTATAAAGAAGTTATGACGGGATATCCTTATAAACTTTCAAATCCAATAGCTGGTAAAACAGGAACAACCCAAAACCAAAGTGATGGTTGGTTTATGGGGATGGTACCAAATTTGGTAACAGGTGTTTGGGTTGGAGCAGAAGATAGAGCTGTACACTTTAGAAGCATTACTTACGGTCAAGGTGCATCTATGGCATTACCAATTTGGGGACTTTACATGAAAGCTTGTTATGCAGATGAAACTTTAGATGTATCTACAAGTAGTTTTGAAAAACCAAGAAACTTATCTATTAATATAGATTGCACTGCTAAAGATGAAGGAGATATAGGTGGGCCTAGTAATCCTGAAGATGGTGTTGATTTCGATTTCTAAAAGTTATTAGCGCTCATTATCTATTTAATGATTTTTAATTATTGATTTGGTGCTGATTTTTGTATTTTTAAAATGCAAAAATTAGTACCTATGATTAATAAGAAAGTAGCTAATATCTCTGAAGCACTTAAAGGAGTTTCAGATAATATGACCTTTATGTTCGGTGGTTTTGGGCTATCTGGAATTCCAGAAAATGCCATTGCCCAACTCGTAAAACTAAATATTAAGGGGTTAACCTGTATTTCTAACAATGCAGGAGTTGATGACTTTGGCCTAGGTCTATTATTACAGCAAAAGCAGGTCAAAAAAATGATTTCATCTTATGTAGGAGAGAATGACGAGTTTGAACGTCAAATGCTTTCTGGGGAATTAGATGTTGAGTTAATTCCACAAGGAACCTTAGCTGAGCGTTGTAGAGCTGCGCAATCGGGTTTTCCTGCTATCTACACACCCGCAGGTTACGGTACAGAAGTGGCCGAAGGAAAAGAAACTAGAGAATTTGATGGAAAAATGTATGTCTTAGAACATGCTTTTAAAGCCGACTTTGCTTTTATTAAAGCTTGGAAAGGTGATGCAGCAGGAAATTTAATCTTTAAAGGTACTGCTCGAAACTTTAACCCCAATATGTGTGGTGCTGCCAAAGTAACTGTCGTTGAAGTTGAAGAATTAGTTCCGGTTGGAACATTAGACCCTAACCAGATACACATTCCTGGAATATTTGTTCAACGTATTTTTCAAGGTGAAACATATGAAAAACGGATTGAACAACTTACAATAAGGCAAAGAGCTTAAAGCTTGTCCTTCTTGTTAAGGCGGGCTTTAGCAGCTAGAGTTATAGAATTAATTAAATAGATTTCTGCTTTCGCAGGAATGACAGAAAATATGTTAGACAAAAACGGAATCGCAAGACGCATTGCACAAGAAGTTAAGGATGGTTATTACGTGAACCTAGGAATAGGTATTCCAACTTTGGTAGCCAATTTTGTTAGAGATGATATTGAAGTTGAGTTTCAAAGTGAAAACGGAGTCTTAGGTATGGGGCCATTTCCTTTTGAAGGAGAAGAAGATGCTGATGTAATTAATGCGGGTAAGCAAACAATAACCACATTACCAGGTGCATCTTTTTTTGATTCAGCAACAAGTTTTGGAATGATTAGAGGGCAGCATGTAGATTTAACGATTCTTGGTGCAATGGAAGTCTCTCAGGATGGTGATATAGCAAACTGGAAAATTCCTGGAAAGATGGTAAAAGGAATGGGCGGTGCTATGGATTTGGTGGCAAGTGCAGAAAATATTATTGTTGCTATGATGCATACTAATAGAGCTGGTGAATCTAAATTATTGAAAGAATGCACTTTACCGTTAACGGGTGTAGGCTGTGTAAAGAAGATTGTTACAAACTTGGCAGTTATCGAGGTTACAGCTAAGGGGTTTAAACTCTTAGAACGGGCACCAGGAGTTTCTATAGAAACCATTAAATCTGCTACTGAAGGGGAGCTAATTATTGAAGGTGAAATTCTAGAAATGAATATCTAGTTTATTTCATTAATTAAATTTAAGCTACTATTTTATAGTAGCTATTTTTGTAAGTAATATCTTAATAATATTTTAAAAAAGTTAAAATTTTATGTATTACAACGATTTATAATGTATTTAAGCAGATTATTTTAAAAATAAGTTTCATATTGTAGTCACGAAACAAACAAAGTATTAACCGAAGTTACCATAAACTTAATTTCCTTTTTGCCCCAAACCGACATTGAAATACTGCTTATGAAAACTAAATCAAATTTATCCAAACCTACTTTTACTGAGAATCACGAATTTTCGGTATTGGAAAACACATTAGAATTAATTTCAAATGTGCTTAAATTAACTAAAAAAGTGTTCATGCTATAATCCCTTTGGGATAGCATGAATAAGCTTTTTAGTATAGGCTTGCCTCGGTGAAGCGTATATGGTATCTGCATCTCCGATTTCTTCAATTTTTCCTTTATTCATTACTAATAACTGATCTGCCATATATTTTACAACGGCTAAATCGTGTGATATAAATATATAAGTAAATCCAAATTGTTCCTTTAAATCATTTAACAAGTTTAAAACCTGAGCTTGAACAGAAATGTCTAATGCAGAAACAGACTCATCACAAACAATGAGCTGAGGTTCTAAAGCGATAGTTCTAGCAATACCTACGCGTTGACGTTGACCTCCCGAAAATTCATGAGGATATCGATCAAAAGCAGAAGCGTCTAAACCTACTTTTTCTAAAATTTCAATAACTTTTTCTTTGCGTTCTTTATTTGAAGTTCCAATATTATGAACCTTCATTGGTTCTAAAATAGCATTACCAACGGTTAACCTTGGATTGAGCGAAGCAAATGGATCTTGAAATATAATCTGAATATCTTTTCGTAGCGTTCGCATTTCCGAAGTATTCAAATTTATAATGTCTCTTCCTTTATATAGTATTTGTCCAGAAGTGGCTTTATCTAGCTGTAAAATAGCATTTCCTAAAGTTGATTTTCCGCAACCAGATTCGCCAACCAAACCTATAGTTTCTCCAGGGTAAACTTTAAAGCTTACACCATCTACGGCATTAAATGGTTTATCTTTAGAAAACCACCCGCTTTTAGATATGTACGTTTTTTCAACGTCAATAACTTCTAATAAAGGATCTTGTGCGTATAATTTTTTGTGGTTTTTAGCTCTATCTAATTCAGAAATAATAATTTTACTTACACTATTATTCATGAAATCTGAGATTGTAGGTAATTGTTTCAACCTAAAATCTGTTGATGGTCTAGCGGCAATTAATGCCTTGGTGTAATTGTCTTTTGGCTGATTAAAAATTGTTTCAGTAGTACCTTGTTCTACAATTTCACCTTTATACATTACTAAAACACGATCGGCCAATTCAGAAACTAAAGACAAATCATGAGAAATAAAAAGTACACTCATTTTTGTTTCAGTTTGAATCGTTTTAAGCAATTCTAAAATTTCTTTTTGAACGGTAACATCTAATGCAGTTGTAGGTTCGTCTGCAATTAGTAATTTTGGTTTACAGGCAATTGCCATAGCAATCATAACGCGTTGCTTTTGACCACCTGAAATTTGATGAGGATAGGCTTTATAAATTCGTTTGGGATTAGGTAATTTTACTTTATTAAAAAGATTTAGAACTTCAGTTTTAATTTCTGACGTAGATAATTTAGAATGTTGTTTTAAGATTTCTTCAACTTGTTTACCACAACGCATAGATGGATTTAAAGAACTCATGGGTTCTTGAAAAATCATGGCAATTTCTTTTCCTCTTATGGTTTGAAAGGCTTTATCTGATAGTTCAATTAGGTTCTTATCTTCAAATTGAATAGTACCTGATGTGATTTTCGAAATCTTTTTGGGTAATAATCCTATTAAAGCTAATGAAGAAATCGATTTACCAGAACCAGATTCGCCAACAACAGCTACAATTTCATTTTTATTTATATGAAACGAACTATTATTTATAATCTGCTTTTCAATTTTATCTTTAAAAAACGAAATATTTAAACCTTCAACTTGAAGTAATTTTTGATTTGCCATAAGTAAATGTAGTTCTTTTCTTCAATAGTGCTGAGGTAAAACCGTAAACTGATTTTTCTCGTCTAAAACACGATAATATAATTTTTGTTTTAACAAAATTTTAATAGTTTTAATAAACTTAGTGAGATTTTAACCTTCAAAAATTATGAATTATTATGGTGAAAAATTATTTTAGTAAAGTTTGTGCAGTTTTAATAATGCTCTCTTTTTATCCATTATTTGCTCAAACTAATTTGCAAAAGAAGCAAATAGTAAGTCGTTACAATAAACAATCAATAGACAATTTAAGTAGTAAATTTAATAAAATTGCTAAAGCTGAGAAAGCGATTGCTAAACAAATGGCATTAGTTAATGGTTGGCCGCTTATTATTAAAACTGAGGACTCTTATATGGAACTTCAAAAAGTTTCTTCAGAAGGAAAACCTCTTTATTATAGAACGTTTAACGTTGCAGCGGCTAAATCTACAAGAGTAAATCATTTAAATTCTGGTGGCTCTTTAGGTTTAAGTCTAGATGGGCAAAATATGATTGCCCATGTGTGGGATGGTGGTTTGGCTAGAAGTTCTCATCAAGAGTATGATGGTGCAGGAGGTAATAATCGTTTCTCAATTGGGGATGGTACGACAACCTTGAATTATCATTCTGCTCATGTTACAGGAACTATTATTGCATCGGGTGTAGTTGCAAATGCTAAAGGTATGGCACCTCAGGCGAGTGCCGTTGGCTATGAGTGGAATAATGATCTTTCTGAAGCTACAACTGCAGCAGGAAATGGCATGTTAATCTCTAATCATTCTTATGGTTATGCGGCTCGAAATTCTGCAGGACAAGCACAATTACCTAGTTATTATTTTGGGGGTTATATTACAGATTCTAGAGATTGGGATGAGCTTATGTTTAATGCACCCTATTATCTAATGGTTGTAGCAGCAGGAAATGATGGTTCAGATAATTCAGCAAATAGCTCTCCTTTAGACGGAAATTCGTCTTATGATAAATTGTCTGGTCATGCAACCGCAAAAAATAATATGGTTGTTGCCAATGCAAACGACGCAAATATTGATACTGACGGAAATTTAGTTAGTGTTATAATTAATTCAAGTAGTAGTGAAGGGCCTACGGATGATTATAGAATAAAGCCAGACATTACTGGGAACGGTACATCTGTGTATTCTACATATGATTCTAGCGATTCTGCCTATAATAGTATTACAGGTACTTCTATGGCATCACCAAATATTGCAGGCTCTTTATTGTTATTACAACAACATGCAAATAATCTAACCGGTAGTTATTTAAGAGCATCAACACTAAAGGGGCTTGCGCTTCATACAGCAGATGATGCTGGGTCTAGTGGTCCAGATGCTGTATTTGGTTGGGGCCTAATGAATAGTAAGCGTGCAGCTGAAGCTATTACAAATAATGGAAATGAGTCTAAAGTTGAAGAGTTAACACTATCAAATGGTCAGTCTTATCAGATTACAGTAGACTCAGATGGAATTAATGATTTATATGCTTCAATTTCTTGGACGGATAGAGCAGGTACCGCTACAACAACGGCGAATGCAACTGATTCTAATTTAATTAATGATCTAGATATTAGAGTTACTAAGGGTGGAACAACATATATGCCATGGAGGTTAACAAGTGTAACAACAAATGGGCAAGGTGATAACACTAAAGATCCTTACGAACGTGTTGATGTAGAAAATGCATCAGGAAGTTATACCATTACAATAACACACAAAGGTTCATTGACAGGCGGAAGTCAAAATTATTCATTAATTGTTACTGGGTTATCAGCAAGTCCAGTGGTATGCAACGCTACAACACCAACCGGTTTATCTATTAATGGGTTTGGATCTTCAACGGCAACAGTATCTTGGGATGCCGTAAATGGTACGTCTTATGATTTTAGATATCGTGAGTTAGGAGCATCTGCATGGATTACAACTTCGGTTTCAGGAGCATCAACATCTCTATCTGGTTTGTCTCCAGAAACAGATTATGAAACACAAGTAAGAAGTGTTTGTAGCGATGCTTCGGTATCTTCTTATTCTAACTCTGTTAATTTTACAACTACAGAAGTACAGCTTAACTACTGCACTTCAACAAGTAGCAATGTTAATGATGAGTTTATTAGTCGTGTTCAATTAGGTGCTATTGATAATGTTTCTACAGGTCAATTTTATTCAGATTTTACTAATATTTCTACAAATTTATCTCAAGGGCAAAGTTATACTATAATAGTAACGCCTACATGGACAGGAACAACGTATGCAGAAGGTTATGCTGTTTGGATTGATTACAATAACGACGGTGATTTTTTAGATTCTGGAGAACAAGTTTTGTCTCAGTCAGCTATACAAACATCCCCTGTTAGTGGTAGTTTTACAGTTCCTTCTGGAACCTATTCTGGTAATACTAGAATGCGTATTTCTATGAGTTATAATGCTACTCCTACCGCTTGTCAATCCTTTACATATGGGGAGGTTGAAGATTATACCGTTAATTTAATATCGGGAACTCCGGATATAGTAGCACCAGTTATTACTCTGAATGGGGCATCAATAATTAATTTAGAAATTGGTGATACTTATAATGAGTTAGGAGCAACTGCGACTGATGATATTGATGGAGATTTAACATCCGACATTACTGTAACCGGTGTTGTGAATACTAATATAGCTGGCACTTATACTAAATATTATAATGTAAGCGATGCAGCTGGTAATACCGCCAATCAAGCAGGAAGAACAATTTCTGTAATAGAATCTTCTGAAGCAACATGTTCTGAAGTTGCCCTTTCAATTACGTTTGACAACTATCCTGAAGAAACAGCCTGGAGCGTGAAAGATGCATCTGGTACAATAATAGCATCTGGTGGAACTTATGGGAATCAAGCAGATGAATCTACTTTAAATATTAATGTTGGCTGTTTAGAAGATGGATGTTACGATTTTGAAATTACAGATGTTTATGGGGATGGTATTTGTTGTTCTTATGGTAATGGTTCTTATTCATTATCATTAGATACGGGAATTGTATTAGCTTCTGGAGCATCATTTACAAGCTCTGAGACTACTAACTTCTGTTTAGGAGGTGCTAATTCTAATTTTGATGTCAATCCTGGAGTAGTATCAGATAATCCAAACCAGTATTTTAAAATACACCCAAATCCTGTTAAGCAGAAACTTAGTATTGATTTACTAGGCTATGAAGCACAAACATTTGAAATTAAAAATATGTTAGGTCAAACTATTGTAAAAGGAAGGTATACATCTGTAATTGATGTGTCTAAATTTGATAGTGGTATTTATATTATTCAATTGAATATTGGTGATAAGACCAAAGTGAAGAAATTTATTAAAGATTAGTATCTTTTATAAATGTGTTAGTCTTGAAAGGTCCAGGTTTTTAATCTGGACTTTTTTATTACACGTGTTTTATTTCGTTATTTTGAAGCAATTGCTCTCCTCGTAATCTTAAAAAGATCTGAGCAACTGCAATAGTATCTTTTTCGCAATAGATAACAATGCGGTTGATTTCTTTTGTTTTGTAATAGACTTGGTAAACCTCACTACCGTCAATATCATCTTTTGGTGAAGGAATGCCTAAAACATTAGTCAATAGTTTTAATGAGGTATAAGTTTTATAATCACCAAATTTCCATAATTCTAAAGTGTCTAGGTGTGGCACTTCCCATGGTTTTTTTCCGAATAGATTTAGTTTGTCTGGTAATTCTATACCGTGAATAATCATTCTCCTTGCTATATAAGGAAAATCAAATTCCTTACCGTTGTGAGCGCAAAGCAAATGTTTATTAGAGTTAAAATGTGTGATGAGTAAGGCTTTAAAGTCAGTTAAAATTTTAATTTCATCTCCATAAAACGAAGTCACTCTAAAGCTTCTAAATTTTTCATCTGTTATAAAATACCCAACCGAAATGCATACAATTTTACCAAACTCAGCCCAAATACCTGCTCTGTCATAAAATTCTTCAGCAGTAAACTCTTCTTTCCTTTGGTATCTCGATTTGGCATCCCAAAGGTCTTGTTTTGTACTGTCTAAATCTGAAAAATTTTCTGTTTCAGGAACGGTTTCTATATCTAAAAATAGAATGTTTTCTAGGTTGAGTTTGTTAATCATTTCTTCTTCCCGAAAAATCGGTAATTTTTTAGTTATCTAACATCTTGTAAGCTTCTTCAATATACAAACCGATATCATTCGTAAAGCTTCCAACTCCTGCATCGGGTGATTTTTTATGACCTAATCTTACAATAATAACGTTGTCTTCGGGTTGTACAATTACATATTGACCAAGGTGACCGCGCATCATAAAAAAGTCTTTTCCGATATGGTTTTTTAGCCACCAACCATAACCATATTCTGGACTCTCAGAAAATCTAGGTGTAATAGACTTAGCAACAAAGCTTGAGTCTAATATTTGCTTGCCATTCCATTTTCCATGGTCTTTAAAAAGTTTGCCATATCTAGCAAAATCTTTAGCGTTACTAGCAATACAACAATAGGCTTTTACCAAATCATGATCTTCACTATCTACTTGCCAAAATGTTTCATTTTCTGAGCCTAAAGGCTTCCAAAAGCTTTCTTCTAAATAATTGTAAACTTTCTTTCCTGTAGCTTTCTCAATTACCATGGCTAACATTTGTGTATCACCGCTTGCGTATTTATAGCGCTTACCTGGTTCTGTTTCCATTTCTAAACTATTCATAACTTTAGATAAGTCATCATCAAAATAAGCACGTGTTGTAATAGATAAAGGTGAATAATAGGCTTCATCCCAATTGGTGCCAGAAGCCATGCTAGATAGATCTCCAACGGTCATTTTTGCAGCTCTTCCATCACAGAACGCAGGTAGGAAATCACAAACAGGTTGGTCTATACTTTTTATATAACCCTCTTGAATTGCTTTAAACATTAAGCCAGAAACATAACTTTTTGCCATGGAAAAAGAATTTGTTTTAGAGTCTTCATTGAATCCATCAAAATATTTTTCGAACCAAATACTATCATTTTTAATTATGACATAAGCAATTGTCCCCCAGTCTGAATTGGCTTGTTTAAGATTTTCTGTTGCTTCAATGGCATTATAATTTTTGTGATTTGGCCAAGGCATAGGTTCATCACTTGCTGCAATTTCTTGATTATCAAATTCTTTATAATCTTCTAAAAAGGCTGTTTTATGGCCATTCATGTAGATGGTTCTTACTGCTTTTATGAGGTAATCTGTATCGGTAGCGTATAAAGCGACTACAACCAAAGCGATTAATATAACAATGAATTTTAGAACGTTTTTTAGGAATTTCATTTATAGAGATAGTTTATTTATTAGTTTTTCGTTGGGCTAGTTTTTCTTTATAAAACTGTTTGTTAGCGATATAAAGTGTTTTCTTAAAAGTAGCAATAATATTTTGTTCTTCATCAACAAGATGCATTGTTTTAGTAATGTCTGTTTCTAAATGGGTTGAAATACTTTCTTTTATGTTTACTATTTCTTCTTCATTAAATGTAAACACACCATAAATTGTTGTTTTTCCAGGTCTTTTGTAACGTGCTTCTACGGCTTTGTCCCAAACAACGTAATCATCACCAAGTATTTGAATTAATTGTATCATGTAAATTGGGTCTGTAGCAGCAAGCATGCTACCCCCAAATAATGAACCCGCATAATTCCGGTTTCTCCAATTAAGTTTAAGTCTTATTTTTACATAGTGTAGATCATCACTTACTTCTATAAGTTTTGCTGTTGTCCGTCTGTACATAGGCGACCAATTAAAACCATACTTATAAATAGTTGAGGTTTTAAAAAAACGTTTTAAGAATTCGGTAGCAACTTTGTACATAAATTAAAATAAGGATTGTTGTTTATTTTCACTCTCGTGATTAAGCAACCATTGTTTTCGGTGTAAACCACCTGCATAACCAGTAAGACTTCCGTCGCTTCCAATAACGCGGTGACATGGTATAATGATCCAAAGAGGATTTTTACCATTAGCATTTGCAACAGCTCTAATGGCCTTTGGATCGCCTAATTGTTTAGATAATTGAAGATATGATATGGTTTTTCCTGGAGGAATATTTTGTAAAAGTTTCCATACTTTTTTTTGAAATTCAGTGCCTTCAAGATGTAGATTTAAGTTGAATGTTTTTCGATGACCTTCAAAATAATCTTGAAGTTGATTAACACAATTTTCAAGCTCATGAGGGATTATAGCAGTGATTTGTTCTTCGGAATTTAATACGCTTACTTGAGAAATACCATTTTTATCTCCAACAATTTTTGTGTAACCTAAGGGAGAATTAATGATGCACGAAACCATTTTTTATTCGTTTTCTTTTTTAGCTTTTTCTTCTATAATCCCTAGTTTTTTTGCTCTAGCTTCCCAGCTTTTTCTCGCGAGAGATTGTAAATCTGAAACGTTATCACTTTCATCCATTATTTCTAGACCTAATAGGGTTTCAATAACATCTTCCATCGTTACAATTCCACTAACGGAACCATATTCATCGACCACTAAAGCCATATGATTTCTGCTTTCTACTAGTTTTTCAAATAATTCAGGAATAGGTAAATTACGTTCAATAACAATGATATTTCGTTTAAGATCGGATAGTTTTTTAGATCCGTTATCTAAGGCCATCTCTTTAAAAACTTCATCTTTTAAAACTAAGCTTTGAATGTTATCTGCATCACCAGAAAAAATAGGAATTCTACTAAATCTTAAATTCATATTTTCTTTAAAAAACGCTTCAACCGTCATGTTTTCATCCACAGTTTTCATCACTGTTCTAGGCGTCATTACATCCTTAGCAAAAACCTCTTTAAAGGTCAGCAGGTTTTTAATAATCTTACTTTCGTTTTCTTCAAAAACACCTTCTTCATGTGCGATTTCTGCCATAGCAGCAAAGCTTTCTCTATTTAAAACACTTCCGTGTCCTTTTCCTCCAATGAGTTTTGTTGTTAACTGAAGTAGCCATAAAATACCTGTGTATTTAAGCGGGAATATTAGAATGTTAAGTGCTTTAGATGTAAAATTAGCCAACTGTTTCCAGTATGTTGCACCTATTGTTTTTGGAATAATTTCTGAAGCAACTAAAATTAGAATGGTCATTACGGTAGATACGATAGCTACCATTAAGTCTTCAGTAATAGTAATACCTAAAATAGTTCTTTCTGTGGTGCCATACATTTCAGCATAAGCCACTTTTGCTTGTACACCAACTAAAATAGCACCAACGGTATGTGCAATAGTATTTAATGTTAGGATGGCAATTAAAGGACGATCAACATCTTTTTTTAATTCTTCTAGTTCAGTAGCGTAAACTTTACCTTCTTTCTTTTTAAGATTTATAAACGTAGGAGTTAAGCTTAGTAATACAGCTTCTAAAATAGAACATATAAAAGAAAAGAATATGGATATGACAGCGTAAAAAATGAGTAAGCCCATTAATAAATAAGAGTTTTAGTTAGGGCTAAGTTACAAAATGAATGTTGAATTTCAGAGTTATTTTATTTAGCGTAAAACCTCCTTTCTTTTTAAATTAGTAAGTCTTTTAATTTTATGTAATAAAAAAGTAGGATAAGATAATTATTTATGAATAAAAAAGAAGGGTCATTAACTTAATTGTAGACACATCCTTTTTTGTAAAAACGACTATCTTCCTAATTAAGATAAGCTAAATTATTTTACATCTAAAAATACACCAGCACTAAATGAAGGGTTTGCTGCAATAATTTTTCCGCTTAAAAGAGAAGAATAGTTGAATGAGACACCTAGTTTCTTGTTGATGTAATAAGCCACTTCTGCGCCTAAACCAACATATTCTATATTATTAGCAAATATGCTCCCTTGAGAATTTTGAGCATTTAAACTTCCATTATGTAAGGATTGTATGGTGTTTAGCCTTCCTATTAACCAAAATTTATTTTGAATTAACTGAGTTCCTAATTCTAATCCTGTGGTGAGTTGATCTGAGAAGTTATTGGTTCTATTATTAAACCCGAAATAAACTTTGCTGTAAAAAGATTGGTTATATATTTTGAAGGATTTACCTAAGTTAAGCTGCATTAATTGGTTAAATTCTCCGTCACCAGTTTGAAAACTTCCATCAGATCCACCTTCGCTTTTTCCTGTAGGTAATCCAAATTTTAAAGAAGCAGATAAAGCCCAAGAGTTTTTATTAAAGATGCTGTAGTTAACACCTAAATCTATATCTCCAATAGAATTGACCGCTTCACCTTCGGTTAACACTTGTCCTGTTGTTCTTGAAACGGCATCATTTTGAGTTGTTCTAGAAAAAAAAGGAACATAAGCTATTAAATCCCATTTTTTAGTTAGTCCGTATTGGCCATAAAAGTTGAAATTAAAATTTGTTCTGGTTGCATTTGGGTCTTTTTCACCAGTATCTGTATAATGTTCGTCAGATTCTAAATACCAGGCTGAAACTTTATAATAGCCTTTGCCTTTGTCTTTGGTCCATTGTGCAAAAGAATATTGATAGCTTAAAAGAAGGATAGCTATTGTTGTGATCAATTTTTTTAATGTCATTGTAATAATTTAAATATGGAATTAATCTAATATTTCGCCAGTACCTACTTTTACTCCAAAGGGTTGACACCAATAGAGTAAATACGTATAATCATTAATGTTAGTATCGGGAATGGTGTATGTATGAGCACCATTAAAAACACTAACAGGGCCAACACTATAAGCTCCAGAAATAGAATTAGGATTGTTGGTTAGATATAAGTAAAGTCCAGGTAAGCTAGTTGTAGCTTGGTAGTCGCTATTAACAGAAAGCAGTAGATCGTCAGAGTTTTCTTGCTCTTGAAGTGTAAAAGTACCCGTAAGTAAGTAACTACTAGTTGTTGCGATGGTTCCAGCTTTCACAATGGGTTCTATAATTATAACAGTTCCATCTTCTGTGATGGTTATAGTAAAACTTTCTTCTAAAAAGACATCATTTTCTTGTACAGAAGCAGATATAATGGCGGTTCCTTCAGAAATAGCGGTTAGAAACCCAGAAGAATTAATGGTTATAATATTTGCGTTTGAGCTGGTCCAAGTTACTATTGCTTCTTCTTCAATTCCTATATTGTTAAAATATGCAGTATTTAACTGATAAGTTTCAGGAACAGGTAATGAACTGATAGGATTTAAGATTCTTAATTCAGGCTCTATAAAGTCATTAATAATATCTTCTCCAATACAACTTGTTTGCATAAGGAATAGTGAAACAAATAAAAGCATGTACTTTTTAATCATAAATAATAATTTTATAGAGTAGTTGTCTTTAAAACCTTAAAAGCCTTACAGATAATGTTAAAAAAATACTAATATGTTGTTTTGTAATGCTGAATTAAAACTAAAAAACACTCTTATAATAAATATAAGAGTGTTTTTTTACAAGTGTAAATTATAGATTTTGGCAATGTATTATTGTACTTCTATGAAGTCTTTTTGTTCCTTTAAGTGTATAAATTCCCCATTTTTATATTCAAATTCTCCTTTGTAAGCATAGACTGAATCAATCTGGCAGCAATATGAGAAATCGGTTGCATAGCTATATGATAGTTTATTGGAATTGTTATTATAATTTAGATATTGCTCTGTTTTAATAAAATGTTCTTGAGACAATGATAATTTTCTGCTAGGATTAAAATTACTGTCATTTTGTATTTCGTTGTATTTCGGATACTTATAATCAAACTGGTGATAATTTATTTTATTACCTTCAAATGATATTAAAATAGCTGACTTTGTTGTTTCGGAATAAACGGCTGCTGGTCTCCCAAAGCTTTTTTCCTTTATGAGATATTTTCCATCTGGCATTAGATAAATATTCTCAATATCTGTAAAACCTAAGTTGTTAATTATTTGCCCATTTGCGAATACTATTTCTGAAACCCAATAAGGATTACAGTATGCACCACAAGATTCTCCACGCCCAACAAATACTTTAAATAGGCTGTCTGGAGAAGCATATACTCTGCCTGCAGAGATGCCTTTATCACCATCAAAATAATCAGATAGTAATCTTTTAATTTTTAAATTTGAAAAATCAGTATTTATTGTGTCTAACGTTGAGAAGGCTGTTTTCCTCCAAAAAAGAAGTAAATCTAAAGAGTCCTTATGGGATGTTTTATAGTTTGAATGAATTTCTTCAAAAGGATAGTCTATGAAGGCCTCATTAAGCGATTTTTCATAAACCGATAATTCTTTATTCTTTGATTCTTTTTGGTCTTTGCAGCTAAAAAATAAAGCTAAGATTATAAATGCTATCTGTATTTTCCAATTGTATCTCATAGGTTGTTTAACTTTCTAATATAATATTAGTGTTAGGAACACCGTATTGAGATATGCGTTCTAGAAATGTTATTAGGGCTTTGTTATCTTTAAAATAACCTAAGATGCATAAGCTGTCTTCACCTGTAATACGATCGCAACGTTCTACTTCATTAATGTATTTAATTTGATTATATGCTGTTCTTATGGTACTAGATTGATGAATTTTTAAATTGATATAAGCCCTGACAGTAACACCTAATTTGTCGTGATTTAGCTTTAACGAATAGCCTAAAATAAATCCTTTTTTTTCTAATTGTTTTACACGTTTACCAATGGCCGGAGCTGATAATTCAACAGCTTTACCTATAGTAGCAAATGATTCGCGTGCATTTGTACGTAACATTTTAATGATTTTTTGATCAATAGCATCCATTTTTTGTTTCGAAATTAATTTGTTAATAATTCAAGTGATTCGAAACCAAATATAGGAAAAAGATTCGTTTTAAACTTGATGTTTATTGGTCGTTTAGTAGTTTTACAACATCTTTAGCAAAATAACTTGCAATAATATCACCACCAGCGCGCTTAATTGCAGTCACTTGTTCCATCATCACAGCATCATGATCTAACCATCCTTTTTCAGCTGCAGCTTTTAACATGGCATATTCACCAGAAACTTGATAAACAGCAATAGGGACATTCACTGCATTTTTAATTTCACGGACAATATCTAGATAACATAATCCTGGTTTTACCATTACAATATCTGCACCTTCTTCAATATCTATAAGGGTTTCACGAACGGCTTCTAGTCTATTGCCGTAATCCATTTGATATGTTTTTTTGTCTTTTGGCACATCTACCAAATCAACTGGAGCCGAATCAAGAGCATCTCGAAAAGGACCATAAAAAGCCGAAGCATATTTTGCGGTATAAGCCATAATCCCAGTGTTTTTAAAACCTTCCTGCTCTAGTAACTGACGAATTCTTAAAGTTCTTCCGTCATTCATATCGCTAGGTGCAATAAAATCAGAACCTGCTACGGCATGGCTTAATGCCATTTCTGCTAACACTTTAGAAGATTCATCATTTAATATAATACCATTTTCTACAATACCATCGTGGCCGTAAACAGAATAAGGATCTAAAGCTACATCTGTCATTACTAGCATGCCTGGACATGCATCTTTTACTGCCTTTATAGCACGTTGCATTAATCCATTTGGATTTATAGCCTCTGTACCTTTATTATCTTTTAATTTGTCGTCTACTTTAACAAATAGTAAAACAGATTTTAAACCTAAAGACCATAGTTCTTTTACTTCTTTTTGAAGTGTATCTAAACTAAATCTATAGTAATTTGGCATTGAAGGAATTTCATCCTTAACACCTTTTCCTTCCACCACAAAAAGTGGTACTAAAAAATCGTTTGGTGTGATGTAAGTTTCTCTAACTAAACTTCTAATAGCTTCGCTAGTTCTCAGTCTTCTATTTCTTTGTATTGGAAACATGATTATGTTTTTTATAGACCAGTTTGGTTTTAAAAACCAGACAGGTTTTTAGTTTAAGTTTTATGATTACTTTTAATGCCTACAAAGTTACTCATTATAACCCATTTTATATTGCTAGAAAGCTTAAGACTTTTACAATTTATTTATCCTTGGCGAAGCTATCAGGCAGAACTTTTAAAAGATTTTAATAGTCATATATCAGATCACCATTTTCATGTTATTGCACCTCCCGGTTCTGGAAAAACCATCTTAGGATTAGAGATCATTAGGAAGCTTGGAAAGAAAACTTTAGTCTTAGCGCCAACATTAACCATAAGGAACCAATGGGAAAACAGATTGCGGTCTTTTTTTACGAAAAATGCTAATTTCGAAGCTTTTTCTTTCGATTTAAAAGCGCCTAGCGACATTACTTTCTCTACCTACCAGTCCCTTCATGCCTTTTATAAGGCATTTGAGGATAAAGAAGACTATTATAAATTTTTTAAAAAACATAAGATTGAAACCATTGTTTTAGACGAAGCACACCATTTAAAAAATGCGTGGTGGACTTGTTTAATGGACTTAAAAAAGAATTCTGATTTCTATATTGTGGCACTTACGGCTACGCCTCCTTATGATAGTAGTAGGGCAGAGGTTTCTAAATATTTTACTCTTTGTGGTGAAGTTGATGATGAAATTGCTGTTCCAGATTTAGTGCGCGAAAAAGATTTAAGTCCCCATCAGGATTTTGTGTATTTCTCAAAACCTGAAGATTTAGAGATCAATTTTATTGTAGATTACCGAAGAGATATTGCTAATTTTAAAGATGAATTATTAAAGGATGAAGATTTTATTTCTTTTTTAGTCAATCATCGTTTTTATAAAAACCCAAATTGGCATCTAGATGAGCTTTATACTAACACCGAATATTTTTCTTCAATTCTCATTTTTTTATATGCTTGTGGATTTGGTATTGATCATCAAAAATTAGAAGTTTTAGGGTTTGCTAAACAAGAAATAATTCAGTTTCCTGAACTCGATTTACATTGGCTTGGAATTTTATTTCAATGTTTGTTAGTTTCTGATAGAGAGCAGCTTATTGATAAAGAAGATTATCTTTTAAAGCTAGAAAAACAATTACGACGACTTCATGTTTTTGAAAAAAAATCAATAGATTTTATAGGTGAACAATTATTGTATAAATCCCTTTCTAACAGTCCTAGTAAACTTAAAAGTATTGTGAGTATTGTTAACGCAGAACGGGTAAGTTTAAAAGCCGATTTACGATGTGTTATTCTTACAGATTACATTCGGAAAGAGTTTTTAAATGTTACAGATGAAGGCATAAAGAATATTAGCAAAATTGGAGTACTTCCTATTTTTCAATATGTAAGGCATTATTGTCAAAAACCAGAGGAATTAGCAGTGCTTTCTGGAAGTATTGTTATTATACATCAGTCTATTTTAGAGATGTTTGAAACGATTGAAGCTTTAGATAGTTTTAGCTTTTTGCCATTACAAACAGACGCTTCGTTTTTATTGGTTAGTGCTAAAGGGAAGTCAAATACTTCTATAGTAAGCATCATTACGCAACTTTTTGAAGCCGGATATATTAAAGTCCTCATTGGTACAAAATCTTTATTAGGAGAGGGTTGGGATGCACCTTCTATAAATAGCTTAATTCTGGCTTCTTTTATAGGTTCGTTTGTGTCTTCTAATCAAATGCGTGGTCGAGCCATTCGGAAAGATGCAAATCAACCTAATAAAACCGGAAATATTTGGCATTTGGCTTGTGTAGATCCTACAGTTTTAGATGGCGGAAAAGAAGTCGATACACTAAAACGTCGTTTTGAGGCTTTTGTTGGTGTCACTAATAGTACCATTCCGTTTATTTCAAATGGTTTTGAACGTTTAGATATTCCTGATGAAATTCCTATAGATACTATTGAAACTTTAAATGAAACTACTTTAAACCACGCAACGAAACGTGTTTTAGTTACTGAAAAGTGGAATAAGGCCATTGGAAAAGGAACAAAATTAACCAAAGAGGTTAAGATTTTACATTCTGGAAACCGCCCTTTTCAGGCACAAAAGCAAATCTATTATTTTGATGTGCTTCGGTTTTTTGTAGTCGAATTATTTTTTACGGTGCTTCTCTTTTATTTTGAATTTGTTGTGGAAAGTTTCCATCTCATTCTGCAACGTGGTTTTTACTACTTTATTTATACATTTTTAGCAGCCTTTGTTTTTGGGTTTGGTTACAAGTTTTATAAAGCTTTAAAACTGTATATACGGCATGGTTATCTTTATAAAAAGATAGGTAAAATGGGATTAACAATTTTAGATACATTGCACGAACTTGGTTATTTAACGTCTAATAGAGACGCTATTAGTGTAAATTCTTATTTATTAGGAAAAGGAGATGTAGTTTGCAATTTGGTTGGTGCTAATGCTCTTGAAAATTCCTTGTTTGCTAAAGCATTAAGTCAACTTCTAGAACCAATTGAATCTCCTAGATATTTAATTATTAAAACGAATGTATTACGAAAGCGTTTTGATGTAGAGAATTTTTATCCTGTTCCTGAATTATTTGGTGATAAAAAGGAAAATGCTTTGGTGTTTCAGAAGCATTGGAATACTTATTTAGGAAAAACAAAACTCTTATTTACAAGAAGTGTAGAGGGGAGAAAGTTATTGTTAAAAGCAAGATTATATCATGTGTATAATGCTTTTAAGGAAGTAACTAAAGAAGTTATGGTTTGGAAATAGTTTATTAAGGTGTAGACTCAAATAATAGATCTGTTAGGTTTTTTTGAAGCCTGTAAGGGTTTAACTTGTTTACTGACTTAAACCTAGGTAAAACCATTGCTCATTTTCTTTTACAAAAGCTGATTTTTCGTGTATAATATCTACTTTTCCATTTTCAAAGAAATAAGCATTAAAAGTTACGGTGCCTTCTGTATCGTTTTCCGATCCTTTGGTAGTTTCTAAGACTTCTAATCTAATCCATTGTACCGATTTTGCCCATTTTACAATGGCTTTTTTCTCTTTTATTTGTCGTGTAGATTTGTGGTGTGTTGCCATTAAATAATCACCATTAGCTAAAACAAATGCGCTATAGCGAGAACGCATAAGTTGTTCGGCAGTGTCTGTTTTTCCATGGTTTAAATGAAAAATTTCACAGCATTCTTGGTAGGTTTTGTGGTTTCCGCAATGGCAGTTCATCGTTTGTAATATTACTATTTTGAGACCTGCTAGGTTTGATAAACCTGCAAGGTCTAACATAAGTTTATTTAGGGTGTAGTGGTTTTTATTTTAGGTATTAAGATGCTTATTATACCCAGCCCACAGGGGTTTGTAACACTTTAATCAGTTTCTCTTCTTCGCTTCCAAGTTCAGGGTTATGATCATAAACCCATTGCACATGTGGTGGTAAACTCATCAGAATACTTTCTATTCGTCCATTGGTTTTTAACCCAAATAGTGTGCCTTTATCATGTACTAAATTAAATTCTACATAACGACCACGGCGTATTTCTTGCCAATCGCGCTGAGTTTTGGTATATTCTAAAGTTTTTCGTTTTTCAACAATGGGTACATAAGCCTCTAAGAAACTATCGCCTACTTCGGTTACAAAATCGTACCAGTTCTGCATGTCCATTTCTTCGGTAGCTTTGCAATAATCAAAGAATAATCCACCAATACCACGGCCTTCATTTCGGTGTGCATTATGGAAATATTCATCGCAACGTGCCTTATATTTTGGGTAAAATTCAGAGTTGTGTTTGTCGCAAGCTGTTTTGCATGTCTGGTGGAAGTGTTTTGCATCTTCTTCAAACAAATAATAAGGTGTTAAATCTTGTCCACCACCAAACCATTGATCTACGATGTTACCTTCCTTGTCATACATTTCAAAATAACGCCAATTCGCATGTACTGTTGGAACCATTGGATTTGTTGGGTGTAAGACCAAACTTAAGCCACAGGCAAAAAAATCAGCATCTTCCACTCCAAAATACTTCTGCATACTGTCTGGTAATTTACCATGAACACCAGAAATATTAACACCTCCTTTTTCAAAAACAGCACCATTTTCTATAACACGTGTTCTTCCACCGCCACCTTCTGGACGTTCCCAAACATCTTCTTGAAATTTAACTTTACCATCGACTTCTTCTAATTTAGAAGTGATGGTGTCTTGTAATTGATGTATGTATTTAAAGAATTTGTTTTTCAAAATAAATTATTTATATCGTTCGTATAACTCCATATCTAAAGATTTTTTGTCTTTTGGAGTAAACTCATTTAACAATGTTTTTTGCCACTTAAAATTATTGTTTAAAGCGACCTTTATACTCGGTAAATTAGTTTTATTTACTATAATTTGAAGTGTTTCTAATCCTAAACGATTAAAAGCATATTGAGATAAATGGTGAATGGCTTTAGAGGTTAATCCTTGCGCTGCAAAAGGGTAACCAATGCAGTAGGCAAATTCTCCTTGCTTGATGCCCCAATCGAGTTCTTTGATGTAAATAAGTCCTGCGAGTTCTCTTGTTTCAGAATGTTTTAAAGTGAAAACAAACGTTGCTTTTTCTTCAAACTGTTTTGTCATCTTTTCAACAAATAATTGAGATAAGGTTGGGTTTAGGTTTTGCTCTAAAGTTTTAGGGAAATAAAGTTTTAATCGGTCTTTGTTGGCGATCATGAAATTACAAATTTTCCACGCATCTTTTTTATGGATGGGATTGATTTCAAAATCATTAAATTTTGCTGTCATCTTTATGTATTAAGATGTTTAGGTGTTTCAAAACCATTTGTAGGCCGAACTATTAGATTTTCACTTTCTAAAAGCTCAACAGTTTTTAATGTGGCAGCTGTTACACTCAATGGCAATACGATAATAACACCAATAAAAGGAATGAATAAAAATAACATAAAAACAATACCATTTCCTATGGCAACACCTCTATGTTTTCTTACAAACTGTAGACTTTTTTTATACTTAAAATGACGTTCTAAGGTGTAATCCATATTTCCAAAACCAGCATAGTAAGCTTGCACTAAAAATAATATAATTGTAGCTGCTATATTTCCTATTAGTGGTATAAAATTCAATAATAAAATAGGAATAGTAACAAGTAGTTCTTTTCCTAAATTTCTAACATTGATACGTATACCTCTCCATAATTGCTCTTGGAAAGAGGTGTTTCGATGACTATGTCTGTCAACTCCAGTTATGTGTTCTTCAATTTTTTCTGAAACAGGACTCATAAATGGTGAAGATAATGCCATAATGATATGCTTATATAGGATTAAGCCTATAGCCACGATCATTATTGCTCCAATAAAGGTCGAAATAGTTGTAAAAGTTTCTTTTCCCCACTCCCAAACCCATGCTTTAGCTATAAAACGTCCCATGTTATCTGAAAGACCATAAGCAGATATTCCAATTATGGTAGCAGTAATAATGCTGATAAGCACAGGTATTGCAAAATATTTCCAAAGTTTTAATTTTGAAATTAAAGCGAAACACCCAGAATAGGCTTTTACACCTCTTAATATGTTATTGATCATATTATAGTTTTATTTAGCGATACTTAAAAGACGCTAATACGTATTTTAAGTTACAATAATTGAGTAAGTATTAAACTTATTCTGCTTTATATTCTTTAACGGCATCGATAAATGCTTTGGCATTTTCTAAAGGGATGTTGGGTAAAATACCGTGTCCTAAATTAACGATGTATTTATCTTTTCCAAATTCGTTAATCATTTGATGTACCATCTTTTTAATTTCAGCAGGTGGCGAAAATAAACGTGTTGGATCAAAATTACCTTGTAAGGTTATATTTCCTCCTGTTAAGTAACGTGCGTTTTTAGGAGAGCATGTCCAATCAACTCCTAAAGCAGAAGCGCCAGATTTTGCCATGGTGTCTAAAGCAAACCAACATCCTTTTCCAAAGGCAATTACAGGTGCATCGTCTTTTAGAGCATCAATAATTTGTTGCATATATTGCCATGAAAATTCTTGATAATCTACTGGAGATAACATACCTCCCCAAGAATCGAATATTTGTACAGCATTACAACCTGCTTTTACTTTTTCTTTAAGATAAGCAATAGTTGTATCCGTAATTTTTTGTAACAATCCATGAGCGGCTATAGGATTTGTAAAACAAAACTCTTTAGCTTTATCAAAGTTTTTAGAGCCTTGTCCTTGTACACAATAACAAAGAATTGTCCATGGTGAACCTGCAAAACCAATTAAAGGAATCTCATCATTCAATTTTTCCTTGGTAGCTTTTACAGCTTCATAAACATAGTTTAAAGCCACTTTTACATCTGGAACAATAACATTATCGACATCTTTTTGAGAACGAATAGGATTTGGTAAATATGGACCGAAATTTGGTTTCATTTCTACCTCGATATTCATAGCTTGTGGAATTACTAAAATATCTGAAAACAAAATAGCAGCATCCATACCGTAACGACGAATAGGTTGTATGGTAATTTCACTTGCTAACTCTGGTGTTTGGCAGCGTGTAAAAAAATCATATTTTGCTTTAATTTCCATAAATTCTGGTAAATAACGTCCTGCTTGACGCATCATCCAAACTGGAGGGCGTTCTACAGTTTCCCCTTTTAATGCTCTTAAAAATAAATCGTTCTTAATCATGTTATATATTTTTGTTTCTTAAGTCGTATTCCTCTTGTCCTACGCAATAATTCTCTATGTCTTTATTATTTCCATAAACAACTAAAGTGTCATGTTCTTTTACTATAGTCTCTGAATTTATACGACCTATGCTTTCTTTAATTATATGTTTTTTACCTATTAAATTATGTTTTTCCCTTTCGCGAATAATAGTAATTAATGTCAGTTTATATTTATTTGTGGTGTCTAATTCTTTTAAAGTTTTACCAAAGAAATCTTTTTTTGCTTTCACTTCTGAAATGGTGAAATTATTATCTAATTGATAGTTTTCTAAAGTAGATTTAAAATTTAGTTGTTGTGTTAAGCGTTTTGCAGAATCTTGTTCTGGATGAATAATACTATTAACTCCCATAGCTTCTAAAACAGTATCGTGAATAGGTGAAATGGCACGGCTAATGATTCTTGCATCGCAAAGTTTTTTAACAATCGCTGTAGTAATAATTGCTGCACCTTCATTTTCACCTATGGCTACAACAACTAAATTTGCATCCTTTAAAGGAACAGCATCGTAAGCCAATTCATTAGTAGAATCCATACAAATAGCGTGAGAAACTTGGTCTTTTAACCAGTTAATTTTCTCCATTTCTTTGTCTATTACAATAACTTCGTTGCCTGTTTCTGTTAGACTTAAAGCTAAAGCATTCCCAAAATTTCCAAGTCCAATAACAATTACTTTCATCTTTATATAATTATATACTCTGTAAAATAACCTTAGTTAATTAAAATATTCTCTTTTGGATACTCGTAAAACTGATGATTTATTTGACGTAATAATCCAATCATTAAGTTAAGCATTCCTATTCTACCAATAAACATGATTAAAATAATAACATATTTACTGGCTTCGGTTAATGTTGGTGTAAAATTTAAGCTTAAACCGACGGTGCTATAAGCTGAAAAACATTCAAAAATAACACTTAATAAAGGGGTGTCTTTCGGTTCAAACATTAATAGTGCCATTACAGCTATACTTATAACTACAAGTGAAATACATAAGATAGCAAAAGCTCTAGAGGTTGATTCTGAAGAGATTCGTTTTCCAAAAATCTCAATACGAGTCTTCCCTCTAGCTACTGTAAAAATGTTTAACATCGCCAATGCAAAGGTACTTGTTTTTATACCCCCACCTGTAGATGCAGGTGAAGCGCCAATCCACATTAAGAATATAACAAATAGTAAAGATGGAATAGTCATTTTACTATAATCAATAACATTAAAGCCAGCGGTTCTTGGGCTTACAGAATTAAAGGCTGCATTTGTTAATTTACCGATTAAAGTAGGGTGCTCTAACATGGTGTTATTGTATTCTGAAATAAAGAACCCAGCCCACCCTAATAATAACAAAATAACTGTGGTGTAAATAACTATTTTAGTATTAAGAGTAATTATACTGACACGTTTATGTATTATTTTTGCTTTAAATAACTCTAAAACTAAGACTTTGATTTTCTTATAAAAGTTGAAAATAATATTATGACCCAAACCTCCAAAAATAATGAGAATCATAATAATCCATTGAAAACCATAATTAAATCGGATGCTCTCTTCAAATAATCCTGATGGAATAATAGAAAATCCTGCATTACAAAATGCAGAGATAGAATGAAATACTGAAAAGAAAATTTTATCCTTTATAACAGTATTTTGAATTATGGATGAATAGATGATTATAGCTCCAATAATTTCTAAAGATACTGTAAAAATTACCACATTTAATGCGGCTCTAAAAACATCTTTTAGACCATCTTGAGCAATAAAATCTCTGGTGTTTAAGCCTTCTTTAAACGATGAACTTCCTCTAAAAAAGAAGGCGAAAAAAGAGGTAAATGTTAGAATACCTAAACCACCTAGCTGAATTAAAACTAAGATAATGGACTGCCCAACAATGGTAAAGTCTCTACTAGTATCTAATACAGCTAAACCTGTAACGCAAACTGAACTAGTTGCTGTAAATAGGGCGTTTGTAAAGCTTATTCCGTTTACTGTTGCACTAGGTAGCATAAGTAAAAAAGCACCTAAAATAGCTAGAATAAAAAAACTTCCAACAAATACAATTGTTGGATTATAATATACTTCGTAAATGTAACGTACAAAAACCAATAGTCGTAGAAGGAAATATAAGATAAGACCTAGCTCTAATATTGGTTTTATTTTTTGTAGTATATAATGGTAGTCGTTATGACTATGGGTTATAGCAACGATAATTGATGCTATTAATAAGATTGAGATAATTACAACATTTACTAATGCGACCCTTTGATTCTTTTTGCGCTTGTAAACCGAAAGTTTAACAGCATTAAAAAGAATTAACAGGATGGATAAAGTAATTAAACCAAAGACATGTGGTGATGTAAAATTATCGGTGTGATCATAACCAAAATCAAAAACAATAAAGAACAAAACAATAATATCGAAAAACCGATAAATGTAATTAAGCACTGATTGTCTTTCTAGCTTTGACATTTAAATCACTAGGGTTTATTTTAGATCACCTATCCTTAAAACAGATGTAAATAGGCTATTAACTATAGTATTCATTCACTAGCTCCACAACACTTTCTACTAAAGGAACTTTTGCTATGCGTACTTCTTTAAAGTGCTTTTTAGCTTCTGTAGCTGTAGTTTCTCCAATACAAAACGCAATTCCTTTTGCTTCGTTTAATTGTAAGAAACTTTGAACTGTAGATGGGCTGTAAAACATAACGCCATCTAAATCTTCTTCAATTTTTTTAGCGTCTAGTTTTGTTTCGTAAGCCTCAACTTCGTTAACTTTAATATTGCTTTTAGATAAAATATCAGGAATGGTGTCTAATCTTAAGTTGCTACAAAAGTAAGTAACTTCGGTACCGTCCATAAATTCAGCCATATGCTCAGCTAAATTTTTAGCATAAGATTCATGATGCTTTACTTTACCTATGCGTTTTTCTACCAAACGTTTGGTGCGTCTACCAACACAATAAATATTTTTGAATTGTAATTCTATAGCAGAGAAGTTAGTCAGTAAAGCTTCTACAGCATTCTGGCTTGTGATAATAACATTTTCAATCTCATTACGAACGATATTCTTATTTAATCGGTTAGGATTCGTTTTAATATCATCGTTACTTACAGGAACAACATTGTCGTGAAACTTAGCGACCTGATCTTTTGTTAATTTTTTAGTTGAATAAATATTAGTGACTTTATCACCTTGACCTAATTCATCTATCAAAACTTTTCCTCCTTTACCAATGATATAATCAGCACAGAATTCTGCTAAATTATGATGATTACCAAGAGGAACAACTTTAGAAACTTCGATTTTTTTAGAACCATCTGTACTTAAAAGAATAGCTTTAAAATTAACCTCTTCGTCTTTAATATAAGCTAAAGCTCCGATTGGTGCAGAACAACCACCTTCAAGACGATTTAAAAATTCGCGCTCAATTGATGTGCTTATTTCTGTTTCTTCGTGATTAATTTCTGCACAAATAGCACGGGTTTCTTCATCGGTTTCTAATGCTGTAATCATTACTGCTCCTTGTGCTGGTGCAGGAATCATCCAATGTAGATTAATCGCGTCTTCAGGTGTAATATTTAAACGCCCTAAACCGGCTCCTGCAAAAATAGCAGCATCCCAATCTTCGTTAGCGTCTAATTTTTCTAATCGTGAATTTACATTACCACGTAAACCAACTATAGTGTGCGTTGGGTAACGGTTTAGCCATTGTGCACGACGTCTTAAACTTCCTGTAGCAATAATGGCATTTCTAGCAGATAAAAATTCTTCATTTTTTTTAATAACTAGAGTGTCATTAACATTACCACGTTTTAAAACAGCAGCTTGTATAATACCTTTTGGTAAAACAGTTGGTACGTCCTTTAGTGAGTGAACTGCAATATCAATAGCGCCTTTTAGCATAGCAACATCTAAAGTCTTAGTAAAAACTCCAGTAATTCCCATTTCGTATAAGGGTTTATCTAGAACTAAATCTCCTGTAGATTTTATAGGTACCAGTACGGTTTTATGCCCCAATCTTTCAAGTTGAGATTGAACGGTTTTTGCTTGCCACATAGCGAGCTGGCTGTCGCGTGTGCCAATGCGAATAATTTTAGACATTATCTGTAGTTTCTAACTGGAATATTTTTTTGATGAGCTCTATGCTTTCATCAGAAGAATCACTATCTTCTCTTAAGTGGTGTGCAAATTGATTGGTTATTTTTTGAATAATATTATTACTAATCAATTCGGCCTGATCTTCATTGAAGTCAGCTAATTTTTTGCGTTGGTTGTTAAGTTCAGAATTTTTATAATCTGTTAACTTATGTTTTATAGCCTGAATGGTAGGTACAAACTTTAAGGTATCTAACCAGGCATTAAAATCGGCTGTGGTTTCAACAATTATTGCTTCAGCATCAGGAATAAACGCTTTACGTTTTTCTAAAGTATCATCTGTAATTTTAGCTAAATCATCTAAATGTACTAATGTAATATTAGAGTGTTCTCTAATATCTTCATTTACGTTTTTAGGAATCGATAAATCTAAAACTAATAACGGTTTTGTAGTCGAAATTAAATCTTTATATACCGTTGGAGTGTGAGCACCTGTTGCTACAATAGCAATATCTGAAACGTTTAATTCTTCGGCTAAATTATCGTAATCTTTAACCACAAGATTAAATTTACCAGCAACCTCTTCAGCTTTATCTTTTGTTCTATTGATTAAGGTGATGTGAGGATTTTTAGTGTGTTTTACTAAGTTTTCACAAGTGTTTCTGCCAATTTTACCTGTTCCGAAAAGTAGAATGTTCTTTTTAGAAATATCTTTTACATTGTTCATTATGTATTGAACAGAGGCAAAAGACACAGACGTTGCTCCCGATGATAATAAGGTTTCGTTTTTAATGCGCTTACTGGCTCTAATTACCGAGTTTACTAAACGTTCGGTAAATGAATTAAGTAAATTAAACTTTTTAGAAGCTCTTGCACCTGCTTTAAGTTGAAAGATAATTTCAAAATCACCTAAAATCTGACTGTCTAAACCAGAACCTACACGAAACATGTGGTTAATGGCTTCTTTGTTTTTATGTACGTAAGCCACCTCCTGAAACTCTTCTACAGTTCCTTTGGTGTTTTCACATAATAAATGAATCAGTTGAAATGGATGTTCTGCAAAACCGTATAATTCTGTACGGTTACATGTAGAAATCACCAATAGGCTCTCTATACCATTTTCTTTGGCTTGGGTCAATACGTTTTCCTTAGCGGTATCGCTTAGGCTAAAATGACCACGCACTTCCGCATCAGCTTTTTTATAGCTGAGACCTATAGCGTAAAAATATTTGCTTTTGTTATGCATGTGTTGCGTTCGCTCGTTTACCTGACTTTGGAAAGTAACGCCGCAAATGTAATTTCGATATTTTTAAAAAAACAACGCTAGAAGAACTTTAAGTGTCGTTTCGGGTTTTTTAGTCTCATTTTTACCAAAAACATGATAAAAATCATACTTTTGTTTATAATCAATAGCTTTTAAGCGTTTTGTTTAGAACTAATCTAAATAATAGTGAAATGAATTTAGAAAAAACGAATTCAGAAAGTATCGCTAAAGGTACTTTTGAAGAAACATATTTGGAAGATGGATTTTTTATATTAACACATAAAAATGAAAATGACACCATTGAAATTCTTGAACGCAAGATAGATAGTAGTTACATTCAATTTCATTTTTGTAACAAGGGAACTGCTGCTTTTGTGTTTAATGACGGGCGTTATACTTTAAATATAAACGAAGAAACTTCTTTGCTGCTTTATAATCCAGAACGTGATTTACCTATCCATCTAGAATTACAGCCTCATTCTTGGTTGGTGTCGTTAGTCATTTCTATTAAAAAATTTCATGGTTTGTTTTCTCAAGATGCTAATTATGTGACTTTCTTAATGGATGATAATAAAGATAAAAAGTATTATAAAGATGGGAAAATTTCACCTTCAATGGCTGTTGTTTTAAATCAGTTAATTAGTTTTAATCTTAATAATTCTATTAAATCATTGTATTTTAAAGGTAAAGCTTACGAGTTGTTGAGTCTATTTTTTAATAGAAGTGAAGATGCAGATATTGAACAATGTCCGTTTTTAGTAGATGAGGTTAATGTCGCTAAACTGAAAAAGGCAAAAGATATTATTATTGCTAATATGTCAGAGCCGCCAAGTTTGCAAGAATTAGCAGATGAAATAGATCTGAGCTTAAAAAAATTGAAAGAAGGTTTTAAGCAGATTTATGGCGATTCGGTTTTTAGTTTTCTATTCGATTATAAAATGGAAGTGGCACGTAAACTTTTAGAATCTGGTGATTATAATGTAAATGAAGTTGGATTAAGAGTGGGTTACAGCACAGGAAGCCATTTTATTGCGGCTTTTAAAAAGAAATTTGGGACGACGCCTAAGAAGTATATAACGGCTTCTAGTTGAAAAGCGAAATGATTAAAAATTACTTAGTTTCTCAAATTACAAGTTATAGCCAACGCTAAACATAATAATGCGAGGTAAAATATAAGTCTTACTATCTGAAATTAGATAATCAGAAAAACTATTACTTTGTTTAAATTCTTCATTAAATAGGTTTTGACTCGTGATTTTAAAAGACCAAGCGCTATTCTCTCTTTTGTATGATAAAGATGTATTTGCAATTTGATAGTCGTTTTTTTGAGCCAAATCTTTGTTGTTATAAATGTTTTTACTGTATTCAAAATTGAATATAAAACCATCAAGAAAATAGTAATCTATTTTTGAAAAAGGTACTGTAGTTACAAATTTAGAAGTTGTACTGTTAGATGTAAATCGACTAATATCCTGTTTTAAACCGATTTCTATGGTTGGAAACTTTTCAAAGAGCGTTTCTAAACCCAATTCATAATTATAACTTGTATTTCTGTTTGTTTCAATAGTATTATCTACCTCTTGTTTGAAGTTTGACTTGTTGTATCCTACATTAAATTTAGATTTTATGTTTTTAATATCTTTTTCTAAGTGAATGTTAGCCGTAAAATCTTCAGAAGCGTTATTAAATAGTTTGGCACTTATAAATTGATTAATTTGTTGAGAGACGTTTGGATTGGAAGAATCAAAAACAACAGTATTCTTTACACCTCTAATTTGCTTGTTATAGCTAATGTTTGCAAACAGCAATAAACCTCTGTACAAGCTAAACCGACTGTATCTTGCGTTAAGCGAATGAAATAAGTTGTTTTCTAAATTCTCATTTCCTCTAAAAACAGAATTATAAGATTGTAAATAAAACTGATTTGCAAAGCGATTAGTATCAGAGAATGTTGTTTTTAAGTTGTAATTCAGTTGAATTTTTCTAGATTTATTAAAGTCGATTTTAGCTAAAAAATCTGGTAACACAATCCATTTATTTTTGTGAATCTTAGTTTGTTGATTTACGTTCCAATTATAATTGTGTAAAAAGGCACCTTGCTTAAAAGTAAAAATACCTGTTCTAAATTTATAATGTATTCCTGCAAAGGCATCGTTTAATTTAAAATCTAGATTATTATTGAAACCATCAGATTGAAAATTATTTTCATCGCCATTATCTAATATTTGTTGGTCTGTAGTAAGGAAATTCTCTGCTAAAAGTTTATTGCCGAGTGTGGTATATATGTGGTTACTCTTGTTAATTTCCCAGTAATATTTAAAGATACCATCAAAATTTTGCTGTTGCGTGTCTCTATCTTGGTTAAGACGTATTAAATCTTGACTATTATCTGTTGGAATTAATCCTTGTAGAATTGGATCTTGTGTAGACCAAAAGTTATTTCTGTCGGTTGAATCGAATACATAATTGATAACAGCTGAAAACGTATGGTGTTTAGATTTTCTTTTGTGCCACTCTACATTTTGGTTTAAAAAAGTAGCCGTTAAATTTCTGTTTGTATTTATGTTATTAGTATTGTTTGAGACAATTGTTGCTAAATTATCGTTATTAGTTGTATTTGTTCTTTTTATTTGGGTTCTCGCATGCCACCATTCTGATGCGTTTGGCACATATTCTAAATTAAGGTTTGTTATACCTAATAAATTTTGAGCATTTGTTTTATTGGTTTTCTCTTCTGTATAGGTTGTATATTCATTAAAATCCTCAACAAAATTGTTGGTATCACTATCTGAAAGAATTATATAACCAGAAATATCTAATTTTGAGGAAGCTGTTTTAGTAATGTTTAAAGCACCAAATTTTTGTGTGCTTGTTAAGACATCTCTATTGTCCATAAATTGAGAAAAGTCGCCTCCACGGAAATTAAAATTACCTTTAAAAACAGCATTTACACCACCAGAAAAACTAAGATAATCTTTAAAGGACATTGTCTCTTCACCTATGTTATTAATATTACCGATAAAATTTATATTGATTTTTGGTGCATAATAAAAGAGGTTTGCACTTGTTTTATAAAAATCGTTATTGCCTATTCCAGCAGATATATCACCAAAAGTAAATCGGTTTTTATCTTTTTTTAGTTTAATATTCATAGCCATTTCATCAGAATCTGTTAAACTCTTTAAAAAGGCGATTTCATTATAATTATCAATGACTTCTATATCTCCAATTGCATTTGCAGGAATGTTGTTTACGGCTAATTTAGAGTTGCCACCGAAAAATTTTTTTCCATCCACTAGCATGGCAGTAACTTTTTTGCCAAATACAGTTACAGTACCATCTCTAGATACTTCTACACCAGGTAGTTTATGGAGAACGTTTCTTAATTTGCGCTCAGACCCATTAACAAATTTATCTGTTTTGTAGGTTGTAGTATCGCCTTTTACAGTTATTGGCATTTCTATGACGACCGCACTTAATTGTTCAGTTGATTGTTTTAAAACAATATTCTTTTGAAGCGTTTTTGAGGCTACAAATTGAAAGTTAGCGGTCTTATATCCTAAATACGAGATACTGATATTTACCGTATCTTCTTTAGTCAATTGTAATTTGTAAAACCCTTCACTATCTGATACTGAAAATTTTAGATTTTTTGAAATGTCATTAGGCTTAGCTATAACGTTGGCTAGAGATATAGGATTATTGAGACTATCTGTAACTTTCCCTGATAAGGTTATGTTTTGGGCAAATAAATTGGTAGTAAACAATAATAATAAAATAAAGATATAGTCTATTTTCATTGAAATCACCTTAATTTTTGTCTTAAACTGCACACGCGGGAACATTCTAATTACTTTTTTAAAAATCGAAATTTAGAATGAAAAATGGATAAGCCAATCTAATTTATTAACTAATTGTTGCCAAATACTTTACGTTTAGCTTTTTCGATAATTTCTACATATTCTTCATAAGTAACTACCTTTCCTTTCGTTGGAGCTTTTACTTTAACCTTTTTTTTAGGATTAAGTTCTATTTTAGTAACCTTAAAGGTGGTTTTACCTAGGTCTAATTCTAAAATTAATCCAGGTAAACCATATTCGCCTTTTGGTCCAAAGTTTAAAGGTAAGGCTGGTGCGTACCAAGCAATAACTTTGCCTTTACTTCTCGTGGCTTTAAAAGCTGTATAGCCATTTATTATTTTAGATTCTTGTGTTAATTTCCACTCTAAATTTGGATTAGGATAAATAAAGCAATCACCTGTAGTTTCACAGTTTTTTATTAAATATTTATCCTCTTTAGTATTATAGTAATATTCATTAGATCCACCTGCACCTGTTCTCGCTATTTTTTGCCCAAAATCAGTTTCATCTATATTTAAGCTAGTTTCTACTTTGTACAAACCTTCTCCATTATTAAATTCAATGGTCGATAATGTAGGTGTTGTATTGAGAAATACTGCATCCATCCCTTGTATCATAAATTCACCTTTCTGCTGTTTGCTTAAAGAGTCTCTTTTTTTTAAGTAATTATCTTTTGCTTTTTTACTTATTGTAGATTCGTAATGAATAATGCCGGAAAGGTTATCTTGTGCGTTTAAAGTCAATGAAATGACAAATGAGGCAATAACTATTATTGATTTTAAATGTTTCATATATTTTTTAAAAAATAATCTAGAGGCTATTAACCTCTAGATATAATTGATATAAGACTTTACGATTAGCAACCTTCCATACATAAAGCATATAATGCAGTATAGTTTTCCATTAGTTCTCCACCTGCACCTCTATCGTCGTGGTCTTCGGATATTAATAATGCAACGTGTCTTGCTGCCGCGTTACAATCACTAGCACAACCAAAATCATCTTCAGATTGTATGGTTTCGTTATTTACTATGGTTTCTTCTTTTTCTATTGAATTAGCATTCATAAAAGTAGCACCTATAGCTAATGTAAAAACTAGACTTAAAAATAATTTTCTCATAATTTAAATTGTTTCAATAACCCTAATTTAGTTAAGGTTGGATTAATAATTAATTATGCAAAGATTTTAGCAAAGAGAAAATATAGCAAAGTGTGCAAAGAAAAAATAAACCAACGCTGGTTTTTGGTATCAATACCTGTTCAAAAAACGACTTAAATGCCTTTGCTTTACATTTTTATAATCTTTCGAACAGCGTGAATCTAAAAAAAAAATAGAATAAATCAAATAAAAAATAGGTTTTTTTTTGAAATAAAACCTATTACGGTTTTTCCGTAATACTACTGTGGTAAAACCGTAAGTGCTAACCTAAAATAATTGAAAATTTAACAATTTTAGATTATGATTTTCCTGAGAATTATATTAAACAACGGTTAATAATCATTATCATTTCTAATTGGTGTAACACGTTGGTAATATTTATGGTTTAAAGAAAAAACTTATAAGAATTAGCAGATGAAATAGATCTCAGCTTAAAAAAAATGGAAGTCGCACGTAAGCTTTTAGAATCTTATGATTACAATGTAAACGAAGTTGGATTACGCGTAGGTTACAGCACAGGAAGCCATTTTATTGCGGCTTTTAAGAAGAAATTTGGGACGACGCCTAAGAAGTATATAACGGCTTCTAGTTAGGTTTTAGAACCTATATTCTAGTTTTAATAGTACATGTCTTGGTAGTAACCTATATTCGGTGGAAGAAGAGCCAATATCGGTTATTGAGAATGTTCTGTATGTTTCAGTATTAAAAAGGTTTTTACCGGTTAAACCCAGAGATAGTTTGCTTTTTATGAGTTGGTATCTGGCATCAATATCTAAGAAATAATACGTGTTATCCGTTGTTTGTATATTTCCAAAATAATAACGCTCAGATTGAAGCTGCACATCAAATTTATCATTGAAAACAAATGTTAAGTCTAAAAAACTTTCATTGTTAGTATAAGCGTTATTAATTGTAGTTTCTATTTCGTTTGTTGTCCATTTTGTACCTATATGGTAGTTGAAGACACCTTTAAAACCTGAACGTAATTCTATGCCGTAATTATAATTATTAGAGGTTATGGTTCTTAGGTCTGAATTATTTACAATGTTTTTAAATTCGCTTTTAGAGTAGCCTAAATCTAGTTTTAAATTAGAAGATATAAACTTAAAATAATAATCAAGTTTAGAATTTATACTTATAAACGCTCGGTCTTTTATTAGTATTTGTCGCGATTGGGTAAAATTTTGTTCAATATTTGTATTCGTAGAAAAGAAATCGTGATTTTTACTGTACAAAATAAATGTATTTGCAAAAAAGCGATCGCTCCAATTACCCAATTGATAATTAAACGACATACTAGAGGCATCTAATTGATTAAAACTACTAGTGCCAGTAGAAAACGATCTAAAACTAGTAAGCACAAAGTTGTTATATATCTAAAATTGTTGCATTTGTAGTATTATAAGAATACGATGAAGTAATTTTGTTTTTATCATTTATTTTCCAATCTAGTCCTATGCTTGGGTTAAGAAAGAAAGGGTTTTGGCTCTCTGAGCTATTCCTGAAGTCTAATTGATTAAAAAGCTGATGTATGTTTAATTTTCCTGTGAGTCCAAAATCGCCTATTTTATAACGGTATTTGCTTTTTATATACAAATCATTAACAGTATAGGTGGTATTGTTTTGGTAATTTATGGGTTGTTCTAAAGTAGTATCATTTTCTAAGATTGAAAACTCAGTATTTAATTTGTCTTTTCGATATTCATTACCAAATTGAAGTTCTAATAAGTTCCCATTAGGTTTTCTATCTAATAAATGTGCGCTTACACCTGCAAATTGCATTTGGTTAGTGCTTTGTTGTTTTACGTTGTTTGCATTGGTTGCATCTGGAAATAAATCTTGATAAAAAAATTGGTTGATACTATAATTTTGTGGTGATTTTTCTTGAGTAAAGTGACCTGTAAGTAAAAAGACTTTTTTATCTGTAAATTTATTGGTGTAATTGATTTTTTGATCAAATAATGTATTTTGATGCTTTAGATTTTCTATTGTAGAATTCTCGTTAAAGATTAAATTAGAGCCATCATTATAATTGCCACTATTAAACTTTGTGGTGGCTTCTAACATTTTGGTTTTAGATATGTTGTAAGTTAAATCTAGCTTGCCAAATGCAATTCTTTTTTTACTTCTTAGTTTGTAAAGTTGGTGTTGTTTGCATTGACATTATCAATTTTATTTCTGTAAAAATCGGTTTCATCCCAATTAAAAAAGCCTAATGTTTTTATTTTTAGTTTCTCAGTAGGATTAAATATAGCATTTAATGAAACCAGTTCTGCATTATTAAAATTGGTTCTGCTACGTTTAAAATTTAAGCTACCAGCAGATAAATTCAATAAACTACTAACGTGTTGGTTGTCTCCGATACTTGATGGTTCATTAGAACGAAAAGGTCTAATAAGGTTTTGAATATCTCCTGTGGTATCATAACCAACACTGTTGCCATTGGCTAAAAAAAAGTATTTATTTTTTTTACCAAAATTCATAAGGTTGCCCTTTAGTTGGTAGAAACCATCATTACCAATACCTAATTCTGCATTACCAAACCAAATACGTTTAGCATCTTCTTTTAGCTTCAAATTTAAAGCTATTTTATTGCTTTCTTCAATGTCTTTTAGTAACCGATTGTTTGAGTAGCGTTTTAATACCTCAACCTCTTCTATAGGATAGGCAGACATATTTTTTGACAATATTTTATAGCCTTTCTCAAAAAGATCGTCTCCATCAATCATAAGTTTCTCAATTTCTTGATTGCCTACTTTAATTATGCCGTTACTATCTACATTTAATCCTGGAATTTTTTTTAATAGGTCTTCTACCGTTTGTTCTGTGCCATTAGTAAAGAATCTAGTTTTAAAAAGGATGGTGTCTTTAAGGATAGAAATAGGTTTTTCTGCACGGATAATTACTTCTTTTAAATCTATGGGCTGTTCTTCTAATTTGATATCTAAGTTAAGATGGCTTTGATTTTTTAAAACAGTAATGGAAATGATTTTGGTTTTATAGCCAAGGGAGGAAAACGAAAGTTTAAAATGACCGTATTGGTTAGTGGTTAATTTATAGTTTCCATTTTGATCTAAAAATGTATATCCAATAGTTGAAGAGCCAAGAGAATCTTTTAGAATGATACTTGCTGAAGGAATTGAATTTCCATTTTTTTCTTTAACAAATCCTGAAATAATTGTTTGAGAAAAAATGAGACTATTAAAAGTTAATAAAATAAATAGAATTAGTTCTTTTTTTCCTCTTCTTCCCATTCAAATTTAATTTCAAAACCTGTTCTTAGTGTCTTCATTTGAGTTACTTGGACTCCTTTGGGTAGCTTGCTTGCCATTTTTTTATACTGATTATCGTTGTTAAACTTTCTATCGGCATATTGTTTTATTGTTAGAGTCTCTTTCCCTTTTAAAATAGGCTTTAAGTCTAAAGCCGTTTCTTCAGTTTGTTTGATTGAATTTACTTGCCAATGGTAACGTTTAGTTGTGTCATATACTTCCATAATTAGCCCTGGTAAACCACTAAATTTCCACGGTCCGTAAGGTAAAGGATACTCTTCCGAATACCATGCAATATAATTTCTACCCCTAAAGTATAAAGTTGCTTTTTTTAAAAGGTACTTATCAAGCATTTTTTCTTCATCATGAATTTCCCATTTCAATTGTGGGATATTTTCTTCTACTATGAATTGTTCAGAAAATAAATTGATTCTTGATATAAGGGTATCTTTATTGAAATCTTGGTAAAAAACTTTTTTCTTTCCTGCGGAAAATAAATCATATTCCGTGTTTTCCCCGTCACTTTGTTTTATGCTAGATTCTGTATTTTTCCCGTACATGAACATGGACTTTTTTCTCGAGCTATCTAAATATAAAATGCCTTTTTGTGTGGTTGGTCTTTCGGTATTAAAGGAGATTGTATATTCTATTTCAACATCATAATTAATATTCTGTGCATAGGTAATATGAGTAATGATATAAAAAAGGATTATTGAATAAGAAATTATTTTCATGTAATTTAAACGATTAAGGTTTGTCAATCAGGCGCTTCAATCATTGAAAAAATGAAAGAAGGTTTTAAGTAGATTTATGGCGACTCAGTTTTTAGTTTTCTATTCGATTATAAAATGAAAGTGGCACGCAAACTTTTAGAATCTGATGATTATAATGTCAATGAAGTTGGGCTAAGAGTGGGTTACAGCACTGGAAGCCATTTTATAGCAACTTTTAAAAAGAAGTTCTAAGCCTAAGAAGTATATATAGCAGCTTCTAGTTAACGAAGTAAATTGTTGGTTTTAACTTGAGATAATGCGTAATGTTTTATTAAATAACTAACACTTCCTATAAAAGGTAAACCTAAAATTATTGCTACCCAAATTAAAAACTTAAAAGTACTCTCGTTTTTTGATGCTAAAACTAAGCTTGTAATAATCATTACGACTAGTAATGTTCCCATAAAAATAATTTGCATTGGTGAAATAAAAAGCATATTTTTTGGTTTAGTTGATTTAAGGTGAAAGTACAAATTAAATCTTAGTAATCATAATACCCATCACCACCGATAGCTCTAACACGTTGTCTGTCTTTATATATAGCAAGATTTAAGATTTCAGTATACTGCTCTTTTAACTCTTTTGTTTTGTCTACCATAGTACCATAGGTTTCTGATTGAGAATAGTAATTCACTACCAATTCATTTGGGTTTTTTGGTTTTATAAAAGAGATATAATGTAAAATCTCTAATTTGCCAGAATACTCATCGTCTTTATCTATTTTAAAGAAATACATTTCTGCATTTTTCCCCTTGTCAGTTGTAAAATCACGTTTAAGAATAAAAGTAATTGAATCTTTTTCCTTCTCATAATTGGCATCTGATAAGAGTTTAGATTTTGCAAATTGCTGTTGGTTAATTCCAATAGATTTAATTTTGTTTAAAAGCTTTTCTTCGTCTAATTCTTCTAAAAGTAAATATTGGTTTTCTTCGTTATCTACGAGTATTTCGTTCAGCTTTTCTGGTATGGTTTCTTTTGCTTGAGATAGTAATACGTAATATTTTACCAAAGCGTAAGCGTCATCTACATTCAATAATTTTTCAAAGAAATCTTTTGCCTTACGTTCATTCCTGTAAGGAAAAATTAAGCGTACATAAGTAGATAAATCACTAGAGTAAGTATTGTATCCATAATTATAGTTTCCTAGGTTTCGCTTAATTTCCACTTTAGCGTCATTAATCAACTGATTTTTATATTTTTTATATGTTCTTTGTTTTACTAAGCCACTATCTTTTACTTTAGCGAGTAGAGTATATAGTGGTTGTTTGTATTCTTCTATGGTTGAGTATTCTAGTATTTTGGGAAACAAAGAAGCTTTAAGCGCTAAAGAATCTTTACCGTTGTAATTGTAAAACATGCTGCTAACACTTCCTAAAGGTAAATCGCGTTCCATAAGTTCTAGAGCAATTTTATAGGATGCTTTATTATTAGAGTCTAATAAACCTTCTAATATTGAGGTTTGTGTTTGTGGATCGGAGTAACTATTAATATATAATTGTTTTATAAAAGGTATATTATTCTTTAAATCTATAGTAATAAGTTGTTCTACAAGATGAGATTTTATGTTTAGACGATCTTTGTCAAATTGAAAATCTTTTAAAACCGAAATAATGTCTTTGCTGTTGTGTTTTTTGAATTTTACTAAGTCGTAAGCTTCTATAACAATACTGTCATTAGACCTCAGGGCTTCAAAAAATAAATTAGTTTTATCTTTTAAAACACTTTTGCCTAATAAGGTATCTTTTGGGGTGAAGGAATTATAAAATTCTGTTACAAATTTTGAAGGCCCACTTATAGAATCAATCAAAGTTTTTAGTTCATACAGAACTCCTTCTTTCAATATATTTTTAACTAACACTTGCTTGGCACTCGCAGAATCTGAATATGTAAAATTGTGAGTATAAATAGCACCTGTTTTTGAAGACGAACGATTACCGATATTAAATTTTTTCTCTGGAATATAATAACGCGACATATAATTTACTTTCTCTTCTAAGTTTTTCCAAAGGCTATCTGTATTATGAAACATTTGTAAATCGTGAAACTTAGTTCTGGAGACTGTAATTTGTTCGTTAGCATTGGTAGAATAAACTGTTTCGTTCATTGTTTGCTCATAATCTTTATGCCTTGTGGTATTGTTGTAGTTATAAGGGTTTGGTAATGGCGCTTTTCCGTTGGTATTTACTGAGAAGTATAGCGATGTATCGATTACTGTTTTAAAATTGGTATAATCGGTTTTGTTGAATTTAAAAGATTTAAAAAAGGCAGTTTTATCGGCATCATTAGTACCAACGTAACCTAATAAATAATAACTACCATCTTTTGCTATGGTTTTTAAATGAAGTTTTTTATTTGTTGAAGAGTCTAAAAGGGCATAAGATTCATAATTCTTGTAATTGCCAGCTTTAAATCCCCCTTTAGCTTCTGAAAGCTTATAGTTTTTATATAAAGCATGATGAAAATATTTAGCTTCAAAGCTATCTTCTTCAATATAAGAGAGGTCGTTTAATACCGCTTCTTCCAAAAAATAATAGGCATCATCTTTATAACCTTCAAGTAGTTTTTTACCATAATTATTCATGTTACTAGAGGTATAATAATTAGGAAAATTTACTTGAAATTTTTTTTCTGGAGATACAAATAATTGTGTGGTGTTTGAGAGTGTCTTTAAGTCAATAGAATTAAAAACGTCACCTTCATGTTTTAATACAAAATCACTTCGACCTGCAAATTTTATAATAATGATTTCTAAAGGTGTTTCGTAAATATGATATTTCTGAAACTCGCCTTTTTTAGTCTTATTAACGATGCTTATACCTGGATAAGGTTTTTTTAATTTATCCTTTTTTATAATATCCCCGGGGATATCTTCATATAGTAGATTGTCAATATCTTTTAAGGTGATATTAGATTTTTCGTTTGGTAAATATCTAAAGCGGCTAATTCTATTAATGGTTAAGTAAGCACCATTAGTCATGTCTGGGTCTAAATAATATTTTTGTCCACCATAAGAAAACTCACGTAATTCATCGTAGGTGTTAATGCTTAAAAACCCATCTGGTGTGGTGTGTTTTTTAAGTGTTGGCGCTATAAATAAACTGTCTAATTTTGTTTTTTCTGTCTTACTGTAATTAGTTTGTTTAGATATTAGTGCCTCTACAGTATAGCCTCTTTTTCGCAACAGATTAATCATGCCTTGGTCACCTGGTAAATGAGCTGCTCCAACACCTGCAAAAACAGACTTGGTTGGCATTAGTTTATCTAAAGAAACCACCATATTTTCATTACGGATGTAAAGCATGTTTTCTCTAAAGAATTTTGTGTTTACACCAGCTCCAATAGAATCTAATAAATCTAAATTGCGATCGCGATAAAGGTTTTCTTGAATTAAATAAGGATTCTCTTGAGCGTATAATTTTTGAATCCACGGCTCTAGTTCTTTTTTGTTAGCATTATAGGCTGCTTTTGTGGTAAGGTATCTCGATTCTTCTAAGTCTTCTAAAGCATATATTTCTTTGTTATTTTTCTTTCCCGCTTGAAAAATAAACATGTCTAAATAAGTCTCTTCTTCAAAATTATCTGACGTATTACTTTTTCTGTATAAATAGGTATTTATAGCGTTATTATCCATTCTTACAGAACCTCTAATTGTCATTTCTTCAGGATGTATTAGCTTAAATGCATTGGCATAAAAATCATCATTATAATCGTTGTAAGCAGCTATTTGATTTAACATGGTTGCATGATTAAATTCAGGCCACGTTGTAGGATCAGATTCTAAAGCAATACAGTCACTTTGGTCTAAAGCTTTATAGAACACATCATCGAGTCTAAAGGCTACTTTTTTGCTGACATGCATTGTGCCATATAGATAAGATGGTTTTTGTAATCCATTTCCGGTAATCTTCCAAAGTAGACTCTGATATTGTTGTTGTGAGAAAGCAAAAGCGGTAAATAAAACAAGAATTATAGAAGCGGTTTTTTTCATAATATAATTTAAGCGGTACTTGTAAAGGTATTTAAATCCTTTTAAGAGTTATACAGAATTCGTTAAACTCGATAAAATACTAAAATTAAAACTACCTATTTTTTAATTGATAAATTAAAAGTTAACAAAATATTTAAAATAGTAGAATAAATAAAAGCAATACCAACCATTAGAAAGTATTATATTAAGAGTGTATTTTTGTAAGCGAAAAAGAAAACTATGGCAAAAGGAATTTTATTAGTCAATTTGGGTTCACCAGAGAGTCCAAATCCTAAAGATGTTAAGAAATATCTTGGGGAATTTTTAATGGATGAGCGTGTTATTGATGTACCGCTTTGGGCTAGAACGCTATTGGTAAAAGGTATTATTTTAAATACACGACCAAAAGCATCTGCAGCGGCATACAAGAAAATTTGGTGGGAAGATGGTTCGCCTTTAATTGTGTTATCTGAACGACTTCAAGAAAAAGTTCAGGAACAGGTAGAATATCCTATCGCATTAGCCATGCGTTATGGTAGTATGACGATTAAAAAAGGCTTACAAGAATTAGTCGATAAAGGTGTTGATGAGGTCTTTTTAGTGCCACTATATCCTCAATTTGCTATGGCAACGACCGAAACTATTTTGGTATTGGCTGAAGAGATAAGACAAGAACATTTTCCTCAGTTAAAATTTTCTGATTTAAAAGCATTTTATAATAATCCAGAATATATCGAAGTACTTTCTAATAGTATTTCGAGAAGTATTGAAGGAAAAGATATCGATCATTTATTGTTTTCTTATCATGGAGTTCCTGAACGACACATTAGAAAAAGTGATGTTACAAAATCGCATTGTAAAATTGATGGAAGTTGTTGTGCAACGGCATCTAAAGCACATGAGTTTTGTTACAGACATCAATGTAAAGAGGTAACACGTTTGGTTGGGGAGCATCTTAAATTGAAAGAGGGAACATACTCTACCAGTTTTCAATCGCGATTAGGTTTCGATCCATGGTTAAGACCTTATACAGATAGAACCATTGAGCGTTTTGGAAAAGAAGGCATTAAGAAAATGGCTATTGTAACGCCTGCATTTGTTAGTGATTGTCTTGAGACTTTAGAAGAAATTGCTATGGAAGGTGAAGAGATTTTTCACGAAATGGGAGGAAAGGAATTTTCTACAGTTCCATGTTTAAATGATGATGCCGAATGGGTTAGTCTTTTAGCAAAATGGATTAATGAATGGGCAACTTCTAAATAGTTAAGTTAATTAATGGCAAAAGTGTCGTCAGAAGAATTAGGAAATCAACCAATTGGTCAATTGCTAATTAAGCAAGCTGTGCCCGCATCTATTGGAGTGTTGGTTATGTCTCTAAATGTTGTAGTTGATACTATTTTTGTTGGGCAATGGATTGGTGCCATTGCTATTGCAGCTATAAATATTGTATTACCTGTTTCGTTCTTTATTGCGGCTTTAGGAATGAGTGTTGGTGTTGGTGGAGCATCTATTATTTCTCGCGCACTTGGTGCTTCTAATTACGAGAAAGCTTTAAAAACTTTTGGAAACCAAATTACATTAGTTTTAGTATTAACCACATCTATTGTAGCGCTGGGGTTATTTTTTGCAGATGATATTATTCTGCTCTTTGGTGGTAAAGGCGAAATTTTAGCCCCTGCAAAAGTGTATTATAAAATTGTGCTTTACGGAATTCCTATGTTGGCCTTTTCTATGCTTGGTAATAATGTGATTAGAGCAGAAGGAAAACCAAAATTCGGAATGTATGCCATGATGATTCCATCAATTGGTAATTTACTTTTAGATTATATTTTTATCAATTTGTTGGGTTACGGAATGGCTGGTGCGGCATGGGCAACAACAATTTCTTATAGTTGCTCATTCTTATTCGTTGTTTGGTTTTTTAATTCAAAGCATTCAGAATTAAAAATAAGCTTATCACACTTTGGTCTTGATTTGTCTATTGTAAAAGAAATTGCAGCTTTGGGTTTTGTAACCTTGGCAAGACAAGCTGTTGTTAGCGTTACATACTTGTTTATGAATAATATTCTATTCAATTTAGGTGGTGCAACTTCTGTTACAGCATATGCTATTGTGGGTAGAATGTTAATGTTTGCTTTGTTTCCTGTACTTGGTGTAACTCAAGGTTTTTTACCAATTGCAGGATTTAATTATGGCGCTAAAAATTACGAACGTGTTAGGGAGAGTATTAATATTGCTATAAAATATGCCGCTATTTTAGCCTCTGTAATATTTGTAGTGCTTATGTTGTTTCCTGAGGCAATTACTAGGGTATTTACTTCAGATTTAGATGTTATAAGACAAACACCTTATGCAATGCGCTGGGTTTTTGCTGCGACACCAATTATAGCATTGCAACTTATTGGTGCTGCTTATTTTCAGGCGATTGGTAAGGCCACACCTGCATTGTTACTTACGTTGTCTCGGCAAGGGTTTTTCTTTATTCCGTTGATATTAATTTTACCAAAATTTTATGGTGAAATTGGCGTGTGGATGTCATTTCCTATTGCAGATGTTTTAGCTACAATTGTAACGGGCTATTTTTTAAATCGTGAAATCCGAAAAAATCTAATCAATAAAATAGTTTAAATTAGTGAGCTCATGGAGTATTACCAATATATAAAATCCTTTCATCTTATTTTTGTAATTACATGGTTTGCTGGGTTGTTTTATATTCCTAGGTTGTTTGTGTATCAAATTGAAGCATCCGATAAGCCTTCACCCGAAAAAGAAATTTTAGGTAAGCAATTAAAACTGATGGCAAAGCGATTGTGGTTTATTATCACTTGGCCTTCAGCAATTTTAGCGACTTTATTTGCTGTCATATTAATGATTTTAATGCCAAGCTGGTTTCAGCAAAGCTGGATGCATGTAAAACTCACGTTTGTATTGCTCTTATTTATTTACCATTATAAAACACATATCTACTTTAAACAACTTCAGAATGACGAGGTAAAAGTGACCTCTAGTTTTATGCGTATTTGGAATGAAGGTGCAACATTTATACTTTTTGCTGTTGTTTTCTTAGTGATTCTTAAAAGTTCAATTAATTGGATTTTTGGTATTGTAGGTGTTTTTGTTTTGGGTATTTTAATTATGCTAGGGTTTAAGCTGTATAAAAATATGCGTTCAAAAGATCCTGAAGCTTAAAAAAGAGTCTTTATAAAAAAATTTAGATTTTTATTAATTTGAAAATTAGACTTACCTGCTTTGGATTGATTATTGCTATCTTTAAGACTTGTAACTAAGAATTAAAAGCCGCCCATTTATATTGGGTATTTCCATAATGATTAAACGCCTATCCTTAAGAGCCCGAATAGTTTTAAACATGATCCTTTTGGTCTTGTTGGCATCTGGTTTAATTGCAGCAGTAACGATTTATCAATATAGTGAAGAGGCTAAAGATTACCATAAAGAACGTTTAGAGCGAAAGGAAAAAGCCATTAAGCAAAGCATTGACTTTGTTATTCGCGAAACTACTTATCCTGTAACTACAGAAAATATTCCGCTAATTTTTAAAGATGAAATATTTGAAATAGATGCCATTCATAATCTACAAATTAAACTATACGATCTCGATGGGCAATTACTAAAAAGTTCTAAACGAACCTTGCAGGTAGATCCAAATGAACGCTGTTTAGATGCTGAAATACTGAATGTTTTATCTAATACTTTAGAGCATCGTTATGTTTTAAAAAACAAAGTTTCGGGTCATACCTTTCAGTCTTCGTATAGCTATATTATGGACGAAAAGTTTAAAAACATTGCAATTTTAAACTTACCGTATTTAGAAAATGATGACTTCTTTAATAAAGAGCTTAAGGAGTTTTTGTTTCGTTTAGCTTATGCTTATTTGGTACTTATTCTTGTTGCTATCATTTTTGCTTATTTCATCTCTAAGTTTATTACAAAATCGCTTAAAACGATTAGTGATAAGATGAGTGAAACGCGACTTGAAAAACGTAATAAGAAAATTGAGATTGAATCTTCTAGTGAAGAAATTGAAACGTTAGTAAATTCATATAATAGTATGATTGATGAGTTAGAGGCAAGTGCTGTAAAATTAGCAATCAATGAGCGAGAGCAAGCGTGGCGAGAAATGGCAAAGCAGGTAGCTCACGAAATAAAAAATCCATTGACCCCAATGCGATTAACCGTTCAGAGTTTTGAACGTAAATTTGATCCACAAGATGAAAATATTCATCAAAAACTTAAAGAATATAGTAATACGCTTATTCAACAAATTGATACCTTGAGTTCTATTGCTTCGGCTTTTTCTAATTTTGCTAAAATGCCAGCTCAAAAAAGTGAAGTACTTAACGTAGTGCTGATTGTAAAAATGGCACTCGATATTTTTACAGAGGATTATATTGAGTTTCATTCGGAAGCAGAAAAGATTATAGCAAAATTTGATAGAACTCAGTTGATTAGAGTGGTAACTAATCTTGTTAAAAACGGAATTCAATCCATACCTGAAACTTCTGAAAATCCAAAAATTGCAGTTCGTGTTTTTAATGAGAATGATAATGTGTGTATTACAGTTGAAGATAATGGATCTGGAATCTCCGAAGAGACAAAAGCTAAAATATTTGAACCTAAGTTTACTACCAAATCTAGTGGAATGGGGCTTGGTTTAGGAATGGTGAAAAACATTGTAGAAACTTATAAAGGAAATATTACCTTTACATCTCAGCTAGGAAAAGGCACTATTTTTACAGTTATATTTCCTAAAAATCAGAATCCTAATTAATTTAGGATATTATAGAAATAAGCAAATGGTTGTGTTCTCTTAGAGTTATGCAATTAAATTTTAAATAATAAAATTCCCTCTTCCTTGGGAATAAAAATAAGTTTTTTATGAACTACGAAAATATTTTATCAGAACATTCTAACGGAATTACAACCATTACAATTAACAGACCTAAAAAATTAAATGCTTTAAATAGAGCTACCATTCAGGAATTACATGATGCTTTTGAAGCGGCTGATACAGATGGTGATACTAAGGTGATTATTATTACAGGAAGTGGAGAAAAAGCTTTTGTAGCAGGTGCTGATATTAGTGAGTTTGCTGATTTTAATGTTGAAGAAGGAGGTGATTTAGCTGCCCAAGGTCACGAGATTTTATTTGATTTTGTAGCGAATTTAAGTACACCGGTTATTGCTGCTGTAAATGGTTTTGCTCTTGGTGGTGGATTAGAATTAGCTATGGCTTCTCATTTTAGATTGGCAAGTGATAATGCAAAAATGGGATTACCAGAAGTGTCTCTTGGCGTTATTCCAGGATACGGAGGTACACAACGTTTACCGCAATTAGTAGGTAAGGGGAGAGCTATGGAAATGATTATGACAGCAGGTATGATTGACGCAAATAAAGCTTTAAGCTACGGTTTGGTGAATCATGTTGTGCCTCAAGAAGAATTATTACCGCTTGCTGAAAAGATTGCTAGTAAAATAATGCGTAACTCTTCTGTTGCCATTGCTGAGGCTATTGGTGCAATTAACGCTAATTATGATGATGGAGTTAATGGATTTGAAGTTGAAATTGAAGCTTTCGGTAATTGCTTTGGTACCGAAGATTTTGTAGAAGGTACTACGGCATTTCTAGAGAAGCGTAAGGCGGATTTTCCTGGTAAGTAATAAAATAATATTCGTATAAAATATTATTTAACAACATTCTTTTTAGATAATATTTTATACGAATAATATATAGGTGCCATTATTATGAGGCTTGCTATAATAACAGGACTCATAATAGCTAGTTGTATTTTGTAAAATTGGTACATGTCTTTATATTTTTATTTTTAACAAATATATAGTGTGTTTGAGTAGCTTATAACATCCATATTATCAAATAACTAATCTAAATTAACCTCTCTAAACATAATGAATTAAACCGAATTTTAATTTTTTAAAAATGGCAAAGTCAGACTTTTTTAAACAAAAAAAAGTGGGCTCTCTACAACCCACTTTTTGAACTAAATAAACTAATATAAACAACAATCTATATTCTGAAATTCTCGACAAACACTCTGTCATTCGACGTAATTTTGGCTGTGTAACTGCCTTTAAGAGTTTTGTCTAATTGGTACACACGATTTAGAACCTTACTTCCTTTTACTGTTTCAGAAAGAATTAACTCACCTTCATAGTATAGTTCAACGTTCATATTATCTGACTCTAAATCTAATTTTGAAATCAAAAGTTTAGCATTCTCATTTCTAACTAAAGGCTTGAAAATTACTTTTCTGCTAGAAGCTAAATAAGATACTAAATGGTTTTTTACTTCAATAGTATTAATTTCTATTTCGTAATCTCTGTCTACTTCAACAGTATACTTGCCATCTTTTAATTGTGTAAAATTAAAAAGTGAAGTAAGAGCACCAGAGTAATTTACTGTTCCGCTGTAAATAACTTCTCCAAAAGAATCAGAGACTGAAATTAAATTTCCTTTTTTAACATAGTTAGATGTTGGAGCCGCTTCTAAAGTTTCGGTAGCGTAGCTTGTAAATGATCCGATCATTACAGCTAGCATTAATATATTTTTAAATAGTGATTTCATTATCAAATTTTGTAAAGTAATTATGGTACAAATATATAACGCATTTTAAATGTGTAAAACAACGATTTTGGCTAATTTGTGTGCAAAATTAACCGTATCAATATTGTTGTGTTTTCTTTGGGTTAATATAGTATATATTATTGGTAATTTGCCATAGGTTTGTGATATGTGTCTAATTTTAGCGTTAAAAACTAATATCTATAATTTGAAAAACCATTTATATTTTATGTCTACCTATAATTTTTTGGGGTAGTTAAGGAATTTTTTGGTGTAATTTGTTTTTGTGGCTATTTTCTTAAGGGGTGTTTGTTGTTTAGGTTGTTAGTTTGTGCATTAAATTATTGATAAAAAAAACTCCTTAGCTATAGAAGGAATGTAGTTATAAATTCAATTGGGTTTTATTTATGTGGTATTGCACTTTGTGGTATTGTGAATCCAAATTATTACGAAGATTTAGATGTGTATACTAAAGTGCAAAATAGATTTATTAATTGCTGAAGATAAATGAAGTGAAAATTAAGCATAAAAAAAGTGGACCTTCGGGCCCACTTTTAACTAAATAAACTTAATATGTAAAGAACAATTTATATTTTAAAGTTTTCAATGTATTCACGATTATTAGAACTTACAACTGCTGTGTATTCACCTTTAATCTTTTTATCCAATTTGTAAACTCTATTTATAATTTCACCTCCTTTTATGGTTTCTGTGTGAATTAATTCATTTTCAAAATAAAGATCTACTTTCATCTCTGCAGAATTTAAGGCTAATTTAGAGATGATGATTCTGTCTTGTTCTACTCTAAATACAGGTTTAAAGAATTTTTCACTTCTTTGGTCAATAAAGCTAACGTTATTGTTTTTTATTTCAACTGTGTTTATTTCAATTTCAAAATCTTTATCAACTTCAATGATGTAAACACCATCGTTTAATTGAGAAAAATCATAAAGACTGCTGATGTTTCCGTCAAAGTTGATTAATCCACTAAATACCACTGAGCCAGCTGCGTCAGTAACAGTGATTGAATTTCCCTTTTTTACACTATTAAAAGTAGGTATAACTTCTAATGTTGTCGTTGCGTAGCTTGTGCATGTTCCTAACATCACAGCTAATACTAAAATGTTTTTAAATAATGTTTTCATAATGTTTCTTTTTTGAGTTAAACTAAAATTTTAAAATCTGACTTTAATTATTTTCGTCTATCTTACTAAGTCTTGACTTTTAAATTATTCAGTTCAAATGTTTTAACACTACAAAGATATAGTGGCTTTTAGCTTTTGAAAACAAGCATGTTGGCTGATATATATACTTAATTACCCTAATGGTTGTTATTATTGTATTATTGGGACAAAATAGTATATATTATTGGTAATCTGCTATAGGTTTTAGATTCGAATAGATTTAACTTTGCCATAATTAATATATTATGAACACAAGAAAACCTACTTTAGAAAAAATAAGCCCCGAATTTGGAAGTTCCATATTAGTAAGGAAGCATAAAATAGATGCGTATAAAGGTGAGGTAAAGCCTTATTGGCATTTCCATCCTGAAATAGAGTTGGTCTATGTTAATAAGGGACAAGGAAAACGCCATATAGGTAACCACTTATCTTACTTTAATAATAGTCAGTTATTATTAATAGGATCAAATTTACCGCATAATGGTTTTACCGATCGTCTAACTATAAATGGTTCTGAAACTTTAGTACAATTTAGACCAGAGTTTTTAGGAAATCATTTTTTTGATATTCCAGAAATGGAAGCAATCAATAAATTATTTGAACTTTCTAAAAAAGGAATTCTATTTGGTGTTACCACAAAATTAAAACTTGGAAAAAAAATTGAAAGACTAAATGAGAAAACAGGATTTAAAAGAATCTTAATTCTACTTGAGGTTTTGCATGGTTTGGCTAAGTCTGAAGATTATACCATATTAAATGCAGATGGTTTTGCTTTCGAAACAGAACCACAAGACAGTGCTAAGATTGATATTATCTTTAAGCATGTTAACCAGAACTTTAAAGAACACATTAGTTTAGATGAAATTTCTGATAAGGTAAGTATGACGGTCCCTGCCTTTTGTCGTTATTTTAAAAAGGTAACAGGTAAAACGTTTACAAAGCTTGTTAATGAGTACCGAGTGGTGCATGCAACAAAGCTCCTTTCAGAAAGTCAAATGAGTATTGCAGATGTTAGTTTTGAATGTGGTTTTAATAACTTTTCGCATTTTAATAAATTGTTTAAAGAGTTTACAGGCAAAAGTGCTTCTAAATATAGAGGAGAGCTAAAACTAATGGTTCAATAATATATAAGTATGGATGATAAAATAGAAAATGCAATAGCTTATTATACTAAGCAAGGTGATGCTGTAAATGCTAATAGCCAACTAACGGCTGATGAAATTATTCAATATGGTAAAGAAATGGCTGCAATTGAATATAAGTTGACGGCTTCAGAAGTGGCAAAAGAGAATTGGAATAATGCACCTATGTTTTAGCGTTTCAATGTAAAATGACCCGTATAAGTTGTTCCATTTTGGCGCTCTAAAACAAACCAATAATCACTTGTAGGCATTTGATTATTATTATAAGTTCCATCCCATCCTAGATTACTTGAATTTAATTGTGTCATTAATTTACCATAACGATCATAAATAGATAGCATATTTAATGATTCTTTGGCTCCGTTAGTTAATTGCCATGTATCATTGATTCCATCTCCGTTTGGTGTAAAATATCTAGGGTAATACATTAAATAGACATCTTCTTTTATAATTCCGCAACCATTTTTATCTCTAACATATATAGAGTATTCGTCAATATATAAGTTAGAAAACACATTACTATCTTGATAAATAATATCATCTAAGGAGTATTCATAATCTCCTAAACCTTCTATAAAGACAGAAATTACGTTGTTGCTATGTGTCCAATCAACAGTTTCAATTTCTAATACTGTTGCAATTTCAGACTCCGTAACAGTTATAGTTTTATCTATGCTACAAATTGTATTATTATAAGTATTTGAAATAGTAACTTTATATTGACCAGCTTCTTCTACAGTAATTATTCTAGTTGTTTCGCCTGTTGACCAATTATAACTATCAAATCCTTGGTCTGCAATAAGTTCAACTGAGTCGCCTTTGCAAATACTGACTTCATCAGTCATTAAAGTAATTTGTGGTATTGCATTAACATATAGTGTAATAAAATGTCCTAAGCCTAAGCAATCGTTATTTAATGCATTATCAACTCGTACGAAGATATTTTGAGTGAATGGATATTCTGCGTTTTCGTAATTTGAAATATTATTAATTGAATTCGTTTCAGATAGTGCGTCCTCTTCGTTCAGATAAAAATTGATAATTAACTGTTGATTGACTGGAAATAACTCTTGAATCTCAGTAGCTACTGAGCTAAAATCAAACGTAGCAACGCCATCCGTATTGTTGTTACCATCATCACACTGATAAAATTCTTTTAAGAATGTACTTGGTATCTGAGTTGTTGAGACTTCTAAATTAACTTGAGAAATTTCAAAACAGCCATTAGAATTTTCTACCCTTGCAAATATGATATCGGAACCAACTGTTTCATTAACATATTGTAGAGTATTCAAAATAGGTTCAATTTTATTTTGAGCATTAAGTGCTGTTTCATGGAATGAAAAAGTTTCAGTAGTAATATTACTTATAATATCTGGTATCACCTCATTAAGGTTAAAAGAACTAAAACCATCCGTGTCGTCATCACATTGTATTAATTCCACAATTGGTTCCACAATTGGTTGCCCGAATATGGTTATAGTATCTATAATTACATTATTTTCAGCACCTGCTGTGACTATTAATGAAACTTCATAATCCCCTTCTTCGTTAAAAATATGTAAAGGGTTTTCATCTGTTGAAGTAGTTCCATCACCAAAATCCCATATAAGACTATCAAAAGGTTGAGTGTTATTTGTTAAATTAAAACTAGTGATGTCACCATAGCATAGATTAACAGCTTTAAAACTAGCATTAAAAAAAGATTGAATAAATGGAGGTAATCCGTGTTTGGATATTTTACCGTTTAAAGATACCCCAGAATTCTCATAATTAGCCGCTAATCCTAAATAGTTAGGTTCGTGGATAACATCAAGATTACCAATTCCAAATTTAGCTAGATATATTTTACCGTTAGGCCCTAATTGTAATGATTTTCTCTGACTGTGAGATGTGGTAGAAAATAATAAAAATTCGGATAAAATAATTTGATCCATATTGGATTCTGAAATGTCATATTGATATATACCTTCATGCACAGTTGCATATAAAATTTGGCTATTAGGTGAAAACTCAATTCCATATGGAGATATGTTTGATGACAATAACATAGGATTTGATACTTGACCTGTGCTGGCGTTAAAATCGTACAATTTTAATTTATTTGAGACAGATCTAGCTAAAGCTAATTTTGTACCATCTGGAGAAATTTTTATTTGACCGATATAATCACCAAACTCTGTTTGTCTTACAGTATCAACAGAGCTGCCAACAGCGCTAATTACTGGATCTACTTCTACACCATTTTCTGAAATTCTATAGGCTAGAAATTCGTTGTTTCCATATTTATGGCTCACTACCCAATATTCATTAAGCGTAGCATGTTTTATTGCTGCCAATTTCTCAGTAATAGGTGTATAAAGCTGTATATTTTTATTACTTGTAATACCTCCAAAACCCATATTTAATGTCATATCTACTTCAGAGTATTGTAAGCCATAACGTCCCCCTTGAGCATCTGCTGTGAAAATATAATATATGTTCTGATAATTTGGTTTGGGTGTAATAATCGCAGAATGAGTACTTGAAGTATCTCCATTTAATCCTGAACCATTATGCATTATGCTATGACTTGCATCGTATACAGTAATTCCATCGGTATAGAATAATAAGTTTCCATTACTGTCCGATATACTTGCACAACCTTCTGTAGTATTTATTTCTCCATCTAATAAGGCTACTGGCTGTACGCTATTAAAGTCTAGCCCTGCATTTCCCCCAAAATACCAAATATTAGTTTCTTTTTGAGCAAGGCACGTAAAATTGTTAGCAATAAGAAAGAAAGTGTATAGTGTATATTTCAATAAATTTTCCATTTTGGCTTTATTTTATGGTTTTAATTGAATTTGAGAAATTACGATATATGTTTTCTAATTTAGTATGTCATAATAAATTAATAATAGTAATTATAGATTTCCTTCCCATTCAGCAAAGAACTGCTTCAAAAAACCTTCCATATATAAATGTCTTTCAGTAGCAATTTGCTTACCTGTTTTGGTGTTCATTTTATCTTTTAGTAATAACAATTTTTCATAAAAATGATTAATTGTTGGTGCTTCAGAATTTTTATATTCTGATTTAGACATCGCTAAGTTTGGCTCAATCTCAGGGTTATATAATGCTCTATTTTTAAATCCACCATAGTTAAAGCAACGCGCAATACCAACAGCACCGATGGCGTCTAAGCGATCTGCATCTTGTACCACTTCCATTTCCTTAGAATTAAACGATGTATTTAAGTCAAATGAATTTTTAAAAGACATGTTATCAATTATCTGAGTTACATGTTTTATAATTTCAGGAGCTACATTTTGTTTTATAAGAAACGTACTAGCTACTTTAGAACCCAAAGTTTCGTCTCCATCATGAAATTTAGGATCCGCAATGTCGTGTAGCAATGCAGCCAATGCAACAACTGTTAAATCTACATTTTCTTGTTCAGCAATTAGTAAACTGTTTTTGTAGACACGTTCTATATGAAACCAATCGTGGCCACCTTCGGCATTTTTAAGTTCTGTTTTAACGAAGTCAATCGTTGCTTCGGTGAGTTTTGCATCTAAAGTCGTCATAATAAACTATTATGCAGGGTCTACCCATTTAAATTGAAATGAGTTTTCAGGAATTTTAATACGCTCCGATAAACGATACATTCTAGGAGGTAGTTTCATTAAGTAATCTCTTGCTTTTTCGGCCTCTTCGTTTAAACCGGTCATATTTCCAATTTCCCAACGATCAATTAGTTTTTGTAAAATATCTACATAATCGTTAGATGTGTACACACCAATACGTTGTGCAGTGTTAGAAAATTCTTCAAAAGCAGTACCTATACTTTCTCCAGATTCTCTTAAGAAATGTGCTGGCATGGCAATTTTACGCTTCATCATATCATGAAAAGCCATCATCATTTGGCTAGGATCTACAGCAAAAATACGCTCTACAAACTCTGAATAGGCGTGGTGGTGACGCATCTCATCACCAGAAATAATTTTACACATTTTAGCCAATTGCTTATTGCCTTTTTGCTTGGCAATTTTAGCCACACGATTATGAGAAACATAAGTTGCTAATTCTTGAAAACTAGTATAAACAAAGTTTTTATAAGGATCTCTACCTGTGCCAATATCAAAACCATCATTAATTAAATACTGTGTGGTTTTCTCAATTTCGCGCATGTTTACACGCCCAGATAAGTATAAGTATTTATTTAGAACATCACCATGTCTATTTTCTTCACCTGTCCAATGTCTTAACCAGGTAGACCATCCATTACGTTCAATTTGGTCAACTCCTTCTACGTCCATTAACCAAGATTCGTAACTTGGTAAAGCTTCTTCAGTTATCATATCACCAACTAAGACCACCCAGAAATCGTAAGGTAATTCTTTAGAAAGTTCTCTAATTTCTTTCACTTCTTCAAAAAATGAATCTTTTGTAGAATCTGGTAAAAAATCAGTGGGTTGCCATATTTTTTCAACAGGAATTAAATATTTTTCAATAAGTGATTGTACATCTTTTTCGAGATGCTGCATTACTTCTAGTCTTACATTTTTTAACGACATCTTTCAGGGATTTTTGAGAAGATTACTTCTCGATTGCATTAATAATAGTCTGTTCTACTTGCTGAATTAATTCAGTCTTATCTGTAAAGTTAATAATTTCTACGGGCTTATGTACGGTAAATGTCATATGATTTCCTATTCCCATAGGAAAGTTACCGTAGCGTAACATCTTCCAAGAGTTATTTACAGTGACAGGAAGTATAAGTGCAGAGGGCACTTTTTTAATCAACATTTCTAACCCTTTAGTTTTAAAAGGTCTTGGTTTTCCGTCTTTACTTCGGGTGCCTTCAGGGAAAATTACAGCGGCTCTTTTTGTTTCTTCAATATAAGAGCCAAAGGTCATCATTGCAGATAAAGATTGTCTTGGATTTTTTCGATCTATTAAAACAGAACCACCATGTCTTAAATTATAAGATACACTTGGTATGCCTTTACCTAGTTCTTTTTTAGATACAAATTTTACATGATGCTTACGCATATACCACATAATTGGTGATATATCGAACATGCTTTGATGGTTGGATACTATAATTATTGGGCGTTCTGTGTTTAGTATATGAGGGTTATAAAAAGAAATTCTAGTGCCCAACAAATTAAGACATCTCATGATAAAAAACTGTAATGCATCTACTGTTTTTTTTAATCCTTTATAACCAAAAAGATTATAGCTTAACCATTGGATGGGGTGAAAAACAACCAAGGTGAAACCAAAACATAAATAGAATACAACAGAAAGGGGATAGGCTAATAGTTTTTGCACGTTACTAAATTTGTTTGGACAAAAATAATCAAAATCTTAAAGTTTGATGCTCTTTTTTGTGAGATGAAAATATCTATTGGTATTACGTATAAAAACAAAAAACCACGATGATTATCGTGGTTTTAATTACTTATGGTTTTCTAACGGTTTGTTATTTTAGCAATGGTCGTTATAAGCATCTTTAAGGTTTTCTGCAATTAATTCAGCAGGACGACCCTCAATGTGATGACGCTCTAACATGTGTACTAATTCGCCATCTTTAAATAAAGCCATACATGGAGAACTTGGAGGAAAAGGAACCATATGTGCTCTTGCTGCATCAACAGCTTCTTTATCTACACCTGCAAAAACAGTAACGATATGGTCTGGTTTTTTTGCGTTTTCTAAGCTCATTCTAGATCCTGGTCTAGCATTTGCTGCGGCACATCCACAAACAGAATTTACAACCACTAAAGTTGTTCCTTCTTTTGCAATAGCATTTTCTACAGCTTCTGATGTGTGTAATTCTTCAAAACCAAATTTGGTTAAATCCTCACGCATTGGTTTTACTAATTCTGCTGGATACATATTTCTTTCTTTTTAATTAATCTTTTTTTGAGCTACAAAGGTAATGAAAAATAGTAGGCAGAATTCAGTGATCAGTTTGCAGTTTAAATGATGTCATTTTGTTTTTCAATAGTATAACAAAACTATAGGCTAAAGGTGTGTTGAATATTATTAACAACATTGTATGTTGAGATACTATTAACCTGATAGTTTTATGATCAATAGCATAATTATCCATTAATAATAAGTATTAGACGTGTTTACATCAATTAAACCATTAGGGTCATTTACTAAACGAGGCTCGTTAAATGTTTTGGTTGTGTTTTGTTGTGTGTCGTTATTAGAAATGTTGCTAATAGTAATTAGCATTCTTGTGTATAATCTAAATAGTATAATAATTTGGTATTGGTTATATTTATATGGTGCGATTTTATATAAAAGGTTTTGTACAAAACGTAACAAAATGTAATTCCATACAACTAACAAATAGTATCTTTGAATTTCAAATTAAAATTAAAATATGAGTTTTGCAAAATGGATTGGTGGTGCTTTAGGATGGTCATTTGGTGGTCCTATAGGTGCTATTATAGGATTAGCTTTAGGTAGTTTTGTTGATAATATAGCAGAAAAGAATTCTCCATTAATTGGAGATAGACAATCTGGTAAAGAGCGTGATACGTATCGTGAAATGCCAAATTACGGTGATCGTGCATCAAGACCACAAACCCAGTCTGGTGATTTTGAAGTGAGTCTCTTAATTTTGGCTTCTGTAGTTATAAAAGCAGATGGTAAGCAAGATCAGCGAGAATTAGATTTTGTACGTCAACAATTTACCAATATGTATGGTAAGGATAGAGCAAACAAGGCTTTCGAGTTATTTAAACGTATTAATAAACAAGATATTTCTACACGTCAAGTGTGTTTGCAGATCAAGCAAATGATGGATCATGCATCTCGTTTGCAATTGCTTCATTTTTTATTCGGAATAGCAAAAGCTGATGGTATTGTTACAGACGATGAATTGAATCAGATTTATATGATTACTGGTTATCTAGGAATTAGTAATAGAGATTACCAAAGTATTAAAGCAATGTTTTATAACAGTAGCGATAATGCTTATAAAATTTTAGAAATAGATAAGTCTGTTTCCGATGCTGAGGTTAAAAAAGCGTACCGTTCTATGGCTAAAAAGTACCATCCAGATCGTCTTGGTCATTTAGGAAAAGAACATCAAGAAGGTGCTGAAGCTAAGTTTAGACAGGTGCAAGAAGCTTATGAGCATATTCAAAAAGAACGTGGATTTAAGTAGGTCTCTTGTTATCGGTGTTAGGTAGCTATAAATCTAGAAATTAGTCGTTTTGCTCTTTTTCTTTCTGGCGTTTTTCTATGTATTTAAAATAGCGTTGTGTTTTGTACTTGTTGTAAATAAAAACACACAACACAATAAAGCCTACAATGATTAATCCGTTTTTACCAGTGAAATAGTTAAGTAGTTTCATGATTATTTAAAATATTGAGCTCAGTCGAAATTTAGAATTAAATCTTTCATTTTATTTAAAAATAATAGCAAAGATATTTAATTTATCCTCTAAAAAGGAAGAAGTCGTCTTTCATATCTTCAATTTGCGAATCCTCATTAGTTATAATATAGTCGATAGCTTTTGAGGTAAATTCATTTCCTTTTTTAGTTAAGGAAACGATGTTTTTCTCTATAAGAATCATATTATTTTTCTGTGCTAAATCTAAGACGCTTCTCGCTCGAACTTTTTGCCAATTAATATGTTCATAAAGATGATTAACGTGGCGTTCTTCTAGTTCTTCATGATTCTTTAGATGTAGTAGGAAAGTTAATAAAGATACTTCTGTTCGTTGTTGACGTTCTCTATATATTACCGCTATAATACCTTTTGAAGGTGCAAATAAATAAACCAATAAGAATACAATACCAAGCATCGTAGTTATTGATCCAGCGATTGACGCATCTAGCCAATGTGCTACCCAATACCCAAATACAGCACTAAATACTCCAAAGCTTATAGCTAAAGCTAACATTTTCTTTAAATCTGTGGTGAGTAAATAGGCCGAAGCTGCTGGTGCAATCATAAGTGCAACGACCAAAATAGCGCCAACGGCATCAAAGGCACCAACTGTAGTTACGGATGATACAGACATTAATCCGTAATGGATAATTGCTGGTGAAAACCCGAGAGAAGCAGACAAGCCAGTATCAAATGTGCTTACTTTTAATTCTTTAAAAAATAAGATTAATAGTGATATTGTAACGAGTAAAATTGAACCAATTACCCAAAGTGATTTTGGTCCTACATCTGTACCGCCGATTAATAATCTATCAAAAGGGGCAAAGGCTAATTCACCTAATAAAACGGCATCGACATCTAGGTGTACATCATTAGCGTTTTTTGCAATAAGAATGACGCCAATACTAAATAATGCAGGAAACACTAAACCAATTGCTGTGTCTTCTTTTACTAAGCCTGTTTTCTGAATATATTCAACTAAGACAACGGTAATAATTCCGGTTAAAGCTGCTAAAAGAATAAGTACAGGTGAATTTAAGTCTTGCGTTACAAAGAACCCAATAACAATACCTGGTAATATAGCGTGACTTATGGCATCGCTAATCATAGCCATTTTTCTCAGCACTAAAAATGTTCCTGGGATGGCACAAGCAATGGCAACTAAACTTGCTATAAGTTGTATTTCTATTTGAGCACTATTCATCTTCTGTCTCTTGTTTAGTGTACAAATTTGCGGCAGTTTCAAAGCCGATTTGTGTTAAGTTCCACATACTTCCGTTACGTTCTACATAGTTTTTATCTACTAATTTTTGAAGGGTGCTTTTGGTGTAACCTTGAAAATTATTTAAAAGTTTAATCTTATGTGGGTGCGAAATATTATCATGTGTTTCTGCAATATGATACATAAAGGCTAACGTTTTATGTAATTCTAAATCGCGTCTGTTTTTTAAGACTCTAATTTGCTTGAATAATAAGCCTCTACTTGGTGAAAATATAAATGAAAATGCAACAAACACACTTGCTACAAGCACAATGACAGGACCTGTAGATAAATTGTTCTGAGTAGAGCTAATTGCAGTTCCAAAAACCCCTGAAAACGCGCCAAATATGGCTGCTAAAAACACCATTTTAGCTAAGCTATTAGTCCACTGTCTGGCAGCTGCTGCGGGTGCTAAAAGCATAGCGCTCATTAGAACAACACCAACCGTTTGTAAGCCTAATACAATAGCTAATACAATAAAGACAGTAATAAGAATATCTATGAATTTGGTATTAAAACCAAGTGTTTTTGTATAATCAGCATCAAAGAGTAAGAGTTTAAATTCTTTCCAAAAAGTCAGCATTACTATTAAACAAAGTCCGGTGACGATAGCCATCATCCAAACGTCACTTTCTACTAAAGTTGCTGCTTGCCCAAACAGGTATTTGTCTAAGCCTGCCTGGTTAGCATTGGGTTGTTTTTGAATAAAAGTGAGTAACAACATTCCGAAACCAAAAAACACGGATAAAATAAGTCCTAATGCGGTGTCGGATTTTAAATGAGTTTTTGTTACGATACTTTTTATCCAGAAGGTTCCAATAAGTCCACTGACAAGTGCACCTACTAAAAGCGTGTTGGTGTCTTTTGCTCCTGTAATTAAAAAAGCAATTGCGATACCAGGTAAGGCAGCATGCGAAATGGCATCACCTAATAAACTTTGTTTTCTTAGTACAGCAAAACTCCCTAGCATTCCGGTAATAGCACCTAAAATTGCTGTTCCGAGTGTTATGGTTCTAAGGGTGTAATCTGTAAAGACTAATTCTATGTATTTTGATATGTCCATAATTCCTGCGAAATCAGTAATCTCCCGTTTCGCACTAGTTTACTTTGTTTTGTCATTGCGAGACTTTTTTAAGTCGTGGCAATCAGTTTCTTTTTTAATTACGTTCATTTTGTCTTGATACAAACTGCGAAGCACATCATGAGCTCCATAAAATTTATATCTGCGAATAAACGAACAAATCACAATCAAAATTTGGAAATTGCTAAAGCAACATTCACTTCCGAGATTTCGTACTTAAAGCTTCGCTTTGCATCTTCCTCTCGTCGTTCATTATTTCTAAATTTTGATTTTTTCCGACTATGTCGAAATTTGGGACTTGTATTTTTACTTTTTTATAGAAGTCCTTTTTTATTGTCTGTATGAGTGAGCACTACAAACTGCCCACTGAATACTGTCAACTATTTTCTATTCCTGAATACTCACTTGATAATTAATACCATAAGTTTTCGTTAGGTTATCATCATTAAAAATGTCTTTTACGGGACCTGTAGCAATTTTCTTCACGTTTAAAAAGGTTACCCAATCAAAATATTCGGGTACGGTTTGTAAATCATGATGCACTACAATAACTGTTTTTCCTGCTTTTCGTAATTCTTTTAAAATATTGATAATTGCTATTTCGGTAGTCGCATCTACACCTTGAAATGGTTCATCCATAAAATAAATAGAAGCATTTTGTACCAAAGCACGTGCTAAGAAAATACGTTGTTGTTGACCTCCAGAAAGTTGACTAATTTGTCGGCTTTTAAAAGCTAGCATGCCCACTTTTTCTAAAGCCTCTAAAGCAGATTTTTTTTCTTTCTGACCAGGGCGTTTTATCCATCCTAAACTTCCGTAAGTTCCCATCATAACGACATCTAAGGCGGTAGTTGGAAAATCCCAATCTACACTTCCTTTTTGTGGCACATAGGCTACTAGTTTGCGTTGTTTTTCGTACGATTTGCCATAAATAGTTACGCTACCAGCAATGGGTTTTAGTATCCCTAATATCGATTTTATAAGTGTTGATTTACCTGCACCATTTGGTCCTACAATGGCCATAAGTACACCTTCAGGAATTTCTAAATCAATATCCCAAAGTACAGGTTTGTAGTTGTAGGCTACGGTTAAATCGTCAACTTTTACGGCTATTTTATCCATTATTTAAGTGCATTAACAATTGTATTCACATTATATTCAAACATTCCAATGTAAGTTCCTTCCACTGTCCCTGTGGTTCCGAGGGCATCGGAATATAACGTTCCACCTATTTTTACATCATGTCCTTTTGAATTAACGGATGCTTGTAAAGCTTCAATAGTTCGTTTTGGTACTGAGCTTTCTATAAATATAGCTTTAATTTGTTTGTCTATAATAAAGGTAGCTAATTTTTGAACATCTTGTACCCCAGCTTCTGTTGCGGTAGAGATGCCTTGCAAACCAACAACTTCAAATCCGTAGGCTTTTCCAAAATAATTAAAGGCATCATGTGCAGTAACTAAAACTCTTTTTTCTTTTGGAAGTGTTTCTATCGTTTGTTTTATTGTATTTTGAAGTGCTTCAAGCTTTATGATATAAGCATCTTTATTTGCTTCATATTTAGCTGCGTTTGTTGGATCTTTTTCAGCTAAAACTGCAGCTGTTTTTTCTGCAAATTGTTCAAAATAATTAATATCGAACCAAACATGAGGATCATAATTTGAAGCAAAATATTCAGACCCTATAAGTGTTTTCTTATCTAATGCATCTGCAAGTGCTATGGTTGTTTTATTTGAACTTTCCATTTTTTCAAGTACTTCAACCAATTTACCTTCTAAATGTAAACCGCTGTAAAAGATAATATCTGCATTAACTAATTTAGAAACATCGCCTTCACTGGCTTTGTAAAGGTGAGGATCTACGCCAGAGCCCATTAATCCTTTTGCATTTACCATATCGCCACCAATATTTTTAACTAAATCGGTAAGCATAGTGGTTGTGGTAACTATATTTAGTTTTCCATTATCTTTAGCATTATTGTCTTTACAAGCTGTAAAAATGAGAATGATAGCTAAAAGGGAAATTATTTTTTTCATAGGTCTAAATATTTATTACGAATATACTAAATATTGAAATATCTATCGTTAGTTTTAAATTCAATTTTATAAGGAATAGAATTATTAAGATCTGATTTCAGATTTAAGTGTTTTATATAGTTGTGTTTGCTTTTTATTATGACCACCCTCTTGTTCTGTAAAATTTAAATAGGCTAGAGCTGCACGACTTAATTCGGATTGTAATATTGTTTTATCTGTGTGCTCTGAATTTTTAAAATGTAAGATAAAATAGATCTTTCGTTTTAGCATATTTTCTACCTCTGATAAATTGCCTAACTCTTCGTATGTGTTTATAAGGTTGTTACACGAAACAAGATATATTTGAGCAAACGGTATGCCTAGTTCTTTACAGCTTGAAGGATGATTGTTTAGAACTTCAGATCTGTAAATCGCATTTTTATAGTCTATTAACGCTTTTTCGAATTGTTTTTCTTCGAATAATTGATTAGAAATCTTTGTTCTTGTTTTCCAATAATTTACAATATGGTTTAGACAAATATCGCTCATGAGTTTTTATTGTTATAATTCATAGTTAATGAGGTCTTAAAAATTTTCAATAAATTTTAGTAGTAAGTAGAATTATAGGGTTTTAATGGTGTTTGTTTAAAAGTTAGACGGCTGTACCGCTTTTTAACATGAAATCGCGGTACTGCCTAACTCTCAGAATATGAAAAAAATAGTAACTTTTATTAAGGTTATTATGCCTTTAATGGTTTTAAGTAAAAAACTATTTATGAGATTATTTAAGCATTTTTAATAATTGCTTAGAGGTGTAGTAATTGAATACCTTCTGTTTAATTACAAAATCTCTATTAAAAATTAATGTTGCTGGAAGTGTGAATTCTACACCTTCTCTAGAGGCTAAGAGTAGTGGAAGCTCGTGTATGCCATTACGTTTGGTTATGGCTTGTTTATTGGTGAATGTTACGCCATCAAATACAATAGTGTCTAAAGATTCAGCATTCATCTTTACGGCATAATAATCGCTATTCATTTTTTTAATAACCGCTTGTTTGGTAAAGACTTCTCTATCTAACTTTTTGCAATAGACACACCATTCTGCATTAAAATAAACAAATACAGGTTTTGGTTCTTTTTCTACTGCTTTTTCTAGTTCTGTCCATGTTTTCCAATGGATCTCTACATCACTTTGAGATAAGAGGATTTGTGGTATTAGAAATAAGGTTAGCGTATAAAAAATGTATTTCATAATGATAAGGTTTTAAAAGTCTCCAAACTTAAGACCAATAAAGAAAGTACGTGGTCGGTTAGGTCCGTAAACATAGGTTGAATCTCTTCCTGCTCCGGTATCAAAATCACTTTGGTAACTGTCAAAAATATTTTGAACACCTCCACTTAATTCTACGTGAAAATTTTCAATAGGATCAAAATGGTAGGTTAGTTTTGTAGTCATGTCAAAAAACGATTCTGTATCTATTAGGTCTACAAAACCAGAATCACTAACAACAAGAGGAACAATCATAGAACCAGTATAGCTTCCTGTAACGTCTAGTTTAAAAACATCGCTAACTTCCCAGCTAGAAGTTAAGAAACCATAAGTATTTGGTGATCTTACAAATTCATCTAATAAAACATCTTGTTCTCCTGGTATAGAACCATCAGATTCAAATAGTAGTTGATCTTCTTTAAATATTGACTTTTGTACGGTTAAACCTGCTTGTAAAAATAAATCTGAACTTGGTGAAACACTTAGTTCAATATTAGCACCTGTAACATAAGCACCAGAACCATTACGAGTTTCTTCTAAAATAGAGCCGTTAGATAATGGGGTACCTGTACTTACAATTGTAAATGGATTTTTTAATGTGGTGTAAAACCCTTCAACCAATAAATTAGTTTGTGTTTTGTTGAAATCCTTTGTGTAATCAAATGAAGCTGTATAGGCATTTGAAAACTCACTTTCTAGATTGTTAGATAATATAACAAAACGTTGTTCTCCCCCGACAGAAGAGATGTGTAAATCTTCATTAAAGGCTTGTGGTGCTCTAAATCCTCTAGCATAACCACCTCTGAATTTTAGTTCGTCTGTTAGGTTATATAATAAGGTTAGTCTTGGACTTATTACTGTTTCTGAAACATCTGAAGAGCTCTCTATGTCTTGAATAGTATAATAGCCATCCACGTTTACATTATCTAAACGTACGCCGATAAGTGCAGAAAATCTCTCTATTGGTTTCCATTCGTATTGCCCATAAACACCTATGCTATTTACCTTTTGATCTACAAGACGGTTGTAGCCAATAATAGCATCATTAGTGTCATTTAATTGGTATTCTATACCCGCTGTTACGATATCATTGTTTTTAAATTCATGATTAAATTTAGCTCCTGCAACAAAAGCTAAATCTTTAGTGTTTCCAAATGCATTATTTGCAGCGATAGAATCTTCAGCAGTTCTTCCGCCCCCTAATCCACCATAATAGCTTCCTCTATCTGTGTGCTGTAAAGAAGTATAAACACTTAAGGTGTTGGTGTGGTCATCATTAAAAAGTTCATAATCTAAACCTGTAAAAACGGTATTATGATCAAGTTCTTCTGTAATGTCACTAAATTGAGGTGATAATTCTAATTTATTTCCACCACGTCTGTATTCTCTAATGGCAGTAAAATCTAACCCAATTTTACTATTGTCATTTGGTCTTAAAAAAGTTTTTAATCCTAAAGAGTTGTTTTTTAATTCTGTAATTTCACTAAAACCATCGTTGTTTGCATCGTAGGCGTCACGATCACGAAATATGCCGTAAACGGTAACCCCACTTTTTAAATCTTCACTAACAACAGATCCATTAATATTAACGGTACGGTCTGCTGTTTTTCCATCTATTAATCCTAGGTTTGTACTAATTTCCCAGCTATCATTTACAGGTTCTTTAGTAATCACGTTTATAGTTCCTGCTATGGCATTAGATCCAAAAAGGGCAGAACCACCGCTACGCACAACTTCGACACGGTCTATCATACTAACAGGTATTTGTTCTAATCCATAAACACCATTTAAAGCGCTAAATACAGGGCGGCTATTGACTAGAATTTGGGTGTATTGCCCTTGTAAACCATTCATACGTACTTGGGTGAAACCACAATTTTGGCAATTGGTTTCTAATCGTACTCCTGGCTGGTAATTTAAACCATCTGCTAAGGATACAGATTGTGTGGCATTAAAGAGTTTAGGACTTAGTACTTTTACAATTACAGGTGCTTCTTTTTTACTAATTCTGTTTCGTGTGGCGCTAACTACAACTTGGTCTAAGCCAAGTACATCTTCAATCATTTCAAAATTAATGATTTGGTTAACTCCAGGGGTTAAGGTTAATGGTGTTTCTAGTGTTCGGTAACCTTGCGATTTCACTATTAATATAATTTCTCCAGAGGCAAGGGTTAGGTTATAATCTCCATTTTCATTAGCGTCTGTGCCGTTTGTGCCGTTCTTTACATAAATGCTAGCATAAGGAACAGGGATTCCTTCAATTGTTACCTGGCCTGAAATTGTGGTTTTGTTATTTTGAGCGGAAACCAAAGTGATCATAAAGAAGCTAATGAGAGTAAAATATTTCATATGGTTAAATTATTGTTTAGACTTGTTTTAATTATAATTTAGGCAAATCTAAAAATATGTTTTTAATAAAAAAAATATATCTTTGTATAAATTAAAAACTTGTGACTTTAGCAGAAGAGAATTATCTAAAAGCCATTTACCATTTAGAGCAACAATTTAAAAAAGGTGTTTCTACCAATGCGCTTGCCGAGGAAATGAAAACCAAAGCATCATCAGCTACGGATATGATTAAAAAATTGGCTGAAAAAAACATGCTTACACATATACCTTATCAAGGAGCAACACTTTCTGATGCTGGCCGTGATTATGCTGTAAAAGTGATAAGACGTCATCGTTTATGGGAAGTGTTTCTTGTAGAAAAATTAAATTTTTCATGGGATGAGGTTCATGAAGTTGCAGAACATTTAGAGCATATTAATTCTGATAAATTAGTAAATGAATTGGATGCATTTTTGGGGTTTCCTACTTATGATCCGCATGGAGATCCTATACCAGACAAGGAAGGTAATTTTACGTACATTGAAAAAATTGTTTTAGCTAAAGCTGAGGTTGGGATAACTTATAAATGTATAGGTGTGGATGACACGTCTTCTAAATTTTTAAAATATTTAGATAGTAATAATATCGGTCTTGGTACAATCATTAAAATACTATATAAAGAACCTTTTGATAATTCAATAAAATTAGGTTTGGGTAAAGTTGAAATTGTTGTATCTCAAAGTGTTGCTAAAAACCTTTATTTAAAGAAGGTCTAAGTTTTATTTGTATATTCATGGTGCTTAAAACGCTAAAATTATCTTAAAATAAAGAATCTTAATAGCGAGTTTTCGTTTTACGTTTTAATTTTGAGGAAGTTCTAATTTTATAAAAATCAATTATATGTCATATCTTTTTAAGTCTAGTGTTCTTTGTTTAACACTTTTAATGTGTGTTACAAGTTGTAAAAATGAAAATAAACAAGATAAGGAAGTTGAAGTTCCTGAGCTTATAATAGATGATGAGCCAATGTCACCTATAGAAGCTATCGAAAAAGCTTACAACAAGGAAACATTTTTGTCTAATGAAGCTATTGAATTAGATATTGTAATTAGTTTTGGTGGTAAAGAACGTTTGGATGCTAAAATGACTTATTTAACAAATTCTACACAAGGTAAAATTGAATTGAAAGATGGTACTTTTATATATTACGATAATGATAAAGTCTTTCATTCGCCAGATCTTAAAAATGAAAAAGCAGTCCGTTTTGATGCCTATACTTGGATGTATTTCTTGTTGTTTCCAGACAAATTAAGTGACCAAGGAACAATTTGGTCTGAATTAGAGACAGCAGAGCTTAACGGTAAAACGTATAACAAGCAAGGCCTAACTTTTGAAGCAAACACAGGTGATGCGCCTGATGATTGGTATGTGGTTTACAGTGATCCAGAAACACATATGTTAGATTATGTAGCTTACATTGTTACAGTAAATAAATCTACAGAAGCAGCAGAAGCAGATCCTCATGCTATAGGGTATTCTAATTTTAAAACAATAGATGGTGTGCCATTTGCGCACAATTGGGAATTTTACGAGTGGACTAAAGACGGTGGTTTAGGAAAGGTGATAGGTGAAGCAGCTATAAAAGATATTAAGTTTGTAACTCCAGATGCTAATACTTTTAAGGTTCCTGAAGGTTTTATTGAAAAATAAAAGAGCTTCTTCTAGCTTCTATTTATTCTAATTTTGAATTAGGGCCTTTAATTCAAATACCAAGATAATTTCTGCATCTATACCAAAGATATCATGGATTTTTAAAAAAAATCTAATCGAAACGCTTAAAATAGAGGCATTAGGTTATACTATGAATAAAGCCTTTTTACGGAAAGTTACTTTATTTGATTTATAATCGAAGACGAAGGCTTTAGAATAAATAGTATAGGAACTCTAATGAATATTAAATCCCTTTCTTAAAGGGATTTTTTTAATGACATCCGCAGCCATCATCACCTCCACAGGCTTTATTCGATTTTTTCTTAGTAGGCAATACGTACTTTTTTGCTAAAAAGAGCACTGCTAATCCTACAGCGGAAAATGCTAGTATGTTTTGGATAATAGTGTTCATATATTTCTTTTTTAAAAGTTTTACGTTTTATACTATTACTTCTTTAAATTAAGACTTGGTAAGCCACTAGAGCTATAATATAAGCAAAAGCACTCATAATTACTAATTGATAGATAGGCCATTTCCAAGAGTTAGTTTCACGTTTTACAACAGCTAGTGTACTCATGCATTGCATTGCAAAAGCATAAAATAACATTAATGAAATACCAGAAGCAAAATTAAATAATGGTCCACCTAAAATGGGGTTTACTTCTCCTGCCATTCTATTTTTTATAGTTTCTTCTTCGTCACTACCAACACTGTAGATTGTTGCTAGGGTACCAACAAAAACTTCTCTCGCAGCAAAAGAACTAACAATGGCGACACCAATTTTCCAGTCGTAACCTAATGGTCTTATCGCTGGTTCTATAGCATGACCAGCAATACCGATAAATGAATGTTCTAATTTATGCGAAGCTATTTTTTGCTCTAGCTCACTAGTATTTAAATTATCTGAGGCATATTGTTCTGTTATGATGCTTTCTGCATTATTAAAGTTGTCTCCTGGACCGTAAGATGCTAAAAACCAAAGTACAATTGAGATGGCTAAAATTATTTTACCAGCACCAAACACAAAGGCTTTTGTTTTTTCTAAAACAGTAAGCGCAACATTTTTAAATAGTGGTAACTTATAATTTGGCATTTCTACCACAAAGAAACTCTTGGTCTTTAGACCCATAATTTTATTTAATATCCAGGCAGAGCCAACGGCTGCTCCAAATCCTATAAGATACAATAGCATTAAAGTTAAGGCTTGGTAACTTAAACCTAAAACTCGACCTTCAGGGATTACTAATGCAATAATTATAAGATATACAGGTAATCTTGCAGAACAGGTTGTAAAAGGGGTGACTAATATGGTGATTAAGCGTTCTTTCCAGCTTTCAATATTACGCGTTGCCATAATAGCCGGAATAGCACAGGCTGTACCAGAGATTAAGGGTACTACACTTTTTCCGCTAAGTCCAAAACGTCGCATTATGCGATCCATTAGAAAAACCACGCGGCTCATATAACCACTCTCTTCTAGTATAGAAATAAACAAAAATAGAAATGCAATTTGTGGAATAAAAATAACAATTCCTCCAAGTCCCGAAATAATTCCTTCTGCTAATAAATTAGTAAAAGCCCCTTCTGGTAAGGTTTCTTTTACCCATTCACTTAAGGCTGCAAAAGAGCTGTCAATAAAATCCATTGGTACACTAGACCAATCGTAAATAGCTTGAAAAATTAATAATAAAATGGCAGCAAAAATTAAATAACCCCAAACTTTATGAGTTAGTATGCGGTCTAATTTTATGCGTAAATCTTTAGCTGTTTTAAGGTCAATGGTTTGTCCTTTTTTAAGCGTTTCATTTATAAATTGATAACGTTTTATAGTCTCTTTTTGCTGAAGACGTTTTAAATCTGTTTTAGATTTTGTTTTAAAATCTTCAACGGCTTCGTAGTTCTTTCGGTCTGTTTTACCAAAATTGACATCTTGAGTAATAACCAACCAAAGTTTATATAATAATTGGTTAGGAAAAGCTTGTCTTAAATTATCAAAATAAGAAGTATCAATTAAAGAGGCATTTAAGCAAGGTTCAATAGAGAGTTCTTTGTGTTTTATAATCAGTTCTTTTACCTGATCTATACCCTTGTTTTTTCGAGTACTTATTAGGGCAATTTTAGTTTTAAGTTCTTTTTCTAAATGAGGAATATCTAACGAAATGCCCTTGTAGGCCATTCTATCAGACATGTTAATCACCAAAATTGTAGGGATCTCTAAATCTTTAATTTGTGTAAATAGGAGAAGGTTACGTTTTAAGTTTTCAACATCACTAACAACAATAGCGACGTCCGGGTAATCTTTGCCATTCCTATTAAGAAGTAATTCAATAACAACATTTTCATCTAATGAAGAAGCGTTTAAACTATAAGTTCCAGGTAGATCAATAATATGTGCTTTTACTCCCCTTGGCAGTTTACAAATCCCTTCTTTCTTTTCAACAGTAATACCAGGATAGTTTCCTACTTTTTGATTTAACCCAGTTAAAGCATTAAATACAGAGGTTTTTCCGGTGTTTGGATTTCCTATTAAAGCAACATTAATTTGCTTACTCATGCGCGGTTTCAATTATAATATGAATAGCAGTTTCTTTTCTAATAGCTAAGTGCGTACCGTTAATATTAAGGTACATTGGGTCTGCAAAAGGTGCGACCTGCACAAGTTCTACCATATTACCGGGCAAACACCCCATTTCGAGAAGTTTTAAAGGAATATGAATAGAAGACACATCTGTAATGATGCCTTGTTGTCCGCGTTTTAATTCTGCTAATGTCAACTTTTGCTTATTTAGAATTGTTTTAAAGAAGCAAAAGTAAGAGAAATTTGTTAGTGTAAGAAGTTAGATAAGGAATATTTAACGGCTTAAGAGTTTTCTATTGTTGATCAAAATACCTTAGAGTTTCAATATCCTGCTTAAGGCGTTCTATATCTTCAGGATCTGTACCATCGTAAAACCCTCTAATTTGACGTTTTTTATCTACAAGGATAAAGTTCTCGGTATGGATCATGTCATACTCGTCACCATTTCCATCCGTCTTTACTGCTAAGTAGCTTTTTCGGGCTAGTTTGTAAATTTGTTTTTTATCACCCGTAACAAGATTCCATTTTTTGTCGTTAACTCCTTTTTCTAAAGCATATCTTTTTAATTGTGCTACGCTATCAATTTTTGGTGTTACAGAGTGAGAAAGCAACATAACGTCATCATAACCCATTATTGCTTTTTGTATCTCAGACATGTTACCCGTCATAATTGGGCAAATGGTTTGGCAGGTTGTAAAAAAGAAATCAGCAACATAGATTTTGTCTTTGTAATCTTCTTGCGTTATTGTTTTACCGTTTTGATTGGTTAGACTAAAGTCTGCGATTTTGTGATATTTTAATTGATATTGAATAGTACTGTCTACCAATTCTTCACTTACCATTCCAGGTTGGTATATAGGAAGATGTTGTTTTACATTTAAGACGTTATAGATAATGACTAAAATAATTATAGAAAGAATTGAAAAGAAAATTCCGAATTTTTTGTAGTCTTTGAAAAACGCAAGAAATGACATTATGTAGCTATTAAAGAAAGTTGAATTACAAAAATACGACTGTATCTCAATAAAAGTCCTATTTTTAACAATAAAAACCGCTGTTATGAAACAATTTTTGGGATACTTAATTCTGGTATTCACGCTGCAAATAAGTGCGCAAGATTTTCATGAAACATTAAATGGAATTCGAGATGGAGAGGCTAAATCTGCTATGAACCGAATATTGAGTAGTCAGAATGCTAATACAGGGAATTACGATGTAAAATATCACAGATTAGAATTCAATATTGATCCATCTGTTGCTTCAATTTCTGGGAATGTAACGACGTATTTTGAGGCTAAAGAAGATATGTCTGAAATTACTTTTGATTTAGCTGATAATATGATGGTTTCGCAAGTTTTACAACGAGGAAACGCATTGAATTTTGTGCAAAACATTGATGACGAATTGGTTATTACGCTTCCTGTAATGCAAAATGGTGGCGTCTTAGATTCACTAACAGTGAGTTATTCAGGAAACCCCATAAGCTCGGGTTTTGATTCTTTTGAGCAAACTATACATAATGGAGATCCTATTATTTGGACACTTTCTGAGCCCTATGGTGCTAAAGGTTGGTGGCCATGTAAACAAGATTTGGTAGATAAAATAGATGAAATTGATATTTATATTACAACGCCAGAGCTTAATCCTTCTGGTGAAAATTATATTGCCGTTTCTAATGGTTTAGAGCAGAGTCAGACTATTATTAATTCGGAAAAGACAACCCATTTTAGACATGGCCATCCAATTCCTGCTTATTTAATTGCCATTGCAGTCACTAATTATGAGGTATACTCACATGAGGTTTCTAATAATGGAAATGCTTTTGATATTGTAAATTATGTTTATCCAGAAAGTTTAACAAGTGCTGAGGCAAGTACGGAAATCACGGTAGATATCATGGATCTTTTCATTGATAAATTTGAAGCATATCCATTTGAAGACGAAAAGTATGGACACGCCCAATTTGGTTGGGGTGGAGGAATGGAGCATACGACGGTTTCTTTTATGGGGTCATTTAGCAGAGGGCTTATTGCACACGAGTTAGCGCATCAGTGGTTTGGTAATAAAATTACATGTGGCAGTTGGAAAGATATTTGGCTTAATGAAGGTTTCGCGACGTATTTATCCGGTTTGGTAATAGAGGATTTAGATGGTGAAGAAAGTTTTAAATCCTGGCGGCAACAAACCGTAAGCAGTATTACGTCTCAATCAGGTGGTTCGGTTTATTTAACGGATCAAGATACGACAAGTATCAGTAGAATTTTTAGTAGTCGTTTAAGTTATAATAAAGGAGCTATGGTGCTACACCAATTACGAAAAAAATTAGGTGATGCTAGGTTCTACCAAGGAATGCAAGACTACTTAGCTTCACCAAGTTTAGCCTATGATTATGCTAAAACAGACGATTTTATAAATTTAATGGAAACTTCTGCAGACGAAGATTTAGATGAGTTTTTTCAAGACTGGGTTTATAATGCGGGTTATCCAAGTTATGAGATTAATTGGAGTCAGAGTGCTAACGAGTTACAGATTTCTATTGGGCAAACACAAAGTGATGCCTCTGTGTCCTTTTTTGAAGCAGGTGTCCCTATTAGAATAATAGGAACCTTAGGTGAAAGTTTAGATATTGTTTTAGATAACACTATTAATAATGAAGAATTTATGGAAACTGTTAACTTTACAGTGCAGGAGGTTCTATTTGATCCTGACTACCATTTAATTTCAAAAAATAATACAGTAACATTAGGTGTCTCGGATTATGATTATAATGTAGAAATTATAATATTTCCAAATCCCTCACAAGATGTTATTACGATACAGAAGCCAGAGCAAATAGATGTAAAACGTATTAAAATTTATAATGGTTTAGGCCAATTATTATTGGAGCAAAATTGGAATCCAGAAGTAGATTTAACTGCTTTAGCTTCAGGTATATTGTTTATTCAGTTTCAAACAGATGATCAGATCATTAATAGACGAATTATTAAAAATTAGATAAGGTCTGAATTTTAATATATTACACATTACTTTGAATATCTCATTTGAGATAAAAACGTTACTTTTGCAAATCGAAATTTGAAAAATAGTACATGGAATTTGTTATAAAAATATCTCAATTTTTACTTAGTTTATCTTTACTTATTGTTTTACACGAACTTGGGCACTTTATACCCGCAAAGCTTTTTAAAACAAAAGTTGAAAAGTTTTACCTCTTTTTTGATGTGAAGTTTTCACTTTTTAAAAAGAAAATTGGAGATACAGAATATGGTATTGGCTGGTTACCACTTGGTGGTTATGTAAAGATCGCTGGAATGATTGATGAAAGTATGGACAAGGAACAGATGGCATTGCCTCCACAACCATGGGAGTTTCGTTCTAAGCCAACTTGGCAACGTCTTATTATCATGCTTGGTGGAGTAACGGTTAACTTTATATTAGCATATGTTATCTATGTGTCTATTTCTTTTGCTTTCGGTGATTCTGATGTAAAAGTAGACAGTTTAAAAGATGGCTATTGGATAGATAACCCTATGTTGCTAGATATCGGGTTTAAAACAGGAGATAAGATATTATCTATTAACAACATACCTGTAGTTAATGATTCCGATGTCGGGTTTAATCTAATTAATGCAGAAACTATAACTGTAGAAAGAGCTGGTGAAACGAAAGATATTCATTTGCCAGAAGATTTTTTAGGGCAATATTCTTCTAGTAAAAGTAAACTTAATTTCGAATATCGCGTTCCATTTATGGTTGGTGAAGTTGCAGATTCATCCTTAAATGCAAAGAAGAATCTAAAAATGGGAGATATCATTAAGAGTATTAATGGTACCGAGATTAAATATTTTGATCAAGTAGAAGCCTTCACAAGAGAATTAAAAAATCAGAAAGTTACAGTAGAAGTTCTTAAAGAAGACAATAGCCTAGTGAAAGAAGAATTATCTTTAGACGAAGAAGGTAAATTCGGAATTCGCCCATGGACTAATAACTATAGTCGTTTTGATGAGTTAGGGTATTTAGAAATTACAAGAAAACAATATACATTCAGTGAAAGCTTTACTGCTGGTGGACGTAAATTCACTAAAACCATTACTAATTATTTCGATCAATTGGCTGCAATTACAAATCCAAGTACTGGTGCTTATAAAGGTTTAGGTGGTTTTAAAGCCATTTATGATCAATTCCCTAGTGCATGGAGCTGGCCTTATTTTTGGGGTTTAACAGCGTTTTTGTCCATTATGTTAGCAATACTTAATTTACTGCCAATACCAGCATTAGATGGTGGGCATGTGGTGTTTTTACTTTATGAAATGATATCAGGACGTAAGCCAAGTGAAAAATTCTTAGAGCGTGCACAAATGATCGGCTTCTTTATTTTGATTGCTTTAGTTCTATTTGCTAATGGAAATGACATCTTTAAAGCGTTTAGCAATTAAATTCTTGAATTTTTCAAAAAAAAGTTTGAAAATATTTTGTGGATATTAAAAAGCGTTATATATTTGCACTCGCTAACGCGAAAAAACAATAACTTTCCTCTTTAGCTCAGTTGGTTAGAGCATCTGACTGTTAATCAGAGGGTCCTTAGTTCGAGCCTAAGAAGAGGAGCTTATTAAACCAAAAGCCTTTACAGAAATGTAGAGGCTTTTTTTGTGTTTTATACTTTTCTTGACTATTGTCGGTCTTACTGCGCAATGCGTTTAAGTGTGTTTTTTATTAAAATCACTATTCTTCTTAAGTAGGTTGAATTGTGCTGAAAATTCGACACCTATAAATTTCAGGAGGTACGCCATTATAACTTTACCTCAAAATTCAGTGTTAACTTACATATAGCTTGCGGAAGAATGTGTTTCTTCTTTTTAACAATAAACTATATATCTGTAAGTGTGAAAACTTTTTTTTGCAAAAAAAAAAGAGTTTCTTCAATGAGTTTTATTGAAACCTTAAATGTATACTTTTATTTAGCTTACAACATAGAATTCATTTCGGCACCTAATTATTTTGGTTAGGTGGATTATTGTGACTTCGTTTATAAGTTTACACTCGCTTTTTTGTTTTTCTGCTCCGGTTTGTATCAAGTGGGACTGTGCGTTATTGAATATTAATTAAGTATTAAGTGATGTTTGTTTTGTTAGAGATTGTAATAATATGTTTCATTTTATATAATGGATTAATGAGTTGAGATTGGGGCTATGGTACTTTTGTAGAATTAAATCAGTTTTATTTGATATTTAAAATACTGAAAATTAGATTCCTACAAAATAGTTTAAAATAAACTTCAAAAAAGACTTGTAGGTAAGTAAAAGACTCGTATATTTGCACCCGCTTAACAAAACAACGTTAAGCTAAAGTAAAGAAATAAGTTCATTAACATATTGAATTGACAGCGTAAGAATCAACTGGAAACGGTTGATTTAAAACAAGAGAATAAATCATTTAGAGTACTAGAATAATTCCTATTAGTGGTTGAAGATATAGTCGTAAGACTTAAAATTTAACGATGAAGAGTTTGATCCTGGCTCAGGATGAACGCTAGCGGCAGGCCTAACAC
>NZ_JABFDJ010000030.1 GCF_013403925.1 Winogradskyella wichelsiae
CTATGATAATAATTACAGAAGTACTTTAGCAATAAATTAATAAGTTTTTACTTGTTTTTTACCACAGTACTTTGTTGTGTGTAGTTTTTTTATTCCTTAATTATTTTTTTAGTAACTCCTTTTTCTTGACTACTTAATTTCAGAAAATACACACCAGACTTTAATTCGGTCAAATTTATGTTTCCGCTTTTTAATTTTTCTTTTATTAAAAGTTGTCCAGAAATATTATAAATCTCAAAACTATCAAAACTTAAATTCGTACTGACCTTAATTATATCTTTAGTCGGATTCGGATGAACTTTGGTGAGATTTAAATTAAAATCTGAAATTGAAAGGGAAGCACAATCTACACTATAAACAGCTGAATTATCTTTACACCACTGAATTGCACCTCCATTGCAAGCTTGACCATTCGCAAAATTTTCATCGTCTACTTGAATACATTCTAAATTTGGTGAAGAGTTTGCCCACATTCTTGTCAGGTTTACATTGTTTCCATTTTGGATATTTAACGATTCTAAAGAGTCATTAAGGTCACATTCAAGTGATGTTAAACCTGAGTTTGAAGAGAAATCTAAAACCTCTACTAAATCGAGGTCAACACATCTTAATCTTTCGAGATTAGTTAATGCTGAAACATCAAATTCTAATAAAGGGTTATCAGAACAGTAGAGTTCGGTTAAATTTACGAAGTTTGATAGTCCAACAACTGAACTTATATTTTGAAGACTAATGAAAAGGCTTGTAACATTTTCTGCTTCACTTACCTGAATTTCTCCATCATCATTCGTGTCAGCGTCAGAGTCAAAATTTCCATCATTATTTGTATCAACGCAATTTGTGTTCAGTAACGCATTTTTAAAATTGGCATCTGGAATATTGACGATTTGAGCAAATCCAAAAGATGTAGAAAATAAAATAATAAAAAAGTAAAGTTTATTCATTCGATTTAGTTTTTCAAATTACACACAACGGTCTTGTGTATGGTTAGTTGCGTGGTTTGGTAGCCAATTTAGCAAACTTTTACGGACCAGAGAAAATTCCGCAGGAATTTTCGCAAGTAGGGAAGAACAAAGCAATTAATTATACACGGTGTTGTGCGTAGGCTTTTCGCTATTTGGCTCTCGAATTTACTGAATTTTTAAAAACATCGATGAATGATTTTTTTTTGTTTTTAATCGCACGTTCTGGATATAATTCCGCTTCTTTTTTCAATTCAGATGCAATTTGTTTTAATTCCGCATTATTAAATTCACAATCCACATAAAATTCTTCATCATCTTTGGCATTCGGATGGCGAGATTCCAAATCAAATGATATTCTGATTCGTTTTCTAATCGCATATTTTTTGGTCAAATCAAATTCCAAATTCGGTTCCATAAACACAAGTGAATCCGTATCTGTTTCAATGTCATTCGATAATTTCTCAAACCATTCAATAATATCTGTTATATCTCGAACCAAAAGTGATGGGTCAACCGTTTCCCAATTCCCGCAATCACTTTTTACTTTTAAATAAATCAACAACCAATTAGAGTCATATTCGCAATCAGTTATTTCAGGAAACTGATAATTAGTTATCCTAAATTCAACTGTTTGGTCATTAATTCCTTTAAATATCATTCGATTTTGATTCTTTTTTTCGCTTATAAACAGCTTAAAAGATTAAATTTTAACTAAATTTTCGTTGGTTTGTTCAGCTTACGCAAAACGTGATTGTGTATGGTTAGTTGCGTGTTTCAGCAACTAATTTAGTAAACAAAAACGAACGCGAGAAAATTCCGAAGGAATTTTCCAAATAAGTAACGACCAAAGCAATTAATTATACACGGTGTTGCCAGTAGTTTTTATTTTTTTCAATTCAGTTATTCTTATTATAATTCAGTCCAATTTTAATAAATCTCGTTAAAGAAATAAATCAATAACAATGGGAACCAAATAGAGAACATAACATAAAGATTGCTATATAATTTCATTTTTTTGTCAATTGTTTTATTCCGTTTTATTATTTTTTCAGTTCCGTTTTCTATTACGTATCTGTAAAAGTTTATTCCGCCAAAAAGTATGTATAGCACAAAAATCGAATATGGAATAAAGTTTTTACCGACAATTGTATTTAAGTCAGTTATAAAATATATCGCAATTAATAAAATCAGAAAGTTTGTTCCTTGGCAGAATGAAATTATAAAAATCGGAAAAACTTCTGGGTCAGAATCTTTCGTTTTCTGCTTTTCATAATGATATTGAAAAAGGTCTTTATAAAATTCATTTACCATATTCCAAATCATAAATTTAATCGTTTTTCGCGCTGTTTCTCAAATTACTGGCAACGGCTTGGTATATGGTTTGTTGCGTTGTTTCAGCGAGTAATTTAGCAAATAATAACCGAAATAGAAAAGCCGAAGGGCTTTTCGTGAGTAGGCGAGAAGCAGCAATAAATTATATACGTCTTAAGTTAGCATTTTAATAAAAACACTAAATTTAAGCTATATAATTAGAAAGAACAAAAGAGAGGAATAAGGTTAA
>NZ_JABFDJ010000031.1 GCF_013403925.1 Winogradskyella wichelsiae
TGTTCTTTCTAATTATATAGCTTAAATTTAGTGTTTTTATTAAAATGCTAACTTAAGCCGTGTATAATTAATTGCTTGGTCACTGCCGACTTACGAACATTCCTGCGGAATATTCTATCTGTGATTTATTTACTAAATTAGTTGCTTAACCACGCAACTAATCATACACAAAACCGTTACCAAAAATAAAAAAACAAGATGAGACTAATAATTATTTTATTAATAATGAGTGTATTCAATTCACACTCACAAAATGAAAATCAAAAAATAAAATCTGGTGTTTATGAATGGAAAAGTAATTTTAGATCTAATTATCCTAATTACGCACTGAATTTTGAAATAAAAAAAGGAAAAAACAAATCTTTAGGCGTATTTAAAGGCAAAAGTCAAATTTCGTTTTACTATATGGAATTTAATTCTGACAAAGAGAAAGATAAGAACAGAAGTGTCACAGGAGAAATCTTCGGCTTTTCAGACGGTGAAAATTTTTATTTACCATCTGAATTTTGTGAAGATTGTGATTTTCAAGATAAAATGTACTTCAAAGCGAATTTCATAGGAGAAAAATATATCTATTATGATTTTTTCTATCCTAGAAATGATATCATTAATCCAAATACTAATCTTGGCAAAAATGGGAGTGATGAAACTATGGTAGTTTCATTAAAAAACAATAAGAGATTTTTGTTATCAAAAAAGTTCATAAAGAAAGAATTAAAAAAACATACAGAGTTGTATGAAGCATATAAAAAAGAAAAGAGAAAAAATCTTGTTCTGAAAAAATATTTGGAATTGTTAGATAAAAAAAGTTGATACAATTACTTTTGGTAACACCGTGTATAATTAATTGCTATGGTCGTTGCTTATTTGGAAAATTCCTTCGGAATTTTCTCGCGTTCGTTTTTATTTACTAAATTAGTTGCTTAAACACGCAACTAACCATACACAAAACCGTTAGCAGTTATATAAAAAAACTCAGAGAATTCAAGAATAGATATGGATAAATTCAATATTAAAATTTTATCTCACGACTGGATATCGAATGAAAATACTGAAACCGATTTATGCTCTCACGGAAAACTTGAATTAACAATTGGAGAAGAAATAATATTAAATGAATCTGACGGAGATTGGACAATCAGTACATCTGTATTACAATTATTGAGATGTATTGAGCCAAATCCTGATACTGAAACTGATTTTAATCCAATTATGTGTTGTGGAATGTTATTAATGTTAGGTTGTCCAATTGGACTGTATTTTGATTTAAAACATAAAAACGGAAAAATAGTAATTAGAAATATCAAAAAACAGTATGGAACAAATGATAATGAACACGTTTTGTATCCTAAAATCATTGCGGAAATTAATACGTCTGACTTTGCAATAAATATTTTGAATTTAGCAAAAGAAGTTAAATCATTTTTCAATAACGAGCCGAAAAAAAATCTTGATGATGATATGGATAAAGAACTTTGGTTTGAATTTTGGAATGAATTTAATGAGTTATATAAAAACGGAATTGAAAAATACAACTGCTAACACCGTGTATAATTAATTGCTTTATTGAGCCTACTTGCGAATATTCCTACGGAATATTCACGGGTTCGTAAAAGTTTGCTAAATTAGTTGCTGAACCACGCAACTAATCATACACAAACACGTTGTAAAACATTAAGGAACGCATTGAAATTCAACATACAAAAAGAAAAAATAGGTTGGGCGAAACAAATTTTAGGATTTAGTTCTTTAATTGTTATGAATCCATATTCAACAATTTATGGATTACCCGTATACTTAATTGGATTATTCCTTTTATGGAAATCTAAATTGACCAAAAAAAATAAATTGCAATGGACATTTCTACCTCTATTAATTGCTGGAATAATTTTTTTAATAATAGAATTAATATTTTATCTTTTAGAACTATAATGAAACTAATCGAAGAACCAAATGCCGAAAACGGTTCGTTCTTAGATGAATTCATAAAACATTTAGACAAAACCGAATGAGCTGTGTTTTAAGAAGAGATGGAAAAGAATTTAGAGTCGATGATTTTTTGAAATCAACCGAATTGAAGCCTATAAAATATATCGAATTGGAGAAAAGATAAAAATTGGAAAGAAAAAAATCGAAAACTCAAATGGTTGTGCTTTTGATTTAAGTAAAGCTAGTTTTAAAAATTTTGAACAACAAAAAAAAGATGCAATTGAATTTTTAAATATCAATTTTATTCAACTCAAATCAGTATTCTCGTTTGGACTTAATAAGGAAGAAATTCCAACAATTGATTTCGGAGTCACAACTCAAATGAATGAAGTTTACGCCCAATTTGACTATTTAGAACCAGAATTATTGAAATTAGCAGGAAATTTGAATTTTTGAATTGAAATTAGCCAATACCAACCTTCAACAGAGGATTGTGATTCTCAATGAAAAACGTTTTACAACAAAGTACTGTGGTAAAAAACAAGTAAAAACTTATTAATTTATTGCTAAAGTACTTCTGTAATTATTATCATAG
>NZ_JABFDJ010000032.1 GCF_013403925.1 Winogradskyella wichelsiae
CTATGATAATAATTACAGAAGTACTTTAGCAATAAATTAATAAGTTTTTACTTGTTTTTTACCACAGTACTTTGTTGCAATAGTTATTTTACTTTCTGTTCAAATTTAAAGGACTCTTTTCCATTGGTAACTACAATTTCATAAGTTCCTTTTTTCAAACCAAGATTACAGTTTTCTGTTTTATTTTCTGCTTCTGTAATGTCAACTGGAATTGCGAAATTTATATCTTCTCCTTTTTTGAATGCTAAAACCATAACTGGAAATTCAATTTGAATGTCGTTTAGCAATATAGAAACATTTTTATTTCCATTTTCAAATAGCCAATTAGGTCTATTATTAATATATTCTGTATTTGGATGAAACACGACAATATCTGTGAAAGCTTCACCACGTTCATATTTTAAAGGGTTTTTGTTTTTATCTATTAAAACAGTAGATTCTGATATGTTAAGGGCTTTTAAAAATGGTTGATTTAATTCTGATGTTCCTCTTTCACTAAATTTAGTTTGATTTATTGTCAAAGGATCTATTCCTGTATATTCAGTTAATCTACTTGCCATAGCTTTTTCCCAGTAATCGTGATTTCCTTCTAATGCGTGGTCATAACCACAATGAATTAAATACTTTTCATTCGGCTTTGAGTCGATTACTTTTTGAATATTTTTTGCTTGCTCAATTTCTCTTGGCTTTCCACTACCTTTTCCCATATTTTCATAAGCAAATAAATTATAACCAATATCTAAAGCATCTCTAACTAAATTCCCAAATTGAGGGTCTTTTATATAATATCCTGTTTTTTGTACTGGATATTTTCTATTATTTAGAGTTGTATTTAAGCTGTCATTATTGGTTAAGGCTTCAAGTCCCAAATTAGTATATCCATTATCGTATAATTCTTTAAGAAGTGATTTTGTAAATACACGATTAAACGAATTATGGTGAGCTTCGTTTATGATTACTATTTGATTTTCTTTTGCTTTTTCTATAATATAATTTCGAGCATTAACTTTTTCATATTTATTATTTATAGAATCTATTTGTCTTTTTGAAAAGTTTTTTTCTTTTCCTCCCATTCCTAAATCATACTGAATTAAAGCATTTTTATAGTCTCCTTTTGTAGCATAACTTGTTGCAGATTTTTGATATTTCCAATTGACTGTATCTTTAGAAGTCTCATTCTCAATTACTGAAGAAAATTTATAATTTGTTTCAAAATCAATTTTTTCAATTGTTCTTTTTTCTTCTTTACAAGATGTTAAAAGAAGAATGACTGTTAATATATAAAATGTTTCTCTCATAATTATTGCCAACGTGTTTGTGTATGGTTAGTTGCGTGGTTTAGCAACTAAGTTAGCAAACTTTTACGAACCCGTGAATATTCCGCAGGAATATTCGCAAGTAGAGAAGAAAACAGCAATTAATTATACACGGTGTTGTACCACGTTATTTTGCAAATTCGTTTAAATCATTTCTTATTTCTTTCAAATGCTCTTTATATTTTATTTTTTTCTCTTCGTGTTTCTGTTTCATTTGAAGTAAAAACTCTTTGTATTTGCCTATTTTTTTCCTGAAAATCTCGTCAGAGTCAGATTCTTTAAAATCTATTCTTTCCATTTCTTGAAAAATCTTGTAGGTTTCGGTATTCAGTTTGTCAAAGTATGATGTGTCAATATCGTAGAACATATGAATATGATGATGCTCTAAAGACTTTGGGTTTAAAGTTCGTTCAGCTATTTTGTCTATTGTCGACTGAGTGGATTCCGAAAGAGGACCGAAAAAACCTTGTTCTATTTGTATGTCAATTTGATGAATCATAAGTCCTATTAGTTCCAATTGTTCATAATAGAATTCAGATGTTTTTTTTGCCGCCTCTAATTTTTCTGTCCAATATGTTTTTTTTATTTCTTTCCTGTATCTCTTATTCTCTAAAAAAGTATCTATAAAAGTTTTAGCTATAAATCCGATAGCAGTAAATGAAGTAGCTAAAAAAAATGTAACCAATTCGGGATTTTCTTTTAATGTATCATAAATACTTTTCATTCGTTATCGGTTTTTGTATTATACTGATATAGGTTGACTCTTTTTGGTTAATATTTAGACGTTCAAAAGATTTTTTTTTCAGCCGTTTAGAAGGCAAAAAATAGTTTGAACTAGGTCAGTTCTTAAATCGTAAGTTCAGGTAAATTTACATTATTTTTTCG
>NZ_JABFDJ010000033.1 GCF_013403925.1 Winogradskyella wichelsiae
CCAACACCGTGTATAATTAATTGCTTGGTTCTTGCCTACTTGCGAATATTCCTGCGGAATATTCACGGGTTCGTAAATGTTTGCTAACTTAGTTGCCAAGCCACGCAACTAAGCATACACAAACACGTTAGCGCACATTGCTCACTCAGCTCAAAAAAAATAATAAACCTTCTCAACGTATTTTAAAAACAATTCCTAAAACTTACTCAATTGATTTTTGACAAATCAAAACGCAACTGTTACCTAAGCCTGATTTTACTCTCGCAAACTAAAATTAAATAAAAAATTAAACCGACTTCTGACAAAGCAATACGTAAAGTTTACGCGCAACTGACTTAACTCTTGTGTTTAAAAAATTCTGACTCTTGCGAAACAATACGCAACTGTTGCTTCGGACTTTTCTTTGTTCCTTAAAAATCATATTTAAATACTCTTGTGAGAAAAACATAACAACGTGCGCTAACATTGTATAAAAATAATGCGTAATTTAGTACCTAATCAAGACTAAATGCGTGTTTGCATGCATCTGATTTTCCTTCGGAAAATCCTCGCACACAAACTACGCACTATTCTTATACGTAAACGTTGTGTGTAAGCTAAAAATCAGAACTAACGAATGAAAAAAATCTTGAAATTTAAACATTGGCAACTATTTATTCTGATAGTTCTGACTGCTGCTTGGTCATCACCAAGTCCTTTGCAGGAAATTATCAGATTTATAGGTCTAATTACTTTTCTTATTTGGACTTATGCTATTGGAATTTATGGACAAGAAAAATTGGAATATCTAAAACTTCCGACTTTGGACACGAAACTATTTAAAATTAACATAATTTTATTTCCGATTTTATTAATCGTCTCATTTTTACTTTCGCCTGAACAAACTGTTGAAAATACTCAACCGGAATTTAATACTCAAACGATTTTACTAATGCCGATTACACTCTATATGTTTTTTGCATTCTTTCAAACAATAGTTTTTTCTTGCAAAACACTTGCAATAATTGAACTGAAAAGAGAAGTGAAGTTTTCTGACTATTTAGTAAATTTAATATTAACTTTATTTTTAATAATTGGAGTTTGGATTTTACAACCGAAAATAACAAAACTGATAGCTGAAACTGAAAATAATTGAGTGGAATAAAAAAAAGCCTACACACAACACCGTGTATAATTAATTGCTTTGTAAGTGCTCATCTGGAATATTCCTTCGGAATATTCTCAGGTTCGTAAAAGTTTACTAATTTAGTTGCTAAACCACGCAACTAATCATACACAAACACGTTGGCAGCAATGCGTGTGCGGCAAAATCCAACTCTAAATTGGAACTTATACAACTCTGAATTTTAAGAATAAAAATAAAATTGGATTTCCGAACGTTAGAATGAAAATCACAACGCAGGAATTACAAGCAGAACGAAAAATTACGGTTAGAAAATAACTTCATCGTAATAAAAAAGCCTAGTTTCTTTTTCGCGATTTTTTTTTTTGACTTTTAAGTAAGTAAAATCAGAAAAAATGGAGTCGAAAATTTTAATTTCTTGCGGAACTAAACTAGAATAATCATATAATTAATTTAACATAAGAACTGGAATTTGACAAGTTTCCTCGATATTAAAAATATAACGCAGGATTTCCAAGCTGAACGTAAAATGCGTGTCTGATTAGCAACAACGCAGGACTAAAAACAGATTAT
>NZ_JABFDJ010000034.1 GCF_013403925.1 Winogradskyella wichelsiae
AGTGTTCATTTTGTGTTTTCATAAGTGACTGTAATTAATTGCTTAATTTTTAGTCAACCTATTTCAGGAAAATTCATTTCTTAAATTGGTTACAACGTTTATGTATAAGAATAGTTGCGGGTTTGTATGCGAGGATTTTCCGAAGGAAAATCAGACGTTACAAACACGCAACGACCTTTGATTAAGCACTAAAACCGCAATTATTTTTATACGGTGTTGTACAACGTTTTTTTTATCAGTTCGCTATTCCAATTTTAGTAAATAACTCACGTGCTTTTACTAATTCAAATTGGTCTTTAAAATTCCCTAAATTCCTTTTCTTTCCATTTTTCAGTTTCAATGAGAATCTGTTATTTCCGAAAACTGTTTTTTCTTCAAGTTCCGTTATTTCTACGATTGAAATTTTCTCCGCTGTTGACAATTTAAATACGAACATAAAAAGAACAACTAAAGAAATAATTCCCAATCCAATCCAGAAATATTCAATAAAACCATATTCAGTTGTTTGTTTTCCAAATATTCGGATTATTGCGTTTGCTAAATTCAATATCATTAAAATTTTTAAAATCAGATATTGGTTTTTAAGTCCATCTTTTATTTCGATTGAGTTTTCCGATTCATTAAATTCTATTTTCATCCTATTATGAGTTTTTTTGGTAAATGTTGTACAACGTGATTGTGTATGGTTAGTTGCGTGGTTCAGCAACTAAGTTAGCAAACTTTTACGAACCCGTGAATATTCCGCAGGAATATTCGCAAGTAGAGAAGAACAAAGCAATTAATTATACACGGTGTTGTAAAACGTTTTTTATTCAGTATAATTTTATTGATTCCAACTCATTAATGTCCGTTTTATATTTTCTGCTTTAATCAAGTAAAACGTTGTCCAAAGAATTACCCAAAGAATAAAAGTTAAAAAGAAAAAAATCAGATTAATTCCATCGTATTCTAAATCTAAGTATACAAACATTATAGTCAGAACTAATGCTCCAATAAAATTATATATAGTTGCATTTTTAATACTCATTTCGATAAGTCCTGTTAGGAAATTCCAACCAACTAATCTGTCAGTTATTTTTATTTTTTCAGGGTTTGAGAAGTCAATTATAATTCTTTGTGCTAAATCCAATTTGACTATTATTTGGTTGTTTTTCTTTTCAAATTTATAGTCAAACTTATTCAGTAATTGTTCGGTTTTATCTATTTCCATAGTTTTGGTCAAATGTTTTACAACGTGTTTGTGTATGGTTAGTTGCGTGGTTAAGCAACTAAATTAGTAAACTTTTACGAACCCGTGAATATTCCGCAGGAATATTCGCAAGTAGAGAAGAACCTAGCAATTAATTATACACGGCTTAAGTTAGCATTTTAATAAAAACACTAAATTTAAGCTATATAATTAGAAAGAACAA
>NZ_JABFDJ010000035.1 GCF_013403925.1 Winogradskyella wichelsiae
AGTGCAGAAGGTTTATTAGCAGTAGGAGAAACGGCAACATATACAGCAACTTATGTTATAGAACAAGCTGCAATAGACGCAGGAGGTTTTAGCAACAGTGTTTTAGCTGAAGGCGATAGTCCAGCAGGAACAACAGTTGATGATACCAGTGATGATGACGATGACGCTGATGGCAATACAGAAGATGATGCCACAGTAACAACAATAGTAGCATTACCAAGTCTAGAAGCTGTTAAGACGGTGGCAATCACAACAGATGTATTACCAACAGGCTTAAGTTTAGGAGATACAATGACTTATACGATAACTGTAGAAAACACAGGAAACGTAAGTTTAGATAATGTAGCTATCGCAGATACCTTTGTAGATGCTAACGGTAACACCTTAACTTTATTAACAGGTCCAACATTTAATAGTTCAGATGCAGGAAGTGCAGAAGGTTTATTAGCAGTAGGAGAAACGGCAACATATACAGCAACTTATGTTATAGAACAAGATGCAATAGATGCAGGAGGTTTTAGTAACAGTGTTTTAGCCGAAGGCGATAGTCCAGCAGGAACAACAGTTGATGATACCAGTGATGATGACGATGATACAGATGGCAATACAGAAGATGATGCCACAGTAACAACAATTACAGCATCAGCAAGTATTGAAGCCGTTAAAACAGTAGTAATCAGTAATGATGTATTACCAACGGGCTTAAGTTTAGGAGATACAATGACTTATACGATAACTGTAGAAAACACAGGAAACGTAAGTTTAGATAATGTAGCTATCGCAGATACCTTTGTAGATGCTAACGGTAACACCTTAACTTTATTAACAGGTCCAACATTTAATAGTGCAGATGCAGGAAGTGCAGAAGGTTTATTAACAGTAGGAGAAACGGCAACATATACAGCAACTTATGTTATAGAACAAGCTGCAATAGACGCAGGAGGTTTTAGCAACAGTGTTTTAGCTGAAGGCGATAGTCCAGCAGGAACAACAGTTGATGATACCAGTGATGATGACGATGACGCTGATGGCAATACAGAAGATGATGCCACAGTAACAACAATAGTAGCATTACCAAGTCTAGAAGCTGTTAAGACGGTGGCAATCACAACAGATGTATTACCAACAGGCTTAAGTTTAGGAGATACAATGACTTATACGATAACTGTAGAAAACACAGGAAACGTAAGTTTAGATAATGTAGCTATCGCAGATACCTTTGTAGATGCTAACGGTAACACCTTAACTTTATTAACAGGTCCAACATTTAATAGTGCAGATGCAGGAAGTGCAGAAGGTTTATTAGCAGTAGGAGAAACGGCAACATATACAGCAACTTATGTTATAGAACAA
>NZ_JABFDJ010000036.1 GCF_013403925.1 Winogradskyella wichelsiae
GTTTAGAAGGCAAAAAATAGTTTGAACTAGGTCAGTTCTTAAATCGTAAGTTCAGGTAAATTTACATTATTTTTTCGATAGGATTTGTATTTGATGTTTGGATTCAGATGGACTTCAGTAGGTTTTCTGAGATCCAGGCTAAAATGGGTTCTTAAATTGTTATAAATATAGACGGCTTGTTGTGTCATTTTTTTTGCTAATTCAGTGTTTTTAATGGTTTGTTTTAATCCATATTCATATTTAAGAGTTCTATTAATGCGTTCAGCAACAGCATTTTCGTAAGGATCGTATTGTTCAGTCATACTCATTGTAATTCCATTACCTTCAGCAAACTGTGTGTATTTGGGGTTGCAGTATTGGAAACCTCTATCCGAATGATGGATAAGCTTTAGATTGGGATATTTTCTATTTTTAATAGCCATAGCGAGCGCATCTGTGCAAAGTGATGTTCTCATATGGTTGTCGAGTTTATATCCCATAATCTGCTTAGAATAAGCATCTGTAACAATGGCTAAATAATTATGACCGTATTGTGTTTTAATATAAGTGATATCGCTGACCCAAAGTTGTTCAGGACGAGTAGGGACATGGTCTTTTACCAGGTTTTTATATTTTTTGTACATATGGTTTGAGTTTGTAGTGGTAATGTAATTTTTTGTTTTAGGAATTAAAAGGTTATTTAGTTTGAGGAAGCGATAGAACTTGTCTCTACCAATTTTAATATCAGCGCTTATAAATTCTCGTTTAAGTTCTTTATGTAGCTTAATACCACCAGTTTTTGAGCCTACTTTTTTACGGTAGTCTTTGACCATTTTAATCATTTTTTGATGATCTATTTCTTTTTTCTGTTGAGTTCTTAGTCTTTTGTAGAAGGCTTGTTTAGATATCCCAAAACATCCATAGAGCCATTTTCTTTTATACGCTGTTTTTTCTTTAACTCTATCTCTTTTGCTAATGTTTTGGGTAATGACTTTTTTGACATATCGACTCCTGTAATAAGTTCCATGTCAGCTATAATGTCTTGTTGAAAGTCTTTTTGAAACTCAAGTTCTTCAATCTTTTCCTTTAACTTTTTAATTTCATCGTTTTTACTCATACCCGTATTTTGTTGTACTAAAGTACTGTATTTTCTTAACCAATAGGTAATGGTTGTTCGAGGGATATCGTATTTTTTTGAAGCTTGGTTGTTTGAAAGCTGACCATTTAAGATTTGGTCAACGACTAAAAGTTTGGTCTCTAAAGTGGCTTTTTGGTAACTTTTTTTTCGCCAGTGTTCATTTTGTGTTTTCATAAGTGACTGTAATTAATTGCTTAATTTTTAGTCAACCTATTTCAGGAAAATTCA
>NZ_JABFDJ010000037.1 GCF_013403925.1 Winogradskyella wichelsiae
ACTCCACCTAACATGGCATCGGTTAATACCACACTTGTGATTGCTAATTCGCCTTCATTGGTTACGGTGAAATTATACGTGATGGTTTCTCCTAAGTCTGCGAAGCCATCATTATTTTCGTCATTAAATACTGATGTTTTAATCACTGCAATTCCACTTTCTTGAGGCATTACTGTTTCTGTAATGTCATCTTCTAAAACTGAATCATCATCTGAAAGATCTGTTAATGTAGACCCATCCGAACTTGTTCCGGTTACTGTGGCTTGATTACTTACAATACCTGCATCAATATCTGATTGAAGTATGGTATAATTTGAAGTGTATAACCAAATCTCATCAACATCTAATATATTATCACTATTTAAATCTCCTGATGATAACGTGATTACTCCACCTAACATGGCATCGGTTAATACCACACTTGTGATTGCTAATTCGCCTTCATTGGTTACGGTGAAATTATAAGTGATGGTTTCCCCTAAGTCTGCGAAGCCATCAGTATTTTCATCATTAAATATTGATGTTTTGATAACTGCGATTCCGCTTTCTTGAGGTAATACCGTTTCTGTAATGTCATCTTCTAAAACTGAATCATCATCTGAAAGATCTGTTAATGTAGATCCATCCGAACTTGTTCCGGTTACTGTGGCTTGATTACTTACAATACCTGCATCAATATCTGATTGAAGTATGGTATAATTTGAAGTGTATAACCAAATCTCATCAACATCTAATATATTATCACTATTTAAATCTCCTGATGATAACGTGATTACTCCACCTAACATGGCATCGGTTAATACCACACTCGTGATTGCTAATTCGCCTTCATTGATTACGCTGAAATTATACGTGATTGTTTCCCCTAAGTCTGCGAAGCCATCATTATTTTCGTCATTAAATACTGATGTTTTGATAACTCCGATTCCACTTTCTTGAGGCATTACTGTTTCTGTAATGTCATCTTCTAAAACTGAATCATCATCTGAAAGATCTGTTAATGTAGATCCATCCGAACTTGTTCCGGTTACTGTGGCTTGATTACTTACAATACCTGCATCAATATCTGATTGAAGTATGGTATAATTTGAAGTGTATAACCAAATCTCATCAACATCTAATATATTATCACTATTTAAATCTCCTGATGATAACGTGATTACTCCACCTAACATGGCATCGGTTAATACCACACTCGTGATTGCTAATTCGCCTTCATTAGTTACTGTAAAATTATACGTAATTGTTTCGCCTAAGTCTGCGTA
>NZ_JABFDJ010000038.1 GCF_013403925.1 Winogradskyella wichelsiae
CAGTGTTCATTTTGTGTTTTCATAAGTGACTGTAATTAATTGCTTAATTTTTAGTCAACCTATTTCAGGAAAATTCATTTCTTTAATGTGGTACAACGTGTTTGTGTATGATTAGTTGCGTGGTTAAGCGAGTAAGTTAGCAAATAAAAACCGAATAGAAAATACGAGAGTATTTTCGTAAGTAGTCAAGAACCAAGCAATTAATTATACACGATGTTGGCAACTGGCTTTTATTTTTTTCGTTCTATTTTTATTGGGTTTTGGCGAGTATCAAAAACATCATTTATTTCAATTCTGTTCTCGTTCTTGTTAATCCAATAAATGACTTTATAGTTTTTATAGACAAGGTATCTAAACCCTTGACTTCTATTTTTAAGAAGCTCTTCGGCTTGTCCAATTTTCGGTTGCCTTTGTAATTTTATAGTTTCGTTATAAATACCGTTAACGAGTTTTTTTGCTATTCGAATTCCTGCTTTTTCTCGATGGTATTGATAAATTTTTTCTAGTTCTTTTTGAGAAAAATCAGTCCAAAATAATTTTAATTCCATTTATCCATCTTGGCTTTTAATTCGCTAGATTCTATTAATCGACCATTTATTGAATCTTCCATAGATTTGTCAATTCGAGAATTAAATTCCTCAATTGTCATTGGTTTAAAATCACCATTATCAAAATTCTTGTTTTCTTTTCTAAGGATTTTTTCAAGTCGTGAAATAACATCTTCACTTTGAATCTTTAAAAACTCTTGAATAAGTTCCAGTTTTCTTGTTTGTAAATCCATTTTATTAGCTTTTTATCAAAGATACAAAATTATCAATTTAAACTTCTAATTTTCTTGATTTCACGAATTTGTATTATACTGATATAGGTTGACTCTTTTTGGTTAATATTTAGACGTTCAAAAGATTTTTTTTTCAGCGGTTTAG
>NZ_JABFDJ010000039.1 GCF_013403925.1 Winogradskyella wichelsiae
AATGTGCAGTTGTACGGTGGTTTTGCAGGTACAGAAACTACTTTAACTGCCCGAGATTTAAGTATTACAACTAATACGAGTATTCTAAGTGGAGATATTGGTACGTTAAATGATATTAGTGATAATACTTATCACGTGGTGATTTCTAGTGGAGGTTTAGGGAGTGCTTTATTAAATGGTTTTAAAGTCACGGCAGGTAATGCTAGTGGTTCTTCATCGATACAGGTAAATAATAGTATTATTTATATATCTTCTGGCGGCGGAATTTATAATAATAATTCATCACCTAGTTTAACTAATGTAACGATTACAAGGAATACAGCTAGTAATGGCGGCGGAATTTATAATTGGAGTTCATCACCTAGTTTAACTAATGTAGCGATTACAGGGAATACAGCAGCATCTTTTGGCGGCGGAATTATTAATCAATTTAATTCATCACCTAGTTTAACTAATGTAGCGATTACAGGGAATACAGCAGCATCTTTTGGCGGCGGAATTATTAATCAATTTAATTCATCACCTAGTTTAACTAATGTAGCGATTACAGAGAATACAGCTAGTAATGGCGGCGGAATTTATAATAATACTTCATCACCTAGTTTTACTGATGTAGCGATTACAGATAATACAGCTAATAATGATGGCGGCGGAATTTATAATTATGATAATTCATCACCTAGTTTTACTAATGTAGCGATTACAGGGAATACAGCTGTTTATAATGGCGGCGGAATTTATAATTGGAGTTCATCACCTAGTTTTACTAATGTAGCGATTACAGAAAACACAGCTAGTGGTGGTGATGGCGGCGGAATTTATAATTATGATAATTCATCACCTAGTTTAACCAATACAACGGTTGTAGGGGCTATTTATAATA